>NZ_LKEG01000034.1 GCF_001645105.1 Pseudomonas marginalis
TCCGATCTCTCGTTAGCGGGAGGCGAATTCTACAGCGTTACACGCTGCTGTCAACACCTCTTTTTCTCCGCTTTCGACCGAGAAGATCGAAACGTTAATAGAGCCAAACAACACTGCCCTACCAACTCCTTCTGGGCCTCGATGAACTGAAGCAACTCGCTGTCGAATTCTGCGTAACTCTTTGTTTACCAAGGAGTTTTCCGTTTCGACTGCGCCGGAAGNAAGTGGGGCGAATTATAGACTTCCAGAATCTGCCGTCAACCCTTAATTTTGCTTTTCTATCAATTAGTTAGCATTGATTAAAAAACCACCAACAAAGAGCCGCCAATACCCTCTATATAGAAGGAAGCAGTCAAATAACCCCCGCCGCCTTTAAAGCAACTATATTCGCCATGCCCAGCCCCAGTACTTCCTGAAGCACCTCGGCCGTATGCTCACCCAGCAGAGGAGGCGCGCTCCGATACTCCACAGGCGTCTTCGACAACCGTATTGGGCTGGCAACCTGGGGCACCATCCCTGCCAACGCATGAGGCAACGCCATCGCCAAGCCGCGCGCCTTGACCTGCGGATCATCAAACACCTGGGCCAGGTCATTGATCGGCCCACAAGGCACACCCACCCGCTCCAACTGCGATACCCACTCAGCCGTCGTCTTGAACACCGTAGCCTGGCGAATCAACGGAATCAGCTCCGCCCGATTGGCCACCCGCACCTTATTAGTAGAGAAGCGCGGATCATCCGCCCACTGTGACCGCCCGGCCACTTCAGCAAACTTACGAAACTGCCCGTCATTACCCACCGTCAGGATGAAATCACCGTCGGCCGTGGGAAAGTCCTGATAAGGCACGATGTTCGGGTGAGCATTCCCCAGGCGCTTGGGCGACGCTCCTGTCGTCAGATAATTCATCGCTTGGTTCGCCAGGCATGCCACCTGCACGTCCAGTAACGCCATATCGATGTGCTGCCCACCACCGTCATGATCCCGATGAGCCAGTGCCGCCAAGATGGCAACGGTCGAGTAGAGCCCCGTCAGGATGTCAGTCAGCGCGACGCCCACTTTCACCGGCCCAGCCCCCTCATCACCCTCGGGGCGACCAGTCAGGCTCATAAGCCCGCCGAGCCCCTGGATCATGAAGTCATAACCCGCACGCGTAGCATATGGCCCCGTCTGACCGAAGCCAGTGATCGAGCAGTAGATCAACTCCGGGTTGATCTCCTTGAGCGACTCATAGTCCAGCCCATACGCAGCGAGACCACCCACCTTGAAGTTCTCGATCAGGATGTCTGACTTGGCCGCCAGCTCACGGACCAGCGCCTGCCCCTCCGGCCGCGTGAAATCGATAGTCACCGACTGCTTATTGCGATTGGCCGACAGGTAATAAGCCGCCTCACTGGTGTTCTCACCATAAGCATCCTTGAGGAATGGCGGCCCCCAGGCGCGTGTGTCATCACCACTGCCCGGCCGTTCAACCTTGATCACCTCAGCCCCAAGGTCCGCGAGGATCTGCCCGGACCAGGGGCCCGCCAGTACTCGCGATAAGTCCAGTACCCGCAGATGCGAAAGCGCGCCCATGCCGTGCTCCTATTAATAGAACGCCTGAAGACCGGTTTGCGCGCGCCCCAGAATCAACGCATGCACGTCATGAGTACCTTCATAGGTATTCACCACCTCCAGGTTGACCAGATGACGTGCCACCCCGAACTCGTCGGAAATACCGTTGCCACCCAGCATGTCACGCGCCATGCGTGCGATATCCAGGGACTTGCCACACGAGTTGCGCTTCATGATCGACGTGATTTCAACCGCCGCCGTACCTTCGTCCTTCATCCGCCCCAAACGCAGGCAACCTTGCAGGGCCAGGGTGATCTCAGTCTGCATATCGGCCAGCTTCTTCTGGATCAACTGGGTCGCCGCCAATGGGCGCCCGAATTGATGGCGATCAAGCGTGTATTGGCGAGCGGTATGCCAGCAGAACTCGGCGGCCCCCAACGCCCCCCAGGAGATGCCATAGCGCGCCGAGTTAAGGCAGGTGAAGGGCCCCTTCAAACCGCGCACATCCGGAAAGATGTTCTCTTCCGGAACAAACACGTTATCCATGACGATTTCACCGGTGATGGAGGCGCGCAGCCCGACCTTGCCATGAATCGCCGGAGCGCTCAGGCCCTTCCAGCCTTTCTCCAGGACAAACCCACGAATATCGCCAGCATCGTCCTTACCCCAGACCACAAACACATCCGCGATCGGACTATTGGTGATCCACATCTTCGCGCCCGTCAGGCTATAACCCCCCTCGACCTTGCGAGCACGAGTGATCATCGCACCCGGATCGGAGCCATGATTGGGCTCAGTCAAGCCGAAACAACCGATCCATTCGCCAGAAGCCAGCTTCGGCAGGTACTTCTGTTTCTGTGCCTCAGTGCCGAACTCGTTGATCGGCACCATGACCAGTGACGACTGCACACTCATCATCGAGCGATAGCCGGAGTCGACACGCTCCACTTCGCGCGCGATCAACCCATAGCTGACGTAATTCAAGCCGCTGCCACCGTACTGCTCAGGGATCATCGCACCGAGCAAACCGGTCTCGCCCATCTCGCGAAAAATAGCAGGGTCGGTCTTTTCATGGCGAAAGGCTTCGAGCACACGCGGGGCCAACTTGTCTTGGGCGAACTGCTCAGCACTGTCGCGCACCATGCGCTCTTCTTCGGTGAGCTGTTGATCGAGCAGCAGTGGATCGATCCAGTTGAAGCTTGCCTTGCCAGCCATGAATAAGTCCTCGCGGAAAGAATCGGAAGTCGTGGAAGCAGCCTAGGCCCGACACGCGCAGAGGGCAAACGAGGTTTCCGCATAGGGTTGTGCTAATTTCTCACTTCGAAGTAGCCGAGAAAGGCGCATATGCGCTTTAGTAAGTGAGGACACGGTATATGCGCAGAAAAATTCCCAGCACCACCGCCCTTGTCAGTTTTGAAGCGGCAGCCCGCCACGAGAGCTTTACCAAGGCGGCGCAGGAGCTTTCGATCACGCAAGGTGCCATCTGTCGACAGATCGCCAGCCTTGAAGAGTTTTTAAGTGTCGAGCTGTTTCGCCGCTCACGGCGTGGGGTAAAGCTTACAGAAGCGGGGCTGTCCTACAGTCGTCGCGTGGCCACGCAATTGGATGCGGTGGAACGCGATACGCTTTCCGTCATGGGTCAGCAGGGCGCTAACACCATCGAACTGGCCGTGGTCCCGACATTCGGTACTCAATGGCTGATTCCTCGCCTCAAGGACTTCCAACGCCAGCACCCCGAAGTCACCGTTAACCTCACGAACCGAACACGGCCCTTCCTGTTTGCCGACACTGAATTCGACGCCGCGATCTACTTCGGCGATGCCGACTGGTCCGGCACAGAATCCCACCGACTGATGGGGGAAAACCCTGTCCCAGTGTGCAGCCCTCGGCTATTGGGTAGCCGCACGCGGTTCAGTCCCCAGGAGATCGCAGAACTGCCGCTTCTGCAGCAGACCACACGCCCCTACGCGTGGCGCCAATGGTTCAACGCCCAACAACTGAACATACCCCGCGACATGACAGGCCCCCGATACGAGCTATTCTCGATGTTGTCCCAGGCCGCCATGCACGATATGGGGATCGCGCTGATTCCACCGTTCCTCATCCAGCGCGAGCTTGAGGAGGGACAATTGCTGATCGCCAGCCCAGAGGCGCTGAGCAGCTCAAAGGCTTATTACCTGATGATTCCTGACAAAAAGGTCGAATCTGCCTCATTGCACGCCTTCAGGGATTGGCTTATCGACCAGTCCCAGCGCTACAGCCCCAGCATTTAAAGGCCACAACCGTGTTACTGACTTTGTAGTCAGTAACTTTTTAATCCTACAGATATACGTATATGTCGCATTTCAGCAGACTGTATCTGTCAGTCCAAGAAAAGGCTCAAAGCCATGATCTACTTGGCTTATAGCGACTGTCACAAGCCAATAGCCGACTATTCACACCGGCGATGGCAAAAGAGTGCAAAACTGCCTGCAGCCCTTTAAGCCCATGTATTTGAAGAGGTTATTTCAGCGTATTGCGACAATCAGTCACAGGGTGACTTGTAGTTAATTTTTCGTCACCCGTCATAATCCCTTGAAGGCCGTAAAGTTCGCCTGCAAAATGCCGCGCCCCGCTGTCATTTCAGCGGGATCGTGCTGATCGGCCGCCCCAGTTGCGCCACTCGCGGTGCACTGGCCTTTTTACAAAAAGATCAAAAGCAAAAAGATCATGCAGGAGATTTGACGTGCACATTGGTGTTCCTCTCGAAACCCAGACCGGTGAAACGCGGGTGGCTGCCACCCCGGAAACCATCAAGAAGCTGATCGGCCAGGGCCATAAGGTCACTGTACAAAGCGGGGCAGGCCTAAAGGCCAGCGTCGTGGACAATGCCTATGAAGCGGCAGGCGCAACCATTGGCAGTGCCAACGATGCGTTTGGCGCCGAGCTGATTCTCAAGGTGGTGGCCCCCAGCGACAGCGAGCTGGCGCTGATCAAAAGCGGCACCGTGTTGGTGGGCATGCTCAATCCGTTCAGCAATGAAACCATTGCCAAGCTCGCCGAACGCGGCATCACGGCCTTTGCCCTTGAAGCAGCGCCACGCACCTCACGGGCCCAGAGCCTCGACGTGCTGTCATCCCAGGCCAACATCGCCGGCTATAAAGCCGTGTTGCTGGCTGCGCATCATTACCCGCGCTTCATGCCGATGCTGATGACGGCCGCAGGCACCGTGAAAGCCGCGCGCGTACTGATCCTGGGCGCCGGTGTCGCAGGCCTGCAAGCCATTGCCACAGCGAAACGCCTGGGTGCAGTGATCGAAGCGTCTGACGTGCGCCCGGCCGTTAAAGAGCAGATCGAATCCCTGGGTGCCAAATTCGTCGACGTGCCTTACGAAACCGATGAAGAACGCGAATGCGCCGTCGGGGTCGGTGGCTATGCACGCCCAATGCCGACCAGCTGGATGCAGCGCCAGGCCCTGGCCGTGCACGAGCGCGCCAAGCAGGCCGACATCGTCATTACCACCGCCCTGATCCCCGGCCGAAAAGCGCCGACCCTGCTCAGCGCCGAAACCGTCGCACAGATGAAGCCCGGCTCAGTGGTCATCGACCTCGCCGCCGCCCAAGGCGGCAACTGCCCGCTGACCGTCGCCGACCAGGTGGTGGTGGAAAATGGCGTGATCATCTGCGGCCCGACCAACCTGGCCGGTGCCGTCGCTGCCGACGCCTCAGCTTTGTATGCGCGCAACCTGCTGGACTTCCTGAAACTGGTCTTCACCAAGGAAGGGCAGTTTGAAATCAACCTCGAAGACGACATCGTCGCTGCGTGCCTGATGTGCCGCGACGGCCAAGTCATCCGCAAAAACGCCTAAGCAGGGATTCAGACGATGGAAGAGCTTATCTCCCCCGGTATCTACAACCTGATCATCTTTGTGCTGGCGATTTATGTCGGTTACCACGTGGTCTGGAACGTAACGCCCGCGCTGCACACGCCATTGATGGCGGTGACCAACGCCATTTCCGCGATCGTGATCGTCGGCGCCATGCTCGCCGCAGCCCTCACCGTCACACCACTGGGCAAGACCATGGGCACGCTGGCCGTGGCACTGGCAGCAGTGAACGTATTCGGTGGCTTCCTGGTCACCCGCCGCATGCTTGAGATGTTCAAGAAGAAAGCCCCGAAAGCAAAAGAAGAGGCGCCGAAGTAATGAGCATGAATCTGGTAACGACGCTCTACCTGATCGCGTCGATCTGCTTCATCCAGGCCCTCAAAGGCCTGTCACATCCGACCACGTCGCGGCGCGGCAACCTGTTCGGGATGCTCGGCATGGCGCTGGCGGTACTTACCACGGTGGGCCTCATCTATAAGCTGGGCGCTGAGCTCGCCACCGCCGGCATCGGCTATGTGATCGTCGGCCTGCTGATCGGCGGCACCGCCGGTTCGATCATGGCCAAGCGCGTAGAAATGACCAAGATGCCGGAGCTGGTGGCGTTCATGCACAGCATGATCGGTCTCGCCGCCGTGTTTATTGCGATTGCCGCGGTGGTCGAGCCGCAATCCCTGGGCATCGTCAAACACCTGGGCGACTCGATTCCAGCCGGTAACCGCCTGGAGCTGTTTCTCGGCGCGGCCATCGGCGCAATTACGTTCTCCGGCTCGGTGATCGCGTTCGGCAAGCTGTCGGGCAAGTACAAGTTCCGTCTGTTCCAAGGCGCACCGGTACAGTTCGGAGGCCAGCACAAGCTGAACCTGGTGCTCGGCCTCGCAACACTTGGCCTCGGCCTGGCGTTCATGTTCACCGGCAACCTCACCGCCTTTGCCCTGATGTTGGCCCTGGCCTTCGTGCTTGGCGTGCTGATCATCATCCCGATCGGCGGCGCGGACATGCCGGTGGTGGTGTCGATGCTCAACAGCTACTCCGGCTGGGCAGCGGCGGGCATCGGCTTCTCGCTGAACAACTCGATGCTGATCATCGCCGGCTCCCTGGTGGGCTCCAGCGGCGCAATCCTCTCGTACATTATGTGCAAGGCGATGAACCGTTCCTTCTTTAACGTACTGCTCGGCGGTTTCGGCAATGCGCCGGATGCCGGCGCGACGGCGGGCTCGAAAGAAGCGCGCCCGGTGAAATCCGGTTCGGCCGACGACGCGACCTTCCTGCTGACCAACGCCGACACCGTGATCATTGTGCCGGGCTACGGCCTAGCAGTGGCGCGAGCGCAACACGCACTCAAGGAACTGACCGAGAAGCTGACTCATCGCGGCGTCACCGTGAAATACGCGATTCACCCAGTGGCGGGCCGTATGCCAGGGCACATGAACGTACTGCTCGCCGAGGCGGAGGTGCCTTACGACCAAGTGTTCGAAATGGAAGACATCAACTCCGAGTTCGGCCAGGCCGATGTGGTGCTGGTGCTTGGCGCGAACGACGTGGTCAACCCGGCCGCCAAAAACGACCCGAACTCGCCGATTGCCGGCATGCCGATCCTCGAGGCGTTCAAGGCCAAAACCATCATCGTCAATAAGCGCTCGATGGCCAGCGGTTATGCCGGTTTGGATAACGAGCTGTTCTATCTGGACAAGACCATGATGGTCTTCGGAGATGCCAAGAAGGTCATTGAAGACATGGTCAAAGCCGTCGAGTAACACTGCTTCAGCGCAATACTCGAAACCCCGGCCTCTTGTAGGCTGGGGTTTTTTATTACTGCATGAAACCCGACCAAAGGCTCTAAATCGCTACCTGGCATTCGACCATGGTAGCGGGCCGATTTTTTTTGAAATCACTAAACTGCGCACCTTGCTTCCGTAGCCCGAGATAAGAATCCATGTACCGTGATCGCATCCGCTTGCCTTCGTTGTTGAACAAGGTCATGAGCGCGGCAGACGCCGCCGCACTGATCGAAGACGGCATGACCGTCGGCATGAGCGGCTTCACCCGTGCCGGTGAAGCCAAGGCCGTCCCCCACGCCTTGGCCGAGCGCGCCAAGACTTCTCCGCTGAAAATCACCCTGATGACCGGCGCCAGCCTGGGCAATGACCTGGATAAGCAATTGACCGAAGCCGGCGTGCTGTCCCGACGCATGCCGTTTCAGGTCGACAGTACCTTGCGCAAAGCGATCAACGCCGGCGAAGTGATGTTTATCGACCAGCACTTGTCGGAAACCGTCGAGCAATTGCGTAACAACCAACTCAAGCTGCCTGACATTGCAGTGATTGAAGCGGTCGCAATCACGGAACAGGGGCATATTGTGCCCACCACGTCTGTGGGTAACTCGGCCAGCTTCGCGATTTTCGCCAAGCAGGTGATTGTCGAGATCAACATGGCGCACAACCCCAACCTGGAAGGGCTGCACGACATCTATATCCCGACCTACCGGCCGACGCGCACGCCGATCCCGTTGGTGAAAGTCGATGATCGCATTGGCAGCACCGCCATCCCGATCCCACCGGAAAAAATCGTCGCCATCGTGATCACCAACCAGGCTGACTCGGCCTCTACCGTGACGCCGCCCGACAGCGACACACAAGGCATCGCCAATCACCTGATCAACTTCCTCAAACAGGAAGTCGATGCGGGACGCATGACCAACAAGCTCGGCCCGCTGCAGGCAGGGATCGGCAACATCGCCAACGCAGTGATGTGCGGATTGATCGACTCGCCGTTCGAAGACCTCACCATGTATTCGGAAGTGTTGCAGGACTCGACCTTCGACCTGATCGATGCAGGCAAATTGAGCTTCGCTTCGGGCAGCTCGATCACGTTGTCAGAGCGACGCAATGCCGATGTGTTCGGCAACCTGGAACACTACAAAGACAAGCTGGTACTGCGCCCGCAGGAAATCTCCAATCACCCTGAGGTGGTGCGTCGGTTGGGCATCATCGGTATCAACACCGCACTGGAGTTCGACATCTACGGCAACGTCAATTCCACCCATATCTGCGGCACGCGCATGATGAACGGCATTGGCGGCTCCGGGGATTTCGCGCGCAACGCGCACTTGGCGATCTTCGTGACCAAGTCGATTGCCAAGGGCGGGGCAATTTCCAGCGTAGTGCCGATGGTCAGTCATGTGGACCACACCGAGCATGACGTCGACATCCTGGTGACCGAAGTCGGGCTGGCTGACCTGCGTGGCCTGGCGCCACGGGAACGAGCGCGGGTGATCATCGACAACTGTGTGCACCCGGCGTACCGCGATGCGCTGAACAGTTACTTCGATGCTGCCTGCGCGATCGGCGGGCATACCCCGCACATCCTGCGCGAAGCACTGAGCTGGCACATTAACCTGGAAGAAACCGGGCACATGCTCAAGGCCTGATTGATACAGATCCGAGCTGATGCAAATACAGTTTCATCAGCTCGGCCTTGTCGCTGCCACTTCTTAAAAAAACTGTACTGCTGTACCGGTCATTTCCTACCGAAATATCCCACACCCCTCTTCGAAAATGACCATTTCGCACCACTTAAGTGCAGACAGGTACAGTTGCCCTATTTTCGTACAGTACAGCGTCTATAAACAGTTAACTGGCCCCTCACAATACAGGTGAACTGTATCTAGAGAGTCTTGCGCCGGGAGAGGATCATTGGCATCAGTTAAACCACTACCTAATCCCGCCACAAGCGGAAGGATGTCATCATGGAACGTACACTCAGTTCCGAACTGTTCTTTGAAGAAAAAGCTGTAAACACCCAGGCTTCCCTGCCTCTGCGCGTTATCGCCAACCTGATGTTGTGGCAGCGCCGCATCTCCAGCCGCCACCAACTGGCTCGCCTGGATTCGCGTCTGCTGGCTGACGCAGGCATCAGCGAAGCTCAACGTTACGAAGAGCTGAGCAAGCCGTTCTGGCGCTGATTTAGCGCTCGCTGGCCCTGACCTGACGGGTCCACTGCCAGCAACCTGATTTGTCAAAACAGAGCCCGCCCCGGGAAACCGGAGGCGGGCTTTGTTGTTTCCGGGTTTGGGGTTTTGAGCGTAAAAACAGAAGCCGTTCTCAATGACAGGTACAGTTAATAAGACACAACAGTTAAGCAGTACAATTTAACTCTGGTGTATCTGTATCGGTGACCCCGCCCCATCCAACATGGTGATCCAAGACCTCATGAAAGGTACTCGCCATGGATACGACTTCCCCTCTTTATAAGCGGCTGCCACGCCAGGTGGCCTTTGCCTTCGTTAGATGGGCACGCCTGGCTTATGAACGGCGTCAACTGTCACAGCTTGATGCTCGGGAACTGTCAGACCTGGGCATCAGCCATGGCGACCGAATCGCCGAGCTGTCCAAGCCGTTCTGGCGTGACTAGGCAGTCAAGAAGCTTCCCGAACGGATAAGCGGCGGCTTAATATCCAGCCACCACGTGGCGAACCGCGTCGTACAGGCGTCTGATCCCCAATGGCTGCCCTGCGCCACCTTATCCGTCCATCTACAGGAGTCTTCCCATGTCCCGTCTTCGCTTGCTGAGTGCTGCTGCCCTATTGGCCCTGACTGCCAACGCCAGCGCGACCAGCTTCATCGTGACCACCGACTCCATCGTCGGCGCGCTCAAGGCCACCTCCGACGCCAGCTCCGATGCCACTTCTTCGCTGCGCGACAACAAGGTCGTGCGTGCCGCTCGTGACGACGCTGCCAGCTTTGTCGCCAGCGAAGGTGCCATTCGTGGTGTGAAACTGGAGAGCGCCCTGGCACAGATCCGCCAACAAGCGCCGCAATTGAATACCGCGACTGACGCGCAACTGGCCCAAGCGATCCTGGCTATCTGATTCGGAGCACAAAGGGAGCGTCTGCCGCTCCCTGATACCGATGCACTGGCTCTCGCCTGGGCATTGCGCTAGCCTTGGCGCTCGCTTTCAGTTGTTGAGTCCCATGGCTTTTTCATACCGCCTTTTAATAGTCCCTGTGGTGTTTTTCTGCGGCTGGTCGCCATTGGCTTCGGCCTTCGACCTCACCACCCAGAGCACGGTCGTGAGCGCGTATGCCACCAGCAAGGTGACCTCCGCACCCTTCGACAAAAAAGTGCTAATGGCCGCGCAGGATGACGCTGCCGCGTTTATCGCCACTGACGGCGAATGGCGGGGCGCACGGCTGGAGTCAGCGCTGGATTATCTGCGCCGCAGCCAACCAAAACTTAACGCCAGCGACCTTGAACTGGCGCAAGCAATTCTCGTCCAATAATCATCTTTGTATTCCATCTTTGTATTCGGAGTAATTCCATGCGTAGCCCGCTGATCGCCGCCACCCTTGGCCTGCTGTTGTTGGCCGACGTTGCCCAGGCGCATACCCTGGTGGCCACCAGTAACATCATTGTTCGCGCCTCAGGCCGCACCATTGATTTCACTTCGGACACCACCACCTCCATCCGC
The DNA here is from genome assembly GCF_001645105.1 of Pseudomonas marginalis. Taxonomy (GTDB): domain Bacteria; phylum Pseudomonadota; class Gammaproteobacteria; order Pseudomonadales; family Pseudomonadaceae; genus Aquipseudomonas; species Aquipseudomonas petroselini. The sequence goes on from NZ_LKEG01000034.1 coordinate 10,885, forward strand.
GACTCCAAAGTGGTGCGCGAAGCCCACGATGACGCCGCCAGTTTCGTCGCTACCAACGGCGAGATCCGTGGCGCGCACTTGGAGGCGGCCTTCGACACCCTGCGCACACGCCTGCCGGAAGCCCGCGACGCCAGTGACCAGACCCTCGCAGAAGCTATCCTCGCACTGTGAGGCGAATTGCCGCCTGGCTCCTGGCCGGGACTGTGCTGCTGTGTGCCACCGCAGCCCAGGCCAGCCTGCAACTGCGGCTCAAGACCGAGGGTCTGAGCCCGGCTGAACAGCAGGCCAGCCAGGCGTTGCTCGACGAAGCCATGCGCTCTTTACCGCCGCGCTTTATCGAGCAGTTGGACCGGCGCATCGATGTCGGCTGGACCGACAAAATGCCCGAGAATGCCTACGGGCAAGCCTCCCTCGTGTCCGAGCTGGACCTCAACCGTAACCTGCTCGCCAGCCTGACCGACGGCAGCGCCGCCACGCAGAAAACCAATCGCCCCCACGGCACCGTGCGTCGCGAAATGCTCGCCACGGTGCTGCACGAACTGACCCACATCTATGACCGTGCGCGCCTGTGGTCCAAAGAGGACCGCGCGCTGATCAATCGTTGCAGCCGCCAAAACAACCTCACCGGCCTGATCGGCCTGCCTGATCAATGCCGTGGCCAGAATGGCCGTCGCTTTACCCTCAGTGACGACCCGCGCCTGCTGGACCTTGCCGGCTGGCCGCAATACGTCGGCCGTCGCGGCGAGCGTGAGCAGCACAACCATCAGGTCGCCCGCAGCCCGGACATCTACGAAACCACCAGCCCGCTGGAATTCGTCGCGGTCAACATGGAGTACTTCCTCCTCGACCCCAGCTACGCCTGCCGGCGCCCGGCATTGTTCCGCTATTACCAGGAACACTTCGGCTGGGCCCCGCCGGAACAAGACACCTGCGCCAGCACCTACGCCTTCCTGAACGCCGGTAACGATTTCGCCAAGACGCCGCTGGGTCATGTGGACCCCGAGCGCGTCTACGAAATCGACTACCTGCTGGCCGAAGCCAACCAGAACCTGGTCAGCCGCTGGGGCCACAGCATGCTACGCCTGGTGATCTGTGCGCCGGGGCGTCCACGCGGGCCGGATTGTCGGCTCGACCTGGACCAGCATCTGGTGTTGTCCTACCGCGCGTTCGTCGGTGACGTACAGCTATCGAGCTGGGATGGCCTGGTCGGCAAGTACCCATCGCGGTTGTTTGTACTGCCGCTGGCGCAAGTGATCGACGAATACACCAAGACAGAATTGCGCGGCCTGGCTTCCGTACCGTTGAAGTTGACCCGCCAGGAAATCAACGACACCGTCGAGCACGCCGCCGAGATGCATTGGAGCTACGACGGCAACTACTTCTTCATCTCCAACAACTGCGCGGTGGAGAGCCTGAAACTGCTACGCAGCGGCAGCGCCAACCCGCAGCTGACCGGCCTGGACAACATCACTCCCAACGGTCTGCTCGAAGTCCTGAACGCCCGCGGCCTGGCCGATACCAGCGTGCTGGATGACAAACGCCGGGCACTGCGCCTGGGTTATCACTTCGACTCCTTCCGCGAACGCTACCAGGCCATGTTCGATGTGCTGCGCAAACGCCTGCCGATCAAACAGACTCAGGTTGAAGACTGGCTGTCCCTCAGTGCAGAGGAGCGCCGCCAGTGGTTCGGCCAGGCCGATCTGCGCACCAGCGCCGCGCTGCTACTGCTTGAGCAGGCAAGCTTTCGCAAGCAGTTGATGCTGGCCCAGGACGAAGTCAAACAACGCTACCTCGGTGCCCGCGAGCTGAAAAACGGTGGCATGGAGAAAGCCAACGCCACGCTGCAGCAGATCCTCGCCAACAGCGGCTTCCTCAGTCGCCCGGCGGAGCTGCTGGGCAGCGGTGGTTATGGCCTGCCGCAACCGTCGGAAGCAAAGCGTCTTGAATCGGAAAGCGCCGAGCGCCAGAAGCAGCTGCAATCCCTGACCGGCGAATTGGATAAAGAGGTGAGGGCGCTGCTGGATCCTTCCCGTTCCGCCGAAATTGCCGCCTGCGAAGCCAACCTCAAGCTGGTGGGCGAACATCTGCGGACGTTGCACAAAGCAGCGGGCGGTCTGGAACTGCCCTAAAAACCTCAAGCCAAACACACACAAATGTGGGAGGGGGCTTGCCCCCGATTGCAGCGTGCCAGTCACTGCATGCACAGGCTGACACACCGTTAACGGGGGCAAGCCCCCTCCCACATTTTGATCTACATAAAACCAGAGACTGCGTGCATTCCCTTCGTCACCTGTTTTTCCGGCGAAAGCTGGCTGAAAGCTTACCCGTCTAGGATCGCCTCCACTGCCGGCAACAGACCGGCTGTTAACAACAACAATGGTGATTCCCGATGTCCGTCCGTACCCGCCTGTTCGCCCCAACTCCACCCGTACGCCTCGTGCCTTTCGTTCTGCGCTGACCCCACCCGGTTCGCCATTCCCTAGCCGCGCTACGCCTGGAGTATTCCTATGCTGACTTTCCTTGGCTTTGCCATGGTCATCACGTTCATGTTCTTGATCATGACCAAGCGCCTGTCCGCGCTGATCGCCCTGATCATCGTGCCGATCCTGTTTGCGCTGTTCGGCGGTTTCGCCCCGAAGATCGGCCCGATGATGCTCGAAGGCATCACCAAGCTCGCGCCGACCGGCGTGATGCTGATGTTCGCCATTCTGTACTTTGCCCTGATGATCGACTCCGGCCTGTTCGACCCGGCCGTGCGCAAGATCCTCAAGATGGTCAAGGGCGACCCGCTGAAGGTCTCCGTCGGTACCGCCGTGCTGGCCCTGGTCGTGTCCCTCGACGGTGATGGCGCTACCACTTACATGATCTGCGTGGCCGCGATGCTGCCGCTGTACCAGCGCATCGGCATGAGCCCGCGGATCATGGCAGGCTTGATCATCCTCGCCGGTGGCGTGATGAACATGACCCCTTGGGGCGGCCCGACCGCCCGTGCCGCCAGTGCGCTGCATGTGGACCCATCGGATATTTTCGTACCGATGATCCCGGCGATGGCCGCCGGCGTGGTGGCGATCCTGGTGATTGCCTACATGTACGGCAAACGCGAACGTGCGCGCCTGGGTGAACTGCACCTGCAAGGCGATGAGATCGACCACAGCGAAATCAGCGTGTCGCAATACCCCGACGCTCGTCGTCCCAAGCTGATCTGGTTCAACGGCGCGTTGACCCTGGCCCTGATGTGCACCCTGATCGCCGGTCTGTTGCCGTTGCCGGTGCTGTTCATGGTGGCATTCAGTATCGCGATGATCGTCAACTACCCCTGCCTGCAACAGCAGAAAGACCGCGTCGCCGCCCACGCCGGCAGCGTACTGGCGGTGGTGGGGCTGATCTTCGCCGCGGGTATCTTCACCGGCATCCTGTCCGGTACCGGCATGGTCGACGCCATGTCCAAGAGCCTGCTGGCGGTCATCCCAGAGGCCATGGGCCCGTACCTGGCCGTGATCACCGCACTGGTGAGCATGCCGTTTACCTTCTTCATGTCCAACGACGCGTTCTACTATGGCGTTCTGCCAGTGCTCGCCGAAGCCGCCAGCCACTACGGCATCACCGCCGTGGAAATGGCCCGCGCCTCCATCGTTGGCCAGCCTGTGCACTTGCTCAGCCCGCTGGTACCGTCGACCTACCTGCTGGTAGCCCTGGCCGGTATCGAATTTGGCGATCACCAGCGCTTCACCCTGAAGTGGGCAGTACTGGTGTGCCTGTGCATAATGTTCGCCGCATTGCTGATGGGGATTTTTCCGCTGTTCAGCACTCTATAATCGTACCGACTCACTCACCGCGCGGCGCTGCAGCTTGCGCGGTTTAACACTTGCTCAAAGGAATACACATGGAATGGCTGACCAATCCGGAAATCTGGATTGCCTTCTTCACCCTGACGGCCCTCGAGATCGTCCTGGGCATCGATAACATCATCATGATTTCGATCCTGGTCAGCCGCATGCCCAAGCATATGCAGGCGCGCACCCGGATCTTCGGCCTGGCCCTGGCCATGGTCACGCGCATCCTGTTGCTGCTGTCGATCACCTGGGTGATGCAACTGACCGCCGACCTGTTCGTGGTCTTCGGCCAAGGCATTTCCGGCCGCGACCTGATCCTGTTCTTCGGTGGCCTGTTCCTGCTGTGGAAAAGCTCCCAGGAGATGTACCACGCACTGGAAGGTGAAGACGAAACCCACGACGAGCCAGGCGGCAAGGGTGGTAAGTTCATCTACACCATCATCCAGATCGCAATCATCGACATCGTATTCTCCCTGGACTCGGTGATCACCGCTGTCGGCATGGTCTCCCACGTGCCGGTCATGGTCGCGGCGATTGTTGTTGCGGTACTGGTGATGATGCTGGCCGCAGGCACCATCAGCGAATTCATCGACAAGCACCCGTCGCTGAAGATGCTGGCCCTGTCGTTCCTGCTGGTGGTAGGTACCGTACTGATCGCCGAATCCTTCGATGTGCACGTGCCAAAAGGCTACGTTTACTTCGCCATGGCGTTCTCGCTGGCGGTGGAAGCGGTGAACATCAAGATGCGTACGGCCATCGCGAAAAAGCGCAAACAGCAGGATCCGGTGAAACTGCGCAAAGACATTCCGGGTCAATAAAGCTGACCCGCTGCTGAAAGGGGCTTTCGAGCCTAATGCCAGTCAGTTAAGACGTAGAAAGGGTACAAAACTGTGGCGAGGGAGCTTGCTCCCTCGCCACAGGTACGGTGCTCACCCTTAACTGACTGGCATTAGCTTTCGAGCCCCTTTTTCTCATCTGCAAAAAGCTGATTTCATGACAGTTTTGTTTCAATCCCCACTTTAGCTATGCGATGCTGGCGCAGAGCCCATTCGCCAACTACAGCTTAAGTAAAAGACGTAGAGCGGCACGCGGTAACTTTCCTTCGCTCATTTTAGAGCGCACCTACACGGGGGGCCGAGCATGCTGACCCTGCTCAATCTGCTTTCCGCCGTGACCCTGCTTATCTGGGGCACGCACATCGTCCGTACCGGCATCCTGCGGGTCTACGGTTCCAACTTGCGCCAAGTCATCGGGCAGAACATGTCCAAGCGCTGGCTGGCGTTTATCGCCGGTATCCTGGTGACCGCCATGGTGCAGAGCAGCAACGCCACGGCGATGCTGGTGACCTCCTTTGTCGGCCAGGGCCTGATGGGGCTGATGCCCGCCTTGGCGACCATGCTCGGTGCCGACGTCGGTACCGCGCTGATGGCGCGGGTGCTGACGTTTGACTTGTCCTGGCTGTCACCGCTGCTGATCTTTCTCGGGGTGATTTTCTTTCTGTCGCGCAAACAAACGCGGGCAGGGCAGTTGGGCAGGGTCGGCATCGGCCTCGGGCTGATCATCCTCGCCCTGCAATTGATCGTCGAAGCCGCCGGCCCCATCACCCACGCCCAAGGTGTGAAAGTGCTGTTCGCTTCGTTGACCGGCGACATTTTGCTCGACGCCCTGGTCGGCGCTTTGTTCGCGATGATTTCCTACTCCAGCCTGGCCGCCGTCCTGCTGACCGCCACCCTCGCCGGCGCCGGCGTGATCGGCTTGCACGTGGCGATCGGCCTGGTGATCGGCGCAAACATCGGCAGCGGCGTCCTGGCTTTCCTCAGCACGAGCATGCAAAACGCCGCCGGACGCCAAGTGGCGCTGGGCAGCTTGCTGTACAAGTTGATCGGCTTGCTGCTGATCATCCCGGTACTCGACCCGCTGGTGCTGTGGATGGACGGCTTGGACTACAGCGCCCAAGGCATGGTCATCACCTTCCACCTGCTCTATAACGTCAGCCGCTGCCTGATCCTGTTGCCGACCATCGGCCCGATGGCCCGGCTATGTGCCTGGTTGCTGCCCGAGCGCGAAGAAACCAATGGCAAGGCCAAACCACGCCACCTTGACCTGGCCGCCCTGGCCACACCGAGCCTGGCGCTGGCCAACGCCGCCCGTGAAACCCTGCGCCTGGGCGACCTGATCGACAATATGCTCACCGCCATGCAGGAAGTCCTGCGTGGCAAACAGACCGCCATCACCCAGGAAATGCGCAGCCTCAGCGATGACGTCGAGTCGCTCTACAGCGCGATCAAACTCTACCTGGCGCAGATGCCCCGAGAAGACCTCAGCGAGCACGACAGCCGCCGCTGGGCGGAAATCATCGAGCTTTCCATCAACCTCAAACTGGCCGGCGACCTGATCGAACGCATGCTGCGCAAAGTCCAGCAGCAAAAAACCTCACAGCGTCGCCAGTTCTCCGAAGTCGGCCTGGAAGAACTCACTGGCCTGCACAGCCAACTGATCGCCAATCTGCGCCTGGGCCTGTCGGTGTTCCTCAGCGCCGACCCGGAAAGCGCCCGCCAATTGCTGCGCGAAAAACGCCGTTTCCGCGCCCAGGAACGCCGCCTGGCCCACGCCCACGTCAGCCGGCTACAGCGCAAAATCGTGCAAAGCCTGGAGACCAGCTCCCTGCACCTGGAACTGATTGCCGACATGAAACGACTGAACTCGTTGTTTTGCAGCAGTGCTTATGTAGTCTTGGAAACGTCCGACACCGGCGCGCTCTCTGCCGAAGATATTGCCGACATCACACATTCGCCCTGAACGTACGATGGCCCGTGAAGTCAGTTAACACTGACCTCACTCGCCAGGAAGCTTGTTATGCGTCGCCTGTTGTTCGCTTGTCTGCTCATGGGCTCTGCCCACGTCTTCGCCTTTGACCGCCTGCAAGTCGAGGGCTACACCTTGCCCAACGGCTTGCAACTGTTGCTCAAACCGGGCACCGAGCGCGGGCATGTGGCGATCCGCCTAGTGGTGGGCGTGGGCCTGGATGACTTCAGCTGCGAAGACAAGGAATTGCCGCACCTGCTGGAACACTTGCTGTTCAGCGGCATCGACGGCGGCGGCGAAGGTGAGCTGGAAGACCGCATGCAAGCGCTGGGCGGCGAGTGGAACGCCTACACCAGCAACGCCGACACCACCTTTGTGATCGAGGCGCCCGCACAAAACCAGCGCAAAGTGCTGGACCTGCTACTGGCGATCCTCACCCGCACCGAACTGACCGACGCCAATATCAACGCCGCCAAGCAGGTCGTCGAACGCGAAGACGGCGGCCACTACTCACACCTGCAACGCCTGTTGGACCGCCAGGACCTGGGCCACACCGCCAGCAACCAATTGGCGGTCGAACTGGGGCTCAAATGCGCCGAGCGCGCCGAGGTCGACCACCTGACCCGCGACCAGTTGGAGCACCTGCGCAAACACTGGTACGCGCCCAACAACATGACCTTGATCATCGTCGGCGACCTCGACAAGCTGCTGCCGGCCTATCTGGAGCGCACCTTCGGGCAACTCGACCCGGTTGACCCCACTGAACACCCAGCGCTGCCGGAGATCCAGCACGCCGCCGCCAGCCATCGCGAACTGATCCATGGCTGGGTCGGCGACAGCGCCAAGCTGCACTGGCTGTTCCCCGAGCCGGTGCTGGACGACCAGCATGATGAGACCTACGACCTGCTCAAGGATTACCTCGATTGGGCGCTGTACCGCCAACTGCGCCTCAAGCACGGTTTGTCCTACGGCCCCTGGAGCGAACGTGAAGTCCTCGGCGGCGTCGGTTTCCTCAGCTTGAATGCCGACCTTGAGCGCGAAAACCTCCCCGAGGCAGAGCAGGTTCTCCAGGACCTCAAGGCCCAACTGCTCAAGGATGGCCTCGATCCGGCGGTATTCGCTCGCTTGCAACAAGCCGCCATCGCGCGCCAGGCCTGGGCAGTGCAGGGCAACAGCGCGTTGGCCGACTACTACTGGAGCGCTTCCGGTGACTACAACAACGGCCACTTCAGCGACCCGGTCAAGCGCATCAAGGCTGTAAGCCTGGACCAGACCAACCAGGCCATGCGCCAAGTGTTCCAGCAGCCCGGCTACTGGCGTATCGAGAAACCGCTGCTCAGCTATGACGGCCTGAGTTGGATCGGTGCCGGCGTGCTCGGCTTGATCACCTTTGTGTTGATCGGCGTGCGGGTTTATCGCAAACGGTTTGCGTAATGAGGCACCGGACAAAGGGCTAAGACGTTATTCTGTCTGGGATTTTTTCCTACAAAGACTGCGAACCGCCGAATGCAAAACCTGACCCGCTTGATCACCCGCATCCTCGAACTGATGAAGCGCTACCCCGGGGTGATAGCACTTGGCGGTTTTGTCTCGGGTGTGGGCAGCTTCATTCTGGTGGATCGCCAGCAGGGCATGGCCAGTTGGATCGCCGTGATCATGCTGGTGAGCTGGCTGTGGCTGATGCTGGAAAACAGCTTTACCCAGCTGTTCACCAAAGTCTTCAAGCGCGAAATCCCCGAGCCGCTGCTGCGCTATGCGACCCAGATGATTCACCAGGAAAGCCTGTTCTTTGTGCTGCCGTTTTTTTTCATCACCACCGCCTGGAACAGCGGCCAGTCGGTGTTCACCGGCCTGCTCGGCGCCGCAGCGCTGGTATCGATAATCGACCCGCTGTACTACAAATGGCTGGCGCCCAAACGCTCGCTGTTCCTCGCACTGCACACCTTCACGCTGTTCGCGGCGCTGCTCACCGCACTGCCGATCATCCTGCACCTGACCACGGCTGAGAGTTACAAGCTGGCCCTCGGCGTAGCCATGGCACTGTCGATCCCGAGCCTGGCGGTAAGCCTGCCGCTGCGCAGCCTCAAAGGCTGGGCGATGCTACTGGGGGTCACCGCTGCGATTGGCTGCGCCGGTTGGTTCCTGCGCAGCTGGGTGCCGCCAGCCACGCTGTGGATGACCGAAGTGGCCATCAGCACCCAACTGCAAGACCGCACGCCGGGCGACGACCTCAAGGAAGTCACCGCCGCTCAACTGCGCAGCGGCGGGCTCTACGCCTACACCGCGATCAACGCCCCGCGTGGGCTGGATGAGCGGATTTACCACGTGTGGAAATTCAATGGCAAAGAGGTTGACCGCATCGCCCTGGATATCCACGGCGGGCGCAAAGAGGGCTATCGCGCCTGGACCCACAAGCAGAACTTCCCCGCCGACGCCGTGGGTCGCTGGCAGGTACAGGTGCTGACCGAAGACGGGCAGGTGATCGGCGTACTGCGTTTCAAAGTGACGGACTCAGCACAAACGGACAACCCAAAGTAGGCAGGATCGTGCTATTACGTAGGAATTGTGGATAGCCAACAAGCTCGGAGCTTATGACCACCAGTACCTCGGCCGGTGCAGCCCACCTCGATACGTCCATCACCCCGCCACAGCTGAGGATTACGGGAGACTGGACGCTTGCCCACTATGCCAGCCTGAAGAAGCTGTCGGACAAGCTCGACGGCCAATACGATGCGGGCGCGCGTATCGACCTCAATGGCCTGGGCGCCCTCGATACCGCCGGCGCCTCGCTGCTGGTGGAGTTGCTGGGACCGACCCGCATCGAGCAATCCGCCGAGCAGACCGATTGCAGCTTGTCTGCCGCTGACCGCGCACTGCTCAAGACCGTCTACCGCTCCCTGAATGATTTTTGCGTACCGGAGAAAGCCCCGGAAGAAGCCGCCGGTATTCAAGTGCTGGCTCGCATCGGCCGGGCGGTAGACACCGTCTGGCAAGACAGCAAGCAACTGCTGGGCTTTATCGGCCTGATCCTCGAAACCTTCGCCCGCGGAATTTTCCGGCCCAGGCGTTGGCGCCTCACGCCGATGGTCGCGCACCTGGAACAGGTCGGCCTCGACGCCGCGCCCATCGTGGCCCTGCTGACCTTTCTGGTCGGTGCCGTGGTGGCGTTCCTCGGCGCCACCGTACTCAAGAGTTTTGGCGCGACGATTTTCACCGTCGACCTGGTGGCGTTCTCCTTCCTGCGCGAATTCGGTGTGTTGCTGACCGCGATCCTGATCGCCGGTCGCACCGCCAGTGCCTTTACCGCACAAATCGGCTCGATGAAGGCCAACGAAGAGATCGACGCGATCCGCACCCTGGGCCTGGACCCGATGGAACTGCTGGTATTGCCGCGCGTACTGGCGCTGCTGGTGGCGCTGCCGATGCTGACCTTCCTGGCAATGCTCTCGGGCATTGTCGGCGGTGGCGTGGTGTGCGCCGTGGCCCTGGATATTTCGCCGGCGATGTTCCTCTCACTGCTGCAATCGGACATTGGCGTGCAGCATTTCCTGGTGGGCCTGGTGAAAGCGCCGATCTTCGCCTTCCTGATCGCCGCCATCGGCTGCCTGGAAGGCTTCAAGGTGAGCGGCAGCGCCGAGTCCGTCGGTGCCCACACCACCTCCAGCGTGGTGCAATCGATTTTTGTGGTGATCGTGCTGGACGCGGTCGCCGCGCTGTTCTTTATGGAGATGGGCTGGTGAGTCGCTTACACCGTGCGACCGCCGAGGCGGTGATTGAAGTGCGCGGCCTGTGCAATCGCTTTGGCACCCAACGCGTGCACGAGAACCTCGACCTGGACTTGTACAAAGGCGAGATCCTTGCCGTGGTCGGCGGCTCCGGCAGCGGCAAGTCGGTGTTGTTGCGCAGCATCGTCGGCCTGCGCCGGCCCAGCGCAGGCGAAGTCCGGGTGTTTGGCAAGAACCTGCCGAGCCTGGCGGAGCATGAGCGATCCCTGGTGGAGCGACGCTTTGGCGTGCTGTTCCAGAAGGGCGCGCTGTTTTCCTCGCTGACCGTGACCGAAAACGTAGCGCTGCCATTGATCGAACACGCAGGCCTCAGCCGCCGCGACGCCGAGCACCTGGCCGCGGTCAAACTGGCCCTGGCCGGGTTGCCACTGTCGGCAGCCGACAAATACCCGGCGTCACTGTCGGGTGGCATGATCAAGCGCGCCGCGCTGGCCCGCGCGCTGGCCCTGGACCCCGACATCCTGTTTCTCGACGAACCCACCGCCGGCCTCGACCCGATTGGCGCGGCGCAATTCGATCAACTGATCCTGACCCTGCGCGATGCGCTGGGCCTGAGCGTGTTCCTGGTCACCCACGACCTGGACACGCTGTACACCATCACCGACCGCGTGGCGGTGCTGGCCCAGAAAAAGGTGCTGGTGGCCGACGCCATCGATGTCGTTTCGGAAACGGACGACGCGTGGATTCACGAATATTTCCACGGCCCCCGAGGCCGCGCGGCATTGGATGCCGCTCAATCGCTCAACGAGGTATGACATGGAAACCCGAGCCCATCATGTGATGATCGGTTTGTTCAGCGTGATCGTGGTGGTCGGCGCGATGTTGTTCGGCCTGTGGCTGGCCAAGTCCAGCGTCGACAGCGCCTTCCAGGATTACGAAGTGATTTTCAACGAGGCGGTCAGCGGCCTGTCACAGGGCAGTTCGGTGCAGTACAGCGGGATTAAAGTGGGCGATGTGATCAGCCTGCGCCTGGACCCCAAAGATCCGCGTCGCGTACTGGCACGTATCCGCCTGGCCGGTGAGACGCCTATCAAGGAAGACACCCAGGCCAAGCTGGCGCTGACCGGCATCACCGGCACCTCGATTATCCAACTCAGCGGCGGTACGCCGCAAAGCCCCGAACTCAAGGGCAAAGACGGTAACTTGCCGGAAATCATCGCCTCACCCTCACCTATCGCGCGCCTGCTGAACAACAGCAACGACCTGATGACGAGCATCAACCTGCTGTTGCATAACGCCAACGACCTGTTTTCCCGCGAGAACGTCGAGCGCCTGAGCAACACCCTGGATAACCTGCAAAAAACGACCGGCGTCATCGCCGACCAGCGCGGCGATATCAAGGTGGTGATGCAGCAACTGATGCAAGTGAGCAAACAGGCCAGCGCCGCCCTGGAGCAGACCAGTGTGCTGATGCGCAACGCCAACGGCTTGCTCAACGAACAAGGCAAGCAGGCCTTTGGCAGCGCCGAGCAGGCCATGAAGTCCCTGGAACACAGCACCGCGACCATCAACACCTTGCTGACCAACAACAAGGACTCGGTGAACAGCGGCATGCAAGGCCTCAACGAACTGGCGCCGGCCGTGCGCGAACTGCGCGAAACCCTCGGTTCGCTGCGCGCCATCTCCCGCCGCCTGGAAGCCAACCCCAGCGGTTACCTGCTGGGCAGCGACAAGAACAAGGAGTTCACGCCATGAAGCGTGCTTACCAAATGATCGCCCCTGTGGCGCTGGCACTCGTGAGCGCGTGCTCGATTCTTCCCAAGGCCGACCCTTCTGATGTGTATCGCCTGGCCTCGGCCCAGACCACCGGCCAGGGTGCTCCGGTCAGCTGGTCGCTGCGTGTGAATAAGCCGCAGACCAGCGAATTTCTCGACAGCCCACGTATTGCCGTGGTGCCCAATGGCGACCTGATCAGCAGCTATGCCAACTCGCGCTGGAGCGATCCGTCGCCGGTACTGTTGCGCAACCGCCTCATGGATGGCTTTCAACGCGATGGTCGGGTGACGCTGCTGAGTACCGATGACACCAACCTGCAGTCCGACTATGAACTGGGCGGGCAATTGCAGGCGTTCCAGAGTGAGTACCGCGGCAGTGCGGTGGAGGTGGTGATTCGCCTGGACGCGCGCCTGGTACGCGGCAGTGATCAGCGGATTGTTGCCAGTCGGCGGTTTGAAGTGAGGCAACCGGTGAGCGATACCAAGGTGCCGGCGGTGGTCGCCGGGTTTGGACAGGCGGGGGATCAGTTGAATAAGCAGGTGGTGGATTGGGTGGTTCAGCAAGGCAATAACGCAGCTAAACACTGAGGGCCTCATCGGGGGCAAGCCCCCTCCCACAGGTTGATCTGTGAACACATTCAAATGTGGGAGGGGGCTTGCCCCCGATAGCAATCCAAGCCTTAACCGAAGAACCAGTAGCACACCGAAATCGCCGCCACCACACCGGCAAACTCCGCCAGCAACGCACAACCCACGGCATGCCGTGCCCGCTGGATCCCCACCGAACCAAAGTACACCGCCAACACATAGAAAGTGGTCTCGGTACTGCCCTGAATCGTCGCCGCCACCAACGCCGGGAAGCTGTCCACGCCCTGGGTCTGCATGGTCTCGATCAGCATCGCTCGCGCAGCGCTGCCGGAGAACGGCTTGACCATCGCGGTCGGCAAGGCATCCACAAAGCGCGTGTCCATGCCCGTCCAGGCGACCACATGGCGAATGCCTTCAAGGCCAAAATCCAGCGCCCCTGAGGCACGCAATACACCCACGGCACACAGCATCGCCACCAGGTAGGGCAGCAGGTTCTTGGCCACATCGAAGCCTTCTTTGGCCCCTTCGACGAACGCCTCATACACCTTGACCTTGCGCAACGCACCGATCACCAGGAACAACATGATCAGGCCAAACAGCGTGAGGTTGCCCAGGATCGACGACAACCCGGCCAGAGCGGTGGCGGAGAGGGTCGCCAGCAGCGCCATGAAGCCGCCCAGCACCAATGCGCCTGGAATCAGATAGGCCAGCACCACCGGATCCCACAGCCGCAGGCGCTGCATCACCGCCACCGACAGCAGGCCCACCAAGGTGGACGCGCTGGTCGCCAGCAGGATTGGCAGGAACACCAGTGTTGGGTCCGCAGCGCCTTGCTGGGCGCGGTACATGAAGATGGTGACCGGCAACAACGTCAGCGATGAGGCGTTGAGCACCAGGAACAGGATCTGCGCGTTACTCGCCGTGTTGGGGATTGGGTTGAGTTCCTGCAGCGCCTTCATCGCTTTCAAACCGATAGGCGTGGCGGCGTTATCCAGGCCCAGGCCGTTGGCAGCGAAGTTGAGGGTGATCAAGCCGATGGCCGGATGGCCGGCGGGCACTTCCGGCATCAGGCGGCGGAACAGCGGGCCGAGGGCCTTGGCCAGCCAGTCGACGATCCCGGCCTTTTCGGCGATGCGCAAAAAGCCCAGCCATAACGTCAGAGTGCCGAACAGCAGCACCATCACTTCCACCGACAGTTTGGCCATGGCGAAAATGCTTTCGACCATCGCCGCGAAAATCCCGGCGTTACCGCCGACCAGCCATTGCGCCAGTGCCGACACCATTGCCACGACAAAGAAGCCAAGCCACAGGCCATTGAGCATCAGTTAAATCCCCCGAAGAATGGAGCGAATGATAGCGGGGCTGGCAGAAACGACAAACCCCGGAATTTTCCGGGGTTTGTGTCAGAGCAGTCGTATTATCAGCTGCGGGTGGCTTGGCCCAGCGGCGAGGCTTCCTTGCTGCGCCAGTGCGGCAGCGAATTCCAATAGCGCTCGCCCTTGGCATCGTCGTACATGCCTTCCCAACGGGAGATCACCAGCACTGCAAGGGCATTGCCGATTACGTTCAGGGCGGTACGTGCCATGTCCATGATGCGGTCGACACCGGCGATAAACGCCAGGCCTTCCAGCGGAATGCCCACGCTGCCCAGCGTGGCCAGCAACACCACGAAGGACACGCCCGGCACACCGGCGATGCCTTTGGAGGTGACCATGAGGGTCAGCACCAGCATCAGTTGCTGGCCGATCGACAGGTCGATGCCATACAGCTGGGCGATGAAGATCGCCGCAATGCTCTGGTAGAGGGTCGAACCGTCGAGGTTGAACGAGTAGCCGGTCGGCACCACGAAGCTGCAGATCGCCTTCGGCGCGCCATAGGCTTCCATCTTCTCGATCACGCGTGGCAGCACGGTTTCGGAGCTGGCGGTGGAATAGGCCAGTACCAGCTCATCCTTGAAGATGCGCATCAGCTTGATCACCGAGAAGCCGAACAGGCGGGCGATCAGGCCGAGGATCACGAAAGCGAAGAACAGGATGGCGACGTAAACCAGGATCACCAGCTTGGCCAACGGCAACAGCGAGGCGAAGCCGAAGTTGGCGACGGTCACGGCGATCAAGGCGAATACGCCGATCGGGGCGTACTTCATGATCATGTGGGTGACTTTGAACATGCTCTCGGACACGCCTTGGAACATGGTCACCAGCGGCTCGCGCAGCTCGGGCTTGAGGCTCGACAGGCCGAGGCCGAACAGTACCGAGAAGAAGATGATCGGCAGCATCTCGCCACGGGCAACAGCGGCAAAGATGTTCGAAGGGATCAGGTTGAGGATGGTCTGGATAAACGCATGCTCGTGCTGCACTTCAGCGGCGGTGGCGGTGTACTTGGAGATGTCGACGGTACCCAGGGTACTCATGTCGATGCCAGCGCCTGGGTGGAACACGTTGGCCAGCAGCAGGCCGACCACAATGGCAATGGTGGTGACGATTTCGAAGTAAAGGATGGTTTTGACACCGATACGCCCGAGCTTCTTCGCGTCACCGACACCGGCAATGCCGACGATCAGCGAGGAGATCACGATCGGGATCACGATCATCTTGATCAGGCGGATAAAGATATCGCCCGCTGGCTGCAACACATTGCTGATCCACCAGGCCTTTTCAGCACTGAAATGGTTGAGCACTGCACCGATTGCGATCCCCAGCACCAAACCGATGAGGATCTGCCAGGCGAGGCTTAGCTTTGCCTTCTTCATGTCATTACCCTTACTTCAAGTGAACTTAAGGCAAATGCGCCAGCTGGAACGCTCGAGAGCGAAAAAGTGTGTGCATCTGCCTCCATGGAAGGTCACCGCAGCGTGGCCGAAATGGCTTACTGGCAGGCGAAAAAAGGCGCAACTATTCCCATGCAAGGGAGCGACGTCTAATGCCGTAAACGCCTACCCTATGCCGAATCGGCATGGCCTTTTTTCATAATAACTGTCCGAACGGTCAGTTCAAATGCGACAGATTGTCCGGCAAATATGCCGTTAACCTGCCAAACCCGGCTCGCCTAGAGATGCAGCACGTCTTTGCGGCGCTGGCAGAAATGCCTGGGGAATCCGCGACCTGACGTCAAATACGTCCTATAGCGCGACGAAAATTTTATCGATAGATGGTCGTCTCGACACACCAAGAAATGGTTAAAGGAGAGCGATAACAAAATTTGCGGCTATGGGAGGTATAACAGAGCGAGAGGTATGACAGAGCGATATGAGAGGCGGGGCGATGAATGAAAGTCACAAGCCCGCCGCAAGTTCAGCAAGCGATGGGCTTGTGAACCTGCGTCGCAGCTTTTCTCCTGACCCGGCCCTTGCGCAGGCACTCCCTGTACCCGTAGGTCACGCCGATCCCATTTGATCAGAGCAACCCGGCCCCCTGGTCATGCACCACCCTTGGCGAGCAGTGCAAACAGAAAGAAGCGAGGGGGCTTCTTTCTATGGACGCTGGTCCCGCTGACGACAGACGCGCCGGACGGAACCTAGTACCAATTCGGATCTTTCTTCAGCTGTTCCATCAGCAACTTCTGCATGCCTTCATCCGGTTTACCGATAAAACGGTAATCGGCGTGGCGCGTTGGGGACTTGTCCGCCGGCAGGCCGGCCGGGACTTCCACCAACATGGCGTAGGCATCTTCTTTGTCGAGGCTGAAGGCAACGATCAGACGCTTGTTCCGGCAGGTGTCTGCGGTTTCGCAGAGCGGCCCGACCAAGTACTTGTCGCCATCTTCTTCCACGGCATTCATTTGCTCGGCCGTACCCGACAGGTTCATCACCCATTCCGGGAGGCGCTCTTCTTTCTTCACCACGCTTTGCCAGGTCTCACGGTATTGCGGGTCCGCGCTGAGCAATTCGTTGGCTCGGGATTGGCCGTCATTGGCGGCCATCACCAAGCCGCTGCCGCCCAACAATAGGGCGGCAGTAATGGCTTTGAAGGACAAAGTGGTCATTTTCAGCCTCGGCCGCGACGACCAAAGAAGAAGGAAGCGATGAACATCACCAAGAAGACCACAAACAGAATTTTTGCGATACCCGTGGCGGTGCCCGCGATACCACCGAAGCCCAGGACTGCAGCCACAATGGCGATGATCAGAAATGTGATTGCCCAACTCAACATGGTGATTCTCCTTATGCTTCTTTTAGAGGTAACAGCGGTAGTGCCGTACTGCCGCTCAACACGAGCGGCTTTTGGTGCCTAGAACACCCAACGCTCTTGCGACGGCAGTTCACTCAGGGAAGATTCCTGGTCAACCATCTGCAATTGCGGGGCTGTTGCATCGGCAGCAACACTGCCAACGGAACGGAAATGGGTCTGGGTCATGCTCGGACGTTCAAATTGCGGGATCTGCTGCTGACTCTGCTGCCAATGCTGCAACTGCTGGCCGCCAATCAACGTGACCATCAAGGCCAGGCTGGCAAACAGACCTTGCTGCAAGCGCAGTGGCGATACACGCAGTGGGCTGAAGCTTTGGCGAGTCATGCTGACGTTCTCCCGCATTCTGATTATTCGTTAGGAGAGGTATTGCAGAGCGCATGCCAGCTTTTTTACAAAATAAATACTAATAAAATCAATGAGTTAAATATTTATAAACCAACAAGCTCCCAGCATCCTGCACGATGCCCCCTTGAGGGCCGTGCGAAATGCACGATAGCCAGCGGTCGGATCAAGGGATAGAACACGGAGGGTGTGTTGCCGAAGTGGCAAGACGGCATGAAAACGCCAGCAATCGGCGCCTTGTAGGAAGTGATGCAGATACCTGCACGACGTTGTCTTTTATCGATCAGAATAAACCATGCAACTTGCCCGATTATTCCGGGACTAAACACCATCATTCATAGAGTTAAGGAGCGCGGGACAGATGGAATCAGCCAAGGAACTTCAAGGCCGCATTCTTTTAGTGGATGACGAATCCGCGATCCTCCGCACCTTCCGTTATTGCCTGGAAGATGAGGGCTACACCGTCGCCACGGCGAACAGCGCTGCCCAAGCGGACACCTTGATGCAGCGCCAAGTGTTCGATTTGTGCTTCCTGGACCTGCGCCTGGGTGAAGACAACGGCTTGGACGTACTGGCCCAGATGCGCATCCAGGCGCCATGGATGCGTGTGGTCATTGTCACCGCCCATTCGGCGGTCGACACTGCCGTTGATGCGATCCAGGCCGGTGCCGCTGACTATTTGGTAAAGCCTTGCAGCCCAGACCAACTGCGCCTTGCCACTGCCAAGCAACTGGAAGTACGCCAACTCTCTGCGCGCCTCGAAGCCTTGGAAGGCGCAGTGCGCCAACCGAAAGACGGCCTTGATTCCCACAGCCCGTCGATGATGGTAGTGCTGGAAACCGCACGTCAGGTGGCTGGCACAGACGCCAACATTCTGATCCTGGGTGAATCCGGCACGGGTAAAGGTGAACTGGCCCGAGCCATTCACGGCTGGAGCAAGCGCTCGAAGAAATCCTGTGTGACCATCAACTGCCCGTCGCTGACGGCGGAACTGATGGAGAGCGAGCTGTTCGGCCATAGTCGTGGTGCCTTTACCGGCGCCAGTGAAAGCACATTGGGCCGTGTCAACCAGGCGGACGGCGGCACGCTGTTTCTCGACGAAATCGGCGATTTTCCGCTCACGTTGCAACCCAAGTTATTGCGCTTTATCCAAGACAAAGAATACGAGCGCGTCGGTGACCCAGTTACCCGACGTGCGGATGTGCGCATCCTCGCCGCCACCAACCTGAACCTGGAAGACATGGTGCGTGATGGCCGCTTCCGCGAGGATCTGCTCTACCGCCTCAACGTGATCACCCTGCACCTGCCCCCACTGCGCGAACGTAGCGAGGACATCCTGACCCTGGCCGACCGCTTCCTGGCACGTTTCGTCAAGGAGTACGCCCGACCGGCGCGCGGTTTCAGCGACGAAGCGCGCGAGGCCCTCCTCAACTACCGCTGGCCGGGAAATATCCGCGAGCTGCGCAACGTAGTAGAGCGCGCCAGCATCATTTGCCCGCAAGAGAAGGTAGAAATCAGCCACCTGGGGATGGCCGAGCAGCCGACCAACAACGCTCCGCGGATCGGCGCGGCGCTGAGCCTGGACGAGCTGGAGAAAGCTCACATCGGAGCCGTGCTCGCCACCAGCGACACCCTGGACCAGGCGGCTCGCACCCTGGGTATCGACGCGTCGACCCTGTACCGCAAACGCAAACAGTACAACCTGTGAGCTGTACCCTATGAAGTTCGCGATGAAGCTGCGCACTCGGCTATTCCTGAGCATCTCAGCGCTGATCACCGTTGCCCTGCTGGGTTTGATCCTCGGCCTGGTCAGCGTCATGCAAATGGCCAAGACTCAGGAATCCCTGATTCGCAGCAACTTCATCACCCTGGACCTGGGCCTCAAGCTGCGTCAGAGCCTGGGTGATCAGTTGATCATGATGCTGGAAGAGCGCCCCGACCCCGAGGCCTTGCAAACCTCCAAGCAGCGCTACGTCGACCTGCTGGACCAAGGTATCGCCCATGAACAACGCGACGGTCGCGGGACGGGGTTCAGCCAGGCCAAGGGCCAGTATCAGGAACTGCTGAACGCTTTTGACGAGTCCCAGCAACCGACCCCTCCACCTGGGGCCAAGGAAAAACTCACCGACACCTTCAATGCGCTGCGCAATGGCTTGATCAACGAGCACAAGCAGGCCTTGGAGAACATCAGCAACAGCGAACACAAATCCCGCGAACGTGCCCTGCTGATCGCCGGGCTACTGGGGCTGGTTGGGCTCGCGGTGCTGATCATCGGGTTTGTGACGGCGCATGGCATCGCCCGGCGTTTTGGCGGACCGATCGAAGCGCTGGCCAAGGCGGCGGACAAGATAGGGCAGGGCGATTTCGAAGTGACACTGCCGATCTCGTCGGCAGCAGAGATGAACCAGCTCACCCGCCGCTTCGGCATCATGGCCGAGGCGTTGCGCCAGCATCAGGCGACCAATGTCGATGAACTCCTGGCTGGCCAGCAGCGCCTGCAAGCGGTGCTCGACAGCATAGACGATGGTCTGCTGATGATTGACCAGCAAGGCCGCCTGGAACACCTCAACCCGGTGGCCCAACGCCAACTGGGCTGGGACGAGGAGCGCCTTGGCCAGGGCCTGGGCGAGGCCCTGGTGCGACCGGAACTGGATGAACAGCTGCAATTGGTACTGCGTGGCGGCAGCCTGGAGCGGGCGCCGGAGGATCTGGAAGTGGAAGTCGAAGGCGAATTGCGCCTGCTGACCTACAGCTTGACCCCCGTCAGCCATACCCAGGGGCATATCCTCGGGGCGGTGATGGTGCTGCATGACGTCACCGAACAACGCGCCTTCGAGCGGGTACGCAGCGAGTTCGTACTGCGCGCCTCTCATGAGCTGCGAACACCGGTGACCGGCATGCACATGGCATTCGGGCTATTCCGCGAGCGGGCGAAATTTCCGCCGGACTCCCGTGAAGCGGACCTGCTGGATACAGTCAATGAAGAGATGCAGCGGCTGATGCAATTGATCAACGACCTGCTCAACTTCTCGCGCTACCAGAACGGCCTGCAGAAGCTCACCTTAGGCCCGTGCGACGTGACCGATCTGCTTGAACACGCACGAGCACGCTTCGTCGAGCCGGCCAACGTGCAAAACGTCGAGCTGATGGTAGAAGCCCAATCCGACCTGCCCCGGTTATATGCGGACCAAGCACAGTTGGAACGGGTGCTCGACAACCTGCTGGGCAATGCCCTACGCCACACACCTGAGGGGGGGCAGATTCGTCTGCAGGCACGCCGCCACGGCGAGCGCGTGATTATCAGCGTCGAAGATAACGGCGAAGGCATCGCCTATGGGCAGCAGGGGCGGATCTTCGAGCCCTTTGTGCAGGTGGGTCGCAAGAAAGGCGGCGCCGGCCTGGGGCTGGCGCTGTGCAAAGAGATTGTGCAATTGCACGGCGGCCGCATGGGTGTGTACTCGCGGCCGGGGCAGGGCACTCAGTTCTATATGGCGTTGCCTTTGTAGGAACCCCCGCTTGTTGTAGCAACGGCGCTTGTTGAAACGTCGCGCCGCTCCGCCTGCCTCTTAAGGGCGCTCCGCACCCGAGCGTAAGCACGCTTGCTCGCCACAGTTCAACGCTCGCAGGATCGCAGCGCTTTGCGCGTCAGGCGTACCGTCGAACAGCGATGGCCGGAAATGCATCTGGAACGCCGCGATCACATGACGTGTAGCCACATCCAGCTCTCCAGTCTGTGGCGTCTGGTAACCCAAGTGGGCCAATTGTTCCTGGAACCAGGTAATGCTCGGCAGTTCTGTGGCGTACTGCACTTGGAACCCCGCGACGGCCTGTGCATCCGGCCAAACACCCAGCCCCTCAGCGGCCAGGCGCTTCCAGGGGAACAAGGGGCCCGGGTCCAGCTTGCGCAGCGGTGCGATATCGCTGTGGCCGATGATGTTCTTGGGGTCGATGCCATTGCGCTTGCTGATGTCCTTGAGCAGCACCACCAGCGATTTCACTTGGGCTTCGGAGTACGGATACCACAGGCGGCCTGTCGGCGTGTCCTTGTAGCCAGGGTTCACGATCTCAATACCAATGGAGCTGGAGTTGAGCCAGGTGCGGCCCATCCATTCGCTTTCCCCGGCATGCCAGGCGCGCTGGCTCTCATCCACCAGCTTGTAGATAGTGCCTGAGGCATCGTCGCCGATCAGATAATGGCTGCTCACCTGGCCGTGGGTGAGCAATGCCAGGGAGCGTTCAAGGTTGGTCGAGGTGTAATGCACCACCACGAACTGCACGCGGTTGTCGTGGTTCACCGAGGGGTGGTTGGTGTCCAGGCGAGGGCCGCTGGCGCAGCCCGCAAGGAAAAGAAACACAAAAGCAATGTACAAAAATTTCATGGCGGAAGACGTTACGCTGAAGACGATAATGCAACAGTGTAACGTACCGCTTGTGACCCAACCGTCAAATTACAAAATGGAACATCTTTTAGGCGGCCTGCACTTGGTTTCGGCCTGCGGCCTTGGCCCGGTACAAGGCCGCATCCGCGCGTTTGAGCGCCAGGTCACTGCGCTCTCCCGGCTGGAACTGCGCCACACCCATGGACACAGTGATCGTCACCGGCTCGCCTTTGAAGTGAAACGGGCAGGCTTCAATCGCAGCGCGTAACACTTCACCTGCCGCCAGGGCATCCGCGAGGGATGAGTCGGGCATCAGCAACACGAACTCTTCACCGCCGAAACGCGCGATAAAGTCGGTCGGCCGCAGGCGCTTGCGCAGCACGTTGGCGATGATTTTCAGCACCCTGTCGCCAGCCAGGTGGCCGTAGCCGTCGTTAATGCGCTTGAAGTGATCCAAGTCCAGCATCGCCAGCGACAGGCTGTTACCCCGTTGATGCCAGGCGTTGACCTCGTGATCGAGCCGCTCACTCCAGGCGGCGCGGTTGGGCAGGCCAGTGAGCGGATCGATCAAGGCCTTCTGGCGCTGCACCTCCAAATGCTCGCGATAGCCCTGGGCTTCCTGCTCCATATTGGCAACCCGCTCGGCCAAGCCTTTCAGTCGCGCTGCCGTTTCCTGCTCGCGCTGGTCACGCTGCTGCTGGTGCTCGTCCATGGTGCCGAGAAGACCTTCGAGGTGGCTTTCCAATACGTGCTTGAGGCTTTCCAGATCGGCGGCCTCCTGCACGCTGCTTTGCAGGCCATCGACCTGTTCACGGATCTGCGAATCCAGCTCCCGGGCGGCCGAACGGCTATCGGCATGGCCGTCGCTGGCGACCTGCAAATGCCCCTGGAACGCTTCGAGACGCTCGTTGAGCTGCTTGAGGTAAGCCTCGAATTCGTGCTGGCCGCTGTCGGTGATTGCCAGCATCAAGACGGCCAGGTCGTCGAGGATCGGTAGCAGTTCGTACCAGTTCAGGCCGTGCGCCAGACGCTCACGCATGGCCTCGGCCTGGGGCCGGTGACGCTCGGGTAGCGACAACTCCTCCAACAGCCCGAGCAGAGTGTCTTCAATATGCTTGGCTACGGAGCTGTAGGACGGCTCCGGCGAATCAGGTAAGGCATACGTGCCGTCCGCTTGCAGCTCGTCGGGGTCGGACTCCTCGACCTCCAGCACAGGAGGGAGCGACAGGCTGCCGATGGTGGTCTCACCCGGCGTTTCGACCTGAACGGCAGGCGTTTCGATAAAGGCGGCGAGGGCGCTTTCCGGTGCCGGCTCTTCTGTCGGAAGCTCCCGCTCGACATGCGCTACGGGCGCTACGGACGCTTCGACGGGCTCAGCTTGAGGCGGAGCCTCGTACACAAACGTTTCACTGACAGCGTCCGCCACCTTGGCCGGCACGGCCGACTCAACTGCGGGGTTAACCTTTTCCTGAGACGGCGGCGCAAAGGCGCGCAAGGCTTGCGTCAGTTCCTCGGACTGTTCAGGCGGTTGGGGCTCGGCGACAGGCTTGGCCACAATGGGTTGCGGTGCCGGGCGGGCTGTCGATTCGCTGGCCTCCGGCTCGGTCGCGACGTCTTTGGAACCAAACAGGCGCTGCAAAAGCCCCGGCCCTGGGCGTGTGGTTTCGCCGTCCGGCTCCAGGTTGTTCAGCGCCTGGCCCTGCAGGCCACTCAACTCGCTGAGCAGCAAGGGGATCTCACGTGCCTGGCTGACTCGGCCGTCCAACTGCTTGGCGAACGTCTTAAGCGGCCGGGCAACCTCACGCGGTAATGGCAACTTTTGCAGCTGGGTAACCAGGGACGTCAGCGCGGTGCTGATCTGGTCGACCCGGGTTTCACGGCGCTGCTCCGAATCCAGCACGGCTTTTTCCAGGCGCGGCAGCAAGGCGGCGAGGGCGGCGTCCATATCATCAGTACGGACAACGTCACGCATTTCCTTCATGCACTGGTCGACGGCGCGGTCGGTGCCTTCAGCGGCCAGCGTGCTGCGCACCAGCCCACGGCGTAGCAGGTCGAGACGGGCTGCCCAACGGCGTTCGAGCTTTTCTTGTTGCTCGATGCTTTTGAGGTATTTCTCTTTCCAGCGCTGGGCGTCGTCGCTCATGCAAGGGGTCCGCGAGGGCCGGGGCTCAACGCGGGTAATGCATCAGCCGTGAGCGAACCCGGCAGACGAATCTCTACCGCGACCGGCAGGTGATCGGAGATGGGCTGCGCCAGCACCTGCACACTCTCGAGTGTGAGGGTAGGGCTGAGCAGGATATGGTCAAGACAGCGTTGCGGGCGCCAGCTGGGGAATGTGGCTTCGGCTTGCGGAGCCAGTAGCCCGAGGTCGCGCAACGGAGAATTCAACAACAGGTCATTGGCATGGGTGTTCATGTCACCCATCAGTACCTGGTGTTTGTAACCGCCAATCAGCTCGCGGATGTAGGCCAGTTGCATCGTGCGGGTGCGCGCACCCAACGCCAGGTGCATCATCACCACCACCAGCGCCTCTGGGCCTTCGCCAAAACGCACAAGGATCGCCCCCCGGCCCTTGGGGCCTGGCAGCGGATGGTCTTCGATGGCGGTGGGCTTCAGGCGACTGAGCACACCATTGCTGTGCTGCGCCAGGCGCCCGAGGTTGCGATTGAGTTGCTGGTACCAATAGGGGAACGCGCCGAGCTGGGCCAGGTGCTCCACCTGATTGATGTAACCGGAACGCATGCTGCCGCCGTCGGCTTCCTGCAGCGCAACCAGATCGAAGTCATTCAATAGGTTGCCAATCTTTTGCAGGTTGCCGGCCCGCCCGTTGTGGGGCAGCAGGTGCTGCCAGCCACGGGTGAGGTAGTGACGGTATTTCTCGGTACTGATCCCCACTTGGATATTGAAGCTGAGCAGCCGCAAGCGGCTGTCCGGAGGCAACCCCGTGGACTCCAGGTGATGTTCGTTGACCTGCGGATCATGCAGGCCAACCACGCGTTCGGTACCCCAGCGGCGCATGACGAGCCCCTTACCTGGCTGCGCGCTCTTTGGCGATCAGCTGGTCGGCAACATTGAGGGTCTGCTCAGGACCACCGGAGGTGCCCAGGTCGAAACGGTATTTGCCGTTGACGATCATGGTTGGAACGCCCTGCACGCCGTACTTCTGCGCCAGTTCCTTGGCCTGTTTGATCTGGCCCTGGATCGCGAAGGAGTTGAAGGTGGCCAGGAACTTGTCCTTGTCGACACCTTGGGTGGCCACGAAGTCAGCCATTTCGTCTGGTTTGGTCAGGCGTTTGCCTTGTTTCTGGATCGCGTCGAATACCGCGTTGTGGACCTTATGCTCCACGCCCATGGCTTCCAGTGTCAGGAACAGCTGGCCGTGGGCATCCCACGGGCCACCAAACATGGCAGGGATACGTCTGAAGTTCACGTCTTTAGGCAGCTTCTCGACCCATGGGTTGATGGTCGGCTCAAAGGCGTAGCAATGCGGGCAGCCGTACCAGAACAGCTCCACCACTTCGATCTTGCCTGGCGCCGAGACCGGAACCGGATTAGCCAATTCAACGTAGGTTTTACCGGCTTCAAGCGGCACGTCGGCAGCTTGTGCGGTCATGCCGAAGAGGCTGGCAGTGACGAGAGCGGCGCTGAGGATCAGATTACGCATGCTTTACTCCTGGACAAATAAAGTCGCCTCACGCGACCTTTGTTGTGACAGGTCTGCGCGGGCATGAGTTCGTTAGTGTAACGGCACCGGCCACAAAAAAGGGCGGCCTAAGCCACCCTTTTTATGCTTGCATCGCTGGATTAATCGAGTGTTAACGTTGCAGGCATGTTAGTGCAGGCCCTGGATATAGCTGGAGACCGCTGCAATGTCTTCATCGCTCAGCTTGCGCGCAATGGTACGCATGATCGCTGCGTCGCCATCGTTAGCTCGGCCTGCCTCTTCCTTACGGAAATCGGTCAACTGTTTGGCGATGTAGGTCGCGTGCTGGCCACTCAGGTGCGGGAAGCCGGCGGCGGCTATGCCCGCGCCATTGGGCGAATGGCAGCCGGTGCAGGCTGGCAGGCCTTTTTCCAGGTCGCCGCCGCGGAACAGTTTCTCACCACGGGCCACCAGTTTCGGATCAGCAGCTCCCACACTGCCTTTCTGGCTGGCAAAATACGCTGCGAGGTCCGCGAGTTCCTGATCGCTGAGGTTGGTCAGCAAGCCGGTCATTTCCAACACCGTTCGCTTGCCGTCCTTGATGTCGTGCAGTTGCTTGGTCAGGTAACGTTCACCCTGGCCGGCCAGTTTGGGGAAGTTCGGCGCCGGGCTGTTACCATCCGGTCCATGGCAAGCACCACATACAGCGGCCTTCGCTTGACCGGCAGTGGCATCACCTTTAAGGGGGCCCTCTGCAGCGACGGCAGCGCCTGTGATGCCCAAGGTCAACAGCAGACTCACGATCAGTTTGTTCATCAGCTAATCCAACTACGGCTAAGGGGTTTAAGAGTTATCTACCGGGTTTACTCACCATCAACTCAATGACGGCCTGGTAATCCTCAGTACTGCAGTCCATGCACAAACCACGCGGCGGCATTGCCTTGAAACCCTGGGTCACGTGTTGCACCAACGTGTCCATGCCCTGCGCCAGTCTTGGCGCCCAAGCTGCCTGATCACCCCGCTTCGGGGCATTCGGCAACTGGCCGGCATGGCAAGCCACGCAAACTCGGTTGTACACCGCTTCCGGATCCTGTGTAGCCTGAGCGCCATAAAGCGGGAGCAGGACACCGATAGCGAGCAACCACTTGGTCATACGTCGACCATTTCAGGGTTTGAGAGCGTTTTGCGTTCTAATGCGCAATAAAGGTCTTTCGCTCCCGTGAACTTCATCCTTCGCTGGGACAAAGCACACACAAAATCTGCGGCATTATATACTGGCGCTACTGAAACGGAAACGACACCGCTTGCCGCACCCTTTCTCGGCATCGCCCACATCGGAAATCTCATGCAACTCAAGAATCCCATCCTTGGCCTGTGCCAACAGTCCACGTTTATGCTCAGCGCCGCCAAAGTTGACCAATGCCCCGATGACGAGGGCTTTGAAGTCGCCTTTGCCGGGCGCTCCAACGCCGGTAAGTCCAGCGCGCTGAACACCCTGACTCACGCCAGCCTGGCACGCACCTCGAAAACTCCAGGCCGTACGCAACTTCTCAATTTCTTCAAGCTAGACGATGATCGGCGTCTGGTCGACCTGCCGGGCTACGGTTATGCAAAAGTACCTATCCCGCTGAAGCTGCACTGGCAGCGTCACCTGGAGGCCTACCTGGGTGGCCGGGAGAGTTTGAAGGGTTTGATTCTGATGATGGACATCCGCCATCCGATGACCGATTTCGACCTGCTGATGCTCGACTGGGCAGTTGCCAGCGGCATGCCGATGCATATCCTGCTGACCAAAGCCGACAAGCTGACCTACGGCGCCGCCAAAAACACGCTGCTTAAAGTGCAGTCTGAAATCCGTAAAGGCTGGGGTGATGCGATCACCATCCAACTGTTCTCGGCGCCCAAGCGCATGGGCCTGGAAGACGCCTACACCGTACTGGCCGGCTGGATGGAATTGGCGGACAAGGGCGCGGAAATCGCGGAGTAACTTTTGCGCAGGCAAAAAAAACCCCGGACTTCGTATGGGGAGGGGAAGTTCGGGGTTCAAGTTCCGGACCGCTAGGGCGGGGTCCAGATATCTGCCAACACTTAACACAACATAGGAGCATTGAAGGGCTTCACCACCCATTCAGTAACTCTGAGTGGCAATTCACGGGTTAAGTTCCGGCAGGTTCGAAAAACTATTTGAAATAACTGACGGCGATTTCCGGACTAAAGCACTCTGCCACCACCCCTCGGTGGCAGCAGAGCCCCGAGATCAGTGCGCCTGGTCCCAGTTATCGCCGACGCCCACTTCCACCAGCAGCGGCACATCCAGCTGAGCAGCGGCACTCATGTGCTCGCGAATCTTCTCGCTGACTTCCGCGACCAGATCCTCACGTACTTCCAGCACCAATTCATCGTGCACCTGCAGGATCACCTTGGCATCCAGGCCTGAATCCGTCAGCCAGTTATCCACCAGCACCATGGCTTTCTTGATGATGTCTGCCGCTGTGCCCTGCATGGGCGCGTTGATCGCAGTGCGTTCAGCCGCCGCGCGCTCCTGGGGCTTGTTGGAATGGATATCCGGCAAGTAGAGGCGGCGACCGAAGAAGGTCTCTACGTAGCCCTGATCGGACGCCTGGGCGCGGGTGCGTTCCATGTACTCACGAACCCCGGGATAACGGGCGAAATACACATCGATGTACGCCTTGGCCGTCTTGGTATCGACGCCAATATCCTTGCCCAGCTTCTGTGCGCCCATGCCATAGATCAAACCAAAGTTGATCGCCTTGGCGCTGCGGCGCTGATCAGACGTGACGTCACCCAGCTCAACCTTGAACACCTCGGCCGCCGTGGCGGTGTGCACGTCGAGGTTGTGACGGAAGGCGTTCATCAAACCTTCGTCCTTCGACAGGTGAGCCATGATCCGCAGCTCAATTTGCGAATAGTCCGCCGCCAGCATTTTGTAGCCTTTGGGCGCGATGAAGGCCTGGCGAATCCGCCGCCCTTCAGCGGTACGCACCGGGATATTCTGCAGGTTCGGATCACTGGACGATAAACGCCCGGTCGCCGCCACCGCCTGGTGATAGGACGTGTGGATACGCCCGGTGCGCGGGTTGATCTGTTCCGGCAGACGGTCGGTGTAGGTGCTTTTCAGCTTGCTCATGCTGCGGTACTGCATCAGCACCTTGGGCAGCGGGTAGTCATCTTCGGCCAGCTTTGCCAGCACTTCTTCGGCGGTTGAAGCCTGGCCCTTACCGGTTTTCTTCAGTACCGGCAGGCCGAGCTTTTCGTAAAGAATCGCCCCGAGTTGCTTGGGCGAACCCAGGTTGAATTCTTCACCAGCGATCTCGAACGCCTGGCGCTCCAGCTCGACCATCTTGTTGCCCAGTTCGATGCTCTGGATACCCAGCAGGTCCTTGTCGACCAGCGCACCCTGGCGCTCAATACGCGCCAACACCGGCACCAACGGAATCTCGATATCCGTGAGCACACTCGCCAGGCTCGGAATGGCTGAAAGTTGCGCAAACAGCGCCTGGTGCAGGCGCAAGGTCACATCGGCGTCTTCCGCCGCATAAGGGCCAGCCTGCTCCAGCGCGATCTGATCGAAAGTCAGCTGCTTGGCACCCTTGCCGGCAATGTCCTGAAAGGCGACGGTGTCGTAGTCCAGGTACTTCTTGGCCAGGCTGTCCATGTCATGCCGCGTTGCGGTGGCGTTCAACACATAGGATTCGAGCATGGTGTCGAAGGCGATGCCCCGCACGGTAATGCCGTGCGCCGGGTCGCCGCCGATGGCGCAATTGGCCAGGATGTTCATGTCGAACTTGGCGTGCTGGCCGACCTTGAGCTTGGTCGGGTCTTCCAACAGCGGTTTGAGGGCCAGCAGCACGGTATCGCGATCCAACTGCTCCGGCGCGCCGATGTAGGCGTGGGTCAGCGGGATATAGGCCGCTTCGTGGGGCTGCACCGCGAAGGAAACACCCACCAACTGCGCCTGCTGGGCATCGATCCCGGTGGTTTCGGTGTCGAAGGCGAACAGCTTCGCGTCGTTGAGCTTCTTCAACCAGATGTCGAAGGTGGCCTGATCAAGGATCGTGGTGTAAGTCGCCTCCGCCGGCGCCACTACCTCAACGACGTCCTCAACAACCGGCGCAGCCTTGAGCTCCACCCGCTTGGCGTCGCGCTGGATCTCATCAAACCAGCTCTTGAACTCCAGCAGCGTGTACAGCTCCAGCAGTTTTTCACGGTCCGGCTCAATCAGGTGCAGGTCATCCAGGCCCACATCCAGCGGCACATCAATCTTGATCGTCGCCAACTGGTAGGAAAGGAACGCCATCTCCTTATGCTCTTCCAGCTTGGCCGGCAGCGTCTTCGCGCCCCGAATAGGCAGGGTCGGCACGATATCCAGCTGTTCATACAGCTCTTTAAGGCCACCATTCACACCGACCAGCAAGCCGGAAGCCGTCTTCGGACCAATGCCCGGGACGCCTGGGATGTTGTCGGACGAATCGCCCATCAAGGCCAGATAGTCGATGATCTGCTCGGGAGCGACACCGAATTTCTCCTTCACGCCCTCGAT
The DNA here is from genome assembly GCF_001645105.1 of Pseudomonas marginalis. Taxonomy (GTDB): domain Bacteria; phylum Pseudomonadota; class Gammaproteobacteria; order Pseudomonadales; family Pseudomonadaceae; genus Aquipseudomonas; species Aquipseudomonas petroselini. The sequence goes on from NZ_LKEG01000034.1 coordinate 40,726, forward strand.
GTCCATCGCGCTACCGGTCATGGTATTGACCAAGGTAATGTGCCCGTCGACCAGCTGTGCCATGTCCTTGTCCCCGGTGGAGATCACCACCGGACGGTCAGCGGCCGCACTGCTGCGGGCCAGGGTGCCGATCACGTCATCGGCCTCAACGCCTTCGACGCACAACAACGGGAAGCCCAGGGCGATCACGCTCTGGTGCAGCGGCTCGATCTGCAGGCGCATGTCATCGGGCATGCTCGGGCGGTTGGCCTTGTATTCAGCGTACATATCATCGCGAAAGGTCCCACCCTTGGCGTCGAACACCACCGCGAACGGGCTGTCCGGGTATTGTTTGCGCAGGCTTTTGAGCATGTTCAACACCCCCTTGACCGCGCCGGTGGGCAGGCCTTTGGAGGTGGTCAGCGGTGGCAGCGCATGGAACGCGCGGTACAGATAAGAAGAACCGTCCACCAGGACGAGGGGTGCTTGGCTCATGAGCAGAATCAACCTTTTCGGCGGGTCAGGCGCTAGAATAGCCGGACCAATGACGACAAAGGGACAAGGTTATCATGCGTACATTCAATCGCCTGCTGTTGACCGGCTTGATTGCACTCGCTCCGATGGCTGCCATGGCGGCAGACGATGCCCCTGGGGGTGATCCGGAAGTTACGATCCGCACGGAAGGCGACAAGACCATCCAGGAATACCGTCAGAACGGTTTCCTGTACGCAATCAAGGTCACCCCGAAGGGTGCACCTCCGTATTTCCTGGTACGCGCGGACGGAACCGACGCGAACTTCATCCGCTCTGACCAGCCGGATATGCTGATCCCGTCATGGAAGATCTTCGAATGGAAATGATTTCTTAACTTCAATTGGCGTCGCACACCGCGGCGCCCGTACTGGCAGTTTTAACCATGTCTGTGTTCACCCCCCTGGCTCGGCCCGAGCTGGAAACCTTTCTCGCCCCTTACGGGCTCGGCCGCCTGATCGACTTCCAGGGGATTGCCGCCGGTAGCGAAAACACCAATTTCTTTATCAGCCTGGAGCAGGGCGAATTCGTCCTGACCCTGGTTGAACGCGGCCCGGTCGCGGAAATGCCGTTCTTCATCGAACTGCTCGACGTGCTCCACGACGCCGACCTGCCCGTGCCCTACGCCCTGCGCACCACCGACGGTGTGGCCCTGCGCGAGCTGAAAGGCAAACCGGCCCTGCTGCAACCGCGCCTGGCCGGCAAGCACATCAAGGACGCCAACGCCCAGCACTGCGCCCAGGTCGGCGACCTGCTTGGCCACCTGCACTTGGCGACACAAGGCGAGAAGGTGCTGGAACGCAAGACCGATCGCGGCCTGGACTGGATGCTCAACGAAGGCGCGCAGTTGATTTCGCACTTGAACGACGCACAGCAGCGCCTGCTGCAAGACGCGCTGACTGAGATCGAAGCGCACAAGGCCCAGATCCTCGCCCTGCCGCGCGCCAATGTGCACGCCGACCTGTTCCGCGATAACGCGATGTTCGAAGGCACGCACCTCACCGGCCTGATCGACTTCTACAACGCCTGCTCGGGCCCGATGCTCTACGACGTGGCAATCGCCCTGAATGACTGGTGCTCGGACGCGGATGGCGTGATTGACGCGCAACGCGCTCGGGCAATGCTGGGCGCCTACGCCGGGCTGCGGCCGTTTACCGCGAAGGAAGCTGAATGGTGGCCGATGATGTTGCGCGTGGCCTGCGTGCGGTTCTGGTTGTCGCGCCTGATCGCCGCTGAGTCGTTTGCCGGTCAGGATGTGTTGATTCACGATCCTGCCGAGTTCGAACACCGGTTGGCGCAGCGCCAGCAGGTCACGATCCAACTGCCGTTCGCGCTCTAAAAATGTGGGAGGGGGCTTGCATCCCTCCCACCTTAGATCTGCGCTACGTCTTACAACGATTCCAGGCAACCCGCCAAGTCATTCCCCAGTTTCTCCAGCACCTGCTCATAACCTTGAGCCGTCGCCGGGGTATACCCGCCGAGCGCATCCAACTCCGCCAGCTTCACCGGCAACCCGGCCACCAGCGTTTCAGCCAGACGCGGGCGCAACGGCGGCTCGCTGAACACGCACGTCTTGCCCACTTCCTGCAAACGCGTACGCATCGCCGCCACGTGCTGGGCGCCAGGCTGTACCTCTGCGGCAACGCTGAACACACCGGCATGCTTGAGCCCATAAGCGTCTTCGAAGTAATCGAAGGCTTCGTGGAACACGAAGTAAGGTTTGCCATCAATTGGCGCCAGGCGGGCTTTCAAGCGCGCGTCCAGGGCATCCAGGCGCTCATCGAAGGCCTTCACGTTGCTCTGGTAACGCGTGGCATTGGCCGGGTCGGCTGTCGCCAGGTCAGCCGCCATACGCGCGGCAATCACCCGAGCGTTTACGGTCGATAGCCACAAGTGCGCATCCAGGCTGCCTGGTCGGTGATCGTGGTCGTGTTCGTCAGCATCGTCGGCGTGGGAGTGGCTATCTTCGGCGAATCGACGCAGCTTCATGCCCGGAAGGTCCTGCACCGCCACCGTTGCGGCCGTACGACCTTTAAGCACGCGCGGTAGGAAACTCTCCATATCCGGACCGATCCAGTACAACAGGTCCACCGACTGCACGCGCCGTACGTCGGATGGTCGCAATGCGTAGTTATGAGGCGATGCACCCGGCGGCAACAACACCTCGGGAACCGCTACGCCGTCCTGCACAGCAGCGGCAATCAACTGCAATGGCTTGATGCTGGTCAGCACCTTGACCTCGGCCTGAGCGGCGCCAGTAATGAACAAACTGGTGACAAATACGACAAAAACGGGAAAAAGTCGGGACACGATGACCACTCAATGGCGTAGGAACGGGTAACATAATAACGTCTCTATCAAATATCTGTCGCCGCTCATGCCTAAAACACCGCTTGCCAGCCGTCCCCACGACCACTCTCACTGCGTGCATACCGCGCTGTCGGAGGCCGACACCCTGTGCACACAGAAGGGGTTGCGCCTGACCGCCTTGCGGCGCCGCGTGCTGGAACTGGTGTGGCAGAGCCACAAGCCGCTGGGCGCCTACGACATTCTCGGCGTGCTCAGCGAGCAGGATGGCCGCCGCGCCGCACCGCCGACCGTGTACCGCGCGCTGGACTTCCTGCTGGAAAACGGCCTGGTGCACCGCATCGCCTCGCTCAACGCCTTCGTCGGCTGCAGCCACCCGGAACACACGCACCAGGGCCAGTTCCTGATCTGCCGCGAGTGCCACGCCGCCATCGAGCTTGAACAAAAAAGCATCAGCGACGCCATCATCAAAAGCTCCGCCGATGTCGGCTTCCGGGTCGAAGGGCAAACGGTCGAAGTGGTCGGCCTGTGCTCGGGCTGCCAGGGGGCTTGATGAGCAACGCGTTAATCCGCCTGGAGCAGGTCGGGGTCACGTTCGCCGGGCAAACCGTGCTGGATAACATCGCACTCAGCGTTGAGCCTGGGCAGATCGTCACCCTGATCGGCCCCAACGGCGCCGGCAAGACCACCCTGGTACGCGCCGTGCTCGGACTGCTCAAGCCCGACACCGGCAGCGTGTGGCGCAAACCCAAGCTGCGCGTCGGTTATATGCCGCAGAAGCTGCACGTCGACCCCACACTGCCACTCTCCGTGTTGCGCTTCCTGCGCCTGGTGCCAGGCGTGGATCGCGCCCGCGCCCAGGCTGCGCTCAAGGAAGTCGGCGCTGAACAGGTGATCGACAGCCCGGTGCAAAGCATCTCCGGCGGCGAAATGCAGCGCGTGCTACTGGCCCGCGCCCTGTTGCGCGAGCCGGAACTGTTGGTGCTGGATGAGCCTGTGCAAGGCGTCGACGTCGCCGGCCAGGCCGAGCTATACAGCCTGATCACCCGGCTGCGCGACCGTCATGGCTGCGGCGTGCTGATGGTGTCCCACGATCTGCACTTGGTGATGAGCACCACCGACCAAGTGGTGTGCCTCAACCGCCACGTGTGCTGCTCCGGTCATCCGGAACAGGTCAGCGGCGACCCGGCCTTCGTCGAGCTGTTCGGCAAGAATGCCCAAAGCCTGGCGATCTACCACCACCATCACGACCACGCCCACGATCTGCATGGCGCCGTGGTCGACGATCCCGTCGCCCCTCACACCCACGTTCATGGAGATAGCTGCAAGCATGGCTGATTTTCTGCTCTACGCCCTGCTGGCAGGCTTGGCTTTGGCGCTGGTGGCGGGCCCACTGGGCTCGTTCGTGGTCTGGCGGCGCATGGCTTACTTCGGCGACACGTTGTCCCACGCTGCGCTGCTGGGTGTGGCCATGGGCTTCTTGCTGGATGTCAGCCCCACCATCGCCGTGACCGTGGGCTGCCTGCTCCTGGCGGTGCTGCTGGTGACGCTGCAGCAGCGCCAGCCGCTGGCTTCCGACACCTTGCTCGGCATCCTGGCGCCGAGCACCCTGTCGTTGGGCCTGGTGGTGCTGAGCTTCATGCACGAAGTGCGCATCGACTTGATGGCCTACCTGTTCGGCGATTTGTTGGCGATCAGCCCCACCGACCTTGCGTGGATCCTCGGCGGCAGCGCGGCCGTCCTGGTATTGCTGGTCGCCCTGTGGCGCCCATTGCTGGCGATTACCGTGCACGAAGAGCTGGCCACGGTCGAGGGCTTGCCGGTGCCGAGCCTGCGCATGGCCCTGATGTTGCTGATCGCCGTGGTGATCGCTGTCGCGATGAAGATAGTGGGCGTATTGTTGATCACGTCGCTGTTGATCATTCCTGCAGCCGCTGCCCAGCGCCATGCCCGTTCGCCGGAGCAAATGGCGATCGGCGCCAGCCTGTTGGGGATGCTCGCAGTGTGCGGGGGCTTGGCGCTGTCCTGGTTCAAGGATACGCCCGCCGGGCCATCGATTGTGGTCACGGCCGCCGCCCTGTTTTTGCTGAGTTTTGTCCTGCCCCGTCGAGGGGTGTAGACTTGCTCGCTTTTTGCGCAAATAGAGAGTCGCAGGAATGAAGCTGTTCACCTCCCGTTATCTGCTCCTTGCCGCATTTTCCCTGCTGCTGGGCGCCTGTCAAAGCACACCGCCCGCTGCCCCCGAGGCCCCGGACGCACGCGCTGTGGCCATTGCACAGCTGGAGCAAAACCTGGCCAGCAGCGAGTTGGCCACCGCCGAAGACCAGTTAGCCGCGCTACAGGCCCAGTCGCCCAACGACCCGGCGTTGGAAACCTACCAGCGTCAATTGGCCGAAGCCTATCTGCAGCGCAGTCAGATCGTGCTGCAAAAAGGTGACGTAAACGCCGCCGCCACCGCCCTCAGCCGTGCCCGCGCCCTGATGCCCAAGGCACCCGCACTCACCGGCGGCGTAAACAGCGCCATCACCCACGCCCGCAAAGCCGAGCTGGACAAAGCCGAGGCCGCCCTGAAAGCCGCCGAAGCCAAGCCCGCCGCCAAGGTCATCGACCCGGCGGCACCGAGCACGACCGTGGCGCTGAACCTCACCAATATCGAAGAACTGCGCCACCAGCTGGATGCAATTGCCACCGATGTGGTGAATTACCAGTGCGATGTGAGCATCCAGGCGCCGCGCACAGAGGATTACCCGTGGCTGGCCACCTTGCTGACCAAACGGGTGAAGCATATCGATTCGGGGTATGACCTGAAGATTCACCGGCAGATTCTGAAGAATATTCCGGCGCAGGTTGTGTTGATTCCGCGCAAAGCGGAGTAAAAACATCGGGGGCAAGCTCCCTCCCACACGTTGAAGGTATTCACCGCTCAAATGTGGGAGGGGGCTTGCCCCCGATGACGATCTAACAAACAACCAAAGACTTAAGCCGGAATCGCCTTGGCCTTAGGCTCCCGATCCCAGACCCGATGCTGGCCGATCGCGGCAAAAAACGCCTTGAACGCCTTGGCATCCGACCCGACGATCAGCCCTGCATCCGCCTCAAGCTTCAACAGATCCAGCAATGGCTTCGCATCATTGGCGACGGTAATCGCCTTCAGGTGCTTGTACGCCTCCAGCACGAAATGCAGCGCCACACCGTCACCGCTCAACGCCTTGATCGACTCTTTCCCGCCGGGCACGAACACCGCATCAAACGCAATGGACGGCATGCCTTCCATCGACGCATCCACCGGCAGGCTCTTGCCATCGGCCGTCTTCACCGGTGCCGAGGTCGGCCCCAGCAGTTTGGCGTGAGCACCTTCCGCTTCCAGCGCCTTCTTCAACGCGGCAATCGCCACGCCGTCCACACCATTGGCAGCCAGTATCGCCACCTTACGCGTCTTGATATCGCCCGGCAGCAGGTTCGCCTGGCTCAATGCTGGCGAGCGCTCCGGCTGGGTTTTGCGCTCCGGTACAGTGCCTTTGGTCGGTGCTGGCAGCCCCAGGTTCTGGGCCACGCGCTTGGCCAGTTCGAGGTCGATATTGGCCAGGATCTCGTTGACCTGGCGCGCGCGAATGAACTCACGCTCCACCTTGCCCAACTCAAAGCTATAAGCCGCGATGATGTGCTCTTGCTCGTGCTTGCTCATGCTGCGGAAGAACAGGCGCGCCTGGGAGAAGTGATCGCCGAACGACTCGCTGCGCTCACGGATCTTGTGCGCATCAATACGCTCAGGGTAAGACTCAAAACCGCCATCCTGCGCCGCCGGCGGGGTTTCTTTCGGCCAGCCACCATCGATGGAATTTGGCTCGTAAGCCGCACGTCCTTTGTCGATGGTGCTGCGGTGCATGGCGTCGCGCTGGTTGTTATGCAGCGGCGTCACAGGCTGGTTGATCGGCAGCTGGTGAAAATTCGGGCCACCCAGTCGGCTGATCTGCGTATCGGTGTAGGAAAACAGTCGACCTTGCAGCAGTGGGTCATTGGAGAAGTCGATACCCGGCACGATATGCCCTGGGCAGAATGCCACCTGTTCGACTTCAGCAAAGAAGTTATCCGGGTTGCGGTTGAGCACCATCTTGCCCAATGGGGTGATGGGCACCAGCTCTTCGGGAATCAGCTTGGTCGGGTCGAGAATGTCGAAGTCGAAGGCATGCTCCTTGTCCTCAGGAATAACCTGCACGCCCAATTCCCACTCAGGGTAGTCTCCCATCTCAATGGCTTCCCACAGATCGCGGCGATGGTAGTCAGTGTCTTTGCCGGCCAGCTTCTGCGCCTCGTCCCACACCAGCGAGCAAGTACCCGCCGTAGGGCGCCAGTGGAATTTGACGAAGTTGGATTGACCCTCGGCATTCACCAGGCGGAAGGTGTGCACGCCAAAGCCCTGCATGCTGCGCAGGCTTTTTGGAATGGCGCGGTCAGACATTGCCCAGATCACCATGTGGGCAGATTCGGGCTGCAACGAAACGAAGTCCCAGAACGTATCGTGTGCCGATCCGCCGGTAGGAATTTCGTTGTGCGGTTCAGGCTTAACGGCGTGCACGAAGTCAGGAAACTTGATCGCGTCCTGAATGAAAAACACCGGCATGTTGTTGCCCACCAGGTCGAAGTTGCCTTCTTCGGTGAAAAACTTCACGGCAAAGCCCCGTACGTCGCGCACCGTATCACCCGAGCCACGCGGGCCCTGCACGGTGGAAAAGCGTGTGAATACCGGCGTTTTATGCCCAGGATCACGCAGGAACCCGGCCTTGGTCAGCGCCGAATGGTTCTCATACGTCTGGAAATAGCCATGGGCACCCGTACCACGGGCATGCACGATGCGCTCCGGGATGCGCTCATGGTCAAAGTGCGTGATTTTTTCACGCATGATGAAGTCTTCCAGCAGCGATGGGCCACGGGAGCCGACTTTCAACGTGTTCTGGTTGTCGGAAATCTTGACGCCTTGGTTGGTACGCAGGGCCTGGCCGGTCGCATCGGAACGGAATTCCTCCAGGGCCTGCAGCTTGGCGTTGGTGTTGCCACGGTCCAGGGTATCGGTGCCCGCGAGTTCACTCTTCGGCGGGGTGGCTGGCTTCTTGGTACTCATCAGACAAAACTCCTTATTCAAAGTGGCCAGAGCGGTCCCCGGCTCGTTTGAGCAAAACCCCAGGCACGGCACCTGGGAAATCGAGTTGCTTAAGTAGTGACTGATGGGGTTTTGGGCCGTTCCTTTTTTATGACCTTTGATCGCGTTATTGCCAAATCAAAGGTTGAATGCGAAATAAATGCTAAGAAACGCTATACGGACAGGCTAAAATGCGCGCCCGGCTAACCGCTGATCCCTTTTCCATGCGCCCCACAAGGTTCGCTACGTGATCGAGTTTCAAAACGTCCATAAAACCTACCGCGTCGCCGGTAAGGATATTCCCGCGCTGCACTCCACCAGCTTGAGTGTCGAAAACGGCCAGGTATTCGGCCTGATCGGCCACTCTGGTGCGGGTAAAAGCACCCTGCTGCGCCTGATCAACCGCCTCGAAGAACCGAGCGGCGGCAAGATCACGGTGGATGGCGAAGAAGTCACCGCCCTGGATGCCAACGGCCTGCGCCGTTTCCGCCAGCAGGTTGGGATGATCTTCCAGCACTTCAACCTGCTGGCCTCCAAGACCGTCGCCGACAACGTGGCGCTGCCGCTGACCCTGGCCGGCGAATTGTCGCGCAAGGACATCGACCTGCGAGTGGCCGAATTGCTCGCCCGCGTCGGCCTGTCCGACCACGCCAAGAAATACCCGGCGCAGTTGTCCGGTGGCCAGAAGCAACGCGTCGGCATCGCCCGCGCCCTGGCGACCAAGCCAAAGATTTTGCTGTGCGACGAAGCGACCAGTGCCCTTGACCCGCAGACCACCGCTTCGGTGCTGCAACTGCTGGCCGAGATCAACCGCGAGTTGAAGCTGACCATCGTGCTGATCACCCATGAAATGGACGTGATCCGCCGCGTCTGCGACCAAGTGGCCGTGATGGACGCCGGCGTGATCGTCGAGCAAGGCTCGGTGGCCGATGTGTTCCTGCACCCCAAGCACCCGACCACCAAACGCTTCGTGCAAGAAGCCGAGCAGGTCGACGAAGGCGAGCAACACGATGACTTCGCCCACGTGCCGGGCCGCATCGTGCGCCTGACATTCCAGGGCGAAGCGACCTACGCGCCGCTGCTGGGTACCGTTGCCCGAGAAACGGGCGTGGACTACAGCATCCTGGCCGGTCGTATCGACCGCATCAAAGACATCCCTTACGGGCAACTGACCCTTGCCGTCACCGGTGGTGACATGGAAGCCGCATTTGCACGTTTCACCGCCGCCGACGTCCACATGGAGGTCCTGCGCTAATGGAAGTCCTGATGAGTTTCTTCGCCAATATCGACTGGTCTGAAATCTGGCTGGCCACGGGCGACACCATGACCATGCTGTTCGGCTCGCTGTTCTTCACCGTGGTGCTCGGCCTGCCGCTAGGTGTGCTGCTGTTCCTGACCAGCCCGCGCCAACTGTTCGAGCAAAAGGGCCTGTACGCGCTGCTGTCGCTGATTGTGAACATTCTGCGCTCGCTGCCGTTCATCATTCTGTTGATCGTGATGATCCCGTTCACCGTACTGCTCACGGGCACTTCGCTGGGTGTGGCGGGTGCGATTCCGCCGCTGGTCGTGGGCGCGACGCCGTTCTTTGCGCGGTTGGTGGAAACCGCCTTGCGTGAAGTGGACCGCGGCATCATCGAAGCCACCCAATCCATGGGCGCCAGCACGCGCCAGATCATCACCAATGCCTTGCTGCCCGAAGCCCGTCCGGGCATTTTCGCAGCGATTACGGTGACGGCGATTACACTGGTGTCCTACACGGCCATGGCCGGTGTGGTCGGTGCCGGTGGCCTGGGCGACTTGGCAATCCGTTTCGGTTACCAGCGCTTCCAGACCGATGTGATGGTGGTCACGGTGGTGATGCTGTTGATCCTGGTGCAAATTCTGCAAACCGTCGGCGACAAGCTGGTGGTGCACTTTTCTCGAAAATAACGGCCATGGCCGGCCCCCGCCGGCCCATGCCCGAACAAGGAGCTTGTTGGATGAAAAAACTACTGGTTGCTTTCGCCGCCGTTGCCGCGTTTTCCGCCCACGCCGAGACCATCACGGTCGCCGCTTCGCCGGTTCCTCACGCGGAAATCCTGGAGTTCGTGAAACCTGCCCTCGCTAAAGAAGGCGTAGATCTGCAGGTCAAAGTCTTCACCGACTACGTGCAGCCCAACGTACAAGTCGCGGAAAAACGCCTGGACGCCAACTTCTTCCAGCACCAGCCGTACCTGGATGAGTTCAACAAAGCCAAGGGCACTCACCTGGTGAGCGTCGGCGCTGTGCACCTGGAACCCCTGGGCGCCTACTCCAGCAAGTACAAGAAGCTGGCCGACCTGCCTGACGGTGCCAACGTGGTGATCCCGAACGACGCCACCAACGGCGGCCGCGCGCTGCTGCTGCTGGCCAAGAACGGCCTGATCACCCTGAAGGACCCGACCAACATCCTGTCGACCATCAAGGACATCACTGGCAACGAGAAGAAGCTCAAATTCCGCGAACTGGAAGCCGCCACCCTGCCGCGCGTGCTGACCCAGGTCGACCTGGCGCTGATCAACACCAACTACGCGCTGGAAGCCAAGCTGGATCCGTCCAAGGACGCCCTGGTGATCGAAGGCAACGACTCGCCTTACGTGAACATTCTGGTGACCCGCGAAGACAACAAGGATTCCGACGCGGTGAAGAAGCTGGTAGCAGCCCTGCACACCCCTGAAGTGAAAGCCTTCATCCTCGAGAAGTACAAAGGCGCGATCCTGCCGGCGTTCTGATGTAACCCGATCTCCCAACCACTGGAGATCAAAAAATGTGGGAGGGGGCTTGCCCCCGATAGCAGTGGGTCAGCCACCAAAGCAATGACTGACACTCAGCAATCGGGGGCAAGCCCCCTCCCACATTTGTTATGTGTCGCCTGGTTAGTTGCGCTTCAACAACCCAGGCAACTGCGCCACCAGCTTCTGGTTATTCAACGGCGCACGAATAAACCCGCGCTGCGTCCCATCCGGCCCGATCAGCGCCAGGTTGCCGCTGTGGTCGACGGTGTAGTTCGGCTTGCTGGTATCGGCAGGTATGAACGGAATGCTCACGGCATTCGAGACCTTCTGCACATCCTCCACATTCGCGCCAGTCAGGCCCTGGAACTGCGGGTCGAAGTAGCCCAGGTACTGCTTGAGCTGGGTCGGCGTATCGCGGTTCGGGTCGACGCTGACCAGGATCACCTGCAACTTATCCACAACGTCCTTGGGCAGTTCGCTCTTGATCTGGCGCAGTTGGGCGAGGGTGGTCGGGCAGATGTCCGGGCAGAAGGTGTAGCCGAAGAACAACAAGCTCCACTTGCCTTTCAACTCATTGACCACCACCGGCTGCCCTTCCTGATTGGTCATGGTTACCGGCGGCAGCTGGCGACTTTGCGGCAGCAGGATGATGCCGGCGTCGATCAAGGCGGTGGGATCGCCCTGGCCTTTGCCACTCAGCACTTTGTTGACGGTCAGGCCCATGATCAACGCGACAATGGCCACCAGGATAAAGACAGTTTTTTGAGTTCGAGTCATAGGTTCAACAGTAGGTAGTGGTCTACGAGCAGGGCGATGAACAGCAGCAGCAAGTACCAGATAGAGTACTTGAAGGTGTTGATCGCCGCGTGCGGCTGAGCACCACGGTACAGCACCCAGGCCCATTGCAGAAAGCGCCCGCCCAATACCAGCGCACACGCGAGGTACAGCAGGCCGCTCATATGAATAACATAGGGCATCAGGCTCACCGCCAGCAGGGCGAAGGTATAAAGCAGGATATGCACCTTGGTGTAATGCTCGCCATGGGTGACCGGCAGCATCGGGATATCGGCCTTGGCGTATTCCTCCTTGCGGTGAATGGCCAGGGCCCAGAAGTGCGGCGGGGTCCAGGCGAAGATGATCAGCACCAGCAGCAAGGGTTCGGCGCTGATGTGGCCGGTGACGGCAACCCAGCCCAACAGCGGCGGCGCGGCTCCGGCCAGCCCACCGATCACGATGTTTTGCGGCGTGGCACGCTTGAGAAAGCCGGTGTAGATCACCGCATAACCCAGCAACGAGGCCAGCGTCAACCAGGCCGCCAGCGGGTTGGTGAACGCCAGCAGCAGCGCCAATCCTGCAACCGCCAGAAACAATGCAAACGCCAATGCCGCCAGCGGCGACACACGGCCCTCCGCCAACGGCCGCTTGTGAGTGCGCGCCATCACCGCGTCGATGCGCCGATCCACCACATGGTTGACCGCCGCCGCACCCCCCGCACACAGGGCGATCCCCAGGTTGCCAAACACCAGCACCGTCCACGGCACGCCGGCGCGGGTCGCCAGGAACATCCCCACCAGCGAAGTGATGAGCATCAGCACCACCACCTTCGGCTTGGTCAGCTCCAAATAGTCTCGCCAGATCGCCTGGCGGTGGCGCGCGCCGATCAAGGTCGCCATGGCGTCTCTCCTTTAAGGGTGATGAGGCCCGATACGTGTTTGCGCGGGATAAAGCGCCAGCCGAACGGCAGCTGGTTGCGCACCCGGACCAGGCTGGTGCGGGCGTGGTAGTTGACCAGTACCAGCGTCAGCAGCAAGGCCGCGCCGCCGGCGTTATGCCCCACCGCAACCGGCAGCGGCAGACGGAAGTACACGTTGCTCAGGCCCAGGCAGATTTGCGCCGCCAAGGCGATCAGCAGCAAGCCGGCCAATCGCGTCATGCCGACCGCGCGTAATTGCCAGGCCAGGCCGAACAGCACCAGGCTGACGATGACGGCGCCCATACGATGGGTGAGGTGGATGGCGGTGCGCGCCTCGCTGTCCAGCTGTCCGCCCAGGTAGTTGGGGCCGATGTGCTGGGTGAGATGAAAGCCATTGGCAAAATCCGCTGCCGGCCACCACTCGCCATGACAGGTCGGCAAATCGATACAGGCCACCGCCGCGTAGTTCGAACTGACCCAGCCGCCCAACGCAATCTGGCCGATCACCAGCACCAGGCCGGCGGTTGCCCAATACTGCAGGCGCTTGGGCACGATCAAGGCGGGCAACACCCCGGACAGGCGCAGGGTCAGCAGGAACAGCAGGCTCAAGGTCGCAAACCCGCCGAGTAAATGCCCCGTCACCACCTGCGGCCACAGCTTCAGCGTCACCGTCCACATGCCAAACGCCGCCTGCGCGAACACCACCGCCAGCACGAACAGCGGCAATTTCACCGGCTGCCCCGGATCGCGCCGATGGCCCCACGAGCGCGCGGCCAGCAATACGATCAGCAAGCCCAAGGTGCCGGCAAAGTAGCGATGCGTCATCTCGGCCCAGCCCTTGTCCGCCTCCACCGGCGTATCAGGGAAGTGCAGCTCGGCATGGGCCAATTGGGCTTCGGTCTTGGGCACGCTGATAAAGCCGTAGCAGCCGGGCCAGTCCGGGCAGCCAAGTCCGGCGTGAGTCAGGCGGGTATAGGCGCCGAGCAGCACGACAATCAGCGCCAGCAAGGTGGCAAACAGCGCGAGGCGAAATCCAGGTTTGGCCATGACGATGCCCTTATCCGATGTTGGACAGTTTCAGCAGGTGGCGCAGGTCGTTGAGCAAGTCCTTGCCCTTGACCTTGGCGTCGTAGCGCAACACCAGGTTGCCGTGGGGATCGACGATCCATAGCTGCGCATCACCCGCCGCACCGGCATTTTTGCTGAAGGTCGTGAGGTCCAGTGGGTAACGCTGCAGTTGCGGGTACTCCGCCTTGAGCTTGGCGTCATAGTCGCTGCCCAGGGGCTGAGCACTGGCCAAGGCATGGCTCGCGCGGGAAGCATCGCGCCCCAGGCCAATCTGCAATTGCCGCGCGAGGTACACCAGTTGCTGGCAATCCGCGGCGCAAGCGGCGGGCGCGGTCACCAGCAGTTGCCAACGCTGTTCATCAGCCTGCACGCCGATGTCGGCGCGGGTCTGGCCGTTGCCGATCATTTCGCCATGGTAACTGCGGCTGTCCGGCACCCAGAACTGCAGCTTGTACATGAAGGTCGCCAGCGCCATCGGACCGATCACCATCATCAGGATCAGGATCAACTGCCAACGGCCTTTGCGCCGATCAGGCACTTCAGACATGTTGAGTGGATTCATGGCCGCTCCCATGGGGCTTCTCCTTTTTGTTGTGCCATCCGAGGTAGAGGTAAAGCGCCAGCAGGGCCAGCGACATGGCGAACCACTGCACGGCGTACGCCAGGTGTTTTTCCGGCCCCATGGCCACGATCGGCCAAGTGGTTTCGTAGGTGCCGGGGCCGGCTTCGGCCCGCAGCTCGTAGGCGAAACCGCTGCGTCCCAGCTCCGCCCACAACGCGGCCGGGTGCAGCGCCGTCAGCAGGCGCGGCCATTGCGCGCCCGCCGGGTCGGCGTGCAGCTGGAAGGTTTCGCCGGGTGCGACGTAGACCCAGGCATCCAGGTTCACAGGTTGCTCAGGGGTGCTGAAGACCGGTGGCGTGCGCCGATCCGGCCAGGGCAGCCAACCACGATTGAGCAACAGCCACAGGCCGCTGGCCTGGTCGTGGAAGGGTTGCAGCAGCTCAACGCCGGCCTTGCCGTCGCGCATGCGGTTATCGAGGAAAACGCTGTGTTCGGCATCGAATTGTCCGCGCAGCCGCACACGGCGAAAGGCCGGGTCAGGCATATCGTTGAGTTGCGCACTGCTGATCGGTTCCGCCGCGCGGCGCTCGGTGTAACTGTCCACCAGCCGCTGCTTTTCATGGCCGCGAGACAGCTGCCAGAACCCCAGCCCCACCATCAACGGCAGCAACACCAGCACCACTAAGGTGGGTGCGATCCCCGGACGAAAGCGTTTTGCGGCGCTGGCTATACTTGTTTTCATTGCCCGCCCATCCCATTGGAGCCCGACCATGCTCAAAGCCACCATTGCCCTGATGCTGATCGCGACCGTTGTGAGTCTGTTCAGTGGCTTGTTCTTTCTGGTCAAGGACGAGGGCAACTCCAATCGCCTCGTCACCGCCCTGACCGTGCGTGTCGTACTGGCCGTGATTACCCTGGCGTTGATCACCTGGGGCTTTTTCAGCGGCCAACTGGTTTCTCATGCGCCGTGGTAAACCGCCTCACAGCACATAGACGAAGAAAAACAGCCCGATCCACACCACGTCCACAAAGTGCCAATACCAACTGGCCGCCTCGAAGCCGAACTGGTGCTCGGCATTGAAATGCCCCTTGAGGATGCGCATCAGCATCACGAACAGAATGATCGTGCCGATGGTGACGTGGGCGCCGTGAAATCCGGTGAGCATGAAGAAGGTCGCGCCGTAGACGCCCGAGCCCAAGGTCAGGCCCAGCTCTTTATAAGCGTGGATGTATTCCTCAGCCTGGAACCCCAGGAATGCCAGGCCCAGCAGCACCGTGATCGCCAGCCAGATCTTCAGCGCACCGCGATGGCCTTTGCGCAGCGCATGGTGGGCGATGGTGATGGTCACGCTGGAACTCACCAGCAGGATGGTATTGACCAGCGGCAGGCCCCAAGGGCTGATGGTGCCTTCCGGCGCGGGGTACATTTTCGGATCGGGGTTGTTCAGCAACGGCCACGCAAATTCGAAATTCGGCCACAGCATGTGCGCAATGCCCTTATGCCCTTCGCCGCCCAGCCAAGGGCCGGACAGGTGCCGTACATAAAACAGCGCACCAAAGAATGCGATAAAGAACATCACTTCGGAAAAGATGAACCACGTCATGCCCCAGCGGAACGAGCGGTCCATCTGAGAACTGTACAAACCGGCGCGGCTTTCCTTGATCACCGCGCCGAACCAGCCAAACATCATGTAGGCCACCAGCAGGCCACCGATGAAAAAGATCCACGGGCCGTGGGATTCCGGGCGCGCCGCCTTCAGGTCGTTGAACCACACGGCCAGGCCGTACACGGTGACCAGCATGCCAATCGTGGCAATTATCGGCCATTTGCTTTGCGCTGGTACGTAGTACGTATCATGAGTCGACATGTATTCGCTCTCCTGATTGAGCGGGCAAACAGTAGCTAGCCCCCGGTGTGCACAGCCACAGGCGGTTGGCGCGCAGTGATATCAAACAGCGTGTACGCCAGGGTCAAATGCTTCACATCCTTGGGCATGTCACGGTCGACAATGAAGCGCACTGGCATCTCGATACGCTGGCCTGGCTGCAGCACTTGCTGGGTGAAGCAAAAGCACTCGGTCTTGTGGAAATACATCGCCGCTTCGGCCGGGGAAATACTCGGTACGGCCTGGGCGGTCATGGGTTTGTCGGTGGGGTTGTAGGCCACGAACAACATCTCGGTCACCGCGCCTGGGTTGACCACCACTTCGTCAGCCTTGGCGTAGAAATCCCAGACCATGTCGATGGCGTTGGTGGACAAAAATTGCACACGCACCTGGCGCGTTGGGTCCACCACCTGCGACCCCTCGTATTGCCCGGCCGTCTTGCCGTTGATGCCGAACGCCTTGCACATCACGTCGTAGATCGGCACCAGCGCAAAGCCGAAGGCGAACATCGCCACCACCAGGATCAGCAGGCGGGTGACCAGGCGCTTGATCGGCAAGGATTCAGCCATGACGCCCACCCAATGTGAATGAGGCTATTGTGGGAGGGGGCTTGCCCCCGATAGCTGTTTTACAGCCAATAATGATGTCGGCTGACACACCGCCATCGGGGGCAAGCCCCCTCCCACATTGGCCGTGTACGCAGTGCCAAGGCGTGTTCATTTGACCTCCGGCGGCGTGGTGAAGGTGTGGTATGGAGCCGGCGAGGGGATGCTCCACTCCAGGCCTTCGGCGCCATCCCACGGTTTGGCCGGCGCCGGCGCGCCGCCACGGATGCACTTGATCACGATGAACAGGAAGAAGATCTGCGTAGCGCCAAACATGAAGGCGCCAATCGACGAAACCATGTTGAAGTCGGCGAATTGCAGGTTGTAGTCCGGCACCCGCCGCGGCATGCCCGCCAGCCCGACGAAGTGCATCGGGAAAAACGCCATGTTCATGCCCACGAAAGACAGCCAGAAGTGCAGCTTGCCCAGGGTTTCGTCGTACATGTGGCCGGTCCATTTCGGCAGCCAGTAGTAGGCCGAGGCGAAGATGCCGAAGATCGCGCCGGGCACCAGTACGTAATGGAAGTGCGCCACCACGAAGTAGGTGTCGTGATACTGGAAGTCCGCTGGCGCAATCGCCAGCATCAGCCCGGAAAACCCGCCGATGGTGAACAGAATCACGAAGGCCACGGCGAACAGCATCGGCGTCTCGAAGGTCAGCGAGCCCTGCCACATGGTACTGACCCAGTTGAAGACCTTCACCCCGGTCGGGACGGCGATCAGCAGGGTGGCGTACATGAAGAACAACTCGCCCACCAACGGAATGCCGACCACGAACATATGGTGCGCCCACACGATAAACGAGAGGAACGCGATGCTCGCCGTGGCGTAGACCATCGAGGTGTAGCCAAACAGCGGCTTGCGCGAGAAGGTCGGGATGATCGAGCTGACGGCGCCGAAGGCCGGCAGGATCATGATGTACACCTCGGGGTGGCCGAAGAACCAGAACACATGCTGGAACAGCACCGGGTCACCGCCGCCGGCCGCGCTGAAGAAGCTGGTGCCGAAGTGGATGTCCATCAGCATCATGGTTACGCAACCGGCCAGCACCGGCATCACCGCGATCAGCAGGAACGCAGTGATCAGCCAGGTCCAGACGAACAGCGGCATTTTCATCAATGTCATGCCGGGTGCGCGCAGGTTGAGGATGGTCGCGACCACGTTGATCGCGCCCATGATCGAACTGATGCCCATCAGGTGGATGGCAAAGATGAAGAACGTCACGCTTTCCGGCGCATAGGTAGTGGAGAGCGGTGCGTAGAACGTCCAGCCGAAGTTCGGCCCGCCGCCCGGCGTGAAAAGCGTCGAGACCAGCAGCAGGAACGCCGCCGGCAGCAGCCAGAAGCTGAAGTTGTTCATGCGCGGCAGGGCCATGTCGGGCGCGCCGATCATCAATGGGATCATCCAGTTGGCCAGGCCGACGAACGCCGGCATCACCGCGCCGAACACCATGATCAGGCCGTGCATCGTGGTCATCTGGTTGAAAAACGCCGGCTCGACAATCTGCAGGCCGGGCTGGAA
Organism: Pseudomonas marginalis; assembly: GCF_001645105.1. Classification (GTDB taxonomy): domain Bacteria; phylum Pseudomonadota; class Gammaproteobacteria; order Pseudomonadales; family Pseudomonadaceae; genus Aquipseudomonas; species Aquipseudomonas petroselini. The sequence continues at coordinate 58,768 of NZ_LKEG01000034.1, forward strand.
CAGCTCGGCCCGGATCACCATGGCGAACGAGCCGCCGAGCAGGAACATGGAGAAGGCAAACCAGAGGTACAGGGTGCCGATGTCTTTGTGGTTGGTGGTCAGCACCCAGCGCATCAAGCCCTTCGCGGGGCCGTGGGCATGGTCGGCGTGACCATGGTCATCGATCACAGCGCTCATGGCCGTTCTCCTGCAAGCGAGTGGGCGGGGCGGGTCGAGGTAAACGCCTTGGAGTAGGTCATTTGCTTTCCGCCTGCTTGATGGCCAGCACGTCTTTAGGCGTGACCATGTCGCCTTTGTTGTTGCCCCAGGCATTGCGCTCGTAGGTCACTACGGCGGCGATATCCACTTCCGAAAGCTGCTTGCCGAAGGCCGCCATCGCGGTGCCGGGCTTGCCGTGGTAGACGAGGCTCAGGTGGCCTTCCTTCGGTCCGGTGGCAATTTTCGAGCCCTTGAGTGCCGGGAACATCGGTGGCAGGCCCTGGCCTTCGGCCTGGTGACAGGCCACGCACGTGGTGTGGTAGACCTTGTCGCCACGGGCTACCAGCTCTTCCAGCGTCCACTCTTTAGAGGTCAGCTCCTTGAGCTTGGCGGCCTCTTCCTTGCGCTCGCCTAGCCAGGTTTCGTAGTCGGCCTTGGACTTGACCTCGACCACGATGGGCATGAAACCGTGGTCCTTGCCGCACAATTCGGCGCACTGGCCACGGTAGATGCCAGGCTTCTCCACGCGGGTCCACGCCTCGTTGACGAAGCCGGGGATGGCGTCGCGCTTGACCGCAAACGCCGGCACCCACCAGGAGTGGATCACGTCGGCGGCGGTCACCAGAAAGCGCACCTTGGCCCCCACCGGCAACACCAGCGGCTGGTCGACTTCCAGCAGGTAATGTTCGCCCTTGGTGGCCTGGTTGTGGATCTGCTCGGCGGGCGTGGCCAGGTTGCTGAAGAACTCCACATCCTGGCCCAGGTATTTGTAATGCCACTTCCACTGATAGCCGGTGACCTGGATATCGATATCCGACTCACTGCTGTCGTAGATATTGATCAGGGTCTTGGTCGCCGGAATGGCCATCGCGATCAGGATCAACAACGGCACAACGGTCCAGAGGATCTCCACGGTGGTGCTCTCGTGGAACTTGGCCGCAACCTGCCCTGTGGACCGGCGATGAACAATCATCGACCAGAACATCGCGCCAAACACGATGATGCCGATCACCACACAGATCCAGAAAATGGTCATGTGCAGGTCGAACACAGCGTGACTGACTTCTGTCGCCCCTGGCGCCATATTCGTTGTCCAGGCGGCGTGCGCCTGGCCGAATACCGACCACAACAGGAGGCCCATCCAAACGTGTGGATGTCGCATCATTGCGGGTTCCCCTTATCGTTCTTGTTATCCCGCCGGTATGCACCTGCGTCGAAGGGAGCGGCTTCCATACTGCTTACAACCGCTTAGCCTTGCCTGCTTATGCAGTCTGGCGTCATCAGCTAATCGCGTACAAACCCGAGTATAGACACGCTCTGCAACCCCGCAATGTGTAGGGGTAAATGAGCAAAAATGAGGTGTTTCAGGCTAATGAAATAGGCAGCGGAATCGTTTATCCCGTTATCTATCGCGATTCGATATAACGCCCGCGCATAACCATGAAATAATTATGACAAATGCGTCTGAGGCGCTCGTATAAACGAGCTACCTTATCCTCTCCCTATTCCTACGCCTGCATGACTGGAGCCTTCATGAACACCGCCGCATTGCGCGAGCAGATTTCCCGTGCCCATCAACACGAAGCCAGCACGGGCCAGTTGGCCCAGCAGCTGGAAAAACAATTGCCGCACCTGCATTCGGCCATCGCCCTGGCTGACGGTGATCGCAACATTGTCATGTCCCGCTTTGTGACCGCCTACATCGACCTCGTCCCGGAGTTGCTGGACGCCGCCAACGATGTGGCCCGCGAGGCCGGTATCGAAAGCCAGATCAAGCCGGTGCTGAAGATCGCCGAGCATTTTTTCCTGCAACCACCCGCTATCCTGGCTGGCCATGTAGGGCTCGATGGCCTGCTGGACGAGGCTTACCTGGCTCATCGCCTGGTGGAAGAAGTAAACGATCTGTATATCAAGCATTTCGGTCAGCCGTTGATTCCGGCGGATACCACCGTGGCCAATGTCATCGCCCATCAACTGATCGGCGAAGCGTTTGCCAACCAGCTGGATGAAGCGGTGCACCACGCGGTGGATGAAATGCTCAACGAAGACAGCTTTGCGCTGGAGTCGGTCGAGGCCTATCGCGAACAACTGAAGAGCCCGGACACGGAAGCGGCGTGGAAGCGCTGGCCGTGCCTGTCGCGGCAGTTGGGGGTTGAGTTGGCGTTGGATCAGCCGGCTTAAACTTTCAGTCTGACACGACCAAATGTGGGAGGGGATTTGCCCCCTCCCACATTTTGATCCGCTTTAGTCAGCCAGTAGAAGCCGCCGAACCCATTCCTGTCGTCGTCCTCACCCGACCTTCCAACCGGCGCTTCAACCCACGCGCCTCGATCACCAGCCTTGAACCCTTCGCCGCATTCGCCCGTCCCCACTCCTCCAGCAACTCCAGGCAGGAATGGTCGATATAGCTCAAGTTATTGAGCGGCACATGCACAGTGCTTCCCGCAGGCACCGTCGACAATACCTGGGTCAACGCCGGCACTTTCAGAAAGGTCGCCGCACCGATCAGACGCAGCTCCATCTCACCGTCCTGGGGCAAGTCGATCAAGCTGACCTTAAGCCGTGACGCCTTGAGCGCCAGCTTGACCAGCGTCAACCCGAAGCCCACCAGAACGCCGGTCAGCAGGTCGGTAAAGATGATCGCCAAGGCCGTCGCCGCGTACGTAAACATCGGCATGCGCCCATAGCGCCCGAGGGCTTTGAACGCCTTGATGTCGACCAGCTTGATCCCGGTGTACACCAACACGCCGGCCAGGCTCGCCACCGGAATGCTTTGCAACACACTCGACAGCAGCAATACAAAGCCCAACAGCCACACACCGTGGAACATCGCCGACAGGCGGGTGGTAGCACCGGCCTGTACGTTGGCCGAGCTGCGCACGATCACACCGGTCATCGGCAGCGCACCTACCAGGCCGCACAGCATGTTGCCTACACCTTGAGCAGACAATTCCTTATCGAAATCGGAACGCTGCCCGCTGTGCATGCGGTCTACCGCGGCGGCGGAAAGCAACGTCTCGGCACTCGCGATAAACGCCACGGCGAAGGCCGCAATCAGCAACTGCGGATCGGCAAGGTTCAGCAGATCACTGGGGCGCAGCCAATCGATGGCATCGGCAAGGTTCTCCGGGACTTCCACACGCTTGATCTGCAACGCCAGCACCAGGCTGACGACGGTGGTCAGGCCCACACCCAGCAAGGCGCCGGGCACAAAGCGCAGCTTCTGCGGGCGGAATTTATCCCAGACGTACATCACCAGCATCGTCGACAAACCGAGCAATCCTGCCTGCCAGCCCAATCCGCCACCCAAGGTCGGGATCGCCTCAGCCAACGCCGCGGGGAAACCCGCCAGGTTATCCAGACCCGAAGGCTTGGGCGCGCCATCGAGCATCACGTGTATCTGCGATAACACGATCAGCACGCCAATGCCCGCCAGCATGCCATACACCACTGCCGGGGCCGTGACGCGGAACCAGCACCCCAGGCGCAGACGCCCGGCCACCAGCTGCAGGAAGCCTGCCAGCAGCAGGATCGGCCCAAGCATCATCATCCCATGCTGGCGCACCAGCTCGAACACCAACACCGCCAGACCCGCCGCCGGGCCGCTGACCTGCAACGGCGAGCCGGCCAGCCAACCCACCACCAGGCCCCCGATGATCCCAGTGATCAGGCCCTTGGCCGGCGGCATGCCGGAAGCGATTGCGATGCCCATGCACAGGGGCAGGGCGACCAGAAACACGACCACCGAGGCGAGTAGCTCTCGAGGTATTACAGCTTTCAATTGAGCAGCACGCATGATGACTCTCCCGAGGCATTTACCGGGCGCGGTAAAGCCTGGCTGCGTCCATGGCAGCCACCGCTTTACCCGGCAGGGAAGTGTTTTAGAAGCGCGCTTTAGGCGTCGCGGAAGGAATTGGCCCTTCGCCGCCCAACGGTCGGAACGCCGACTGGTCGGCATCGTAGGCGCGGATTTCGCTGGTCTCGATGTTGTAGATCCAACCGTGGATAAACAGTTGACCATTGGCCATGCGCGAGGCCACGGAAGGGTGGGTACGCAAATGCTGCAGTTGGGCGATGACGTTTTCTTCGGTCAGCACCTTCATGCTTTCGCCTTCATTGGCGCAGTCGCAGTTGTCCTCGACCATGGACTTGGCGACCTCGGCGTGCCGCAGCCAGGCCCTTACCGTCGGCATCTTCTCCAGGCTGGCGGGATTGAGGACCGCCCGCATAGCGCCGCAATCGGAGTGCCCGCAGACGATGATGTGCTGCACGCCCAAGGCGAGAACCGCGTACTCGATGGCCGTGGAAACACCGCCGTTCATCTGGCCGTATGGCGGCACAACGTTGCCGACGTTACGCGTTACGAACAGGTCGCCCGGTGAGCTTTGGGTAATCAGCTCAGGCACGATGCGCGAGTCCGCGCAGGTGATAAACATCGCCCGTGGGCTCTGCGCCGTGGCGAGTTTCTTGAAGAGTTCTTCCTGCTGTGGGAAGACGTCGTGATGGAAATGCAAAAAGCCGTCAACGATATGCTGCAGCGCTGCATCGGCGGTTTCAGCCACCGGAGAGGCAGAAGCCGACGCAGCCAACGGCTGTTTATCCTTGTCACTCATGATTCATCCTCTTGATTAATGCAGGGGGAGTTTTCAGCTCAGTTCGACGTCAGGCCAAGGCAATAGTTGTAAACGCTACAAACCGGGCCGCCGACTCATCAGTCACTCGCTGAACAAGGTAACCGTCGAAACTTAACTCAAACTGAATGAACCGCTCTATCTCGCGGCTTTCAGTGATATCAAAACGCGACCATTCCCACAGGGATTTCGCCTTTCACCTCTTCAGTCTACAACAAAGCCATCTGCCTGCCCGGTGGACAAAAGGCGCTGCAATCGAGGTTGAAGCCTTCCCGCCGGTTGAGCCCCAGGCGCTTGATCGCCTTGCTGAAGCGCTGCGCCAGCAAATCGGCAAACGGCCCTTCGCCACGCATGCGCACACCGAAGCGGCTGTCGTATACCTCACCGCCGCGCACCTGACGCACCAGGCTCATCACGTGGGCCGCGCGTTGCGGGTAATGCGCCGCCAGCCACTCCTCGAACAACGGCGCCACCTCCAGCGGCAGGCGCAGCATCATGTATGCGGCACTTTGCGCGCCAGCGGCATGGGCTTCGGTTAAGAGGCTTTCCAATTCACTGTCGTTGATCATCGGGATCATCGGCGAGCACAGCACGCCCACCGGGATCCCGGCTTCACGCATCACCCGAATCGCCCGCAACCGCGCCTTGGGCGCCGCCGTGCGTGGCTCGAGGATGCGCTTGAGTTCATCATCCAGGCTGGTGAGGCTGATCATCACGGCCACCAGTCGCTGGCGGGCCAGCTCGGTGAGCAGGTCCAGGTCGCGCAAAATCAGTGACCCCTTAGTGATGATCGTCACCGGGTGGCGATAACGCAGCAGCACTTCCAGGGTTTGCCGGGTGATGGTGTACTCGCGCTCGATCGGCTGGTACGGGTCGGTATTAGAACCGAGGTTGATCGGCGCACACACATAGCCCGGCTTTGACAGTTGCTGCTCCAGCACCTCGGCAGCGTTGGTCTTGGCGATCAGCTTGGTTTCGAAATCCAACCCCGGCGACATGTCCCAATAAACATGGCTGGGCCGCGCATAGCAGTAGATGCAGCCGTGCTCGCAGCCACGGTAGGGGTTGATCGACCGATCAAACGGCAAGTCCGGCGAGTTGTTGCGGGTGATGATGGTCTTGGCCGTTTCGATGCGCACTTCGGTGCCCTGGGTCGGCGGCACTTCCTGGAACCAGCCGTCGTCTTCGGCCACGCTGACAGTCGGCGCAAAGCGGTTGTGCAGGTTGGTGGCCGTGCCCCGGCCTCGGGGTGGCAGCGGAGTAGACATGAAAGCGCCTCGATACTGTTTTTATATACAGTATCGAGGCGCGAGGTTTCTGACCAGTGCCGTTTGGCGGCCAGGGAGGGATCAGTGCTTTTGCGTCACTTGTCCCAGGTCATCACCGGAGGTGGTACGCATGTCGTTCTGGCGCAGGTTCTCCACGTCGCTGGCGGTCACCGGCGCGCCTTTATTGCCCCAGCTACCCCGGATGAAACTGACCACGTCGGCCACCTCCTGGTCAGACAGGCGCCAGGCGAACGCCGGCATGGTGAACGTCGACGGCGCCGCATGGGTAGCCGGCAGAGTACCGCCGTTCAACACGAGGTTGATCAACGATGTGGCATCCGCCGTCTGCAACACCGGGTTGCCCGCCAACGCCGGGAACACGCGTGTATAACCATGGCCATCGGTACGGTGGCAGGCGGCGCAGTTGTCGATATACACCGAGGCGCCGCGCTGGCTGTCATCGCCTTTCCAGAGGGCATCCGCTACCTGCTTGTCGTAAGGGTGCGGCTGATCCTTGGGGTCCACCGCCGGCAGGCTCTTGAGGTAACGGGCGATAGCCGTGAGGTCATTTTCCGACATGTACTGCATGCTGTGGACGACAACATCGCTCATGCCGCCAAACACCGCACTGCGATCACTGCGACCGGTCTTGAGAAATTGCACCAGTTGCTCCTCGCTCCAACTGCCGAGGCCGTCCTTGTGGTCACCGCGCAGGCTCTTGGCAATCCAGCCTTCCAGTGGCGCGCTGCCGGACAGGAACGCGTTGCCGTCAGTGGCGCTCAGGGCTTTTTCCTGCATGGTCAACGCCCGTGGCGTATGGCACGCGCCACAGTGGCCGAGGCCTTCCACCAGGTAAGCGCCGCGGCTGATCACCGGATCGGCAGCGGCCTGCACCGGATGCTCTTCGACAGACGGGGCAAACATCCATCGCCACGCCGCCAGCGGCCAACGCATGCTCAAGGGCCAGGGAATATCGCTGTCCTTGTTCTCCTGGGCGACGGGCTCAACACCCTTCATGAAATAGGCATACAACGCCTGCATATCGCTGTCGCTGACGCGTGCGTAAGACGGGTAGGGCATCGCCGGGTAAAGCGTACTACCGCTCTTGGCGACGCCATGGCGCACGGCCTTGTCGAAGTCTTCGAAGCTGTAGTCGCCCAGGCCGGTCTTGTGCGGGGTGATATTGGTGGAATAGATCACACCGATGGGGGTTTCCATCGGTAGCCCGCCGGCAAAGGGTTTGCCGCCCTTGGCGGTGTGGCAGGCCACGCAGTCACCGGCGCGGGCCAGGTATTCCCCTTGCTTGATCAAGTCAGTGTCAGCGGCGCTCACCGAGCAGCTGCTGAACAGGGCGAAGGTCGCGATAACAAGTGCTTTCATGGTCATCGCTCCTTATGCCTGAACCAGTGGGCCGGGGTTTTTCAGGTACTGCTCGCGGATCGCCCGGGCCGACCAATAGGTCAGCGCCGCCACCAGGCCGGTGGGGTTGTAGCCCAAGCCTTGTGGGAACGCGGAGGCGCCTGGGACAAACACGTTGTGTACATCCCAGCACTGCAGGTACCGGTTCAACGCACTGGTTTTCGGGTCGGTGCCCATGATCGCACCGCCATTGAGGTGGGTGGTCTGGTAGGACGCGGTGTTGAAGTGTTCACCAACCTTTTTGCCAAGCACGGCAATCGCCTTGGGGTTCATCGCCTCGGCGACCTTGCCCATTTTCTCGACCATGAAGCGGTTCATCTTGATGTCGTTTTCCTGCCAGTCGAACGTCATCCGCAGCAGCGGCAGGCCGTAGGCATCGCGGTAAACCGGGTCCAGATCCAAGTAGTTGCCCCGGTAGGATTGATGGGCGCCATGGGCATCCATCGACACTTGGTGGGTGTAGTAATCGGCGGTGGCGCGCTTCCACGCGCTGCCCCAGGCCGGGGTACCCGGCGGGTTGGAGGTGCCGGCAATCGGTCGGCTGCCGGCCTGGTTGACCCACATCGGCGAACCGCCCACGAAGCCGTGAGGCCCGTGGTCGAAGTTATCGGCGTTGAAGTCATCGATGGCCACGCCATTACCGCCCGCACCGATGAAGTTGTTGGTGTGGGTGTCCTTGTCGAAGAACGCCTTGATGGTCGCCATGTTCTGGTAGGCGAAGTTCCTGCCCACCACGCCCTCATTGGTAATCGGGTCGTAGGGCTTGCCGATGCCCGACAACAGCATCAAGCGCACGTTGTGAAACTGGAAGGCACCGAGAATCACCAGATCGGCCGGCTGCTCGCATTCGCGGCCCTGGGCGTCGATATACGTCACGCCGGTGGCCTTGCTCTTGGTGCTGTCGAGGTTGACCTTGAGCACGTGGGAATTGGGCCGCAGCTCAAAGTTCGGCACCTGGCGCAGCGCCGGCAGGATGTTCACGTTCGGCGAAGCCTTGGAATACATGTAGCACACGTAGCCACTGCAGAAGCCACAGAAGTTGCACGGGCCCATCTGCGCGCCGTAGGGGTTGGTGTAAGGCCCCGATGTATTGGCTGACGGCAGGTTGTAGGGTTTGTAACCCACGCTGGCGGCCGCTTTCTGAAACAGCTGTGCGGAGACGGTGTTCTTCTGCGCTTCCAGTGGGAACGGGTTGGAGCGATCCGGTGCATACGGGTTGCCGCCACGGCCTTCGCCTACTCGCTGACCTTTCACGGTCCAGGCTTGGCCGGAGGTGCCGAAGACTTTTTCCGCGTAGTCGAAAAACGGCTCCAGCTCTTCATAGCTGACGCCGAAGTCCTGGATGGTCATGTCCTTGGGAATGAACTGCTTGCCGTAGCGCTCTTCGTAATGGCTGCGCATACGCAGCTCGATCGGGTCGACCCGGAAATGCACGCCCGACCAGTGCAGGCCCGCGCCCCCCACGCCATTGCCCGGCAAAAACGCACCTAACTGACGGTTAGGCAGGGCAACGTCATTCACGCTGTGGCGAATGGTCACCGTCTCTTTGGAGATGTCCTGGAAGAGTTTCTTACGCACGCTGTAGGTCAATTCGTCGATGACCTGGGGATAGTTGCCGTCCGGGTAAGTGTCCTGCATCGGGCCGCGCTCCAGCGCGACCACGTTGAGGCCCGCTTCCGTCAGTTCCTTGGCCATGATCGCGCCGGTCCAGCCGAAGCCTACGATCACTGCATCCACTTTCTTCATGATGGTCGCCACGCTTATGCCCTCTCGCCACGGATTGAAACGGCCGGAAAGGGGTACTGCTCGTTGCGTTCCACCCAGTCCATGAAATCGGCGCGGGCGCCGGGGAAGCCGATCATGGTCCAGCCGACCATGCCTTTGTTGCCACCGTGAATCGGGTCGCAGAAGAACCCTTCCTTGGTGTTTTGCAGCAACAGGTTGAAGAACATCTTCGACGGCACCGCCTCGAAATGCGCAGCAACTTCGCCACCGCCAGCCTCCAGGCGGCGCAACATATCGTCTCGGGTAGCGCTGTCTTGCGCAGCAAAAACCTTACCGTTGAACGCCTTCGACCAGGCATCCGTCGCGGCAATACCCAAGCGGTAGATCTCCTTGGGGACCAATTTGCTCTGCCAACCCATTTCCGGCGGCGCATCGGCGTTGAAAGGGCCTTGCATGAACCACAGGGCTCCGCTGGCATACGGCGTATTCATCTGGCGGTCGATGTATTCCGGCACACCGGCTTCCAGGGCACCCGGGCCTTGGGCGTCAGCGGGGATCAAACGCTCGACGGCGGCGTTGATAAACGCCCACTCCTCGGCCGTGAAGTAAGTCGGCTCGTAGGCTTTTTCGTCAGCCACAGGCTTGGCAGGCGCAGCCTGGACGGGTTCAGGCGTCGCCATCAGCATCGAACCGCCAAGGCCGGTGCTGGCAACCGTGACCACCGGGATCAAGGTCAAGGATTTGCGCAAAAAGTCACGCCGGGGGTTGTCTTGATCTTGATCAGACATGGTGGCACCTCATCATGTGGTCACGGGTTTATCAGCCGCTTCTGGGAGTGGCTTGGTGTTTTTGAGCAGCGAGTTGGATCCAAAAGATCCAAGGAGATAGAACGCAGCGGCAATCAATAGTTACAAATGATAGCAGGCTAAGGATGTAGAGAATCGTTTCAGCGACTAAAGACTGAGGGATTCACGATTCTTTGACGAGCACCTCACGCCTCATTGACCCCCGGCAGACGAAGCTGAGCACCCTCTCCACCCTTCTGCCCGGTCATGTCACAGATGCTCAAGAATCAATGGTTGTCGGGTGTGGGCCTCGCGCTCATGGCACTCTTCACCAGCGCTTACGCCCACGCCGACGAGCCCACGTCCATCCGTTCAGCCGAATGGGCGCAGCCTGTGGGCAACCAATACAACCTTCACCAGATGACGCCCACGCTCTACCGCAGCGCGCTACCGGACGGCAACGCGGCGCCTCTGCTGGAAAAACTGAAGATTGGCACCGTGATCAATTTCCTACCGGAATCCGATGCCGACTGGCTCAAGTCCCCCAACATCCGACAGGTACAGCTGAGTTATCGCACCAACCACGTAGATGACTCCGACGTGCTGGCGGCACTGAGAGCCATCCGGGAAGCCGAGGCCAACGGCCCTGTGCTGATGCATTGCAAGCACGGCTCTGACCGTACCGGCCTGATGGCGGCGATGTATCGGGTGGTGATCCAGGGATGGAGCAAAGAAGATGCCTTGAACGAAATGACCTTGGGCGGTTTCGGCACCAGTAATGGCTTCAAGGACGGCGTTCGCTACATGATGCGCGCCGATGTCGACAAGTTGCGCACGGCGTTGGCGAGTGGCGATTGCAGCACCAGTGCGTTTGCGCTGTGTTCGATGAAAGATTGGATCACGACAACGGGCAAGGACGAAAAAGTACCGTAGTGCACGTGCTGTGAGCGCCGGACGTGCCCGCGGTGCAGGCAAGCCCGCTCCCACAGGGAGCGGGCACCCGACGTTACTCTTTCTTGAGCTTCGGGTTGGGGAAAAACTGCACCGCCTGCACCTTAGGGTCCGCAGGCGCTTTCAGCGCCGAGGTATTCACCCGCGTCCCCAACTCCTTGGGCACCGACAGCCCCTGGTCATTGAGGGTGTCTGTATACCCGCAGGCCACACACTCGCGATGCGGTACGTTGTCCTCAGTCCACATCTTCAGCTTGTCCGGCTCACTGCACGCCGGGCAGACCGCCCCGGCGATAAATTGCTTTTTGGTAATCACAGGCCCTTCGCTCATGCTGCCGCGTCCTCACTCAGGCCGCTGTGGCGCAAGAGTGCGTCAATCGATGGCGCCCGTCCGCGGAAGTCGACGAACAGCACCATCGGTGCCTGGGAACCGCCACGTGCCAGGATGGCTTCGCGGAACGCACGGCCGGTTTCGGCATTGAGCACGCCGTCTTCCTCGAACTTGGAGAAGGCATCCGCCGACAGCACTTCGGCCCACTTGTAGCTGTAGTAACCCGCGGCGTACCCCCCGGCGAAGATGTGCGCAAAGCTGTTGGGGAAGCGGTTGTAGGCCGGCGGACGCATCACCGACACCTCATCGCGCACGCCTTCGAGCACTTGCGCCACGCTGCGGCCGTCACCGTGGGTGGCATGCAGTTCGAAGTCGAACAGCGAGAATTCCAGCTGGCGCACCATCATCAGGCCGGACTGGAAGTTCTTGGCTGCGAGCATTTTTTCCAGCAGGTCCTGGGGCAGTGGCTCACCGGTTTCATAGTGACCGGAGATCAGCGCCAGGCCCTCCGGCTCCCAGCACCAGTTCTCCATGAACTGGCTCGGCAACTCCACCGCATCCCAGGCCACACCGTTGATGCCGGACACACCAGCGTGTTCAACACGGGTCAACAGGTGATGCAAGCCGTGGCCGAACTCGTGGAACAGCGTGGTGACTTCATCGTGGGTCAGCAGGGCTGGCTTGCCGCTGTCGGCCGGGGTGAAGTTGCACACCAGGTTGGCCACCGGGCTTTGCAGCACGCCGTCAATCGTGCGGCGACGGTCGCGGGCGCCGTCCATCCAGGCACCGCCGCGCTTGTTGGCGCGGGCGTACAGGTCGAAGAAGAAGCGGCCGACGTGCTGGCCGTTTTCCTTGATTTCAAACAGGCGGACATCCGGGTGCCAGGTGTCGAAGCCTTTCTGCTCGGCGATCTCAATGCCGTACAGACGCTGCACGATGGCAAACAGGCCGCCGAGCACTTTGTCGATCGGGAAGTAAGCGCGCAGGGCTTCCTGAGACACGCTGTAGCGTTGTTCACGGAGTTTTTCGCCGTAGAAACCACTGTCCCAGCTTTGCAGGTCGGCGCAGCCTTGTTCGGCGGCGTAAGCCTTGAGCTGTTGCAAGTCCTGGGCGGCAAACGGCTTGCTGCGCTTGGCCAGGTCACGCAGGAAACTCAGCACCTGGTCGCTGGACTCAGCCATTTTGGTGGCCAGGCTCAGTTCCGAGAACGACGCGTAACCCAGCAACTGAGCCAGCTCCTGACGCAGGTCGAGGATCTGTTCCATCACCGGGCCGTTATCATGCTGACCGGCATTCGGGCCTTGGTCCGACGCACGGGTGCAGTAGGCCGCGTAGACTTCTTCACGCAGGGCGCGGTCCTGGGCGTAGGTCATCACCGCGTAGTAGCTCGGGAACTCCAGGGTGATCAGCCAGCCGTCGAGACCTTTGGCCTGGGCAGCAGCAGCCATCTGCGCCTTGGCTGAGTCGGTCAGGCCGGCGAGGGTGGCCTCATCGGTCACGTGTTTGGTCCAGGCCTGGGTGGCGTCCAGCAACTGGTTGGAAAACTTACTGCCCAGCTCGGACAGTTTGCTTTGCACTTCGGCGTAGCGTTTTTGCTGCTCGGGCGGCAAATCGATACCCGACAAGCGGAAGTCGCGCAGAGAATGTTCCAAGATGGTTTTTTGCGCCACGTCGAAACCGGCGGCTTCCGGGCTGTTGGCCAGGGCTTCAAAGGCCTGGAACAGCGCACGGTTCTGGCCCATCTCGGTGGAGTAGGCGCTCAACGCCGGCAGGCAGCCTTCATAGGCTTCGCGCAGTTCGGCACTGTTGCACACGGCATTAAGGTGGCTGACCGGGCTCCAGGCGGCGCCCAGGCGGTCGTTCAGTTCATCCATGGCCAGGACCAGGCCGGCCCACGTCGGGTTTTTACCCTGGCTTTGCAGGATGCCTTCGATGGCAACGCGGTTGTCGGCGAGGATCTGTTCGATGGCCGGCTGGACGTGCTCGGCACGGATCGCCGAGAACGGCGGCAGGTCGTAGGACTGCAGAAGAGGGTTGTTCGCGCTCACGGTTGGCACCTTGGCTGAAGAAACAGGTAAGAACAAAGATGGGGCCATCTTAATTACAATCAACGTCCACCGCAGCTATCAGCAGAAGAGAGAGAGGCTATCGTGACCCTTCGCACCTATCAGAACCACACGCCGGCCCTGGGCGCCGGGGCTTTTGTCGATATTTCGGCGGTGGTGATCGGCGATGTCGAAATCGGCGCCGACAGCTCGGTCTGGCCACTGACCGTGATCCGTGGCGACATGCACCGCATCCGCATCGGTGCGCGTACCAGCGTGCAGGACGGCTGCGTGCTGCACATCACCCATGCAGGCCCCTTCAACCCGGACGGTTTCCCGCTGTTGATCGGCGACGACGTCACTATCGCCCACAAAGTCATGCTGCATGGCTGCACCGTGGGCAGCCGCATCCTGATCGGCATGGGCAGCATCGTGATGGACGGCGCCGTGGTTGAGGACGACGTGATCATCGGCGCCGGCAGCCTGGTGCCGCCGGGCAAGCAACTCGAAAGCGGTTTTTTGTATGTCGGCAGCCCGGTTAAACAGGTCCGCCCACTGACTGACAAGGAACGCGCCTTTTTCACCTACAGCGCCGCGAACTACGTGAAGCTCAAAGACTTGCACCTGGCTGAAGGATTCGACCGATGAGCCTGCCTTACCAAACCGTGCTGTTCGACCTGGACGGCACCCTCACCGACCCGCGCGAGGGCATCACCCGCTCGATCCAGTACGCCCTCGGCAAGCTGGGTATCGACGAGCCGGACCTGAGCAAACTGGAACACTTCATTGGCCCGCCGTTGCTGCAAGCCTTCATGCAGTTCTACGACTTCGACGAGGCCAAGGCCTGGGAAGCGGTGAATTTCTATCGCGAGCGCTTCAAGGTCACCGGCCTGTATGAAAACCGGGTATTCGACGGCGTGATGCCGCTGTTGGAAGACCTGGGCAGCCAGGGCCGCCAGCTCTATGTGGCGACGTCCAAGCCGTGGATATTTGCCCGCGAGATCGCCCGGCATTTCGATTTCGCCAAGCACTTCAAGGTGATCTACGGCAGCGAATTGGACGGCACGCGTACCAATAAGGTCGAGCTGATCGCGCATTTGATCAGCGAAGAAGGCCTGGACCCGAGCACCACCCTGATGATTGGTGACCGCAAGCATGACCTGATCGGTGCGCGCAGCAATGGGCTGGATTCGGCGGCGGTGGGGTATGGGTTTGGCAGTTTTGAAGAGTTGAATGCCGAGGCGCCGACTTGGCATTTCGAGACGCTGGCACAGATGCATCAGGCGTTTTTGCAGCGGTCTTTAGGGCCTCATCGGGGGCAAGCCCCCTCCCACAGTTGATCTGTATACGCCGTTCAAATGTGGGAGGGGGCTTGCCCCCGATGAGGCCCTAAAGACCACCCCCTTCCAACTGCCTCAACGCCGCCTTGCGCTGCCCCACCGGCAACCCACCCAGCTTCTCCACCGCCGCATAAAACCTCACCCAATCCCCACCTTCCCGCGCAAACAACGCCGCAAACGCTGGCACCCACTGGTCATACAGCCCAAACGGCAACAGCCGCGCATTGTTCATGGGCTGATTGACCCAAGCGTCATAACGCTTATCCCCGCCCCACTGGTGATCGCGCATGTGCCGATATTCGGCGCGCAAACGCTCGAACTGATCCGCCTTGGCCTGACGCATCGCATCAGCTGCCAACGGTTGGGCGTAGAGCTTTTCCAAACGTTGACGGGTATCGAGGACTAACTGGATAAATTGATCACGCTGCTTCGACGTCGATAGGCTATCCGCTGCCAAACCGCGTGCAGCACGCCACTGGCGCGTACCCTCCTGCTCGACAAAATTGGCAAACGACTCGTTGAACTCGGTGTCATCCTTCACATAGAAACGCTGGTGCGCCAGCTCATGGAAGATCAGCGTGGCCAGGCGCTCATCGCCCCAGTTCATCATTGAATTCATGATCGGGTCGTTGAACCAGCCCAAGGTGGGATAGGCCTCGACGCCACCGATCGACACATCCATGCCCTGCTGCTTCAACAACGCGGCTTCGCCACGCGCCGCGCCCTGGTTGTAGTAACCGCGATAGGCCACACAGCCGGCGATGGGGAAGCAATGAGTTTCGGGTGACAGGGAAAACTCCTGCGTGGCGAAGACGTTCCAGACCACATAGGGCCGGCCGATGTCGGCATACAACCTGTAACTCTGGTTGTCGGGCAGGTGCAGGTGTTCACTGGCGAACGTGCGCGCCTTTTGCGATTGCGCCAGATGCTCGCGCAATAACGCTGGGCGGGAAGGGTCGGCAATCACCTGCGCCACCGGCTCCCGGGCGCGTAGCAATTGCCACTGACCACTGGCCAACTGGCCGTAATAACTGACACTGGAGCAGCCGCTGAGCAGCACAACCATCAACCCTGGAAGAAAACGCCTGACCATGCCCCTACCGCTCCTGGGTAATTTGCTCGCCAGACTATCGCGCCCGCACGGAATTTTTCCATCGCATGAAGTGTTTATACTCATAGGAAGTCTGCTGCCGTCGGCGCCGGGCTCAATTCTCTCTTTGCGTCGAGTGCCTGCCATGCGTCAGCTCTTGTTTCCCGTCGCCGCCCTGTTCCTTAGTGCCTGCACCACCACGCCCGTACCGCCGGTGGACCCGCAGCAAGCCTGGGTCGATTTCACCACGCCGACGCCGGGGTCCAAGCTGGTAATGGCGCAGCGTCTGGACGGCAAGAACCTGGATGACGGGCGTTTCTTCCAGTTCCCGCCCGGCCATCATGAACTGATGGTGCGTTTCGACTTTGAAGTCCCCGCGGGCGGCGGTTTGGGTGGGCTGAGCCAGATGATGTACCGCACCTGCTTCATGACCCTGGAATACGATCACTTCCAGGCCGGCCAGCGCTATGTGCTGGAAGGGCGCTCGCTGGCCTTCACACCCAATATCCGGTTGTATGACTCGGCGCGTCAGTTGCTCGCGGAAGAACGCAGCGTCAACTGCCTCTGATCAGTCGTTGTTCTTCTGGTAGACGATGGCCTTGGTGCCGTTCTCACAGCTGCCGACAACCATGGCGCTGTCGTGCTTGTCGGCTTCTTCCTTGCTGACGATCTCCAGGGTGTAGGACGGAACCGCGTTAGCCTGGATCTTGACCTCGATCTCTTTCCTGAGCTCTTCGCAGTCTTTGGGTGCGGCCACAGCCGAGGTGGCCAATACACCGCAGATGATTGCCAAGGCAAAACGTTTCATGTTTGAAGCTCCCTGAATGCATTGCGCACGAGTGTGCGGCTAAGGCTGCATGGTAATAGGACCACACTTACAAAACACGAGTTCTGATCCAACGCAGAACTAAATGTGGGAGGGGCGGTGCGACGATTCGACTTGCCCCCGATGGCGGTCGATCAGCAACAGAGATGTTGACTGCTTCACCGCTATCGGGGGCAAGTCGAATCGTCGCACCGCCCCTCCCACATTGGACCTGCTGCGTTAGCCAACCAAGGTGGCATCCAGGCTGATTTTCGCGTTCAGCACTTTCGACACCGGGCACCCTTCCTTGGCCTTTTTGCTCAGTTCATCGAACTGCGCCTGGCTCGCGCCGGGAATCTTGGCCTTAAGGATCAAATGCACGGCGGTGATCGCAAAACCACCTTCAACCTGGTCCAGGGTCACTTCAGCCTGGGTGTCGATGCTGTCAGCCTTGAGCCCGGCATCGCCAAGAATCATGGAAAACGCCATGGAGAAACAGCCGGCATGGGCTGCGCCGATCAATTCTTCCGGGTTGGTGCCCTTACCGCCCTCGAAACGGGCCTTGAAGCCGTAGGGCGCTTCACGCAGCACGCCGGTTTCCGTGGAAATGGAACCCAGGCCAGTCTTCAGGTCACCTTCCCAATGCGCGGATGCTTTTTTAACGATACTCATAGCGGTCTCCTCGAACGGTGGTTTTGCGTCAGTAAGGGTTCTGAGGATAGACGGCCCGGCAAAGTTCATCTTGTCGGAGAAACCTAGCGATTTAGTAGGAAATTTCTACGCTCGCTATTGAATCTCGGGTATATGCCCTCATTGCATAGAACATGCACATGATGCGGCAGGTTTTGGTTCGTCTAAGAAGCCTGCGCCCCCATTGGAGAAGCAGGCTTATGAAATCGCTGTCCGACGTAAAGTTCTCGACCCTCGACCTGGTGCCCGTGCGGGCCAACGGCAGTCCGGCGCAGTCGCTGCGCAATTCACTGGACCTGGCCCAGCACGTGGAAAAGTTCGGCTACAACCGTTTCTGGGTGGCTGAACACCACAACATGGACGGCATCGCCAGCTCGGCCACCTCGGTGTTGCTGGGTTACCTGGCCGGTGGCACTTCGACCATTCGCGTCGGTTCCGGCGGTGTGATGCTGCCCAACCACGCGCCTCTGGTGATTGCCGAACAGTTCGGTACCCTGGAAAGTCTCTACCCCGGCCGTATCGACCTGGGCCTGGGCCGCGCGCCCGGCTCCGACCAGATGACCGCCCGCGCCCTGCGCCGTGAACGCTCCGGCAGCGCCGATGACTTCCCGGACGACGTAGCCGAATTGATGGCCTACCTCGGCCCACGTACGCCTGACCAACGGGTGATCGCCGTGCCGGGCACCGGTACCAACGTACCGGTGTGGCTGCTGGGCTCCAGCCTATTCAGTGCGCAGCTCGCCGGTGAGCGCGGTTTGCCTTACGCCTTCGCCTCGCATTTCGCACCGCGCCTGATGCATGAAGCGATCCGCGTGTACCGCAACCACTTCAAGCCTTCGGCCGTGCTGGACAAGCCCTACGTGATGCTCGGCATTCCGTTGGTTGCGGCGGACAACGATGAACAGGCGAACTACTTGGCGACCTCCGTGTACCAACGCATTCTCGCGCTCATGCGCGGGCAGAGCCTGGTGCAGCGCCCTCCGGTCGACAGCATGGATGGCCTGTGGTTGCCCCATGAAAAAGAGGCGGTCGGCAGCTTCCTCGGCCTGGCGATGGTCGGTGGCCCAGCGAAGATCCGCGCCAAACTGGAAGTGTTGATCGAGCAAACCGGCGCCGACGAGCTGATTTTTACCAGCGACCTGTACGAGCATGCTGACCGGATTCATTCCTACGAGCTGCTTGCGCAAGTAATGAAAGGCT
The DNA here is from genome assembly GCF_001645105.1 of Pseudomonas marginalis. Taxonomy (GTDB): domain Bacteria; phylum Pseudomonadota; class Gammaproteobacteria; order Pseudomonadales; family Pseudomonadaceae; genus Aquipseudomonas; species Aquipseudomonas petroselini. The sequence goes on from NZ_LKEG01000034.1 coordinate 77,246, forward strand.
AAATCCCAGGCGAAAAAAACCGACGCACTTGTGGCGAGGGAGCTTGCTCCCGCTGGGCTGCGTAGCGGCCCCAAAAAACGGAGCGCTGCGCACTCCAGCGGGAGCAAGCTCCCTCGCCACAAGTACGTCGGTTTTATGTCTGGAGCACGAGGTTAACCGCGCTTGTAGGCGATTTCCTTGGTGCCGGCTTCGCAGCTGCCGACTACGGTGTAGCCATCGGCTGCAGCGCCTTTATCCACCACTTCCAGCGAATAACCCGAAGCGCCCTTGGCGTCGATTTTCGCTGCAATCTCGCTTTTCAGCTCTTCACAAGGCTTGCCCGCCGCCAGGGCTGTGCCGGCAATGCTCAACAAACCTACCGCTAACAGGAACTTCTTCATCCGTTACTTTCCTTGCGCTGATCAAAAAGAGCGTGCCGACGCTCGTGGCATCGGCACCCATTGGTTGTAGCGCAGGTTATGGCAATCGGCCAGTCGGCAAGTTCAACCGATGCGATCAACTACTGGCAATTCGGAATCCCACCTTGAGGGTGACCTGATAGTGCGCAACCTTGCCGTCTTTGATGTGGCCACGGGTTTCAGCCACCTCAAACCACTCCAAGTGCTTGATGCTCTTGTTGGCTTCGGCGATTGCGTTGTTGATGGCGTCCTCGATGCTGGTCGTCGATGAACCCACCAGTTCGACTTTCTTGTACGTGTGATGATCAGACATGGCGTTTCTCCTGAGGTCTCTAGTGAGCGTAGCAGTCAATGTTCGTACTGCTTCAGGCGACGGTTCCTACCTGAAAGTTCAGATTTACTGCACTTTCTGAAACGGCCGCAGTCGGTATCTACACACGCCACTCAATCACTTCAGGAGAGTCCAAATGGCTAACACTTCTTTACGCAAAGCATCGCTGGAAAGCATGGAAGCCGAGATTTCGAGCCTGCTCAAGTCTCTGGAGAGCCTCAAGGACGATGCGTCCGATGAGTCGCGCAAAACGTTGAAGGCCCTGAAAAGCAACGCCGAGAATGCCCTCAAGCACTCCCGTCACCTGATCAGCGATGCCTACGAAGAAAGCAAAGTCAAAATCCGCGAAACCGGTGTTGCCACCCGGGATTACGCACAAGAGCACCCATGGACCACAGCCGGCGTCGCTGTCGGTGCACTGGGTCTGCTGGCTGCTTATCTGCTGTGCAAACGTGGTGACTGATTGTTTACCGGCTAAACCGGCTCGCGCAACAGCTCAGCCTTGAGCCACTGCGCCAGTTGCCCAGCGCGCCCGTCTGCGGCGCGCTTGGGTAGCCACAACGCCAAGTGCGCCGGGGTTTCACTGAACCCCCACGGCGCCACTAGGCGACCTGCTCGCAGGTCCTCTGCCACCAATGGCTCGGGTGCAATCGCCACCCCCAATCCCGCCACCGCCGCCTCCAGCAAATAATACAAATGCTCGAACCCCTGGCCATGCTTCAGTGCGCCGGGCGCGATGCCGTGTTGCTGCGCCCAACTGGGCCAGGCTTGCGGGCGGGAGGTGGTGTGCAATAACGCTTCATCACACAAGGCCTGGGCGGGAGCCTGGCGCAAGTGCTCGTAGCCGGCATACCGTGGGCTCATCACAGGCCCGATGCGCTCGCTGGCCAGTTCATACACCTGCATATCCGCCGGCCACGGCGGCTCTGCGAATACCAGCAAGGCATCCAGACCCGGCCGCCTGGGGTCGAGGTCACCGTCACCCGCCGAGAGGTGCAGGCGCAAATCCGGCAGGTCGGCGTTCAAGCGCCCCAGGCGCGGGATCAACCAGCGTGCCAGCAAGCTACCCGAGCAACCCAGCACGAACGGTGCATCGGCGCTGCTTTGGGTGAGCTCGGCGCACACATCTCGCAGCCGGTCGAACGCCTCGGCGCTGGCATCACGCAAACGCACGCCGGAATCTGTGAGTTTAAGGCCACGCCCATCCTTGACGAACAGGCTGATACCCAAGTGCTCTTCCAACACCTTCAACTGACGGCTGACGGCGCCATGGGTCACGTGCAATTGCTCGGCGGCCTGGCTGACGCTATTGAGCCGCGCTGTCGCTTCAAAGGCACGCAAGGCGTTAAGGGGCGGAAGGTCTCGGCTCATTTGTGAGTTTTCCTGACAGGTTGCGGCGATCTTATCGGTTTTCAGCGTGGAACGTCAGAGGTAGAGTGGCCGTCATTGCTTTTCACACGAATGCTTACCTGGAGCCTCCCATGACTCAGTCCCAGACCGATCTACGCAACGGCCCAGACGCCAACGGCCTGTTTGGCGCGTTCGGCGGCCGTTACGTCGCTGAAACCCTGATGCCGTTGATCCTCGACCTGGCCCGCGAATACGAAGCGGCCAAGGACGATCCGGCATTCAAAGAAGAACTGGCCTACTTCCAGCGCGACTACGTCGGCCGTCCAAGCCCGCTGTATTTCGCCGAGCGGCTGACCGAGTTCTGCGGCGGCGCCAAGATCTACCTCAAGCGCGAAGAGCTGAACCACACCGGCGCGCACAAGATTAACAACTGCATCGGCCAAATCCTTTTGGCACGGCGCATGGGCAAAAAACGCATCATCGCCGAGACCGGCGCCGGCATGCACGGCGTGGCCACTGCCACCGTGGCTGCTCGCTTTGGCCTGCAATGCGTGATCTACATGGGCACCACCGACATCGAGCGCCAGCAAGCCAACGTGTTCCGCATGAAGCTGTTGGGCGCCGAAGTGATCCCGGTGGTGGCCGGCACCGGCACCCTCAAAGATGCGATGAACGAAGCCCTGCGTGACTGGGTGACCAACGTCGACGACACGTTCTACCTGATCGGCACCGTGGCCGGCCCGCACCCGTACCCTGCCATGGTGCGTGACTTCCAGGCCGTAATCGGCAAGGAAACCCGCGACCAGTTGCAAGCCCAGGAAGGCCGCCTGCCGGACAGCCTGGTGGCGTGCATCGGCGGCGGTTCCAATGCCATGGGCCTGTTCCACCCGTTCCTGGATGACACCAGCGTCGAGATCATCGGCGTTGAAGCGGCCGGCTACGGCATCGAGACCGGCAAGCACGCCGCCAGCCTCAACGGCGGCGTACCGGGCGTGCTGCACGGCAACCGCACCTTCCTGTTGCAGGACGACGACGGCCAGATCATCGACGCCCACTCTATTTCCGCAGGCCTGGACTACCCCGGCATCGGCCCTGAACACGCCTGGTTGCATGACATCGGCCGCGTCCAGTACACCTCGGTGACCGACGACGAAGCCCTGGACGCGTTCCACAAATGCTGCCGCCTGGAAGGGATCATTCCTGCACTGGAAAGCGCCCACGCCCTGGCCGAAGTGTTCAAGCGTGCACCGACCTTGCCGAAGGATCACCTGATGGTGGTCAACCTCTCGGGCCGTGGCGACAAAGACATGCAGACGGTGATGCACCATATGGAAACCGCTAAGCAGGAGAAACACTGATGAGCCGCCTGCAAACCCGCTTTGCGCAGCTGAAAGAACAGAATCGCGCCGCCCTGGTGACCTTCGTCACTGCTGGCGATCCTGGCTATGACACCTCCCTGGCGATCCTCAAAGGTTTGCCGGCCGCCGGCGCCGATGTGATCGAACTGGGCATGCCGTTCACCGACCCAATGGCCGACGGCCCGGCGATCCAGCTGGCCAACATCCGCGCGCTGGAAGCCAAGCAGAACCTGGTGAAAACCCTGCAAATGGTTCGCGAGTTCCGCAAGGACAACAACGACACGCCGCTGGTGTTGATGGGCTACTTCAACCCGATCCATAAATACGGTGTGCCTACGTTCATCGCTGACGCCAAGGAAGCCGGGGTCGACGGCCTGATCGTGGTCGACATGCCACCTGAGCATAACGGCGAGCTGTGCGACCCGACTCAGGCCGCCGGCATCGACTTTATCCGCCTGACCACGCCGACCACTGACGATGTGCGCTTGCCGACAGTCCTGAACGGCAGCTCCGGCTTTGTGTACTACGTGTCGGTGGCCGGCGTGACCGGTGCCGGCGCCGCGACCCTGGAACACGTCGAGGAAGCCGTGACCCGTCTGCGTCGTCATACCGACCTGCCGATCAGCATCGGCTTCGGTATCCGTACGCCGGAACAAGCGGCGGCCATCGCCCGTCTGGCCGACGGAGTGGTGGTGGGTTCGGCGCTGATCGATCACATCGCCAACGCCAGCAACGACCAGCAAGCCATCGACGGCGTGTTGAGCCTGTGTGCGGCGCTGTCGGAAGGCGTTCGTAACGCTCGTAAGTAAAGGCTCCGTAACCAGTAGGTAAAGTTCCTGATACAGAGGAATCAACCCGCTCGGGCACGGCCTAAACAGCAAGACCAAGGGATTTCGAACCGTGTTCGAGATCCCTTTTTTGTAGGTGTGCCCTGAGGAATACCCGATGAAAATGCCCAAATCCGTGATTGCGGGCCTTGGCGTGCTGGTGCTTGGCGCCAGCGCCCTGGTGCAGGCCGCGCCTTATGACCAAGGCGGCCCAGACCGTGGCGGCCCGCAAGGCCAGCACGAACAACGTGGCGACGACCATCGCGGCCCGCCGGATAACCGTCGCGGCGGCCCACCCCAGGACTTTGGCCCGGTTCGGCAGATCATCCACGACAACCACGGCCAGTTCTCCCGTGGCGCGCCGCCGCCGCCGAATGTACGCCTGGTGCGTGGCCAGCCGTTGCCTCGTGGTTATTACGGCGAGCGCCTGGACAACCGTGCCCTGGCGCGCCTCCCGGTGTATCCAGGTTATGAATGGCGCCGTTCCGGGCCGGACGTGGTGTTGATCGCGGTGGGCACCGGCATCGTCTACGAGATTCTCGACGGCGTATTAAATTAACGCCGCCGTTTTCTCAGCTAGGCTGAGGGATGAACATGACGTTCATCCCTCAGCGCTTCTTGCCTATTGCCGTCTAACCACCTGAAAGCCACGCATTACCTGCCTATCGGTCGTTAAGTTAGCTGCATCAGAAGCCATTTTTGTCTCCCAGGAGCACATCATGGCATTTGACCTCGTCAACAATCTGGACCGCCGTCACTCAACCTTGCAAAAAGGCTTCAACCCACGCTGGCCACTGGACAATGTGCAGGGTGAATCATCGCCCAACGGCGCCAACCTGATTTACCTGTGTTACAGCCCCCAGGACATTATCGATGCCGCCGCCCAAGCCCTGGCTGCCCCCAATGCCCGGATAACGGTGCGCAGCGGAGGCCATTGCTACGAAGGATTTGTCTCCAACAAGATGCCCGACAGCCCCGATGAGCAGTTGTCGATTCTCGATATCGGGCAAATGAACAAAATAGCCTACGACGCCGCCGGAAAAATCGGTTCTGTGCTGGTGCCAGGGTTGCCGTACGGCTATAGATTCCGCTTGGAGGCTGGCTGCCAGAACTGGGAGACCACCGTCGCCTTGTACAAAATGGCCGAGATGGCGCTGCCCAGCGGCTCCTGTTATTCAGTTGGCCTGGGTGGGCACATATGCGGCGGCGGCTACGGATTGCTGTCACGCAAGTACGGCCTGGTCTGTGACTGGCTGGATGGCGTGGATATATTGGTCGCCAACGCAACGGGTTCAGGCCTCGAACCGAGGCATGTCTCCCGGGACAGCACCGACCCGGCCGAGCTTGACCTGTTCGCAGCGTGTTGCGGCGCCGGTGGCGGGCAGTTCGGCATCATCACCAGCTACTATTTCAAAACACTGCCCCAAGCGCCAAAGGAAGTCCTCTGGCTGGCGCTGGAGTGGGATTGGTCGACCCTCACTCGACCCGCACTCGAACGCCTGCTGCACGCTTATCAGGCGTGGTTTGCGGTCAATCAGGCCGCCCCATCGACCTGGGGCCTGGCGACGAAGCTGGAGATGCGCCATCTGAATACCGGCAATGTGACGCTGGGCATCCATTATGTCGACGAAGACGGAGGGCTCGATGACCTTGCGCCCTTCGATGACTTCGTCAACCGTATGCTGGCAGCGGCGGGCGTAGAGGCGACGGAGTCTCTCTTGCCGTTCCACGTGGTGCATCAGCCGCGAGACACTCAGCAGGGGCGCCCGGTCAACTCGCTGCACTCCGCCCATGAAGCGGCCCGACGCCTCGACTGGCTGTACGCAACCCAGTCGCTGAACGGATCCGGCGACAATCAGCGGGGACGTTATAAGTCCGCCTATCAGAAGGGCGGCTTCACACCGCAGGTGTTGGAGGCCATCTGGAAAACCCTGACGCGGGACGATCCCGACCGTCACCTGACTCAAAGCCTGATCCAGATACAGTCCTTCGGTGGACGCATCAACGCGATGGATGGCCCGACACTGGCGCAAACGTCGGCGGGACAGCGCTCCTCGTACCTCAAGTGGCAACCGCAGTGCTACTGGCGCCACCCTAGTGCTGCAGCCGATCAGGCCAATGCCAACTGGATAAGGGGGCTGTTTTACGACGCCTTCGCCACCGGAGCGCCGGACGCCCCCGAGTTCGAGGGCTGTTACATCAACTATCCGGACCTGGACATGACCTACGTCCGTGGCAACCCCGCCAACGACAAGAACCCGAACTGGTATGGGATCTTCTTCCCCAACACCATTATCGAAAGCCGCCTGCGACGCACCAAGCAACGCTGGGACCCGCTGAATGTGTTCCGTAACGAGATGTCAGTGCCTTGAGCCCACACAACGGGCGACCCTAAGGTCGCCCGTTTTCCTACAACTCGATTCGCTCCACCTTACCGACCAGCAACACATAGGAAAGCGCGCCCAGCAACGCCAGCACCGCGATATAAGTGATCGCCGGCGCAAACGAATCGCCACTGGCCAGGAAGCCAATCACAATCGGCGTGGTAATTGCCGCCAAGTTGCCGATAAAGTTGAACACGCCACCGGTCAATCCCAGCAAGCGTGCGGGGGCCAGTGTCGACACCAGCGACCAGGTAATCGAGGCCAGGCCATTGCCGAAGAACGCCACCGCCAGGAACGCAATCACCCACGCCGTCGAGTCCACGTAGTTGGCGCCGATGATCGCCGTGGAAATCAGCAACCCGCCAATGATCGGCAACTTGCGCGCAAACCCCACCGACGCGCCGCGACGAATCAGCCAGTCGGAAAACACCCCGGAACACAGCACGCCGACAAACGCCGCGAGAAACGGCAACGACGCCAGCAGGCCGGACTTGATGAAGTCCATGCCGCGATATTTCACCAGGTAGGTCGGGAACCAGGTCAGGAAGAACCAGAGCGTGGAGTTCAGGCAGAACTGACCGAGGTAGATGCCCCAGAGTTTGCGCTTGCTCAACACGATGCCCAGGTCGACCCAGCTGAACGGCGCCTTGACCGTTTTCGCCTGCATATCCACCAGCCCGCCCCCTTCACGGATCAGCTCGATCTCCGCGGCGTTGGCGCCTTTGAAATCCTTGGGCTCGCGATACACCGCGTACCAGATCACCGCCCACAAGATGCCCACGCCGCCCGTGGCGACAAACACCATGTGCCAGCCAAATGCGTGCTGCAGCCAAGCCAATACCGGCGTGAGAAACGCCAGCCCGACAAACTGCCCGGAGGTGTACACGCCAATCGCCGTGGCGCGCTCGCGCTCGGGAAACCACGTGGTGACTACACGGCTGTTGATCGGGTAAGCCGGGGCTTCCAACGCCCCCACCGCCATACGCAGCACGAACAGCGCGATAAAGCTGGCAGCGAAGCCGAGCATCACGGTGGCAATGGACCACAACAGCAGCGCAGCGGTGTAGAGAATGCGCGGCGGCACGCGGTCCACCAGCCAGCCGCCGGGGATTTGCATGGCGGCGTAGGTCCAGCCGAACGCGGAGAAAATCAGCCCGACGTGCACCGGGTCGATGCCCAGTTCACTGGTCAGCGCGGGCGCTGCGATCGACAGGTTGCTGCGGTCGAGGTAGTTGATCACCACGGTGATAAACAGCAGCACCATGATGAAAAAACGCTTTCTGGTAGGCGTGACGAGAGAAGCCTGCCCGGTGAAGGACTCAGGGTGCATGGGGGATGCCTCTTCTTATGTTTATTGAGGACAGATCTGACTGAAGAAACGAGGTAAATGTGGGAGGGGGCTTGCCCCCTCCCACATTCTCTAACCGCGTTTGTTCAGAGGAAAATCACCACTCGGCGAAGCTGCCGTCGGCGTGGCGCCAGATCGGGTTGCGCCAGCGGTGGCCGATGGCCGCGCGTTCGATCACGTATTCCTCGTTGATCTCAATGCCCAGGCCCGGCCCGTTAGGGATCTTCACGAAGCCTTTGTCGTAGTCGAAGACTCGCGGATCTTTCACATAGTCGAGCAGGTCATTGCTCTCGTTGTAGTGAATGCCCAGGCTTTGCTCTTGGATAAACGCGTTGTAGCAGACCGCGTCCAGTTGCAGGCAGGCTGCCAAGGCAATCGGGCCCAGCGGGCAGTGGAGGGCCAGGGCCACGTCGTAGGCTTCGGCCATGTTAGCGATCTTGCGGGTTTCGGTGATGCCACCGGCGTGGGACGCATCCGGCTGAATGATGTCGACGTAACCTTCGCTGAGCACGCGCTTGAAGTCCCAGCGCGAAAACAGGCGTTCGCCCAGGGCAATCGGCGTGCTGGTCAGCGGTGCCAGTTCTTTCAACGCTTCGTAGTTTTCGCTGAGCACCGGCTCTTCGATAAACATCAATTTGTACGGGTCCAGCTCCTTCATCAGCACCTTGGCCATGGGTTTGTGCACCCGGCCATGGAAGTCGACGCCGATACCGACGTTGGGGCCGACGGCATCACGCACGGCGGCCACGTTGGCCAGGGCCAGGTCGACTTTTTCGAAGCTGTCGACGAACTGCAGTTCTTCGGTGCCGTTCATTTTTACCGCCGTGAAGCCACGGGCCACGGCCTCTTGGGCGGCGCGGGCGGTGTCGGCCGGGCGGTCGCCGCCGATCCACGAGTACACGCGAATCTTGTCGCGCACCTGGCCACCGAGCAGGTCGCTGACGGAAACGCCGAGGGCCTTGCCCTTGATGTCCCACAGCGCCTGGTCGATACCGGCGAGGGCGCTCATGTGCACGGCACCGCCCCGGTAGAAGCCGCCACGATAGAGTACGGTCCAGATGTCTTCGATATTGCGGGGGTCTTTGCCGATCAGGTAGTCGGACAGCTCTTCGACGGCAGCTGCCACGGTGTGGGCGCGGCCCTCGACCACGGGCTCACCCCAGCCGGTCACGCCCTGGTCGGTCTCGACCTTGAGGAAGCACCAGCGCGGCGGGACGATGAAGGTCGTCAGTTTGGTGATTTTCATCTGTTATCTCTCTTATAGATGCGGCGCCTGTGGGCGCGGAACTTGAAGTCAGCTCAGGGCTTTCCAGGCGGCGACATAAGCCTGGGCGCGGCTCGCTACCTGATCCACTGTCATACCCGGTTTGAACAACCCGGAACCCAGCCCGAAACCTTTGGCGCCGGCGTCGATGAACACCTGCATGTTGTCCGGGGTGATGCCGCCCACCGGCAGCAGCAAGGTGCCGGCCGGCAATACCGCCAGCCACGCCTTGATCACCGCCGGGCCCATTTGCTCAGCCGGAAACAGCTTCAATACGTCGGCGCCTTCGGCCAATGCGGCGAAGGCTTCGGTCGGCGTCGCCACGCCCGGCGACAGGAACAGCCCCGCCGCTTTCGCGGCACGCAACACCTTGGCATCGCTGTGAGGCATTACGATCACCTGGCCACCGGCCGCCTTCACCTGCTCGACCTGCTCAGGCAGCAACACCGTACCGGCACCGATCAGGCAATCGGCGGGCAGGCTGTCGCGCAGGGTGCGGATGCTGGTGTAAGGGTCAGGCGAATTCAGCGGAACTTCGATCACGCGAAACCCGGCCTGGTACAGCACCTGGCCAACGGCCTCGGCTTCGTCCGGGCGGATGCCGCGCAGGATGGCGATCAAACCGTTTTGCGCGAGTGCTTGCTTGAGCATGTCAGGCCTCCGATACAGGTTGAGTGAGCCCGGCCGCTACGGCCAGTTGCCACAGGCCACGCTCGGTGGCTTCCTGCGCCAGGCTGACGTGGGCAAAGCCGCAAAGGGCAAGGGCGCGTTGATAACGGGCGCAGAGAGGAGCGGCGCCGACCAGGACGATCGGCGTGTGTTTTGCGCTGCCGGGCAAGCCGGCGAGTTCATGGCCAATCAGCAGCCCGGAGAGGTAGTCGGGCTGCTGGTCGGGGGCGAGTGCGCCAGTGAGCCCGAGGGTGCGTGCACTGAACAGGGTCGACAGCACACCGCGCTCGCCGTCCGTCGACAGCGCCACGTGCACGCCTCGGTCAAAGGCTTCGGCCTGGAAATGCTCGCAAGGTTGCTGGGTGCGCCCGAGGATGCTGTGCTTGCTCAGCACCGCGAACAGCTCGCCGGTCATGAAGGTGTCGAAGTGGGTGATGCAGCCTTCGACCACTTCGACCCATTTGGAATGGCTGCCGGGCAGGCCGATCAACCCATCGACGCCCAGCCCTTGCAGCACGCCTAATACCTGGGTTTCTTCGCCGCGCATCACGTTGGGCAAGCCAACCTGCTCGATCACACCTGGGACGATATGCACGTCGACCCCACGCAAGCTGCGTACCCGGTGCAGGGCCTGGCCCAGGCTCGCCACGTCGACCGGGGTGTTGCGGTAGGCCGCTTCGCTCCAGCCCTGGGCGCTGCCGACCATGCCACAGGCGATCACCGGCAGGGTGGGCGCGGCGTCGAGCCAATCGCCGCAGGCTGCATCGAACGCCAACTCGAAGCCATCGCTGCAGTGAACACCGGCGATAACCCGCGGCTCGCTGGGCAAATGCATGATGCCCCACGCCAGCGAGCGCTGTTCCAGCACCACGCCTGCGGGGCCGAGTTTATAAGCACGAAGGGAGCTGGTCCCCCAATCGAGCGCGATCAATTGCGCCTGCATCGCTTCACCTGAGTTCTGAGCGGATGCAGCGAATATAAACCTACGCGCGAGGAAGTCTCAATATATAAATATCAATCCCATATTTAGGGATGTAGTTTAGGAAAAGGCTGACAAGTTCAGTTCCCGCATGGCGCCCATCCAGATGGCATAGTCGGTGTGATCCTTCAGGTCATCGCCGGTATCCGGGTGCAGGAACACCACCAGCCCATTGCGATGGATGACCAGCCACGGCAGCACCACGCCGATGTATTCGGCATCGAACGCCAACTGGCAGCTCCAGTCCGGGTGCGGGCCTACCGGCCGTTGGTGCACGCGCCCCATGCGCAGCGGGAAAAGCTTGGCGGCGTCTTCGCACAAGGTGCGCGCCTGTTCGATAGTGTTCGCGTCGAAGTAGATATGGGCGTGGTAACCCTTGATACGTTGCATGACGGACTCCGAATCCAATAGGCGCCAGATGCTAGACCGCAATCGACGGCAGGGCCAGCCCGGTCAGCGACTGCGCGCTGCTGGCCTGCTCGGCCACCAGCCAGTCGACAAAGCGCTCCACCAGCTGCCCTCGGCGTTTGCGCTGGGGCTGCACCACGTAATAGCCGAAACGCGAGATGACGGTGTCGCTCAGCGGTCGGCACAGCCAGTTCTGCTCCAACAGGTTATCCACCAGATGGCGCCAGCCGATGGCCACACCCTGGCCGGCAATCGCGGCCTGGATCAGCAGAGTGTAGTTGTCGAAGCGCAGTTGGCCGGGCGTGGGCGCCGTGGCGATGCCCAGTTCGCGAAACACGCCGCTCCAGTCGAACCACTGGCTGTTATTTTCCTGGCGCAGGTGCAGCAAGGGGAAATCGTGCAAATTTTGTACAGTCAGCGGTGTGGCCTGATCCTTCAGCCACTGCGGGCTGCACACCGGGAACACTTCCTCGTTGAACAACCACAGGCTGTCGCCCTGCTTGAAACGCCCGTCGCCAAACAGCACTGCCACGTCAATGTCGCTGCGCAACGTGGCGTGGTTGCGTTCGCTGGTCACCAGGCTCACATCCACCTGGGGGTTGGCCGCGTGAAAGCGATGCAAACGCGGCATCAGCCAATAGGCGGCGAATGCGAAGTCGGTGGCCACTTGCAGCACTTCGTGCTGATCCTGCTGCGTGATCGCACTGAGGCCCGCGTTGATGGCCTGCAAACCGCCCTGCACATGCTCGAACAACAGGGCACCGGCATCGGTCAGCTCGATGCCCCGGTAGATGCGATCAAACAGACGGATCGCCAGCTGTTCTTCCAGGCGCTTGATCTGCTGGCTGATCGCGGGCTGGGTGGTGCCCAGCTCCATCGCGGCGGCGGTGAAACTGCGGTGACGCGCTGCCGCTTCGAACGCGCGCAGCAAATCGAGGGACAGGTCACCGAGGGCTTCATACATAAGCTGTGCTTATCCTAGACATTGCTTTGGGTGGGCTTTACCCCATTTTCCATGGGCTGCATGCTCATTCGCATAAACACCGCCTATGGAATGCCGATAGATCATGAAGCGCAAGAACATTCTTTTCATCATGGCCGATCAAATGGCCGCGCCGATGCTGCCGTTCTACGGACCTTCCCCGATCCAGTTGCCGAACCTGAGCCGCCTCGCCGCCCAGGGCGTGGTGTTCGAGGCTGCCTACTGCAACAGCCCGTTGTGCGCACCCTCGCGCTTTACGCTGGTGAGCGGGCAATTGCCGAGCAAGATCGGCGCCTACGACAACGCCGCCGATTTCCCCGCCGATGTGCCGACCTACGCCCACTACCTGCGCCGCCTCGGTTACCGCACGGCGTTATCGGGCAAGATGCATTTCTGCGGGCCAGACCAACTGCATGGTTATGAAGAGCGCCTGACCAGCGACATCTATCCCGCCGACTATGGCTGGGCCGTCAACTGGGACGAGCCGGACGTGCGCCCCACCTGGTACCACAACATGTCGTCGGTGCTGCAAGCCGGGCCGTGCGTGCGCACCAACCAGCTGGATTTCGACGAAGAGGTGGTGTTCAAGGCCCAGCAATACCTGTTCGACCATATCCGCGAGGACGGCGACCAGCCGTTCTGCCTCACCGTGTCGATGACCCACCCCCACGACCCCTACACGATTCCCAAGCCGTTCTGGGACCTGTACGACGACGCTGACATCCCTTTGCCTACAACACCCGTGCAGGGCGATCTCGATCCACACTCCCAGCGCCTGCTCAAGGTCTACGACCTATGGGACAAGCCGCTGCCTGTGGATAAGATCCGTGATGCACGCCGTGCCTACTTCGGCGCGTGCAGCTACATCGACAGCAATGTCGGCAAGCTCCTGCAAACCCTGGAAGACACCGGCCTGGCCGACGACACGATCATCATCTTCTCCGGCGACCACGGCGACATGCTCGGCGAGCGCGGCCTCTGGTACAAAATGCACTGGTTTGAAATGGCCGCCCGCGTGCCGCTGCTGGTGAGTGCGCCGGGGCAATTCGCGGCAGGCCGCGTGTCCAAAGCCGTGTCCACTGCCGACCTGTTGCCGACCCTGGTGGAACTGGCCGGCGGCGAGCTGGACCCGCGCCTGCCGCTGGACGGCCGTTCGCTGGTCCCGCACCTGCAAGGGCAGGGCGGGCACGACGAGGTGTTCGGCGAATACATGGCCGAAGGCACCATCAGCCCGCTGATGATGATTCGCCGTGGCGCCTACAAATTCATCTACAGCGAAGACGACCCTTGTCTACTGTTCGATGTACACAACGACCCTCGGGAACAGGAAGAACTCAGCCAGTCGCCGCCGCATCAGGCGCTGTTTGCAGCCTTCCTGGACGAGGCGCGGGCCAAATGGGACATCCCGGCGATCCACCAACAGGTGCTCGCCAGCCAACGCCGCCGCCGTCTGGTGTTTGAAGCACTGACCCAAGGCAAGCTGAAGAGCTGGGATCACCAGCCACGGGTGGACGCCAGTCAGCAATACATGCGCAACCATATCGACCTCGACGACCTGGAGCGCAAGGCACGTTATCCACAACCCTGCCAAAACCAATAAATAGTCAGAGGGAAGGCCATGCAAAAGTTAACTGTGGTGTTGGGTATGTTGGTACTGAGTAGCGCCAACGTGTACGCGGACGCCAGCTGCGAAACGGTAAAGATGGCCGATCCAGGCTGGAGCGATATCGCGGCCACCAATGCCATCACCGGTTTTTTACTGACCGGCATGGGCTACAAGGCCAAGGTCGACACCCTCGCGGTCCCGATCACCTTCGGGGGGCTCAAGGACGGCCAGGTGGATGTGTTCCTGGGTAACTGGATGCCGGCGCAGCAAGGCTTCTACGACAAGTTCGTGGCTAATGGCGATGTGGTGCAACTGGCGAAAAACCTAGACGGCACCGAGTTCACCCTCGCCGTGCCGGACTATGTGTGGGACGCCGGGGTGCATGACTTCGCCGACTTGAACACATTTGCCGACAAGTTCGACAAGAAGATCTACGGCATCGGCTCCGGTGCACCTGCAAATATCTCGTTGCAGGAAATCATCAAGAAAAACGACTTTGATCTCGGCCAGTGGAAGCTGGTGGAATCCAGCGAACAGGCGATGCTCGCCGAAGTATCACGGGCTGTTAAGAAGCAGAAATTCGTGACCTTCCTCGGCTGGACCCCGCACCCGATGAACGTGCAATTGAAAATGCACTACCTCAAGGGTGGCGAGAAATATTTTGGTGACACCGGCAGTGTGTATACCTTGACCCGCAAGGGCTATGCACAGGCCTGCCCGAATGTAGGGAAACTGCTGACCAACCTGAGCTTTACCCAGGAGATGGAGAACGCAATCATGGCGCAGGTGGCCAATAACAAGGTCAGCAACGCCGAGGCGGCGAAGGCGTGGATCAAAGCCAACCCGGCGGTATTGGACAAGTGGCTGGAGGGTGTAAAAACACTGGATGGCAAAGACGCACTCTCTGCAGTTAAAGCCAAACTCTAACGCTTGATGCAATCCAGATGTGGGAGGGGCAAGCCCCCTCCCACGGGAACTGATCTGGACTGATATTCTGCGCTAAACCTTTAAACCGAGTCTGCGATGCCCCGGCCCAACCGCCACACACTGTTCCCCTTCCTCAGCTGGCTCCCGCGCCAAACCCGCGCCAGCGTCGGCCGGGATGCAATCGTCGGCCTCAGTGGCGCGGTTCTCGCGTTGCCGCAGTCGATTGCCTACGCACTGATCGCCGGCCTGCCCCCCGAATATGGCCTGTACGCTGCGATCATCCCGGTGCTGATCGCGTGCCTCTGGGGTTCATCCTGGCACCTGATCTGCGGGCCTACGGCGGCGATTTCCATTGTGCTGTATGCCAGCGTCAGTCCCTTGGCCGTGCCGGGCTCCCAGGAGTACATCACCCTGATTTTGCTGCTCACCTTCCTCGCCGGGGTTTTCCAGTGGCTGCTGGGCATGCTGCGCTTCGGCGCGCTGGTGAATTTCGTCTCCCATTCGGTGGTGCTCGGTTTCACCCTGGGCGCCGCCGTGGTGATTGCCCTGGGGCAGTTGCCCAACCTGTTGGGGCTGGATCTGCCGAGCCAGGCCACGGCGATCAATAGCCTGCTGGCACTGATCCACCACAGCGGCGAATGGGACCATGCATCCCTTGCCCTCGGGCTAGGGACTCTACTGGTGGGCGCACTGCTCAAGTACCTGGTGCCCCGCTGGCCGACGCTGTTGATCGCGCTGGCGTTGGGCAGCCTGGTGGCGTGGTTGTGGCCGGCGATGTTCGGGCATGTGGCGCTGGTCAGTTCGTTTATTGGCAAGCTGCCGCCGTTCAGCCCGTTGCCGATGGACCTGGACATGATCCTGCGCCTGCTGCCCAGCGCCGTGGCGGTGGGCATGCTCGGGCTGGTGACCAGCCTGTCGATTGCCCGCTCGCTGTCGGCGCGTTCGCAACAATTGCTCGATGCCAACCAAGAGGTTCGCGCGCAGGGTTTATCCAATATCGTTGGCGGCTTTTTTTCCGGCTACTTGTCAGCCGGTTCGTTTACGCGCTCGGGCCTCAGTTATGAGGCGGGCGCGTGCTCGCCGTTGGCCGGGGTGTTTTCCGCACTGTGGGTGGCGTTGTTCGCATTGTTTGGTGCGGCGCTGATCGCACACATTCCGATCCCGAGCATGGCCGCGAGCATCCTGCTGATTTGCTGGGGGTTGGTGGACCATCGCGGCATTCGTGCGTTGTTCCGCGTCAGTCGCGCCGAGTTTGTGGTGATGGGCCTGACGTGCGTCGCCACCTTGCTCTTGGAGCTGCAAACCGCGATTTATGCCGGGGTGCTGGCGTCGCTGTTCTTCTACCTCAAGCGCACCTCGCAACCACGGGTTCAGCAATGGCGCGATGGCGATGAGGATGTGTTGCGGGTGGGCGGCTCGATCTTTTTCGGCGCCAGCCACTACCTGCAAGTGCGCCTCCAACGTTTACAGGGCGAGCGGGTGGTGATCGAGGCGCAGCAGATCAACTTTATCGACTATTCCGGGGTGGAGATGCTGCACCAGGAGGCGCGGCGCTTGAAGGGCTTGGGGCGTAGCCTGACGTTGCGCCGGGCCAGGCCGCAAGTGGTGGAAGAGTTGAGGAAACTGGAAGGGGCCGACCAATGCCCCATTCACTTTCAAGACTGAATGCAGTTCAACTGTGGGAGGGGGCTTGCTCCCTCCCACATTGAATTGAGGTTAGGCCAATTGGCGGCGTAATTCGGCCAACACCGGCGCCGACTTCGGACGCACACCGCGCCACAGGAAGAACGCTTCCGCTGCCTGTTCCACCAACATCCCTAAACCATCCATCGCCACCGTCGCGCCTTGTTCAGTCGCCCAGCGGCAGAACGCTGTCGGTTCCTTGGCATACATCATGTCGTAGCAAAACGTCTTACGCGGTTCGATCAAGCTGCCGGCAATCGGCGGTACATCGCCTGACAGGCTGGCGGACGTGGCGTTGATGATCACGTCCACCGGCTCACGCAGCCAATCGAAACCGCTGGCAGACACCGGGCCCAGATCGTCGAACAACTCGGCGAGCAACTCGGCCTTTTCCACGGTGCGGTTGGCGATGATCAGCGAGGCAGGCTGCTCGGCCAGTAACGGCTCCAGCGCGCCACGTACCGCGCCACCGGCGCCCAGCAGCAGGATGCGCTTGCCTCGCAGGCTCAGCCCGGCGTTGACCTTGAGGTCACGCACCAGGCCAGCGCCGTCGGTGTTGTCGCCCAGCAGGCTACCGTCGGGCCGCTTGCTCAGGGTATTCACCGCGCCAGCGCGTTGAGCACGTTCGGTGAGGATGTCGGCCAAGCGGTAGGCGTCTTCCTTGAACGGCACGGTGACGTTGGCGCCACGACCCTGTTGAAAAAACTTACGGGCACAGCCGGTGAAATCCTCCAAAGGCGCCAGCAAGGTGCTGTAGTCCAGTTGCTCGCCGGTCTGCTCGGCGAACATACGGTGGATCAGCGGCGACTTGCTGTGGCCGATGGGGTTGCCGAACACCACATAACGGTCCATCAGACCGCCGCCTTAGGCGCAGTAAGGCCCAGCCAGTCGCGGTCTTGCAGGAAGTAGTCGGTAAGGCGCGCTTCTTCGCTGCCGACCTCGGCCTTCCAGTCGTAGCTCCAGCGCACTTGCGGCGGCAGCGACATCAGGATCGACTCGGTGCGCCCGCCCGACTGCAGGCCGAACAGGGTGCCACGGTCGTAGACCAGGTTGAATTCAACGTAGCGGCCGCGGCGAAACTCTTGGAACTGACGCTGTTGCTCGGTATAGGCCATAGCCTTACGGCGTTGCACGATCGGCAGGTAAGCATCGATGTACGCGTCGCCGATGGCGCGGATGAAGGCGAAGCAGGTGTCGAAGTCCCACTCGTTCAAGTCATCGAAGAATAGGCCGCCGATGCCGCGCGGTTCGTTGCGGTGCTTGATATGGAAGTAGGTGTCGCACCATGCCTTGTAGCGTGAGTACACGTCCGGACCGAACGGCGCACAGGCCTGCTCGGCCACGCGGTGCCAGTGGATGCAGTCTTCTTCGTTGCCGTAGTAAGGCGTGAGGTCGAAGCCGCCCCCAAACCACCACACCGGCTCTTCGCCTTCTTTTTCGGCGATGAAAAACCGTACGTTGGCGTGGGACGTGGGGACGTGAGGGTTGTGCGGGTGGATCACCAGCGACACGCCCAGGGCCTCAAAGCCACGGCCGGCCAGCTCAGGCCGGTGCGCGCTGGCCGAGGGTGGGAGACCGCTGCCAAACACGTGGGAAAAGTTAACGCCGCCTTTTTCGATCACCAAACCGTTTTCGATCACACGGGTGCGACCACCGCCGCCAGCTGGCCGGGTCCAGGCGTCTTCGATAAAGCGAGTGTCCGTCTCGAAGGTTTCCAGGGCGCTGCAAATGCGGTCTTGCAGGTCAAGCAGGTAGGCCTTTACAGCCTCGGTGCGGGTAGTCATGGCATCACCTTGAATCGGGCAAAGCTACGCGAGGCCATTGGGCATCGGCGGCAAATGGGCGCACAGGATACCACTGCACCCCATTGCGCCGCAGTTGACGAAGATCAAGCTTAGGAGTGGGATAGTGGGCTACGCGAATTCGACCCAAGGAGAAGGCAGATGGCAAAACGTATCCAGTTCAGCGCCCATGGCGGCCCCGAAGTGCTTGAGTATGTGGACTACACCCCGGCGGAGCCGGGCCCGCAGCAGGTGCGCGTGCGTAATGAGGCGATCGGCCTGAACTTCATCGACACCTATTTCCGCAGCGGTCTGTACGCCCCGCCCGCATTGCCATCGGGGTTGGGCGCAGAGGGCGCCGGTGTGGTCGACGCGGTTGGCAGCGAAGTCACCCAATTCAAGGTCGGCGACCGCGTGGCCTATGGCAGCGGCCCGCTGGGTGCCTACAGCCAACTGCATGTGTTGCCCGCCGCCAATCTGGTGCACCTGCCGGACGACATCAGCTTCGAACAAGCCGCCGGCGCCATGCTCAAGGGCCTGACCGTGCAGTATCTGCTGCGCCAGACCTACGAAGTGAAGGCCGGTGAAACTATTCTGTTCCATGCCGCCGCCGGTGGCGTGGGTTCGCTCGCTTGCCAATGGGCCAAGGCCCTGGGCGTGAAGTTGATCGGTACCGTGAGTTCGCCGGAAAAAGCCGCAGTGGCCAAAGCCCTCGGTGCCTGGGAAACCATCAACTACAGCAAGGAAGATGTCGCACAGCGCGTGCTGGAGTTGACTGACGGCAAAAAGGTGCCGGTGGTGTACGACGGCGTCGGCAAGGACACCTGGCTGACATCGCTGGACTGCGTGGCGCCACGTGGGCTCGTGGTGAGCTTCGGCAATGCGTCAGGCGCAGTGGACGGGGTGAATTTGGGGATTCTGTCGGCCAAAGGCTCGCTGTACGTCACCCGACCGACCCTGGCGACCTATGCCAACAACCCGCAGAACCTGCAAGCGATGGCGGATGACCTGTTCTCGATGATCAAGAGCGACAAGGTGCGCATTGATATCAACCAGCGGTATGCGCTGGCGGATGCGGCGAAGGCGCAGACGGAGTTGTCGGGACGCCGGACCACAGGCTCAACAATTTTGCTGCCTTGACTGCCCCTTGTGGCGAGGGAGCTTGGTCCCGTTGGGCCGCGAAGCGGCCCCAAAACAGGCGATGATGTTTTTTCAGATAAACCGCATTCGCTGGCTTTGGGCCTGCTTCGCAGGCCAACGGGAGCAAGCGCCCTCGCCACAAAAGCGCTACGAAGGCCGCACCACCTCACCCGTCACCAGATCGCGAATCAGGCTCGGGTTCTTGCGCCCACCCAGGGCGCCACCCAACACCAGATCCACCTGCCCACGGAAATACTGCTCCACGCGAATCCGTGTGCGGGCCGCCGGGCGGCCTTGAGGGTTGGCCGAGGTGGAAATCAACGGCCCCACCAGCGAGCACAGATCCCGCACCAGCGGATGGTCCGTGACCCGCACCGCCACCGTGTCGTGCACACCTGTCACCCATTCCGGCAGCAGGCCCTGATGAGGCACCAGCCAGGTGTTCGGCCCAGGCCAAGTGCTAGCCATGCGGTCGATCCAATCCTGCGGGAAGTCTTCGAACAGGAAGTCGAACTGACGGATGTTGTCCGCCACCAGGATCAGGCCCTTGTCCACCGAACGGTTCTTGATGGCGAGCAAACGGTCCACTGCTTCTTCGTTCCACGGATCGCAGCCCAGGCCCCAAACCGCTTCGGTTGGATAGGCAATCACCGCGCCTGCGCGAATTTCTCGTGCGGTTTCCAGCACACGCCACCGGTTGACCATTGTTGACTCTCCAGACTAAAGCTCTGCGCAGTTTACCGATCTTCGTTACAAAACCTAGCAGCGCGCAAGCCAGCGCCCGCTTTCGCAGATGACCTGGCCCTCCAGCTCCAGCTCGGTAAGGGTCGCCAACACGTGGGGCAACGACCTACCGCTGGCAATCGCCAGGCCTTCACTGGTATGGGGCGCCGCGTGCAGCAGCGCCACCAGTGGATGCACGACCGGCATCGGCGTAGGGCGCGACAGCGCCTGCCAACCGCGCAAGCCCTCCAGGATGTGCTCGATGGTTTCCACCAACACGGCGCCATCGCGGATCAACTGGTGACAGCCCTTGGCACCGGGATGATGGATGGAGCCGGGGATCGCATACACCTCGCGCCCCTGTTCGGCCGCCAGTTTCGCAGTGATCAGCGAACCACTGGCCATGCTGGCTTCCACCACCAGCACGCCCAGGGACAGGCCACTGATGATCCGATTCCGCCTGGGAAAGTTGCCGGCCTGGGGCGGGGCGTCCAAGGGAAACTCGGAAACCACGGCGCTGCCCTGATCAATCATCGCCGCCGCCAGCCGTTTGTGGCGCTGTGGATAAAAATTTTCGAGCCCGGTGCCGAGCACGCCGATTGTCTGGCCGCCCACATCCAATGCCGCTTGATGGGCTGCGCCGTCGATGCCTAATGCAAGACCGCTGGTGATGACAAAACCGGCGCTCGCCAAACTGCGGGAAAACGCAGCCGCCGTGTCCATGCCGGGGCGAGAAGCACGGCGACTGCCGACCATCGCCAGTTGCGGTTTTTCCAGGATCAAAGGGTCGCCAGCGACAAATAACAGCGGTGGCGCGTCATCAATCTGGGCGAGCAGCGCGGGGTAGTCCGGCTGGTCCCACATCAGCAAATGCTGGCCCTCACACGCCAGCCAGGCTAATGCCGCACTGGCACCGTCGCGGACTTCATGGCTGCGCCGGGCATCGGCACTGATGGCTGGCACCCCCAACGAACGCCAGGCACTGGCAGGCGCGCTGATAGCCTTCGACGCAGACCCGAAGGCTTCGATCAGTAAGCGAAAACGCTTCGGACCCAGCTCAGGCAGCCTGTGCAAGCGTAGTCGGGCTTCTAGTTCTGACGGGGATATTTCATGACAGTTTATCGGATTCATTTGATCATCCTTGACCGGAACAAGCTGTGGATAACTCTGTTGGTAACTTATTTAGCAGGCTATTTATTGTGTTTGATGGGCAGTCTCGAAACGGTCCGTCACGGCCAGCGGCCGTGTGGCACTGAGCACCAGGGCGTAACTGAGCTTTTCGTAGGTGCGAAATACCAGCAGGGTGCCGGCGCGTTCATCAGGAAGTTGGGTTGGCGCGCCCGTCAGGCTGTCGCGTACGCTGGCGCCGGTCTTGATCACGTTGAGCAGTTGGCCCTCAACCAGGCCGTCGCGGCGGCCTTTATTCAGGGTTATCGCGTCGAGTACGCCGATCTGGGTGACACCCTTGGGGATATCGATGATTTGCCCTTCGATGAATGGCGCTGTAGGCGTGACCGCAAGGGTTGCCGGGTCGACGAAAGATTGCGCGCGTAGCAGGCGATCACCGGGGCGCACTTCCTGGGTGATCCGCTGCACGGCCAGGGTGGTGAGGTCGCCCGCCGTTACGAACCGGGCAGTGCCGATGTCGTCGGCATTGATGCCCAACAGCTCTCGGGTTTGCGGGTCGGTGTAGGTCTTGCCTCGCCGGAATATTCCATAACTTGGCTGGGAAGGGTCCAGGACGCCCCGGGCATACACCTGCTCGCCATTCGCGCCCAGCACTCGGCCAGCATCAGCGGCGACGATGTAGGGTGCGCTGTCCAGGTCGTGGGGCGAATCAAGAATGCGGTTATGCAGTAAAAAGCGCTGGATGGCCTGTTGCGTCGGTTGATCCAGGCGCTGGGCGGGCTGCGGCACCAAGGCCATGGCAAGCGGGGCCATAGCAAGCGGGGCCCACAGCAGCAAGACGAGTAGCGATTTCCTCATGGGGTGAATCTCCTTTATTATGTGCGTTCGCGTGAAATGCCAGAGCCTTCGCGGCCTCCGGACGTTTCACACCGGCTGTTTGGGTCCATCCCAACGCCGATTTGCCTCTACCTCACATGTGCAGCAATTACGCTTATGGCTATTTTGAACATCCTCGAATTCCCCGACTCGCGCCTGCGCACGATCGCCAAACCGGTGGCCGTAGTGGACGACAAGGTTCGTCAGTTGGTCGATGACATGTTTGAAACAATGTATGAAGCGCCGGGCATCGGCCTCGCCGCGACCCAGGTCAACGTGCATCTTCGCGTCGTGGTCATGGACCTGTCGGAAGATCGCAGCGAACCAAGGGTGTACATCAACCCAGAGTTCGAACCGCTGACCGACGAGATGGGCGAATACCAGGAAGGTTGCCTGTCGGTGCCGGAGTTCTACGAGAACGTCGAACGCCCGCTGCGCGTGAAAATCAAGGCCCTGGACCGCGACGGCAAGCCGTTCGAACTGATCGCCGAAG
Organism: Pseudomonas marginalis; assembly: GCF_001645105.1. Lineage (GTDB taxonomy): Bacteria > Pseudomonadota > Gammaproteobacteria > Pseudomonadales > Pseudomonadaceae > Aquipseudomonas > Aquipseudomonas petroselini. Next base: position 99,901 of record NZ_LKEG01000034.1, read on the forward strand.
GCCTGCTGGCAGTGTGCATCCAGCACGAATGCGACCACCTCAATGGCAAGCTGTTTGTCGACTACCTGTCCACGCTCAAGCGCGACCGGATCAAGAAGAAGCTGGAAAAAAAGCATCGCCAGCAAGCTTGATGCCCCCTTCCAAAGGCTTGCTGCGGCAAGCCTTTTTCTTTTGTGACTGCTTTTAACCGAGACCTCCCATGACCGAGCCACTGCGCATTGTTTTTGCCGGTACCCCCGAATTTGCCGCCGAACACCTCAAGGCGCTGCTCGCCAGCCCTTATGACGTTGTCGCGGTGTACACCCAGCCGGATCGCCCGGCCGGGCGCGGGCAAAAACTGATGCCGAGCCCGGTGAAGCAGTTGGCGCTGGAGCACAACATTCCCGTGCTGCAACCACCGACCTTGCGCAACGCCGAGGCCCAGGCCGAGCTGGCGGCGCTGAACCCGGACTTGCTGGTGGTCGTGGCGTACGGTTTGATCCTGCCGCAAGCGGTACTGGATATCCCGCGCCTGGGTTGCATCAACAGCCATGCGTCATTGCTGCCACGTTGGCGCGGTGCGGCGCCGATCCAACGTGCCGTCGAGGCCGGTGACAGCGAGAGCGGCGTGACCGTAATGCACATGGAGGCGGGCCTGGACACCGGCCCGATGCTGCTGAAAGTCACCACCCCGATCACCGCCGCAGACACCGGTGGCAGCTTGCACGACCGCCTCGCCGAGCTGGGCCCGCCTGCCGTGATCCAGGCCATCGCCGGCCTGGCTGCCGGCACCTTGGAAGGCGAGGTCCAGGACGATAGCCTGGCCACCTACGCCCACAAGCTGAACAAAGACGAAGCACGCATCGACTGGAGCCGCCCGGCCGTGGAACTGGAGCGCCTGGTACGCGCCTTCAACCCGTGGCCGATCTGCCACAGCACGCTCAACGGCGAAGCCTTGAAAGTGCTGGCCGCGACCCTCGCCGAGGGCGCAGGCGCTCCCGGTGAAATCATCGGCGCCAGCAAGGACGGCCTGTTGGTCGCTTGCGGTGAACAGGCGCTGTGCCTGACCCGTCTGCAATTGCCTGGCGGCAAGGCGCTTAATTTCAGCGATTTGTTCAACAGCCGTCGTGAGAAATTCGCCCTGGGCACCGTCCTTGGAGTGGTCGCCCAATGAATCCACGTCTGGCCGCCGCCAAGGCTCTCGCCGCCGTCCTCAACGGCAAGGCGTCGCTGAACAGTTCGTTGCCCACGCAGTTGGACAAGGTCGAAGACCGCGATCGCGGCTTCACCCAGGACCTGGCCTTTGGCACGGCGCGCTGGCAGCCACGCTTGTCGGCGCTGTCGGCCAAGTTGTTGCAGAAACCCTTCAAGGCGGCCGATGCGGATGTCGAGGCGCTGCTGCTGGTCGGCCTCTACCAATTGCTCTACACCCGCGTACCCGCTCACGCCGCGATTGGCGAGACGGTCGGTTGCGCCGACAAGCTGAAAAAGCCTTGGGCCAAAGCCTTGCTCAACGCCGTACTGCGCCGCGCTCAGCGCGAAAGCGAAGCGCTGCTGGCCGAGCTGGAACATGACCCCGTGGTGCGCACCGCCCACCCGCGCTGGCTGCAAAAGTCCCTGAAGGCGTTCTGGCCTGAGCAATGGGAGGCCATCTGCGCGGCGAACAATGCGCACCCGCCGATGATTTTGCGGGTCAACCGTCGTCACCACAGCCGTGACGCCTACCTGCAACTGCTCACCACTGCCGGTATCAACGCCACGCCGTGCGTGTACAGCGTCGACGGCATCGTATTGGAAGCCGCCGCCGACGTCCGCAGCCTGCCGGGCTTTGCCGAAGGCTGGATCAGCGTGCAGGACGAAGCGGCGCAACTGGCCGCCGACCTGCTCGACCTGGCGCCCGGCCAACGCGTGCTCGACGCCTGCTGCGCACCGGGCGGCAAGACCTGCCACATCCTGGAAGTCGAAAAAGACCTGGCCGGGGTGGTCGCTGTCGACCTGGAAGCCAAGCGCCTGGTACGTGTGCGGGAAAACCTCGCCCGTCTGGGCCTCAGCGCCGAGCTGATCGCTGCCGACGGCCGCGACACTGCCACCTGGTGGGACGGCAAACCGTTCCAGCGCATCCTGCTTGATGCGCCGTGCTCAGCCACCGGTGTGATCCGTCGCCACCCGGACATCAAGCTCACCCGCCAACCCGACGACATCGCCGCCCTGGCCGCACTGCAAGGCGAGCTGCTCGACGCACTGTGGCCGACCCTGGACGTCGGCGGCATCCTGCTTTACGCCACCTGCTCCACCTTGCCGACCGAAAACACCGAGGTGATCGAAGCCTTTCTCGCCCGTACCAGCGGCGCACGGGAGCTGGACCTTGCCACCACAGCCGGCATCAAGCAGCCCCACGGCCGCCAATTGCTCGCGCAAGAAGGCGGACACGATGGCTTCTACTACGCCAAACTGATCAAGATCGCCGCCGCGCGCGGCTGAATGGTTTTAAGGGAGTGACCGGATGAAAATCATCATCCTTGGGGCAGGGCAGGTCGGCGGTACGCTGGCTGAACATTTGGCCAGCGAAGCCAACGACATCACCGTGGTCGACACCGATGCCGAGCGCCTGCGCAACCTCGGCGACCGCCTGGACATCCGTACGGTGCAGGGCCGCGCGTCGTTCCCGACGGTGCTGCGCCAGGCGGGTGCGGATGATGCCGACATGCTTGTCGCCGTGACCAACAGCGATGAAACCAACATGGTCGCCTGCCAGGTCGCCCACACGCTGTTCCACACGCCGACCAAGATCGCCCGTGTGCGCGAAGCGGCCTACCTGACCCGCGCCGGGCTGTTCGACAACGACGCGATTCCGGTGGACGTGTTGATCAGCCCGGAGCAAGTGGTCACCCACTACATCAAGCGCCTGATCGAGATCCCCGGCGCTCTGCAGGTGATCGACTTTGCCGGTGGCAAGGCGCAACTGGTCGCGGTGAAGGCCTATTACGGCGGCCCGCTGGTGGGCCAGCAACTACGGCAGCTGCGTGAACACATGCCGAATGTGGAAACCCGCGTCGCGGCGATTTTCCGCCGTGACCGACCGATCCTGCCCCAGGGCGATACGGTGATCGAGGCTGACGACGAGGTGTTTTTCATCGCCGCCAAGGCGAATATTCGCGCCGTCATGAGCGAAATGCGCCGCCTCGACGAGACCTACAAACGCATCGTCATCGCGGGTGGCGGGCAGATCGGCGAGCGCTTGGCCGAAGCCATCGAAAGCCGCTACCAGGTGAAGATCATCGAGATGAGCCCAGCACGCTGCCGGCATTTATCCGACACCCTGGACAGCAGCGTCGTACTGCAAGGCAGCGCCTCGGACCGCGACCTGCTGATGGAAGAAAACATCGCCGACGCCGATATCTTCCTGGCCCTGACCAACGATGACGAAGCCAACATCATGTCGTCGCTGCTGGCCAAGCGGCTGGGGGCGAAGAAGGTGATGACCATCATCAACAACCCGGCCTATGTGGACTTGATCCAGGGCGGTGATATCGACATCGCCATCAGCCCGCAATTGGCCACCATCGGCACCCTGCTGGCCCACGTACGCCGTGGCGATATCGTCAGCGTGCACTCCCTGCGTCGGGGCGCGGCGGAAGCCATCGAGGCGATTGCCCACGGTGACTCGAAATCGAGCAAGGTGATCGGCAAGGCAATCCGCGATATCGGCCTACCACCGGGCACCACCATTGGCGCGATCATTCGTGATGAAGAAGTGATCATTGCCCACGACGACACGGTGATCGCCACCGGAGACCATGTGATCTTGTTCCTGGTGGATAAAAAACATATCCGCGATGTGGAGAAACTGTTCCACGTGGGGTTGAGCTTCTTCTAAATCGGAGTATTCCACTGTGGCGAGGGAGCTTGCTCCCGTTGGACTGCGTAGCGGTACCATAGATTTTGCGAGCGCTTCGCACTCGAGCGGGAGCAAGCTCCCTCGCCACAACAGCCTTCTTTCACGCAAGGTGACAATAAATGCTCGAATCCCTGGAAAAAATGCTCGCCAAGGGTGTGGATAACGCGCTGCTGCGGTTTGGTTTGGGCAAGGGTTATCTAGACCTGAAGGACAACGCCAAGGCGGCGGAGCATTTGCAGAAGTGCGTCGAGTTCGATCCGAAGTATTCGGCGGCGTGGAAGTTGTTGGGCAAGGCTCACCAAGCGCAGAGTGACAGTGACGCCGCGCGACAGGCGTGGGAGAAGGGTATCGAAGCGGCCCAGGCCCATGGCGACAAACAGGCCGAGAAAGAGATGACGGTGTTCCTGAGAAAACTCGACCGCCAAGCTTGAGTGGGATTCAAATGTGGGAGGGGGCTTGCTCCCGATGGCAGTGTGTCAGCCAATGTATCTGTAGCTGATAGGCCGCAATCGGGGGCAAGCCCCCTCCCACATTTAGCCCTATTCTGGTCCTGAACCAGTGGCAGTCAGTACCACCGCTCTTCACCCGGTGGGCGTTTCTTGAAGCGCTTCATGCTCCACATGTACTGGCTCGGATAAGCGCCGACATATCGCTCCACCACCTTGCTCATCGCTGCGCAGGACGTGGCGGTGTCGGTGCTGTACATGTCTTCCGGCGCCGCTTCCAGGATCACTTTGTAGCCCGAGCCATCCGGCAGCCGCAGCGCATGCAGGAATACGCCCACCGCCTTGTGGCCGGCGAGCATGTTCGGCACGAACTTGCTGGTGAGTGCCTGGGTGGCGAAGAACGGCACGAAGATCCCGGCGGATTCAGCAGGCTCAGGATCGGCCGGGATTCCCACCTGGCCGCCCTTGCGCACTTCCTTGATCACACTGAGGATGCCTTCCTTGGTCGACGCCGCTACGCGGTTGCCCAACTGCACGCGCTGCTTGCGCAGCAACTCATCCACTGCCTTGAGCTTCGGCGGCCGGTAGAAAATGATCGGTTTGCACTGGCTGCAATAGAAGTGGTTCAGCACTTCCCAATTGCCCAAGTGGCTGGTGATGCCGACCACGCCTTTGCCCGAGGCGAGGGCTTCGTGCAGCACTTCCAGGCCTTCGACTTCGCGCACCAGGTCGATGGAGCGCTGGGCCGGCCAGATCCAGGCGCAGGCGCTTTCGGTGAGGGACTTGCCGATGTCCTTCAGGCTCTGGCCAACCAGGCGCTCGCGTGCAGCCGGGTCCATATCGGGGAAGCATTTGGACAGGTTGATCCGCACCGTGTCGCGGGAACGGTTGGGGGTTTTCCACATGATCCAGCCAATCGCCGTACCGACCGCTTGGACAGCGCGCCAGGGCAGCAAGGCAAACAATCGAAGAGCGCCTACCAGCAAGGCGCCTTTAAACTTTTCCACAGGTCACTCCTGATCGTGTGTGTGGTGCGCAAAGCCGGCATTCTAACCGGCGTTGGCCAGGTCCGCGTAACGGTCGCAGTCCTGGGTGTGGTCCATGACCATGCCCGAGGCCTGCATGAACGCGTAACAGATGGTGGGGCCGACAAAGGTAAAGCCGGCTTTTTTCAAGGCTTTGCTCATGGCTTCAGCCTCCGGCGTGATCGCCGGGACCTCGCTGCGGTCCTTGAAATGATTGACCTTGGGCACGCCGCCGACGAAGGACCAGAGCAACCCGACCGGGTCCTCCAGCGCCAGCCAGGCGGCGGCGTTGCGGCGGGTGGCGTTCAGCTTGAGGCGATTGCGTACGATGCCCGGATCCAGCATCAACGCTTCAATTTCGGCATCGGTCAGCTTTGCCAACCGCTGCGCATCAAAACCGAACAAGACCTTTCGATAATGCTCGCGTTTGCGTAAAACGGTGATCCAAGACAGGCCCGCCTGGAACCCTTCGAGTAAAAGCAACTCGAACAGACCCTGCGCATCGCGCAGCGGCGTTCCCCACTCCTGATCGTGATAAGCCATGTACAGCGGATCTTCAGAACACCAAAAGCAGCGTGGCATAAGGCTCCAGGGGATGGTGGCGCGGCCGAATCGGGTATACTCCCGCTCTTTAAATCGCAGCCCAAGTAACAGGTGAATTTCGTGAGCCAGCCTACGCCAGCCGTGCGTACCTTCCAAGACTTGATCCTCGCCCTCCAGCAATACTGGGCCGAGCAAGGTTGTGTGGTACTTCAGCCCTACGATATGGAAGTAGGCGCCGGCACTTTCCACACCGCTACATTCCTGCGGGCCATCGGCCCGGAAACCTGGAACGCCGCTTATGTGCAGCCCAGTCGTCGCCCGACTGACGGCCGCTACGGCGAAAACCCGAACCGTCTGCAGCATTACTACCAGTTCCAGGTGGTACTGAAGCCGAACCCGGACAACTTCCAGGAACTGTACCTGGGCTCGCTCAAGCATGTGGGCCTGGACCCACTGGTCCACGACATCCGTTTTGTCGAAGACAACTGGGAATCGCCGACCCTGGGCGCCTGGGGCCTGGGCTGGGAAGTCTGGCTCAATGGCATGGAAGTGACGCAATTCACTTACTTCCAGCAAGCGGGCGGTATCGAGTGCTACCCGGTGACCGGCGAGATCACCTACGGTCTCGAGCGCCTGGCCATGTACCTGCAAGGCGTGGATTCGGTCTACGACCTGGTGTGGGCTGACGGCCCGTTCGGCAAAGTCACCTACGGCGACGTGTTCCACCAGAACGAAGTGGAGCAGTCCACCTACAACTTCGAACACGCCAACGTCGACAAGCTGTTCGAACTGTTCGACTTCTATGAAAGCGAAGCCAAGCGCCTGATCGAACTGGACCAGCCGTTGCCGTTGCCGAGCTACGAAATGGTGTTGAAGGCATCGCATACCTTCAACCTGCTGGACGCGCGCCGTGCCATCTCGGTAACCGCGCGCCAGCAATACATCCTGCGTGTGCGCACCCTGGCGCGTTCCGTCGCCCAAGCCTACCTGCTGGCTCGCGCCAAGCTGGGCTTCCCGATGGCAACCCCGGACCTGCGTGATGAAGTGTTGGCTAAGCTGGAGGCTGCACAATGAGTGCTCAAGATTTCCTGGTTGAACTGGGCACCGAAGAGCTGCCACCCAAGGCACTCAATACCCTGGCCGACGCGTTCCTGGCCGGTATCGAAAAAGGCCTGCACAGCGCTGGCCTGAAGTTCGAAGCGAAGAAAGTCTATGCCGCGCCACGTCGCCTGGCCGTGTTGCTGACCGCGCTGGAAACCCAGCAACCGGACCGCAGCATCAACCTCGACGGCCCGCCGCGCCAGGCGGCGTTCGACGCCGAAGGCAACCCGACCCAGGCCGCCCTTGGTTTTGCCAAGAAGTGTGGCGTGGAGCTGAGCGAGATCGACCAGAGCGGCCCGAAACTGCGTTTCAGCCAGGTCATCACCGGCAAGCCGACCGCCAGCCTGCTGCCGACCATCGTTGAAGACTCCCTGAACGACCTGCCGATCCCCAAGCGCATGCGCTGGGGTGCACGCAAGGAAGAGTTCGTGCGTCCAACCCAATGGCTGGTGATGCTGCTCGGTGACCAAGTCATCGACTGCACCCTCCTTGCCCAGAAGGCCGGCCGTGACTCCCGTGGTCACCGCTTCCATCACCCGCAAGCCGTGCGCATCACCTCGCCAGCCAACTACGCCGCCGACCTGCGCGCCGCTTACGTGCTGGCCGATGCCAACGAGCGTCGCGAGCTGATCAGCAAGCGCACCGAAGAGCTGGCCCGCCTGCAGGAAGGCACCGCCATCGTGCCGCCAAGCCTGCTCGACGAAGTGACCGCGCTGGTTGAATGGCCGGTGCCGCTGGTGTGCTCGTTCGAGGAACGTTTCCTCGACGTGCCGCAGGAAGCCCTGATCACCACCATGCAGGACAACCAGAAGTACTTCTGCCTGCTGGACGTGGACGGCAAATTGCTGCCGCGCTTTATCACCGTGGCCAACATCGAGAGCAAGGACCCGCAGCAGATCATCGCCGGTAACGAGAAAGTCGTTCGCCCGCGCCTGACCGACGCCGAGTTCTTCTTCAAGCAAGACAAGAAGCAGAAGCTGGAAGACTTCAACCTGCGCCTGCAGAACGTGGTGTTCCAGGAAAAACTGGGCAGCGTCTATGACAAGGCTGTGCGGGTTTCCAAGCTGGCCGCCTATATTGCACAACGTATTGGTGGCGACGCGGCCTGGGCTGCGCGTGCAGGCCTGCTGTCCAAGTGCGACCTGGCCACCGAGATGGTCGGCGAGTTCCCGGAAATGCAAGGTGTTGCCGGCTACTACTACGCCCTCAACGACGGCGAGCCGAACGATGTCGCCCTGGCGTTGAACGAGCAGTACATGCCGCGCGGTGCCGGTGCTGAACTGCCGACCACCCTGACCGGTGCAGCCGTGGCAATCGCCGATAAGCTGGACACCCTCGTGGGTATCTTCGGTATCGGCATGTTGCCAACCGGCAGCAAAGACCCGTATGCCTTACGCCGTGCGGCGCTGGGTGTACTGCGCATCCTGATCGACAAGAAGCTCGACCTCGACCTGACCCAGGCCGTGGTGTTCGCCGTCGGCCAGTTCGGTGCCAAGGTCAAGCAGGCCGGCCTGGCCGAGCAAGTGCTGGAGTTCGTGTTCGACCGCCTGCGTGCGCGTTACGAAGACGAAGGCGTGGACGTGTCGGTGTACCTGTCGGTACGTGCCCTGCAGCCGGGTTCGGCGTTGGACTTCGACCAACGCGTACAAGCCGTGCAGGCCTTCCGCAAACTGCCGGAAGCCGATGCCCTGGCCGCCGTGAACAAGCGTGTGTCGAACCTGCTGAGCAAGGCCGAAGGCCTGGGCAACGCCGACGTCGACCCTGGCTTGTTCGCCGATGCCAAGGAGTTCTCGCTCAACTCGGCCATCGCCAAGGCTGAAAACGCTGTGAAGCCGCTGATCGCCGAACGCAACTATGCCGAAGCGTTGGCGCGCCTGGCGACCTTGCGCGAGCCGGTGGATGCGTTCTTTGAAGCGGTAATGATCAATGCCGAAGATGCCGGCGTGCGAAAAAACCGTTACGCGATGCTGGCGCGCCTGCGTGGCTTGTTCGTCAATATCGCTGACATTTCGACGCTGAGCTGACCATGCTGAAACTGCTGATTCTCGATCGGGACGGGGTGATCAACTACGACTCCGACGCTTACATCAAGTCGGTGGCGGAGTGGATTCCACTGCCCGGTTCGATCGAGGCCATCGCGCAGTTGAGCAAAGCCGGCTGGACGGTGGCCATCGCCACCAACCAGTCCGGTATCGCCCGCGGTTATTACGACATCGCCACCCTGGACGCCATGCACGCGCGCTTGCGCACGTTGGTGGCCGAGCAGGGCGGTGAGGTGGGGCTGGTGGTGTACTGCCCCCACGGGCCGGATGAGGGCTGCGATTGCCGCAAACCCAAGCCCGGCATGTTGAAAACCATTGCAGAACATTACAAGGTGCCTTTGGCTGGGATATGGTTCGTCGGGGACAGCCTCGGTGACCTGGAGGCGGCCAAAGCCGTCGACTCTCAGCCAGTTTTGGTTAAGACCGGGAAAGGCGAAAAGACCCAGGCGAAAAACCTGCCGGTAGGCACCTTGATTTTTGACGATCTGGCGGCCGTTGCCGCAGAACTTATCAACAACTAGCCGCCCTCGACTTCCTGACCAAGGACTGTTCGGGAGTGCGCTTTTAACAGGCGGGCCGCGTCCCGCAACGGTAAATGCCGCCATGTCGATTTTGCAGGCCATCAGAACCTTTTTCTTTTACCTGCTGTTGGGCACCAGTTCGTTTCTCTGGTGCACCCTGAGCTTTTTTATCGCGCCGTTCCTGCCGTTCAAGGCGCGCTATCGTTTTATCAACGTCTATTGGTGCCGCTGTGCGTTGTGGCTGACCAAGGTGTTCCTGAACATTCGCTTCGAGATCAAAGGCGCGGAAAACGTCCCGGACCAACCCTGCGTGATTCTGTCGAACCACCAGAGCACCTGGGAGACGTTCTTTCTCTCGGCGTACTTTTCTCCGCTGAGCCAAGTGCTCAAGCGTGAATTGCTGTACGTGCCGTTCTTCGGCTGGGCCATGGCCATGCTGCGTCCGATCGCCATCGACCGTGACAACCCCAAGGCGGCCCTGAAACACGTGGCCAAGAAGGGCGACGAGCTGCTCAAGGATGGCGTGTGGGTGCTGATCTTCCCCGAAGGTACTCGCGTGCCCTACGGCACCGTAGGCAAGTTCTCACGCGGCGGTACCGCATTGGCGGTCAACGCTAACCTGCCCGTGTTGCCGATTGCTCATAACGCCGGCAAGTTTTGGCCAAAGACTGGCTGGACCAAACGCCCGGGCACCATCACGGTGGTGATCGGTGAACCCATGTACGCCGAAGGTGAAGGGCCACGTGCCATTGCCGCACTGAATGACCGTGCTGCGGCATGGAATGAAGCGCAGCAACGGGCCATGGGCTCACTGCCGCCAGAGCCGGTTGTAGTCGACACTCCGGTGATCTGACCATCTGTGGATAACCTGTGCACGGTTTGTTGGCGAATTGTGCTTTTTGACTCTTAAGAAGCTGATTTACTTACATATTTCCTAAGCTCATAAAATCACGAAAAACGTGCATAAGTTTTTTTCGTATAAAAAAACCGGTCCTTGTGACCGGTTTTTTATGCACAGCAGAAAAGTACGTTTTTTCAGTCGTCCAACAGGGGCAATTGCAGGCTGAACGTGGTGCCTTTGCCTACCACGCTTTCACAGCTGATGCGCCCACCGTGGCGCTCAACCACCGCCTTGACCATGGTCAGCCCCAACCCCAAGCCCTCACTGCCCTGGGCGGAATCAAAACGACGGTATTGGCTGAATAGCTCAGGCAGGTCCTGCGCGGCAATCCCCGGTCCCTGGTCACTGATACGGCATTCCAACCAGCCTTGCGCACTGCTGTGTCGCAACCTCACGGTGGTACCGGAGGACGAGTATTTGATCGCGTTCTCCAGCACGTTGAACAACGCACGAGTGAGCAGTGACTGGTCCGCAGACACCATGCCCTCGTCGGCTTCATCCAAGTCGTGAACCAAATGAATACCCTTGAGCTGGGCAATCAACGCGACTTGATCAAAGGCGTCCATCACCAACATGGCGAACAATGTTGGCTGGAACTGGTAACCGTCAGCCTCAGCCTTGGCCAACTGGACGAAGGATTCCGTGAGGCTCAAGGCGCGCCGAACTTGTTGTTCGATCTTGGCGAACACCGGCGACTCACCGTCATGCACATCCAACAGCGCGAGGATCGCCGAGTGCGGCGCACGCAGGTCGTGGGAGAGGAACCGCAACATCGTCTCGCGGTGTTGCTGGGCTTCGCGCTCCTTGCTCAAATCGGTGAGGCTCAGCAGCCAGCCAAGTGCGACATCACCTTCGGCGGGGAGCATGGGCGCCAGTTCCATGCGCAGGCTGCGTTGGTGGATATCGCGGAACTCCACCAGCTCCATCGCTGAGAGAGCAGGGCGCACACCGTTGTGCAGCGGCGGGTAGCCCAGGTCCGCCAACTGCTCCAGCAAGTTTTCGGTGACAAGGTCATTGCCGAACACCTCGCGAGCAATACGGTTGGCCAGCAGGATATTGCCTTTAGGGTCGGTGATCAGTGTCGCCACCGGCAGGCACTCCAGGCCGTCAGCCATGAAGCGCCGGGTGTCGCGTGTGCGGCTTACGGCCTGCTCCAGGGCGAAGATACGCGCCTGCAATACATCGCCTTTGCTGGCGGGCGCTCGGCGGCGTTCAGGCAGGACTTTGGGTTCGTTATCCAGGCGTGTCAGTTCCCAGCCGAAGTAAGCGATGATCACACTGAGGCGACGCCAGTTCCAGATCAGGTAGCTGAGCAACAACCCAATCAGGCAGGCCGCAGGCGACCACCAGTGGCCAAGACGCAACAGGGCCCAGGAACCGAGCAACGCGCCGGCCATGCAGCCGAGGGTCATCCACAGCGCGTAGCGTGGACGGTAGAGCAGCAGGCCCAGCAGCAACGCCACGAGGGCGGTCGCCATCAATGCCGCCAGCCAGCCCGGAAGATCCACGATAATGCGACCTTGCAGCAAGCCATTGAGCACATTGGCCTGGATCTCCACACCGGCCGTGGTGCCCACCGTGGAGGAGAGGGGCGTGACAAATCGATCACCCATCCCGGATGCCGTCGACCCCACCAGGATCAGCCGGTTGCGCAGTTGCTCTGGAGGTACTTCTCCACGCAATACGCTGACGTAGGACACGCTGGGAAAATGACTATGCGGCGCGATAAAGGGGATGCGGATTGAATGTTCACGATGCCAGGGTTGGGCTACCAACGGCTGAGGCTCACCCGGCATCTCTGATAACTCGCCACTCATCTCGTAGGCCAGCCAGGTGAGCTGCGGCGCGGGGGCATCGGGTGGACCTTCACGCATAAACAAACTACGGACAACGCCGTCGCTGTCTGCCTCGACATTGATATGACCTACGCCCTTGGCACATTTAAGCAGTGGCAGCATCTGTGCACTGGGTTGGCTGTAGCTCGCTGTGCCTTCACGCACCAACGGCAGCAATACATTGCCGGCATTGCAGACCGCCTCGGCCAGGCGTTTGTCATTAGCCGGATCGCCGGACTCACTGAAGATCACATCGAACAGGATACCCGCCGGTTGCGCCGCACTCAGACGGTCGATCAGGTCAGCGTGCAGGCTGCGCGGCCAGGGCCATTGGCCGAGTTTTTTCAGGCTGGAATCGTCGATGGTCACCAGCAGGATGCGCGGGTCTACAGGCAGAGGCGTGAGGCGGCGCAGGCTGTCGTACAACGGATTATTCAAAGCCAGGCCTGGGCTCACCGACAGGTAGGCGGTGACGGGCAGCAGTAGCAAACCAATCCACAGCCACTCACGCACCAAGCCGTTGAACAAGCGCTGGGCATGGGTGGGTTGACGTTTCTCGGCCTTGCCCCAAAGCATCATAGGTCAACGTGCCTGAGCGGTAGGTGGGTAGTAGAAGATGTCATAGACCCCGGTTTCTCCCTCCAGGCCGTTTTCGTCATACGCCGACAAGCGCACGTGATAGAACGAGGCTTTGAGCCCAGTGAAGCTCATTTTCGGCGCAGCGGAAAAGTTTTCCTGCTTGATATTCATAAAGGCCTTGTCGGTGGCGACCTGAGCCCGGTACATCTGTGCGCCGGGCAATGGCCGAAGGTACAGACTCCAGACCGGTGCATCACCTTTCTGGCCATCTTGTCCCACAAGCGTGGGCGCGGCGAGTAATTCAACGGGTTTCAAATCGCCCTGTTTCTTGAAGAGCAGACCTTGCCGGGCGCCTACTTTTACCTCTTGCTCCACCGACTTGGTCTTAACCTCGCGGTTGACGGCGACCTGTCCGTCCAACACTTCCAGTACCGATTGCTCAGCGTCATTGCGCACCCGGAAGTGCGTGCCACGCACACCCAGCACACCCACTGGCGTCACGATCTGGAAACGGTCATGGTCGCTGATGCGTTTGATCACATACGCCTCGGCCTGGCCTTGCTCAAGCACCACCTGGGGAATGGACTGCTTCTTTTCCAGACGCAATCGCACTTGGGAACTGGAGGGCAATACCACCCTGGATCCGTCACCGAGCAACAGGCTGACGAACGCCGAAGCCGATGTCTTCACACCTTCCTGCTCATCGATGGTTATACCTTCCAGCAAGGGGCTCGCCGTGCCCCTGGCATCGAGTTTCCACGCCTCACCCGTGAGATGCTGGACAATCGCCGGTAAAGGCTGGGCTCGGCACAGAACGTTGTCATCGATATAAGGCGAACGAACCTTGGCTGCCGCCCCCACAGAGCTGACCACCATGATCAACAATGGGGGGAGGGCGCGGCGCAAGCGGTTCGGAGAAAGGATCATGGCGCTCATCAAGGTTGGGGTTCCAGAGGGCAACTGACATCAGCACGCAAGAGTTTACGGCAGCGCATGCGTCGGCTGATCCTTTTCCTTATGGTCGGGAGCCGGTATCTTTCCTACATCGGTGGCGAGGACGTTCAATGGATTAAACCCTCATTGGTCTCAGCGTATCGAGAGATCCAAGGGCCAACGAATCTGAGCACAATTATTCAGATTCCATGGCCGGCATCTGCGCAGTCCGTGCCCATAAACGAAACCGGCCGACGGCTGCCGTACTTCAAGACGAAAGGACCCACCCATGCGTGTCGCAATATTGGATGACGAACCCGCGGAACTGCGCCGGGTGGAACAGACACTGCGACAAATCCCCAGCACCGTCGAACAGCCCTGGACTCTGCATTGCTTCGAACGTGGGGAAGACCTGCTGCGCCAGCTACGTCGGGAGACGTTTGACCTGCTGATCCTCGACTGGCAACTGCCGGATATTACCGGTATCGCACTGCTGCGCTGGACGCGTGAGCACATGGAGTCGCCACCCGCCGTCATCATGCTCACCAGCCGTGACGCCGAGAGCGATATCGTGACTGCGCTGAACAGCGGTGCGGACGACTACGTCAGCAAACCCTTTCGCCCCAATGAACTGAAAGCGCGAGTGACGGCTGTTCTGCGTCGACACGGGCTGCAGAAGTCAGCGACCCATGAAGTACAAAGCTTCAATGACCTGACGTTTGATGATGCTGAATTGACCGTAACGCGGGCGGGTAAACCTATCAACCTTACCGAACGTGAATACCGGCTGGCGAGCTGCCTGTTTGCCAACCTGGCACGGCCATTGTCTCGCGAGTACCTCTACGAGCGGTTTTGGACCCATGAAGAAATGGTGTCGTCGCGGCCGCTCGATACGCATATCTATCGGTTGCGCAATAAGCTGGGGTTGACCGCAGACCGGGGCTGGCAGCTGTTGACGATCTACGGGTATGGGTACCGATTGGAGAGCGTGGCAGCCGCTTCTGAAGGCTGAAAATGCTGATGTTCCACGTGGAGCATTTTGTAGATCACCGAAAACTGCCCAATAAAAAAGGCCAACGCTAAGCGTTGGCCTTTTGGGTTCAGCTGTTTACCTGAATCAGAAGTCCAGGTTAGACACCGCCAAAGCATTGCTCTCGATGAAGTCACGACGAGGCTCGACCGCATCACCCATCAGGGTGTTGAAGATCTGGTCCGCGCCAATGGCGTCTTCGATGGTCACGCGCAGCATGCGACGCTGAGCCGGGTCCATGGTGGTTTCCCACAGCTGATCCGGGTTCATTTCGCCCAGACCTTTGTATCGCTGGATGGTGTGACGCTTGGTGCTTTCGGCCATCAGCCAGTCGAGGGCTTCTTTGAATTCCTTGACCTGCTTCTTGCGTTCGCCACGCTGAATATAAGCGCCGTCGTCCAGCAGCGTGCTGAGTTGCGCGCCCAGGGTTACTACGGTCTTGTAGTCATTGCTGCCGAAGAAGTCGCGGTTGAAGGTGACGTAGTTCGACAGGCCGTGGGAGATCAGTTCGACCTCTGGCAGCCACACGTTACGTTCACGGTCTTCACGCAGACTGGCTTTGTACACCAGGCCGGACTTCTCCGAGGTGCGCAGGCGCACTTCGTATTGGGCCAGCCATTCCTGCATGTGTGCATGGTCACCCAATTGCTCGAGGCTCACGGACGGCAGGTAGATGAAGTGCTCGGTCAGCTCTTGAGGGTACAGGCGTGACAGGCGCTTCAGCGTTTTCATGACCATGCGGAAGTCGTTAACCAAGCGCTCCAAGGCCTCGCCGGAAATGCCCGGGGCTTCGTCGTTCAAGTGCAGGCTGGCATCTTCCAGGGCCGACTGCGTCATGTACTCTTCCATGGCGTCGTCGTCTTTGATGTATTGCTCTTGCTTGCCCTTTTTCACTTTGTACAACGGCGGCTGGGCGATATAGATGTAGCCGCGCTCGATCAATTCCGGCAACTGACGGAAGAAGAAGGTCAGCAACAGGGTACGGATGTGAGAACCATCGACGTCAGCATCGGTCATGATGATGATGTTGTGGTAGCGCAGCTTGTCGATGTTGTACTCGTCGCGGCCGATACCGCAGCCCAACGCCGTGATCAAGGTGCCAACTTCCTGGGAAGAAATCATCTTGTCGAAGCGGGCTTTCTCGACGTTGAGGATCTTACCCTTCAACGGCAGGATGGCTTGGGTGCGACGGTTACGACCCTGCTTGGCGGAACCGCCAGCAGAGTCACCTTCCACTAGGTACAGTTCGGAGAGGGCAGGGTCCTTCTCCTGGCAGTCAGCCAGTTTGCCTGGCAGGCCAGCGATATCCAGCGCGCCTTTACGGCGGGTCATCTCACGGGCTTTACGCGCAGCTTCACGGGCACGTGCAGCGTCGATCATCTTGCCGACGACCAGCTTGGCTTCGTTCGGGTTCTCCAGCAGGAAGTCGGAGAAGTATTTGCCCATCTCCTGTTCCACCGCGGTCTTCACCTCGGAGGACACCAGCTTGTCTTTGGTCTGGGAGCTGAACTTAGGGTCCGGCACTTTCACCGAGATAATCGCGGTCAGGCCTTCGCGGGCATCGTCACCGGTGGTGGCGACTTTGTGCTTCTTGGCCAAGCCTTCGGCTTCGATGTAGGTGTTCAGGTTACGCGTCAATGCGGAACGGAAGCCCACCAAGTGAGTGCCGCCATCGCGCTGAGGAATGTTGTTGGTGAAGCACAACAGGTTCTCGTTGAAGCTGTCGTTCCACTGCAGGGCGATTTCCACGCCGATGCCGTCTTCACGCTGGATGTTGAAGTGGAACACCTGGTTGACCGCAGTCTTGTTGGTGTTCAGGTATTCAACGAATGCACGCAGACCGCCTTCGTACTTGAACAGCTCTTCCTTGCCGCTGCGCTCGTCCTTGAGGACGATACCCACACCGGAATTGAGGAAGGACAATTCACGAATACGCTTGGCCAGGATGTCCCAGCTGAAGTGGATATTCTTGAAGGTTTCAGCCGATGGCTTGAAGTGGATCTGCGTACCGGTCGACTCGCTGTCGCCGACGATTTTCATCGGTTCTTGTGGAACACCGTGGACGTAAGTCTGTTCCCAGATCTTGCCGCTACGGCGAACCGTCAGAATCAGTTCTTCGGACAGCGCGTTCACAACCGACACGCCCACGCCGTGCAAACCACCGGAGACTTTATAGGAGTTGTCGTCGAACTTACCGCCGGCGTGAAGCACGGTCATGATGACCTCTGCCGCCGAAACGCCTTCTTCTTTGTGCACGTCTACCGGAATGCCGCGACCGTTGTCGCGCACAGTAATCGACTCATCCGGGTGGATGATAATGCTGATGTCGTCGCAGTGACCGGCCAGAGCTTCGTCGATGGAGTTGTCGACCACCTCGAACACCATGTGGTGCAGACCGCTACCGTCATCAGTGTCGCCAATGTACATACCGGGACGTTTGCGTACGGCATCCAAACCTTTCAGCACTTTAATGCTGGTCGAGTCGTACGTGTTTTCTTCGCTCATGCCTTCACTCCCGATGGTCGTGGGTCTGGGTGATACGGCCTTGTTCCACGTGGAACAAAGCGACTGGCGTTTCCGTCTGCCAGCCTTCCCTCAATAATTCGTGGTCTACACAGGTGATAAACACCTGGCAGCGTAATTCTTCCAACAAGCGGCATAACGCGCGGCGGTGCTGCTCGTCCAGTTCAGACGGCAAGTCATCCACCAGATAAATACACTGTCCGCGTCGGGCCTGGCTAACCAGATGCCCCTGTGCGATACGCAGTGCACACACCACCAACTTCTGCTGGCCACGGGACAAGATGTCCGCAGCATTGTGTGCGCCTAATCTAAGACGCAAATCAGCCCGCTGGGGTCCGGCCTGGGTATGGCCAATTTGCTGATCCCGCTGCAAGGACGTGGCGAGCACTGCACTCAGCTCGCGCTCTTTGTCCCAACCACGGTAGTAACTCAGTGTCAGCCCCTCGAGATCCAGCAACTCACTCAAGGTCTGCTCAAAGACTGGTTTCAAGGCTTTGATATAGGCACGGCGGTATTCATCTATTTCGTCGCTGGCCAGGCACAGTTCCCGGTCCCAGGCCGCTTGCGAAGCGGCGTCAAGTGTACCATGCCGCAGCCATGAGTTCCGCTGCCGCAGGGCCTTCTGCAAGCGCTGCCAGGTGGCCATAAAGCGTGGTTCCACGTGGAACACTCCCCAATCGAGGAATTGCCTGCGGATTTTTGGCGCACCTTCCAACAGACGGAAACTGTCGGGGTTGATCAATTGCAGCGGCAGGATTTCCGCCAACTGCGCAGCACTGCGAGCATTTTGCCCATCAATGCGAATTTGAAACTCTCCGCCGCGATCACGGGATATCCCCAGGCTACTGTGCCCACCCTCAGCCAGCTCAACTTGGCCAAACACCGTGCACGCCAATTGCTCGTACTGGATGACCGGCAACAGGCGAGCGCTGCGAAAGGAACGGGCAAGTCCCAACAGATGAATGGCTTCCAGCACGCTGGTTTTGCCACTGCCGTTGGCGCCGTGGAGGATATTGATGCGAGGGGAGGGGGAGAAGGTCACCGGGTGCAGATTGCGCACCGCGGTGACCGAGACGCGACTGAGGGACATCTAGCTTCTGCTGAGCATGGTTACAGGCGCATCGGCATGACAACGTAAGCCGAGTCGTCGTTGTCGGATTCCTGTACCAAGGCGCTGCTGTTGGAGTCCGACAGAATCAGGCGAACCTGTTCGGTGGTCATCACACCCAGTACGTCCAGCAGGTAGCTCACGTTGAAGCCAATCTCGAGTGAACCGCCATTGTAGTCGACGCCCACTTCTTCTTCCGCTTCTTCCTGCTCCGGGTTGTTCGCCTGGATCTTCAACTGACCGTTGGCCAGTTGCAGACGGATACCACGGTACTTTTCGTTGGACAGAATCGCGGTACGGCTGAACGCCTCACGCAAGGCCTGGCGATCACCGAGTACCAGCTTGTCACCGCCTTTAGGCAGCACGCGCTCGTAATCCGGGAACTTGCCGTCGACCAGTTTGGAAGTGAAGGTGAACTCGCCAGTGGTAGCGCGAATGTGGTGCTGGCCCAACACGATGCTGACATTGCCTTCCGGCTCAGTGAGCAGACGCGCCAGCTCAAGGATACCCTTGCGTGGCACGATCACCTGGTGACGGTCCGGCTGGCCGATATCAGCACGCATCGAGCACATCGCCAGACGGTGACCGTCGGTAGCCACAGCGCGGATAATGCCTTCCGACACTTCCAAGAGCATGCCGTTGAGGTAGTAACGCACGTCCTGCTGGGCCATGGCGAAACTGGTGCGCTCAATCAAACGACGCAGTTTGCTTTGCTCCAGGCTGCAGGTCAGCGAACCAGGACCTTCTTCCACCGTCGGGAAATCATTGGCCGGCAAAGTGGACAGGGTGAAGCGGCTGCGACCGGCTTTGACGACCAACTTCGCTTCATCAACCTTGATGTCGATCAGCGCGTCGTTCGGCAGGCTTTTGCAGATGTCCATCAGCTTGCGCGCCGGCACGGTGATCTCGCCAGGTTCGGCGGGCTCTTCCAGCTGCACACGACCAACCAGCTCGACTTCCAGGTCGGTACCGGTCAGGGACAATTGCTGGCCTTCGACCACCAGCAATACGTTGGAGAGCACCGGCAAGGTCTGTCGGCGCTCGACGACGCCTGCGACCAGTTGCAGGGGTTTCAACAGGGCTTCGCGTTGAATGGTGAAATGCATGGTCTAGTCCCTTGCCTTAATAAGCTGCGCTGGTGTCATCACGTTGTCAGTGTACGCAGCAGGTTCTTGTAGTCCTCGCGAATATCCGCGTCGGATTCCTTAAGTTCATTGATCTTGCGGCACGCGTGCAAGACCGTGGTGTGGTCACGCCCGCCAAACACATCGCCGATTTCCGGCAGGCTGTGGTTGGTCAACTCCTTGGAGAGTGCCATGGCCACCTGACGGGGACGTGCTACCGAGCGCGAACGGCGCTTGGACAGCAGGTCGGAAATCTTGATTTTGTAATACTCGGCCACGGTGCGCTGGATGTTATCCACACTCACCAGCTTGTCTTGAAGTGCCAACAAGTCCTTCAGGGACTCGCGGATCAACTCAATGGTGATGTCGCGGCCCATGAAGTGCGAGTGCGCGATGACCCGCTTGAGTGCGCCTTCCAGCTCACGCACGTTGGAGCGGATGCGTTGAGCGATGAAAAACGCAGCATCGTGAGGCAGGTCGACTTTCGCCTGGTCGGCCTTTTTCATCAGGATCGCGACGCGGGTTTCGAGTTCCGGCGGCTCTACTGCAACAGTCAGGCCCCAGCCGAAACGCGATTTCAGGCGTTCTTCCAGACCTTCGATCTCTTTCGGATAACGGTCACTGGTCAAGATGACCTGCTGGCCACCTTCGAGCAAGGCGTTGAAGGTATGGAAAAACTCTTCCTGGGAACGCTCTTTACGGGCAAAGAATTGAATGTCATCGATCAGCAACGCATCAACCGAGCGGTAGAAACGCTTGAATTCATTGATGGCATTGAGCTGCAGGGCCTTGACCATATCAGCCACGAAGCGCTCCGAGTGCAGGTACACGACCTTGGCATTCGGGTTCTTCTTTAATAGGTGGTTACCCACAGCGTGCATCAAGTGAGTCTTACCCAAGCCGACGCCACCATAAAGGAAGAGTGGGTTGTAACCATGCTTGGGGTTGTCGGCGACCTGCCAGGCGGCTGCACGAGCCAGCTGGTTGGATTTACCTTCGACGAAATTCTCGAACGTGAACGTGCGGTTAAGGTAGCTGGTGTGCTTGAGCGCGCCTTCAACCTGAACGGTGCGCTGTTCGGCCCGGATCGGGGCTTGCTGGGAGCTGGCACCGGCCATCGGGTCGAAGCTATCGCGCGACGGTTCTTCATTCTCGGCTGCATTTTTCTTCGCAGACGATTTGGAAGGAGCCGGCGCAGGTGTACTGGCAACCGGTGCCGCCTGGGCTTGCGACGCAGCAGCGGCCAATGGCGCGTTCGGCGCAGCACGAGGTGCGGAGCTACGTTTGCTGCCTATTAATAAGGAGAGCACGGGTGCGAGGCCGTTGCCGTGTTCATCGAGCAATTCGAGCACGCGGCTCAGGTACTTCTCGTTGACCCAGTCGAGAACAAAACGATTGGGCGCGTAAACACGCAACTCGTCGCCTTCGGCTTCGACCTGTAGTGGACGGATCCAGGTGTTGAATTGCTGGGCAGGCAGCTCATCGCGCAAAAGCTCCACGCACTGCTGCCAAAGTTCCACTGACACGGATATCCCCTAAGTTGAAAGCCGGTGAGGCAAAAACAGCCGCCATTGTAGCGGCGAGCCGCCCACTTATCCACATGTAGGTTGATCACGGACCGGCCAAAATCAACGTCTTAAGGGTAATAAAGGCGACCAATGGTCTGTGCATAAGCTCTGTGGATAAGCCCACCTAAGGTCGTTGCACAAGTGGGGGAGAAAGTCTGTGGGTAACTGGCCTGTGGATAACAACCCATTCCACACACAGCTTATCCGACAGCGCAGCACAGGCAGAGCACCGTTTCTCCCCCGTGTTGTCATTCTCTGTACATCACGTAGAACATGGCCTCAAGGCAGTTATCAACAGATGATCGCCTGCCTAGCTTTTATAAGCTTTACAAAAAAGCTTTAAATAACTTCCTTCTTTATTTTTATATCTATGGCATTGCCCGTGGAAGCGGCGCGGACGCAAAAGGGCAAATCGGCTGCAGAGATCTAATTAAAGGAAAAGCTGGTTGGAAATTGACCTAGAGGCTTGCTTTCACTAGAATCGCCGGTCTCTTAAAACGGGGGCCATTCCGGCCCGTTGTGGACGAACCAGGTAACAACGCCATGAAACGTACTTTCCAACCAAGCACCATCAAACGCGCCCGCACCCACGGTTTCCGTGCTCGCATGGCTACCAAGAACGGCCGTGCTGTCCTGTCGCGTCGTCGCGCCAAAGGTCGTGCGCGTCTGGCAGTTTGATAATCCGGTACTGGTGGTGAGTCAGGACTTCAGTCGGGAAAAGCGTCTGCTAACCCCCCGGCATTTCAAGGCAGTCTTTGACTCCCCCACCGGCAAGGTTCCGGGGAAAAATCTCCTGCTCCTTGCGCGTAACAACGATCTGGATCACCCCCGTCTCGGGTTGGTGATCGGCAAGAAGAGCGTAAAGCTCTCCGTTGAGCGCAATCGCCTCAAGCGTCTGATGCGCGAATCGTTTCGCCTCCACCAGGACACTCTGGTTGGTTGGGATATTGTTATCGTCGCGCGCAAAGGCTTGGGGGACGTAGAAAGCCCCGAATTGATTCAGCATTTCGGCAAGCTCTGGAAACGTTTGGCGCGTACCAACAAGCCAGCACCAGCAGTCAGCACCGAAACTGTAGGGGTAGACAGCCTTGATGCGTAAACTGGCCCTCGTTCCGATCCAGTTTTATCGCTATGCCATTAGTCCTCTGATGGCCAACCACTGTCGTTTCTACCCCAGTTGTTCCTGCTACGCGTTAGAGGCCATAGAAAACCATGGTCTTCTGCGCGGTGGCTGGCTGACCTTTCGTCGTTTAGGTCGCTGTCATCCGTGGAATCCCGGTGGTTATGACCCGGTTCCACCTATCCCTACCTCCCGTTCTTCTTCGATGGCCGAGTAATCATGGATATTAAACGCACGATCCTGATCGTCGCCCTGGCAATCGTGTCCTACGTCATGGTTCTTAAGTGGAACCAGGACTATGGCCAGGCTGCCCTGCCGACTCAGAATGTTGCTACCAACCAGGCTGCGCCGGCTATTCCGGACACCCCGCTGGGTAACAATGCGTCCGCGAGTGCCGATGTTCCCAGCGCGAATGGCGAGACAAGCGCCCCTTTAGAAACGCCAGTGGTCACCAATAAAGACCTCATCCACGTCAAAACGGATGTGCTCGACCTGGCTATCGACCCACAAGGTGGTGATATTGCGCAGTTGAAACTGCCGCTGTATCCACGTCGCCAAGACCATCCGGATGTTCCGTTCCAACTGTTTGATAACGGTGGTGAGCGTACTTATCTGGCGCAAAGCGGCCTGACCGGCACCAACGGTCCGGATGCACGTGCTACCGGTCGTCCGGTTTATTCGACCGAGCAGAAGACTTATCAACTGGCTGATGGCCAGAACCAGTTGAACGTCGACCTGAAATTCAGCCTCGACGGCGTCAACTACATCAAGCGCTTCAGCTTCACCCGTGGTTTGTACGACTTGAAGGTCACTTACCTGATCGACAACGAAAGCGGCAAACCGTGGAGCGGCAACCTGTTTGCCCAGCTCAAGCGTGACGCCAGCTCCGATCCTTCTTCCAGCACCGCCACCGGCACCGCGACTTACCTGGGCGCTGCCCTGTGGACAAGTAACGAGCCGTACAAAAAAGTGTCGATGAAAGATATCGACAAGGGCTCGCTGAAAGAAACCGTTCAAGGTGGCTGGGTTGCTTGGCTGCAACACTACTTCGTGACCGCCTGGATCCCGAACAAAGGTGATGCGAACCTGGTTCAAACCCGCAAGGACAGCCAGGGTAACTACATCATCGGCTTTACTGGCCCGGCGTTGACCGTCGCACCCGGTGCCAAGGCTGAAACCAGCGCTACCCTGTACGCCGGTCCGAAAAGCCAGGCCGTGCTCAAAGAGTTGTCCCCAGGTCTGGAACTGACTGTGGATTACGGCTTCCTGTGGTTCATTGCCCAGCCTATTTTCTGGCTGCTGCAACATATCCACAGCATCGTCGGTAACTGGGGCTGGTCGATCATCTTCCTGACCATGCTGATCAAGGGGATCTTCTTCCCTCTGTCGGCAGCCAGCTACAAGTCGATGGCGCGTATGCGTGCCGTGGCCCCGAAACTGGCGGCACTGAAAGAACAACATGGCGATGACCGGCAGAAGATGTCGCAGGCCATGATGGAGCTGTACAAGAAAGAGAAGATCAACCCGCTGGGTGGATGCTTGCCGATTCTGGTGCAGATGCCGGTGTTCCTGTCGCTGTACTGGGTACTCCTGGAAAGCGTGGAAATGCGCCAGGCGCCGTTCATGCTGTGGATAACTGACCTGTCGATCAAAGACCCGTTCTTTATCCTGCCGATCATCATGGGCGCAACCATGTTCATCCAGCAGCGCTTGAACCCGACTCCGCCGGATCCGATGCAGGCCAAGGTAATGAAAATGATGCCAATCATCTTCACCTTCTTCTTCCTGTGGTTCCCAGCCGGTCTGGTGCTGTACTGGGTGGTCAACAACGTGTTGTCTATCTCTCAACAGTGGTACATCACACGTAAAATCGAAGCGGCTACTGCAAAAGCCGCGGCGTAATTTACTCTGTGGATAACCACTCAAGACGCCCCCTAGTGGGGCGTTTTGCTTTCCGTCACTTTTGTTTTGGAATCTGCTGATGAGCGCACCTCGTGAAACCATCGCTGCTGTCGCTACCGCTCAAGGTCGCGGCGGTGTCGGCATCGTTAGAATTTCCGGGCCGCTCGCAAGCGTTGCAGCCAACGCTATCAGCGGCCGTGAATTGAAGCCACGTTATGCCCATTACGGACCGTTCCTGGATGCTGACCAAAGTGTGCTGGACGAGGGTTTGGCCCTCTATTTTCCAGGCCCGAATTCGTTTACCGGGGAAGATGTCCTGGAATTACAGGGTCACGGTGGCCCGGTTGTCCTGGATATGTTGCTGCAACGTTGCCTGCAACTGGGCTGTCGCTTGGCCAGGCCAGGTGAATTCAGCGAACGGGCCTTTCTCAATGAAAAGCTCGACCTGGCTCAGGCTGAGGCCATTGCTGATTTGATCGAAGCCAGTTCTGCACAGGCTGCA
Source organism: Pseudomonas marginalis (assembly GCF_001645105.1). Lineage (GTDB taxonomy): Bacteria > Pseudomonadota > Gammaproteobacteria > Pseudomonadales > Pseudomonadaceae > Aquipseudomonas > Aquipseudomonas petroselini. The sequence continues at coordinate 124,581 of NZ_LKEG01000034.1, forward strand.
CGTAATGCACTGCGCTCGCTGCAGGGCGCGTTCTCCCTGCGTGTGCATAACTTGACCGAGCAACTGATCAGCCTGCGTATTTACGTCGAGGCCGCGATTGATTTTCCCGAGGAAGAAATCGACTTTCTCGCCGATGGCCACGTATTGGCGATGCTGGATAAAGTTCGTGATGAGTTATCCACAGTCCTGCGCGAAGCGGGGCAAGGCGCGCTGCTGCGTGACGGCATGACGGTGGTGATCGCTGGGCGGCCGAATGCGGGTAAATCCAGCCTGCTCAATGCGCTGGCGGGGCGTGAAGCCGCCATCGTCACCGAGATTGCCGGTACCACCCGGGATATCCTGCGCGAACATATCCACATCGACGGCATGCCACTGCATGTAGTCGACACAGCAGGTTTGCGTGATACCGACGATCAGGTGGAAAAGATCGGCGTGGAACGCGCACTCAAAGCCATCGGCGAAGCGGATCGGGTGTTGCTGGTGGTGGATGCCACGGCGCCCGAGGCTGCGGATCCTTTTGCATTGTGGCCGGAATTCCTCGAGCAACGGCCGGACCCGGCCAAAGTCACCTTGATTCGCAACAAAGCCGACTTGACGGGTGAAGCCATTGCCATGGAAACCAGCGCGGATGGCCATGTCACTCTAAGCTTGAGCGCGAAATCAGCAGGTGAAGGTCTGGAATTGCTGCGCGACCACCTCAAGGCGTGCATGGGTTACGAGCAGACCTCGGAAAGCAGCTTCAGTGCGCGCCGCAGGCATCTAGAGGCGTTGCGTCATGCGAGCGCAGCGTTGGAGCATGGTCGGGCGCAATTGACCTTGGCGGGGGCAGGGGAGCTGCTGGCTGAGGATTTACGCCAGGCGCAGCAACTGCTGGGAGAAATCACCGGCGCATTCAGCTCCGATGATTTGTTGGGGCGGATATTTTCCAGCTTCTGCATCGGCAAATAACCAAGTTATCCACACCCCCTGTAGGCGCTGGCTTGCCAGCGATAGCGGCCTGAAGAACGGCAGAATTCTTCAGGCCCTCATCTATCACCAGTTGTACGAAACCGTCCCAAGCAGCGTACGGCTTTCACCCCAATAGCAGCGGCCTGCGTCGTTGCAACCAGATACATATTCCTTGTCGAACAGGTTCTTGGCGTTCACGTCCACAGACCAATGTTTGTCGATCTGATAGCCAACGGCTGCGTCCACCAAGGTGACGCTTCCTGCATCCAACTTCCCGTACAGCGTTGGCGCGGTGTAGGAAAAGGTGCTGTCGAAATAACGCACACCGCCGCCCAGGGACAAGCCTTTGAGTTGGCCATCAAGGAATCGGTACTTGCTCCACACCGAAGCCTGGTTGCGTGGAACCCCCGTCATCTGGTGCCCTTCGACCAGCGATGTAGCCGAATCCTTGGTAATCCGAGCGTCAGTGTAGGTGTAGGCGGCCGTCACATTCAGGTTGGGCGTGATATTGCTGTTCACCTCGACTTCCGCACCTTTAGCCCGGCTTTCGCCCACCTGGCGATAGCTGTTGGTGGTGGCGTCGAGGTAGGTGTCGTCTTCCTTGCGCAGGTCATACACCGACAGGGTCATCGCCGTATCCCAGCCGATCGGCTCGTACTTCACACCCACTTCGTACTGGCTGCTGGTAATCGGCTTCAGCGGCGAACCGGCATTGGAGATCTGCTGCACCGGCACAAATGCGGTGGAGTAGCTGACGTACGGCGTCAGGCCGTTGTCGAACTGGTACATCACCCCGCCCTGGTAGGTGAACTTGCGGTCTTCCGAGCCGGTGTTGCTGGCCTTGTTGACCTTGTCGCGGAAATCGCTGTCGACCCAGTCCTGACGACCACCCAGCAGGAACAGCCAGTGGTCATACTTGCTCTGGATCTGTGCATAAACGCCTTTCATCTGCTGCTCGAGCAAGGTGTTTTGCACCGCCACGGGCGTAAGTGGATCACGCACATACACGGGGTTATACACATTGATGGTGCCGGCGAAACCGGCATCCCAATCCTGATTGAAAGAGGTGCGGTCATAGCTGGCACCCAACAGCACGGTGTTTTCCAGGCCACCCACCTGGAATTTGCCTTCCAACTGGTTATCCAGGGAATACACCATCGACTTGTTGTAGCGGTCGTAGGCGGTCATGTTCAGTTGTGTACCGAATCCGCGGTTATTCAGCGCGCTGGGCCAGGTTTCATGACGGTTGATGCGGGACTGCATATACCGCGAGTTCTGACGGAACTGCCAATCATCGTTGAAGCTGTGGCTGAATTCGTAACCGGTGCTCCAGGCTTCACGTTCAAATGTGTTCCAGTCCGGGTCGCCGAGCAGGGTGTGCTTGGACAGCTTGCCATTGGGATTTTTCAGCAAGGTGCCCGCGGCCGGTAGGCCAAGTTCGAGATTGGTGTGGTCCTTTTGGTAATTGGCTAACAGGGTGAGGGTGTTGTAGTCGTCGAAATTCAGGGTCAGCGAGGGGGCGATGTACAGGCGATCATCTGGCACATGGTCAGTCTGTGTGTCGGATTTTCGACCAAGCATCACAACCCGGCCAAGGATATTGCCGCTGTCATTGAGCGGCCCCGAGATATCCACACCCAACTGACGCCGATTATTCGAGCCATACCCCAGCTGGACTTCACCTTGCGGCGTGGCAGTCGGGTGTTTGCTCACCAGGTTCACCAAGCCGCCAGGTGCGTTTTCGCCGTAGAGCAGGGAAGAGGGGCCACGGAAGATTTCGACGCGCTCCAGGCCATACGGCTCACTGGTGGTGTCATACCGATTGCCTTGTAAGCGTAGGCCATCTCGCAGCAAACCGTAGCCGTAATCCGTGGCATTGAAACCACGAATGAAGAACAGGTCACCGGCCAGACCGTCGCCGGCAGCAAAAGGTGGCGCGAAGATACCTGGCACGTAGCCCAACACTTCCGTCAGGGTTTGCGACTTTTGGTCCTTGATACGCTGGCTGGTGACCACCGATGCCGAACGCGGTGTTTCTGACAGGGGCGTGCTGGTCTTGGTACCGATGCGGCTGTTTTGTGCCTTGTAGCCCACATCCCCGGCGATCTCCTGGTTGAAACCGCTTTGTTGATAAGTGCTGACTGTGGTGGGCGCAAGCGTGAGTTGCCCTGCGGGAATGACTTGCAGGACATAGCTGCCGGGCGCCTGGGATACCGCTTGTAACCCCGAGTTCTGCAGCAACAGCGCAAAGCCTTGCTCCACCGAATACTCGCCCTCAAGCCCGGTCGTGCTCAAACGCGCGGTTTGCTGGGGTGAGAAAGACAGAATCACGTTCGCTTTGGCCGCAAATTGGCTCAAGGCATTGTCCAGGGGACCGGCTGCAATGACGTAGTGCTGCACCGCGCTGGCGGCCAGGGCATCAGTGGATAACAAAACACTGGCGGTGGCTGCCGTGCCGAGCAGCAGGCTGCACGTCATACCGTGGTAGGAAAGTCGTTGGCGGAGCTTGGAAGGGAGGCGCATAGGTGGATAAGCCCTGAAGGTGACGTCGTGATTACCTGTAGGGCCGTGTCAGGTAAAAAAAAGATAACCCCTGGTGCGGATATTTTTTGCGATCAACCGATTCGCTTGACCGAAACCCAATAACGGGTGAAGTACTTCACCTGGATCGGCAGTGTTGCCTGCAGATTGGCCAGTACCGCGTCGGTGGAATCCAGGCGGAAGGTCCCGGAGACACGCAGGCGTGCCGACGCCAAGTCGCATTGCAGGACGCCAGGGCGGTAGCGGGCGAGGTCTTCGATCACCTCTCCGAGGCGAGCATTCAATACGATCAACTGACCCTCGACCCAGGCCGCCTGTGAGCTGCGGTACGCGTGGTTAACCCCCACGTGTTGGCGATCAAAGTCAGCGCTTTCACCGGCACTGAGTAGCCGCGCATGGTTGGGTTGGTCACCAGGCGCTACGCTCACCCGATCCTCCAGGACGCCGACACGTGTGGAATCTGGCAACTGGCGCACGTTGAATGTGGTGCCCAAGGCCTGGATTCGGCCTTGGCGGGTCTCGACATAAAAGGGCGTTTGGCCACCCCCCTTGCCTGTGTGGATAAGTACTTCACCTTCACGCAGTCGGATCAAACGCTGACGCCCATCGAATACCACGTCAATTGCCGTACGGGTGTTCAGATCAATTCGCGTGCCGTCAGCCAGCTCGACACGTCGGCGCTCACCCACGGAGGTCCGGTAGTCGGCCCATACGTTGCCAAGGGGCGTGTGTTGCTGAACATTCCAGCCGAGGTACCCGGTACCGCCCAACACCAGCATCCACTTCAACACCTGGCGACGTTGCTGGCTGGTCGACAATGCGCGGCGGGTGAAATCCTGGGGCAGGGCGCCGAGGCTGCGCTGCAACTGCTCCATCTGGTTCCACGCGGCCTGATGGGACGGATCGCCGTTGAGCCATTGTTGCCAGGCATGGCGCTCGGCGGCGGTCGGTGTCTGGGATTGAAACTGCACATACCAACTGGCAGCGGCCTCGAAGGTCTTGCGATCAGGCGCCGCCATTACAAGCTGGCCATGATCAGCGAGCATTCAGTCAATGCACGGATCATGTGCTTCTTCACCGTGGTCAGTGAGACCTGGAGCTGATCGGCAATCTGTTGATAAGTCAGCCCCTCGATCTGCGACAGCATGAAAATCCGCCGGGCCCGCTCGCCGAGTGCAGACAAGGCTTTATCCACAGCCACTAACGTCTCGAGGATGATGGCTTTATCTTCTTCGCTGATGGCTATCGCTTCAGGCCGTTCGGCCAAGGTCTGCTTGTAGGCCTGTTCGATAGCGTGCCGACGGTAACGATCAATCACCAGGCCTCTGGCGATGGTCGCCAAATAGTCACGCGGTTCAACGATCTGCGCCGCATGCCGCCCGCCCAGGATGCGCACGAACGTATCGTGCGCCACATCGGCCGCATCGCAGGCGTTATGCAACTTACCTTTGAGCCACCCATGCAGCCAGGAATGGTGCTGCTCATAGATGTTCTGGACCGCAGCCGTGTGTGAGGAAGGGGACATAGGGCATGACAAGGCAGGTTAATGATAATCGCTATTATTAACTGCCCTGCGGTTTTCTCACAATAGATCTCTTTTTGCCGTGCTCACCACCGAGTGGAAGGTTTCGGCTGGCATTGTCGTGGACAGAATACAGCCAGATTCACTGATTTCTGTGGATTAAGCCCTGTGAATAACCGCTCCTGTGCCCAGTTGATAACAGGTCCTGAAACCTGAGCAAAAACCCCTCTGTGGATAACCACCTGTTTAATCCACAGGCTTAAAGCACTTATCCAACGGCCTCATTGCCACATGACCACAGACTTTTGAATCGCTGTACACAACGTAAATTAAGGCCTGTAGAGATCTATCCACAGAAATGCTATTCAGTAGAAATAAACATAAAAACAAAGCTTTAATATATTTCTCTCTTTTAATTTCTATTGTCTGTGATTCATCCACAGCTGGTTAAATTTTGTGCAAAGGGTTCTTTAGGAAGGGCTAAGTCCCTATACTTGCCGCCAAAGCTCTAAAACCAGCTCAACCAATCAATTCCTAATTACCTACATAAGCAGGCACGAGGTGCGTGGTGGATTTCCCTTCCCGTTTTGAAGTGATCGTCATCGGCGGCGGTCATGCCGGTACCGAGGCAGCACTGGCGTCAGCACGCATGGGCGTAAAAACCCTGTTGTTGACGCATAACGTGGAAACCCTCGGTGCCATGAGTTGCAACCCCGCCATCGGTGGGATCGGCAAAAGCCACCTGGTCAAGGAAATCGACGCCCTTGGCGGTGTGATGGCCATGGCGACCGACAAAGGTGGCATCCAATTTCGCGTGCTCAACAGCCGCAAAGGTCCGGCCGTACGTGCCACTCGGGCACAGGCTGACCGCATCCTGTATAAGGCTGCCGTGCGCGAAACCCTGGAAAACCAGCCGAACCTGTGGATATTTCAACAAGCAGCGGATGACCTGATCGTCGAGCAGGACCAGGTACGCGGTGTCGTCACGCAAATGGGCCTGCGCTTCCTGGCAGAATCCGTGGTGTTGACCACCGGCACGTTCCTCGGTGGACTTATCCACATTGGTATGCAGAATTACTCCGGTGGCCGCGCCGGCGATCCGCCATCGATTGCCCTGGCAAAACGCCTGCGGGAACTGCCGCTGCGCGTAGGTCGCTTGAAAACCGGGACCCCGCCGCGTATTGACGGGCGTTCTGTGGACTTCTCGGTGATGACCGAACAAGCCGGCGATACGCCGATCCCAGTCATGTCGTTCATGGGTTCCAAAGAGCAGCACCCCAAACAGGTCAGCTGCTGGATTACCCACACCAATGCACGTACCCACGAGATCATCGCCGCGAACCTCGACCGTTCGCCGATGTATTCCGGGGTGATCGAAGGCATTGGCCCGCGTTATTGCCCGTCGATCGAAGACAAGATCCATCGCTTTGCCGACAAGGAAAGCCACCAGGTCTTCATCGAACCCGAAGGCTTGACCACCCACGAGCTGTACCCGAACGGGATTTCCACTTCCCTGCCGTTCGACGTGCAAATCCAGATCGTGCAATCGATTCGCGGTATGGAAAACGCACACATCGTGCGTCCGGGCTACGCCATCGAGTACGACTACTTCGACCCGCGTGACCTGAAGTACAGCCTGGAAACCAAAGTGATCGGCGGTCTGTTCTTCGCTGGGCAAATCAACGGCACTACCGGTTACGAAGAAGCCGGCGCCCAGGGTTTGCTGGCCGGGACCAATGCCGCACTGCGTGCTCAAGGCAAAGACAGCTGGTGCCCGCGTCGCGATGAAGCGTACATCGGTGTGTTGGTGGACGACCTGATTACCCTGGGTACCCAGGAACCGTACCGGATGTTCACTTCCCGGGCGGAATATCGCCTGATCCTGCGGGAAGACAACGCCGACCTGCGCCTGACCGAGAAAGGTCGCGAGCTGGGCCTGGTCGATGACGCACGCTGGGAAGCCTTCTGCAAAAAACGCGAAAGCATCACGCTCGAAGAGCAGCGTCTGAAAAGCACCTGGGTTCGCCCGGGCACTGAACAAGGCGACGCGATTGCGGAAAAATTCGGCACGCCGCTGACCCACGAGTACAACTTGTTGAACCTGCTGTCGCGTCCGGAAATCGACTACGCCGGTCTGGTCGAAGTAACCGGCCAGGGCGCAGAAGACCCACAGGTTGCCGAGCAGGTCGAAATCAAGACCAAATACGCCGGTTACATTGACCGCCAGCAGGATGAGATCGCTCGCCTGCGCGCCAGTGAAGACACCAAGCTGCCTACGGATATCGACTACACCGGAATTTCCGGGCTGTCGAAAGAAATCCAAAGCAAGCTGGGGATAACTCGGCCGCAGACTTTGGGCCAGGCTTCACGTATCCCCGGCGTCACCCCGGCAGCGATTTCGCTGTTGATGATCCATTTGAAAAAACGCGGCGCGGGCCGTCAGTTGGAGCAAAGCGCTTGAGTTCGTTGGTCACCTCGCAACACGCCGAAGAGTTATCCACAGGTGCGCGCCAGTTGGGCGTCGACCTGACCCCGGCCCAGCATGAATTGCTGTTGGGCTACCTGGCCCTGTTGATCAAATGGAACAAGGCTTACAACCTGACCGCAGTGCGTGATCCCGACGAAATGGTCTCCCGCCATCTGCTCGACAGCTTGAGCGTGATGCCGTTTATCGAAAACGGCCGTTGGCTCGACGTGGGCAGTGGCGGCGGCATGCCCGGCATCCCGCTGGCGATCCTGTTTCCCGAGTCGCAAGTGACCTGCCTTGATAGCAATGGCAAGAAGACCCGCTTCCTGACTCAGGTCAAACTCGAACTCAAACTGGATAACCTGCAAGTTATCCACAGCCGGGTCGAAGGCTTCACGCCTGAACAGCCTTTCAACGGAATCGTTTCCCGGGCATTCAGCAGCATGGAGAACTTCAGCAACTGGACCCGCCATCTGGGCGATCGTGACACCCGTTGGCTGGCAATGAAGGGCGTTCATCCAAGCGACGAGCTGTTAGCATTGCCGGCAGACTTCCACCTCGATAGCGAACACGCCTTGGCCGTACCCGGTTGCCAAGGCCAACGCCATCTGCTGATACTGCGCCGCACGGCATGATTGGGAACACAAGCAAGAATGGCTAAGGTATTCGCGATAGCGAACCAGAAAGGTGGCGTGGGCAAAACCACCACCTGCATCAACCTCGCAGCATCCCTGGTCGCTACCAAGCGTCGGGTGCTGCTGATCGATCTCGATCCACAGGGCAACGCCACCATGGGTAGCGGTGTGGATAAACACGGCCTGGAAAACTCGGTCTACGACCTGCTGATTGGTGAGTGCGACCTGGCCCAAGCCATGCACTACTCCGAACACGGCGGTTACCAACTGCTGCCGGCCAACCGCGATTTGACCGCGGCGGAAGTGGTGCTGCTGGAAATGCAGATGAAAGAAAGCCGTCTGCGCAGCGCATTGGCGCCGATCCGCGAGAACTACGACTACATTTTGATCGACTGCCCACCGTCATTGTCGATGCTGACATTGAACGCGCTGGTGGCCGCCGACGGCGTGATTATCCCCATGCAGTGTGAGTACTACGCACTGGAAGGTTTGAGCGACCTTGTGGATAACATCAAGCGTATTGCCGAGCTGCTCAACCCGAACCTGCAGATCGAAGGCTTGCTGCGCACCATGTTCGATCCGCGCCTGAGCCTGATGAATGATGTGTCGGCCCAGCTCAAGGAACACTTCGGCGAGCAGTTGTACGACACCGTGATTCCACGCAACATCCGCCTGGCCGAAGCACCCAGCTATGGCATGCCTGCGCTGGCATACGACAAGACTTCGCGTGGTGCCATTGCCTACCTGGCGCTGGCCGGCGAGATGGTTCGTCGCCAACGCCGCAACTCACGCACCGCTGCAGCCCAGCCAACTTAAGGAATCCCCATGGCCGTCAAGAAACGAGGTCTCGGACGTGGACTGGATGCACTGTTGAGTGGTCCGACCGTCACATCGCTTGAAGAACAGGCGGTGCAGGCCGACGAACGCGAGCTGCAACACTTGCCCCTGGACCTTATCCAGCGCGGCAAATACCAGCCTCGCCGGGACATGGACCCGCAGGCGCTGGAAGAGCTGGCCAATTCGATCAAGGCTCAGGGCGTGATGCAGCCGATCGTGGTGCGTCCGATTGGGGGTGGCCGCTTTGAAATCATCGCCGGTGAACGCCGCTGGCGCGCGAGCCAGCAGGCCGGCAAGGACACCATCCCGGCGATGGTGCGCGATGTGCCGGATGAAACCGCCATCGCCATGGCGTTGATCGAGAACATCCAGCGCGAAGACCTCAACCCGATTGAAGAAGCCATCGCGCTGCAACGTTTGCAGCAGGAATTCCAGCTGACCCAACAACAAGTGGCCGAGGCGGTGGGGAAATCCCGCGTTACCGTTTCGAACTTGCTGCGCCTGATCGCACTGCCGGAAGTCATCAAGACCATGCTTTCCCACGGCGATCTGGAGATGGGTCACGCCCGTGCTTTGCTCGGTTTGCCGGAAAATCAACAGGTTGAAGGGGCGCGACACGTTGTCGCACGAGGTCTCACCGTTCGTCAGACCGAGGCCCTGGTTCGCCAATGGCTCAGCGGCAAACCTGCACCGGTCGAAACGGCCAAACCTGATCCGGATATCGCACGTCTCGAGCAGCGCCTGGCCGAGCGCCTAGGCTCTGCGGTGCAAATTCGCCACGGTAAGAAAGGCAAAGGACAATTGGTCATCGGATATAACTCCCTTGATGAGCTTCAGGGCGTCCTTGCTCACATCCGCTGAAACATTTGCTTATGTAGCGCGTGATCGGAAATCACTACCCGGCAGTTGAATAGGGGCAGAACCGCCCCTATACTCTGCGCGCATTTTGTCGGCACAAATTATGCCAAGTTATTGATTTCCGGCAGCCGACCATTGAGGAGCAAGAGTGATGGAAACCCGCACGCCAAACACGTTGCCGTTCCATCGCTTGGCCGTTTTTCCGGTTTTATTGGCTCAATTTGTCGTTTTGCTGATCGCCGCATTGGCGCTTTGGTATTGGCATGGAGTCGTAGCCGGATATTCAGGACTTTGCGGAGGCCTGATAGCCTTGCTGCCCAATATGTATTTTGCTCACAGGGCCTTTCGGTTTTCCGGCGCCCGAGCAGCCCAGGCTATCGTCCGGTCTTTTTATGCCGGCGAGGCGGGGAAACTGATTTTGACGGCAGTGCTGTTTGCACTGACCTTTGCAGGTGTGAAGCCATTGGCGCCGCTGGCTGTATTCGGCGTCTTCGTGTTGACCCAACTGGTCAGCTGGTTCGCTCCCCTGCTAATGAAAACAAGACTTTCGAAACCTTAGGGCGTTTGAGGCAACCATGGCAGAAACAACCGCTTCGGGCTATATCCAGCACCACTTGCAGAACCTGACCTTCGGTCAGCTTCCTAATGGCGGCTGGGGCTTTGCCCACTCCGCAGCAGAGGCCAAAGAAATGGGCTTCTGGGCTTTCCACCTGGACACTCTGGGCTGGTCGGTCGCATTGGGTCTGATCTTCGTCCTGATTTTCCGCATGGCGGCAAAGAAGGCAACGTCCGGTCAGCCAGGTGCTTTGCAGAACTTCGTTGAAGTACTGGTCGAATTCGTCGATGGCAGCGTGAAAGACAGCTTCCATGGCCGTAGCCCGGTGATTGCACCGTTGGCACTGACCATCTTCGTCTGGGTGTTCCTGATGAACGCCGTCGACCTGATCCCGGTCGACTGGATTCCTCAGCTGGCCATCCTGATTACGGGCGATGCGCACATTCCATTCCGTGCCGTATCGACGACTGACCCTAACGCCACCCTGGGCATGGCCCTGTCGGTGTTTGCGTTGATCATTTTCTACAGCATCAAGGTCAAGGGCATCGGCGGCTTTATCGGCGAACTGACCCTGCACCCGTTCGGCAGCAAGAACATCTTCGTTCAAGCCCTGCTGATTCCGGTGAACTTCCTGCTGGAATTCGTGACCCTGATCGCCAAGCCGATTTCCCTGGCGCTGCGACTGTTCGGCAACATGTATGCCGGCGAGCTGGTGTTCATTCTGATCGCTGTGATGTTCGGCAGTGGTCTGCTCTGGCTTAGCGGCCTGGGCGTGGTTCTGCAGTGGGCGTGGGCTGTGTTCCACATCCTGATCATTACCCTGCAGGCCTTCATCTTCATGATGCTGACCATCGTCTACCTGTCGATGGCACACGAAGAGAACCATTAAGACCAGTCTCGACTAGTCTGATGTCCTTCCCGGTGAAACGGGAAGGTGGCCCACCAGGGCTATGAAACGATTTGTTTTACCGCTTTAAAATCTAAAAAACCTAAACCATACGACGTAAAAGTCGGGAGGAAAGATGGAAACTGTAGTTGGTCTAACCGCTATCGCTGTTGCACTGTTGATCGGCCTGGGCGCCCTGGGTACTGCCATTGGTTTCGGCCTGCTGGGCGGCAAATTCCTGGAAGGCGCAGCGCGTCAACCAGAAATGGTTCCAATGCTGCAAGTTAAAATGTTCATCGTCGCCGGCCTGCTCGACGCCGTGACCATGATCGGCGTTGGTATCGCTCTGTTCTTCACCTTCGCGAACCCCTTCGTTGGTCAACTCGCTGGCTAATCACTCGAATTTTCGAGTTGATTGGAGTGATGGACAACGAATGAGCGAGGTGTTGGCGTGAACATTAATGCAACCCTGATTGGCCAATCCGTTGCGTTCTTCATTTTTGTAGTGTTTTGCATGAAGTTCGTGTGGCCTCCGGTCATCGCGGCTTTGCACGAACGTCAGAAGAAGATCGCTGATGGCTTGGACGCTGCCAGCCGTGCAGCTCGCGACCTGGAGTTGGCCCAAGAGAAAGTGGGTCATCAACTGCGCGATGCTAAAGCACAGGCAGCTGAAATCATTGAGCAAGCCAAGAAGCGCGGTAACCAGATCGTCGAAGAGGCTGTTGAAAAAGCCCGCGTCGAAGCTGACCGTGTGAAGGCTTCGGCTCATGCCGAGATCGAACAGGAACTGAACGGCGTCAAAGACGCGCTGCGTGCCCAACTGGGTGCTCTGGCGGTCGGCGGTGCTGAGAAGATCCTCGGTGCCACAATCGATCAAAACGCGCACGCGGAGCTGGTTAACAAACTGGCTGCTGAAATTTAAGCGAGGGCGATCATGGCAGAACTGACCACGTTGGCCCGACCTTACGCTAAGGCAGCCTTCGAGCACGCCCAGGCCCACCAGCAGCTGGCCTCTTGGTCAGCCATGCTCGGCCTGGCTGCAGCAGTGTCGCAAGACGACACCATGCAGCGCGTGCTCAAGGCCCCGCGCCTGACGAGCGCAGACAAGGCCGCCACTTTTATTGAAGTGTGCGGCGACAAGTTTGATGTGAAAGTGCAGAACTTCATCCACGTCGTTGCCGAAAACGACCGTCTCCCGCTTTTGCCGGAGATTGCCGCTCTGTTCGACCTGTACAAGGCCGAAGCAGAGAAATCGGTAGACGTTGAAGTGACCAGTGCTTTTGCATTGAACCAAGAACAGCAAGACAAACTCGCCAAGGTTCTCAGTGCACGACTCAATCGGGAAGTGCGCCTGCAAGCTTCGGAGGACGCATCCCTGATTGGTGGTGTTGTTATCCGTGCCGGCGACCTGGTTATCGATGGCTCGATTCGCGGCAAAATCGCGAAACTTGCCGAAGCATTGAAATCTTGAGTTTGAAGGGGCAGCAGAGCAATGCAGCAACTCAATCCTTCCGAAATAAGTGAAATTATCAAGGGCCGCATCGACAAGCTCGATGTGACCTCCCAAGCCCGTAACGAAGGCACTGTCGTCAGCGTATCTGACGGCATCGTGCGGATTCACGGTCTGGCCGACGTTATGTACGGCGAGATGATCGAGTTTCCGGGCGGCGTCTACGGTATGGCCCTCAACCTGGAGCAAGACTCCGTAGGTGCCGTTGTATTGGGCGCGTACACCAGTCTGGCTGAAGGCATGAGCGCCAAGTGCACCGGCCGCATCCTGGAGGTTCCGGTTGGTAAGGAACTGCTGGGTCGCGTAGTCGACGCACTGGGTAACCCTGTTGACGGTAAAGGTCCACTGGGCAACACCGAGACCGACGCGGTCGAGAAAGTTGCTCCAGGCGTGATCTGGCGTAAGTCGGTAGACCAGCCTGTACAGACTGGCTACAAGGCTGTCGATGCCATGATCCCTGTCGGCCGTGGCCAGCGTGAGCTGATCATCGGTGACCGTCAGATCGGTAAAACCGCTCTGGCGATCGACGCGATCATCAATCAGAAGAACAGCGGCATTTTCTGCGTCTACGTAGCCATCGGTCAGAAGCAATCGACCATCGCCAACGTGGTTCGCAAGCTGGAAGAAAACGGCGCCCTGGCCAACACGATCATCGTGGCTGCCAGTGCTTCGGAATCTCCTGCGCTGCAATTCCTGGCACCGTACTCCGGTTGCACCATGGGTGAATTCTTCCGCGACCGCGGTGAAGACGCGCTGATCGTTTATGACGATCTGTCCAAGCAAGCAGTGGCTTACCGCCAGATTTCCCTGCTGCTGCGCCGTCCACCAGGCCGTGAAGCCTACCCAGGCGACGTGTTCTATCTCCACTCCCGTCTGCTGGAGCGCGCATCCCGCGTTTCTGAAGAATACGTAGAGAAGTTCACTAACGGCGCAGTGACCGGCAAAACCGGTTCCCTGACCGCATTGCCGATCATCGAAACCCAGGCTGGCGACGTTTCCGCGTTCGTTCCGACCAACGTGATTTCCATCACCGACGGTCAGATCTTCCTGGAATCGGCCATGTTCAACTCGGGCATCCGCCCTGCAGTGAACGCCGGTGTTTCGGTATCCCGTGTGGGTGGTGCCGCTCAGACCAAGATCATCAAGAAGCTCTCCGGTGGTATCCGTACCGCTCTGGCTCAGTACCGTGAACTGGCGGCATTCGCCCAGTTCGCTTCTGACCTGGACGAAGCGACCCGTAAGCAACTTGAGCATGGTCAGCGCGTTACCGAGCTGATGAAGCAGAAGCAATACGCCCCAATGTCGATCGCTGACATGGCGTTGTCGCTGTATGCCGCTGAGCGTGGGTTCCTGACCGACGTTGAAATCGCCAAGGTCGGCAGCTTTGAACAAGCGCTGATTGCTTACTTCAACCGCGATCACGCCGAATTGATGGCGAAGATCAACGTGAAGGGTGACTTCAATGACGATATCGACGCTGGCATGAAAGCCGGTATCGAGAAGTTCAAGGCCACCCAAACCTGGTAAGCCGCAGCGGGAGCCGCAAGGCTCCCGCTTGCTAACCTGATAGGTGTTACATGGCAGGCGCAAAAGAGATTCGCAGTAAGATTGCGAGCATCAAAAGCACGCAAAAAATTACCAGCGCCATGGAAAAAGTGGCGGTCAGCAAAATGCGCAAGGCACAAATGCGCATGGCTGCTAGCCGTCCTTATGCGGAACGTATCCGCCAGGTAATTGGGCATCTGGCCAACGCCAACCCGGAATACCGCCACCCGTTCATGATCGAACGCGCCGTCAAGCGTGTGGGTTATGTGGTAGTGAGCAGTGACCGTGGTTTGTGCGGTGGTTTGAATACCAACCTGTTCAAGGCCCTGGTCAAGGACATGGCGGTAAACCGCGAAAACGGCGTCGAGATCGATCTGTGTGTAGTTGGTAGCAAGGGTGCGGCCTTTTTCCGTAACTTCGGCGGTAACGTCGTTGCAGCTATCAGCCACCTGGGTGAAGAGCCGTCGATCAATGATTTGATCGGCAGTGTGAAGGTGATGCTGGATGCGTACTTGGAAGGCCGGATTGACCGCCTGTCCGTGGTATCCAACAAGTTCATCAACACCATGACCCAGCAGCCAACCGTGGAGCAATTGATTCCACTGGTGGCGACTCCGGATCAGGAACTCAAGCACCACTGGGACTACCTCTACGAACCAGACGCCAAAGAGCTGCTTGACGGCTTGATGGTGCGCTACGTGGAGTCGCAGGTGTACCAGGCGGTGGTCGAGAACAACGCAGCTGAACAAGCGGCGCGGATGATCGCGATGAAAAACGCTACCGATAACGCCGGTGATCTGATCAGCGATTTGCAGCTGATCTACAACAAGGCGCGTCAGGCTGCGATCACCCAAGAGATCTCGGAAATCGTCGGCGGCGCTGCCGCGGTTTAACGGTTCAAATATTCAGAGGATCCAGCTATGAGTAGCGGACGTATCGTTCAAATCATCGGCGCCGTTATCGACGTGGAATTTCCACGCGACAGCGTACCGAGCATCTACAACGCGCTGAAAGTACAAGGCGCGGAAACTACTCTGGAAGTTCAGCAGCAGCTGGGCGACGGCGTAGTTCGTACCATTGCGATGGGTTCCACCGAAGGCTTGAAGCGCGGTCTGGACGTTGTCGACACTGGCGCTGCCATCTCCGTACCGGTCGGTAAAGCGACCCTGGGCCGGATCATGGACGTACTGGGCAACCCGATTGACGAAGCTGGCCCGATCGACACCGAAGAGCGCTGGGGCATTCACCGTCCAGCACCTTCGTTCGCCGAACAAGCTGGCGGCAACGACCTGCTGGAAACCGGCATCAAGGTTATCGACCTGGTTTGCCCGTTCGCCAAGGGCGGTAAAGTCGGTCTGTTCGGTGGTGCCGGTGTAGGCAAGACCGTAAACATGATGGAACTGATCCGTAACATCGCCATCGAGCACAGCGGTTATTCCGTGTTCGCCGGTGTGGGTGAGCGTACTCGTGAGGGTAACGACTTCTACCACGAGATGAAGGACTCCAACGTTCTGGACAAAGTGGCACTGGTTTACGGTCAGATGAACGAGCCGCCGGGAAACCGTCTGCGCGTAGCACTGACTGGCCTGACCATGGCCGAGAAGTTCCGTGACGAAGGTAACGACGTTCTGCTGTTCGTCGACAACATCTACCGTTACACCCTGGCCGGTACTGAAGTATCCGCACTGCTGGGCCGTATGCCTTCGGCAGTAGGTTACCAGCCGACCCTGGCTGAAGAGATGGGCGTTCTGCAAGAACGTATCACTTCGACCAAGGAAGGTTCGATCACTTCGATCCAAGCGGTATACGTACCTGCGGATGACTTGACCGACCCGTCGCCTGCGACCACCTTCGCCCACTTGGACGCCACCGTCGTACTGTCCCGTGACATCGCTTCCCTGGGTATCTACCCAGCGGTCGATCCACTCGACTCGACTTCGCGCCAGCTGGACCCGAACGTGATCGGCCAGGAGCACTACGACACCGCTCGCGGCGTTCAGTACGTGCTGCAGCGTTACAAAGAACTGAAGGACATCATTGCGATCCTGGGTATGGACGAGCTGTCGGAAACCGACAAGCAGTTGGTATCTCGCGCTCGTAAGATCCAGCGCTTCTTGTCGCAGCCGTTCTTCGTGGCTGAAGTCTTCACCGGTGCCTCGGGTAAATACGTTTCCCTGAAAGACACCATTGCTGGCTTCAAAGGCATCCTCAACGGTGACTACGACCACCTGCCAGAACAAGCGTTCTACATGGTCGGCGGCATCGAAGAAGCGATCGAGAAAGCCAAGAAACTGTAATCCAAGCGCCCGGCAACGGGCGCTCATCAGGTTGAGGCAATCAGATGGCTATGACAGTCCATTGCGATATCGTCAGCGCGGAAGGGGAAATCTTCTCCGGTCTGGTAGAAATGGTGATTGCACACGGCGACCTGGGTGACCTGGGTATTGCCATGGGCCACGCGCCGTTGATCACCAGCTTGAAGCCAGGTCCGATCACGCTGACCAAGCAAGGCGGGGAAAAAGAGGTGTTTTACATCTCTGGTGGTTTCCTCGAGGTTCAGCCGAACATGGTCAAGGTACTTGCCGACACTGTGCAACGTGCTGGCGACCTGGATGAAGCCTCCGCTCAGGAAGCCGTCAAGGCTGCCGAGAAAGCCCTGAACGAAAAGGGTGCGGACTTCGACTACAGCGCTGCTGCTGTACGTCTGGCTGAGGCTGCAGCTCAGCTGCGCACGCTCCAGCAGATCCGTAAGAAGTAAGCGGCCACGCCGTCATGCTTCATGCGCGATTGATTAAAAAGGGTAGCCTCGGCTACCCTTTTTCTTTTTCAGCAAAACACTTCGTTGGTCTGACGCCGGACCGCCCAGGATTGGTAGCCATTCATGTCTCTTGAAATCGTCATTCTCGCCGCGGGCCAGGGCACCCGTATGCGTTCGGCCCTGCCCAAGGTGCTGCACCCGGTTGCCGGCAACTCCATGCTTGGCCATGTTATCCACAGCGCTCGACAACTCCACCCACAGCGCATTCACGTGGTGATCGGTCACGGTGCGGATGTGGTGCGTGAACGCCTCGCCGCAGACGACTTGAATTTTGTTCTCCAAGACAAGCAACTGGGTACCGGCCACGCCACCGCGCAGGCGGTGCCGTTCATCACCGCCGATACGGTGTTGATCCTCTACGGCGACGTACCGTTGATCGAAGTGGAAACCCTGCAACGCCTCCTCAAGCACGTCGTGCCTGGCCAGATGGGCCTGCTGACCGTCGAACTGGACGACCCTACCGGCTATGGGCGCATCGTGCGTAATGCCGACGGCAAGGTCGCGGCTATCGTGGAGCACAAGGACGCAAGCGAGGCCCAACGCGCGATCACCGAAGGTAACACCGGAATTCTCGCAGTACCGGCCAATAAGCTCGCTGACTGGATGAGCCGTCTGTCCAACAACAATGCTCAAGGCGAGTACTACCTCACCGACGTCATCGAAATGGCCGTGAGCGATGGCCTGCTGGTCGCCACCGAACAACCCCACGACCCGATGGAAGTGCAGGGCGCCAACGACCGTAAGCAGCTTGCAGAGCTTGAACGCCACTACCAGTTGCGCGAAGGTCGTCGCCTGATGGCCCAGGGTGTGACCCTGCGCGACCCGGCACGCTTCGATGTGCGCGGTGAAGTCAGCGTGGGCCGCGATGTGCTGATCGATATCAACGTGATCCTCGAAGGCCGTGTGATCATCGAAGACGACGTGGTGATCGGCCCTAACTGTGTGATCAAGGACAGTACCCTGCGCAAGGGGGCGGTGATCAAGGCCAACAGCCATATCGACGGCGCCGTGATGGGCGAGGGCAGCGATGCCGGCCCGTTTGCGCGGCTGCGTCCGGGGACAGTGATGGGCGCCAGGGCGCACGTTGGCAATTTCGTCGAGCTGAAAAACGCGAAGATGGGTGACGATGCGAAGGCCGGCCACTTGGCCTACCTCGGTGATGCCGTGATCGGTGCTCGCAGCAACATCGGCGCTGGCGCAATCACCTGCAACTACGACGGTGCCAACAAGTACCAGACCACTATTGGTGAGGACGTATTTATCGGCTCGAATAACTCGCTGATTGCGCCAGTGACTATCGGTGATGGTTCGAACACTGCCGCGGGCTCAACCATCAACCAGGATGTGGATAAGTCCCAACTGGCCGTAGCCCGAGCCCGCCAACGCAATATCGACGGCTGGAAACGCCCGGTCAAAATCAAAAAGACCTGAGTTATCCACAATTTCACAGGCAGCATAACGCCAATGTGGGAGGGGGCTTGCTCCCGATGGCGATGGTTCAGTCGATGCAAAGTTGACTGATCTGCCGCCATCGGGAGCAAGCCCCCTCCCACATTTTTTTTGTATAGCTTGAAAAAATGAGGTTTGCTGCTTGACGATCTTTCGCCGATAGGTTTTGATTGCCTTCGTTATCTTTCGAAACGAAACTTATCATCGCCATGTCGAAACGAAATACACCCCAACGGCGCCACAACATCCTGACCTTGCTCAATGAACAGGGCGAAGTCAGCGTGGACGAATTGGCCAAGCGTTTCGAAACCTCGGAAGTCACCATCCGCAAGGACCTGGCCGCGCTGGAAAGCAACGGCCTGTTGCTGCGCCGCTACGGTGGCGCAATCACCATGCCCCAGGAGCTTGTGGGCGATGCCACTCAACCGGTGTCGGTCTACAAGCGTGCGATTGCGCGTGCTGCGGTCATGCGCCTGCGCGAACACGCGCGCATCATTATCGACAGCGGCAGCACCACCGCCGCGATGATACCCGAGCTGGGCCACCAGCCCGGCCTGGTGGTGATGACCAACTCCCTGCACGTGGCCAGCGCCTTGAGCGAACTGGAACACGAGCCGGTGTTGTTGATGACCGGCGGCACCTGGGACCCGCATTCGGATTCGTTCCAGGGCCAGGTCGCCGAGCAAGTACTGCGATCCTACGACTTTGATCAACTGTTCATCGGCGCCGACGGCATCGATTTGCAGCGCGGTACCACCACCTTCAACGAATTGCTGGGCCTGAGCCGTGTGATGGCTGAGGTCGCCCGTGAAGTGGTGGTGATGGTCGAATCGGACAAGATCGGCCGCAAGATTCCCAACCTGGAACTGCCCTGGAGCAGCGTCCATACCCTTATCACCGATGATCGCCTGCCGCTTGAGGCCCGCGACCAGATCCAAGCCCGCGGCATTACGCTGATATGCGCGGCAATCATCTAGGAGAAACACCATGTGTGGCATCGTAGGCGCAGTCGCTGAACGTAACGTAACCGCCATCCTGCTCGAAGGCCTCAAGCGCCTGGAATACCGTGGCTATGACAGCGCCGGTGTGGCCGTCTTCACCAATGCCGGCAAGCTCGAGCGCATGCGCCGCCCGGGCAAGGTCAGCGAGTTGGAGCAAGCCCTGCTTGGCGAGCCGCTGGTCGGTCGCCTGGGGATTGCCCACACCCGTTGGGCGACCCACGGTGCGCCGTGCGAACGCAATGCCCACCCGCACTTCTCCGGTGACCTGGCGGTGGTCCATAACGGCATCATCGAAAACCACGAAGTGCTGCGTGAGCAACTCAAAGGCTTGGGTTATGTGTTCACCTCGGACACCGACACCGAAGTCATCGCTCACCTGCTCAACCACAAACTCAAGGACCTTGGCGACCTGACCGTCGCCCTGAAGGCCACGGTCAAGGAACTGCACGGCGCCTATGGCCTGGCCGTGGTCAGCGCCAGCCAGCCCGACCGCGTGGTTGCCGCCCGCAGTGGCAGCCCGTTGGTGATCGGCCTGGGCCTGGGTGAAAACTTCCTCGCCTCCGACCAACTGGCCCTGCGCCAGGTCACCGACCGCTTCATGTACCTGGAAGAAGGCGATATCGCCGACATCCGCCGTGAAAGCGTGCAGATCTGGGACGTTAACGGTCAATCCGTCGAGCGCGAAGCCGTGCAATACCGCGACGGTGCCGAAGCCGCCGACAAAGGTGAATACCGCCACTTCATGCTCAAGGAAATCCACGAGCAGCCAGCCGTGGTGCAACGCACCCTGGAAGGTCGCCTGAGCCAGAACCAGGTACTGGTCAACGCCTTCGGTCCGCAAGCTGCCGAACTGTTTGCCAAAGTGCGCAACGTGCAGATCGTGGCCTGCGGTACCAGCTACCACGCCGGCATGGTTGCCCGTTACTGGCTGGAAGAACTGGCCGGCATCCCGTGCCAGGTGGAAGTCGCCAGTGAGTTCCGCTACCGCAAGGTGGTGGTGCAACCCGACACCCTGTTCGTGACCATCTCCCAGTCCGGCGAAACCGCCGACACCCTGGCGGCCCTGCGCAATGCCAAGGAGCTGGGCTTCCTGGCCAGCCTGGCCATCTGCAACGTCAGCATCAGCTCCCTGGTGCGCGAATCCGACCTGACCCTGCTGACCCAGGCCGGTCGCGAAATCGGCGTGGCCTCCACCAAAGCCTTCACCACCCAACTGGTTGGCCTGTTGTTGCTCACCCTGTCCCTGGGTCAGGTTCGCGGCACCCTGGCCGAAGGCGTCGAAGCGACCCTGGTCGAAGAACTGCGCCGCCTGCCAACCCGCCTGGGTGAAGCCCTGGCAATGGACAGCACCGTGGAAAAAGTCGCCGAACTGTTCGCCGACAAGAACCACACCCTGTTCCTTGGCCGTGGCGCGCAATACCCAGTGGCGATGGAAGGCTCACTCAAGCTCAAGGAAATTTCGTACATCCACGCTGAAGCCTACCCGGCCGGTGAGCTCAAACACGGCCCATTGGCCCTGGTGGATGACGACATGCCGGTGGTCACCGTGGCGCCGAACAACGAACTGTTGGAAAAACTCAAATCCAACCTGCAGGAAGTCCGCGCCCGTGGTGGCCAGCTGGTGGTGTTCGCCGATGAGAAAGCTGGCATGACCAACGGGGAAGGCACCCACGTCATCAACATGCCGCACATCAATGACACTCTGTCGCCGATCCTCTACACCATCCCGCTGCAACTGCTGTCGTACTACGTTGCCGTGCTCAAGGGCACCGACGTGGACCAGCCGCGCAACCTGGCGAAGTCGGTGACGGTGGAGTAACCCGCTACGCCCTGGAGACCCGCCCGGGTCTCCAGGCTACCGCGAAAGGACGCGACCTCGATGCAAACCCCCTCCCTGATCCACCAACGTCTGAACAACCGCCGATTCACCGTCGTCAACAACGCCCAAGGACTATCTGGCGCGGGTACGGTGTTTCATTACCTTGTTGAAGGTGATGCCATTTCCGGCACTTACCAGGGCGGGCGGATTCGCCTGGGCACGCAAGTGGGGCGAGTGACCGGTGTGGATACCATTGAACTGCTGTATCAGTGCCTGACGCTGGAAGGTGAGCTGCTGTCCGGTTGGTCACGTGGCAGGGTCGGCCTGGATCAAGCCGGGCGGCCTACCCTGAGTTTTGTATGGGGCTGGTTGTCGGGGGCGATTGGAGGAGGGCAATCCGAGTATGTCGAGCTTGTTGAGTAAGTCAAAAAGGATCCGAAAATAAATCGGAAAAAGGCAAAGAAAATCATGCAGAAATTTATAGCCGGCAATCACTGGTAGAGCCTATCTGGCCGTCTCCCGGCTTCCCTGCGTCGATTTTACGTACGGCAGAAACTCTTTCGTTTCGTGCAGGAAAACTGACCGGTTTACTCCCCGATATTACTTCTGCCCGCATCGGCGGCCTGATGCGAATCACCAATAGCTATTACAGCAACCTGATCGAGGGTCAATACACTGAGCCTGCGACCTTGTCTGCGCGAATGCCGAGACGTGAATCCAAAGAGCTGCGCGAACTGGCGGAAAGTCATATCGGTGTTCAGGAGTTGCTAGAGCGTGCGATGCGACGGCCAAAATCGATTGATGCACCTTGGGGCGTTTTCTTTGCCCCTGAATTCATATCCGTGATCCATCGTCGGCTTTTTGCAGGTGCTCGCGATGAGGACTTGCGACTCACTGATGGTCGATTACTCGCGCCGGGCCAATTGCGGGATACAACAGAGCGTAATGTCCTGGTTGGCGATCATGCTGCACCTGCGTGGGAGTCAGTCACTCCTATGCTCAAGCGCCTGCAGTATGTGTATGGCAGTCAACCGGACCTGACCTCACGAATTCTCAGCTCTCTTGCCTACCACCATCGTCTCGCGTTTGTTCACCCATTTGAAGATGGGAATGGTCGGATGGTACGCATGATTACGCACTTGCAACTGATGCGGCTGGGGCTCGCGGCGCCCCTTTGGTCACTTTCCCGAGGATTGGCGAGAAAACAGGACGAATACTATGGTCGCTTGCGCGCTGCCGATCGGCCACGTCGAGGGGATCTCGACGGTCGTGGCCAATTGACTCAAGGTGGGTTGTTCGAATTTGTGGAGTTTATGTTGCAAGTCTGCATTGATCAGATGGAGTACGTAGAGCAAGCGATGGACCTTGTAACGCTACGCCAGCGACTTGAGAGGGTGATCGGGCTTGAAGGGCGATTCGTAGAGTCCGGAGTGAAACAAGAAATGGCTAAGGCAGTGCATATCTTGCTGACTCAGGGGGAAGTTGCTCGGGCGGACTTTAAAACGTTTTCTGGTTTGCATGATCGCGTAGCGAGCGACCAGCTTAAGAAGTTGATTGATCTAGGCGTGGTTGAAGCGCCCTCGGCAAAGTCGCGGTCAATCTTTCCTGGGCTTCCTGTCTGGTTCGCGCAGATGATATTCCCGGATCTCCATCGGCGTTTTTACTGAGCCTGGAGACAGAGAGCCCGATCACGGCACAAACTCCACCTTCAACCCCCGACCCGCACTGCGTCCTTGGTCGTCACTGACCCGCAACCGATACTCCCCCGACTTGCCCGGCCGCCAGTTCAGCGTGGTTTGCGGCGGGCCTTGGCCGATCAAGGTTTGATCAGCAAACCAATACAGCATCGCCGCATCGCTGGCGGCGTTGGCATTCAGCGGGATGCTTTCCTGCGGCTGGGACAGGCGCAACTGATAGCTCACCTGGGTCAACGGCGAACGGATCTGCGGTGCTTCGCTTGAATCACTGACGCGGTTGGGCTGGCAGTTTTTCATCACGTTGGGCGGTGTGCGCCTTGGCAGGCCGGCGGCGCGGTACAGGCGTTGCACGTCGCTTGGCCAGAATTCGAAGACTTCTTCGCGGGTGTATTGCGCCTCGAACGGCGGGCATGCGGCCTTGCCGGTGCGGGTGTCGATCAGCACCGGGCGGTGCAGGTTGGACACGCGAATCGGCGACACGCCGGGGATGTACCAGGTCTTGCGGGTTTGCGGGCACCAGCGGTTGGGCAGTTCACCGGAGGCGGCGCAGACGTCGATGCGCACCAGTCCAGCGGGCGGCTTGTCAGGCTTGATCACCACCGTGGGTAAGGCCAGGGGCAGGGCGTCGGCGATGCGGAAGAACAGCGGCGCAGCGGTTTTGGCACCGATAAACGCCGGGTTCGGTCGGCCGTCGAAGTTACCCACCCACACCACTAACACATAGGGGCCGACCAGGCCGGCGCTCCACGCATCGTGAAAGCCCCAGGAGGTGCCGGTTTTCCACGCGGTGCGCCAGTGGCGGCCGGGCAGGCCATCCGGGCGTGGGTTGCGCCGCAGCATGTCGCGCATCATAAAGGCCGCCTGGGGCGTGAGCAGTTGGGCGCCCGTGGTCTGGGGCTGTTCCTGCACATAGCGCAACGGGCGCAGGTGCCCATCGCCAGCCAGCATCACATACAGCTGCGCCAGTTCTTCCGGGGTCATCTCACCGCCACCCAGGGCCAAGGCCAGGCCGTAATGGCTTTCGTCGCGCAGGCCTTTGATTCCGGCGCGTTGCAGCAGCCCGTACAAGGACGGCGACTTGACTTGGCTGGCCAGCCACACCGCCGGGATGTTGCGACTACGGATCAGGGCATCTCGCGCTGTCAGCGGGCCGACAAAACTGCCGTCGAAGTTTTCTGGCTGGAAGTAGCCGAAGTGACTCGGCAGGTCTTTGAGGATGCTCATGGGGTGGATCACCCCTTGATCGAGCGCAAGCCCATACAGAAACGGTTTGAGCGTGGAACCGGGCGAGCGTCGCGACAGCACGCCGTTGACCTGCCCGTGGATGCCTGTGGATAAGTAATCCGCCGAACCCACCAGCGCTTTGACGCTCTGGTCGCGGCTGTCGATCAGGATCGCCGTGGCGTTTTCCACACCCGTACTGCGTCGCTCGGCGATAAAGCCGGTGATCAGGCGTTCGAGCAATTGTTGCAACGGCAGGTTGAGGGTGCTGTTCAGTTCATTACCGACCTGGGAGGCCAGCAGCTGTTCACTCAGGTGCGGAGCCAGGAACGGGATCTGCTGGCGGTTGCGCGCTTCGAGGGGCAAGTGCAGCAGACTGTCGTTACGCGGGTCTTGTGGATAAGTCTCGCGCCAGTCGTTCATCAAGCGCAGGCGGGCGTTTTGCAGCGACGGCCCGAAGCGTGCGCGCCGGCCTGGCTGCTGGGGAATCACCGCCAGCGCCAGCGCCTCGGACAACGACAGCTGCGCCGCCGACTTGCCGAAATAGATACGACTCGCCGCCTCGGCCCCTTCGATATTGCCGCCCATGGGCGCCAGGTTCAGGTAGGCCTCCAGGATGTCGTGCTTGCTGTAGCGTGCTTCCAGCCACAGCGCCAACGCCATCTGCTGCAATTTGCCTGGCACCTGGCGTGTGTTCAGGTCCCACAAGCGCCGTGCCAATTGCATGCTCAACGTCGAGCCGCCCTGGCGCTGGCCACCGCTGTAGGTGGCCATGGCGGCGCGCAGCAATGCCGGGGGATTGATCCCCGGGTGCCAGTAGAAATTGCGGTCTTCCTTGAGCAACAAGGCTTCGACCAGTGAAGGAGAGATCCGCTCCAGCGGTAGCCATAAGCGGTATTGCCCGTCATCCGCCAACGTCATGCGCAGCAGCGAACCGTCGTCGGCCAGTACCACCCGCGATGAGGTCACGGTCTGCTCGAGCGGGGCATGGGGCCACAGCCGCAACCCCGCCAGCACCACCACCGCTGCGAGCAGCGGCGGCGTCAGGCGTTTAAGGCTTGGTAATTTCAAGCTGGCCTACTTTGCCGCGCCCTTGCAGGGTGGTTTCGTACATGCCTTCGGCGTAGGCCGGTGGCGTATTGAAGGTACCGGCGTTGGTCGCACGCACGCGGTAGACGAAAGTGCCTACATCACGCAGCGCAGTGCCGTACAACACCACCCGATCATCACGCACGTCCACATACTCCGGCTGCCAGTTGCTCAGTTCGGTTTCACCGATGGGCGCTTGCCAGCTTTGTTCTTCCTGGCTGTCTTCTTCGACGTACTCGGACTCTTCACCCTCACTTTCCTCGCTGCTGGCGGCTTCCGGCTCCGGCGGCAAGTTATACACAGGCTCGACGCCACCGGGCAGCAGGTCGACCACGGCCACTTGCTGCACCTGATCGCGGTCGGTAGCCCGCAGGCGCAGGCGTACCAGGAACTCATCACCCACGGCGACCTTGCTCACCGGCTCGCCCTTGAGGTCGAGGTATTCGTGGATGATTTCCAGCCCGTTGTTGATCGGCTTGAGCTTGGCGCCCTTGTCGAAACCGGCTTCGCTGAGCATGTAGAACGCGGCCGGACCGTCGGATTTTTCCATCACCAGTTTTTGCGTGTTGCCCGGCACCGCGGTGCGAGGCGGCTGACCGGCCATCTCCAGCAATTGCTGTTGCTTGTCACCCAGCCAAGCGGTGGCCTTGAGGGTCATGTCGCTTTGCGCACGCTGGCCGTAGTTGTCCAGCGCGCGCAGCAACAGGGCCGCCGACAGCGAGTTGTAACGCTGTTCGTTGAGGCGTTTGCCGAGTTTATCCAGCAACGCCGTGGGCACATCGTCCATCAGCTCAGGGAAGTGGCGCGCCAGCAGGTGCAGGTGTTCGGCGTCGTGCACCAGCGGGTCATAATACAGGCCATCGCTGTCCCACTTATCCACAAGCGAACGCCATGGGATTTTGCGGAACAGCGTATCGGCCTGGCGATCCTGCTTGAGCAGCTTGTAACTGGCCGCCAGGTAAGCGGCGCCCAAGTCGTTCTGCCAGCTGTCCTTGAAGTAGCTTTCGTAGCGTTCGCGGATATCGCTCAATGCACCACTTACCAGAATCCCCTGACGGCTCAACAGGTAACTGGCGTAGGCACGGTTGCGCAATTCCGACAGGCCTTCGCTAGGACCATTGGCCAGGTCTGTCAGATACGCATTCGAGCGCACCAGCAGGTCCTCCGGCACTGGCAACCCGCGTTCCTTGGCTTCGATGAGGAAGTCGGTGGCGTAGAGGCTGGCGTACGGTGCCACGTCCGGGTTGGCCGCCCACAAACCAAAGCCGCCGGCCTGGTTCTGGCGTTGGCGCAGCATGCGTACCGCGCTGCCGAAGGCTTGTTCGGCCTCGGGTGCATTGCCGCCCCAGATCAATGCCGGCATGGCCTTGGACACCAGTTGCTCGGTGCAGGCGTAGCCGTAGTCATCCAGGTAATGCTTGAGGCCGTTGGCCCATACCAGCGGCGAGGCGGCCACGCCCAGTTGCACGTCGCGCAGTTGGCTGAACAGCTCGCGAGTGGGTTTGAGCTCCTTGCTGGCGCTGTCGAAGCGGCCCAGGCTCAGGGCAACGCGATGTTCGCTCAGAGGGCGGATCGAGGTGGTTTCCGCCACCTGGATACGTTTGCCGTCCGGCAGCACCGCGACAAAACGCAGGTCTGCCGAGCCGAGGGTGTCGCCGACCTTGATCTTGAACTCGGCTGTGCCTTCCTTGCGCGGTTGCAGCGACAAGGTATTGCCCTTATCGCCCTGCACAACCAGGCCAGCGCTGGTCTGCACTTCAAACTTCACGTCCGCCGCCGCGTCGAGGTTACTGAACACCCCGGCGCTGACGTTGAACACATCCCCCGGCGCTACAAAGGCCGGCACGTTTGGCGTGATCACGATCGGCCCGCGCACCTCGGTATTGGCTTCGCTGACGCCGACACTGTCGCTGTCCACTGCCACCGCGAACAGGTGCAGCTTGCCGTTGAAACTGTCCGGCACCTGGTAATGCAGCAGGGTTTCACCGGCCGGTAAGTCCACCAGCCCGGACCACCAAGCCACCGGCGGCTGATGTTTACGCTTGAACGGGTTGAGATGATTAGCCAGGGCGCCTTCCGTATCGCCACCGGGGGCTGCCCCACTGAGCAGGCGGCTGAACTCCGGCAGGATCAGGTCAAGGATCTGACTGGTGCCGACCTCCAGCGCACGCTTCTGGAAGAAGAAGCCCAGCGGGTCCGGCGTCTGGTAGCGCGCCACTTGCAGAATGCCTTCGTCTACCGCGTACACCACCGCGCGGCCCGGACGGTCAGCGTTGACCTTGATATCCAGCGTTTGCCCCGGCTCGATCTTCGCCGGGCCTTCAACCTTCAATGCCATGCGCCGGGCATCCAGGTTGATGCTGAACGGCACCACGCCGTAGGACAGCGGGCTCATGTACACCTCGGCCGAACCCATATCGCGCACAAACTGCACGTTGACGTAGGCATTGCCCTCAAGCCCCGCAGGTACGCGGATGTGCTGCACGCTGTTGGTGCTGTCGGCCTTGAACCACTGCTGGGTGTAGACCTTGTCGCGTTCGATGGTGATCAAGCCGGCACCGGTATACGGGGCACGAATGCTGATGGCGATCTCATCACCGGTGGCGTAACTGCGTTTATCCAGGCGCAATTGCAGTTCGGCATTGCGTTCCAGCGAGCGCGACGTGTTGCCACGTCCGGCCACGCTGTAGTCGATCTGGTTGAGTAGGTTGCCGTTGGCGTCTTTCAGTTGCAGGGTGAAATCGCCCGGCGCTGACGTGTTCAACGTCTGCTTGGCGCCTTCTTTCGTCATCGCCAGCGGCGAGGCGGGCTGGCTGATGTTCTTGATGCGCGACTCGTACTTGTAGGTGCCGTTGGACTGTTTCACCAGCACCGACACATAACGGTGTTCGACCACTTCGCTGGTCAGGCCGTCCACCGCCACCGGCGTAAGGTCCGGCGCGACGGCCAGCCATTGCACCTGGCGCGGCGCATCCTTGGCGACGTACGACAGCGAATCCTGACTTTTCACACCGACCAGATAAGGTGCGGACGACACCAGCAAGGCACTTTGCGCCGCGACATTACGGCCGCCTTCGGCCTCGAACACCTGGGTCATCACCTGAAGGCGGTAGGTGCTGTTGGCGAAGCGTTGCAGGTTGAGGTCGAGCACGGCCTGGCCGTTGTCGTCGACCGTGGTTTCGGCCAGGTCTTCGGTGCTGGCCTCTTCCAGGGCATCGTTGAGGCGGAAACGGTAATCCGGGTAACGGTCAAACGCCGCGAGCGTCGGGCTCAGGGACATCTTCGCGGTGACACGACGCCCTGATGCCGGAGCGCCGAACAGGTGCATGGCGGTGACCTTGGCCACCACCTGGTCCGGTGGAATCCAACCCTGAACAGGCGTGTCATGCAGGCTCAAGCTGACCTTCATGCGGTCCGGCTCGAAGTCGCGGACCTTGAAGTTGACGCTGCCCAGGTCGGTGCGGGTTTGCTTTTCGCCAATCAACTGCAGGGTCGCGGTGTACTCCCCGGCGGGGGCGACTTCGCTGCTGGGGAAATCAAAGGTCTCAAAACCGCTGGCGGACAGCTTCAGCGGCTGGCGAATCACCTCCAGCCCGCGCGGGTCGGTGATTTGCAGCTCCACCGGCAAGCCTTGCAGTGCGCCCTTCCAGTTGCCGCTGCGCACGATCATGCCCAGATGTGCCGTTTCGCCCGGCCGGTACAGGCCACGGTCGGTAAACAGGTAGGCGCTGAGGCGATCAATCGCGCCGTCCTCTTCCAAACCGCCTACGTCGAAACGCGACAAATCCAACTGCTGGGACTGGCGGGCGATCGGCAGGAACGACTGGTCATTGCCGCGAGTGACCACATACATCAGCGGCGTTTTCTCACGTCGCAGTTCATCGAGCTTGGCGAAATGCGCGTGGCCTTCGCCGTCAGTGTGGCCGCTGCTCACCGGCAAACCGTTGCGGCCGATGATGTCGACTTGCGCGTCGGCGACTGGCGAACCATTGCCGATGGACTGCACATACACATCGTGGCTGCCATCGCTGGAACGCTTGGCGATGATGCCCAAGTCCGTCACCACGATAAAACGCAGGTCGCTGGTGCTGCTGCGGTCGTACTCGAACGTGCGCGGGGCCGGGTCATCCTGCGGGCTGAGCTTGAGCACGAAAATGCCGCGCCGGCCGCCATTGGCGGTGAGGTAGCGGCTGAGGTCGACATTGTCGTAGACGGTTTTCGCCGGGTCATTGGATGACAGCGGGATATCCAACGACTGACGCTCGACCATGCGATCGAAATACTCATTGCCGAAATTCGGCCGGGCAAAGCTGCCGCTGCTCTGGTCCACCAGGTGTTGCAGCTGATTGGGCAGCAAGCGGGCGATTTCTACATGGGCGCCGGGTACACCACGGGCCATAAAGCCCAGGCGTTTTTCACCGTTGAGGCTGAGCAAGGCGCCGTCAGACAGGAACTGCAGGGTGCGCGGGTACGCCGGCATGCTGATCAGCGACGCCGTAGGATTCTTCGCCAGATAGCCGCCGATGGCTTCCAGGTTGGCGGGCACGCGTACGTACACCGCACGGCCTGCCGGGGCCTTGAACTTGAAGGCGTGCAAGGTATTCAGCGGTTCGACGCTGGGCACGTGGGTCAGGTTGACCTTGGTGCTGCGGGCGAGCAGGGCGTCATCAATGTCGTTGCTGTTGTAGGGACGCGTGTCGTCCTGGGCTTTTTTCGGCAGCAACCAGGCCTGGACCTTACCAGCGAGGGTTTCGTCGGCTACGGCGCTGGAGCTGCTGAACATCAGCACCGGCTCCGGCTCGCCACGTGCGTTGTCGACAAAGCTGACTTCGGCCCCGGTGAAGGTCAGGCGATAGCGACCGGGCACGGTGACTTCCGCCACCAGTGGGGCGGCGCTGGCGTTGCCGCCGTCGCGGGCCTTGATGCCTTCGTCGAGCTTGGCGCTGACCGGCGTGCTTTCCAGCGGGGTGGCCAGGGCGGCGGAGCGTACGTAGGCGTTGAGTTTTTTCTCGTCGAAGGTGATTTCCGGGCGGTTGGGCAACTGGGCGTCGCGGTAGGCCAGGCCTTTGCCGAGGGTCACTGTGACGCGCTTGCGTAGGCTGTCTTCATCCACCGGGTGGGAAAAGTGGAAGGTCGCCACCAGCTGTTTCAGTGTCGGATTGGACGGGTCCTGGTACAGCTCGTTTTGCGCCAGGGTGGCGCGGAACGGTTGGGTGGAAAACTGCGTGCTGTATTGGTCCAGCAACACGCCGTCGGCCAGCAGGTTTTTCTTTGCCAGGTCGACGGTGTAATGAGCGTCGATGGGCCAGTCTTTTTCCGGTACGAACAACAGGCTGCGGTCATCCGCCCAGCGCCAGGTGCCCGCGACCGCGGGTTTGAGGGTGATGCCCTCGGTGACCGGCTTGCCGATGGCCGCCAGCGGGGCCACGGACTCGCCGAAACGCACCTGCAAGTTATCCACAACCGGTGTTTGCTGGGTGTAATCGGTGAGGTTCGGTTTGTGCAGCGAATAGCTCGCGGTATGCGGCTGCGGCAGGTTGGAATACCAGTGCCAGCCATAGAAGCCGGCGGCGGCCAGCAAGACCAGCCCTAATAAACCGGCGCCGGTTTGACGTGGATAAGCGCGGGCTTTGCTGCCCAGGTTCGCCAGCCCACGGCCGATGGCACGCAGCCAGACCGGCGGATGCCATTGGCCAAAGACGGCCCCCACCACAGTCAATAACGCACCGACAATGCGGCGGCTGATCGCTTTGAACGAATCGAACATGGTGAGCATCCCTGGCTAAGTGCGGCGTATCTTACACGCGTCTTTGATACAAAAGATGACGCGATTCGCCGCCCCGCTAGGCGTGTTGCATGTAAGAGCGAGTCAGCTACCACTATGTGGTCTGACACACCGTCATCGGGGGCAAGCCCCCTCCCACATGTTGATCGTCATTTGGCTTTAGAGCGGTGACCTCAGGTCCACCAGTAGCGCACGAGGTGGAAAAAGATGGGCGCGGCGAAGCACACCGAATCCAGCCGATCCAGCATCCCGCCGTGCCCTTCGATCATATGCCCCCAGTCTTTGACGCCGCGATCGCGCTTGATCGCCGACATCACGATGCCGCCGGCAAACCCGAGCAGGTTGATCAGCAGCGCAATCAAGAACGACTGCCACGGGTTGAACGGTGTGGTCCACCACAGTGCCGCGCCGATCAGGGACGAGAGCAGAATCCCGCCGACGAACCCTTCCACCGTCTTCGAGGGTGACAGGTTCGGCGCGATCTTGTGTTTGCCGAACAGCTTGCCGCACACGTACTGCAGCACGTCGGACAGTTGCACCACGATTACCAGGTAGGCGATCAGCAGCAGGTTGCGGCCCTCGTAGCCGGGGATGTCGAGGGTCAGCAGGGCGGGCACGAAGGACACGCAGAACACCGCGATCATCAGGCCCCACTGCACCTTCGAGGCGCGCTCCAGGAAGTGGGTGCTGTCGCCGCCGAGGGAGGCAAGGATTGGCAGCAGCAGGAACACGTACACCGGGATGAAGATCGAGAACAGCCCGTACCAGTCGGCGTAGATGAGCAGGTATTGCAGCGGCAAGGCCAGGTAGAACGCGGCCACCAGTGCCGGGTAGTCGCTGCGGCGGGTGGGCGTGAGGGTGAGGAATTCGCGCAGGGCGTAGAACGACACCGCGTAGAACAGCAGGATCACTGCGGCGGTGCCGAGCCAGAAGGCGATGCCGATCACCACCACCATCACCCACCAGGCGTTGATGCGGGCATTGAGGTTTTCGACCACCGCGTTGGGCGTGCCACGGGTGCGCAGCTTGAGGATCAGGCCGATCAACGAGGCGAGCACCAGGATCGCGCCGATGCCGCCGAACAACATCAGGGTTTGGCTATCCATGTCAGACATGCTCCGGGGCAAGGGCGAGCAGGGCATCGCGGGTGCGGGCGAGGAAGGCGGCTTTGTCTTCGCCGTCTTCCAATTGCAGCGGCGCGCCGAAGCTGGTGGTGCACAGCAGAGGCAACGGCAACACGCGGCCCTTGGGCATGACCCGGTTGAGGTTGGCGATCCACACCGGGATCAATTCGGCCTGTGGGTAACTGTTGGCCAGGTGATACAAGCCGCTTTTGAACGGCAGCAGGCCGTCTTCGAGATTGCGCGTGCCTTCGGGGAAGATGATCAGCGAGTCGCCGCTTTCCAGGGCGTTAAGCATCGGCTGCAACGGGTTATCCCCAGGGTCCTTGCGTTCGCGGTCGATCAGCACGCCGTTGAACACGCGGTTGATGATGTAGCGGCGCAAGGCGCTTTTATTCCAGTAATCGCTGCCGGCCACCGGGCGCGTGAATTTGCGCAGGTTCTGCGGCAGTGACGCCCACAGCAAGACAAAGTCGCCGTGGCTGCTGTGGTTGGCAAAATAGATGCGTTGCACCGGCACCGGCGCGCACCCCAGCCACAGGCTGCGCGCTCCTGTGACGGTGCGGGCCATAGAGGTAATCAGCGTGGCGACCACGGGTTCGAACATGGGGGTTCCTTATCCGGCGAAAGGCAGCCAAGGGCTGGCGAGGATCACGCCCAGGGTCAGCAGCGCTTGCGCGCCGAGTAGCCAGGCTTGTTTGCGCAACAGTTTGAGCGCGCCGCGACGACGCTCGGTCCAAGGCCGGCCGGCACGCTTGAGCGACTGCAGGCCAAGGGTTTGCAGGGCCTGATCGAGGTCTGCGGTGCGCTCGATGTCACGGGCCAGCAGGGCGAACAGGTCAGCATCGAAGGCCACGCGCAGCGCCCAGTACTTTTGCAGCAGCCCGAGGATAATCATCCACAGGCTCAGCAGCAGGCAGATCGGCGCGATACTCGCCATCAGCAGCTGCGCCAGGCCGAACAACACGCCGACCAAGGTCAGGCCTGTGGATAACTGATCCAGCGAGCGGCCACGTCGCAATAGGCTGGCGACCACCTGGAGTTCCATATCAGCCGGCATGGGGCAAACCCTCCAACGCTTGACGGTGTGCGGGGTGCAGGACCACATCGGTCCGCGCTGTACGAATGATAGACAGCGCATGCTCTACCGTCGCGGCGCGCCCGGAGTGCAGTAACCAGGCGGCGACGGCCGTTGCGCTGCGTGAGTAGCCGAGGGCGCAGCACACCAGCAAGGGCCCGTTGGCGCGCAGCCGCTCGATAGCGTGCGCAGCTTGCAGGCATTCGTCGGGCGTGGGGGCGATCAGGTCCAGCACGGGGATGCATTGATAGGCGCGGCCCTGTGGATTAATCGGCAATTCAGCACAGAGATCGACGATGGCCTTGAAGGGCGCCTGCTCGCTTGTCGTAGGAATTCGACCAAGCCAGACGTTATCCACAATCAGGTCGGGTTGTGGATGTTTGCGTGTCCACAGGCGCGAGTTGATCCATGCGGCCGCCAGATACGGCGCATACAGCCAGCGCGCGGCGGGCGTCAGTTGGCCATCGGCGCGTTTCTGGAAACCCGAAGCGCCCAGCGCCCCGTAATTGGCCTTGATCAACGCCAGAGACACCGCCGGCCACAGTATCCACAGCCAACCACCGCCCAGCACCAAGGCAAGAATGCCCAGTACCAGAGCACCCAGCCCGTAGCGTATGCCCAACCCCCTGCGCTTGGGGTCCCGTGTCAGCCGCGCGTTCAACAGTGGGTTTGGGGGCTCCATCGGCCACAGCCACACACATATCCACCCGGCGAGGGCGCCTGTGGGTAAGTCGATAAAGTGATGTTGATAAGTGGTCAGCACCGAAATACCGATCAAGGCGAACCAGCCATGCACCAGCCAACGCCACACGCCTTGGGTATGGCGCTGGTACATGACCCACAGGATCACCAGCAGCGCGATATGCAGCGATGGCGCCTGGTTGAACGGTTTATCGAAGCCCGCCAGCACGGCGAACAGCCAGCCGAATACGCCGTCCAGTTCCGGCCGTTCGAAGGTGAAGCGCAACGGCCAGATCAGGAAGCAGCTGACCGCAATGACCTGGGCTGACAGCAGCCGCAGCGCATGCTGTTTCAACTCATGCCGACTATTGGGCAGTAGCAGGGAAAACCCGTAGAGCAGGTCGATGGACCAGTAGGGCACGATGGTCCATGCCCAGAACGGCATATGGGTTTCCCAGCCGAACACCAACGTGCCGACGTCGCTGCGCTGGCTGGTCACCCACGTGGCAAAGCCGTAGGTGCTGAAAAACAGCGGCGCCAACAGCAGCAGCCAGAGGACCGCTGGTTTCAACAAACCGGGTTCGCGCATGTTCAGATCTTCTGTGCCAGGGACACGGTGAAAATGCCCCACTCATCCACACGCTGGGTGATCTTACGGAAACCGGCGGCTTCCACCAGTTGGTCCATTTCCGCCTGGCTGCGACGGCGCATCACCCAGGCCTGGCCCTGGCGATGGCTGGTCAGCGCCCGGGCGATCAGTTCCAACTGCGGGTGCCACGGTTGGCCGGTGTAGACGAGGTAGCCACCCGGCTCCACGGCTTCGGCCAGTCCGGCCAATGAGCCGCCGACCATGGCGTTATCGGCGAACAATTCATACAACCCGGACACCACCGCCAGCGTCGGTTTTGGGTCCAGCGCCGCCAGATCCAGGCGGTCGAACGCATCACCTTTGACGAACTGCGCGATATCCCCAAGGCCTTTCTCACGGATCAGTGCACCACCGTCGCGCACGTTGATGTCGCTGTAGTCGCGCAGCAGGATCGATTCCGGCAGCGGTGACACGCCCTGCAAGGCTTCAAGAATGTAGCGACCGTGGCCGGCAGCGATGTCGACGATGCGCACTTCACGCTGTTCATCCCGCAACGTGGCCATGGCCAGGCGCAGCAGTTCCTCGACGTTCAGCTTGCGTTGGCGGATGCCGCGCCAGCCGATGGAATTGAGGTAGTTGGTGTCGATCATCCGCCCCAGCCCGCCCTTGCCGGTGGGGGTGTTGCGGTACACGTAGTCCAGGGTGCTGCCGGAGTCGAAACCGGTGTCGAAGCCCAGCTTCACCCCGTCCGACAGGTTCTTGCCCAGGCCCATGCTGGCGCGGGTCAGGCGCCAGTACAGGTCGCGCAGGGAATTGCGCGGCAGTGGCGCGGCGAGGGCTTCGGATTCGGCGCAGGTGGCGCCCAGTTTGTCCGCATCCAACAGCGAGGCGCGGTCCAGCGGGTGTTCGAAATTCTGCAGGATAAAGCGCCGGGCGCTGTTCACGGCGGTGGCGCGGTCGCGTTCGCCGAGGGTGTCGTGAAAGAAACCGGGGAGGATATGCAGCTCTTTTTTCAGGCTGCCAAGGCGGTCGAAAAATTGCTGCTGGGGTTTGCGATGCACCACAAAGTCCGAGCCCGAAACCAGCAGCTGGGTCGGCACTTGGATCGCCTGGGCATCGGCTACTACCCGGTCAGCCGCTTCATACAGGCCAAGCAGCACATTCACCGAGATCGCCTTGGTGATCAGCGGGTCACTGTCGTAGGAGGCTACGCGTTCCGGGTCATGGCTGAGGAACTTGGCCTTGACGTAACTGTTGACGAAAAAGTTGCCGCGAAACTTGCGCATCAGCGCCAGGCCCGGCCGAGCGAACGGCACGTACAGCTTGACCTTGAAGGCGGGGGAGGCAAGCACCAACGCGCGGATTTTCGGCGCGTAATCGTGCACCCAGGTCGCAGCAATCACCGCACCGACGCTTTGGGCGATGACAGCTAAGTGCTCTTCCTCGATGCCATAGCTGGTGCCGATGTGGTCGCAAAAGGTCTGCACATCACGGGCGCTGGTGGCGAAGCTGGGGCTGTCACCACGCTCG
Organism: Pseudomonas marginalis; assembly: GCF_001645105.1. Lineage (GTDB taxonomy): Bacteria > Pseudomonadota > Gammaproteobacteria > Pseudomonadales > Pseudomonadaceae > Aquipseudomonas > Aquipseudomonas petroselini. The sequence continues at coordinate 160,764 of NZ_LKEG01000034.1, forward strand.
CCGGGGGACTGGCCGTGACCACGGGCGTCCCAGGCGAAGAAGTCGAACTGCGGCAGGTTCAGTTCATCGACCAGATGGGCGATACGCCCCGAATGCTCATGGCCGCGATGGAACAACACAATCGCCTTGCGTGGCTCGCCGTCTGCTGGAGCGGCAGCCGGCCAGTGCCGGTAGAAAAGCTCGACGCCATCATGGGTACTGAAGGTGTGCTCTTGCTGTTCGCGCATCGCAAAATCCTTATGCAGAAGGGGAAGTATCGTGTTGTTCGTTGAGGCCTTGGCGCACCCGATTGAACAGGGTGTAGGCGAGCAGGGCGGCGACCAGCCACATCACCCCGTCGACCCAACCGGCGCCCAGCCAGCCCAGCGCCACGCCGGTGGCCAGTACGCCGAGTACGAAGGCGCGATCACTTTTGCCCATCGGCCCGTCGTAGCGGCGCGATGCACCCACCATCGGTCCCAGCACCCCGGCGTATTCACTGAACACCGCCAGCAACGCCACCAGCAGCACGGGCGCCAGGTTCACACCTGGGATCAGCGCAAACGGCAGGATCAGCGCACTGTCGGCGATCACATCGCAGAGTTCATTGAGGTAGGCACCCAGGCGCGACTGCTGGCCGAATTCTCGGGCGAGCATGCCGTCGATGGCGTTGAGGGCCATGCGCAGGATCATCCACAGCGGAATCAGCGCAAACAGCCAGAGGTGTTCGGCGAAGCTGGCGATCAACAGGCCGACCAGCAGGGAAACCACGCCAGCCAGCACGGTGATCTGGTTAGCGGTGGTGCCGTTGTCGTAGAGGCGCTGCACAAGAGGACGCAGCAGGTTTTGAAAGCGCGGCTTGAGCTGATAGATCGAAATCATGGGGGTGACGCTTCCTTGTCCGTGGGCCCGCGAAAAACTGTTTTGGAGTGTGCCGATTAAATGTGGCTTGCACCAGTGATGGCGTGTGTTTATGGGGGTTTAGTCACGATCTTGACGGTGCGGTAGATCAAATGTGGGAGGGGGCTTGCCCCCGATGGCGATGGGCCAGTTGAAACCGGTGTTGGCTGACACACTGCTATCGGGGGCAAGCCCCCTCCCACAGGGTAACGGTGTGCCGCTTAAAGCGATGTTTTTCGAACAAAAATTTCACGCATCGTGTTATATCGTAACGAATTATGTACAAGCAGGCGTTGAGTGGATGCAAGTGGATCTGGAAGCTGACGGCGCTTCGGTGGAAGGCCTTCCGCGTTTTCTACAGGGGCTGTTCCATGCCCGTCGATTGCGCCAGGCCGGTATCAGCCTGACGGTGCTGGGCGTTGCCGGTTGGGTGTTGGCGCTGTTTGTCGCGCTGTTTGCGCCGCTGTCGATCTGGCCGGTGGTGCTGATCAACTGTGCGTCGGCGTTGCTGCTGCTGGTGGCCGGGTTGCAATCGGCGTGGTGGGTGGCCGATTGGCGCACCCAGGCGTTGGAGGCACCGGCGGTTGAAGTGCAGGTCGAAGACACGGGCCGCTACGCACGCCTGGTTGAGCGTTTTGGCCAACAGATCGGCGCGCCGGTGTTGTGGCTTGGCGGTTGGTCGCTGTTGGCGCTGGTCAGTATTATCGAATTCTGGAACCTGGCGTTACCCGCCGCACCGATCGGTCAATCGGCAAGCATCGGTGCCGCGCTGGCGCTGGCCTTGGCGTTTGGCCTGTTGGTGTTCGAGCGTCGCCTCGCTCAGGAAACCGCCGCGCAATGGCCGGAAGCCTCGCAACTGGCGCAGTTGAGCCGGGTGGCGATCATCTGCCTGGTGGTCAGTGCGGTGTGCCTGCTGTTTGCGGGTGCGGCGTCGGTGTGGCCGTTACGCCTGGCGGCACTGATCGGCCTGCTGCCGGCATTGGTCGCGCTGGAGTTTCTATTAAGGGCCGTGCTGTCGCTGTTCAGCCCGCGCGAGCCACGGCTCGAGCCCCGCCTGATGGCGCAAAGTTTTATCGCCGGACTGCTGCGTTGGCCGCCGCAACCTTTGCTCGCGTTGCAGCATGAATTGCACAACCGCTTTGGCATCGACCTGCGCCAGATCTGGGCGTTTACCTACATGCGCCGGGCGTTTCTGCCGGTGTTGCTGGTGGTGCTCGCGGTAGGCTGGGCGCTCACCGGTGTGCACGAAGTGCCCCTGCAAGGCCGTGGGATTTATGAGCGCTTCGGTAAACCCGTCGAGGTGTTCGGCCCCGGTCTGCATGCGGGCTTACCGTGGCCGTTGGGGCGTGTCATCAGCGTGGAAAACGGCGTGGTGCATGAGTTGGCCACCAGTGTCAGTGAAGCCGCCGCCCCGGAGCTCGCCCCCGCCGAAGGCCCGCCGCCGTTGATTGCCAACCGGTTGTGGGACGCCAGCCATGTGAATGACAAATCCCAAGTGATCGCCAGCAGCCGCGGCGACAAGCAGAGCTTCCAGATCGTCAATATGGATGTGCGCTTCGTCTACCGCATCGGCCTCACCGATCAGGCCGCGCTGGCCGCCACCTACAACAGCGCGGATGTGCCGACCCTGATCCGCAGCACCGCCAGTCGCATCCTGGTGCACGACTTTGCCTCGCGCACCCTTGATGAGTTGCTCGGCGAACAACGCACCCGCCTGGCTGACGAGATCGGCCGCGCCGTGCAGGCGGACCTGCAAACACTCGACAGCGGCGTGGAAATCCTTGCGACCGTGGTCGAGGCGATCCACCCACCGGCCGGTGCCGCCAATGCTTATCACGGCGTGCAAGCCGCGCAGATCGGCGCCCAGGCCCTGATCTCCCGCGAGCGCGGTGCGGCCAGCGAGCAAACCAACCAGGCGCTGCTGCAAGCCAGCACCGCGCGCGATCAGGCCCAGGCCACCGCGCGGGAAGTGAATGCCGGTGCCCAAGCCGCCGACCTGCGTTTCGCCGCCGAACAAAAGGCCTACGCCACGGCCGGCCAAGCGTTCGTGCTGGAGCAATACCTCGGCCAACTCAGCCAAGGCCTGGCCCACGCCAAGCTGCTCATTCTGGATCATCGCCTGGGCGCCGATAGCGCGCCGACGATCGATCTGCGTTCTTTTACCTTGCCGGCCGATCCCTCGGTGCCGCGTAAAGCCGTTCAATAAGGAGTCGGTCTGTTGAGCGCTCATTCTCATGATCACGGTCATCACCATGGCCATCACCACCCTCATCACGGTGACGAACTAGCCGCCGGCCCATTCCCGTGGCGCCGCATGGCCTGGGCGCTGTTGCTGGTGCTGTTTGCGGTCGCCGCCGCCAGCCTGGTGCAAGTGCGGTCCGGCGAGGCCACGGTGATTACCCGCTTCGGCAACCCCTCGCGGGTGCTGCTGGAACCGGGCCTGGGCTGGCGCTGGCCGGCGCCGTTCGAAGCGGCGATCCCGGTGGATCTGCGCCTGCGCACCACTTCCAGCGGTTTGCAGGATGTGGGCACCCGTGATGGCCTGCGCATCATCGTGCAGGCGTACGTGGCGTGGCAGGTACAGGGCGATGCGGACAATGTGCAGCGCTTCATGCGCGCCGTGCAGAACCAGCCGGACGAAGCGGCGCGGCAGATTCGTACCTTCGTGGGTTCGGCGCTGGAAACCACGGCGGCCAGCTTCGACCTGTCGAGCCTGATCAACACCGATGCCAGCCAGGTGCGCATCGCTGATTTCGAAGCGCAGTTGCGCCAGCAGATTGATCAACAATTGCTCACGACCTACGGCGTGCGCGTGGCCCAAATCGGTATCGAACGGCTGACCTTGCCGTCGGTGACCCTCACCGCCACCGTCGACCGCATGCGCGCCGAGCGGGAAACCATCGCCACCGAGCGCACCGCCGTGGGCAAGCGTGAGGCGGCGCAGATCCGCTCCGCTGCCGAGCGCGATGCACGCATCGTGCAGGCGGATGCCACGGTGAAAGCCGCCGATATCGAAGCGCAATCGCGGGTCGAGGCCGCGCAGATCTATGGCCGTGCCTACGCCGGCAACCCGCAGCTGTATAACCTGCTGCGCTCCCTGGATACCCTGGGCACCGTGGTCACGCCGGGCACCAAGATCATCCTGCGCACCGACGCTGCGCCGTTCCGCGCCTTGGTGGACGGGCCGAAGGATGTCCAGCCATGACCGAGCGTGACAGCCCGGACAGCCCATGGATCCAGGCCGGACGCCTGACATTCCTGGCGTTGTACGCGGTGACCGTGCTGGCCGCGTTGGCCTGGGCATTTTCCAATGTGCGCCAGATCGACCCGCAGAACCGTGCGGTGGTCCTGCATTTCGGCGCCCTCGACCGTATCCAGAATGCCGGGCTGTTGCTGGCCTGGCCGCAGCCGTTCGAGCAGGTGGTGCTGTTGCCGGCCGCTGACCGCGTGATCGAGCGCAGGGTGCAGAACCTGCTGCGTTCTGACGCGGCGGTCCAGGCCGACCGCGTGGCCACGTTTGCCACGCCGTTGAGTGATGCACTGGCCGGTTCCGGTTACCTGCTGACCGGCGATGCCGGCGTGGTGCAACTGGATGTGCGGGTGTTTTACAAAGTCACCGAACCTTATGCGTTTGTGCTGCAGGGCGAGCACGTGTTGCCTGCCTTGGATCGACTCGTGACCCGCAGCGCCGTGGCCCTCACGGCGGCGCGGGACCTGGACACGATTTTGGTGGCAAGGCCGGAATTGATCGGCACGGATAACGGCGCTGCCGAACGCCGTGAACGGCTGCGCGGCGACTTGGTGCAAGGCATCAATAAACGCTTGGCGGAGTTGACGTCCACCGGGTTGGGATTGGGTATCCAGGTCACCCGCGTGGATGTGCAATCGAGCCTGCCAGGCCCGGCGGTGAACGCGTTCAATGCGGTGTTGACCGCCAGCCAGCAGGCCGATAAAGCCGTGGCCAATGCCCGTAACGACGCGGAAAAACTCACCCAGACCGCCACTCAGCAGGCCGATCGCCTGGTGCAAGTCGCCCACGCCCAGGCCAGCGAACGCCTGGCCAATGCCCAGGCGCAAACTGCCACCGTCGCCAGCCTGGCCCAGGTAAAAGACCCGGGCCTGATGTTGCGCCTTTACCGCGAGCGCCTGCCGAAGATTCTCGGCCAGGCCGGCTCCGTGACCACGGTCGATCCTAAAGACGACTCCCGCTTGATCATCCAGGGAGCCGAACAATGAGCGCACCTATGCTGACCTCCGCCGAGCAGCGCAGCGCTGCCCGGCAATTGACCCTGGCCATGCTCGCCTTGGGCTTGCTGGTGTTGGGCCTGATATGGCGCTGGCTGGCGCCTGACCAGACCGGCGTGAGTCAATTGCTGCTGGGCGTCGCGTCGCTCTTGGTGGCCGTGCCGGTGATGCGTTCGGCCTGGTACAGCCTGCGGTTCCCCAGCCTGCACGGGATCACCGACCAACTGATCGCCCTGGCCATGCTCGGCGCCTGGGCCACGGGTGATCTGCTGACCGCCGCGCTGCTGCCGATCATCATGATCTTTGGCCATGTGCTGGAAGAGCGCAGCGTGATCGGTTCCCAGGAGGCGATCCATGCCCTGGGCAAACTGACCCGCAGCCATGCGCGGCGGGTGCAGGCTGACGGCAGCATTATCGAAGTGGATAACAGCACGCTGAATACTGGCGATATCGTCGAAGTGCGCGCCGGTGACCGCGTGCCCGCCGACGGTGTGGTGCTATCGGGGCAGGCGAGCCTGGACACCGCGCCGATCACCGGCGAGTCGGTGCCGCTGGAAGCGAGTGTGGGCGTGCAGGTGTTTGGCGGGGCGATCAACCTCGACGGCCTGCTGCGTCTTGAGGTGACCCGCACCGGCAATGAGTCGACCCTGGGCAAAGTCATCGCGCTGATGCAGAACGCCGAGCGCTCCAAGCCGCCGATCACGCGGTTGCTGGAGCGGTATGCCGGCAGCTATATGGTGCTGGTGTTGCTGCTGGCGGCGGTCACCTGGTTTGTGACCAACGACGCCCAGGCGATGCTCGCGGTGCTGGTGGCGGCGTGTCCGTGTGCGTTGGTGCTGTCGGCGCCGGCCACGGCGATTGCCGGGATCGCCGTGGCGGCGCGGCATGGCATCCTGATTCGCAGCTCGGCGTTCCTTGAAGAGTTGGCGGACCTGACCTCGCTGGTGGTCGACAAGACGGGCACCCTGACCTTCGGCACCTTGCGCCTGCACGCCATCGACACCACGGCGCCGGACCGGCAGGTGTTGCTGAACCTGGCGGCCAGCTTGGGCTCGGCCAGCAGCCACCCGGTCAGCCGGGCGTTGGCGGGGCTGGCGACGCAGGAACAGATGCTGGCGTTGACGGATATTCGCGAGCGCCAGGGACTGGGCGTCGTGGCGCAGACCGAGCAGGGTGAAGCGGCCTTGGGTCGGCCGGAGTTGTTCGAGCAACTGGGTATCCTCACCACCGCCGTCCCGAATCACGATGGCCCCATCGCCGGGTTGGCGCTGAACGGGGTGTTTCTCGCTTGGCTGTTGCTGGCCGATAGCGTCAAGCCGGAAGCGCGCCAAGCGCTGCAAGAGCTGCGTGACCTTGGCCTCGGCCGCCAACTGTTGCTCACCGGCGACCGCCAGAGCGTGGCTGACAGCCTGGCGCTGGAGGTGGGCATCAGCGATGTCGAAGCCCAGGCCTTGCCGGAAGACAAGCTCAACCGCGTGCTGGGCGAGATCGGCAGCGGCTTCCGGCCGATGGTGGTAGGGGATGGCATCAACGATTCGCTCGCGCTCAAGGCTGGCGTGGTCGGTGTGGCTATGGGCGCGGGCGGGGCGGATATTGCCTTGGCGTCGGCGGATGTGGTGTTGATCGGCAGCGACCTGCGGCGCCTGGGTACCTGTGTGCGCTTGAGCCGCCAGTGTCGGCAGACGTTGCAGGTCAACGTGATCATCGGCCTGGGCTGGACCTTGGCAATTGTCGTGTTTGCCGCGTTTGGCTGGTTGGGTGCGGCCGGCGCCATGATCGCGGCGGTGCTGCACAACCTCAGCACCTTGCTGGTACTGGGGAATGCCGGGCGTTTGCTGCGCTTTCAGGAGCCACTGTTAAAGCTAGAAGATTAATGTTCAGAAATTTTTGGGGAAGGCTGTAACGCCGTTGGGGGACCTCACTCTAGTGGTGTGTCGAGACTGAGCAATCCGTTCAGACCGACCCACCTACTGATCGATGAGGACTACACAATGAACATCAAGAATGCTATGTCCGGTGCTGCCCTGGCTATCGCTGCCGCCACTCTGTTCGCCGGTGTCGCTACCCAGGCACAGGCCGCCGGCGCTACCGTTCATTGCTACGGCGTGACTTCCTGCAAAGGCATGAACGACTGCAAGACCGCTGAAAACGCCTGCAAAGGCCAGGCTGTCTGCAAGGGCCACGGTTTCAAGGCTATGACCCAGGCTGCCTGCGACGCCGCCGGCGGTAAAGTCGGCGAGTAAGCGCAAGCCGAGTGCAACCGCAGCGGCGTTCCCCGCCGCTGCGGACACGTTTGCAGGAGTCCATGATGGCCACGTCTCTTCCCTTCCTGGGTTACGGCTTGGGTTTACGCAACGAATACTACGAACAGATCCTTGAACAATCGCCGGCTGTGGATTGGTTCGAGGTGATCTCCGAGAATTACCTGGTCCAGGGCGGTAAAGCCTTGTACTACCTGGACGCGATCGCCGAGCGTTATCCCCTGGTGATGCACGGCGTGTCCCTGTCCATCGGCGGGCCCCATGCCCTCGATACCGATTACCTGAAGCAAATCAAACAGCTCGCCGAGCGAATCCGCCCGGCGTGGGTGTCCGATCACCTGTGCTGGAGTCGCGGCAGCGCGCACCAATTGCACGACCTGCTGCCACTGCCTTACACCGAAGAAAGTCTCTACCACGTGGCCGCCCGCGTGCGCCAAGTGCAGGACGCGTTGCAGCGCCCGCTGGTACTGGAAAACGTCTCCAGTTATGTGCGCTCCAAGGCGGACGAATTCACTGAGTGGGAATTCCTCAACGCCCTGGCGCATCTGACAGGGTGCCAGTTGTTACTCGACGTCAACAACGTGTATGTCAGCTCGCGCAACCATGGCTTCGATGCCTGGACGTTTATCCGCAACCTGCCACCGCAGAGCATCCGCCAACTGCACCTGGCGGGGCATATGGACTATGGCGACTACGTGGTCGACACCCATGACCACCCGGTATGCGATCCGGTGTGGGCGCTCTATCAACAAACGCTTGAGCACCTGGGACCCGTATCGACGCTACTGGAGCGCGACGACCATTTTCCACCCTTTGAAGATCTGCTCACCGAACTGAGCAAGGCCCGTGAACTGGGGGCCATGGCGTTGGCCAGGAGAACGTTATGCGCCTGACCGATTGGCAGTTGGCCTTCGAGCAGCACCTGTTGTCCGAAACGCCAGTGGCCAACAGTGACTTCGCGGCTACCCTGCTGGGCGGGCCGACGCTGGATGTGGACGCGGGCCTGGCGATTTACCACAACGCCTATATCTCGCGGTTGCAGGAGGTTTTGCGGCATGACTTCAATGCCATCCGCTATTGGTTGGGTGATGATGAGTTTGCAACGCTGACCGAGGCCTTTGTGCGCCGTTATCCCTCGGCCCACTACAGTCTGCGTTGGCTAGGGGAGCGTTTCCCGGCGTTTATCCTTGAGCATCTGGTGGCGGAGCAAAGTGCGCCGCTGGCGGAACTGGCGCGTTTGGAATGGGCGTTTACCCTGGCGTTTGATGCGCCGCAGGGCAAACCGCTGACGCTGAATGAGATGGCGGTGTTGCCGCCCGAAGCGTGGCCGCTGTTGCAGGTGACCCTGGCGCCGTCGGTGCAGCTGCTGCTGTGCCATTTCAATACCGTAGCGATCTGGCGTGCGAGTAAGGACGCGTCAGCCTTTCCCGCCAGCCAGGCATTGGCTCCGACCGAAGTCTGCCTGGTATGGCGTCATCAGAATGTGTGCCATTACCGTAGCCTGGAGCCTGAAGAGGCCTGCGCCCTGGCGGGGATGGTGACGACCGGCTGGAACTTTGCCGAACTGTGCGCAGCGTTGGCAGTCAGTTACGCAGAGGGTGCGCCACTGCAGGCCGTTACATGGCTGAAACAGTGGGTCCAAGACGGTTTGCTCGAGCGCCGAGCCCCATAGGAGAGCGCTATCAAATCGATAGCCTCCTACTTTGTCTTGGGATGGTCTACCCTCACAGCAGACGTCTGAAACAAGGGGGGATTACTCATGCTCGCGCAACTTCCACCGGCCTTACAGAATCTTCAGCTACCGCTGCGTCTTCGACTCTGGGACGGCCATGAATTTAACTTGGGCCCCGAGCCCAGTGTGACCATCGTGGTGAAGGACCCCACGGTCGTGTCCCAACTGACCCATCCAACGCTCGATTCACTGGGCGAAGCCTTCGTGGAGGGAAAATTGGAGCTGGAAGGCTCCATTTCCGAGGTCATCCGGGTCTGTGACGAATTGAGTCACGCCCTGATCGAGGACGACGAGGGGAGTCGTCCGGTGCGCTCGATCCACGACAAGGCCACTGACGCAGCAGCCATTTCCTACCATTACGACCTGTCCAATGAGTTCTACCAGCTATGGCTGGATCAGGACATGGCGTACTCCTGCGGTTACTTCGAAACCGGCAGCGAATCCATCGACCAGGCCCAACAAGACAAATTTCGCCACCTGTGCCGCAAACTGCGGCTGCAGCCGGGCGAGTATCTGCTCGACGTCGGCTGTGGCTGGGGCGGGCTGGCACGGTTTGCGGCACGAGAGTTTGGGGTCAGAGTGTTTGGCATCACCCTGAGCAAGGAGCAGTTGGCGCTGGCCCGGGAACGGGTGAAAGCCGAAGGCCTGGAAGACCAGGTGGACCTGCAACTGCTTGACTACCGTGACCTGCCGCAAGACGGTCGTTTCGACAAAGTCGTGAGCGTGGGCATGTTCGAACACGTCGGCCACGCCAACCTGGCGGAGTACTGCAAGACGTTGTACGGCGCCGTGCGCGAAGGCGGCCTGGTGATGAACCATGGCATTACCGCCAAGCACACCGATGGCCGTCCGGTAGGCCGTGGCGCCGGGGAGTTTATCGAGCGTTATGTGTTCCCTAACGGCGAGCTGCCGCACCTGGCGATGATGACCGCCGAGATCAGTGAAGTCGGGCTGGAAGTGGTCGACGTCGAAAGCCTGCGCCTCCACTACGCGCGCACGCTGGACCACTGGAGCGAGCGCCTGGAAGACAACCTGGAAGCGGCAGCGATGAGGGTGCCGGAGCAAGCGTTGCGTATTTGGCGGCTGTACCTGGCCGGTTGCGCGTACGCGTTTGCACGGGGCTGGATCAACCTGCACCAGATACTGGCGGTGAAACCCCATGCCGATGGCAGCCATGAACTGCCGTGGACGCGGGAAGATATCTACCGCTGAATTTCAACACTGTTGGAGATCCAAATGTGGGAGGGGGCTTGTCCCCGATGACGGTGTGTCAGCTAGCTCATCAGGCACTGATCCTCCGCTATCGGGGGCAAGCCCCCTCCCACATAGTTCACCGCGTCGTTTGTCAGAGAATCGGTGATATCAAACGCGCGACCCGCATGCCCAATTGTTGCAGGCGGCGGGTTTCGCGGCTTTCTGCCTGGCTGACCTCATGGGCCAGGGCAAAGTCGTCGAGCAGCATGTGCTCAACTTCTTTGGCGAAGGCTTGGTCGACCGTCAGCAACATCACTTCGAAATTCAGCCGGAATGAACGGTTGTCCATGTTCGCACTGCCGATGGCGCTGATTTCACTGTCCACCAACACCACCTTCTGATGCAGAAAGCCCGGCGTATAGCGGAACACCCGCACGCCGGCGCGCACCGCTTCGATCGCGTAAAGGCTGGAGGCGGCGTAGACGATGCGGTGGTCGGGCCGCGAGGGCAGCAGCAGGCGCACGTCCACTCCACGTAACACCGCCAGGCGCAGCGCGGCAAACACGGCTTCGTCGGGGATGAAATACGGGCTGGTGATCCACACGCGCTCGGTCGCCGCGTGGATGGCTTCGACGAAAAACAATGAGCAGGTTTCATACGGGTCGGCCGGGCCGCTGGCGAGTAATTGGCAGAGCACGCCATCCTCGGGGTAGGCGTCCGGCAGGATCAACGGTGGCAACTCGCGCGCGGCCCAGAACCAGTCTTCGGCAAACGACTCCTGCAAGCACGCCACTACCGGGCCGGTGACCTGCACATGGGTATCGCGCCACGGCGCCAGCGGGGGCTTCTTGCCCAGGTATTCATCGCCGACGTTATGCCCGCCGACAAACCCGGTAATGCCGTCCACCACCACGATTTTGCGGTGGTTACGGAAGTTGACCTGGAAGCGATTGAGCCAGCCGCTGCGTGTAGCGAACGCCTTGACCTGTACACCGGCGTCGCGCAGGGATTGCACGTAGCGATGGGGCAGGGCATGGCTGCCGATGCGGTCATACAACACGTAAATGGCTACGCCTTCGGCGGACTTTTCCTTCAACAAGGCATGTAACTGTCTGCCAAGCTCGTCGTCATGAATGATGAAGAACTGGAAAAGCACGGCTGTCCTGGCGTTACGAATCGCCTCGAAGATCGCGCTGAACGTGGCATCGCCATTGATCAATAAATGCACTTCATTGTTGGCCAGGCACGGCATGCGGCCCAGCTTGGGCATGGCGCGCAGGGAGGCGTAGGCGCTGGAGTTACGTGCGGCCAGCGCTTCCTCGACCCAAGGCCGCCAGTTCAGCGCGGTGATGGCGGTGTGCATTTCCTGATTGGCCTGGCGACGGGCCTGGATGTAGGCGTCGAACGTGCTGCGGCCGAAAATCAGGTAGGGGATCAACGTGAGGTACGGCATGAACATCAGCGACAAGGCCCAGGCGATCGAGCCTTGGGCGGTCCTGACGGTCAGCACCGCGTGGATCGCGGCGAGTGTCCCGAGAAAGTGCAGCGTGGCGATGAAGTAGGCGAGCAGGTGCGGGCCAAAAAAATCCATGGACGACGGTACTCCAGGCAATCGAGTGCCTAACAGACCATGTTCGCTGACGAATGTCGCTATTTTATTTGCCGTGCAACACTGGCGCCTTCGCGGCGTCTAACGCCAACAATTGCCCAGGAGTTACCCGATGAATGCTCGTCTGCTTGGTTTAGCCATGGTTATTGGTTTGTCGCTGCCCGTGGCAGCACAGGCGCAGATGCTGGCGCCGGGCTTGTGGGAATTGACCACCAGCAATATGAAGGTCGATAACCAAGACCTGCCGGACTTGTCGCTGATCCTCGGTCAACTCAAGCAACAGATGACCCCTGAACAGCGCGCCATGCTGGAAAAACAAGGCATCACCATGGCCGGCAAAGGCGTGCAGGTGTGCCTGACACCGGCGCAGGTCGCGTCCGATTCGATCCCCCTGACCGACCCGCAATCGGGCTGCAAACAGGAAGTCACCGACAAGACCGGTAACCAGTGGAAATTCCGCTTCAGTTGCCCGAAAGCCCAGGGCACCGGCGTCGCTACTTTCCAGAGCCAGAAAGAATTCACCACCACCGTCAACGGCACCTTCAATGCCACCGGTATTCAGCAGAAGGGCAGCCTGGACAGCCATGCCCAGTGGCTGGGTAACGATTGCGGGACGGTCAAGCCTCGCGCTTAACGCAGGCCGCCTAACGCAGGAAATGCAGGGGCAAGCCCTGGCAACTGTCGACCACCTGGCCGTTGTGCCAAGCCAGGTGGCCGGAGACCAGCGTGGTGCTGACGCTGTGGCGAAAGCTGCGCTCGGCAAAAGGCGTCCAGCCGCAGCGCGCCAGGATCGGCTCGCTGCTGACGGGTTTGCCTTCGGGCTCCGGTTTGATCAACACCAGGTCGGCCCAATAACCTTCGCGTAGATAACCCCGATCCGGGATGGCGAACAGGTCGGCCACGCGGTGACTGGTTTTCGCCACCAGGGTCGTCAGCGGTAGCAGCCCATCGGCGACCAGCTCCAACAACGCCGGCAGCGCGTGCTGCACCAGGGGTAAACCCGACGGCGCTTCGCGATAGCCCAACTGTTTTTGCGCCCAGGTATGCGGCGCGTGGTCAGTGCCAATCACATCCAGACGATCACTCAACAAGGCTTGGCGCAGCGCGTCGCGGTCGGCGCGTGTCTTGATTGCCGGGTTGCATTTGATCTGATGACCGAGCCGATGATAATCGCGGTCATCGAACAGCAAATGGTGCACGCAGACCTCGGCCGTGATGCGCTTTTGCGCCAGGGGCTTGTCTTCGAACAACACCAGCTCGCGGGCGCTGGTCAGGTGCAGCACATGCAGGCGTGTGCCGTGGCGCTGGGCCAATTCCACGGCCAGAGAGGATGAGCGATAGCACGCTTCGGCATCGCGAATCAGCGGATGGGCCACGGCAGGAATATTGTCGCCAAAGCGCTCACGCAGGCGTTGTTCATTGGCCTGGATACTCGGCGTATGTTCGCAGTGGGCCAGCAGGAGGGTCGGCACTTCAGCGAATAACCGCTCCAGAACCCGTGGATCATCCACCAGCATATTGCCGGTCGAGGCCCCCATGAACACTTTGACGCCGGCCACTTCCCGCGGGTCCAGCGCTGCGACGAGGTCGAGGTTGTCATTGCTCACGCCAAAGTGAAAGCCATAGTTGGCCACCGAATGCAGGCCCGCGCGACGCTTTTTATCGGCCAGGGCTTGCAAGGTCAGCGTAGCGGGTTGGGTGTTGGGCATATCCATGACGCTGGTGATACCGCCGGCCACGGCCGCCCGGGATTCGCTGTAAAAGCTGCCTTTGTCTGGCGCGCCGGGGTCGCGAAAGTGCACCTGGTCATCGATCATGCCCGGCAGCAGCCATTGGCCCTGGGCGTCGATGGCCAAGGGCGCGTCGCAGCCCTCGATGCTGCTGGCGATCTTCTCGATACGGCCGTTGGCAACCAGCACATCGGCGTCGAATGCCTGGCCTTCGTTCACCAGGCGGGCATTGCGAATCAGCAGGCGGCTCATGATTCAGAACTCGTTTTGCAGGGCTTTGTAGCCGCGCACCAGATCGACATTAGTGCGTGCCACGTCTTCGGAAAACTCCGAGGCGCTCACACTCACCGGCGGGTATTGCGACAAGTCGGTGTTGGGGCCGATGCGGGTGGTGGAGGGCACGTAGAAGGCGGCGGGCAAATCGCGACCGTCGACCACCGAGTTGTGGCGCACCACACAGCCGTCGCCCACGGCGCAGTTGAACAGCACGCTGTTGAAACCGATGAACACACGGTCGCCGACGGTGCAGGGGCCGTGCACGATGGAACGATGGGCAATGGAGGTGAATTCGCCGATGGTGACCGCCGCGCCGGACTTGGAGTGGATGACCACGCCGTCCTGGATATTGGAGTTGGCGCCGATGGTGATCGGGTCCATGGCGCCGCTGGCATCGACTTCATCGGCACGGATGACGGCGTAGGGGCCGACGAAGACGTTCTCGCCGATGATGACCTTGCCGCAGATGATCGCGGTTTTGTCGACGTAGGCCGATTCGGCAATGACCGGCAGATCGCCGGAAGGGTTTTTGCGGATCATGCAGCGGGCTCCGTAATGATGTAGACGTGGTCGCCGTCGATGGCGTTATAGAAACAGGTGGGGCGGCCGGTGTGACACGCCGGACCCAGTTGGTTGACGATCAGCAGTACCGCATCGCCGTCGCAATCCAGGCGCGCTTCCACCAACTGCTGCCAGTTGCCCGAGCTCTCGCCCTTGCGCCATAACTGCTGGCGCGAGCGCGACCAGTAGCAGACTTGCCCGGTGAGCAGGGTTTCGTTGAGGGCCCGGCGGTTCATCCAGGCCAGCATCAAGACTTCGCCGCTGCCATGTTGCTGAGCGATGGCGGCCACCAAGCCATCGCTGTTCCACGGCAGGGCATCCAGCACCTGTTCGAGTGGAAAGCGACTGCCGACGGCAGCCCCTTCCAGGTCGAGCATGCTCAAGTTCATGGCTTGCTCAACGCCGCGCACAGCGTGTTGAGGTTGTATTCGAACAGCCCGGTAAAGGTGCTGGCCGGGCCTTCTGCGGCGAGGGCGTCGGAATACAGCGTGCCGCCGATCTGTGCGCCGCTTTCGTCGGCGATCTGCTTGAGCAGGCGCGAATCCTTGATGTTTTCCATGAACACGGCTTTGACTTTATCTTTGCGAATCTGAGTGATCAGCGCGGCGACTTCGGCAGCGGACGGCTCACGTTCGGTGGACAGGCCTTGAGGCGCGAGGAACTCGATGCCATATGCCTGGCCCAGGTAGCCGAAGGCGTCATGGGAGGTGACGATGCGGCGGTTGCCTGGTGGCAACGCGCCGAACTTGGTCTTGGCCTCGGCGAGCAGGCGGTAGATTTCCTTGAGGTAGGCCTGGCTGTTGCGCAGGTAGTCAGCCTTGTTGGCCGGGTCGGCGGCCACCAGCGCCTTGGTGATGTTGTTCACGTAGATTTCGGCGTTGGCCAGGTTGTGCCAGGCGTGTGGGTCGGGGATGGTTTCGCCGTCCTCTTCCATGGTGTGGGAGATCACGCCTTTGCTGGCGGTGACCACCGTGGCCTTGGTTTCGGTGCTGGTCACCAGGCGGTCCAGCCAGGGTTCGAAGCCCAGGCCGTTCTTGATGATGACCTTGGCCTTGAGCAGCGCCTTGGCGTCGTCGGGTGTCGGTTCGTAGGTATGGGCATCGGCGTCGGGGCCGACCATGTTGCTGATCTGGATGTGATCGCCACCGATCTGGTGGGTGATGTCATCCAGGATGCTGAAGCTGGTAACCACCTGGAGCTTGTCTGCGGCCTGAGCCGTCGATAACGACAGGATTAGACTGAACAGCACGAGTAGAGCGCGCATCGGGAAACACCTCATTGGGATGACAGCAAGGGCGGGCAGCGCAGCAAGCCGTGCACCGGACCGAAGACCACGGACAGCAGATACCCGGCGCCCGCCACCAGCACGATGGCCGGGCCGCTGGGCAACGAGTAGTAGAACGACAGCAACAAACCCAGCCATACCGACAGGCATCCCAGCACTGCCGATACTGCGATCAATACCGGCAGGCGCCGGCTCCAGAAGCGTGAAGCGATGGCGGGCAACATCATCAAGCCCACCACCATCAAGGCGCCGATCGCCTGGAAACCGATCACCAGGTTCAGCACCACCAAGGTCAGGAACACCCCATGGGCGAGCGGGCCAAGGCGGCTGACGGTTTGCAGGAACAACGGATCGAGGGTGTCCAGCAGCAACGGTTTATAGATCGCGGCCATCGCGATCAGGCTGAAACCGGAGACCCAGAGCATGCCGGTGAGGGTGGTTTCGTCGACGGCCAGGGCGGAGCCGAACAGCAGGTGCAGCAGGTCCAGGCGCTTGCCGGCGATGCCGAGGATCAGTACACCGGCGGCGAGGGAGATGGGGTAGATGGCGGCTAGGCTGGCGTCTTCGCGCAGACCGGTGCGGCGGGTGATCCAGGCGGACAGGCCGGCCATGCTCAGACCGGCGCCGAGGCCGCCGATGGTCAGGGCCGGCAGGCTCAGGCCGGCGAACCAGAAGCCAAGGGCAGCGCCGGGCAGGATGCCGTGGGCCACGGCGTCACCGATCAGGCTCATGCGCCGCAGGATCAGAAACACCCCCAGCGGCGCAGTGCTGCAGGCGAGCACCAGGCCGCCGATCAGCGCGCGGCGCATAAAGACGAAGTCGACGAAGGGCATCCACAGGTGGGCGGCAAAGTGCATCAGGCCACCTGCATGTGGGGTTGCGGGCGGATCAGTTCTTTACTGGGCCCGAAGACGCAGCCGGTGTTTTTGATCTGCACCACTTGCTGGGTGTGATGGCGAACGGCCGCGAGGTCATGGCAGACGACAATCAGCGTGCGGCCTTGGTCGTGCCAGGCATGGATGTGTTTCCAGCACAGCGCTTGGCCTTCTTCATCCAGCGCGGCGTGGGGTTCGTCGAGCAACAACACCGGCGCTTCGGCCAGGCTCATGCGGGCGAGCAGGGCGCGCTGCAATTCGCCACCGGACAAGGCCATCAACGGGCGGTGCTCCAGGCCGCTGAGGCACCAGTCTTCAAGCACCGCTTCAAGGCGCTGGCTGCGTTGTTGCGGGGTGAGTTGGGTGCCCCAGAATCCGGCGGCGACCAGTTCTTGCAGGCTGATGGGGAACTGACGGTCCAAGTGCTGTTGCTGAGGCAGAAACGACAGGCCGCCACGGCGTGGAACATCCACCGAGACTTTACCTGCCAAGGGCTTTTGCAGGCCGGCGATGACTTTGAGCAGGCTGCTTTTACCGGTGCCGTTGGCGCCGATGATGCCAGTGAGGCTGCCTTGTTCCAGGGTGAAGTCTGTCGCGGGGGTCAGCGGTTGGCCGGGGGCGCCCCAGCGCAAAGCGGTGCAGGTGATCATGCAGGGGTTCTCGTCCAGCGGCTTTCAGCCACGGCATCGTGCGCGTGCAGGCTTTCGGCATGGATCACTTTCAGGTGGAAGGCTTTGACGGCATCCGAGCGTTTTAAGGCGAGGTTCAGGCGGCGGGCGGCGTCTTCGCAGAACATCAAGTTCTGCCCGTTGGCCAGGGCGAAGGCTTGTTCGTCCGCACGTTTTACGGCGGTTTGTACGGCGGTGCCGAGGGCGGCTTCGACGTTATCGATCAGGTCATTGATGGGCAGGCCGGCTTGGTCGCCGTCCAATGTGATCAGCAGTTGCGCGCTGCTGCGCTGACTGTGGGGCGTGGCGACGATGCCGTTGGCGCTGCCGAGCCAGGTCAACACGTCCTCATGCCGCAACGGTGTGTCGCCGAAATCCTCGAGAAATTGCTGCTGAATCAACTGCCTGGCGAGTGCAGCAGAGCAAGGGCAAGTTGAGGAATAAGTAACGTCAATTTTTAGTTCCACGTGGAACATCTGGTTTTCCAGACGCGCTTCGATGCTCACCGGATAGCGTTTCCAACCGGCCAGTGGGCTGACCAGCGCCGGGCGTTTGAGGAGCAGATCGGTGTGGATACGCAGGTAGGCGTTATTAGATAAACCTTCATGACTGTCGAGAAAACGCTGCAGTACATTACGCAGAAGTGCAGGCGTAAGCGGCTGCTGGTCAAACGTCTCCAGCGCCAGGTACAGGCGTGACATATGAATGCCACGGGCGGCGCCGTCGTCCAGGCTCACGCCGGCATCGGCGGTGGCGGTCAGGCGTTGGCCGTCGATAAGGATCGGCAGGGCGATGCCGCACATCCCCACCCAGTCGAGTGGCAAGGCTTGGCGTGAAGCCTGCGCGGCGATATCCGGCAGAGTCAGCGCATTCATGAGCAGGTCCATCGTTGGAAATGATTTGACATGTTATAGTATAACAATAGAGTCGACGATGAATATTCTGCTCCTGCCTTTTTTCAGTCATGTCGAGTAGGGACGCTCCTTTATTTGCGGTATTTGTATGCACAGACGTCAGCTCCTTAACCTGCTTCTGGCCAGCCCTCTTTTCACCTTGCCGTTTGCGGCCCACGCCACACAGATACGCAACGCCCGCCTGTGGCGCTCTGACGACAAGCTGCGGCTGGTGTTCGACCTCAGCGGCCCGGTGCAGTACAAGACCTTCACCCTGAGCGCGCCGGAGCGTTTGATCATCGACCTGAGCGGCGCCGGGCTCAGTGGTGATTTCTCTCAGCTGGCGTTGACGAACAGCGGGATCACCTCGATCCGCTCGGGGCATTTCGGCAAGGGCGACACGCGCATCGTGCTCGACCTGGCTGCGCCGATGCAGCTCAACAGCTTTGTGTTGCCGCCCCAGGATGGGCAGGGTCATCGTCTGGTGCTGGATCTGACCAGCGCCACCCAGACGCCTCGTCAAATAGCGTCAGAGCCCACGCCCCTGGTGGATAAGGCGCACCCCAAGCGCGACATCATCGTGGTGGTCGATCCCGGCCACGGCGGCAAGGACCCCGGCGCAGTCGGCTCCAAGGGCCAGCGCGAAAAAGACGTGGTGTTGTCCATCGCTCAGCTGTTGGCCAAACGCCTGAAGCGCGAGAAGGGTTTTGACGTGAAGTTGGTGCGCAACGACGACTTCTTCGTGCCGCTGCGCAAACGGGTGGAGATCGCCCACAAGCACAATGCCGACATGTTTATCTCGGTGCATGCGGATGCGGCGCCGCGCATCACCGCGTCGGGTGCTTCGGTGTATGCGTTGTCCGAAGGCGGTGCGACGTCAGCCACCGCACGCTTCATGGCGCAACGAGAAAACGGTGCCGATCTGCTCGGCGCCACCCGTCTGCTCAATCTGAAGGACAAGGACCCGATGTTGGCCGGGGTGATTCTGGATATGTCGATGAACGCCACCATCGCCTCCAGCCTGCAACTCGGCAGCTCGATCCTGGGCAGCCTGGAGGGCATCACCAGCTTGCATCAGAAGCGCGTGGAGCAAGCGGGTTTCGCGGTGCTGAAGTCACCGGACGTGCCGTCGATCCTAGTGGAAACCGGGTTTATCTCCAATGCGCGTGACAGTGCGCGCCTGGTCACCGCGCGGCATCAACAGGCGGTTGCCGATGGCCTGTTCGAAGGCCTGAAAAAATACTTCCAGAAGAACCCGCCGATGAACAGCTACATGGCGTGGGTGCAGGAACAGAAGAGCGCCCAGGTCTAACAGCCGGTGATGCGGCTGCAGGTGAATTTGGCGCTGGCGCCACCCGAACTGGAAAACCGGTTAAGGGTGGTCCAGCCCACGCGCCGTGTATAGCCGACCCACGCCTCACCGTCCGACGCCAACCCGGTAAAGAACGTCAGTTGCCCGTAGCGGCTGTTGGTCTGTGCCCAGTAGCGTTTGCCGATTACCTCATACCCACGCAAATACGTGGTGCTGCCGACCGTCGCCACGCTGTAGGCATTGCCCAGTGGGTCGACGCACGCGAGCAGGTTGGCGCTGCGCGTGCAGTTGGCCAGCAGGCTCGGCGCTTGAGCACAGGCAGGTCCTGCCGCAGCCAATAACAGGGCGCACAGCAAATATTTCATCGGGCTTCTCGAGGCAGGGAAGTATTCAAGCATTGCGCCCTTCGTCGTGGTGAGCAAGAGGGGATTGGCTTATTTGCACTGTTATACTATAACATCAAAACACAGCCTGACCCGTGACCCGCTCCCCATGACCAAACAAGACCTGCTGGCCCAGCCGCCCGCCGACTACATGAACGAAGCCCAACAAGGGTTCTTCCGTGAGTTGCTGCTGACCCAGCGCCATGAGCTGCAAGTGCGTATCGACGCCGAGTTCCTGGCACTGCGCGAGCAGGAAACCAACAGCGACCCGGCCGATGTCGGCAGCGCAGAAGAGCAGCGCCAGTGGCAGCTGCGTCTGCTGGAACGGGAAAAGAAGCTGTTGGACAAGATCGACGATGCCCTCGAATTACTGGCTCGCGGCGAATACGGCTGGTGTCGCGAAACGGGTGAGCCCATCGGCCTGCAACGCCTGCTGCTCCGTCCCACCGCGACACTCTGTATCGAAGCCAAAGAACGTGAAGAGCTGCGCGAACGCCATAAACGGGCAGTTTGACCGGCCACCCTTGATGAGGAATACCTGATGCCCAACCGTCTCCCCGTTACTGTGTTGTCCGGCTTTCTCGGCGCCGGTAAAAGCACGCTGCTCAATTACGTCCTGCGCAACCGCGAAAACCTGCGGGTGGCGGTGATCGTCAACGACATGAGCGAAATCAACATTGATGGCAGCGAAGTCCAGCGCGATGTCACCCTCAACCGCGCTGAAGAAAAACTGGTAGAGATGAGCAACGGCTGCATCTGCTGCACCTTGCGGGAAGACTTGCTGGAGGAAGTCGGAAAACTCGCCAAGGAAGGTCGGTTCGATTACCTGCTGATCGAGTCCACCGGCATCTCCGAGCCCTTGCCGGTGGCTGAAACCTTCACCTTCCGCGACGAAAACGAGCAAAGCCTGGCCGATATTGCGCGCCTGGATACCATGGTCACGGTGGTCGACGGCATGAACTTCCTGCTCGACTACCAGGCCGCCGAAAGCCTCGCCTCCCGGGGTGAAACCCTGGGTGAAGAAGACGAACGCTCCATCACCGACCTGCTGATCGAGCAGATCGAATTCGCCGACGTGATCCTTATCAGCAAGATCGACCTTATCAGCAGCCGCGAGCGTGAAGAGTTGATGGCAATCCTTGAGCGCCTCAACGCCCAGGCGGAAATCATCCCGATGGTGATGGGCGAAGTACCGCTGAACAAGATCCTCAACACTGGCCGATTCGACTTTGAACGCGCCGCGCAGGCCCCGGGCTGGTTGCAGGCGTTGCGGGGTGAACATGTGCCGGAAACCGAAGAGTACGGCATCGCCTCCACCGCTTACCGTGCGCGCCGCCCTTTTCATCCGCAGCGCTTTTTCGACTTTATCGACCGTCCGTGGGTCAACGGCAAACTGCTGCGCTCCAAGGGCTTTTTCTGGCTGGCCAGCAAGCATCAGGATGCAGGCAGTTGGTCTCAGGCGGGCGGCTTGATGCGCCATGGATTTGCCGGTCGCTGGTGGCGCTTTGTGCCAAAAAGCCAGTGGCCCCAGGATGAGGAAAGCGTCGCGGCGATCATGGGCAACTGGCAACTGAGCACCGGTGACTGTCGCCAGGAACTGGTGTTTATCGGGCAGAACATCGACTTCACCCAGCTGCGCGCCGAGCTGGACGCCTGCTTGCTCGACGATGAAGAAATGGCCTTGGGCGTCGAAGGTTGGCGCTTGCTGGCCGATCCCTTTGGCCCTTGGTATGAGGAGGCAGCCGCCTGATGCTGGCCCCGGTTATTCCCCTGCGTCCCCTGATTCGCCAGACCCGTGGTGAAACTCCGCTGGCGCTGTCCGACATCCTTGAAGAAGGCGTCAACCTGGCGGTGTGGCAGCGCCAGTTGCCCCTGCACATCGCCGAGTTCGGCGCCTTGCTGGTGGCGCTCAATGAGCCGTTGGCCGATTCCAGGGTGATTGAGCTCAATAACGAAGACGCCGCGCCCGACTTGCAGGGGCTGGCGTCCAGTTGCCGTGACCTGGAAGGCTACGAAGGCTTTGTCGCCGATGTGTCTTGGCTGGTCAGCGCTTTTGCCTGTTTGCTGGGTGCCAAGCGTATCGGCGTGCGCTTGCGCCTGTTGGATAAAGCCATGTGCCCGCGTTTTCACGTCGACCATGTGCCGGTGCGGCTGATCACCACCTATGCCGGGATCGGCAGCCAGTGGTTGCGTGAAGGCGTGATGGACCGTCGCCAGTTGAGCCAGCCGGACGCCGAACCCAGCGACCGAATCGAGCAGCTGCAGTGCGGGGAAGTCGCCCTGCTCAAGGGCACCAAGTGGCATGGCAATGAAGGCCATGGCCTGATTCACCGTTCGCCCGCACTCAAGGCTGACGAACGCCGCTTGATCCTGACACTGGATTGGCTCGCATAACCGCGTAGGATCAAACGCTCTACACGGTCTGAACGATGCTCCTCATGCTGCAGAACATTCCCACTCATGTGATTGCCGGGCCGTTGGGCGCCGGCAAGACCAGCCTCATCAAGCACCTGCTTGCCCAGCGCCCAGCCAACGAGCGCTGGGCCGTGCTGATCAACGAGTTCGGGCAAATAGGCCTGGACGCCGCCTTGCTCACTCAGGATGACGACGGCATTGCCTTGGGCGAAGTCGCTGGCGGCTGCCTGTGCTGTGTGAATGGCGCGCCGTTCCAGGTAGGACTTGGGCGTTTGTTGCGTAAGGCCAAACCCGATCGGCTGTTTATCGAGCCGTCAGGCCTGGGCCATCCGGCGCAATTGCTCAAGCAGTTGCGAGAGGCGCCGTGGCAGAACGTGTTGGCAGTGCAGCCCTGTGTGCTGGTGTTGGATGCCCAGGCGCTGGCGGCGGGTAAACCCTTGCCGTCGGCGCAGCAGGAAGCCTTGGCGAGTGCCGGGCTGCTGGTATTGAACAAGGAGGAAGCGCTGGACGCTGCGCAGCGCCACGCCATTGAACAGCAGTTACCAGATTGCCCGTTTTACTGGACCCGGCAGGCGCATTTGCCGCTGACCCAGTTACCAGGACTGAACGCACAGGCGGCTGCGGCTGTGGATAACTTCGAAGTGCCCAAGGGGCTGGCGCAGATGCCGGCCATTTGGAGCGATCCCGCGCAACCGATCTGCCTGAGCCAGGCCCAAGAGGGCGGCTGGAGCATCGGTTGGCGCTGGCACCCGAGCCAGCAATTCGATGCCCAGCGCCTGCATCATTGGCTGGCAAGCCTTGAGTGGCGCCGCGCCAAGCTGGTTATCCACAGCGCCGAAGGCTGGTTGTCGGCCAACGCTGTGGATAACAGCCCGCTCGCCTGGCACACCAGCGAATGGCGGCGCGATTCGCGTATCGAATTGATTTTCAGCGACCCACAGGACGTGGCGGCATTGCAGACCGCACTGGCGGCCTGTCGTTACTGACGGTTCTTGGTGCCGTGGTCCTGTCGCCA
Organism: Pseudomonas marginalis; assembly: GCF_001645105.1. GTDB lineage: Bacteria > Pseudomonadota > Gammaproteobacteria > Pseudomonadales > Pseudomonadaceae > Aquipseudomonas > Aquipseudomonas petroselini. Next base: position 184,097 of record NZ_LKEG01000034.1, read on the forward strand.
CTGGCTCAGCTCGATCACTTCGGCGCTGGGCAGTGGTGTCTTGATCTTGAACGGGTAGGGCGCCAGTTCGATCTGCGCACTGTGGGCGCCGAATTGGGTGATGGTCCCTGGGTGGCGGGTTTCGCCGGTCACGGTGAATTCAAAGTTGTAGATACGTGCCAGGCGCCGCCGGCCATTGGCATCCTTCACAAACCCGATGCGCTTGAGCGCCACCGCACCGTCGAGCAGTTCGATGTCGAGCTTGGCGCAATGCTGCTTGACCCGCTCCAGCGCACGCTCGCGCAGGCCGTGGTTGTGCCACACCCAGGCGGCACCGGTCGCCAGCAGCATCAACACGAAGATGTTTCCCAGGGTCAGCATGCGAAAGACTCCAACAAAGTGAGAGCAGCTTAACTGTGTCGCCGGTCTGTCGTATAGGCTGCTTTTAGTCGCATACTGCGCGGCCAGAATTTCAACGGCTTTACGGAAATCCCCCGCATGAAACGCACACCTCATTTGCTTGCGATCCAGTCTCATGTGGTCTTCGGCCATGCCGGAAACAGCGCCGCCGTGTTCCCCATGCAGCGCGTCGGGGTGAACGTGTGGCCGCTGAACACCGTGCAGTTCTCCAACCACACCCAGTATGGCCAGTGGGCGGGTGAAGTGTTGGCGCCGCAGCAGATTCCGGCGTTGGTGGAAGGCATCGCCGCGATCGGCGAGTTGGGCAACTGCGACGCGATTTTGTCCGGCTACCTGGGCAGTGCGGATCAGGGCCGGGCGATCCTGACCGGCGTGGCGCGCATCAAGGCCATCAACCCCAAGGCTTTGTATCTGTGCGACCCGGTGATGGGCCATCCGGAAAAGGGCTGCATCGTGCCCCAGGAAGTCAGCGATTTCCTGCTGGACGAGGCCGCGGCAATGGCCGACTTCCTGTGCCCCAACCAGTTGGAACTGGACAGTTTTGCCGGGCGCAAGCCGCAATCGCTGTTCGATTGCCTGGCCATGGCCAAGGCGTTGCTGGCGCGCGGGCCGAAGGCTGTATTGGTCAAGCATTTGGATTACCCCGGCAAGTTGCCGGATGGTTTCGAAATGCTGCTGGTGACCGCCGAAGGCAGCTGGCACCTGCGCCGGCCGCTGTTGGCGTTTCCGCGTCAGCCGGTGGGTGTCGGCGATTTGACCTCGGGCCTGTTCCTGGCGCGCGTTCTGTTGGGCGACAGCCTGTTGGCCGCCTTCGAATTCACCGCCGCCGCCGTACACGAAGTGCTGCTGGAAACCCAGGCTTGCGCCAGTTACGAGCTGGAGTTGGTGCGGGCTCAGGATCGCATCGCCCACCCTCGTGTACGTTTCGAAGCGACACCCATCGAGTTGTAGGAATATTCCTGATTGAGCCAGGTAAAGGGCGTCCGGTACTATCGGGCGCCTTCTAGTCCACTGTGCTTTCAAGGAAGATCCATGTCCCTCGTATTCCCTTCGCCGCGGGCGCTGACCGCCCTGGTGCTGACGTCGTTGCTGGCCGGTTGCAGTGTGAACGGCACTTACCCTGATGCCACTGAGGCTGATGCCGCCAAACTGCGCTTCATCTCTAATACGTCCAATACCACCATCGACGTCTACGACGCTGAGCACTGCATGGGCCAGACCACTGGCATGCTCAACAATATTTTCTTGGTCGATACCCGGCGGCGTGTCGGCATGTCTGTGCCCCCACCGGTCAAGGCCAGAGGCTTGCTGGAGTTCAAGCTGGCACCCGGCAAAGAAACCATGCTGATGATCAACACCAATGGCGGCAGCTATGTCTGCGGCAAATCAATGAGCATCACGCCAAAGGCCGGGGAAGAGTATGAAGTGACCTTCGACATGGAACGGGGCATGTGCACGACCTCGTTTCAGCGCCTGACGCGCTCGGATGGCAAGGATGTGCGCATCCCCCAGCCGATATTCGAGAACGGTATGCCGTCGTGCGCGGGCAAGAGCCCGATATTCGGTAAGGTGATCCCGGCTACGCCACACCGTACCGCGTTGATCAACGCAATCGTTGAAACCCATATGCAGCTCATCACGTTGATGGAGCCTGACACCGCGCAGCGCCCGCAAGCCACCGAAGAGGCGATCGCCGAGCGCAAGGCGAAATTAGGCACATTCACGCCACCTGAGGCCTATTGGGTTCAGTTCCGTCAGAACTATGCACGGGTGAATCAGGAAATGGCTGGCCGCAAGGCGCGTACGCTGGAGCTTTATGAGCGGGTTTACCGCATGCGCTTGAGCGGCACCGAAGATGCGATTCTGGAGCAATGGCAGAACCCGACGGACGCCGCCGTTGTCGAGCGTGTCAAGGCTAACGACAAGTTGATGGCGCAGTACTACACGAACACCAGCAAAGCCGTGATGGTGGACATCGTGAACCATCACATGGAGCGCATGAGCCAGTTGGATCAGCGCTTTGATGTGTGTGCCCACTACGATGGGTGTTGGCGGTTGTAGGAGCGGGCTTGCTCGCTCCTACACGGGGGGCATGGCCTACAGCGCGTCTGCCTTGATTTCCTGATAGCGCTTTTCCAGCTCCTGACGGATCTGTCGGCGCTGCTGGGCCTGCACGAACCGGCGCTTGTCTTCGCTGTTGTGAGGTTGCAGCGGTGGCACGGCGGCCGGTTTGCGCTGGTCGTCCACGGCCACCATGGTGAAGAAGCAACTGTTGGTATGGCGCACCGAGCGTTCGCGGATGTTCTCGGTCACCACCTTGATGCCCACTTCCATCGACGTGTTGCCGGTGTAGTTGACCGATGCGAGGAACGTCACCAGCTCACCGACATGGATCGGCTCGCGAAAGATCACCTGGTCTACCGACAAGGTGACGACATAGCGGCCGGCATAACGGCTCGCGCAGGCGTAGGCCACTTCGTCGAGGTACTTGAGCAGTGTGCCGCCGTGGACATTGCCTGAGAAGTTGGCCATATCAGGGGTCATCAATACCGTCATCGACAGCTGGGCGTTTCCGGGTTCCATAGCACACTCACGGGTTGTAGGCATTGGTTGGGGGCGCACCTCTGCGGGTGCTGGAATCTTTACAGCGCCATCCATAACGGGACGCCGGTAGGCGGCTTGCCGTCACGCGCTCACCGATCTGTTTCCATATATTGCACCGGCTTTCCGGCGGAAGTCGCGGTGTTAACCTTCAAAAGCCCGTCTCAGGGCATTTCTTACGATCAAGGCAGACTTTTCCTTCCGCACTTTGCGATATTTCAAAGGCGCGGGTGGAAGTGGGAAAAGCGCCAGTACCCTCAAGGAGCCCCTCGCCATGCACGCCATCAGCTTTATCCAGGACTTGGCCGTGATCATGCTGGTGGCAGGGGTTGTCACCATCCTGTTTCACCGCCTCAAGCAGCCAGTGGTGCTGGGCTACATCGTCGCCGGGTTCATCATTGGCCCCCACACCCCACCTTTCGGCCTGATTCACGACGAAGACACCATCAAGACCCTCGCCGAGCTGGGGGTGATCTTCCTGATGTTCTGCCTGGGCCTGGAGTTCAGCCTGCGCAAGCTGTTCAAGGTCGGCGCCACGGCGTTTATCGCAGCCTTCCTGGAAATCATCCTGATGATCTGGATCGGCTACGAGATTGGCCGCTGGTTTGACTGGAACACCATGGACTCGCTGTTCCTCGGCGCAATCCTGGCGATTTCCTCCACCACCATCATCGTCAAGGCGCTTAACGACCTGAAGATGAAAAACCAGCGCTTCGCCCAGCTGATTTTTGGCGTACTGATTGTGGAAGACATCCTCGGCATCGGCATCATCGCCTTGCTGTCGAGCATCGCCGTCAGCGGTACGGTCAGCTCCGGCGAGGTGTTTTCCACGGTCGGCAAGCTCTCGCTGTTCATGATCGTTGCGCTGGTCATCGGTATTTTGCTGGTGCCGAGGCTATTGGCTTATGTGGCCAAGTTCGAAAGCAACGAGATGTTGCTGATCACCGTACTGGGCTTGTGTTTCGGTTTCTGCCTGCTGGTGGTCAAGCTGGAATACAGCATGGTGCTGGGCGCGTTCCTGATCGGCGCAATCATGGCCGAATCCCGACAGTTGATTAAGATCGAGCGCCTGATCGAGCCGGTCCGCGACATGTTCAGTGCCATCTTCTTTGTGGCCATTGGCTTGATGATTGACCCCCAGATCCTGCTGCAATACGCCTGGCCGATTGCGGTGATCACCGTGGCGGTGGTGCTCGGCAAGATGCTGTCCTGCGGCTTGGGGGCATTTATCGCCGGCAATGATGGCCGTACCTCACTGCGCGTGGGGATGGGGCTGTCACAAATTGGTGAGTTTTCCTTCATCATCGCGGCGCTGGGGATGACGCTGCAGGTGACCAGTGATTTCCTTTATCCCGTCGCCGTGGCGGTTTCAGCGATTACCACGCTGCTCACGCCGTACTTGATTCGCGGCGCTGACCCACTGTCGCTGAAGATTGCGGCAATTATGCCCAAGCGCATGAGCCGGGTGTTCGGCATGTACGGCGAATGGTTGCGCAGCATCCAGCCTCAGGGCGAAGGCGCCATGTTGGCGTCGATGATCCGCAAGATCATCCTGCAAGTGGGGGTGAACCTGGCGCTGGTGATCGCGATCTTCTTTGCCGGCAGCTTTTTTGCGGCGCGCATCGGTGGGTACCTGGAGGGCTGGATCAGCGATCCAAGCTGGCAGAAGGCGCTGATCTGGGGCGGGGCGTTGCTGTTGTCGCTGCCGTTCCTGATCGCGGCGTACCGCAAGCTCAAGGCGCTGTCGATGCTGCTGGCGGAGATGAGCGTGAAGCCGGAAATGGCTGGGCGACACACCCAGCGTGTACGAAGGGTGATCGCGGAACTGATCCCGATCCTCTCGCTGCTGGTGATCTTCCTGCTATTGGCCGCCTTGTCGGCCAGTATCCTGCCGACCAACAAGTTGCTGGTGCTGATCGCCGTCGTCACGGCAGCGGTGGCGGCCGTGCTCTGGCGGTGGTTCATCCGCGTGCATACGCGGATGCAGGTCGCCTTGCTGGAGACCCTGGATAACCACAAGGATACGCCGGAGCACTAAGTGGGCGGGCCACTTTACTGTGGTGAGCGAGCTTTTTTGTGGTGAGCGGGCTTGCCCCGCGCTGGGCTGCGTAGCAGGCCTAGTCCAGGCGACGCGTTGTTTCAGGTTTGGCGATGTGAGGCTATGGGGCTGCTTCGCAGCCCAGCGCGGGGCAAGCCCGCTCACCACAAAGCCCGCTCACCACAGTAAGCCCGGTCAGCCAACAGCTCTGTCAGCTTTCCAGCCAGACGTCCCGCGCCCAGTGCCACACGGATTCCCAGGTTTCTTCGGTGACGATTTCTTCTTCGCCGGACCACAGCACCACGGTGCCGTCTTCTTCGACGCAATAGTAGTCGTCGCCGTCCTGGCAGATAGGGATCAGGCTGCGATCAACACCGGCATCCCAGGCGTTGGCGGCCACGTCCGGCAGGTAGGTGTGGGATTGCGGGTCGGTGACGGTCACCGGCTCCAGGCTGCCGTACACCACATCGCTGACGGTCAGCAAAAATTCACGGAAGACAAACGGGATGTCGATGAACAGTTGTTCCTCGATTTCCACCAGTTGGTCTTCGTCAGGCAGTTCCAGCGGAACCGGAACCGGTTCGTTGGCTTCACGCAATTGTTCGATGATTTCTTCCACGGCCGGGATCCTCTTGCTAGATGGCGCGGTTTATAGGGGCGTTTTATACAGTAGCTCGCTATAAGTGCAACCGTGAAATAGAAAACCCCGGACAGGTCCGGGGTTTTTTGTATCTGCTTGCTAAGCGCGCAGGGATCAGCCGTTCTGGCGGATACCGGCGACCAGCCAAGGCTGGTTGTCGCCCTGGGCACGTTCCATGTTCCAGCTTTCGCTGAACACTTCGCCCTGGTCGAAGCGCGAAGTCTTCGATACACCGCTGAAAGTCAGGGTGGCGATGGTCTTGTCGGCGCGATCATCCACACCTTCCAGCTGTACGCGCAGGTCGTCGATGTAGGTCGACTGGAACGCGTCGCCCAGGTCGGCACGTTCGCGCTTGAGGAACTCCAGCAGTTGCGGGGTCACGAACTCGGAGATCTTGTCCATTTCGTTGGCGTCCCAATGCTGCTGCAGGGACTGGAAGTGGCTGCGGGCCGCTTCGACGAAACGCTCTTCGTTGAACCAAGCCGGTGCGTTGATCACCGGACGGGCCGCAGCAGGCGCTGCCGAACCACCGAAGATCGAACCCATGGCTGGTTTTTGCTCGAACACTTCACGCTGCATTGGCGCGCCAGCGGGAGCCAGATGCTCCTGCTGCTTGCGGCGACGGGCAGCGATGAAGCGGAAGATCAGGAAGGCGATGACCGCCATGATCAGGATGTCGAAGATCTGCATGCCCTGGAAGCCGCCGCCCATGAACATGGAAGCGAGCAGGCCACCGGCGGCGATACCGGCCAGAGGGCCCAACCAGCGCGAAGCACCGCCAGCCTTGGCAGCGGCGCCTGCAGCACCGGCTGCGCCTGCGGTAGCCGCAGCACCGCCGGCACCGGCGGATGGGGCCATTTGGCTGGTCTGGTGAGTCGGTGCCGAGCCCATGCTTTTGCCGCCACCAAAGCGCTTGGCGTTGGCGTCGATGCTCATCGTCAGGCCGATGCACAACGCCATGGCGATGCTAAGAAAACGTTTCATAAAGGGAATTCCCATTTGTGGATTGCACGCGCGCCATGTTGCACAGGTGTAGTGACAGTGGCTAGCGACATAATGTTTCGGGCTTTTGCGTAGGACCGATTCAGAATGGTCTGTAGGACTTATTACAGATATTGGCCCGCGCTCGTCTAAAACAAGGGCGGGCCCATCATCTTCATGTAACGCAGTGTTTCATGAGAGAGGCTGGTTGGGGTGAGGGAGCAAGCGCCCTCGCCACAGTCAGATGGCTTCGAGCTTCGCGTAACCCATCATCAGCCACTTGCTGCCTTCGGCGAAATTCACCTGCACCCGCGCCTGGGCACCGGCGCCTTCGAAGTTGAGGATCACGCCTTCGCCGAACACCGAATGCCTGACCTGCTGGCCAAGGCTGAACTGGGTTTCCGGAATCTCGGAACCGGCAAACATACTGCTGGAGTTCTGCTGCTGACCTCCGCCGAACGGGCGGCTGACGCTGTTGGACAAGCGCACTTCCTGGATCAGCCCCTTCGGCACTTCACGTACGAAACGCGACACCTTGTTGTAGGTCTCGCTGCCGTACAGGCGTCGAGTCTCGGCGTAGGTCATCACCAGGTTCTGCATCGCGCGGGTGATGCCCACGTAGGCCAGGCGGCGCTCCTCCTCAAGACGGCCCGGCTCTTCCAGGCTCATCTTGTGCGGGAACAGGCCTTCTTCCATGCCCACCAGGAACACGTACGGGAACTCCAGGCCCTTGGCGCTGTGCAAGGTCATCAGCTGGATGCTGTCTTCATGCTCATCGGCCTGGGTATCACCGGCTTCCAGCGACGCATGGCCGAGGAAAGCGGCGAGCGGGGTCAGCTCTTCGTCTTCCTCGGTGTTTTCGAACGCACGAGCGGCGCTGACCAGTTCCTCAAGGTTTTCTACCCGGGCCTGGCCTTTCTCGCCTTTTTCCGCTTCGTGGTAGGCAATCAGCCCGGACTGCTCGATCACGGTCTGAGTCATCAGGTGCAGCGGCATTTCCGAACACTTGGCGGCCAGGTTCTCGATCAGCTCGACAAACACACCCAGCGCCCCGGCGGCGCGGCCGGTCAGGCCTTTATTGGCGATCAGCAAGCGCATGGCTTCCCACATCGACACATCGGCATGGCGCGCGTGGTCGCGAATGGCTTCGACAGTCTTTTCGCCAATGCCACGGGCCGGGATGTTGATCACCCGCTCCAGCGCCGCATCGTTGCCGCGGCCTTCCAGCAAGCGCAGGTAGGCCATGGCGTTCTTGATCTCGGCACGCTCGAAGAAGCGCTGGCCACCGTAGATGCGGTACGGGATGCGTTCGCGCAGCAAGGCTTCTTCCAAGACCCGCGATTGGGCGTTGGAGCGGTACAGGATGGCGATATCGCTGCGCGCCAGGCCGGTTTTCAGTGCACTTTCGATGGTTTCCACCACGTAGCGCGCTTCATCGTGCTCGTTGAACGCGGCGTACAAGTTGATGGCTTCGCCTTCGCCGCCGTCGGTCCACAGCTCTTTGCCCAGGCGCCCGGTGTTGTTGGCGATCAAGGCGTTGGCCGCCTTGAGGATCCCGGCGGTGGAGCGGTAGTTCTGCTCCAGGCGGATGGTGACGGCGTCCGGGAAGTCTTCGGAATACTGGTAGATGTTCTCGATTTTCGCGCCACGCCAGCCGTAGATCGACTGATCGTCGTCGCCCACCACCATCAGGCTGTCGCCACCTTTGGCCAGCAGGCGCAACCAAGCGTACTGCACGGCGTTGGTGTCCTGGAACTCGTCCACCAGGATGTGGCGGAAGCGTTTCTGGTAATGGGCCAGCAAGCCCGGGTTGTCGCGCCACAGGTCGAGGGCGCGCAGCAGCAGCTCGGAGAAGTCGATCACCCCGGCGCGTACGCACGCGGCCTCGTAGGCTTCATAAATGCTGCGCATGGTGGCCAGGAACAAATCGCCGCTGGCCTGGATGTGCTGCGGGCGCAGGCCTTCGTCTTTCTGGCCGTTGATAAACCATTGGGCCTGGCGCGCCGGCCAACGCTGTTCGTCGAGCCCCAGCTCGCGGATCACCCGCTTGACCAAGCGTTGCTGGTCATCGCTGTCGAGAATCTGGAAGGTCTGGCTCAGGCCCGCTTCCTGCCAGTGCGCCCGCAACAGGCGGTGCGCCAGGCCGTGGAAGGTGCCCACCCACATGCCGGCCGGGCTGATGCCCATCAACTGCTCGATGCGGTGGCGCATCTCGGCAGCGGCCTTGTTGGTGAAGGTCACCGACAGGATGGAATGCGGGGACGCGTTCTCGACCTGGATCAACCAGGCGATACGGTGCACCAGCACTCGGGTTTTACCGGAGCCAGCACCGGCCAGGACCAACTGACGGCCAACGGGGGCGGCTACGGCCTGGCGTTGGGCATCGTTGAGGGAGTTCAGCAAAAGAGAGAGATCATCGCGCATCGGCGCATTCTATGGCCCACGGGGGAGTGGGGCAAATACCAATGCCGGGTGGTCGACGGAAAACAATCAGGGTGATGACCGGTTGGTCAATGGCCACAGCCCGCGCAGCGTCTCGCTCAAGCCGTCTGGCCCCGAAGTTTGCGGCGCATGAGCGTGCCGTTTTTATGACGTAGAGCAGTTTGGCCCAAGCGTTTGCTTGTGTATGCTCCGTCGACGTTTCGGGCTCACCATTATAAGAACACTGCCTATGACCCTCAGCACCGACCTGTTTGGCCCCTCGGCGGCGCCCGCGCAGGTTCTTCGCAAACACTACGCCACCGAGATGGCGGTCGAGCGCACACGCCTGCTGTATCAGGGCTCGCTGCTGCCGACCCTGTTGATGTTGGTCAATGGCCTGGTCTGCGCCTGGCTGCTCTGGAACCCCAAGCAATACCTGTTGGACAGCATCTGGTTGGTCTGGCTGCTGGCCCTGGTGGCGATGCGCGTGATCCAAGTGGCCGCGTTTGATTCGGCCATGCCCAGTCGCCAGGCCCAGCCGGTGTGGCGGCGCATGTTCATGCTCGGTTCGGCGGTCAGCGGCCTGACCCTGGCCACCGCCGCCATCGCCCTGGTGCCGGCGGACAGCTTTATGCAGCAGGCCTGGGTGTTCGGCCTGATCGGCGCCGCGACACTGTCGGCCAGCGTGGCCTACGCCGTGAGCGTGCCGGCCTTTTTGTCGTTCGCCTTGCCGTGCCTGGTGCCGTCCATCATTTACCTGTTCTGGAGCGGTGACCCGCAGCAGCGTGGCTGGGGCGTACTCGGCCTGATCCTGCTGGCGTCCTTGAGCCTGGTGGCATGGCAGGTCAACCGCCTGATCCAGCGCGGGCTGCTGCGACGCTTCCAGAACCAGGCGTTGATCGAGCATCTGCAACAGGCACAGCAGCGCAGCGAGCAACTCAATCAGGAGTTGGTGCGCGAAGTGGAACAACGCCGCCAGGTCGAGCAGGAACTGCGCGAAGCCCAGGTCGGCCTGCAGGACCGCGTGGCACAGCGCAGCCAGGAGCTGGACGCTGCCAGCCTGGCGCTGAATAAAAGCGAGGCGCGCCTGGCCATGGCCCTGCAAGCCAGCGAGCTGGGCCTGTGGGACTGGAACCTGCAAACCGACGAAGTCCACCACACCCAGCTCAAGGAGCTGTTCGGCCTGGAGCCTGAGTACGTCACGGCGATGCTCGGTCACCTCAAGCCACGCCTGCACCCCGAAGACCTGCCGCTGCTCAAGCGTGCCCTGGTGGAGCACCTCAAGGGCCGCAGCGAGGACTACCAAGTGGAATACCGCGTGCGTCATGGCGATGGGCACTGGGTGTGGATCGAAGACCGTGGCCGTGCCGTGGAGCGTGCGCCCAGCGGCCGCGTCACGCGCATGCTCGGTACACGCCGTGATATCAGCGCCAGCAAGGCCCTGGAGGAACAGCAGCGTTTGGCGTCGACCGTCTTTGAAGCCGCCAGCGAGGGCATTGTGATCCTCGACCCGGACTACGTGCTGATTGCCGTCAACCAGGCCTTCAGCCGTGTCACGGGCTTTGAAACCGACGACATGATTGGCCGCAATGTGGTGGAGCTGCCCAGCAGTCGCGATGCCCGCCGCCACTTCCCGGTGATCCGCCAGGCGTTGCTAAGCCACGGTACGTGGCAGGGCGAGTTGGTGGAGACGCGCAAGAACGGCGAGCTGTACCCGCAGTGGCTGCAATTGAATGTGGTGCGCGATGTTCGAGGAAAAGTCAGTCATATCGTGGGGTTCTTCGCCGATCTCTCGGCGCGGCGTGAGTCCGAAGAACGTATGCGTTACCTCACTCATTACGACGAGTTGACCGGGCTGGCCAACCGCTCGCTGTTCCGCGAACGGCTGCGCGAGGCTCATCAGCGTGTACGCCAAGGCGGGCGCAGCCTGGCGCTGCTGCACATCAATCTAGACCGCTTCAAGTTACTCAATGACAGCCTCGGCCATGAAGTTGCCGACCAATTGCTGCAAAAAATGGCGCGTCGCCTGATTAACGCTTTGCCCGAGGCCGACACCATTGCGCGTTTGTCCGGGGATGAATTCGCTGTGTTGTTCGACGCCTATGGCAACCTGTCGAGCCTGGCGCGCGTGGCCACTCGGCTGCTGGCCAAACTGCGGGTGCCGGTGACGGTGGAAGGGCATGAGTTGGTGGTCAGTGCCTCAATGGGTGTCAGCCTGTTACCGGACAATGCGCGGGAGATTTCCGCGCTGGTCAGTCAATCGAACATGGCCATGCAGCACGCCAAGCACTTGGGCGGCAATAACTTTCAGTTCTACACCGACAGCTTGCAAGCCAGCACCCTGGAGCGCTTGCAGCTGGAAAACCACCTGCGCAAGGCCATCGAAGAACGTCAGCTCTCAGTGTTCTACCAACCGAAGTTATGCCTGGCCACCGGCAAGCTGAATGCGGCCGAGGCGTTGATCCGCTGGGAGCATCCGCAATGGGGCATGGTGCCGCCGGGGGATTTTATCGGCCTGGCCGAAGAGACTGGCCTCATCGTGCCGCTGGGCGAATTCGTGCTGCGCGAGGCGTGCTGGCAGGCGTGTGAATGGCAGCGTCAGGGGCTGGCGCCGATTCGCGTGTCGGTGAACCTCTCGGTGCACCAACTGCGCCAAGGCAAGTTGGTCAGCCTGGTGCGCCAAGTGCTTGAAGAAACCGGCCTGGACCCGCAATACCTCGAGCTGGAGCTGACCGAAAGCCAGTTACTCGACAGCGTCGAACACATCATCGCCACCTTCCAGCAACTGCGCGACCTGGGCGTGAAGCTGGCCATCGACGATTTCGGCACCGGTTATTCGTCCCTCAGCTACCTCAAGCGTATCCCCGTGGACTACGTGAAGATCGACCAGACCTTTATTCGTGGGCTCGGGCAGGGGCGTGAGGACGCGGCCATCACCCGCGCAATTATCGCCATGGCCCATGGGCTGGCCCTCAAGGTGGTGGCAGAAGGTGTGGAAGACCAGCAGCAGCTGGATTTCCTGCGCGCTGAGCGGTGTGACGAAGTGCAGGGCTATTTGATCAGCCGGCCGATGCAGGCCGAAGGGTTGGCAGATTTGTTACGGAAAAATGCAGATTTTCCTGAGTGATGCCAAGGTCGCCCCTGTGGCTACAACTTGGCCGCCCTTAAATTCAAAGGCGGGCAGGGCGATTTAGTGACGCGTCGGACGGGCAAAACGGCAATTCTTGTAGTATAACTACAAGCTTGCTACATCCTTGGCCCTGCCCATAACAAGAGTCCTGTCCTTTGAACCTGTTGCAACATATCGCCCAGTCGCGCCACCTGTTACGCAAATCGGAACTCAAGGTTGCCGATCACGTGCTGCTTGACCCTGCGGCTGTGATGCACAGTTCCATGGCCGATTTGGCCCACAGCGTGGGCATCAGCGAGCCGACCATCGTGCGTTTCTGCCGCGCCATCGGTTGCTCCGGGTTCCAGGACTTGAAACTCAAGCTGGCCCAAAGCCTGGCCGCCGGTGCGAGCTTCGGGCAATTTGCGATCCATGAAGACGATTCCGTTGCCGATTACAGCCTGAAAATCTTCGACACCACCCTGCACACCCTGATGGAAGTGCGCGAGAAGCTCGACCCGGTGGAGCTGCAGAAGGCCGTGACGGCCATGTCCCAGGCCCAGCGCGTTGAGTTCTATGGCTTCGGTGCATCCGGCGCAGTGGCGGCCGACGCTCAGCACAAATTTTTCCGCCTGCTGCTCACCGCAGCGGCCTACAGTGACCCGCACATGCAGGCCATGTCGGCGGTGACCTTGAAGCCCACCGATGTCGCCATCTGCATCTCCCAGTCCGGCCGCTCCAAAGACCTGCTGATCACCGCCAACCTGGTGCGTGAGAGCGGCGCTTCGTTGATCACCCTGTGCCCCAGCCAGACGCCGTTGGCGGAACTGTCCACGGTCAACCTGGCCATCGATGTGCATGAAGACACCGAAATCTACACGCCACTGACCTCGCGCATCGCCCACTTGGTGGTGATCGACGTGCTGGCGATGGGCGTGGCCATGGCGCGCGGGCCGAGCCTGGTCAACCACCTCAAGAGCGTCAAGCGCAGCTTGCGCAGCCTGCGTCTGTCGCCCAAATCCGTCAAAGCCCTCGACGACTAGCGCTGTATGCAGAGCAAAATGTGGGAGGGGGCTTGCCCCCGATGCAGTGAGTCAGTCAGTAAATCTGGTGACTGATACACCGCAATCGGGGGCAAGCCCCCTCCCACATTTGGATTTCCTACAGATCAGCAATGTTCATCGTCTTGTAATGCGCGCGCCGCTAAACCGTCATCGCCCAAGGCCATCCTGTACTCCCCGTACTCGCATTGGGAGACTCCAAATGGCCCGGCCCTACGAAGACAGCAACAGCTCCGTCAAGACCCGTCGTCAACAGGAAGACCAGCGCCGCATGGCGTTCCGTCGCGCAATCGAAGACCGCTGTGATCAGCGCCAACTGCTCCAGAGCATCACGGACTACCCGGAACTCCACTGGCAGGCACCCGCGGCTGCCCAGCGAAGCGCTCAGCCAGCGCGCTGATCTGCACCCGCTCGCTGCGGATAAAGCCCAGGAACGCATGGGCCACTGGTGACAGGCGCTTGGCCTTGGCCTGCACCAGGCACCAACTGCGGTACAGCGGCAGCTCTTCCACCGGCAGCTCCTTGAGCCCGCCGGTGGCCAATTCCATGTTGACCGCGTGACGCGTCAACAAGGCCACGCCCAGCCCGGCGCATACGCATTCACGCTGCGCCTCGGCTGAGGCGACTTCCACCGTCTGGGTGAAGTGCACGCGTTTTTCCTTGAAATATTCCTCACAAGCCAGCCGCGTGCCGGAACCCGGTTCGCGCAGCAGCAGTGTGTAAGGTTCCAGGTCCTGCAGGCGCAGCGGTCCCTGAAGGCTGAGCGGGTGGTCGGGCGGTGCCACGGCAACGATTGGGTTGTTAAGGAACGGCAGGAACTCCAAGCCCATGTCCTGGGGCACCATCGACATGATCACCAGGTCGTCGCGATTGTCCGAAAGCCGGCGGATCACCTGGGCACGGTTAACCACCGTGAGGTGCAATTGCACTTCCGGATGCTGGCGCTTGAAGGCGGCAAACAGGTGCGGCACGAAATACTTGGCGCTGGACTCAATCGCCAGTTTCAGTTGGCCTTGCAACGAGCCCTGCATGTCCGAGAGCTGCATATCGAGGTTTTCCAGGCGCCCGAAAATATCCCGGCTGGCCCTTTGCAGGGCTTCGGCGGCCTCGGTCATGTAAAGCTTTTTGCCGACGTAATCGAACAACGGCTGGCCGATCAGCTCTTCCAGCTGGCGAATTTGTAGGCTAACGGCCGGTTGTGTGAGAGACATTTCCTCGGCCGCGCGGCTGTAGGAGCGCAAGTCACACACCTCATGGAAGATCTGCAACTGACGCAATGTCAGTCGCATCAATGACTTACGCATTTTTTAATTCTCTCGCCCCAGGCTGTGCGGCCAACTATAAGTCTTTACTTATGCACGACCCAATAATTATTGATTTTTGTTAATCCCTTGGCGGGCTTAGTGTGTGTCTCGCGACTGTCATGAAACATTTGGTCACGCGCCGACCCGGATTCATAGGGTCGAAGAACGCAGCAATCGGCTCAAGGGAATTTCCAAGTGATAAAAAAGATCCTGATCGCCAACCGTGGTGAAATTGCCGTACGAATCGTGCGTGCCTGCGCCGAGATGGGCATTCGCTCGGTCGCGGTCTACTCCGACGCCGACCGCCACGCGTTGCACGTCAAGCGTGCCGACGAAGCCCACAGCATCGGTGCCGAGCCCCTGGCCGGCTACCTGAACCCGCGCAAGCTGGTGAACCTCGCCGTGGAAACCGGCTGTGATGCACTGCACCCCGGTTACGGGTTCCTGTCGGAAAACGCCGAACTGGCGGACATCTGCGCGGAACGCGGGATCAAATTCATCGGTCCCTCGGCCGAAGTCATCCGCCGCATGGGCGACAAGACCGAAGCGCGCCGCAGTATGATCAAGGCCGGTGTGCCGGTCACGCCGGGCACCGAGGGCAACGTCGCCGACATCGCTGAGGCCCTCACCGAAGGCGACCGCATTGGTTACCCGGTGATGCTCAAGGCCACCTCCGGTGGTGGCGGTCGCGGCATTCGTCGTTGCAACAGCCGTGAAGAACTTGAACAAGCCTTCCCCCGCGTGATTTCCGAGGCCACCAAGGCGTTCGGTTCGGCGGAAGTGTTCCTGGAAAAATGCATCGTCAATCCCAAGCACATCGAGGCGCAGATCCTCGGTGACAGCTTCGGCAATGTGGTGCACCTGTTCGAGCGCGATTGCTCGATTCAGCGCCGTAACCAGAAGCTCATCGAAATCGCCCCAAGCCCGCAACTGACCCCGGAACAGCGCGCCTACATCGGCGACCTGTCGGTGCGAGCCGCCAAGGCCGTGGGCTACGAGAACGCCGGTACCGTGGAGTTCCTGCTCGCCGAGGGCGAGGTGTACTTCATGGAGATGAACACCCGGGTGCAGGTGGAACACACCATCACCGAAGAAATCACCGGGATCGACATCGTCCGCGAACAGATCCGCATCGCCTCCGGCCTGCCGCTGTCGGTGAAACAGGAAGATATCCAGCACCGTGGCTTCGCGTTGCAGTTCCGTATCAACGCCGAAGACCCGAAGAACAACTTCCTGCCCAGCTTCGGCAAGATCACCCGTTACTACGCACCCGGCGGGCCTGGCGTGCGTACCGACACGGCGATCTATACCGGCTACACCATCCCGCCGTTCTACGACTCCATGTGCCTGAAACTGGTGGTGTGGGCGTTGACTTGGGAGGAAGCCATGGACCGCGGCCTGCGTGCCCTGGACGACATGCGCCTGCAAGGCGTGAAGACCACCGCCGCTTACTACCAGGAAATCCTGCGCAATCCGGAATTCCGCAGCGGCCAGTTCAACACCAGTTTCGTGGAAAGCCACCCTGAGCTGACCAACTACTCGATCAAGCGCAAACCCGAAGAGCTGGCCCTGGCCATCGCCGCCGCCATCGCCGCCCACGCAGGCCTGTGAGGAACATTCCAATGTCTAAAAAAATCTTCGTAACCGACACCATCCTGCGCGACGCTCACCAATCGTTGCTGGCCACTCGCATGCGCACCGACGACATGCTGCCGATCTGCGACAAGCTCGACAAAGTCGGCTACTGGTCCTTGGAAGTCTGGGGCGGCGCGACCTTCGACGCCTGCGTGCGCTTCCTCAAGGAGGACCCGTGGGAGCGTCTGCGCAAACTGCGCGTCGCGTTGCCCAACACCCGCTTGCAGATGCTGCTGCGTGGCCAGAACCTGCTGGGCTATCGCCATTACAGCGATGACGTGGTCAAGGCGTTCGTGGCCAAGGCTGCCGTCAACGGTATCGACGTATTCCGCATTTTCGACGCCATGAACGACGTGCGTAACCTGCGCGTGGCCATCGAAGCGGTGAAGGCTGCCGGCAAACATGCCCAAGGCACCATCGCCTACACCACCAGCCCGGTGCACACCGTCGAGGCGTTCGTGGCCCAGGCCAAGCAGTTGGAATCCATGGGTTGCGACTCGATTGCGATCAAGGACATGGCCGGCCTGCTGACCCCGTACGCCACCGGCAAGCTGGTCAAGGCACTCAAAGCCGAGCAAAACCTGCCGATCTTTATCCACTCGCATGACACGGCGGGCTTGGCCGCGATGTGCCAACTCAAGGCCATCGAGAACGGTGCCGACCACATCGACACGGCTATCTCCAGCTTCGCCTGGGGCACCAGCCACCCCGGTACCGAGTCGATGGTCGCCGCCCTTAAAGGCAGCGAGTTCGATACCGGCCTGAGCCTGGAACTGCTGCAAGAGATCGGTCTGTACTTCTACGCCGTGCGTAAGAAGTACCACCAGTTCGAAAGCGAATTCACCGCCGTCGACACCCGCGTGCAAGTCAACCAGGTACCGGGCGGGATGATTTCCAACTTGGCCAACCAATTGAAAGAGCAAGGCGCGCTCAACCGCATGGGCGAAGTGCTGGCCGAAATCCCGCGAGTACGCGAAGACCTCGGCTTCCCGCCGCTGGTCACCCCGACCTCGCAGATCGTCGGCACCCAGGCGTTTTTCAACGTGTTGGCCGGCGAGCGCTACAAGACCATCACCAACGAAGTGAAACTGTACCTGCAAGGCGGCTACGGCAAGGCGCCGGGCACCGTGAACGAGAAATTGCGTCGCCAGGCCATCGGCAGCGAAGAAGTGATCGACGTACGCCCGGCCGACCTGCTCAAGCCGGAAATGACCAAACTGCGCGGTGAAATCGGCGCGTTGGCCAAGTCCGAAGAAGACGTGCTGACCTACGCCATGTTCCCGGACATCGGGCGCAAGTTCCTTGAAGAGCGCGACGCCGGCACCCTGGCCCCTGAAGTGCTGTTGCCGATCCCAGAAGCCGGCGGCGTGGCGCGTGCCGGTGGCGAAGGCGTACCGACCGAGTTCGTCATCGACGTACACGGCGAAAGCTACCGCGTGGACATCACCGGTGTCGGCGTGAAGGCAGAAGGCAAGCGCCACTTCTACTTGTCCATCGACGGCATGCCGGAAGAAGTGGTGTTCGAGCCGCTCAACGAATTCGTCAGCAGTGGCGGCAGCAAGCGCAAGCACGCCACCGAGCCTGGCCATGTCAGCACCGCGATGCCGGGCAATATCGTCGACGTGCTGGTCAAGGAAGGTGACGTGGTCAAGGCCGGCCAGGCCGTGCTGATTACCGAAGCCATGAAAATGGAAACCGAAGTGCAGGCAGCGATTGCCGGTAAGGTGACTGCCGTTCATGTGGCCAAGGGCGACCGGGTCAACCCTGGCGAAATCCTGATTGAAATCGAAGGCTGATCCAGCCTTCGACACGACCGTTTAATCCTCGGGGGGGCAGGTGCCCCCCTTTTTTTTGTGCGCAATTTGGTGGGGTTAGAAGCTGATCTTCCACTGCCCCATCAAGCCCTGGTTGCGACTGTTTGTGCCGGCCTGCGCGCTGTAGGTCAGGCCGACGGTGTGTTGTGCCGACAAGGCGAGGTCGAGCCCGGCTTGCAGGTCGAGGCTATTGCGGTCCAGCGAGGTGCCGGTGACGGTGAAACCGTCAACCAGCCCCGGCAGGGCACGGTAGGATTGGCGGACCTGGCTGTCGACTCCGCCGTAGAGGTGTTTCCAGCCGGTGCTGAGGTGGGGTGTGAGGCTGATCTGGTTATCGAACCGATACACCGTTGCCAGGCGCAGGCCCAAGGTGGTGCTGAGGTTTTGTTGGGTTTGTGCGCCGACGTTCAGCGCGGTCAAGCCACCCGTTTCCTTGAAACTGTCGCGGTGGTAGCGCTGGAAACCGAGGCCGGCGAAGGGTTCGACGCTGAGGTCCGCGCTGCCCAGTTGATAGCCCAGTTCGGAAAACAGGGTTTGGCTTTGGGCGTTGTATTTGCCCTTGAGTTGCTCCTTGTAGTCCAGCAGGTTGACGTCGCGTTTGTTCTGCCCCGCGTGGTCGCTGTAGATCGCCCCCAGGCGCAGGCCTATCGGGCCGTCCTGGCGTACGGCGTAACCCCCCAGGTGCCAGCTGTCGAGGTCGCCAGAGAAGCGTTGGGTATTCAAATGGCTGGTGGATTTTGCACCCATGATGCCAACGCGCCAGGCGTGATCCAGTGCCCAGTCGGCGCCCAGCAACAGGCCGTCGACGCCATATTTCAAACCAGCGCTGCCGCCTTGCTTGTCGAGGCTGCCGTCGTTGCCCACACCTTGAATCCAGAAGTGGCCTTCGTCGTCAGCGGGCAGTGTGCGCAGGGTCGAGAGCAATTGGTTGCTGAGGTGCTGTGTGGTGTTTTGCGTTGCGCCGGCGAGGTTGGCGTTCTGGCTGCCGGCCAGTTGCTCAAGGCTGGCACCGATGCCGCCGGGTTGTTTCTCGAGGCCATCACCGAGCTTTTCAAGGGCTTTGATTTGCTCGGACGTCAGTTCCCCAGACTCCAGTAACCGAATCAATCCCGGCTCCAGCACCTTGGCCACTTGCAAGCCATTGCGCGAGGTCGCTTTCTGGGTGAGATAACCGTCGAGGGGCGTTGATTCGATCTCGGGTTCTACAGGAGGCCACGGATCGGGCTGCGCATCGTAGTACGGATGCGGGTACGGCTTGTATTCAATATCGCCACGCGCATGCGCGGGTTGAAGGCTGGCAGTGCTGAGAGCAAGGGCAATGACGAGTGCGAATCTGTGGGGTGTAAAAGGCATGAAATCCCAACCTCTGATGAATGAGGCCGGGAATTTAGCGAGATGACGGGGCGATAACTGTCAGGTCATCGACCCCCGGTTTGCGGGAGTTTTCTCTAGTGCGGCGCGATTAAAAACGCATCGGCCAGCGGGCGATCAACGCGTGGCTCCCTCATTGATCAGAGGTGTTGGGACCGGCACTGCGCCAGTGACTTCACCTGCCCATCACCCTGCTGGTTCGCTTCCGACAACCACGCCTCAAAGCCCGCTGCAACGTGTGGCCATTCGGCGTCGATGATCGAGTACCACGCGGTATCCCGGTTCTTGCCCTTGACCACGGTGTGCTGGCGGAACACGCCTTCAAAACTGAAACCCAACCGCTCGGCCGCGTATTTGGAGCGGCCGTTGGCGTTGTTGCACTTCCATTCCAGGCGACGGTAACCCTGGTCGAACGCGTGCTTGGCCAGCAGGTAGACCGCTTCGGTGCTTTTTGGCGAGCGCTGCATGGCGGCGCCGAAGGTGACATGGCCGATTTCGATGCGACCGTGGTCCGGGACGATCGACATCAGGCTGAGGAGGCCCTGTACCTGGCCGGTTGCGCGGTCGATGACGCTGAAAAAATACGGGTCGCTGTGCGCGGCGTGATTGTTCAGCCAGTCATTGAAGACGCTGCGTTCGGGGAATGGGCCGTAAGGCAGGTAGTCCCACAGCTTGGGGTCGGCACCGGGGCCTTGCAGGGCGTTGAACAGCTCATCGCCATGGCGGGCGGGGTCGAGTTTTTCCAGACGGATAAACCGTCCTTCCAGCCGTTGAACGGTGGGCGCCGGGACGCCTTTCCAGTCAGCGAGAGAAGTCGTCATGCTGCGCTCCTTAAAGACCTTTGCGAAATTGGATAAAGCCTGGACGTTCGGCAATGCGTTCGTAGAGTTGGATCGCCGTGGCGTTGGTCTCGTGGGTCAGCCAATGGACCTTGCAGCAACCGTCAGCCTTGGCGGTGGTGTAGACGAATTCGATCAACTTGCGGCCCACGCCGGTGCCACGTTGGGTCGGGACGACCAGCAAGTCCTGCAAGTAGCACGAGTTCTCGATGCTCCAGTTGGAGCGGTGGTAGATGAAGTTGACCATGCCCACCGCCTTGTCGTCCTGCCAGGCCAGGGCCGAATGGGTGGGCTCGGTGGCGTCGATCAGGCGCTGCCAGGTGCTTTGGGTGACGGCGTCGGGCAACTCGGTGTTGTAGAACGTCAGATACGCTTGCCACAGCGGCAGCCAGGCGGCGTGGTCGGCGGCGGTGACTGGGCGGATGTCGATCTGGCTCATTCTGAGGCTCCTTGGGGCATAAAGCGGGCGAGGGTCTGGTCACGCACGTCGCTACTGGCGGCCAAGCCTTCGCGCACGCCGGCGATATCGGCCGGGCTGCGGTTCTGGCTGAGTTTGCGTTTGCCGATCAGTCGTTCGACCGGCAGGGCAAAGCCGACGATGGCGTTGAGCATGCTTTCAATGTAATCGGCCGGGGCGTCGCTGACCTTCCAGGGCTGGGAGCGGTTGCCCTCATGGCGATCAGTGAGAGCGCTGACCACGTTGAGCAAACGCTCGGCGTCGGTAAACACCTCGGCCTTGCCATAGGCGTGCACCGCCAGGTAATTCCAGGTGGGCACCACTTTGCCGTGCTCGGCCTTGGCTGGGTAAAAGGCCGGGCTGATGTAGGCCTCGGCGCCTGCAAAGATCACCAGCGCTTCGCTGCCGTTCTGCAGGTCCCGCCACTGAGGATTGGCCTTGGCCAGGTGTCCGTAGAGCGTGCCATTGGCACCTTCATCGGGGTTGAGCAGCAGTGGCAAATGGCTGGCTTGCAGGCCTTGTTCACCCACGGTCACTAACTGCGCCAGGCGGGTGTGCTGGATCAATTGGTGCAGTTCGGGCAAATCGTCGAGGGCGAAGGCGCGAGGTGTGTACATGGAAATATTCCTTGGCGAATGCCTGCATCCTAGGCAGGCTAATGGCTCGTTGTAAGAGCCATCTGGCACCAATTTCATAGGTCCAATATGTCGCCCATCTCTGCGCCGCTGTCATTCAACCCCGCCGGTATTGAGCTGGATCGCCGTCAGGGTCTGACTCGCCAACTGTATGACGCCTTGCGCCAGCGGGTGCTGGATGGACGACTGGTCAGTGGCACGCGCCTGCCCGCCACCCGTGACCTGGCGGCGGCGTTGTCGATTTCCCGCAACAGTGTGGTACGCGCCTACGATCAGCTGTATGCAGAGGGGTTTATTGAAAGCCGAGTCGGCGATGGCACTTATGTCGCTCAATTGCCTACGGCAAAAAAACTATCCACAAAAGTATCCACAGGGTTTTCAACAGGCTTATCCCCAGCCTTATCCACAAAATTGGCTGATTTTCCGGAAGATCTGGACGATGAAGTTATCCACAGCGCGGGCTTGGCCCGGGTAAAAAACAACCACCTGGCCTTACCTCCCTCGGGTCCGCCTCGGGCATTCCGCGTGGGCGTGCCGGCCTTTGATCTGTTCCCCTTTGAGGTATGGGCCAAGCTGAATGGGGCATTCTGGCGCAAGCCGGATCTGGAACTGCTGTGCTATGGCGACCCGGCGGGTGACGGTCGCCTGCGCGGTCTGATCGCCGCTTACTTGCGCAGCTCACGGGGCATGCAGTGCACCGCTGAACAAATAGTGATCACCAGTGGGGCGCAGCAGGCAATCAGCCTTTGTGCACAGTTGCTGGTAGAGCCGGGAGATGGGGTGGCGGTGGAAAACCCTGGCTACCGTGCGGCGGGGCATGCGTTCGCTTTGGCAGGCGGACGGTTGCACGGTGTACCGGTGGACAGTGAAGGCATCGATTGCCAGGTGCTCAACAGCCTGGGCGATTGCCGAGTGGCGTATGTCACGCCCTCTCATCAGTACCCGTTGGGTGTGGTGATGAGCCTGGCGCGGCGCCTCGAACTGCTGGCCTGGGCCGAGCGCACGGGCGGTTGGATCATCGAGGACGATTACGACGGCGAATACCGCTACAGCGGCGCGCCGCTGTCACCATTGGCGGCACTGGACCGCAGCGGGCGCGTGCTGTACGTCGGCACGTTCGGCAAGGTGGCCTTTCCGGCCTTGCGCCTGGGTTACCTGGTATTACCGCCGGGCCTGGTCGACGCCTTTTCCCGGCGGCGAGCGGTGGATATGCGCCATTCCGAAGTCAGCACCCAGGCCGTGATGGCCGAATTCATGGCCGCCGGGCACTTCCAGCGACATATCCGGCGCATGCGCCGCGCGGCGTTGAGCCGACGCAACGCACTCCTGGCCGGGTGGCCGGGTGACCTCGACGGGGTCGCCAGCCTGCCCAGCGTTGCCGCAGGGCTGCACCTTACGGTACGCGTGGCCAGCCTGGCCCGTGAGCAACAATTGCTCGAGCAGGCCAAGGCTGCTGGTGTCGAAATCAACGGCCTGAGCAGTTACTGGCTGGCAGGCTCCAGCACACCGCCGGACCAGCGTGCGGGTCTCGTGCTGGGGTTTGCCGCGGTGCCAGAAGTTGCCATCGGCCAGGCCCTGGCGCGCTTGCGTCAGGCCTGGGGCTCTTCCACCGCCGGCTGAGGTGGCTTGCTTTTAAAGAACAGCGTGCGCGCCAGTTGGGGGCTGATCTCACTGCGGTAGATACTGATATTGTTGCGGCTGGCGTCGTTCCTGCGCTCGTATTTTCCGCCCAGGCCGCGTTGGTCTGGGGTTTTCAGGTGGGCAGCGGTGAAGTTCTCCTCTGATCCTGTCAGCGCGTTGTAGTGAAAGTGGGCATACCACAACGTTTTCTTGGTTTGGATATCCACCACGGGATACTCCTGCAGAAAACTTGAGTGACGTCCGGTGAGCTTGATGCGCGCACCGGTGGGCGGGTTGATGGTAACCACCCCTTCCTTGAGCAACAGCTCGACATGAGCCGCCGTGGGAGGCCGTGTCTTGAGCATATGGATGTGGAGGCGCTTGCGTTCGCCCTGGAGCTTGCTGATCGCGGCGGACAGTCGTTTGTTGAGCATTGCTGAGGGGTGTGTGGTGCTTTCTGTCAGATTGCTCAGGGTCAGTGCTTCTTCGATCTCCTGGCTGGCGTGCATCAGCTGTTCGATCCGGTTACTGATACGCTCTTCAATGGTTACGGGCAGCCATCCCGCCTCGTTGGACAGCACTTCCGTGCGCGTGATAAAGGCCTCAAGCGTGTCCAGCAGGGCCTGGCCGTGGGTCGTGCTCTGTTTAAGGTTGCGGGCCTGGGCGCGGCTGGTTGATCGCGCCGCGGGTGGTTGTTCAACCCATACGCCCGGCTCTTTTTCGTGGAACGTGGCGATTACCTTGCCGGTCAGCGGCTCCTTTACCTCCACCAGTGCTGTGCTGCCTTCGGCGTCCGGCAGGCGTTCTTCGCCGATGACAATCCCCTTGAGATGCGTCTTGATGACTCTCTTCGTGACCCTGGACGAGGGGCGGGAAGGTCCAGGCATGGGTTCCAGGGTTTGGGCTTTGCGTTCGCGCAGCAGGCCGGTCAGTTCTCGCGTGGCGTTTTGGGCGAACTCATCGATTTGTTTGCGCAGATTGGCCAATGGGGTTTTTTGCAGGTCGTCGGGGAAGTCGGCCGGCAACTCCACCAGGTTCTGATCCACGCTCGCGAATTGATCTACCAGGCTGTCGAGGGTTTCGATCAACTGGTCTTGAGTGGCTTCATTCTCCGGGTCCAGGGCGACTCGCAGGCTTTGCACTGCCAGCTCGGCGGTTTCGATAATGCGCGCAACCGCTTCCCTGGCCGCCGGCAAGCTCTCGGTTTTGGTCTCATTGAGGCATAGGAAGGTACTCAGGCTGATCTTGAACGCTTTGAGGTCAGTGAGGCTCACATTCGCCAGGCCGAGCCCATGAATAGTGGCGAACCTGACACCCCTTTCACCGAGCTCCCGCATCTCCCTTAAAGGGGTCTCGATGAACGTAAGGCGTTCAATCATATCCTGGGTGACCTCATAGACTTTTTGATAGGTACTGAGGGGGAGTGTCGCCAGCGTATCGTCATCAGGGTCCATGTGCCCTTCGACTGAACGTAGTTGTTGTTGGAACCCGTCCAACTGTTCGTTGATGGCTGAGCGGGCCACGAAAATCTGGTTGGTCAGGTATTCGTACATCCCGTCCAGGTAATTGGGAACGGTGTCGATGATCTTCAGCGATTTGAGTTGGGCGATCGTCACGTCGAGTTCCTTGATGTGATTGTCCGCCTGGGCAAGGTAAGTGGTTCGAGCCGCTTCCTGGGCGTCCTCCGGCGTTGCGGCGATGGCCTCGCGCAGTGCCTCAAGCTCGCTGTGCCGTTGCATCAATTGCTTGTCAAAGCTATTTAACTGCTCGCGCAGGTCTTTTATTTTCGGCGGCTTGAGGCGCTGACCCTTTTGCCGCAGGCGGCGCAGCCCGCTGGCTTTCAATCGGAACCGGATGTCGATAAACCACTGGCCAGCACGGTTGCTGGTCAGCGGAAAGCCTGTTCGCTGTGACTGTTTTGGATCAACAATCAGGACTGAATCGTTTTCGTCCACATCAACCTCAAACCATCGAGTCCCAACCGGCGCATACCAGTGTTCCCCTGCGCTGTAGAGGTGCTTGTAGGCGGTGTCCTCCTTGTACTGTTCGCTCAGGGATGATGGCTTCTCGACCATGAGGGCATCCAGGATCGCTCCGAGATTGCGCCGGGACTGAGTCAGCGCGCCGCTGGCATGCAGCGTACCTTGATGGTCCGCCGGCAGCTCACCTGCCGTGATCGTCGGTTTTTGTATCAGGACCATGGCGGGTGAGGGCTTGGACGGTTCGGCGGGTTCTGACGGCTTGGGATGCTTGGAGGGCGTGGACGACTCGCCCGGCTCGGAAGAGGCGCGGGTTTCTTTTTCGATCGCCGCGCTGGGGGGTCGTTGTGTACTGATGTGCATCGTCAACACCATGCCCAGCGTCAGCAATATATCCACCCAGGCGGAGAGCTCGGCAGGTCGCTCGTTTATTTCTCTGGCATCCACGACATGTTGCAGATCATCCATCAATTGCCAGATCCAGGACGCTGCGCCGACGGTTTTCCCCATGAATGGCAGTGCCGCGGTAAAGATCTGCCAGCCCATGTGCTTCAAGCTTTCCCAGCGGCCCTCGGCATTGGAGACAGACTGGCGGTCGGCCAGGTTTGCCAATGCCGTGGCGTGAGTTTTGAACAGCGTCGCGAAATAGTCATTGCGCAACACCTCATTGCCGAAACGGATCGGCCCTGTCATCACCAGCACATCAAGTGGGTCATTAAGCAGGCTGGTAAACACCCAGGGGGACGGCAGGGTGCCGGTGAATACGAACTGGCCGTAAGCGGTGCGCTCCTTGTCGGGCAACCAGGCGAGGATCGACTGGCGCAAGGTCGTTGATTGCTTGATTTCATAGAGCAGGTTGGCTTCAGAGGCGAACTCCATCAACGGCTCATTGCTCAGTGGTCGATAGAGCAGGCAAGGGCCGTTTTTTGGGGCTTGGGGGCCAATGATGAACATGTTGTCGACCGTATCCACGGCTGTCGTCAGGCGCCGCTTGGGGTACAGGGCCAGGGGGCGGATCACCACCGGGTAACCGTCTACCCGCTGCTTTTCAGTCTCCGTGTTCATCACGGCACACACGTAGCGATAACCCTGTTCGGTCAGGCCGTGAAGACCGCGAATCTTGTACTGCAAGGCCAGCAAGGGCAGTTGCAGGCGCAATTGTTCGGTGTAGAGTTTTTGCCGGCGCAAGGACTGCGCGGCGTCCTCCAGCAATTTGCTTTTGATCAGGGCGGGATAGTGTTTGCCGATATCGACCTGGGTAATCAGTTTTTCCAAGTATTGCGCCGTCATCCAGGTCGGCGTCATCGTCCCGTTGCGGTAAATCACGACCTTGTTACCCAACGGCAGGGCGATCAGGTTTTCCAGGGCCAACTCGGTCAGCGTGAAGGTTTGCGTCTGGGTTTGGCCGGGTACGGCCAGCGTGCCCCAGACCACTGCGCTGGTCACGGCGATTTGCACGTTTTCCAGGTTGACGTTGGCAGCCTCCGGGTGGTCCTTGATCATCTGTGTGCGCAAGGCGTCGCGGGCAAAATCACCCACGGCGGGAATGTCATCCATATAGGTTTTGCCGTTCTCCTGCAGGTTCAAGGCCGCCAAGTCCATCATGTAACGACCATAGGCCGACTGGTCGGGTGACGAGGCCTGCTGCAACCATCCGGGCAGTGAGTCGCGAACCCAGCCAAGCCGGGATTGATCCTGTTGCGTGAACGCGTGGAGCTCCTCCTTCGCACTGTCCGCCGGGGAAAGTGGCTTGATGTCCTCATCGTCAAAGGCGATGTGCCGCAGCGCTTCGATTTGCAGGCTGATCAGGCTGCTGGCCTGATACTCAAAGAAATTGCCCGATGGCTCGAACAGTCGCCAATGGATTTCGCGCCCCGCAAATAAATGGGGATGGGGCGCCAGGTATTCACCAAACGCCTTCATCGAGCTGAATTTTTTATAGCCGGTGGCAATCGAGTAACAGAGGATGAGCTCCCGTGTGCCCAACTTCCCGATCACCAGCGCCATAGAGGTCACATTGAGGTGTTTGCTGACGCTACCCGCTTGCTCATCGATATCAATCAGGTAGGCGTGGGCGTCATAGTTGTCATGGGGCTGGCGCTGTGCGTATTCGGGGTAGTGAAAAACATTCCTGGCCATGGCGCACTCATCGTCGTCCCAGTCATCGACGGTGTGTACATTCCAGAGGTTGCGCAGTGTGCGGGCCAACGTCTTCCAGCGTGGCCCGTTCTGGCCGCCGCTTTGGTTCCAGAAATCGAGCTGTTGTTCCTGGTAGGAGACAAACAGCAGGGGGGCCAACTCGTTGATCAACTGCGCGATACGGTCAACCTGGACGGAAACGTGGGTGTTTGCCTGCTCCTGGGTTTGATTGATCAGATAGTGCTCACCGTCGATCCAGGTCAGCGCGACGTTGGTCAACGCACTGCGCGCCAGTGCGCCGGCCAGCGATTGAAGGTGCGGAAGGTCGGGCACCACCTCACCGCTGACGCTTTGCCAGCGAGGGGTGACCAGGATGGCCAGGTTGGGGTCGATATCGAGGTCCGGGTACAGCTCGGCCAGCGCCGATCGTAAAGTCGCCGCCGCGACCTCCCGCAGGGAGGGGCCGGTGGCCAGTTGAGTCAGCAGATCGTTGGCGCTGGGGGACAGTGCAGTGTCATTCATAAGGGCATCCTGGCCGCAAGAAAGGGGCCGCTAGGGTGCGTAGCGGCGTTTTTCTCACAGTAAGGATGTTGCCCACTCGGCGAGCGGTAGTTAAGTCAAGGCCAACCCCTCAGGCCCTGCGGTGGACTCGGCGATCAGGTACCCGACTTGATTTTGGTCCAGGCCCTGGTCCTGGCGCGCTCGGCATCCCGGGTCAGCGGTTTCAAGGTGTACAGCGTGGCCATGGCCGCCTCGGTCGGGTACAGGTTCGGGTTGTTGCGAATCGACGGGTCGACCTGCTCGGTGGCGTCCTTGTTCGGGTTGGGGTAACCGACGAAGTCGCTGATGGGCGCGATCACGGCCGGTTGCAGTAAGTAGTTGATGAAGGTGTAGGCGTCCTGCGGGTTTTTTGCGCCTTTGGGAATGGCGAGCATGTCGAACCAGATCGGTGCCCCTTCCTTGGGCAGGCGCATGTCCACGGTGACACCGTTCTTGGCCTCTTTGGCGCGGTTGGCGGCCTGGGAGAAGCTGCCTGAGTAACCGACGGCTACGCAGATGTCGCCGTTGGCGATGTCGGCCATGTACTTGGAGGAATGGAAGTAGGTGACAGAGGGGCGGATCTTCAGCAGCAACGCTTCGGCTTTTTCATAATCCTTGGGGTTGCTGCTGTTGGGGTCCAGCCCCAGGTGCTGCAGGGCGAGGGGCAGGATTTCCGAGGGGGAGTCCAGCAGCGCGACGCCACATTGCTTGAGCTTGCTGATGTTTTCTTCCTTGAAGATCAGGTCCCAGCTGTCCACCGGCGCATCGGCGCCCAGCGCGGCCTTGACCTTGTCCGGGTTAAAGCCGATCAGGATGGTGCCGTACATGTAGGGCACGGCGAATTTGTTACCGGGGTCGTTGGCTTCGATCAGCTTCATCAGCTTGGGGTCGAGGTGGTTCCAGTTCGGTAACTGGCTGCGGTCCAACGGCTGGAATACGCCGGCCTCGATCTGCTTGGCCAGGAACACGTTGGACGGCACCACCACGTCATACCCGGAGTTGCCGGTGAGCAGCTTGGCTTCCAGCGCCTCGTTGGTGTCGAAAATGTCGTACACCAATTTGATGGCGGGGTTCTGCGCCTTGAAGTCCTCCAGCGCCTTGGGCGTGATGTAGTCGAACCAGTTATAGACGCGCAGGGTTTTTTCTTCGGCGTGGGCCACGCCGCTGATAACGGTGGCGCAGAGGATAAGTGACTTGAGCATGTTCATTGGGCAGCCCCTTCAAAACCTTCGAGAACATTGACGGCATTGATGCCGATTTCTTCCACCGCGTAGCCGCCTTCCATCACAAACAGCGTGGGTCTGCCCAAGTGGGCGATGCGTGCGCCCATTGCCAGGTAATCCGGGCTGTCGAGTTTGAATTGCGAGATAGGGTCGTCCTTGAAGGTGTCCACCCCCAGGGACACCACAATGATGTCTGGCCCATAACGTTCAATCTCGTTGCAGGCCTGTTCCAGCGCTGCGCTCCAGCGCTCCCAGCCGGAACCCGCGGGCAACGGGTAGTTGACATTGAAGCCTGCCCCCGCGCCCTCGCCCAGTTCGTCGGCATAGCCGAGAAAAAACGGAAACTCCGCCGCCGGGTCACCGTGGATCGAGGTGAACAGCACGTCGTTGCGCGCATAAAAGATCGATTGGGTGCCGTTGCCGTGGTGGTAGTCCACGTCCAGGATCGCGACCTTTCGGTGGCCCTGGTCGAGAAACGCCTGGGCTGCAATGGCGGCGTTGTTGAGGTAGCAATAGCCGCCCATCAAGTCACTGGCGGCGTGGTGCCCCGGTGGCCGGCAAAGGGCGAAGGCACTGCGGGCGCCTTGCTGGATTGCTTGTTGCGCCGTCAGCGCCACTTGGGCCGCGCTATAGGCGGCTTGCCAGGTGCCGGCGGTAATTGGGGCCCCGCCGTCGAAGCTGTAATAACCGAGTTGGCCGTGCAGGCTGGTGGGCAATACACGGCGCAAGGTGCGGGCCGGCCAGGTGTAGGGCAGCAGGTCGCCGTCCTGGCCGAACTCGGTCCAGCGTTGCCATGCACCTTTGAAGAAGTCGAGGTAGTCACGGCTGTGGATGCGTTGCAGCGGCGCCAGGCCAAAGTCCTGCGGGGCTTGGACGGCGCCCAGTTCACGGTCCTTGACCCGCTGCAGCACATGGTCGGCGCGCGAGGGCATTTCAAAGCAGGGCATCAGTTGCCCGTCCATCAGTTCACAACGGCCGTGGTGCAGGTGGTGATCGTCTGAGTAGATCGTCAGCATATTGTTGTTCTCCGCAGGCGGTATCGGTGCCTGCAGTCTTGCTGGCGGCGCAGGTTATGAGAACGGCAAGAGCGGCCAAAAGGGGATATATATGGCCAGATTTTCTGTCCGTAATTCGCCCCTCAATAGCGCGTCATGCGCGAAATTGGCTCGGCGCCACGCCGCTCCAGCGCACGAAGGCATGCCGGAAGCTGGCGGTCTCGCTGAAGCCCAGCTGCTCGGCAATCCGGTAGATGGGGCATTGGTCTTGCGCCAGCAATTGCTTGGCGCGTTCGAAACGCAGCTCATCCAGCAGTTCCTGATAGCTGCAGCCCAGGTCATGCAGGTGTCGGCGTAGGGTGCGTGGCGAACAGTTCATCTGTTGGGCCAGGCCATCCAGCCCGGGTGCGGCGTGCAGTTGCGCCGCGAGCAATTGGCGGATTCGCCCCAGCCAGGCTTCGCGCCCGGTGAATTCGGTGTTCTGTTTACGGCAGCGCTCGGCCATGGCCTGGTGGGTCACGCTGTCGGCCAGCGGCAAAGGCTGGGCGAGCCAGCGTTTGTCAAAGGCGAACGCATTGGCGGTGGCCTGGAACTGCAACGGGCAGTCGAAACTCTCGGCGTAGCGCGCTTGATAATCCGGTGCATCGTGCTCGAAGCGCGCGCCCAGCAAGGGCAGTGGATGGCCGAGCAGGTCGTCGCAAATGACCTTCAGCGACCCGAGACACAGCTCGACATTGAAGGCGGTCAGGGCCGGGTTATCGCGATAATCGCCCGCGGTGAACCAGATACGTCCGCCGTCCTCCTTCAGGCTCAGCTCGAACAGTGTTCCCAACAGCGCCGGATAACGCAGGGCCA
Organism: Pseudomonas marginalis; assembly: GCF_001645105.1. Classification (GTDB taxonomy): domain Bacteria; phylum Pseudomonadota; class Gammaproteobacteria; order Pseudomonadales; family Pseudomonadaceae; genus Aquipseudomonas; species Aquipseudomonas petroselini. Next base: position 214,753 of record NZ_LKEG01000034.1, read on the forward strand.
GGCGCAAAGCGTCACCGAAAGTGGCACTCGTGAGCAGGGCATAGCCGAGCATGCCGTAGGACGATACATGCATGCGGCGCCCCACGATCAGGCCGATATCGCGCTGCAGGGCCACGGCATTGGCGCACACCTGCATCTCCTGATGCGTGGCGATGCGAGTGTCGGCGCGGCTCAAGTCCGCCGCGCAGATACCGCTGCCGGCCAGCAGCGTTTCGGCGGGCCAGCCTTCGGCCTTGAAGGTGCTGAGCACCAGCGAGACCGCGTTGAGGGTCGTGAGGTGGGAGTGCAGCATGGGGGCTTCCAGCCAGGAGATGGCTGGAAGGGGAGCAAGTTATATGCCGGTCAGCTCAGTTCGCCGCACAGGTCCAGTTCCACCAGGCGGCGGACCTCAGGCGTCGCAAGACTCGCACCGAGCAGGGCCTGCAGCTTGCCGAACACCGCTTCGCGGGTCATGCCGCCACCGGACAGTACGCCGACGCCGCGTAACCGGCTGCCGGCTTCGTACACGTCCAACTCCACGCCACCTTCATGGCATTGGGTGATCGCGACCACCACCACACCTTGATCGTGGGCACGCTGGAGGCTGGCCAGGAACGCCGGGTTATCGCTTGGCCCGGTGCCGCTGCCGAAGCATTCGAGGACCAGCGCCTGGAGGCCGCTGTCGATCAGCGCATCCAGTTGCCCGGCGCCGATGCCCGGCACCAACGGCAGCACGCCGACGTTGGCCAGGGCTTTGGCTTGGCGATAATCCAGCGCTGCAGGAATGGCCTCGGCCTTGGCCACGCCGCCGTTGCGCTGCAAGGCTGCAAACGGATGGCGACCAAAGCTGCGGATCTTCGCGCAACGGGTCGGCGCCATCAGTGCGCCATGGAAGTACAACTGCACACCGGGCGCCAGGCCTTGGCCCAATGCTGCCAGGGCACCGCTGACGTTTTCCCAGGCGTCGCTGTCGGGCACGCCGGCGGGCAGCATGGAACCGGTGAACACCACCGGCGCCGGCAAGCCCAGCAATTGAAAACTCATGGCTGCCGCACTGTAGGCCAAGGTGTCGGTGCCGTGCAGGATCAGTACTGCGTCGCAGCCGCCTTCCACGGCCTCGACGACCGCGATGCGCAATTGTTGCCAGTAGGCCGGGGTCATGTTGGCGCTGTCGATCAGCGGGGCCATTTCGCGGAAGCGCCACGCAGGCACTGGCTGATGGGCCAGTTGCTCGCGCATGCGCGCTTCGAACCCGGATGCGGGTGCCAGGCCGTTGGCGCTGGCCTGCATGCCGATGGTGCCGCCGGTGTAGAGCACCATGACGTTTTGGGCTGGTTGGGTCATCTGAACACTCTCCTGAACGAAAAACGCCGCCGGGCCCAGAGCATGCCCAAGGCCAGGCGGCGTGTCATCTATCTACGCTCAGCGTTGCGCTTGAGCGTTCAGTTCAGCCGAGACGGCAACGTCCGGTTTTGCCGGATTGGCCGGCCAGGCCTTGCGGTCCAGGTCCAGGTCTGGGAACTGGCTGGAGTCGAACACCGGGGTCTTGATGCCTGCGGCGCGCTGGTTGTCGTAGTCGTTCAGGATGCGCATGGCGATCTTGAACAGGAACGCCAGGGCGAACAGGTTAACGAACGCCAGCATCGTCATGGTGATGTCGGCGAAGGCGAACACGGTGCCCAGGTTCTCGATGGAACCCCAGAAAATCAGCACCAGCACCAGTGCGCGATAGCCCATCAGCACTTTGCGGTTGTTACCCACCAGGAAGCGCAGGTTGCTCTCACCGAGGTAGTAGTTGTACATGATCGAGGTGAACACGAACAACGCCAGGGCCACCGAGATGAACATGCGGCCCCAATCACCGACCACGGCCGCCAGGGAGTTCTGGGTCAGGGCAATGCCGTCGCCTTCGAAGCCTGGGGTGTAGAAACCGGAGAGCAGGATCAGCAAGGCGGTGCAGGTACAGATCACGAACGTGTCGAGGAACACGCTGAACGCTTGCACCACGCCTTGGGCGATCGGGTGTTCTACCGACGCCACCGCCGCCACGTTAGGCGCACTGCCCAAACCGGCTTCGTTGGCGAACACGCCGCGCTTAACCCCCATGATGATCGCGCTGCCCACCAGGCCGCCGAAGGCCTGGTCGAGGCCGAACGCGCTCTTGACGATGGTTGCGAGCATCGCGGGTACGTGGTCGAACTGCAGCACGATCACGTACAGGGTCACGGCGATGTAGACCAGGGTCTTGACCGGCACCAGCAGGTCGGCGATCGAAGCGATGCGCTTGATCCCGCCGATGAACACCAAGCCCAGCAATACTGCGAGGGCCAGGCCGGTGTAGGTGGTGTCCAGGCCGAAAGCGTTGTTCAGCGAGTGCGTCACGGCATGGGCTTGCAGGCCGTTGAAGGCAAAGCCGAAGGTCACCAGCAGCAGGAACGCCATGACCATACCCAGCCAGCGCTTGTGCAGGCCGTGCTGGATGTAATACGCGGGGCCGCCACGGTAGGTGCCTTCGGCGTCAGTGCGTTTGTACAGCTGGCCGAGGGAGCACTCGATAAAGCTCGAAGACATGCCCACCAGCGCGGTGACCCACATCCAGAACACGGCACCTGGGCCACCCAATGTCACGGCAATGCCGACACCGGCGATGTTACCTGCACCGACGCGGCCGGCCAGGCTGAGCATCAGCGCCTGGAACGAACTGAGCTGGCCGGAGCTGCTCTTCAGGCTGTCTTTGAACACTGAGAACATGTGGAAAAAGTGGCGCAACTGTACGAAACGCGAGCGAATCGTGAAATAACCGCCGAGCCCGACAATGAGCACGATCAGTACTTTCCCTGAGAGGAAGTCGTTGATGACTTCGAGCATGGAGTGTTCCTCGCTGATTTTTCTAATGGCAAACGCAGGACGGTTCGACGCCATCGCATCGCACCAGGCAGTGCGCGACAGTTCGACCCCAATCCTTTTGCGGGTTGTTATTCATGCGGTTTCGCGTTGTACCTGGGCCTCGTTACCGACGGCCGCACACGCGAAGAGGGGCGGCACTATACCTAGGCGAACGAGATCCGTCTGCTCGGGCTGATTAAAGGTTTCAGCCATGCGACTGAGGGGGCGGTGGATTGGCAGGGCGATATTGGAGTTTTTATGGGCGTCATTTCACAACCTTGGGGCAAAAAAAAGGGCCTGAAGAACGAGCCTTCAGGCCCTCAAAAGGTGAGAGGTGTCTAGTCCCTCAGCCTGGTGAGCAGTGCAACAGACGCTTAGGCCTTCAACGGGACCAAGCGTGGAGCGATCATGTTTTCGGGGCGCAGGATGTCGTCGAGCATGGCGTCGTCGAGCAAGCCTTCTTCGCGCACCAGTTCCAGCACGCCGCGGCCGCTTTCGAGGGCGATGCGGGCGATGCGGGTGGCGTTTTCATAGCCGATGTACGGGTTTAGCGCGGTGACCAGGCCGATGGAATGCTCCACCAGTTCGCGGCAGCGCGCTTCGTTGGCGGTGATGCCGACGATGCAGTGTTCGCGCAGCATGTCCATGGCGCGTTGCAGCAGGCGGATCGAGTCGAAGATCTTGAAGGCGATCAGCGGCTCCATTACGTTCAGCTGCAGTTGGCCGCCTTCGGCTGCCATGGTCAGGGCCAGGTCGTTACCGATCACTTGGAACGCGACTTGGTTAACCGCTTCCGGGATTACCGGGTTGACCTTGCCGGGCATGATCGAGCTGCCTGGCTGGCGCGCCGGCAGGTTGATCTCGTTGATGCCGGTGCGGGGGCCGCTGGACAGCAGGCGCAGGTCGTTACAGATCTTCGACAGCTTCACCGCAGTGCGCTTGAGCATGCCGGAGAACAGCACGAAGGCGCCCATGTCGGAGGTGGCTTCGATCAGGTCGGCGGCAGGCACAACCGGCTGGCCGCTGATCACCGCCAGGCGTTGTACCGCCAGGGCTTGGTAACGCGGGTCGGCGTTGATGCCGGTACCGATGGCGGTGCCGCCCAGGTTCACTTCGGTCAGCAGCTCTGGCGCCAGGGTTTTCAAGCGCGCCAGGTCTTCACCGAGGGTGGTGGCGAAGGCGCGGAATTCCTGGCCGAGGGTCATCGGCACGGCGTCTTGCAATTGGGTGCGGCCCATTTTCAGCACGTGGCTGAACTCGACGCCCTTGGCGGCGAATGCCTGGATCAGGCTGTCGAGGCTGGCCAGCAGCGCGTCATGGCCCAGCAGCAGACCCAAGCGGATCGCGGTCGGGTAGGCGTCGTTGGTCGACTGCGCCATGTTCACGTCGTTGTTGGGGTGCAGGTACTGGTACTCGCCCTTGTTGTGGCCCATGGCCTCCAACGCGATGTTGGCGATGACTTCGTTGGCATTCATGTTGGTTGAAGTGCCGGCGCCGCCTTGAATCATGTCCACCACGAACTCTTCGTGGAAGTCGCCGCGGATCAAGCGGGCACAGGCTTCGCTGATGGCAGCGTGCTTGGCTTCGCTGAGCTGACCGAGCTCGCGGTTGGCATCTGCCGCCGCTTGCTTGACCATTGCCAGGCCGACCACCAATTTCGGGTAATGCGAAATCGGAACGCCCGAGAGGCGGAAGTTATTCACCGCTCGCAGGGTCTGGATGCCGTAATACGCTTGGGCAGGTACTTCGAGTACGCCAAGCAGGTCTTTTTCTGTGCGGAATGATGCAGCGGAGGACATGACGGAAATCATCTCGATATGGACCCGGAACTGGCCGGAACGCTGCGAATGCTAGGCTTGTGGAAGTTTTTGGGCCAATGCTGTTAAACACTGGCCTATGCACAAACGGCATAATGTGAGTGTGACCCAGCTATGATGGCGGGCGTGTGTGCCAAAATGGTGCGTACCCGTGGGAGGACGTGATGAACCTTGAGAGCAAATGGCTGGAAGACTTCAGTGCCCTGGCAGCGACCCGCAGCTTTTCCCAGGCCGCCGAGCGACGCTTCGTCACCCAGCCGGCGTTCAGTCGACGTATCCGCAGCCTGGAAGCCGCGTTGGGCCTGACCCTGGTCAACCGCTCGCGTACGCCGGTAGAGCTGACGGCGGCGGGGCAGTTGTTTTTAGTCACGGCGCGCACCGTGGTGGAACAGCTCGGTGAAGTGCTGCGCCATTTGCACCACTTGGAAGGCGGGCAGGGCGAAGTCATGCAAGTGGCGGCGGCTCACTCGTTGGCGCTGGGCTTCTTCCCCCGCTGGATCGCACAACTGCGCAACGAAGGCCTGAACATTGCCACCCGCTTGGTCGCCACCAACGTCGGTGACGCCGTGCATGCCCTGCGCGAAGGGGGGTGTGACCTGATGCTGGCGTTCTACGACCCGGACGCCGCCATGCAGATGGACGCCGAGATCTTCCCGTCCCTGCACCTGGGCAACACCGAGATGCTCCCGGTGTGCGCCGCTGATGCCGACGGTAAACCGTTGTTTGACCTGGAAGGCGAGGGCAGTGTGCCGCTGCTGGCGTACAGCGCTGGCGCGTTCCTCGGCCGCTCGGTGCATTTACTGCTGCGCCAACGCGCCCTGCGTTTTACGACGGTTTATGAAACCGCCATGGCCGATAGCCTCAAGAGCATGGCCCTTGAAGGCCTGGGCATCGCCTGGGTACCGCAGTTGAGCGTGCGCGCCGAACTCGCTCGCGGAGAACTGGTTGTCTGCGGCGGTCCGCAATGGCATGTGCCATTGGAGATCCGCTTGTATCGCTGCGCGTTGGTGCGCAAGGCGAATGTGCGGTTGTTGTGGCGAAAACTGGAAGGTGGCGCGGCGCAAACCACCTGAGCCGAACACCGGGCAAATGTGGGAGGGGGCTCGCCCCCGATAGCGGTGTATCAGTGACAGATAAGTGCCTGACACACCGTCATCGGAAGCAAGCCCCCTCCCACAGGGTTTTGTGGTGATTTGGCTGACTCTTAAGTCAATAAAACCGCCGCTTTGCGCCACTGGACAGATGGTCATTCCAGGGGCTGTTTATCTGCATTATTACGGTATACTGCGCGGCCTTCGGCCGGTCCAACCGGCCTTAATTCGTACACCAAGCCACGCCGGATTTCCCGCGTGGCTTGTTGTTTTTTGACGCGCCTGTGGGCGCCCAGAGAGAAGAGGCACGACGATGAGTGCATTGGTTGGCGTGATCATGGGCTCCAAGTCCGATTGGTCCACCCTTAGCCACACCGCCGATATGCTGGAAAAACTCGGCATTCCCTACGAAGTGAAAGTGGTCTCCGCCCACCGCACTCCGGATTTGCTGTTCCAGTATGCCGATGAAGCAGAATCCCGTGGCATCGAGGTGATCATCGCCGGTGCCGGTGGTGCAGCGCACCTGCCAGGTATGTGTGCGGCCAAGACCCACCTGCCGGTGCTCGGCGTGCCGGTGCAGTCGGCGATGCTCTCGGGCGTGGACTCGCTGTTGTCCATCGTGCAGATGCCGGCGGGCATTCCGGTGGCGACCCTGGCGATCGGCAAGGCCGGTGCTATTAACGCAGCTTTGCTGTCCGCCAGCATCCTGGGCGCCAAGCACCCGCAGTTTCACGCGGTGCTGAAAAAATTCCGTGCTGAACAGACAGACAGCGTGCTGGACAATCCAGACCCACGTATCGCCTGAGGTTGTTGACGATGAAAATCGGTGTAATCGGTGGCGGCCAACTGGGTCGCATGCTGGCCCTGGCCGGAACCCCGCTGGGAATGAACTTCGCTTTCCTGGACCCGGCGCCGGACGCCTGCGCGGCCGCGCTGGGTGAGCATCTGCGCGCTGACTACAGTGACCCGGACCACCTGCGCCAACTGGCCGACGAAGTCGACCTGGTCACCTTCGAGTTCGAAAGCGTCCCGGCCGAAACCGTTGCGTTCCTGTCGCAGTTCGTACCGGTGTACCCAAGCGCCGAAGCCTTGCGCATCGCCCGCGACCGCTGGTTCGAAAAGAGCATGTTCAAGGACCTGGGCATCCCGACCCCGGCCTTCGCCGATATCCAGTCCCAGGCAGACCTGGACGCTGCAGTCGCCAGCATCGGCCTGCCGGCCGTGCTGAAAACCCGCACCTTGGGTTATGACGGCAAGGGCCAGAAAGTCCTGCGCACGGCTGCCGATGTGGTCGGCACCTTCGCCGAGCTGGGCAGCGTCGCCTGCCTGTTGGAAGGCTTCGTGCCGTTCACCGGCGAAGTCTCGCTGATCGCCGTGCGTGCCCGTGATGGCGAAACCCGCTTCTACCCGTTGGTGCACAACACCCACGACAGCGGCATCCTCAAGCTGTCCGTGGCCAGCACCGACCACCCGCTGCAGGCCTTGGCCGAAGACTATTCCAGCCGTGTGCTCAAGCAACTGGATTACGTCGGCGTGATGGCGTTCGAGTTCTTTGAAGTCGACGGTGGCCTCAAGGCCAACGAAATCGCCCCGCGCGTGCACAACTCCGGGCATTGGACCACCGAAGGCGCCGAGTGCAGCCAGTTCGAAAACCACCTGCGGGCGGTGGCGGGCTTGCCATTGGGCTCCACGGCCAAGGTCGGCGAGAGCGCCATGCTCAATTTCATCGGTGTGGTACCGCCAGTGGAAAAAGTCATCGCCATCGACGACTGCCATCTGCATCACTACGGCAAGGCCTTCAAGGCCGGGCGCAAGGTCGGCCACGCCAACCTGCGTTGCAAGGACCGCGCGACCCTGCAAGCGCAGGTCCTCAAGGTCGAGGCGCTGATCGCCGAGCAATAAGCCTGGACTCGGCGGGAACCATTCGGTGACCGCCATCCTCTGATTGCAGGATGCCAAAGCCTGACTAGGCTTTGGCATAGCTCAATTCAATCAGAGGGAAATGCCATGGGTATCATCGGAACCATCTTTATCGGCTTGATCGTCGGCCTGCTGGCGCGTTTCCTGAAGCCAGGCGACGACAGCATGGGCTGGATCATGACCATCCTGCTGGGTATCGCAGGTTCCTTGGTCGCCACCTACGGTGGGCAGGCCCTGGGCATCTACCAGGCAGGTCAAGGCGCAGGCTTCCTCGGTGCGCTGATCGGCGCCATCGTGCTGCTGGTGATCTACGGCCTGCTGCGAAAAAAATGATTTAGCGTCACGGCCCTCTGCGCCGCGCAGGCGCAGGGGGCTAGAATGCCGACACTGTTAACCTTGTCGAGCCTCTCCATGCGCCGTCTTCTGTTTACGCTCCTATTACTAGGCTCTGGCCTGGCCCACGCCGGCGAACTGCCGGAAACCGATTGGCTTGACCTGATGCCGCTGTCGGATCAAAAAGCCCTCGAAGCCATGCCCGAGATCGACCACAACTCCCCCGAAGCCCAAGGCACGTTCACCGACAAAGGTGGCCTGAAGCAGAGCAAAGGCTTGCCGGCGGTGATGTACTCCACCAAGACCGTAGCCGCCATGAATGGCAAGAACATCCGAATTGGCGGCTATCCAGTACCGTTGGAGACCGACGCCAAGGGTCGCAGCACCCTGTTTTTCCTGGTGCCGTACCCAGGCGCCTGCATCCACGTGCCGCCTCCGCCACCTAACCAGTTGGTGCTGGTGCGCTATCCCAAGGGGTTGAAGCTGGACGACATCTACACGCCGCTGTGGGTCACGGGCACGTTGAAGGTGGAGAAGGTCAATAACGATCTGGCCGATGCGGCGTATGCGCTGGATGCGGGGAAAGTGCGGGTGGTAAAGGAATCCGATCTTTAAAGGGCAACATATAACCAATGTGGGAGGGGGCTTGCCCCCGATAGCAGTGGATCAGTCAGCACATTTGCTACTGATAGACAGCGATCGGGGGCAAGCCCCCTCCCACATTTTGATCGGCGTTCCTACAGGGCGACAGCGGTGATGCTCACGCCCAAGGTGTGGCTTTCACCTGGGGCCAGGCTCACCACATCATCCAGCACATTCGCCGTCTCGATGCACAGCATGCCCTGCCAGCCATCGTCGGCCATGTCGTCGAACGCCTTGGCGCGTTCGGTCCAGGGGTTCCAGATCACGGTCGATTTCGAGCCCTCGGCAGTGAGCTGAATGCGGCGCTGCCAGTCTTTATCGACAATAGCCAGCTGGGACGGCGTGTCGAGGTAGATGCGGTCGGTTTCGGCGGTGAAGTGCAGCAGACCGGATTGCGTTTTCTCGGTCCAACCGTCGGCGGTGTCGATATAGGTCCCACCGTCCAGCCCTTCGACCTGCACGTTACGTACATCGCTGACGGCGAAGTAAGTGTGCAGCGCCTGGCTGAGTGTCACTGTCTCGGTACCACGGTTATGGCTGGTCAGGCGGATATGCAGTTGGTCGTCCAGCAGCAGGCTCAGGTTCAGGTCGACCTGATGGGGCCAGTCGGGGAAGCCGCCTGCGGGAACCGGTAGTTGCAGGTCCACCCGCAGCGCTTCGCCTTCGAGTGTGGTGTCAGCTAATTCCCACAATGCTGTACGCACAAAGCCGTGAGCACCGGCCGGCTGCTCGCTCTGGCGCATTGCCTTAACGCTCTGCGGGTTACGGTCAAACACGCCAAACCACGGCCAGCACACCGGTACGCCGGTACGAATGCCTTTGCCTTTCTTGAACATCGCCTCAGGGTTCGGCCAAATCAGCGGCTGCTCGCCCTCGCGCCCGTAACTGAATATATGTGCGCCCTGCTGGGCAATCATCAGCTCGGCGCCGTTGTGGCGGATGCGCCAGCAGTCCAGTTCGTCGATCTTTACGGTCTCAACGTGGGGCGTAGGCATAACAGACACTCTTAATGGCAGGCAATGGGGCAATTGACCGTCAAAAACCCGCGAGGTTTAACGCGCGCGTGAAGGCACGGAACGCGTGCGGCCGCTGCCATCGATAGCGACGAATACAAACACCGCCTCTGTCACCTTGCGCCATTCGCTGGACAGCGGGTCGTCGCTCCACACTTCGACCATCATCTGGATCGAGCTGCGGCCGATTTCCAGGGCCTGGGTATAGAAGGACAATTGCGCGCCCACTGCCACCGGCACCAGGAACGCCATGCGATCAATAGCCACGGTGGCCACGCGACCACCTGCCACCTTGCTGGCCATGGCGGTGCCGGCCAAGTCCATCTGGGCGACCAGCCAGCCGCCGAAGATATCGCCGAAACCGTTGGTTTCACGCGGCAGTGCGGTGATTTGCAGGGCGAGGTCGCCTTGCGGGATAGGATCTTCTTGTTCGAGTTCGATCATGCCGAGGGGCCTCTGACCCGTGACGCTTCATGGGTATTTCAAGTGGATAGCCGTCTTCGAAAAAAACGTTTCAGCACCAACATACACCGCGTGATGCGTTTCTCGTAAGGCGTACTAAAGGGAAACTCTGCCAAATCGGCTGGACGGCACCCAACGACGTTTTGGCACAGCAGCCCCTCAAGACTGCGGGTCTTGCGCTTGCAAGGGCCGAGTATATCGAGACCCTGGCGCCACGACGACCTCCCGGCGCTCATTTGGTCGGTAAATAGGCGCTGTATCGCGGCTTTTGCGCGCAACTGTTCTCCTGGCGCTGTGCTTTTACAAGCGATTTGCTATCTTGCCAGACCGCCGCAAGTCCCGGGCGTGCCGTCCTTATCAAGCTGACTACTATAAGAGAAGCCTTGCCATGTCCTCCGTGCCCGCAAGCAGTGCGCAACCGTCGCGCCCGCTGACCCGCAACGACTACAAAACCCTGTCGCTGTCTGCCTTGGGCGGGGCGCTGGAGTTTTATGATTTCATCATCTTCGTGTTTTTCGCCACCGTGGTCGGAAAACTCTTCTTCCCCGTCGACATGCCCGAATGGCTGCGCATGATGCAGACCTTTGGCATCTTCGCCGCCGGTTACCTGGCACGCCCGCTGGGCGGCATCATCATGGCGCACTTCGGTGACCTGCTGGGCCGCAAGAAGATGTTCACCCTGAGCATCTTCATGATGGCCGTGCCGACCCTGATCATGGGCCTGCTACCAACCTACGCGCAGATCGGCCTGTGGGCGCCAGTCCTGTTGCTGCTGATGCGCATCATCCAGGGCGCGGCCATCGGGGGTGAAGTCCCGGGCGCCTGGGTGTTTGTTTCAGAGCACGTACCGCCACGCCACATCGGCTACGCCTGCGGCACGCTGACCAGCGGCCTGACCGCCGGGATCCTGCTGGGATCGCTGGTGGCCACTGCGATCAACACGCTTTATAGCCCGGAGCAGGTCTCGGATTACGCCTGGCGTATCCCGTTCCTGCTCGGCGGTGTGTTTGGCCTGCTGTCGGTGTACCTGCGCCGCTGGCTGCATGAAACCCCGATCTTCGCCGAGATGCAGCAGCGCAAGACCCTGGCCGCCGAGCTGCCATTGCGCGCCGTGCTGCGTGATCACCGCGGCGCCATCGTGTTGTCGATGCTGCTGACCTGGTTGCTTTCGGCCGGCGTCGTCGTGGTCATCCTGATGACCCCGACCGTGCTGCAGACGGTTTATCACTTCAGCCCGACCGTTGCGCTGCAAGCCAACAGCCTGGCCATCGTCACCTTGAGCCTGGGCTGCATCGCCTCCGGCGCATTGGCCGACCGCTTTGGTGCTGGCCGCGTGCTGGTGGCCGGTTGCGCGCTGTTGCTCGCGACTTCCTGGACGCTTTACCACAGCCTCTTTGCACATCCTGACTGGTTGTTCCCGCTGTACACCTTGACCGGCTTGTTCGTGGGCACCATCGGCGTGGTGCCGTATGTAATGGTCAAGGCCTTCCCGCCGGTAGTGCGCTTCAGTGGCTTGTCGTTCTCCTACAACGTGGCCTACGCCGTGTTCGGCGGCCTGACGCCGTTGGCGGTGTCGCTGCTGATGAAGGAAAGCCCGATGGGCCCGGCCTACTACGTAGCTGCCCTGTGTGTGATGGGGATGGCAGTGGGCGGGTATCTGTGGAAGCGTTCCCGCTAATCCTGATCAGGCTCTCGCCAACGTGAGAGCCTGCTTTCGCATTCCGCTCCTGGCAATCTCGCGCCGTGCCAAAGCATATTTTCCAGGGCTTGCGCAGCGACTGACGAGGTGATTGTGTGGTGCTCGATCATGAGGTCCAGTAGCCAGAGGGCACCACGTACTTGGATGCCGTCTTTCTGCGCCTGGCGACGTAGTTTCCCATCACCTGTCAGCAATGGCCTGCCAGTGGTAAGAGCCAACAAATAGCAGGACACATCGGCCATTGAGCTGTTGCAATGCTCAATTTTCAAATTGAGTAATTTTTGTACATCTCTTTCATCAAACGACTCAACCAAAAGGCCCTGGGCGAGCAACTCGTCGTGGAAGATGTCTTCCAACTCATATAGAACGAAGTCGGTACAGCAGAGGCTAAAGGGCAGTTTGAACATCTGTTCCAGCAGTCCGGCATTTCTGAAGTCGATCCAGATATTCGTATCGCTGATATAGATCAGGCTCATGCACTCTCCAGTGCCGTCAGAGGTCTTCGCAGTAACTCCGCGGCACGGGACCTGGTTATCAACTCTTCCGCCAACGCCCAGAACACCAAGGATTCGAAGCGCTGCGGTGGTTTGCAGGGGAGTGGCTCGGGTTCAGCCTTGCGCCAACCATGAGTGCTGAATTGGATGGTGAGCAGTTTGTAGCCGGTATCACCTACCAGGTCGAGATCTTTGAGGCGGCGCAATGCGGCATGCATTGAAATTCCGTACTGACGCTTGGCGATCAGTAGTTCCTGGGTATGAATTCTCGAGCGAGGGCGGCTACCAAAATCACGGGTAACGGCATCAGCTGGATAAAGAAAGGCGCCGGCGAAACGATGACAGCAGTTCTCTTTTTCGCGTTCTGGCATTTCTTCGGGCAATTGCATGACCCAATGTCCCAACTCATGGGCTGCAGTAAAACGAATGCGTTCACCCGGACGCTGGGCGTTCAAGGCAATCAGGACATGTTCGCCGTCACGGGTGGAGACGCAGGCGCCATCAAAATCATCCGGACCCTCCAGCATCACTACCTTGATGCCATGTTTTTCCAGTTGTTCGGTCAGGTGGGCGATCGGATCGCCGCCTATCCCCCAATATTTTCGTAGTTCGTCAGCCGCTATCTCAGCTTCTTCTATGGAGGACACGGGCAATAAATACGCTGGGGTTCTAGCGGTCTGGATATCCAACGGCTCGAAGCATCCTTCAAGGGCGATGTAGCGTTCCAGGTGCTCGCGGACCTGCTCTTCGACTTGCACTTGGCGGTACTGAGGCATTTTGGCCAGTTTGCGAAACTCCAGTGGAGCCAGTGGCAAGGCTTCAGGACGAAAAAAATACTCCGGGCTCACTTCCAGTGCCTTGGCCAATTGCAGGAGGCGCCTGGAGTTGGGAGTGCTCAATCCTTTCTCATATTTGCTCAAGCCTTGTTTGGTGATATCACCTAGCTGGAGCGCCAGAGCCTCGAGTGACAGGCCTCTTAGCAGCCTTGCGCGGCGAATTCGGTCATTGATCATAAAAGCCTCCTTGGGTTGACAAGGCTATGCCTAACTACATTTTTGTCAACCTTAGGTGAGGTGTTGCGGCTCAAGCCTGGATGCGCTGGCAGGTTAGGGGCCGCACTTCCGAGCGGCAACCTTAAAGGGATGTCGGAAAAGTCCGAGCTGGCTCTTGAACCACAATTCTGAATGCTCCCCACTTAATGGCAGATTCCCGTCCAATAGTGGCCTTTCATCTAACTGTCACATTCCAGACATAGAGTGTTCACACGGCCTCCCGATACTTGGCCCCGATCCAACTATCCCTATCTGCTAGGAGCAAGGCATGAAACTGAAACGTTTGATGGCGGCAATGACTTTTGTCGCTGCTGGCGTTGCGACCGCCAACGCGGTGGCCGCTGGTGTTGATCCGGCAATCCCGGCTTACGTTAAGACCACTGGTGTGTCGGGCAACTTGTCCAGCGTCGGTTCCGATACCCTGGCTAACCTGATGACCCTGTGGGCCGAGGGTTACAAAAAGGAATACCCGAACGTCAACATTCAGATTCAAGCTGCCGGCTCCGCTACCGCGCCACCTGCGCTGACTGAAGGCACCTCCAACCTGGGCCCGATGAGCCGCAAGATGAAGGACACCGAACTGGCGGCCTTCGAGCAGAAGTACGGCTACAAGCCAACCGCTATCCCAGTCGCCGTGGATGCCCTGGCGGTATTCGTGCACAAGGACAACCCGATCCAGCACCTGACCATGGAACAAGTCGACGCGATCTTCTCTTCGACTCGTCTGTGCGGCGCTAAAGCCGACGTGAAAACCTGGGGCGACCTGGGTGTGACCGGCGACCTGGCCAACAAGCCGGTGCAGTTGTTCGGTCGTAACTCGGTATCCGGCACCTACGGCTACTTCAAAGAAGAAGCCCTGTGCAAAGGCGACTACAAGCCAAACGTGAACGAACAACCAGGCTCGGCTTCGGTCGTGCAGTCGATCAGCTCCTCGCTGAACGGCATCGGTTACTCGGGCATCGGCTACAAGACCGCCAGCGTGAAGACCGTGGCCCTGGCCAAGAAAGGCAGCACTGACTTCATCGAAGACACCGAAGAAAACGCCCTGAACGGCAAATACCCGCTGTCGCGTTTCCTCTACGTGTACGTCAACAAAGCCCCGAACAAGCCGCTGGCTCCGCTGGAAGCTGAGTTCGTGAAGCTTGTGCTGTCGAAGCAGGGCCAGGAAGTTGTGGTGAAAGACGGCTACATCCCACTGCCAGCCAAAGTCGCCGCCAAGGCCCTGGCTGACCTGGGTCTGAAAGAAGGCAACTGATTGCCTTTGCGGAGCCGGCCTGCCGGCTCCGCACCCGAATTTTCTAGTCCGCTGCCAGCCCTGCTTCGCGGCGGATTTGTTGCGTCACTGCACTGTCATCTTTCTGTCATACAGGATCGCTAGGGTGTGCGCATGAATGATCTGGCCAATTCCACCATGACGACGACTTCTCCCCCCAAGCGCATTGACTTCAATACGCCTGAGCTGCAACGCAAGCGCCGCATTCGCGCGCTCAAGGATCGCCTCACCCGTTGGTATGTGCTGGTCGGCGGCCTCGCCGTCCTCGGCGCCATCACTCTGATTTTCTTCTTCCTGGCCTATGTCGTCGCGCCGTTGTTCCAGGGCGCCTCGCTGACCAAGGAAGATGCGCTGACGCCCGCATGGATGCAGGACGCCGGCAAGCCGCTATTGATCTCGCTCGAAGAACAGAACCAAGTCGCCATGCGGGTTTCCGACAAGGGCCAGGCGTTGTTCTTTGATGTGACGACCGGTGCCGAACTCAAGCGTGTCGACCTGCCGCTCCCGGCTGGCGCGACTGTCGTCTCTATAGGTGAAGACCAGCCGGGCAGCCCGCTGGTGATCCTCGGCTTGTCCAACGGCCAGTCCCTGGTGTTCCGCCATACCTATAAGGTGTCCTACCCGGACGGCAAGAAAACCATCTCTCCGGCGATCGAATACCCCTACGGTGAAACACCGATCGTGCTGGATGACGCTGGCCGCCCGCTGGAGCACGTCGCCCTCAACGCCACTGACACCTCGCTGGTGATTGCAGGCTCGGCCGGTTCGTACCTGAACGTGCTGACCTTGAGCCGCGAAGAAAACATGATGACCGGCGAAGTCACCAGCGAGCAGAAGCGTGTCGAGCTGCCGCAAATGACCGAGCCGGTGAAGGCGATCTTTATCGACCCGCGCCAGCAATGGCTGTATGTGATCAACGGCCGCGCCCTCGCCGATGTGTTCAGCCTGCGCGACAAGAGCCTCAACGGTCGCTACAAACTGCTGGAAGACGGTAACGCCGAAGTCACCGCCAGTACGCAATTGGTGGGCGGTATCTCGTTGATCATTGGTAACTCCAAAGGCGGCCTGGCCCAGTGGTTCATGGCCCGTGATCCGGATGGCGAGCAGCGCTTCAAACAGATCCGTACTTTCCAGATGGGCACTACGCCCATCATTGAAATCTCCGCCGAAGAGCGCCGCAAAGGCTTCACCGCCCTCGACGCTTCCGGCAAGTTCGGCGTGTTCCACAGCACCGCCCACCGCACCCTGCTGGTGGACCCGGTGGTCGACGGCCAGGGCGTGTACGGCATGTCGCCGCGGGCCAACCGTGTGATTGTGGAAGCCGGCGGCAAGCTGCAACCGTTGCTGCTCGACAACCCGCACCCGGAAGTGTCCTGGAGCGCGCTGTGGAGCAAGGTCTGGTACGAAAACTACGACGAGCCCAAGTACGTCTGGCAATCGACCGCCGCCAACACCGACTTCGAACCCAAGATGAGCCTGGCCCCGCTGACCTTCGGTACCCTGAAGGCCGCGTTCTACGCCATGCTGCTGGCTGCGCCACTGGCCGTTGCCGCCGCGATTTACACCGCCTACTTCATGGCCCCGAGCCTGCGCCGCAAGGTCAAGCCGGTGATCGAATTGATGGAAGCGATGCCGACGGTCATCCTCGGCTTCTTCGCCGGGCTGTTCCTGGCGCCGTATGTCGAGGGGCATCTACCGGGCATTTTCAGCCTGCTGATGCTGTTGCCGATTGGCATCCTGGTGGCCGGCTTTGTGTTCAGCCGTTTGCCTGAGTCGATCCGCTTGCGGGTGCCGGATGGCTGGGAAAGCGCGATCCTGATCCCGGTGATCCTGTTCGTGGGTTGGCTCTCGCTGTACATGAGCCCGTACCTTGAAACCTGGTTCTTCGGCGGCGACATGCGCATGTGGATCTCCCACGACCTCGGCATCACCTACGACCAGCGCAATGCTCTGGTGGTCGGTTTGGCCATGGGTTTTGCGGTGATCCCGAACATCTACTCGATCGCCGAAGACGCCGTGTTCAGTGTGCCGCGTGGCCTGACCCTGGGCTCCCTGGCCCTCGGCGCCACGCCGTGGCAGACCATGACCCGCGTGGTCATCCTCACCGCCAGCCCGGGGATTTTCTCGGCGCTGATGATCGGCATGGGCCGCGCCGTCGGCGAGACCATGATCGTGTTGATGGCCACCGGTAACACCCCGGTGATGGAGATGAACCTGTTCGAGGGCCTGCGCACGCTGGCGGCGAACGTCGCGGTGGAAATGCCGGAATCGGAAGTCGGTGGCAGCCACTACCGCGTGCTGTTCCTTTCGGCGCTGGTGCTGCTGCTATTCACCTTCATCATGAACACCCTCGCCGAGCTGATCCGTCAGCGTCTGCGCAAGAAATACTCGTCGCTTTAAGAAAGGTAGAAGTCTGTGAAACAGAACTCCCTGAATGGATGGTTCAAGAGCGGCGCCCCCGGCGTCTGGATCAGCGGTGGCGCGGTGTCCATCGCGGTCATCATGACCATTGGTTTGCTGGCCGTGATTGCGGTACGTGGCCTGGGCCACTTCTGGCCGGCCGACCTGATCCAGGCCAACTACAACGTACCGGGCCAGGAAAACCATATCGTCATCGGCGAAGTAGTGCAGAAAGAAGAAGTGCCGCGCGAGCGCCTGAAAAGCGCTGGCCTGCCGGTGCCGGACCAAGGCCCGGAGTTCATGACCCGCGAGCTGATCAAGGTCGGTAACCGCGACCTGAACGGCAACGACTTCACCTGGATCGTCGGCGAGTGGCTCAAGGACCAGACCACGCCTGCGAACCTGATGACCATCGAGCGGCGTGAGTGGGGCAATTTCTACGGCACCCTGGTCAACGTGAAGCAGGACGGCAAGGTGATCGCCGAAGGCGAGGCCGCGTGGCCGGAACTGCAGGCCCGCGTCGACCGTGTGAACAAGCTGGCCGCCCAGCTCAAGAGCCTGGAAAAATCCGACATCGGCGCGATCAACGCCGGCCTGGAGCGTATCCGCCTGCATGGCCGCAAACTGGAACTGGAAGGCAAGCTCGACGCCGCCGCCCAGGCCGACATGGACGCTGACCGCGCCGAATTGAATGCCCGTTACCAGGACATCGAAGCGCGCCTGGCCGACCTGCACGCCCAGTTCAACCGTGATGCTTTGACCGCTCGCGATGGCAACGGCAAGGAAATTGAAATCGGCATCGGCAAAGTGGTGCACGCCTACCAGCCTAACGCCATGGGCACGATGACCAAGATCGGTTTCTACGTCAGCAAGGTCTGGGAATTCCTCAGCGACGACCCACGCGAAGCCAACACCGAAGGCGGGATCTTCCCGGCCATCTTTGGCACCGTGATGATGACCCTGATCATGGCGATGATCGTGACCCCGTTCGGCGTGCTGGCAGCGGTTTACCTGCGTGAATACGCCAAGCAGAACACCCTGACACGCATCATCCGTATCGCCGTGAACAACCTGGCCGGCGTACCGGCCATCGTCTACGGCGTGTTCGGCCTGGGTTTCTTCGTGTATGTATTGGGTGGCTCGGTTGACCGCCTGTTCTTCGCCGAGGCCCTGCCGGCCCCGACCTTCGGTACCCCGGGCCTGCTGTGGGCCTCGCTGACCCTGGCGCTGCTGGCGGTGCCGGTGGTGATCGTGGCCACCGAAGAAGGCCTGGCGCGGATTCCCCGCACCGTGCGCGAAGGTTCCCTGGCACTCGGCGCGACCAAGGCGGAAACGCTGTGGAAAATCGTGCTGCCGATGGCCAGCCCGGCGATGATGACCGGCATGATCCTCGCCGTGGCCCGCGCCGCCGGTGAAGTGGCGCCGCTGATGTTGGTGGGCGTGGTGAAACTGGCGCCGTCGCTGCCGCTGGACGGTAACTACCCGTACCTGCACCTGGACCAGAAGATCATGCACCTGGGCTTCCATATTTACGACGTCGGCTTCCAGAGCCCCAACGTCGAAGCCGCACGGCCGCTGGTGTACGCCACTGCCTTGCTGCTGGTGCTGGTGATCGCCACGCTCAACTTGTCGGCGGTGTGGATCCGTAACCACCTGCGCGAAAAATACAAAGCGCTAGACAGCTAAAGCTTTTCAATGTGGGAGGGGGCTTGCCCCCTCCCACACACAAAATTGGTAGCACAGGGAGCCTCCCATGCAACATGACACCCATTCCCACGGCATCAACATGTCTGCCCTGGGTCGCGACAAGCAGAGCCTGAGCCTGGCCCAGGAAACCGTGGCCATCGAAGTGCCGTGCCTGAGCCTGTACTACGGTGAAAAGCAGGCGCTGTTCGACGTCAGCATGAACATCCCCAAGCAGCGCGTGACCGCCTTTATCGGCCCGTCGGGCTGCGGTAAGTCCACGCTGCTGCGCACCTTTAACCGCATGAACGACCTGGTGGACGGTTGCCGCGTCGACGGTGCCATCAACCTCTACGGCACCAACATCTACCGCAAGGGCGAAGACGTGGCTGAGCTGCGTCGCCGGGTGGGCATGGTGTTCCAGAAGCCCAACCCGTTCCCCAAGACCATCTACGAAAACGTGGTCTATGGCCTGCGTATCCAGGGCATCAACAAAAAACGCATCCTCGACGAAGCGGTGGAGTGGGCCCTCAAGGGCGCGGCCCTGTGGGACGAGGTCAAGGACCGCCTGCACGAATCGGCGCTCGGCCTGTCCGGCGGCCAGCAGCAGCGTCTGGTGATCGCCCGTACCATCGCGGTGGAACCGGAAGTGCTGTTGCTCGACGAGCCCTGCTCGGCCCTCGACCCGATCTCGACGCTGAAAGTCGAAGAGCTGATCTACGAGCTCAAGTCCAAGTTCACCATCGTCATCGTGACCCACAACATGCAACAGGCGGCGCGGGTTTCCGACTACACCGCGTTCATGTACATGGGCAAGCTGGTGGAATTCGGCGACACCGATACCCTGTTCACCAATCCGGCGAAGAAGCAGACCGAAGACTACATCACCGGTCGCTACGGCTAGGAAGCTGTGGTTCTGATTGCACTGACGCTGCGGTTCTCCGCACCTTACCGGACGCTCCAAGGACGCCAACATGATTAGCAAAGAAGGCCTTACCCACCACATCTCCGCGCAGTTCAACGCCGAGCTCGAGGAAGTGCGCAGCCACCTCCTGGCGATGGGCGGGTTGGTGGAGAAGCAAGTCAACGACGCTGTGACTGCGCTGATCGAGGCCGACTCGGGCCTGGCCCAGCAAGTGCGCGAGATCGACGACCAGATCAACCAGATGGAACGCAACATCGACGAAGAATGCCTGCGCATTCTTGCGCGTCGCCAGCCGGCGGCGTCTGACCTGCGGTTGATCATCAGCATCTCCAAGTCGGTGATTGACCTGGAGCGCATCGGCGACGAAGCCACCAAGATCGCCCGCCGTGCCATTCAGCTGTGCGAAGAAGGCGAAGCGCCGCGCGGTTACGTGGAAGTGCGCCATATCGGCGATCAGGTGCGCAACATGGTGCGCGATGCCCTCGATGCATTCGCGCGTTTTGACGCCGAACTGGCGTTGTCGGTGGCCCAGTACGACAAGGTCATCGACCGCGAATACAAGACCGCCCTGCGTGAGCTGGCGACCTACATGATGGAAGACCCGCGCTCTATCTCGCGGGTCTTGAGCATCATCTGGGTGCTGCGCTCCCTGGAGCGGATCGGCGACCACGCGCGTAATATCTCGGAACTGGTGATCTACCTGGTGCGCGGCACCGACGTACGGCACATGGGCCTCAAGCGCATGAAGGCTGAAGTTGAAGGTTCGGTTGATCAAATCCCTAATGTTCCGGGCGAATCTGACGATAAGTAAGTTGCCCGAGAAATTAACGCCCGGCCTCTGGCCGGGCGTTTTCGTTTGTGGCGCCTGACTTTTTCAGGTCGGGTAAAAGAAAGTCCGAACGTGACTGCAGAGTTTTTGGCAAAATGCCATCAGTCAGGCGTTTTGCGTGCCGAAGTTTTTATAGGATGAAGGGTCGATGAGTAAAGTCAGTGTATTGGTGGTGGATGACGCCTCGTTTATCCGCGACCTGGTGAAGAAGTGCCTGCGCAACTACTTCCCTGGGATCAAGCTTGAAGACGCGGTGAACGGCAAAAAGGCCCAGGCCATCCTGATGCGCGAGACCTTCGACCTGGTGCTGTGCGACTGGGAAATGCCGGAGATGTCCGGGCTTGAGCTGTTGACCTGGTGCCGCGAGCAACCTCACCTCAAAGCCATGCCGTTCGTGATGGTGACCAGCCGTGGCGACAAGGAAAACGTGGTCCAGGCCATCCAGGCCGGGGTTTCCGGCTACGTCAGCAAACCGTTCACCAACGAGCAGTTGCTGAACAAGGTCAAGCAGGCCCTGCACAAGATCGGCCGCCTCGACGCCCTGGTCGCCAGTGCACCGACCAAAATGAATTCGGCCTTTGGCAACGATTCCCTCAGCGCCCTGACCGGCGGCAAGCCCGAAGTGGCACGAGCAGCGCCGGTTGCGGCAGCCGCGCCTGCGCTCAACAAAGGCTTGCTCAACAGCCCGCCGGTGCAAGCGGCGACGACGGCTGCGCCGGCAGGAGGGCGTGGCCAGGGCCAATTGCGCCTGTCCAGCGGTACCCAGCAATGCGTGATCAAGGCGCTGAGCATCAAGGAAGCGCTGCTGGTGGTGCGTCGCGGCGAAGTCCTGCCTCAGGTACTGGAAAGCGCCGTGCTCGACCTGGAACAAGGCGACAACGCCGAAGTGGCCCGTCTCAACGGCTACCTGCACGCCATCGTTGCCTTCGAACCCAAGCCTGACAGCGATTGGCTGCAACTGACCTTCCGGTTTATCGACCAGGATGCGCAGAAGCTCGATTACATCTCCCGCCTGATCGCGCGGGGTACGGCGCAGAAGCATTTTGTGCCGGGTGCCTGATTTGTCGTGAGCGGGCTTGCCCCGCGCGGGGCAAGCCCGCTCACGACAGACTGTAACGATTGCTTGCTAATCTCCCGTCCGGTCATATCGGCAGGTTTACGCCATGCTCATGCGCTTATTGCTGTGTTGCGGGCTGGCAACGGTCGCCACTTCGACCCAGGCCATGACCCTCTACAAATCCACCGATGCCAATGGCGTGGTGTTTTTCAGCGACCGGCAAACCCCTGGCGCCCAGGCGTTCGTGATCCAGGAGCGCAAGGTCGAACGGCCCATACTCGATAGGCCGAAATCCCGTTACGTACCCCAGGCCTACCGCTACCCCTTGCCGTGGCGCGGCGGCCCGTTCCGCATGACACAGGGCCCCAACGGCACCTTCAGCCATACCGACGCCAAAAGCCGCTACGCCATGGACATCGCCATGCCCGAAGGCACGCCGATCATCGCCGCACGCAGCGGCATGGTGGTGAAAACCGAAAACGAGCAAGCCGGGCGGGGCAACGATGCGTCAGGGAATTTTGTGCGGGTGCGTCACGATGACGGTACCGAGGGCGTGTACCTGCACCTCAAGCAAGGCTCGGTCAGTGTCAGGGTTGGACAGCGTGTCGCGGTAGGAAGCCCGCTGGCGTTGTCGGGCAATACCGGCAACAGCAGCGGGCCGCATCTGCATTTTGTGGTGCAGCGCGCCACTGAGGCGGGATTGGTGTCGATCCCGTACGAGTTCAACCAACCCGTCGGTGCATTGCCCAATTTTGCATTGGGCAATTGACGGTCAATCCAGCAGCAGGACCTTGGCCAATACGATCTTCGGCCCTTTCATCTTTTTGATGATGATCCGCAAACCTTCAACCTCCAGCACCTCTTCCTCTTCCGGCACGCGCTTGAGGGTGTCGTAGATCAGGCCGGCCAGGGTTTCGGCCTCGATGTGGTCCAGGTCCACTCCCAGCAGGCGTTCGACCTTGAACAGCGGGGTGTCGCCACGCACCAGCAGCTTGCCCGGCTGGTAGGCCAGGATGCCGCGCTCGGCCTTGCGGTGTTCGTCCTGGATATCGCCCACCAGGACTTCCAACACGTCTTCCATGGTGAGGTAGCCGATGATCTTGCCGTCGGCTTCTTCCACCAGGGCGAAATGCGCGCCGCCTTTGCGGAACTGCTCCAGCAATTGCGACAACGGCATGTGCCGCGACACACGCTCAAGCGGGCGAGTCAGCTCGGCCAAGTTGAACGACTCAGGAATATGGTCCAGGGCCGCCAGTTCCAGCAGCAGGTCCTTGATGTGCAAAAGGCCCACGAACTCGTTGCGTACTGCGTCATACACCGGGTAACGGCTGAATTTGTGGCGACGGAACAGCGCGAGGATTTCCTTGAGCGGGGCGTTGAAATCCAGGGTGACCAGGTCTTCCCGGGAGTTGGCCCAGTCCACCACTTCCAGCTCGCCCATTTCCACGGCGGAGGCGAGTACCCGCATGCCTTGGTCGCTCGGGTCCTGGCCCCGGCTGGAGTGCAGGATCAGCTTGAGTTCTTCGCGGCTGTAATGGTGTTCGTGGTGCGGGCCAGGCTCGCCTTGGCCGGCGATGCGCAGGATGGCGTTGGCGCTGGCGTTGAGCAGGTAGATCGCCGGGTACATGGCCCAGTAGAACAAGTACAGCGGCACCGCCGTCCACAGCGACAGCAGTTCGGGTTTGCGAATGGCCCAGGACTTGGGCGCCAGTTCACCGACCACGATGTGCAGGTAGGAAATCACGAAGAACGCGGCGAAGAACGACACGCCCTTGATCACTTCCGGCGACTCGACACCCGCGGCGCCCAGCAGCGGCTCGAGGATGTGCGCAAACGCCGGCTCACCGACCCAGCCCAGGCCCAGGGAGGCGAGGGTGATACCCAGCTGGCAGGCCGACAGGTAAGCGTCGAGCTGGCTGTGCACGGTGCGCAGGATCTGCCCGCGCCAGCCGTTGGTATGGGCGATGGCCTCTACCCGCGTGGAGCGCAGTTTGACCATGGCAAATTCCGCCGCAACGAAGAAACCGTTGAGCAGTACCAGGACCAGTGCAAAAAGAATCATGCCGAAGTCGGCGAAGAGTGTAGCGAGGGTGATGCCAGGGGAAGGGTCCATGATGGGGTTTTGCAGGTTCCGTGTGTTCAATAAGAGGTGACGAAAGGGCCTGAAAGACAGGCGCAAGTCGGCCAATGTAGCGGCTGACGGGGCGCTTGCCTAGTGCCCGCTGCCGGGTGGGGCCTGGAATGCGCTTTCCAAAACCATGCAGATCCAACTGTGGGAGGGGGCTTGCTCCCGATAGCGGTGGGTCAGTAATAGATCAATCAACAGATACACCGCTATCGGGAGCAAGCCCCCTCCCACATTTAATGCTGAGTTGTTTATGGGTTATTCGTCTATGCCGATTGCCCGCGAACGGCTCACCTGAGTCGGAGGAAAATGGCAGGTGAACGTACTGCCATGCCCCAGCACACTGCTGATTTCCAGGCGTGCACGGTGGCGCAGCAGCACATGCTTGACGATCGCCAGGCCAAGCCCGGTGCCGCCGGTGTTGGAGTTGCGGCTGGAGTCGACGCGGTAGAACCGCTCGGTCAGGCGCGGCAGGTGCTTGGCGTCGATGCCGATGCCGGAGTCTTGCACGCTCAAGTGTGCGCCCTGTTCATCGGCCCACCAGCGGATGCGGATATTGCCTTTGTCCTGGGTGTACTTGACCGCGTTGAACACCAGGTTGGAAAACGCGCTGCGCAACTCACCTTCGCTGCCTTTGAGCAGGACGGTCGGGTCGGCTTCCAGGGTGATCTGCTGCCCACGTTGGCCGGAGAGGGCCTGGGCGTCGTTCTTGATGGTCTGCAACAGGCTCTGCACCGCCACCGGGTGGTTATCCGACGGGTAGTCGGTGGCCTCCAGCTTGGCCAGCAACAGCAGGTCGTTGAGCAGTGTCTGCATGCGTGAGCCTTGCTGCTGCATTTGCTGCAGGGCGCGGCTCCAGCGCGGGTTGATCTCGTCGACGTTGTCCAGCAGCGTCTCCAGGTAACCGCAGATCACCGTCAAGGGCGTACGCAGTTCGTGGGAAACGTTGGCGACGAAGTCCTTGCGCATCTGTTCCAGCTGGTGAATGCGGGTGACGTCGCGTACCAGCATCAGGTGCTCATTGTTGCCGTAGCGCGTCAGGTACAGCTGGATGCGTACGCGGTCATTGGTGGGCGAGGGGATTTCCAGGGCCTCTTCGTAGTTCTCCTGTTCGAAGTACTCCTTGAAGCGTGGGTGGCGCACCAGGTTGGTCACCGGCTGGCCGCTGTCCTGGGGCGTCTTGAGGCCCAGCAGGGTCTCGGCGGCGCGGTTCCACCATTCCAGGTTGCCGTCGCTGTCGAGCATGATCACCGCGTCCTTGAGCGCGGCGGTCGACTCCTGCACCCGGTCGATCACCGCTTGCAGGCGCCCGCGCACCCGTTGGTCGCGGCGTTGCAGGTGGTAGATGCTGTCGAACACCTCGCCCCACAGGCCGTAGCCGTCGGGAGGTGCTTCGTCGGGTTTGTGCTGGCGCAGCCATTCATGCAGGCGCAGCAATTGCTTGAGGGTCCAGCCCAGGTACACGGCGATACCGACGGCCAGGCTCCAGCCGTAGTAACCACTGACCAAGCCGACCAACAAGCAGCCGGTGATCAGCAAAAGCATGTGGCGGATCAGGGTGCCATGCCAGTTTTGATTCACTTGAACATGCGTCCTTGTCAGCGGTTAAGTCAGGCTCTCAGCCTTTGGTGGAGAAGCGGTAGCCAGTGCCGCGCACGGTTTGTACCAGATTCTCGTAGGCATCGCCCAAGGCTTTGCGCAGACGGCGGATATGCACGTCGACGGTGCGCTCTTCCACATACACGTTGCCGCCCCACACCTGGTCCAGCAATTGGCCGCGGGTATAGGCGCGCTCCTGGTGGGTCATGAAGAACTGCAGCAGGCGGTATTCGGTCGGGCCCATCTCGGCCGGCTTGCCGTCGATGGTCACGCGGTGGCTGATCGGGTCCAGCAGCAGGCCGCCGACTTCGATGGGGGCTTCGCCATCGGTCGGCCCGGCACGGCGCAGTACGGCCTTCAGACGCGCAACCAGCTCCCGTGGGGAAAACGGCTTGGTGATGTAGTCATCCGCGCCGACTTCCAGGCCCTGGATCTTGTTGTCCTCTTCGCCCTTGGCGGTGAGCATGATGATCGGGATGTCCCCGGTCAGCTCGTCCCGCTTGAGACGGCGGGCCAGCTCGATGCCGGAGGTGCCGGGCAGCATCCAGTCCAGCAGGATCAGGTCCGGCTTGCGGTCGACGATAATGGCATGGGCCTGCTGGGAGTTCTCCGCCTCCAGGCAGTCATAGCCGGCCATTTCCAACGCAACGGCGATCATCTCGCGGATGGGCGCTTCGTCGTCAACAATCAGAATGCTCCTGCCAACCATGCTCAAAAATCCTCTTGTCATTTAACTGTCTTGCGCCGCATTAGATAACGGAATTATTGCAGTCGTGTGACAGTAATTTAGTCGCTCGGGCAATTTGCGCCTCTCTGGGCTACGCTTTGGGTCCGAATCCTGACAACCACAAAAGGAAGGTTCCGATGACGTACAGCACAATTTCCTGGAAAGCCCTGCTGGTAACGGCGGCGTTGACGCTGCCGACCCTGGCGTTCGCGGCAGAGCCGGCGATGACTCAAGGCGGGATGCTGGTCGACCACAAGGGCATGACCCTTTATACCTTCGATAAGGATGCCGACGGCAAGTCAGTGTGCAAGGACCAGTGCGCGACCAACTGGCCGCCGTTGAAGGCGGAGTCCACTGACAAGTCGATGGGCAAATGGACGGTTATCACCCGCGACGACCAGACCAGCCAGTGGGCCTATGGCGGCAAGCCGGTCTACACCTACAAGGATGATAAAAAGGCCGGTGACAAGACCGGTGATGGCAAGGGTGGCGCTTGGCATGTGATCAAGCCTTGAGCCTGCGGCGCCGCTGAGACCTTCGCCAGCAAGCCCGCTCCCACATTTGAATGCATTCCAAATGTGGGAGGGGGCTACACCCCGATGGCGTCAG
The DNA here is from genome assembly GCF_001645105.1 of Pseudomonas marginalis. GTDB lineage: Bacteria > Pseudomonadota > Gammaproteobacteria > Pseudomonadales > Pseudomonadaceae > Aquipseudomonas > Aquipseudomonas petroselini. Next base: position 241,368 of record NZ_LKEG01000034.1, read on the forward strand.
CCCAGTCACCCCAAATAACAGCACCTAGCGAAATGCGTAATCCGCCACAATCCCGACAAATATCGCCAACCCGGCCCAGTGGTTGTGCAAAAACGCCTTGAAGCACTTCATCCGATCCTTGTCCCGGGTGTACCAGAATTCCCAGGCAAAACAGCCCGCCGCCGCCAGCAACCCCAGGTGGAACCACCCGCCCAGCTCAAATCGCGCCCCCGCCAATAGCAGGCACACCAGCGACAGGCCTTGCAGAGTAAGAATGATCACGCGATCGGCATCGCCAAACAGAATGGCCGTGGACTTCACGCCGATCTTCAAGTCGTCATCGCGGTCGGTCATGGCGTAATAGGTGTCGTAGCCCACCGTCCACAGCAGGTTGGCGATGTATAGCAGCCATGCGGTCGCGGGCAAATCACCGGTCTCGGCGGTGAACGCCATCGGCATGCCCCACGAGAATGCCGCCCCCAACACCACCTGCGGGTAATAGGTGTAGCGCTTCATGAACGGGTAACTCGCCGCCAACGCCAAACCACCCAGGGACAACAGGATGGTGGTGGCGTTGGTCAACAGCACCAGCAGGAAGCTGATGCCCATCAGCACTGCGAAAAACACCAGCGCCTCTTTCGAACTGATCTTGCCGCTCACCAGCGGGCGCTGTTCGGTGCGTTTTACGTGGCCGTCGACCTTACGGTCGGCCCAGTCATTGATCACGCAGCCGCCGGCCCGGGTCAGCACCACGCCCAACACAAAAATCACGATATTGATTAAAGAGGGCGACCCCTTGCCCGCGATCCACAGCGCCCACAGCGTCGGCCACAGCAGCAGATAGATGCCGATGGGCTTGTCCATGCGGGTCAACTGAACGAAATCCCAGGCCCTGGGGTTCAGGTGGTTAAGGGATTTGAGCAGACGTTGGTACATCAGCAGTTCTCCGGATGAGCGTGCAGTGCGTGCCAGAAGCTGGGCAAAAAGATCTCCGCGACCAGCACGCTCAGCGGCCCGCGATCGAAGCGTGAGCGGCGCCCCCACAGCCCGTCGACCTGATCGGCCGTGGGCAACCAGTGCCGTGGGTAATGACACACCTCGATGGCCTGGCGCGTGAAGGCTTGGTCGCAGAACAGCAACTCGCCCAGCGAGCGGCTGCCCAGTTCATCCATATGCAAGCCGTCGCCCTGCAAGGCGCTGCGCGCCGCGACACTGCGCGCGAACACCCACGGTTGGCCATTGCCGCGCAAATACACCTCGCGCACCCAACCGATGCTGGACGGCGCCAGCGCCAGGGCAGCACATTCGTCATCGCGCAGCGGCTGCCAGCCTTCGAACAGTGGCGTCACGCTGAAACCGTCATTGGACAGCCACGTCAGCCGCCGCGTCAGCGAGTCTTCGTTGAACAGCCAATTGAGGGTCAAAGGCGCGGGCGCAGGGGTCAGAAGGCTCTGGATCAGCCATTGGCAAGCATCGGTAGGGACGATTGAGTGCGGCACGGTGAGTCAGTATTGGCAGCAAAAGAGGCGGCGAGCTTACCATGGCGTCCTGGGTGTTTGCCGGACTGAACCGGCTGCTTGCGTCGATCGTGCTTGCATCTGCCGGCCCCGATCAGTACAAAACGCCCTGAGCCGTACGGCAACGCGGGTCTATCGACCGTCGGCCAAGATGCCTGGACCCTGAGGAAGCAAGTAATGAAGAAGTGGCAATGTGTAGTCTGTGGCCTGATCTATGACGAAAAAGACGGCTGGCCGGATGACGGAATTCTGCCTGGTACTCGTTGGGAGGACGTCCCGGAAGACTGGCTGTGCCCGGACTGCGGCGTGGGCAAAATGGATTTCGAAATGATCGAAATCGGCTAATTTTCGGTTTTCAGATAAGTACTACAAGGAGAAAGGAATGAACGCACCTGTCGTGATCATCGGCACAGGATTGGCCGGTTACAACGTGGCCCGGGAGTTTCGCAAGCTCGACAGCGAGACCCCATTGCTGCTGATCACCGCGGATGACGGGCGCTCCTACTCCAAGCCCATGCTCTCCACCGGCTTTGGCAAGAACAAGGAAGCCGATGGCCTGAGCATGGCTGAACCCGGCGCCATGGCCGAGCAACTCAAGGCCGAAGTGCGTACCCACACCCGCGTCAGCGGCATCGACCCCGGCCATAAGCGCCTGTGGATCGGCGAGGAGGCGGTGGTTTACCGTGACCTGATCCTGGCCTGGGGCGCAGAAACCGTGCGGGTACCGGTTGAAGGCGATGCGGCTGAACTGATTTTCCCGATCAACGACCTCGAAGACTACGCCCGCTTTCGTGCCGCCGCTGCCGGTAAGCGCCGCGTGCTGCTGCTCGGTGCCGGCCTGATCGGCTGCGAGTTCGCCAACGACCTGATCCTTGGCGGTTATGAAATCGACCTGGTGGCGCCGTGCGAGCAGGTCATGCCGACCCTGCTGCACCCGGCGGCCGCCGCTGCAGTACAGGCCGGTCTGGAAGGCCTCGGCGCGCGCTTCCACCNCAGCGCACCGATGATGGCCTGGAAGCGCATCTGTCGGACGGTGAAGTGATCGCCTGCGACCTGGTGGTCTCCGCCATCGGCCTGCGCCCACGTGTCGACCTGGCCGCTGCTGCAGGCCTGCAGACCAACCGGGGGATCATGGTGGACCGCCACCTCAAGACCTCCCACGCCAACATCTACGCCCTGGGCGACTGCGCCGAGGTCGACGGCTTGAACCTGCTGTACGTGATGCCACTGATGAGCTGCGCCCGCGCCCTGGCCCAGACCCTGGCCGGCAACGCTACGGCGGTCAGCTACGGGCCGATGCCGGTGACCGTCAAGACGCCGGTCTGCCCGTTGGTGGTCTCGCCACCGCCACGCGGCACCGAAGGCGTGTGGAGCGTGGAAGGCGAGGGCGCCGACATCAAGGCCCTGTGCCGCGACGCCAGTGGCCGCCTGCTGGGGTATGCACTGACCGGCACTGCGGTGATGGAAAAACTGGCCCTCAATAAAGAACTTCCGCCATTGCTGGCGTAAATACCGGTCGTTCTGTCGGAATAAGCACGTTTTTCCCCTTAGAAAGGTCGCCGCGAGACTGGCGGAGCGTGCGAGGGCATGCCATCCTCACTCCCGTCTGCCGCAGAGTAGAGCCTGCGGCGCTTTGGGCGCTGCTCCAGAAGAGAGCAGCACGGACATAACAACAAAAAACCGTCAAAGAGGCTTCACTTATGCGTAAACCAGAACTCGCAGCCGCCATCGCTGAAAAAGCGGATCTCACCAAAGAACAGGCCAACCGCGTCCTCAACGCCGTTCTCGAAGAAATCACCGGCGCCCTGCACCGCAAGGACAGCGTCACCCTGGTCGGCTTCGGCACCTTCCTGCAACGCCACCGCGGCGCCCGCACTGGCAAAAACCCGCAAACCGGCGAGCCGGTGAAAATCAAGGCCAGCAACACTGTTGCGTTCAAGCCAGGCAAATCGCTGAAAGACACTGTTAACGCGTAATGGCGTTACCGTCTCGAAGGGGGCGGGGTGATAGGAAAAATGGGCACGCCGATTAGATCGGGTGCCCATTTTTGTTGGAGCTGACCACGGGCTTGGGTCTCAGCCGTAGAAATAGTCAAAAAAGCGTTCGTAATTTTCCGCGCCCAACAACGGGCTGACTTCCTTGTTGAGTAGCTTCACGAACTTGCTGGAAAGCTCATCGTCGTCGTTGTAGATATCAAAAATGTCGAATTTTCCATGGACGATCTCCACAGTCTTGGCGAAGGCCAGCAGGAAATCCGCGAGAGAGTCGGCAATCTTGAACGGCGCTGCGGCATCGTAGCTCGCCAATACCGGTGTGCCGGGCATATCGGTCACAGCGATAACCGGTTTGCCGCCGCCGATGTCATCCATGAAAACCAGGTGTTGCGCAGGCCAGTTCTCATTCAACTCAGTCTTGTTGGATTCGCCTGCCCACTTATAGCCGACCTGACCATTCTCCAGTGCGTCCAAGTTGAAGAAGCGGATGGGGTCAAGCCTGTTTCGACTTCCACATCGAGCGGCTCGCAAAGGTCGTAGAAGGAGTCCATTTCAGCGGAGCGAGGCAGGGTTTGTGGCCATTTAGCGTTTTCCTGGCCGTTTTTTTCGAAGCTACCTTCGATGTCAAATTTCTTGTGGACGCGGCGACGATAAAGGGGACGGATTTATTTAACTGTAAGGATGTCGCCTTGATTAAATAAATCCGTCCCCTTTTCCCAATCCGTCCCCTTTTCCCCCACCTTTCCTAAGCATCCTGAAGAAGGGTAATGAATTGCTTGGTAAAATCTGGCCCTTCGTAATCTTCAAGATTTTTGATATTTAAGATGGCACCTCGTTGCGTTGTAAGTTTTTGTAGGCGTCGCTTCAATAGTTTATTGATCTGATTGTCTGGCTCAGAGCTTATCAATACGAGCGCTTTTCGTGCGCGAGCGGACACATCTTTGAAAAAAATGTGCTGGGTATCCTTGGGGGGAACAATCTTTTCAAGATCACAGTTTTGAAATGTTACATAATCCAATTTACACAGTTCAAAATCTGCAAGAAGAGGTGTGTTGGGTTGATCGGATACGAAATTTACTTCTTGGAGTTTTCCAGCAAATTTTAGGTTGGCTATGTTTTTGGCATTAAACGAGTTGTCAATGATTTTACACTGGGTAAATGTGCAGTTGCTGAGTTCGCAATCTTTCAAGGAGGCTTCTCGAAAGTCGCACTTTATAAACGTACAGTCCTGGAATTTCGTGTTACTGAAACCTGATGCTTGAAAGTCGACAGTCTTGAAGGAACAATTGGTTAAGAGTGTTTTATTGAAGAATCTTGAACCAGAAAAGTCACTTTTCTCAAAGGTGCAATTTTCCAATACGCATTGATCAAAAATCGGATCGGAGAGTTTCGCCTCTTTTAGTTTGCAGTCGCTGATACGCTCTTTTTCAAAACGCATTTTTTTAGGTAGCACGAGTCCGTTCCGCTGCATATCGGACAGCACGGTTGATTGCATTTTTTCAGTCACCACAATATCCCCTCATAACCATTGCCCCAGTCCCCATAGCGCCGCTGATGCGTGCCCCTTTTCCAATCAGCTTTCGTCGTAAGGTCCCACCAGGTATTAGTTTTAGTTTCATACACATCGGGCAGACGTTGCCCTGATTTCGATACTTCCAAGTGCCCCAGTGACGGGTCATTTTTCACTCTGGTCTTGAAATCTGCATCGATTCTTTGCCCGACATACCGACGATAGCGAGAACGTGCTTGTCCGAGATCACCTCTGTCATAGGCTCGTTTCACTGCTGCTCTTTGTTTCAGGGTCAACGACCTTTGAGGGTTACTGTAAACAGCCTTCCTGGCGGCGTTGGCGTGTGCCTGAAGCTTGGCAGTGGTTGAGCCGCAGGGTGCCCATCCCAAGGGATCAATCCATCCCGAAGGATTAGGGGCATAGTGATAAAGGTTGAAACCTCCTGCCAACCCGACGGGGTCCGGTGTTGTAAAACGCCCCACATCGGGATCATAAAACCGGAATGTATTGAAATGCAGTCCCGTCTCCCGGTCCAGGTACTGGCCTTGGAATCGTAGGTTCTGCTCTTCAATGTAATGTGGCTCCCGGACCTCCTCCAATGTACTGCCCCACACCTGATAGGTCGCGCGCCAAGTACTTTGCCCATCGGCCTCGGTCAGTTGCTCCGGAAGCCCATTAAGATCGTTGTGGTAGTAGCGGGTTTTTTGCAGTGGCCCTGTGCCGTCGATCCGAGCCAGAGGTTCGTAGCCTTCCCCTTCATACACATAAAGGCTGGTCTGGCTGTGTTTGTGCTCTTGTAACAGGCGTAAACCATCCCAAGTGAAATCTGACTGGCTCAATGGGTAGCCATTGGAATCATGCTCGGTTTTTTTGATGCGTCGCCCAAGGGGGTCATAGGTCATCCTGACCACGCTGCCGCTCTCATTGCGTACTTCAACCAGCCGATTTTCAGCATCGTAGGCAAAACGCTGCAAGCCACGAACGGCGCTGCGTTTTTCGATCACCCGACCTAAAGCATCGTATGTATAACGTTTGTCCTGATAGGTGATGAGCCGATTATGCCGTACGAGACCACCTTGATCTGGACTGTCCAGCAGATTGGCTGCGGCGTCATAGGCATAGGTTTCGTTCCTCCCAACCTGCTGGCTTACAAGGATACGATCGGTGCTATCGTATCCCAGATACTCATGCCGATTGTGTTGTCGATCAATACGCTGGCGCCCGATCAAGTTATCGCTGGGGTCGTAGCTATAGACGGTCTCGACCATTGGAGGTAACTGCCAGGGCTGGTCACTAGTCCGGCGTTGACGTGAGCGCAGCCTGCCGCTTCGGTCGTACACGGTGCTCGTCTTGAGGTGACCCTGAGTGCGCTGCACTTCGCGATGCAAGCGATCCCGCTCGAAGTCGCTGATGACTTGACCGTCGAGATTCAGCTGATGCAGATGGCCGCTGCCATAGTACAGCCTGTTCAACCACCGACCATCTGGCAGACCGGTTTGGATCAGGTTTCCCAACTCGTCGTAACGATGCTGTACAGAGCCTGCCGAGCTTTGTTCCTCAATCAACTGCCCCAGCGGGTCATAGCTGAAGCCGAGCGCCTGTAGGTGACCATCAAGGTTAGTAAAGGTAACGCCTATCAGTTGATCGTTCAGGTCATGCTCATAAACGGTGGTACCGTCCGCTGTGACTTTGCTGACCAGGCGTCCAACAGCATCCCGCTTGAACCGGTGTGACAGCGGCGCTACCGGTTCGCCTTCGGTGCCTGGTAGATAGTCCACGGCGACAACGTCGTCCAGCGAATCATAGGTGTAGCAGCGCCGGTTTTGATCCAGGTCTTGTTGCTGCACCATGCGGTCGGCTGCGTCCCACTCAAAGCGATAGCTTTCACCGTTTTCGTTGTTCAGCTTGCGCAGTCGCCCGTAGGCATCATGATCGAACATGACCGTGCGACCATGCGCATCCCAGCGTTGTTTGACCAGGCCCCGTACATCATAGGCATAGCGCGTAGTGCTTCCGGCGGGATCAACATGAGCTGTCAGATAACCACTTGCGCTGCGCTGGAACTGTTCCACGCGGCCATCCGGGAGGTGGCATTCCAGGAGCAGCCCCTGGTGGTCGTAGCGGTAGCGTACCGAATTACCTTCAGCATTGGTTTGCACCACCAGATTGCCAAATGCGTCGTACTGAAAGCGAGTCGGATAACCGGAACAATCCACCTCTTCGACCAGTTGGCCCCACTCGTTCCAATGCAGTGTCCTGGTTTTTTCCGAGGCATCGATGATACGCACCGGTTGCCCGAAACCGTCATAGACGTAGCGTGTACGGTTTCCCGAGGGGTCGATTTCTTCAATGCAATTGCCGCGCTGATCGTAGCGGCAATGCCAACTGTTGCCGGCCGGGTCAGTTTCCACCTGCGGTAACGCCCAATGCGCCAGCCACTGTGTACCGCGCGTCCTGGTCAATGGGTCGGTCACGGCACTCAAGTTTCCAGATTCGTCGTAACTGAATCGCCATTGGCCATCTTGCGGATCGACCGTACCGAGCAGTTGGCGATCTTCGTTCCATTCGAACTGCCACGACTGGCCCACGTTATCGACGTAGCAAGTGATCTGATACTGCGGGTTCCAATGGCGTGTGCTGACCCGCATCAGCCCGTCGGTCACGCGCGTAATGCCAGCTTCCAAGTCGTAGTCAAAGGTGTATTCATCGCCTGCATCAGTCCAGTGTCGCCTGACGCGCCATTGCGGACCGTCGGGTCCGGTTGCTTCAGCCCATTGGTAAAAACAGCGCAAACCACTCGGCAATTGGTGTTCTATCATGCGCCTGCCGCTGTCGTAGGCGAAGCGCCGAAGGGTAATACCTTGTGCGTCTAGTACCTCGGCCAGATCGCCATTGCTGTCATAGCGATAACTACAGAGTACGTCACTGCGCGCATCGAAATGCTCCTGGCGTAGGTAACGCCGTTCGATATGGCTCACTCGTCGCGGATGCGCCGCAGCGTAGTTGAGATCGACGTGCATCAAATCATGGGTGTCGCGCAGGCGGTGGAGCCGCCCCTGGCTATCGTAATCGAGGAAGATCCGCCCCTCATTGCGATCACCCAACAGGCATAAGCGCATCCGCGAGTTGACCAGCGGGTCGGGTTCGAACAGGCGATACAGACCGTCGATACTTTCGATCAGTATTGCTCCATCATGGCTGCGCCTGACCGCAAGGCCTTCTCCAGGACTGAAAGCTGCACTGGACAAGGGAATAAACCCAAGCTGCAATCGGCGCCCCTGTTCATCGATGTAGAACAGGTTTTCGTCCAAATCTATCTCGACCGACACTTCGTAGGCGACGCTCCAGCCTGCACCGAAAAGGCCGTCCTGGCGGGTGTCGAGGCTGCTGTAGAAGCGCTGCCAATCAATGGGGAGCAGGCCCGGCAGGACGAAATCCAGTTCTTCGCTATCGCCGAGGATTTTGGCGCCGGTAGGGCTGTGTACCGGATTCGGTGAGCCATTGATTGCGCTCTTGAGGGCGGAGGTTATCTTACTGGTGCCATAGGAGACTGCTGCCCCTACCAGCACACTGCCGAACAGGCAGGGTAGTTTGCTCCAAAAGCATCTCACATTGCCACGTAGCATCAACAGAGCAGTAATCGCCAAGCCCACGCCCGGCGTTTTCCCGCTACGAATCTCCTGCACCACGACGGTCTCGCCCCCGATGCGTACATCCGGCGATATCAACCCCTCTGCAGTTCCGATTTTTGCATCGCAGGTACTTCGATCGCCGCTACGCGCCGCCGGTTGGCCGTTGATGAATACCGAGCTGGAACCCTCCGCAATGAATTGCAGGGGCATGGGGGGATGCTTGTTACACGCTACGGTATCCAGTAAGCAGGGCACTGTGCCGGCAGCGGGCGAGGCGACGGTGGGTCGCCACAGTTGAGAGAAAAACTCTCCTGCCATATCCAGGAAGCTGGGCGCCGGCGGTTCGCTGGGCATCACTGGCACGGCCAACATCTTTCCGGCGGCGCGGGCAGCCTTTTTCCCGTTGATGAAGACGTTGTCCGAGCCGCTGGTGATAAAGGCGTCGATTACCGGTGGGAACACCCAGTTGGCGGCCGACTCGCACCAACTGGATATTTTCAGATCAGCACCTGTGAGTCCTGCGGTGATCCCTACGACCGCGCCGACTACCAAGACTAGGGCAACACCGCCGGTGGCAATGGTTGCGCCGGTCACCAGCGCAACCGCAGCAGCGGCAGCCAGGCAGCCCACGTAGGTGATCGCCGCATAGGCTGCCACTTCAAGTACACCGCCGAGAATATCGGCCATCACCGAGGTGTGCAGCAGCGCGTCGCCTTCACGGGCGGCCCAAAGATCCTCACTCATTGCTCAGACTCGACTCAGGGCTTGGCGAAGAAGTTGAGTGTGCTTTTGAGCGTTGCCCAGTGAGCTGCCTCGGCAGCTCCCAGGGGCTGCGTCTTGACGTAACTCAGGGCAATCAAATGGCGTGTGCCGGGTATCTGCATCGCTAGCTGATATTGGTAAATGTTGTCGCTGCCTTTGTTGAATTTATTCTGCACCTCAAAGGCGTCGATATCCTGCGCCGGCCCCACCTTGATGGCTTGCGCCGGCGAATAACGAAGGTCTTTAACTTGCTGTTCGAGTTTCTTCAACTGGCCCTCGAAGTTGCTGTGCAGGGTCTCGCCATCCGCCAGCGGGCTACGGCTGACCACCAGCGTGGTGCCCAGCTTGGCGAACTTGAGAATATTGATCGAGGTGTCCTGCACCTCAGCATCGGGAAGGGTGAATTGAGCTTCGTTAATCAAGTAATTCATGGCAGAAAAATCTCGTTATTGACCAGCGCCGGGCTTGCCAGGGAATTTTGACTCGACGGCGGACTTGATTGTGTCTTGCACGCCCTGAGCGCCGGGCGACGTGCCCTTGTCACTGCCCAGGTTGATATCCAGTTTGCCTTTCGTCTGTATCTTGCTGCTGCCGGAGGAGAACAGATTGAACGAGGTGCAGGTCAGGTTAATGTCTCCGCCAGCCTTGAGCTCGAACACGCTGTCACCGCACACTAGGCGAATGCTGTCTCCTGCCTCTATGGTGTAGTTTGTGGCGGCGCTGTCAGACTTGGCCCCACCCACCAGAACGGTGTCGTTGTTGCGCACGACCCGCACGCGATTATTCCCAATCGTCACCGTCTCGTTGTGCCCAATGCTCTTATTGCGGTCATGCCCGACGGAGTGGCTCTCATCCACTTCCACCACAATGTCTTGATTCCGCTCAGCATGGATATACAACTGCTCCAACCCCTTCTTGTCCTCCATGCGGATTTCATTGAAGTTGGCCGGCGTGCCGCCTTTGCTGGATCGACTCTTCATGCCGCTCTGGGTAGCGTTCTCCGGCAAATCGTACGGCACGGTCTGCTCGGCGTTGTACACCCGCCCGGTGATGATCGGCCGGTCGGGATCACCTTCCAGAAAGCTTACAATCACTTCCTGGCCGATCCGGGGAATCTGCATCGAGCCCCAGTTCTTGCCGGCCCAGGATTGCGACACACGAATCCAGCAGGAGCTGTTCTCGTTGGATTGGTCGTGGCGGTCCCAGTAGAAGTGCACCTTCACGCGGCCGTACTGGTCGGTCCAGATTTCCTCGCCCTTGGGCCCGACTACCAGCGCGGTCTGCGGGCCTTTGACGATAGGGCGGTGGGTGCTGGCCAACGGGCGGAAGCTCTGCTGGGCGTCGATGCAGGTCAGGCTGCTTTCGAACTGCGCGCCGCCCGAACCGCCGCCGCTTTCCAGGCTTTCCTGGACGATGTAATAGCGAATGCCGACGATCAGGTATTCGCGGTTCTGGTCCTGGCGGCTGAAGCCGGTGAGGCTGAACAAATGCCCCGAACCCAGGCCACGCGCATTGCCGCTGAACTCGATCTGCTCGTGCAGGGTTTGCAGGGCTTCGATGCGGGTGCGCGCATAGTGTTCGCCGTCGGCGCTTTGCACGTAGGTGCCGGGGTAGTCGTACAGCGGGTAGTCGCCGGCGGTGTGCGGGCGCGGCATGGCCGAGCGCACGTCGATGCTGGCGCTGGGGCGCTGGAAGTCGTAGTCGTTGAGCTCCAGCGAGCCGGGCTGCACCTCTTGCGCCAGGTGCCAGTTGTGCATGTGGTCGCGTTCGCGCTGCTGCTCGTCCTTGGGGTAATACGGGATGGATGCGTAGCCCGGCACGGTGGTGTGGGCACCGTAGGCGTCAGCCAGCACCAGCACATGGCGGTCCTGTTCATGGCGGAAGAAGTAGTAGATGCCTTCCTGTTCCATCAAGCGGCTGACGAAGTCGAAACTGGTCTCGCGGTACTGCACGCAGTATTCCCACTCGCGGTACGGCCGGCTCAGGGCGTCTTCGAAGTCGGAAAACCCCAGGTCGCGGAACACCTGCTTGATGATCTGCGGGATGCTCAGGTTCTGGAAAATCCGGCAGTCCGAGGTCCGGCTGAGCAGCCACAGCCACGGGCGCAACGTCACCTGGTAACTGGCGAACTGGCCCTGGTCGATGTTCTGGCTGCAGCGCGCGACGATACCGTGGAAGTGCCGCTCACCGCCGTCCGCCAGTTGCAGGCCCACGCTCATGGGTTTGCCGAGCAACTGGTTGAGGTCGATGTTGGCGTCCAGGGACGTCAGTTGCAGCTCATAGTTGAACAGCCGCCCCAGCTCTTCGCCGCCGCCCATTTCATTGAGCAGCAGCACATCCGCCCCCAGGGGGCTGGTGATCTTGGCCAGGCGTGAGGCTTGGTTAAAAAGCATCGGTTGTCCCGTAAATGACTAAGTAACTGAAGGAACCGGTTCAAGTGTGGGAGGGGGCTTGCCCCCGATGGCGGTGAATCAGTCACCGAATGCATCAACTGACACACTGCTATCGGGGGCAAGCCCCCTCCCACATTTTGATTGTGTTCCGTCAGGTCAATCTGCGTCGCTGAAGTCGTAGTGCAATTCATTATCCCGGCTGCTGATGCGCACACCCGCCATCGCCTTGCCTTCGAGCATGCGCGTGAGGAACTCACGGCTCATGTCCGGCAGCAGGCTGTTGGTAAGAATGGTGTCGATCATGCGCCCGCCGCTTTCGGTTTCGGTGCAACGCGAGACGATCAGGTCGACCACCGCGTCGTCGTAGTCGAAGGCAACCTTGTGGGTTGTCTCCACGCGCTTCTTGATGCGGCCCAGTTGCAGGCGGGTGATCGCCTTGAGCATCTCATCGCTCAGCGGGTAGTACGGAATGGTCACCAGGCGGCCGAGCAGTGCCGGCGGAAAGATCTCCAGCAGCGGCTGGCGCAGGGCCTTGGCGATTTCTTCCGGCTCAGGGATGTTCGCCGGGTCTTTGCACACCTGGGAAATCAGCTCGGTACCGGCGTTGGTGGTCAGCAGGATCAGGGTGTTCTTGAAGTCGATCACCCGGCCTTCGCCGTCTTCCATCACGCCCTTGTCGAACACCTGGAAGAAGATTTCATGCACGTCCGGGTGGGCTTTCTCCACCTCGTCCAGCAGTACCACGCTGTAGGGTTTGCGCCGCACGGCTTCGGTCAGCACGCCGCCTTCGCCGTAGCCGATATAGCCCGGAGGCGCGCCCTTGAGGGTCGACACCGTGTGGGCTTCCTGGAATTCGCTCATGTTGATGGTGATGACGTTCTGCTCGCCGCCGTACATGGCTTCGGCCAGGGCCAGGGCGGTTTCGGTCTTGCCCACGCCCGAGGTACCGGCCAGCATGAACACGCCAATCGGCTTGCTCGGGTTGTCGAGGCCGGCGCGGGACGTCTGGATGCGCTTGGCGATCATCTGCAGGGCGTGGTCCTGGCCGATGATGCGTTTCTTCAGGTGCTGGTCGAGGTTGAGCACCGTCTCCAGCTCATTGCGCGCCATGCGGCCCACCGGGATGCCGGTCCAGTCGGCGACCACCGAGGCCACGGCCTGGTAATCCACGGTCGGCAGGATCAGCGGGGTTTCACCTTGCAGCGCGCTGAGGCGTTGTTGCAGGTCGACCAGTTGCTCGCGCAAAGCGTCGTCGCCACTGTCTACGGCGCCGGCCTTTTCGCGCAAGGTCGCGCGGGTAGCGAGCAGTTCGTCCACCAGCGCTTTCTCTTCGGCCCAGCGGCTTTCCAGCGTCGCCAGGCGCTCACGTTCAGCGCTCAACAGTGCTTCGCTATGGGTTTGACGCGCGCCAATCGCGATACCAATGGCATGCTCGCGAGCGATGATCTGCAGCTCGGTTTCCAGGGCTTCGATGCGGCGGCGGCTGTCGTCCACTTCGGCCGGCACCGCGTGCAGGCTGATGGCGACGCGGGCGCAGGCGGTGTCCAGCAGGCTCACGGATTTGTCCGGCAACTGGCGCGCCGGGATGTAGCGGTGGGACAGCTTCACCGAGGCTTCCAGGGCTTCGTCGAGGATCTGCACCTGGTGGTGTTTTTCCATGGTCGACGCCACGCCGCGCATCATCAGCAGCGCTTTGTCTTCCGACGGTTCGGCGACTTGCACCACCTGGAAACGGCGCGTCAGGGCCGGGTCCTTCTCGATGTGCTTCTTGTACTCGGCCCAGGTGGTGGCGGCCACAGTACGCAGGGTGCCACGCGCCAATGCAGGCTTGAGCAGGTTGGCTGCGTCACCGGTGCCGGCGGCGCCACCGGCACCCACCAGGGTGTGGGCTTCGTCGATAAACAGGATGATCGGCTTGGGTGAGGCCTGGACGTCTTCGATGACCTGGCGCAGGCGCTGTTCGAATTCGCCTTTCATGCTGGCGCCGGCTTGCAGCAGGCCCACGTCGAGGCTGCGCAGTTCCACATCTTTGAGCGCGGGTGGCACGTCACCGGCGACGATACGCAGGGCGAAACCTTCGACCACGGCGGTCTTGCCCACCCCGGCTTCACCGGTGAGGATCGGGTTGTTCTGGCGGCGGCGCATGAGGATGTCGACCAGTTGGCGGATCTCCTCATCACGACCCACGATCGGGTCGAGCTTGCCGCTGCGGGCCTGTTCGGTCAGGTCAACGGTAAAGCGCTTGAGCGCTTCCTGTTTGCCCATCGCACTGGGCGCCATGGCACCGCTGGCTTCGCCCGGCACGGCGCCGGCGTTGAAACCGTCGCTGGCGCTCAGCGCGTTTTCCGGCGAGTCGCCCACGTATTCATCAAAGCGCTCGCTCAGGGCCTCGGCCTTGATCTTGTCGAACTCGGAAGACAAGCCCAGCAGCGCATGGCGCAGGCTCGGGGTCTTGAGAATGCCGAGCACCAGATAACCGGTGCGTACCTGGCTTTCGCCGAACATCAGGCTGCCGTAGACCCAGCCGCGCTCCACCGCTTCTTCCACATGGGAGGACAGGTCGGTGATCGAGGTCGAGCCGCGTGGCAGGCGGTCCAGGGCTTCGGTCAGGTCGCGGGCCAGGCGCGCCGGCTCGACGTTGAACTGGCGGATGATGCGGTGCAGGTCCGAGTCCTGCAGTTGCAGCAACTGGTGAAACCAGTGGGCAAGCTCCACATACGGGTTGCCCCGCAGTTTGCAGAACACCGTGGCGGCTTCGATGGCCTTGTAGGCCACGCTGTTGAGTTTGCCGAACAGTGCGGCGCGACTGATTTCACCCATGCTCTGGATTCCTTGAGGTGGTGGCGTGGTCGGCGTAGTGCCGGGCCAGGATTAGGTCGTTGGCGTCATGCTCGGGTTTACCGAGCCAGGTGTTGAAGCCCAGGCGGAACTGGCCGTTGAGTTGCAGCACTGGCACTTCGGCTTGTTGCAGAACCAGGTTCAAGTCCCAGTCCAGTTCATGGCCCAGGTACTCGGCCACCCACGCCACCAGCTCGTTGAACGGTTGGTGGCCGGGCAGCATGCCCATGTAGTCATCCAGCGTGAGGGGGCCCAGGCGGATACGGAATTTGTGCTGACGATCCCACACGAAGCTGCCCAGGCAAAAGTCCACGCCGAGACGGTTGGCGCTCACGCCCACGCGGCTGCGTTCGGGCAGCTCGAGCCATTGGCCGACGTACTCTTCGATCGCCACCGGCAGGCCGAAGTACTCGCCGAGAATGGCTTTCAAGCCGTCCGGGTAGCGGGTTTGCGCCGAGAGGTGGCCGCTGTAATGCAGCTTCGCGGTATCCGGGATGAGCCCCTGATTCAGCAGGCTCGGCATGCCGCGACCACTCAGTGCGGCGAGGCGCGCAGACCAATAGTCATCGTCCGGGCGGTCATGGCTGACCGTCGGCCGCGCCTCGGCCCAGGCTCGGTAAAACAGGCTCAGCAGGCGATGGTGGAACACATCCAGGAAGTGTTTGCTGGTGCTGTCGGCATTGTTGCGCTGGCGCTCGCGTACATATTCGGTGATATGCAGCGGCAGCGGGCCGTTGGGGCCGCCAAGGCCGAAGAAGAACTGCTCCAGCCGCGCCGGCTTGCCGTCGCCACCGGGGTCGACCGACGCCAACGTGGCTGGGGCAAAGGTGCAATCCGCCTGCTGACCCAGGCGCAGCGGGTCATCCGCCAGGCGCAGGGAATGGCCCAGGCGCGGCAGTTCCGGCGATTCGCACTCGAGACGCCGCAACGCCTGGAAGAAATCGTATTCCCAGGGCGCCTGATGCATCGCATCCAGGGTACTCACAGGGTCGGACGATGTCCGGGCTTGGCTTTCCATCGCATGATCTCGCCGCGTTCGGTGGTACGGATCACCGTCTCGGTAAAACTGTTGATCGACACGTAGCGTGCCAGGAAGCGTTCCAGCACCGCACCGAGCAGGAATACGCCGGTGCCGCGAAACGCGTTTTCATCGAATTCCAGTGTGATCTCCAGGCCGCGCCCAAACACGATCGGGCCGGGCATCGGCAGGCGGCGGGTCACCGCTTTGCTGCTGACCTCGCGCAAGCCTTCGATCTGCAATTGCAGCGCCGCGTCGTTGCTGTCGCCGTACAGGCGCAGCAATTCACGCAAGGCGCCGGCGCCCTGGCCCTGTTCGCTCAACGACAGGTAGTTGAGCGACAGTTGGCTGATCAAGCGCCACGCCTTGGCGTCATGGGCATGGCTGGGGCGCGGGCGACTCGGGCCGGCGACGCAGCGCACGGCCAATACCGGCGCGCTGTCGGCCAGGGTGAAGTCGGTCTTGCCGTTGCCCACGCTCATGAACAAGGGCAGGTCGCGGTTGGTGCACAGCGCGGTCACGCCGAGCTGGCGCAGGTCGTGGCGGTAGGGCGCTTGCCCGCTGTCCACCAGGCTGACAAAGGTTTCACTGCCCACGTACGTGGAGCGTGGGCCGTTGCGGCGCTGGTCGCTGGACAGCACGCGCGGCTCGCGGCGCACGGTGTAATAGGCCTGGTCGCGGCCATAGCGCGACGGGTCGCGCACCGCATAAAACGGTAAAAAGGGTTGTTCCGGCCCGGTGCCATGGCCCGTGATGCCGCTCAATGAATGAATCTCGAAATCCATCGGCCGCGTGCGGTCGGCGATCACATGGTGCTCGCTGACCCGGTCGGATAGGTGAATACGGTCTACGCGCTTGGGAAACAGGTTGATCGCCGGCGTGCAGAACGGCAGGAACTGCGCGGCGCCGACGCTGCCTTCCAAGCTCGGTTCGTGGCGGTCGAACAACACGATCAGTTCCAACTCCTGACCGTCGCAACGCTTGACCGCACGGCTCAGCTCGGCGAACTCGACGAACAAGTAGCGGTGGGGCAGGGCGAAGTATTCCTGCAACAGGCGATAGCCCTGGAAGGCCCGCGCGACAACCGGCATGGCGGCGTCGGCATCGTCAAAACCACGGGAGCGCAATGCGTCCTGCGGCAGGCGTTCTACCCAGTCACCGCCGGGCTTGCGTGCAAACACCGCGCAGGCGTTGCCCAACAACTGCTCGTAAAGGCGGAACGGTTGCTCGTCGGCACCGCTGAGGTACAGCGGCAGGTTATCCAGGTCGAGGCTGTTGAAAGGCAATTCGGCGCCGGTGCGCAGGGTCAGGCGCAGGCCGGCCTTGGCTTTCGGCTCACTGGCGGCCAGGCGGCCCAGCACGGCGGCGGGGTTGCCGAAATACTCGGCGCTGCTGACCTGCAACGGCCACAACGTCACCGGGTGCGCGGTGCGGTACTCGCAGCAGGTCTGGGTTTCACGGCCGAGGGCGGCACGCAATACCGTGTCGCGGGGCAGCGGGAAACCGCTGGCCAGGGAGCCTTCATCCGGGTCGGTCTGCAATTGCACCACGGTCATCGACGGCGTCGGCGCCAGGTAGTGCGGGTAGGCGATTTCCAGCAGGTTATGGGTGAAGGTCGGGTACTCGGCATCGAGCTTGAGCTGCACGCGGGCCGTGAGGTAGGCAAACCCTTCAAGCAGGCGTTCGACGTACGGGTCGGCGCAGTCCATACCGGACAGGGTCAGCCGACTGGCGATCTTCGGGTATTCCTTGGCGAACTCGGCGGCGCTTTCGCGCACGTGGTGCAGTTCCTGGTTGTACAGCTCCAGCAGGCGCGGGTTCATGGGCGCCTCCGCTGGTCGGCATTCACCACACGCACATGGCCGGATTCCAGATCGAGGTCGGTTTGCAGCAATAGGCGCAACGGCACCGGCTGCGCCCACAGGTCGCCTTCGATCTCGAAGCTCAGGGCGTTGTGATTCATCTCGCCATGGCCGACACGGGCTTTGACCCGCAGGGTATGGCGCAGGATGCGCGGTTCAAAGGTGGCGATGGCCTGGTAGATCAGGGCTTCCAGGGCCTTGATGTCGACACTGGAAACACTGTTGCCCGCCAGCGCCGGCAGGCCGTAATTGACCACCGACGTCCCGGCCGGGGTGTGCAGCGTGGCATCGGCATCGAGCAACGACGTGGTGTTGAGCAGCCACGCCAGGTCACGCAGCACCGAGGCTTTCAATTGGGTCAGGGACAGCACGCGTTTGTCGGCGCTTTCCTTGGGATTGGTTGGGTCGTCGTCGGTCAGCCGGTCCAGCAGGGACGGTTGCAGACGGTCGCGGGAAGCGATTTCAGTTACCACCAAAGCAGCTCCACGGACGGGTTGTGAGAGGGACAGTTGTTGAGCGGGGCAGGTTTCTGGGGCCGTGGTGGGGAACCACGGCCACCAGAGCTATCAGCGCTTGGTGTTGGAACGGATGTTCCAGCCAAACTTGATCGCGCCGCCGTCTTTGGTGCCATCGGCTTTCTGCGGCTGGTAGTCGACCATCACTTGGGCAAAGTTCAGGGTGACGTTTTCGGTCAGGCGGTCATCGCCACCCGAACCGCCGGTGCTCAGCGAGGTGACCAGCACTTCTTCCAGGTTGATCACCATGTACTCGACCTGGCTTTCACCGCCGGCCTTGCGCACGGTCAGCTTGACCTTGTCGATGTGCTTGCCGCTGGCGCAGTGCATCATCAGGTTCGGCGAAGCCTTGTCGACGTACTTGGTCAGCGACAGGTCCTGGATATTCACCTTGCCGGCGCCGCCGCCACCGCCCACGTGCATGTTGCCGGACTGGGCCATGCCCCAGCTCCAGTTCAGCACGTCGATCTCGTCCTTGTGGGCCTTGTCCATGGACTCGCCCTTGATGTCGCCGATCTTGATGAAAATATCAACAGCCATGTTTTCTCCCTGTGTGGCGTGGGCCACGATATTTGGTTATGCCCAATGGAGCATTGCTTTTGTGTGGGAGGGGGCTTGCCCCCGATGCAGGCGACGCGGACTTTCAGTCAGACCGAGTAGATGCCATCGGGGGCAAGCCCCCTCCCACAGAAGAGCCAGTTGGTTATGCACTCTTGGCCGAAGGCAGCTTCGATACCAGGCGCAGCGACACGGTCAGCCCTTCGAGCTGGTAGTGCGGGCGCAGGTAGAACTTGGAGTTGTAGTACCCCGGGTTGCCTTCGACTTCTTCCACGATCACTTCGGCAGCCGCCAATGGGTGCTGGGCCTTGGTGGTTTCGGTGGAGTGCGCCGGGTCACCGTCCACGTAGTTGAGGATCCAGTCCTGCAACCAGCGCTGCATCTCGTCCTTCTCTTTGAAGGAACCGATCTTGTCGCGCACGATGCACTTCAAGTAGTGGGCGAAACGGCAGGTGGCGAACAGGTACGGCAGGCGCGCGGCCAGGTTGGCGTTGGCGGTGGCGTCCGGGTCATCGTATTCGGCCGGTTTCTGCAGCGACTGCGCGCCAATGAACGCGGCGAAGTCGGTGTTTTTCTTGTGCAGCAGAGGCATGAAACCATTCTTCGCCAGTTCCGCTTCACGGCGGTCGCTGATGGCGATTTCGGTCGGGCACTTCATGTCCACGCCACCGTCATCGGTAGGGAACGTGTGCGCCGGCAGGTTTTCCACTTCGCCGCCGGACTCGATACCACGGATGCGCGAGCACCAGCCGTAGTGCTTGAACGAACGGTTGATGTTCACGGCCATCGCGTACGCGGCGTTGGCCCAGGTGTACTTGGAGCTGTCGGCACCGTCGGTGTTTTCTTCGAAGGCGAAGGCTTCCACCGGGTCAGTCTTGGCGCCGTACGGGAGGCGCGCCAGGAAGCGCGGCATGGTCAGGCCGATGTAGCGCGAGTCTTCCGATTCACGCAGCGAGCGCCAGCCTGCGTATTCCGGGGTGGTGAAGATCTTGGTCAGGTCGCGCGGGTTCGACAGCTCCTGCCACGAGCCCATGCCCATCACGGTCGGCGAGGCCGCAGCGATGAACGGGGAGTGCATGGCGGCGCAGACTTTCGACAGCTCGCCCAGCAGCTCCACGTCGGGTGGCGACTGGTCGAAGTAGTAGTCGCCCACCAGGCAGCCGTACGGCTCGCCGCCGAACTGGCCGTATTCTTCTTCGTACATCTTCTTGAAGATCGGGCTCTGGTCCCACGCGGTGCCCTTGAATTTCTTCAGGGTCTTGTGCAGGTCCGGCTTGGAGATGTTGAGCACGCGGATCTTCAGCTGCTCATCGCTTTCGGTGTTGTTGACCAAGTAGTGCAGGCCACGCCAGGCGCTTTCCAGCTGCTGGAAATCCGGGTGGTGGATGATCTGGTTGACCTGGGCGGTCAGCTTGGCGTCGATGGCGGCAATGATCGATTCGATCGACTTGATCGCGTCATTGGACACCAGGTCGGTTTGCGCCAGGGCCTGTTCGGCCAAGGTGCGCACGGCGGTTTCCACGGCTTCGCGGGCACGCTCGGTCTTGGGCTTGAATTCTTGCAGCAGCAGGTTCGCGAACTCGCTGGCTTCTTCGGTCTGGGTACCCAGGATCTGGGTGCCTTCGCGGGCGGTATTGTCAGTCATGATTACTGGTCCCCTGCAGGCTTGGGCGCGCTGGCAAGTGCCTGGAGCAGTGCCGGGTCCTTGATCGCCTTCATGATGATTTCTTCAGCGCCCGTCTTGCCGTCCATGTAGGTCAGCAGGTTGGCCAGCTGGGTGCGGGCTTCGAGCAGTTGGTTCAGCGAATCGACCTTGCGGGCCACGGCGGCCGGGCTGAAGTCGTCCATGCTTTCGAAGGTGATGTCCAGGCTCAGATTGCCTTCGCCGGTCAGTTCGTTCGGTACGTGGAACGCCACGCGCGGCTGCATGGCCTTGAGGCGCGAGTCGAAGTTATCGACGTCCACTTCAAGGAACTTGCGGTCGGCCACCGGCGCCAACGGCTCGGCAGGCTTGCCGGCGAGGTCGGCCATCACACCCATCACGAAGGGCAGCTGGACCTTTTTCTCGGCGCCGTAGAGCTCGACGTCGTACTCGATCTGCACTCGAGGCGCGCGGTTGCGCGCGATGAATTTCTGAGAACTTTGCTTCGCCACGTTGCTGCTCCTGGTCGCTTGAGCGACGGTGTTGTTACTGCACAGTCGGGCGGCTTACTCGCCGTCCGGGCCACGCAGGTTTTCAAATTGGGACATGCCGTCGGGAATCAGATTGCGCACGATGGCCGCAAAGTCGGCGTGCACCAGATTCTTCGCCCGGTTCAACAGCACCGGCAGCGGGCTCGAAGGCTCGTGTCGGGTGTAGTACGCAAGGATCTTGTCGAGGCTGCGCAGCACATCGTCGCGGTTGGCGATATCGCCAACGGGGCGCGGCGCTGCGGGGGCGGTGGCGAAGTCGACCGAGGGGGCATTGTCGTCACTGACGGCCTCGGGTTCGCTGCTGCCGGCGGTGCCTGGCACCGCTTGATTGAGTATCTGCAACGCCTGCTTGAGCGGTTGCTTCAAGGCACTCAGGTCCACGCCCTGGGCGGAACCGACCTGATCGTTGACGTGTTGTTCGATGGCTTCGCACGCCGCACGCGCCGCAATCAGGGCGTCACGGGTGGCTTGCAGTTGCTCGGGGTCGCTGTCGAGGAATGCGGCGGTGAGTTGCTGGGCGCCGAGTTGTTCATCGGGGAAGCTCAACAGGCCGCTGGCGTTGAGCGCCGCGCGCAGGGTCACGGGGCCGAAGGTGCGTGAGCGCGTGAGGATGCTTTCGCGCAACAAGCGAATGTTGGTGTCGCAGGTCAAGCCGGTGAGGGCGTTGATGCGTACGGTGGGGTCGTTATCGTCGTCGGCGTCCAGGCGCGGATGCAGGTCGGCCCAGTAATCGCGCAGCAGGGCGTCGATCAGCGTCAGCGCTTCGGCCAGGCCGGTCACGCCTTGGAGGGCGAGGGCGCTTTGCAGCAGGAAATGGGTGATGCGCAGGTCTTTGCTGCGCGCCAGCAGATCGAGGCTTTGCTGCTGGATGCTGCGCCATTCCGGCGGCTCGGCGGGCAGGATGGCGTCGCCCATGCTGCGCTCGGGTTGGCCCTTGGCATCACGCTCCAATTGCAAAAATTGCGCGTCATATTCCATGTCTTCGCCACATGGCGAAGTCGCGGAAACGGCGGTGAGCAGCAACGGCACATCCACTGAATCGATCTCCCTATCGGCCCGTTAGATGGCGGGCAATTCATGCATTAGTTGCGCGAGGAACTTTGCATGTTTTCTTGGTCATATATGCAAGATGCCACTAATGTGCCATCACTGGTATTCAAGAAGTTGTGCATTTTTGGTGTAGTAGTTAGGCCTTGTCAAGGTAAGCTATTCGCCCTCTGTGACAGATGTGCGGTGCTTAACAACCTGCGCGACTGGCGGGTCGAACGACGCACCGGGACAGGATTTTTGTCATAGAGCCCAGTTAAGATCAGCGATCATGCTGGAAAAGCAGGTTGTAGAGGGTCGATTGCACGGCCTGATGGAGATTTCCCGGGAACCGTTGTCCTGGGAGTCGACCGCGCGCGAAGTATCAGCAAGGAGGCAAGATGTCGCTGTGTTTGACTATTACTAGTTATCACAAGATTACCCCTGGGCAGTGCTCGGAAAAGTCCATGAATCAGGGCGCGATGGCTATCGGCCGCAGCTCGGATAATGACTGGGTATTGCCTGATCCTGAGCGGTTGGTGTCTTCGCAACACTGCGTTATTCAATACAAAGATGGCCGTTATTATTTAACCGATAACAGCACTAACGGTGTGGAGTTGGTGAACGCCGGTATTCGTATGCGCCGGGGTAATAGCGAGCCACTGCAAGACGGCGAGCTGATCCGTATCGGCGATTACGAGATCCAGGCGCGTATCGACTTCAACGTGCAGGCCGTTGATAGCCAGGCCTTTGCCGGCGAATCACCGAACAGCTTTGAAGCGCTGATGGGCGCCGTGGTGAACAAGCCCACGCCAGTCCCCACGCCAGCGATTGCACCGCAGTTCCAGGGCGCTTCGTCGATGGACACGCTGCCGGACCTGTTTGATTTCCTCAGCCCCACCGCCGTACCGCCACCGACCGTGCCGGACCATGTGCCTTCCGAGCAGCACGACTTTCGCCCACCGGCGCCGGTCGTGGCGCCCGTGGCCGAGCCGCCCGCGGTGTCGGGCTCGGTGATTCCCGAAGACTGGGACCTGTTTGGCGATACGCCTGCGCCTGTTGCCAGCGCTGCGCCGCCGCCACCTCCACCGCCGATCATCCAGCCGCCTCCCGTGGTCGAGCCCGTGCTCCCCGTGGCAGACAACCAACAACCCGACCTGCTGCAAGCCTTCCTGCGTGGAGCGGGCCTGGACCAACTGCGCCTGGACAAAGCCCAGGCCGAGGCACAGATGGAAAGCATCGGCCGCAGCTACCGCCTGATGGTCGAAGGCCTGATCGACGTGTTGCGTGCCCGCGCCAGCCTCAAGGGCGAGTTCCGCATGCAGCAGACGATGATCCAGCCGGCGGAAAACAACCCGTTGAAATTCGCCCCGAACGCCGACGAAGCGTTACTGCTCTTGCTTCGTCACGGCAACCAGGCGTTTATGGCGCCGGATCTCGCCGTGCGCGACAGTTTCAACGACCTGCGTGCCCACCAGTTGGCGGTGATGGCCGGTGTGGAAGCGGCGATCAAGCACTTGCTCAGTCGCTTTGAGCCGGCTCAGCTGGAGGAACGCATGGGCAAGCCCGGCGGGCTGTCGAGCATTTTCAATGGCTCGCGCCAGGCCCAGTACTGGCAGCAGTTCACCGAGCTCTACAGCAATATTTCCCGCGAGGCCCAGGAAGACTTCCAGGACCTGTTCGGCCGCGAATTCAGCCGAGCCTACGAAGAGCACAGCGCACGACAGCGTCGGTAACACCGCGCCGCGACACATGGATCAACGGATAGCTAAGTACGTCATTGAGGACGCAGGATGATTCCCAGGTTTTTACTCGCAATTGCCACACTGCTTTTGCTGACGGCGTGTGCCAAAGACGCCGCCAAACCCGAAACCGCCGCCGAGGCCGAAGCGGATACGGCCGCTGTCGAGCTGCACTTCCACGCGATCAGCGGGCTTAACCCAGGCGCCAACGGCCAGGCCGCACCGGTGCGGGTGCGCATCTTTGAACTGAAAAACGCCGCCACCTTCGCCCGCTCCGATTACTTCGCCCTGGCTGACCGGGCGCAATCGACCCTGGGCCTGGACCTGCTGGACCAGGACGAAGTGATGGTGCAACCCGGCGAGCAACTGAGCATCCAGCGCGACCTCGACCCGTCCACGCGCCAGATCGGGCTCTTGGTGGGCTATCGCGAGTTGGACCGTGCGCAATGGCGCACGGTGATCAACGTGCCTGCGCGCCAATACACCGAATACCAGATCAGCCTCGATGTACGCGCCGTGCGCGCCGACGTCGTGGTCACCCCATCCAGCCCTGCCCAATAAGAAGCAATCGGAGCCCCCATGTCCTGGAACAATCGCGTGGTCTGGTCGGAAGGCATGTTCATCGGAACGCAGCACTTCCAGCAGCATGACCGTTACCTGGAAAACCTGATCGACGCCCGCAGCCGCCCGTTGTCCGCCGGCGCCTGGGGGTTTTCCGAGCTGCTGATCGACCAGGGCCTGCTGGCCCAGGGCAAGCTGGCGATCGTGTCGGCGCGCGGCCTGCTGCCGGACGGTACGCCGTTCAACATCCCCCAGGACGACCTGGCACCGAGCCCGTTGAATATTGACGACAACCTGCGCGACGGCCTGGTGTACCTGGCGCTGCCGCTCAAGCGTGCCGGCGCCCGCGATACCGTGGATGAAGGCGAAGCCCTGGAAGCGGCGCGTTACGTGAGCCAGGTCCGCGAAGTGCGTGACGACAACGCCCCGTTCGAAAATCGCGCCCCGGTGGCCGTGGGCTCACGGGCCCTACGTCTGCTGACTGCCCAGGATGGCATCAGCGATTACGCCGCTGTGGGCTTGGTGCGCATCAAGGAAAAGCGCGCCGACCGTGCGCTGGTGCTCGACGACACTTACATTCCGCCGGTGCTGGACGTCGCCGCGAGCAAGCCGCTGACGGCGTTTCGCAGTGAGCTGCTCGGCCTGCTGCACCAGCGCGGCGAGGCCTTGGCTGGCCGCGTAGTTGCCTCGGGCGCCGGTGGCGCGTCGGAGATTGCCGACTTCATGCTGCTGCAACTGGTCAACCGTGCCCAACCGCTGATCCAGCATTTGAGCCAGTTGAGCCCGCTGCACCCGGAGCGCTTCTTCAGTGAGTTGGTCAGCCTGGCCGGCGAGTTCTCGACCTTCTCCACCTCGGGCCGTCGCCCGCAGGAATACCCGCAGTACCAGCACGACGACTTGGCCCTGAGCTTTGCCCCGGTGATGGCGGCGTTGCGTGAAGCGCTGTCGATGCTGATCGACAGTAAGGCCACGCCGATCCCGATTGTCGAGAAAGCCTACGGCGTGCACGTGGCGATGCTGGCCGACAAGACCCTGCTCGACAACGCCAGCTTCATCCTCGTGGTGCGGGCCGACGTGCCCGGTGAAACCCTGCGTGCGCGCTTCGGCCAGCAGAGCAAAGTCGGCTCGGTGGAGCACATCCGCGACCTGGTCAACCTGCAACTGCCGGGCATCAGCCTGTTGCCTCTGCCGGTGGCGCCACGCCAACTGCCGTAC
Source organism: Pseudomonas marginalis (assembly GCF_001645105.1). GTDB lineage: Bacteria > Pseudomonadota > Gammaproteobacteria > Pseudomonadales > Pseudomonadaceae > Aquipseudomonas > Aquipseudomonas petroselini. Next base: position 266,683 of record NZ_LKEG01000034.1, read on the forward strand.
CACGCCGGCTCGACCTATTACGAGCTGGATCGCGGCAGCGAGGCCTGGCAACAGTTGGGCAACTCCGGCGGTTTTGCCTTCCATATCGCCGGGCAGTTCCCGGGCTTGAACCTGGCCTTCTGGGCGATCCGAGGATAATCCGCGATGCATCCCAATGATGATGACCGCACCCAGTTCATGCCGCGTCCGGGTGGCCGGGCGCCGGAACCGGTGCGTGCCGAACCTTCGCCGCTGGCCATGCCGGCCGCGCCGATGCTCACCGGCAAGAGCCAGGGCCTCAACCCGCTGGAAAGCGCCGCCGGCCCCTTGCTGGCGCTGCTGACGCGCCTGCGCAACACCATCGCCCACCCGGCACCGGCCAGCCTGCGCGCGCAGTTGTTGGCTTACCTGCGCCAGTTCGAAGAGCGCGCCGAAGCGGCCGGCATCGCCCGCAATGAAGTGCTGCTGGCCCGTTACGCGCTGTGCACCGCGTTGGATGAAGCGGTATTGAGCACGCCTTGGGGCAGCACCAGTGATTGGGGCAAGCAGAGCCTGCTGATCACCGTGCACAACGAAGCCTGGGGTGGCGAAAAAGTCTTCCAGTTGCTCGACCACTGCCTGCAAAGCCCACGGGAACGCCTGTACCTGCTGGAGTTGTTGTACCTGTGCATGTGCCTGGGTTTCGAAGGCCGCTACCGCGTGATGAACGACGGTCGCAGCCACTTGGAAGCCCTGCGCGAGCGCACCGCCGCGGCCATTCGCAGTGCGCGGGGTGAACACGAGCGTGAGCTGTCGCCGCACTGGCGCGGCGTGACCGTGGCCCGTGATCGCCTGGCGCAATTCATGCCGCCGTGGATCGCCGTGGCCATCGGCGTCGCGCTCCTGCTGGCGTTGCTGTTTGGTTTGCGTTTGAAGCTGGCGTCGGATGCCGAGCCGGTGTTCAAGAATATCCATGCCCTGGGCGAGATCCCGGTGCAGGCCATCGACCGTCCGGTGGCGCAGCCTAAAGTCATCGAGCGCCCACGTCTGGCCGGCTTCTTGGTGGAAGACATCAAGGCGGGGCGCGTTGCCGTGGAAGATGCGGTCGACCGTTCGGTGGTCACCATCCGTGGCGATGAGCTGTTTGCGTCCGCCAGCTCCAGCATCGTCGATGACTACCAGCCGCTGATGCTGCGCATCGCCGACGCCATCCGCAAGGTCAAGGGCCAGGTGCGGGTGACCGGGCACAGTGACAACCGCCCGATTGCCACGCTGCGTTTCCCGTCCAACTGGGCGCTGTCCGAAGCGCGGGCCAAGTCGGTGCTGGACATCCTCGCGGCCAAGACCGGCCAGGCAGACCGCTTCAGCGCCGAGGGCCGCAGCGACACCGAGCCGGTGGCTACCAACGCCACCGCCGAAGGCCGTGCCCGCAATCGTCGGGTTGAAATCACCGTATTGGCGGAGGGCGTCGAGTGAAGGCGTTTTTCAGTTTCATGATTCGCTGGGTGATCCCCGTGCTGGGCCTGATCGCCCTGAGCCTGATCATCTGGTTTGTCGGGCCGTTGCTCGATGTGCTGGTGCCGGAAGGGCGCCGTTGGGCGCTGATCATCCTGGTGTTTGCGGTATGGATTGCCTATCGCGTGTTCCGCATCATCCAGGCCCGCCGCCAGGCCGCCGAAGTGATGCGCAGCCTGGCCGCGCAAACCCCGGCCGACCCCAACAGCACCGCCACCGCCGAAGAACTCACCACCCTGCGCCAGCGCATGGACGAGGCCCTGGCGCTGCTGAAAAAGGCCAAGCTGGGTGGCGATGAACGCCGCAACCTCTACGAGCTGCCGTGGTACGTGATCATCGGCCCGCCGGGCTCGGGCAAGACCACGGCGCTGGTCAACTCCGGGCTGCATTTTCCGCTGGCTGCGCAGCTGGGTGCCGGTGCCGTGCGCGGCGTCGGCGGTACGCGCAACTGCGACTGGTGGTTCACCGATCAAGCCGTATTGCTCGACACCGCCGGCCGCTACACCACTCAGGACAGCAACTCCACGGTGGATAAAGCCGCTTGGCTGGGCTTCCTCGACCTGCTGAAAAAGCAGCGCTCGCGCCGCCCGATCGATGGCGCCTTTATCGCCATCAGCCTGTCGGACCTGTTGCTGGGCACCGACGCCGAACGCGCCGCCCATGCCGCCGCCATCCGCTTGCGTATTCAGGAGCTGTACACCCAACTGGGCGTGCGCTTCCCTATCTACCTGATGCTGACCAAGCTCGACCTGGTGCCGGGCTTCATGGAGTTCTTCGACAACCTCAGCAAGGAAGAGCGCGCCCAGGTGTGGGGCATGACCTTTGCCCTGGACGACGGCAAAAACACCGACAGCCCGCTGGCGCATCTGCAAAGCGAGTTCGCCGGCCTGGAGCAGCGCCTCAACGAACGCCTGGTGGAGCGCCTGCAACAGGAACGCGACCCCGCGCGGCGCGACCTGATCTATGGCTTCCCGCAGCAGTTCGGTGCGTTGAAGGATTGCCTGCAAAGCTTCCTCGAAGGCGTGTTCAAACCCAATGCCTTTGAAGAGCGCGTGTTGCTGCGCGGCGTGTACTTCACCAGCGGTACCCAGGAAGGCAGCCCGATTGACCGTCTGATCGGTGCGATGGCCCAGAGCATGAACCTGGACCGCCAGCACCTGGCGCGCCAGAGTGGCACCGGGCGCAGTTATTTCATCGAAAAACTCTTCACTGCGGTGGCGTTTGCCGAGCGTGGCCTGGTCGGGGTGAACCCGAAGGTCGAGCGTCGGCGCAAATGGATTGCACGCGGTGTGCTGGCCGCCACCGTGGCGCTGGTCGTGGTGGTCAGCGGCCTGTGGTGGGTGAGTTACCGCGCCAACCAGGCGTATATCGCCCAGGTCGACCAAAAGGTCGCGCCACTGGGCCAGACCGTGCAGAACCTGAGCCCGGCGCAGCGCGACGTCCTCGCCGTGCTGCCGTTGCTCAACGCCGTTAAGAACCTGGCGGGCGACTCGCCCAGCTGGTCCGAAGGCCTCGGGCTGTACCAGGGCGACATGCTTGAAGCCGAGTCCGCCAGTGTTTACCGCAAGCTGTTGATCGCGGTGTTCGCGCCACGCCTGGTGACGCGCATCGAAGAACAACTGCACGGTGGCGGCAATTCCGACTTCCTCTACGAAGGCCTCAAGGCCTACCTGATGCTCGCTGACACCGAGCATTACGACCCGGACTTCATCAAGGCCTGGATCGCCCTCGACTGGGACCGCAACCTGCCCCGCGATCTGCCGGCGGACCAACGGCAGGCCCTGGCCGGGCATTTGCAGGCGCTGTTCGAACGCCATCCGCCGAGCGCACGCCTCGACCCACGTTTGATCGATGACCTGCGTCGCCAGTTGCAACAACTGCCGGTGGCCCAGCGCGTCTACGACCGGGTCAAGCGCCAGAAACTGCCCGAAGGCATCCCGGACTTTCGCATCAACGAAGCCGCCGGTCGTGACGCAGCGCTGGTGTTCAGCCGCAAAAGCGGCAAGCCGCTGGGCGAGCCGTTGAGTGGTTTCTTCACCGCCAAAGGCTATCGCCAGGCGTTCCTGCTGAGCAGCCTGAACCAGACCGGCACCCTCGCCGAAGAGCAGTGGGTGTTGGGCCACGAACAGGCCGACCAACAGAACGTGGTGAGCCTGGCCGCCGACGTGCGCCGCCTGTATTTCCAGGATTACCAGCGCCAGTGGGATGCCTTGCTCGCGGACATCGACTTCGTGCCGATCACCAGCGTGGCCCAGGCGGCCGACGTGCTGCGGGTGATTTCCGGCCCGACCTCGCCGCTGAAAAAACTGCTGGTGGCCGTGGCCAAGGAAACCGATCTGCAAGCCGAAGAACGCCAGCTGGCCGCCAAAGGTGTGCCGGTGGAAGGGGGCGTCGACAAGCTCAAGGAGCGCCTGGGCAGCCTGCTCGGCCAGGAGCAACCGACCGCCAATACGCCCGTCGCGGCGGATGATCCGGTGACCGCACACTTCGCCGAACTCAACAGCATCGTCAGCAAGAACGAAGGCGAGCCGGCGGCCATCGATGGCCTGCTCACCGACATGAATGCGCTGTATGTGCAGGTCAGCGCCATGGTAGGTGCCAGCGGCGATGCGTTGCTCGGCGAGGCAAAGAACCAGGCGGCGGCGGCGGCCACGCGGGTCAGCCTGAACGCCGAGCGCCAGCCGCCGTTGGTGCAGGGCATGGTCAAGTCGGTGGTCAACTCCACCACCAACAGCATGATGGGCGGCGTGCGTAACCAGTTGAACGCGGCCTGGGTCAGTGAAGTGGTCAACGTGTATCGCCAGTCGCTGGCCGGGCGTTACCCGATGTCGCCGGGCAGTGCGCGGGATGCCACCCTGGATGACTTCGGCCAGTTCTTCGGGGTGGGCGGGGTGATGGACAACTACTTCCGCAAATACCTGCAGCCCTACGTGGACACCTCCGCGCAGACCTGGCGCTGGCAGCCGGGCGCCGCACAGAAACTCGGGATTGCACCGGGTGTGCTGCAAACCTTCCAGCGTGCGGCGACGATCCGCGATGCGTTCTTCCGCGCCGGGGGGACCCAGCCGATTGTGCGGTTCGAACTCAAGCCGGTGTCGATGGACCCGACTATCACGCAGTTTTTGCTTGACCTCGACGGCCAGCAATTGAGCTACGACCACGGCCCCAGCCGCCCGGTGGCGATGCAATGGCCGAACCCTGGCAGCATTGGCGTGGTGCGCATTTCGATCATGCCGCCATCGGCCAGTGGCCGTTCGGGCGTGACCCTGGACGGGCCGTGGGCCTGGTTCCGCTTGCTCGAGCAATCGGACCTCACCGCCGGTAATTCGCCGGACCGTTTCAACCTGCGCCTGCGCGTCGACGGTGCGAGCATCGCCTACGAGCTGCGCGCCAACAGTGCCTTCAACCCGTTCAAGAGCCGCGTGCTCAGCGGCTTCAGCCTGCCGGAGCGGCTATGACGGCGCTGGGTTTCTACGGCAAGTTGGCCAGCCGCGGCGATTTTGTCAGCCGCGCCTTGCCCCAGAGTTTTATCGGCCCGTGGGACAGCTGGCTGGCGGCGGGTTTGCTTGCCAGCCAAAACAGCCTCGGCGCTGATTGGCTCAACACGTACCTGGTCAGCCCGCTGTGGCGCTTTGTGCTGGCGCCCGGCGTGTGTGGGCCGGACGCGGCGGCGGGCGTGGTGATGCCGAGCATCGATCGGGTCGGCCGCTACTTTCCGCTGGCGGTGGTGGCGTTGCTCGATCACGCCACCAACCCAGCCTCGCTGGTGGGCGGGCCGGACAGCTGGTTCGAGCAGGCCGAAACGCTGTTGCTCAGCACCCTGGATACCGGTGCCACCTTCGAACGCTTCAATGACGGTCTCGATAGCCTGGGTTTCCCGGCGAGCGAGCTACGCGCGCAGGACAGCCGTTTCGCCGGTCTGCAACGGGTGGCCGCCACTGAACCGCACCAGCGCATGACCGCGCTCGCCGAACTGGCCTGCGACGGCGCGAGCCTGTGGTGGGGCCGGGGCTCGCAGGCGATTTCCCCAGGTTTGTTGCGGTGTCAGGGCCTGCCTGCCGCCAGCGATTTTGCGCAGTTTTTGCTCGGACAAGAAGGTGTGGTGTAGATGGGGTCGACGTACAAATCCGCGAGCAAAAGCCATGTGGGCATGGTCCGCCAGGTCAACGAAGACGCCTGCCTGGACCTGCCGGAAAATCGTCTGTGGGTGGTGGCCGACGGCATGGGCGGGCATGCGGCGGGGGACTATGTGAGCAGCCTGATCGTCGACAGCCTGCGCAGCGTGCCGGTGGGGCGCTCGCTGGATGAATACACGGCGGCGCTGCGCAACGACCTGATCCGCATCAACGCAGCCGTGCGCGAAGAAACCGCCCACCGTGGGGTGACCATGATGGGCAGTACCGTGGTGCTGTTGGCCGCCCGAGGCCTGCGCGGCGTGTGCCTGTGGGCCGGCGACAGTCGCTTGTACCGCTTGCGCGACGGTGTGCTCGAAGGCATCTCACGCGACCACAGCTACGTCCAGGACCTGCAAGACAGCGGCCTGCTCAGCGAAGCCGACGCCCGCGTACACCCACGCGCCAATATCGTCACCCGCGCCATTGGCGTGGAGGCTCACTTGGACCTGGCGGTGGTCGACCTGCTGATCGCCCCCGGTGACAGCTACCTGCTGTGCAGCGACGGCTTGAACAAGACCGTCGAAGACCATGAGATCCGCGAAGTGCTCAGCCATGACGCGCCGGATGAAATCGTGCGCAGCCTGGTGCACCTGGGGCTCAACCGGGGCGCGCCGGACAACATCACCGCTGTCGTCGTGAAGGTATCGCCATGAACATCGTCATCCCCGGCTACGACATCGAAGGCGAGATCGGCGAAGGCGCCATGGCCAGCGTGTACCTGGCGACCCAGCGCTCGCTGGAGCGCAAGGTGGCGTTGAAGGTGATGGCGGCGGCGCTGGCGGCCGACCCGAGCTTCTGCGAACGCTTCCTGCGCGAGGGTAAGACCCTGGCGCGCTTGTCGCACCCGCACACGGTGACCATCCATGACATCGGCAACGTCGGTGAGCTGTATTACATGGCCATGGAATACCTGCCCAACGGTACGCTCAAGGAGCGCATCGCCGCTGGGTTGACGCCGGAGCAGGGCGTGACGCTGATTCGCCAGATCGCCTCGGCGCTGGGCTATGCCCATGCCCAAGGACTGGTGCACCGCGATGTGAAACCGGCGAACATTCTGTTTCGCGCTGATGGCACGGCGGTGCTGTCCGACTTTGGTATCGCCAAGTCCCTGGACGACCGCACCCAGTTCACCCAGGCCGGGTTTGCCGTGGGCACGCCGAGCTACATGAGCCCGGAACAGGCGCGGGGCCAGGAGATCGACGGCCGTGCCGACCTGTACGCGTTGGGTGTGGTGCTGTATGAAATTCTCGTCGGCAAGCTGCCGTATAGCGGCACCGACGCGCTGTCCACGGCATTGGCGCACCTGACTGAGCCATTGCCGGAACTGCCGGTGCACCACGGTCGCTACCAGGAGGTGCTGCGCAAGCTGTTGGCCAAGGACCCGGCGGAACGGTTCCCGGATGCAGCGGCGTTGTTGCAGGCCCTGGATAACCTGCCGGCGGAGTCGCCGGAGGCCACCTTGGTGCGGCCGCTGCCCATCCCGCTGAGCTTCGACCTGGCGGGCATGACCCCGGTCACTATCGATATTCCGACCGATAAACCACAGCCGCAACCTGTCGCGCGCCAGCCGGTGGTGACACCGACGCAACACAACGCCGTGTCCGAGCAGCGCCGTGGGCCGGTGATGGCTTTGGCGGCGGTTGCGGTGGCGGTGGCCTTGGCCATCGGTGGTGCCAGTTACTGGTGGTTGAGCGGTAGCGATAAGCCCGTCGCCAAGCCGCCGGCTGCGGTGGTGCCCGCGGTGGCGCCCACGGTGGTGCCGCCTGTTCCCGACGTCGACGGCGGCCAGCGTCCGTTACTGATGGCAGGTAAGAAGACACTGTTCCAGCGCGTCCTGAGTAAGCCGGGCGCCAAGCTTTCCTCTGACGCAGGCAGCGCGCCGGGCAAAGCCCTGCCGGCGTTTTCCGTGCTCTATGTCTACCAACGCAAGGACGTCGACGGCAGCCCGTGGGTACGCGTCGGTGCCGCCACCGATGGGCGCAGCGACGGTTGGTTGCCGGCGTCACACGTCAGCGACTGGAAACAGAGCCTGGTGCTCAAGTTCACCGAACGTTCGGGCCGGGCGCCCGTGATGTTCCTGCGCCAATCCGGCGAAGTAGAGCAGTTGTTGGCCGACCCGGCCGCCGCCAAAGGCGTGCTGGCCAAGGCGCAGAAAAACAGCGAAGACAACAGCCAGATACTGGCCCTGGAACCGACGGCCAGCGCGGTGCCGCAGAACCAGTTCTACCTGTTGCCGATCTTCGATTCCAAAGAGAGCTTTGACGAAAACGGCCAGCCGGTGCAGTTGCTCAATGTGGCCTCCATCGACCCCGGCAGCAGCGCGGCCGCCAAGCCCTCGACGCCGGTGATCAAGGCCAACGCCGACGCCTTCCGGACCGCCGTAGTGTTGGTGGTCGACACCACCGTGTCGATGCAGCCCTACATCGACCAGATTCGCGATGTGGTGCACGAACTGCAAACGCGCATCGCCGAGCGTGGCGAGTTGGACAGTGTCAGTTTCGGCATGGTGGGCTTTCGCAGCAGTATCAAGAAAACCCCAGGCCTGGAGTACGTGGCCAAGACCCTGATCAGCCTCGACCAGGGCCGCGACCCGCAACGCTTCCTCGACATGGCGCGCCAGGTCAAGGCGTCCACGGTGTCCAGCCATTCGTTCAACGAAGACGCGTTCGCCGGGGTGATGCAGGCGGTGGATGGCATGGATTGGTCCGGCTACGGCGGGCGCATTATCCTGCTGGTCACCGACGCTGGCGCGCTGCGCAAGAACGACCCGTTTGCCGCCACCCAGATGAACGAAGCCGAAGTGCGCCAGGCGGCGCTGGGCAAGCAGATCAAGATCTACGCCCTGCACCTGCGCACCGACGCCGGCAAGAAAACCCATGCCGGTGCCGAGAGCCAGTACCGCATCCTCACCGCCGACGCCAACCCGCAGATCGGCGACCTCTACACGCCGGTGCCGGGTGGCGACGTGCGTAAATTGGGCGAGCGTGTGGACGAAATCGGCACGGTGTTCGCCAACCTTGTTCATCAGGTACGCAGCAATACGCCGCAGCCAGTGCCGTTGTTGAGTTCCGCGCCAACCTTGGCGGATAAATCCGCAGCCGTCGGCTACGCCATGCACATGGATTTCCTCGGTCGCAAAGCCGCGAGCCAGGCGCCGCAACTGGTCAGCGCCTGGACCGCCGACCGCGACCTGACCAACCCGGCACTGCCGGCGTTCCAGGTGTGCGTGATGCTGACCAAATTGCAGCTCAACGACCTGCAACAGTCGTTGAAGCTGATCGTCGACGCGGCGCGCAAGACCCAGACTTCGCCCAAGGACTTCTTCCAGGAAATCGCCAGCGCCTCGGCCTACATGAGCCGCGACCCGCAGGCCCTGCGCAAGGGCGGCAACCTGGCCGACGGCGGCATTCTTGGTGAATACCTGGAAGGCCTGCCGTACCGCAGCAAGTCGCTGAACATGACCCAGGACTTGTGGTTGTCGTTGAGCGTGGCCGAGCAGGAAGACTTTATCGACGAGCTGGATTCGAAGATCCGCCTCTACGAAACCTTCCACAATGACGTGGCCAACTGGGTCCGTTTCGGCGATGCCGAGCCGGGCGATGCGTTGTACCGCGTGCCGCTGTCGACGTTGCCGTGATGCTGAACCTGAGCGCGGTGCACAAGAGCCGGGGCGTCGGTAGCCAGCGCTATCGCTTGGTGATCCCGGCGTTGACGCTGCGCGCGGGTGAGCAATTGGCGATTGTCGGGCCCAGCGGTTGCGGCAAAAGCACGTTGCTGGACCTGCTGGCGCTGGTCTTGGCGCCGGACCAGGTCGGGCAGTTCGATTTCCATCAGCACGACATCGCCGGGTTGTGGCGTGGCGAGCAGCAGTCCACGTTGGCCGCGCTGCGTAGCCAGCATCTGGGGTATGTGCTGCAGACCGGTGGCCTGCTGGGGTTTCTCGATGTGCGCGACAACATCGCCTTGTCCCGGCAACTGCTGGGACTGACGGACGACGGCAGCGTGTTGCGCCTGGCCGAGCAACTGGAAATCAGTGACCAGTTGGCCAAGAAACCGGCCGCGTTGTCGGTGGGCCAGCGCCAGCGCGTCAGCTGCGCCCGCGCCCTGGCCCATGCGCCGCAGCTGGTGCTGGCGGATGAACCCACCGCGTCCCTTGACCCGCTGAACGCCGAGCGCGTGATGCAGGCGCTGCTGGCCCAGGCTCGTGAGCACCGCGCCGCGTGTGTGATCGCCACCCATGACGAACCATTGGCCCGCGCCAGTGGCTTGCAGGTGCGGCGCATCAGTTGCCGTCGCGACACCGACGGGGGCGTCACCGCGACCCTCGGGGAGGCGTGCTGATGCGCATCGGCTTGGTCGCGTCGCTCGCCTGGCAGGATTACCGCAACGACGCGTGGCTGTCGGCCTGTTCGGTGCTGGCATTGGTCGCTGTGATCGCCCCGTTGCTGGTGTTATTCGGCCTGAAATTTGGACTGGTTAGCAGTTTGACCGAACGTTTGGAGACTGACCCCGCCACCCGTGAAATTATTCCGCTGGGCGGTGGTCGATTCAGCAGCGCCTTTATCGAGCAGCTCGGCCAGCGCAGCGATGTAGCGTTTGCGGTACCGCGCACGCGGCAGATTGCGGCGACAGCGCAGGTGGGCTCGTTGAGCTTGGAGATGCTGCCGACGGCGTCGGGCGATCCGTTGTTGAACGGCTTTCCGTTGCCTCGGGGCCTGGACCAGATCGTGCTGAGTCATACCGCCGCCGAGAAGCTGGCGGCGCGGCCCGGGGATTGGCTGGAAACCAGTTTTGCCCGGCAAGTGGCGGGGCGCGTGGAAGCCCAGCGCACTCGCTTGCAGGTGCTGGCGGTACTGCCGCTGGAGGCCTTCGCCCGTGACGGGTTGTTTGCCGATTTGAAATTGCTGGAAGCAGCAGAAGATTACCGTGATGGTCGAGCAGTACCGGCGCTGGGTTGGGTCGGGGAGGCGGTTGGTGTGACCGAGCAGCGTGTGTACCCGGCGTTCCGCCTGTACGCCCGTCGCCTCGTCGATGTGGAACCACTGCGGGTGTTTTTCGCCGGTCAGAACCTGTTGGTGTCGACCCAGGCCCAGACCATCGCCCAGGTGCAGTCGTTGAGCCGCAACCTGTCGATCGTGTTTTGGATGATTGGCGGTTTGGCGGTGGCGGGTGCGTTTGCGGCGATCTTTGCCGGGGCCCTCGCGGCTGTGGCGCGCAAGCGTCGGGAATTGTCGGTGTTGCGCCTGTTGGGGTTCTCGACGGGTGGGCTGTTGCTGTTTGTGGTGGTGCAGGCGCTGTACAGCGCAGGTTTCGCTGCCGTGCTCAGTGCTGGCCTGTATGGCGCGGCCGAGGCGGCGTTGAATCAGTTATTTGTGCAGGTGCCCGGCGAATACGCCAGCCATCTGTTGGCGCGTCATTACGGCCTGGCCCTGGTTGCAGTCATGGGCGTCAGCGCCGTGGCGGCGGCCTGTGGTGGTTGGCGAGTGGCGCGGATCCAGGCTTCTGAAGGAATCAGAGATGTATAAGTTACTGGGCGCCTGCGTGGCGCTGACCCTTGCCTCGATGGCCTGGGCCGATGAGGACTCTTTATTAGAGAAGCATGACAAGCTCGACAACCCCAAACCGTTGGAAGGCGACGTCAGCCTGCCGCTGCCGTGCGAAGGCAACATGGTGTTCCGCTACGCCTACGTGTTGGCCCAGGGCACCCTGGATGACCGCGAGATCAGCCTCGGCTACCCCTTTGCCGAAGGCGAGGCGGGCTATCAGCAGTCGTTTATTTCCGGCTACCGCCGTGACTTCATCAACGGCCAGTTCACCCTCAAGGACTTGCCCAAAGACTGGAACAAAGTCATCGCGCCGCTGATGCCGAAGACCGACGCCAAGACCCCGCTCAAACCGATGCTGTACTTCATCGGCAAGTACGAAGTGACCGCCCGCCAGTACGCCCAAGTGATGTCGCAGGCACAGTCGCTGGCCAGCGGCGAACCGGCACCGGCGTGCGATGCGCCGACCGGCATGGCCGGGCGCTTGCCCAAGGTCAAGCTGTCGCGCTTTGAAGCCGAGCGCTTCTCGGCGGTGTACAGCGCCTGGTTGATGAAATACCACCGTGAGTTGCTGCCGGTCAGCGGTCGCGGCTCGTCGGCGGATGACGGCGGCTTGGGCTTTGTGCGCCTGCCCACCGAAGTGGAGTGGGAATTCGCCGCGCGCGGTGGCCATGCGGTCAGCCGCCAGGACCTGGAAGGGCGCCTGTTCCCCCGCCGCGTCGAAGGCAGTGACAGTGACGGCCCGCTCGGCGATTACGCCGTGTTCAACCAAGTGGCCGGCGGCACTGGCCAGGCTGCGCGCCTGATGCCCATCGGCACCAAATTGCCCAACCCGATCGGTCTGTTCGATGTGATCGGCAACGCGGCCGAAATGGTCCAGGAGTCCTTCCAATTGGTCCACGCGGGGCGCCGTCAGGGCACCTACGGCGGCTTTGTGGTCAAGGGCGGCAACTACCTGGAAGGCGAGGGCACGCTGTTCACCGGCATGCGCCGCGAGTACCCGCTGTTTGCCGCCGACGGCACCGAGCAAAGCAACGAGACCACGGGTTTCCGCGTGGCGATTGGTGCGCTGTCGGCACCACGTTCGCGCTACAAGGAGCTGTTCGCGCAGTGGCAGAAAGAGGGGCGCCTGGCCTCGCTGACCGACGCCATCGACGACGCCCAGGACCCGACCAAGCGCCTGGACAGCATCATCGCCGCCAGTGTCGATCCCAAGCTGCAAGCTGAGCTGGGGCTGGTCAACGAAGAGCTCAAGCGCAATGTCTCGCTGATCGCCCAGCAACGTGAAGAGGCGGCGGGCAACCTGATTCAGTCGGCCGCGTTGGTGGCCGAGACCATCGCCAACTACAACATTCGCCTGGCCAACCTGCAGAAGAGTCGCCAACAGGCCCTGGACAACAAGGACGAGGCCAGCGCGCAGCTGTTCGACATGGCCATCGCCAATGGTCGCAGTGCGCTTGATGGCGCGGTGGCGATTTATATCGACAACCTGGCCACCGGCACGCGTTACACCGATGCGGTGATCCAGGCTCAGTTTCAACGGATCAAGGAAGAGTTGGATCGCAAGCCTGTGCTCGGCAAGAGCCTGGTGACGCGCGCAACACTGTTCGTTCGCCATGTCGGCAACTACCGCAAGCAACAGCGGGCCGACCCGGCGACGATCTTGAAGGAATTGCTCGCAGCGAGCGGTCAGCGATGATCGCTGGCTGTATGGCGAGCTTGGAAGGGACTCAGGCGGCGGTGAGCCGTGCTGGGCAAGTCAAACTTAAACGAGAACACACTTATGCTTTTTTCCCGTAAGGCGGTTTCCAAGCGTCACTTGCTGCTGATCGCAGCCGGTTTCAGCACTGTGCTGACCGGTTGCGCCACGTCGCCGGCCTCCAAGGTCACGTCGAGCACCAAGGTCGAGTATTACCCTAACTGCTACGAGCCGGTGCAGCACCTGCGTGCGACCGATTCGGACATGACCAAGTCGGTCGTGACCGGTGCGGCCATCGGCGCTGCCGGCGGTGCACTGCTGGGCGCCCTCACCGGCGACAAGGAAAAACGTGGCCGTAACGCCGCCATCGGTGCTGCAGGCGGCGCGTTGGCCGGCGGCGCGGCGGGTTACTACACCGAACGTCAGAAGCAGATCGCCGATGACAACCAGCGTATTGCCTCGTATGCCGCTGACGTGAACAAAAGCGCCTCCGACATCGACCGCAGCACTGCGTACGCCAAGGCGTCCCAGCAGTGCTACCAGAGCGCGTTCACCAAGTTGGTGGCTGATCGCAAAGCCAAGACCGTCAACGACACCGAAGGCCGCAAGCGCCTGGCGGAAATCGTCTCGGGCCTGAAGGAATCCAATGACCTGATCGTTGCGGTCAACGGTAAAGCCGCCGAAGACCTGAACAACTACACCCAGGCCTACGAGAAAGACCTGCAACAGGTTGGCGTACAGCGTACCGACGTGGTCACCGTGGCCAAGGCCGATGTAACCCCCGCTGTGACATCGGGCAAGAAGAAAGGCACAGGCACCAAACCGCCTAAAAAGCCGGTTCTTCCAACCGTACCAACAGAAGCGGTGAGCACCGAGAAGACCTTCCAGACCGCCCAGACCAAGCAAGATGAAAGCAAGAAGGTCGCCAGCGCCGGTAAAGCTCAGCTCGAAGGCAGCTGCCGCGATCCGAACCTGGCCGACTGGGCGCCGGTACCTTGCCCAAACGTTTAAGTAAAATGCTGCTATAAGCGTCAAACGCCAGCCGATCTTCCGCTAATGCGCTAGATCGGTGGCGTTCTTTTTGCAAATCGTTAAACTGCTGCGGCCACTCAATAATTACACCGAGGCCGTGTGCATGAAATTTCGTCTTCTCCTGTGGGTGCTGGGCCTGATGATGGGCAAAGCCAGCCGCACCAATCCTGCCTTCCAGCAGCAACTGGGTGACAAAGACCTGGCCTTCCAGCTGCAGACCCTCGACGGCAAGGTTGCCCGTCACTTCATCGTCAAAGACCAACGCATCACCAGTCGCTCGGGTGTTCACCCGGCGCCGGCGTTTGCTATCGCGTTCAAGGACGCCGCCTACGGCTTCGCCACGATGCAGGCGAAGAACAAGCAACTGGCGTTCATGACGGGGATTCAGGACAAGTCGATCCAGATCAAGGGCAACCCGGCGCTGGTGATCTGGTTCCAGGGGTTGACCAAGTATTTGAAGCCGAAGAAAAAGAAGTAGACCGAGGTGGATTCATCGGGGGCAAGCCCCTTCCCACACTTGACTGTGCTCGCAGATCAACCTGTGGGAGGGGGCTTGCCCCCGACAGTGGTCTAACACGCTACCGATTCAGCCCTGGCTGAACTGGGACGCCAACTCGCGCAACAGCACTTCAGCATCCAGCACTTTGCCCACCACTTCCTCAGCCTTGTCACGGCTCAAGCCCAGGCGCTCAAGCAGCGCGTCCGGAATCGCCTCGTCCGGCCCGGAGCCAATCCCCCGGCTGCGCAACAAGCGCACCGCCAAGCACACCAGGTTCGGATACTCAGCATATTGCCCGTCGTAGGTCGGGTCGTGCTGGAAGCGCAGGGCGGTGGACAATTCGTCCGGCATGTCCCAGTAGCGCATCAACCAGGCACCGATCTGCTCGCGGCTGATGCCCAGCAAGTGTTGCTCGACATAGCTGTGGCACAGGTGCGGGTTGACCTCCAGGTGGCGGCAGATCAGCGAGAAGTGCGGCGGGAACACGTGGGCCAGCAGCAAGTAACCGAAGTTGTGCAGCAGACCAGCCAGGTAGGTCAGGCCGGCTTCCGGGCGCTGGGCGCGGGGCATGGCGCGGGTCAGGCCTTCGATCACGGCGGCGGTGTAGATGGACTGGTGCCAGTATGGCGTGGCCTGGTGTGGGTGGTCCTTGGGCAGGCTCAGGGTTTTGCCCAGGGCCAGGCCCAGCGCCAGGTTGATCACCAGGTCGAAGCCCAGCACGCGCACGATGGCATCTTCCACCGAGCGGATCTTGCCCGGCGACGCGTAGTAGGGCGACGCGGCCCAGCTCACCACTTGCGCGGCCAGGGACGGGTCGGTCTCGACCACGCCGGTAATGTCATCGATGGTGGCATTGGGGTCGACGCGCAGCTTGATGATCTTCTGCGCGGTGTCGGCCAGCGGTGGAATCTCGATGGTCGCTTCCAGGCGTTGCTGGATGCGGCGCGCGGTGAACGCTTGCATCGCCTGGGTGATTTCCTCGCGGTCGTCGTTTGGGCGGTCGAGGTTCGGGCGAATGTTGCTCAGCGGCTCGCCGAATTGAGCGGCGCTGGCCTTGGTCAGCATGGTCTTGAAGTCGTCGCTGGCGATTTCCAGCAGCAGCCCGGCTTCGCCCGAATGCACCAGCAGGTTCGGCTCGTTGAGCAGGCTGCCTTCGTACAGGCACGGTGAGCTGGTGAGGGGCGGCAGGCCCGGCAGCAGGCTCAGGTCATGCTTGCCCAGCATGCGCTCGACACGCTCCGGCGACACCGCAATGAGGCGGCGACCGGTCAGTTCGGTGAGGCGGTTGAGGTCGAGCAACTGGTTCTGCGGGAACAGCACCATCAGTGCGCCCACCGCATCTTCCAGCAATACGGCCTGGACCTTTCGCGCAGGATTCAGGCCCGGTAGATCCGCGACTTCCGTATAGGGGATGGCGAGTTTTGCGAGCAGAGCCTGAATGACCGGCGGGGCGGTCAGTGGGGCTGTGGCGAGGGCAACTTCTGACATGGCCTGATCCAATTTCTTACAATCATTGGAGTATAACCAGCTTGCTACCTCTGTTGGTCGGTTAAGTGAGTCAGGCGTCACACTTGGCCGTATTGCTGCCCATGGCGCAACCAGCGATTCAGCAACGGGCTGACATGCTCCGGCCAACGTTCGAGCAAGGCTTGCGCGGCATCGCGTACGGCGGGCAGTAAATCGGCGTCGCGCATCAGGTCGGCGACCTTGAATTGCAGCAGGCCGGTCTGGCGGGTGCCGAGCATTTCGCCGGGCCCACGCAGTTCGAGGTCCTTTTCGGCGATGACAAAACCGTCGTTGGTTTCGCGCATGATGCCCAGGCGCTGACGACCGATCTGCGACAGTGGCGGGTGGTAGAGCAGCACACAATGGCTGGCCGCGCTGCCCCGGCCGACACGTCCGCGCAACTGGTGCAACTGCGCCAGGCCGAGGCGCTCGGGGTTTTCGATGATCATCAGGCTGGCGTTGGGCACGTCCACGCCTACTTCGATCACCGTGGTGGCCACCAGCAGTTGCAGATTGCCGGCCTTGAACTCGGCCATTACCGCGGCCTTTTCCGCAGGCTTCATGCGCCCGTGGATCAGCCCGACCTTAAGCTCGCCGAGGGCGCTGGTCAGGTCTTCGTAGGTGGTTTCGGCGGCCTGGCAGGTCAGCTCTTCGGACTCTTCGATCAGCGTACAGACCCAGTAGGCCTGGCGACCTTCGGCACAGGCGCCGCGCACGCGCTCGATCACTTCGACACGCCGGGTGTCGGTGACCAGTACGGTGTTGACGGGCGTACGGCCAGGCGGTAGTTCGTCGAGGATCGAGGTGTCGAGGTCGGCGTAGGCGCTCATGGCCAGCGTGCGCGGGATCGGTGTGGCGGTCATGATCAACTGGTGCGGGTTCATGCGTCCGCCCACGCCTTTCTGGCGCAGGGCCAGGCGCTGCTGCACGCCGAAACGGTGCTGTTCGTCGATGATCACCAGGGCCAGGTTCTTGAACTGCACCTCGTCCTGGAACAGCGCGTGGGTGCCCACCACCATCGGTGCGCCGCCGGCGATCTGTTCGAGTGCGGCTGCGCGGTTCTTGCCTTTGAGCTTGCCGGCCAACCAGGCGACTTCCAGGCCCAGCGGTTCGAGCCAGCGCTTGAAGGTGATGAAGTGTTGCTCGGCCAGGATCTCGGTCGGCGCCATCAGCGCCACCTGGTAACCGGCTTCCAGCGCTTGCAGCGCGGCGAGGGCGGCGACCACGGTTTTGCCCGCGCCGACGTCGCCCTGGATCAGGCGCAGCATCGGTTCTTTCTGGCTGAGGTCATAGGCGATCTCGTTACCCACGCGCTGCTGGGCGCCGGTCGGGGCAAAACCGAGGTTGGCCAGGTACTGCGCGGGCAGCCGCGTGGCCTTGGGCATCGCTGGCGCGCGCAGGGAACGCATGCTTTCGCGCAGGCGTTGCTGGGACAGTTGATGGGTCAGCAGCTCTTCGAAGGCCAGGCGGTGCTGGGCCCAGTGATGACCGAGGGCCAGTTCGTCGACATCGGCGTCGGCGGGCGGGTGATGCAGGTAGCGAATCGCATCGTCCAGCGGCGCCAATTGATAGTCGCGAGCCAGTTCCTCAGGCAGCCAGTCGGGCAGGCTTTTCGGGCCGAGCATCGTCAGCGTCTGCATGCACAGCTGGCGCAGGCGTTGCTGGGTCAGGCCTTCGGTGAGCGGGTAGATCGGGGTGAGCGTGGTGTCGACCGGCGGCGGTTCATCCCCGGTGATGGCGCGGTATTCCGGGTGATAGATCTCCAGGCCTGACGCACCGGGCCGCGCTTCGCCGTAGCAGCGCACGCGGGTGCCGCGCTTGAGGCCTTCCTTCTGCGCGTTGCTGAAATGGTAGAAACGCAGGCTGAGGCCGCCGGTACCGTCCTGAAGCCGCACGACCAAGCTGCGGCGTTTGCCCATGACCACGTCGGCACCGCTGACGGTGCCTTCGACCACCGCATCCTGCCCAGGGCGTAACTGGCCGATGGGCACTACGCGGGTGCGGTCCTGATAGCGCAAGGGCAGGTGGAACAGCACGTCCTGGAGGTTCTCCAGGCCGACCTTGGCCAGCTTCTCGGCCATGGCTTCACCGACACCCTTGAGTGCCGTCACCGACACCTGCGACAGCTCAGTCATACCCTTGCTTAACTCGCAGCAGGCGGCTTGGCCACCGAGCACAGGCGGATCGAGTCGGCGAGGATCTCAATGGCTTTTGGCCGTGGGAAGCTGGCGCGCCAGGCGATCGCCACGGTGCGGAACGGCACTGGCGGCGTGAGTGGGCGCACTTCAATCACGCCGGGGGCGTAGTGATGGCTGTCCACCGCCGACAGCGGCAAGATCGAGATGCCCAGGCCCGAAGCGACCATGTGCCGAATGGTTTCCAGGGAGCTGGATTCCACGGTGGTGTGCTTGGCGCCGTCGTTGCCTTTGGTCAGGGTCGGGCAGGCTTCGAGGACCTGGTCGCGGAAGCAGTGACCTTCGCCGAGCAGCAGCAGGCTCTTGTCGTTGAGCAGGCCGGCGTCGATGGTGTCTTTCTGCGTCCACGGGTGGGAGGCCGGCATCAGCACGTAGAACGGCTCGTCGTAGAGCGGCAGGGTCAGCACGTCGGCTTCATTGAACGGCAGGGCGATGATGATCGCGTCCAGCTCGCCGTTGCGCAGTTTGTCGCGCAGCACGTGGGTGAAGTTTTCTTCGATATACAGCGGCATCTGCGGCGCGACGCGGTGCAGTTGCGGAATCAGGTGCGGGAACAGGTACGGGCCGACGGTGTAGATGGCGCCGACTTTCAGCGGTGCGGTCAGCTGGTTCTTGCCGGCCTGGGCCAGCTCGCGAATGCTCTGTGCTTGCTCCAGCACCTTCTGTGCCTGGGCCACAATACCTTCACCCACCGGGGTGAGGCGCACGGCGCTCTTGCTGCGCTCGAAAATCAGCACACCGAGTTCGTCTTCAAGCTTTTTCACGCCCACCGACAGCGTCGGCTGGCTGACGTGGCAACGCTCGGCCGCGTGGCCGAAATGCTGCTCTTGGGCGAGGGTAACGATGTAGCGTAATTCTGTAAGAGTCATAGCGGGCGTCCATGAGGTTGCGGGCCAAGCATACCGGCTGCAATCGATAGACGCACGTTATCAGAAGTTTGGTAGGGATTGAGCGGAGAGTAGTCGGGAATTTTCTTGTGCGATGAAACCAAAATGTGGGAGGGGCAAGCCCCTTCCCACATTGCTTCCTGTGTGCCTTTAGCGGCGGCGTTTCTCGATGTTGTACACGAACGGTGCAACGATCTCGATGCTGCCACCTTTGAGCATGTCCGCCGGCGGCTTGGGCAGCGGCTGGGCACGACGGATCATGTCCAGGGTGGCACGGTCCAGGTCGGCGTTGCCGGAGCGGCCGACCAACTCGTAGGACAGCACGTTACCGTCGGCATCCACCACGAACTTCAGGCGGTTCAAGCCTTCCTTGCCACGGGCCTGGGCACCTGGCGGGTATTTCTTGTACTTCTGCAAGTGTGCCAGCAGGGTGCCTTCCCAGGACGCTTTGGCGGCGATCTGTTGTGGCGACGGGCCAGGTACCGGTTGGGCCGATTTTTCAGCCGGCGCTTGGGTCGGCGGAGCGTCGCTCGGCGGGTCCTCGGAGGGTTTCTCCTTGGGCGGCTCGATCTTCTTCTCCACCGGCTTGGGCGGCTGCGGTTTAGGCTTGGGCTTGACCGGCTTGGGCACCTGGATTGTCGGCTTGGGGGCCTCGGCCAGTTTCGGCAGGGGCAGCTCTTCTACCGGTGCAGGCGGTTGCGGCGGCGTTACCACTTTGGGCGGTGCCGGCGGTGGTGGCGCTGGCATCGGGGCCAGGTCGATGACCATGGCAGCCGGTGGCAACTGCACCGTGCGCGGCGCCGACCAATGAAGCGCGATAGCAATCGCGATGGCATGCACGCCCAGTACGACGGCGAGGCTGGTGCCATAACGCGTCAGTTTGTGGCGCGTCGTGATCATTTCTTGGCTGCCGTCTCAAGTCCGACCAGGCCTACCTTGAGGTAGCCGGCTGCCCGCAGGGCATCCATCACGCTCATCAGGTCGCCGTAGTCCACGCCCTTGTCGGCCTGGAAGAAGATCGTCGTGTCTTTTTTGCCTTGGGTCTTGGCGTCGAGCACCGGACCCAGGGTTTCAGCCTTGACTTCCTCTTCGCCCAGGAACAGGCGTTGGTCCGCCTTGACGCTGAGGAATATCGGTTTCTCTGGTCGCGGTGCCGGCTTGGCGCTGGACGCGGGCAGGTCAACCTTGATGTCCACGGTGGCCAGGGGTGCCGCCACCATGAAGATGATCAGCAGCACCAGCATCACGTCGATAAACGGCGTGACGTTGATTTCGTGGTTCTCGACGAGTTCGTCGTCGCCTTGATTCAAATGCAGGCCCATGGCCGATTACCCCACTTTCACCATGTGCGGTTGCGAGCTGCGCTCGGTAGGCAGGTGATCGAGGTCGCGGCTGACCAGCAGCAGGACTTCCGCCGACGCGTCCGATACCTGAGCCTTGTAGCCGGCAATCGAACGGGCGAAGACGTTGTAGATCACCACCGCAGGAATCGCGGCAACCAGGCCCAGGGCGGTCGCCAGCAGGGCTTCGGCGATGCCGGGGGCAACGACGGCGAGGTTGGTGGTCTGGGTTTTGGCGATACCGATAAAGCTGTTCATGATGCCCCACACGGTACCGAACAGGCCGACGAAGGGCGCAGTGGAACCAATGGTCGCCAGCACGCCGGTGCCGCTGCTCATGTTACGACCGCAGGCCGCCACCAGGCGCTCCAGGCGGAAGGCCACACGTTCCTTGATGCCTTCTTTTTCGCGGGCGTTGGCCGACAGGCGCATTTCTTCCAGCGCGTCGTGCACCAGCGTGTTGGCCAGGGTGCCTTTCTTGGTCGCGCTTTCGCTGGCTTCCTTGAGGGTGGTGGCCTTTTTCAGGTGGACGATTTCGTTACGCAGACGGCGTTTGGCGCCCAGCAGCTCGAAGCCTTTGGCGATCCAGATGGTCCAGGTGATGATCGAGGCGATGGCCAGGCCGATCATGACGGCTTTCACCACCACGTCAGCGTTCTGGTACATGCCCCATGGCGACAGGTCGTGGGCCATGCCCAGGGTGTTGTCTTCTTCCAGCACCACACCGGTGTCGTCGGCGGAGGCTGGATCAGCAGCCTGGGCCGGGTCGGTGGCAGCGGGCGCTGTAGCAGGCGCTGCCGGTGCTGCGGCTGCAGGCGGGGTAGCGGGTGCGGTGGCATCAGCGAAGGCGGCGGTCGGTGCCAGCAGTACGCTGAACAGCAGCGCAGCAATCGCGCGCCAGGCGCGGGATGGGCTGTGAAGCTTGGTTGGCGAAGCGGGGGTTGTATTACGTGTCATGCTGGCCGGACCTGAGTAAAAAAATGAGTGATCGTCCTTCCAGACCCAGGGGTCGAGGACAAATGGGCGGTTATTATTGCAAGTAATTCTTGTTAACAGAAGTAATACAGTAACTTTATTTGCCCTTTTTCTGGCCGACGGTCATCTGCGAAGGCTAACCTAGACCTTTCAGTAGGGAGTTTTGTGATGTCAGCGCCTTCGGTTGTGATTGCGGGTTGTGGCGATGTGGGGAGTCGGCTGGCCAGCCAGTTGCTCGCCTCCGGCTGGGAGGTGCATGGCCTGCGCCGCGATGTTTCGCGGCTTCCCGACGGCGTGATCGGCATCGCCGGCGACCTGTTCAAGAAAGATTGCCCCGACACCTGGCCGATCGGCGGGGTGGATTACCTGGTGTACTGCGCCGCCGCGACGGATCACGACGAAGCCGGTTATCGCGCCGCTTACGTACAAGGGCTGAAACATGTACTGGAGTGGTTGGGCGACTACGGCCAGGAGCCCAGGCACCTGCTGTTTGTCTCCAGCAGCAGCGTCTACGGGCAGCAGAATGGCGAGTGGGTCGACGAAACGTCGGAGACTCAGGCGAAGGGGTATTCCGGGCAAGTGATGTTGGAGGCTGAGCAAGTGGCGCTTGACAGCGGCATCCCTGCCAGCATTGTCCGCCTGACCGGCATCTACGGTCCGGGCCGCGAATGGCTGCTGACCCAGGTCCGCCAAGGCTACCGTGTAGCAGTCGACCCACCTTTATATGGCAACCGCATTCACGCGGAGGA
Source organism: Pseudomonas marginalis (assembly GCF_001645105.1). Classification (GTDB taxonomy): domain Bacteria; phylum Pseudomonadota; class Gammaproteobacteria; order Pseudomonadales; family Pseudomonadaceae; genus Aquipseudomonas; species Aquipseudomonas petroselini. Next base: position 288,756 of record NZ_LKEG01000034.1, read on the forward strand.
CGCAGCGGGTTTGCTGGCGTTTTTGTTGCGGCACGTGGAAAGCGGCGGTGCGTTGGACAAGGTCTACATCGGCGTTGACGATGCGCCCGCGCCACTGGCCGAAGTGGTGGGATGGTTGCGCGAATTCCTTGGGGTGACCGAGTGGGCTGAGGACGCCAGTGTGCGGCGGGCGGGCAGCAAGCAGTGCAGCAATGCCCGGGCGAAAGCGTTGGGTTGGACGCCGACCTACCCGACTTATCGCGAAGGCTATGCTGCGATCCTCAAGGGCTGAAACGCAGTCAAAAAATGTGGGAGGGGGCTTGCCCCCGATAGCGGAGTGTCAGCCACAGTTGTATTAGCTGATGTACTGCAATCGGGGGCAAGCCCCCTCCCACATTTGGATTTGCGGCATGGCGGCTATTGTTTTACCAGCAGCCATTGACGGGGGCCGGGTGTGAACTGAGGTACTTCGTCGGCCTGCGCGGTATTCACCGCCTGGAAAATCTCCAGTTGCTTGCCCTTGCGCACAAAGATCCACGGGTTGCCCTGGCCATTGAGTTGCAGCCAGATGCTGTCGTAGCCACCGCTCATTGAGGCGCAATCACCGGCCAGGCACAGCGAGTACCGATCAACATTAGGCAGGCCGGCGACCTTGCCGTCAGCCTGGAACTGCACGATGGCGCCGCTGCCGAAGCCGTCGCTGATCTTCCAGTCGCCGCCCAGGTAGGCCGCGTACAGTGCCCGCTCGAAGTTGGCACCCAGCGGCGCGCCTTCGGGAGCTGGCTCTTTGGCGCGGGCAAACAGCTGTTCAGGCTCGTTGTCGTTGGCCACTTGCAGCAGTTGCTTGCCTTTGCGCTTGAGTTCGGTGGCGGAACTGCCGTAGAAGTCCACGCTCCAGGCGCCGGATTTTTCACCCAGCAACTTGCCTTCGGCCACTTCAAAACCGTTGTAATAGCGCGCTTGCGAGGCCTTGGAATTGACCTCCCACTCGAGGTTCGGGCCAAAGCTCTGCAAGGCTTCACGCAAAGGGCCGCCCTTGGCTGCCGCATCGATGGCGACCTGGTTGATCCAGGTGCCGCTCACATCCAGGTCCGCAGGGTTGCTGGCGCAGCCGCTAAGCAACAGGGCGAGCATTGATGAGGCTACAAGCGCTTTGCGCATCATGAAATCCTTTCGAAACGAAGTCGGCGCAGCCTGTGCGGGCTGCGCCGGGTGTTTTACTCGATGACCAGAATGGCGTCCATCTCAACCTGTGCACCCTTGGGCAGGGCGGCCACACCGATGGCGGCGCGGGCTGGGTAGGGCTGTTCGAAGTACTTGCCCATGATCTCGTTGACCTTGGCGAAGTGGCTCAGGTCGGTGAGGAAGATGTTCAGCTTGACGATGTCTTTGAACGAACCGCCAGCGGCTTCAGCAACCGACTTGAGGTTTTCGAAGACCTGTACGGTCTGTGCTTCGAAGCCTTCCACCAGTTCCATGGTCTTTGGGTCCAATGGGATCTGGCCGGACATGTAGACGGTGTTGCCCGCCTTGATCGCCTGGGAATAAGTGCCGATGGCAGCAGGGGCTTTGTCGCTGGTGATAACAGTCTTGGTCATGAATGACTCCTTGTAATAAGTGGGCACGCTGAAGCGCTATGCGCGCATGCGGGTGATGCGGATGACCCCGGTCAAGGCACGCAGTTTCTTGATCACGCGGGCCAGGTGCACGCGGTCGTGGACGCTGACCACCAACTGGACCACGCTGATGCGGCCATCGCGCTCGTCCATGCTGATTTTCTCGATATTGCCGTCGGCCGCGTTGACGCTGCTGGCCAGCAGGGCGATCAGGCCGCGCTGGTGTTCGAGTTCCACCCGCAGTTCGACGTTAAATTCGCCGGTGACGTCCTTGGCCCAGGACAGCTGGATGCATTTTTCCGGGTTGTGACGGATTTCGGTGATGTTGCGGCAGTTGTCCAGGTGCACCACCATGCCTTTGCCCGCCGACAAGTGGCCGACAATCGGGTCGCCTGGGATCGGTGTGCAGCACTTGGCGTAGCTGAGCACCAAGCCCTCGGTGCCGCGAATCGCCAGCGGGCCTTCCGGGCTTGGCAGCTGTTCGCCTTCGCCGAGCAGGCGGCGTGCGACGACATAAGCCATGCGGTTGCCCAGGCCGATATCTTCCAGCAGGTCTTCGATGGTTTCCTGGCGGTACTCGTGGAGCATCGCTTGCACGCGCTCCTGCGGGATCTTGTCCAAGGCACTGTCGAAACCGTTGAGCACCTTGTTCAGCAGGCGTTCGCCCAGGCTGATGGACTCGGAACGGCGCTGCAGTTTCAAAGCGTGACGGATGTGCGTGCGCGCCTTGCCGGTAACCACAAAGTTGAGCCACGCCGGGTTCGGGCGAGCGCCTGGAGCGCTGACGATCTCGACCGTGGAGCCGCTTTGCAGCGGTTCGGACAGCGGTGCGAGACGGCGATTGATCCGACAGGCGATGCAGCTGTTGCCCACGTCGGTGTGCACGGCGTAGGCAAAGTCGACAGCGGTGGAGCCTTTGGGCAGCTCCATGATCCGACCTTTGGGCGTGAACACGTAGACCTCGTCCGGGAACAGGTCGATCTTCACGCTTTCGATGAATTCCAGGGAGTTGCCGGCACGTTGCTGCATTTCCAGCACGCCCTTGACCCACTGGCGGGCGCGGGCATGTGTACCTTTGGGCTGCTCGTCGCCGCTGGATTTGTACAGCCAATGGGCGGCGATGCCGTTGTTGGCCATCTCTTCCATTTCGCGGGTGCGGATCTGGATCTCGATCGGCACCCCGTGCATACCGAACAGCGTGGTATGCAGCGACTGGTAGCCGTTGGCCTTGGGAATCGCGATGTAATCCTTGAAGCGGCCCGGCAGGGGTTTGTACAAATTATGCACAGCGCCCAGCACGCGGTAGCAGGTGTCGACCTTGTCGACGATGATCCGGAACGCGTACACGTCCATGATCTCGTTGAAGGCCCGGCGCTTGCCGCGCATCTTTTTGTAGATGCCGTAGATGTGTTTTTGTCGGCCGCTGACTTCGCCCTCGATCTCGTCGATCGCCAGGCAATGGCTCAGCGACTCTTCGATCTTGTTGACGATTTCCTTGCGGTTGCCCCGTGCGCGCTTGACCGCCTGGTAGATGCGCGCCGAACGCATCGGGTGCATGGCCTTGAAACCGAGGTCTTCGAATTCGATACGAATGGCGTGCATGCCCAGCCGGTTGGCGATGGGCGCGTAGATTTCCAGGGTTTCCTTGGCGATGCGCCGACGTTTTTCGCCGGACAGCACTTCCAGCGTGCGCATGTTGTGCAGCCGGTCGGCCAGCTTGACCAGGATCACGCGGATGTCGCGTGCCATGGCCATGGCCATCTTCTGGAAGTTTTCCGCCTGGGCTTCGGCCTTGGTCTCGAAGTTCATCTGGGTCAGTTTGCTGACCCCATCGACCAGTTCGGCCACGGTTTCGCCAAATTGCGCGCTGAGCGCTTCCTTGGCGATGCCGGTGTCTTCGATCACGTCATGCAGCATCGCGGCCATCAGGCTCTGATGGTCCATGTGCATGTCGGCCAGAATATTTGCCACCGCAAGAGGATGGGTGACATACGCCTCGCCACTGCGGCGGCGTTGGCCGTCGTGGGCTTGTTCGGCGTAGAAATACGCTCGGCGGACCAGGTTGACCTGGTCTGGGCCGAGGTAGGTCGATAAGCGATCGGCGAGGGCGTCTATGCTCGGCAAAGGATGAACTCCTGCCGTTGGCTGTGACCCCGCGCCGTGCTACGTCGACCAGGCATAGGCTTAGACGGCCTCGTTGGACTCGTCCTCGAACGCTGCAAACAGCGGTTCGTCTTCAACGATTTCAGCGTTGGCGATGAACTCGTAGCTCATCAGGCCTTCAGCGATTTCACGCAGGGCTACAACGGTAGGCTTGTCGTTTTCCCACTGGACCAACGGCTCTTTGCCGCCAGTGGCCAGTTGACGGGCACGCTTGGTAGAGAGCATGACCAGCTCAAAGCGGTTATCCACGTGTTCTAGGCAGTCTTCAACGGTTACGCGGGCCATGGTATTCCTCGGAGCGAATGCAAGATGCGCGCTGCCCGGTTGGGCGAGCGGACTAAACAGTTTAAAAAATCACCAGCGTTTAGGGAAGCGCTGATTTTTCGCAGGCCCTCGCAAAACCGCTACAGGCGCCAATGTAAAGCCCTTGCAGCGGTTTTGGGAAGAGCCAATCAGCCGAGCAGTTCGGCGAGTAATTTGCCGAAACGCTGCTGTTGGCGTTTTTGCTGGAGCTGATTGGTGCGGAAAATCGCCTTCAAATCATCCAGTGCATGGGCAAAATCGTCGTTGATGATCAGGTAGTCGTAGTCGACGTAGTGGCTCATTTCGCTGACGGCTTCACGCATGCGGCCTTCGATGATCTCGTCACTGTCCTGGCCACGGTTGGTCAAGCGCTGGTGCAACGCCTCCAGGGACGGCGGCAGGATGAAGATCGAACGCGCCTTGGGCATCAACTGGCGCACTTGCTCGGCGCCCTGCCAGTCGATTTCCAGGATCAGGTCGTGGCCTTCGTCCAGGGTCTGCTGCAAGTGGCTCTGCGACGTGCCGTAGAGGTTGCCGAACACTTCGGCGCGCTCGAGGAAGTCGCCATGTTCGATCATCTTGACGAACTCGGTGCGCTCGACGAAGTGATAGTGCACGCCGTTCACCTCACCCGGGCGCATGGCGCGGGTGGTGTGGGAGACCGAGATGCGGATCTGCTCGTCAGCGTCGGTCAGGGCCTTGACCAGGCTGCTCTTGCCCGCGCCCGAAGGGGCGGAAATGATGTAAAGGGTGCCGGTGCTGTGGGTCATGGAGGTTGCCTTACTCAATATTCTGTACTTGTTCGCGCATCTGCTCGATCAACACTTTGAGGTTGACCGCCGCCGTGGTGCTGCGCGGATCGAAAGCCTTGGAGCCCAGTGTATTGGCTTCGCGGTTGAGTTCCTGCATCAGGAAGTCCAGGCGCCGACCGGCGGCACCGCCGGACTTGAGCACGCGGCGCACTTCAAGGATGTGGGTGCTCAGGCGGTCGAGTTCTTCGGCGACGTCGCTCTTCTGCGCCAGCAGGACCATTTCCTGCTCCAGGCGTGTCGGGTCAAGGTCGGCCTTCATGTCGGCGAAGCGGTCGAGCACCTTCTGGCGCTGGGTGGCAAGCATCTGCGGGACCAGCTCACGCAGGGTGACCACGTCTTCTTCGATGGAGGTCAGGCGCTCGTTGATCAGGCGTGCCAGCTCGGCGCCTTCGCGCTCGCGGCCGGCCTTAAGCTCCTTGAGGCCCTGGTTGAACAGGGCCAGGGCTTCGGCATTGAGGGCCTGCGGGTCGGTGGCGTCGGCCACCAGTACACCGGGCCAGGCCAGCACTTCCAGGGGGTTGAGCGCGGCCGGCTGCTTGATCAGGCCGGCGATGGTTTCGGCGGCGGCCACCAGTTGCGCGGCGCGGTCGCGGTCGACCTGCAGCGGCTTGCCGGTGGTTTCTTCGGTAAAGCGCAGGGTGCATTCCAGCTTGCCGCGGGAAATGCCCTGGCGCAGCGCTTCACGCACGGCGCCTTCGAGGTCGCGGAATGACTCCGGTAGGCGCAGGTGCGGCTCCAGGTAGCGGCTGTTGACCGAGCGCAGTTCCCAGCTCAGGGTGCCTTGTACGCCGGCTTTTTCGACGCGGGCGAAGGCGGTCATGCTGTGCACCATGGAGGTACCTCGCGTTGCAGTCCCGCAAACACGGGCTGATGGTTAAGAAGGCGCAGGATTGTAGCGCAGTGGGAGGAGCGCGCCCAAACCGAGCATTCGTAACCGGATTTTTTAGCAGTGCCCCGAACCGGTTCACGGCTCTATAATGCTCGGCAGTTTTTCGTCCTCAGTACAGGTGTCTCCCTATGAAACGTCCAAGTGGTCGCGCTGCCGATCAGCTCCGCTCGATCCGCATCACCCGCAACTACACCAAACACGCCGAGGGGTCTGTACTGGTCGAGTTTGGCGATACCAAGGTTATCTGCACCGTCAGCGTTGAAAACGGCGTGCCGCGGTTCCTTAAAGGCCAGGGCCAGGGTTGGTTGACCGCCGAGTATGGCATGCTGCCGCGCGCCACCGGCGAGCGTAACCAGCGTGAAGCCAGCCGTGGCAAGCAAGGCGGTCGCACCCTGGAAATCCAGCGTTTGATCGGCCGTTCCCTGCGCGCAGCCCTGGACATGTCCAAGCTGGGCGACGTGACCCTCTACGTCGACTGTGATGTGATCCAGGCCGACGGCGGCACCCGTACCGCGTCCATCACCGGCGCCATGGTGGCCTTGGTCGACGCACTGAAAGTGATCAAGAAGCGCGGCGGCCTGAAAGCGGGCGACCCGCTCAAGCAGATGATCGCTGCCGTATCGGTAGGCATGTACCAGGGCGAGCCAGTGCTGGACCTGGACTACCTGGAAGACTCGGCCGCCGAGACCGACCTGAACGTGGTCATGACCAGCACCGGTGGTTTCATCGAAGTGCAGGGCACTGCCGAAGGTGCGCCATTTCAGCCGGCCGACCTGAACGCCATGCTGGCCCTGGCCCAGAAAGGCATGACCGAGATTTTCGAACTGCAGAACGCCGCCCTGGCTGACTGAGTCGGCCTCAAGGAGAAACGCCATGAATGACAACCAGATGCCAGTGCCCACGCCTTCCTACGAAGTGCGCCAGGGGGCAATGTTGTGCCATCTCGCGGCGTTTCTGGGGTTTGTGTTCCCCTTCGGCAGTGTCGTGGGGCCGCTGATCCTGTGGCAGATGAAGAAAGAAGTGGACCCGTTCATTGATGATCAGGGCAAGGAAGCCCTGAACTTCCAGATCACCGTGGCCATCGCCTGGATAACTTGCATCGTGCTGGCCTTCGCGGTGATTGGCTTTTTCCTGATGTTCGCCCTGGCGATCGCCACGGTGGTGCTGACCATCATTGGTAGCATCAAGGCCAACAAGGGGATCGCCTATCGCTATCCGCTGACCTGGCGCGTGATCAAATAATGAACAGGCACAAAAAAACCGACAGCGATGTCGGTTTTTTTGTGCCTGGAAAAAGACCTCAGATGGTCAATGTCCAGTCGTAGTCCACGATCAGCGGCGCGTGCTGCGAGAAGCGTGGCTGGCGCGGCAGGCGTGCGCTGCGAACGAACCGGCGCAGGCCGGGGGTCAGCAACTGGTAGTCGAAACGCCAGCCCAGGTTGAGCATCTCAGCCTGTTCGTTATCCGGCCACCAGCTGTACTGGTCGCCTTCGCGGCTGACTTCGCGCAGTGCGTCGACATAGCCCATGTTGCCGACAATCTCGTCCATCCAGGCGCGTTCCGGCGCCAGGAAGCCTGGAGATTGCTGGCTGTCGCGCCAGTTCTTGATATCCAGCTTCTGTTGCGCCACGTACAGCGAGCCACAATAAATGTACTCGCGACGTTTGCGCCGCTGTTTGTCCAGGTAACGGGCGAAATCGTCCATTAGCTTGAACTTCTGGTTCAAGTCTTCATCGCCGTTCTGCCCCGAAGGGAGCAGCAAGGTCGCGATGCTGACCTTATCGAAATCGGCTTGCAGGTAGCGCCCGTAGCGGTCGGCTGTCTCGAAGCCGAGGCCGCTGATGACCGCCTTGGGTTGCAACCGCGAATACAAAGCCACGCCACCTTGGGTGGGCACTTCGGCATCGCAGGCATAAAGGAAGTAGCCATCCAGTTGGAAGGCTGGGTCGTCCAGTTCAAAGGCGGAGGCGCGGGTATCCTGCAGGCAGATGACGTCGGCATTCTGGGCTTGCAGCCAACTGAGCAAACCACGCTCGACTGCAGCCTGAATACCATTAACGTTCACACTGATGATCCGCATAAATGGCCCCAAAAATCGCGTGCGTGTATGATACACGCCGTCTACCTAATTAGCTAAATCCGTGGTATCTGAGGCTTTTTTCATGCAGGCGTATCAACGCGATTTCATTCGTTTTGCCATCGATCGCGGCGTTTTGCGCTTCGGTGAGTTCACCCTCAAGTCCGGGCGCACCAGCCCGTACTTCTTCAATGCGGGCTTGTTCAACTCCGGTTCGGCCCTGGCTCAGCTGGGTCGTTTCTATGCGGCAGCCATCGTTGAAAGCGGTATTTCCTTTGATGTGTTGTTTGGCCCAGCCTACAAGGGCATTCCCCTGGCCGCCGCGACAGCCGTGGCCCTGGCTGAACATCACGGGCAGGACCTGCCGTGGTGCTTCAACCGCAAGGAGGCCAAGGCCCATGGCGAAGGCGGGAGCCTGGTGGGCGCACCGCTGACCGGCGACGTGCTGATCATCGACGACGTGATCACCGCTGGCACCGCCATCCGTGAGGTGATGCAGATCATCGCCTCCCAGGATGGCGCCAAGGCTGCCGGCGTGTTGATCGCGCTGAACCGCCAGGAGCGTGGCAACGGTGAGTTGTCGGCGATCCAGGAAGTGGAGCGTGATTTCGGTATTCCGGTGGTGAGCATCGTGTCGCTGAACCAGGTGCTGCAGTTCCTGGAAGATGATCCGCAGCTCAAGCAGCATTTGCCTGCTGTTCGTGCGTACCGTGAGCAATTCGGCGTCTGACACAGAGCCCCCTTGTGTGTGAGGGCTAGTGTGGGAGGGGGCTTGCTCCCGATGGCGGTGTATCAGTTGGTATTTTCAGCACTGACCCACCGCTATCGGGAGCAAGCCCCCTCCCACATTTGGATCACCGCAAGGCTCAAGTTAATCGCCTGTATAAAAAAGCCCTGCTCAATCAGATTGAGCAGGGCCTTTTTGTTTTTTGGCGTTTAAGGACGCTTGCGGTTACTGATCAGGGTGCCCACACCGGTATCGGTGAAGATTTCCAGCAGGATCGCATTCGGCACCCGGCCGTCGAGGATCAGCGAGCTGCCCACGCCGCCTTGCACCGCTTCCAGCGCGCAACGGATCTTCGGCAGCATGCCACCGTAGATGGTGCCGTCGGCGATCAGCTCGTCGACCTGTTGGGTCGTCAGGCCGGTCAATACCTTGCCTTCCTTGTCCATCAAGCCGGCGATGTTGGTCAGCAGCATCAGCTTTTCAGCCTTCAGCGCTTCAGCCACCTTGCCGGCCACCAAGTCGGCGTTAATGTTGTAGGACTCGCCATTGGCGCCCACGCCGATCGGTGCGATCACGGGAATGAAGTCGCCCTTGACCAGCAGGTTCAGCAGGTCGGTATTGATACCGATCACTTCGCCTACCTGGCCGATGTCGATGATTTCCGGCTGGGTCATTTCCGGCGTCTGACGAGTCACGGTCAGTTTTTTCGCACGGATCAGCTCCGCATCCTTGCCGGTCAGGCCGATGGCGCTGCCGCCGTGGCGGTTGATCAGGTTGACGATGTCCTTGTTGACCTGGCCGCCAAGGACCATCTCCACCACGTCCATGGTCTGCGCGTCAGTGACGCGCATGCCATCGATGAAGTGACTCTCGATCGACAAACGCTTGAGCAGGTCGCCGATTTGCGGGCCGCCACCGTGGACCACTACCGGGTTGATCCCCACGGCTTTCATCAACACGATGTCGCGGGCAAAGCCGGTTTTCAGCTCGTCGCTTTCCATGGCATTGCCGCCGTACTTGATCACCAGCGTCTTGCCGACGTAGCGTCGAATGTAAGGCAACGCTTCGGAAAGGACCTTGGCGGTATTGGCAGCGGCTTCGCGTTCGAGGGTCATTCAGGGCTCCGGTAAAAAATCAGAACGGTAATTGGAGATCAGGGGCAACACGTTTCAACTGGGCGTGGAACACGTCCTTGATGCGCTGCAACTCAGCCTCGGTATCCGCCTCGAAACGCAGGACCAGCACCGGTGTGGTGTTGGACGCGCGAACCAGGCCCCAGCCTTTGGCGTAATCGACTCGCACACCATCAATGGTGGTCAGGTTGGCGCCTTCGCCCCATTGCGCATCGTGCAGTGCGTCAATGATGCTGAATTTGCTCTCCTCGGTCACATGGATATTGATCTCTGGCGTAGAAATATCGTTCGGGAAGGTCTGGAACAGCTCTTCGGCGGTGGATTTTTCCTTGCTGAGGATCTCCAGCAGGCGTGCGGCACTGTAAATGCCGTCGTCAAAGCCGAACCAGCGCTCCTTGAAGAACACGTGACCACTCATTTCGCCGGCCAACAGCGCGCCGGTTTCTTTCATTTTCTTTTTGATCAACGAGTGACCGGTCTTCCACATTAGCGGGCGACCGCCGTATTCCTTGATCAGCGGCGTGAGGCGGCGGGTGCACTTCACGTCGAAAATGATCTCGGCGCCTGGGTTACGTGCAACCACGTCGCGGGCGAACAGCATCAGCAGGCGGTCCGGGAATACGATTTCGCCGGTTTCAGTCACCACCCCCACGCGGTCGCCGTCGCCGTCAAAGGCCAGGCCGACGTCAGCCCCGGTTTCCTTGACCTTGGCGATCAGGTCAACCAGGTTTTCAGGCTTACCCGGGTCCGGATGGTGGTTGGGGAAGTTGCCGTCGACCTCGCAGAACAAGGGGATCACTTCGCAGTTCAGGGCTTCGAGCAGCTGTGGGGCGATCACGCCGGCCGCGCCGTTGCCGCAGTCCACCACCACTTTCAGGCGGCGCTCAAGTTTGACGTCACGGGTGATTTCGTCAGAGTAGCGCTGCAAGATGTCGACTTTGGTGATGGTGCCCTTACCGCTGGTCAGGTCGTTGGTTTTCAGGCGGTTGTGCAGGGCCTGGATCTGTTCGTTGGCCAGGGTGTCGCCAGCGATGACGATCTTGAAACCGTTGTAGTCCGACGGGTTATGGCTGCCCGTGAGCATCACCCCGGACTTGCCGGCCAGTACGTTGGCTGCGTAGTACAGCGCTGGGGTCGGCACCAGGCCGACATCACTCACATGGCAACCGCTGTCGGCCAGGCCCTGGATCAGTTGTTCCACCAACTCCGGGCCGGACAGGCGACCGTCACGGCCGACCGACACATTGGGCTCATCCTGGGCCAGGCTCTGTGAGCCGATGGCGCGGCCAATCCAGTAGGCGGTTTCGGCAGTCAGCGTCTTAGGCACCACGCCACGGATGTCGTAGGCGCGAAAGATGCTGTCGGGGAATGTCGGGGCTACTCGGGCTGCGGTACTCATCGCGGGGGGAAACTCCATCTGAAGGGGGCAAGGCTGGCCTTAATGTGGCTGACCGGCAGGCTCAAACTGAAGGGTATGACGGTGTTTTCGGCAGAGAGTTCGTGGTGCAAAAGTGCCAGCAGCGTGCTGGCTTCTTCCCGCTGTCTACGTAACACATTGATTTTTATGGGGAAATCTCGCTGATAAAGTCCGCGCATTCTTCGTCCTGAAAAGCCTTGCGGTGGCGTCGGGCCGGGCAACGGCGCCCGGCCAGATTCAGCTTAGTCAGTGACTGCCGGAATGCCCAAAGCCGCCTGCGCCACGCTGGGTCTCATCAAACTCTTCTACCAGTTCAAAGTGTGCCTGCACCACCGGTACCAGTACCAGCTGGGCGATTCGCTCGCCTACGGCGATGTTGAACGCGGTCTGGCCACGGTTCCAGCACGACACCATCAGCTCGCCTTGGTAGTCCGAGTCGATCAGGCCCACCAGGTTGCCCAGCACGATGCCGTGTTTGTGGCCCAGGCCGGAGCGCGGCAGGATCAGCGCCGCCAGGCCAGGGTCGCCAACGTAGATCGACAGGCCGGTCGGAATCAGCAGGGTCTGGCCCGGCTCAAGCACGGTGTCTTCCTTGAGCATGGCGCGCAGGTCGAGGCCGGCGGAGCCCGGTGTGGCGTAGGCCGGCAGTGGGAATTCGTTGCCGATGCGTGGATCGAGGATCTTGGCTTGCAAAGCGTGCATGGAAATTAAACCTGGTTCAGCCGTTGGGCGATAAAAGAGATCAGTTGGCGGGCAATCTTGCCCTTGCTGGTCTGGGCGAAAAGGGTGGCGTGCAGCTCGCGGTCGATCACGCTGCAGGCGTTTTCCTCGCTGTTGAAGCCGATGCTCGGGTTGGCGACATCATTGGCCACGATCAGGTCGAGGTTTTTGTCTTTCAATTTGCGTGCGGCGTAATCCAGCAAATGCTCAGTCTCGGCGGCGAAGCCGACACTGAACGGACGGTCCGGACGCGTGGCGATGGTGGCCAGGATGTCTGGGTTGCGCACCATTTGCAGGAGCAGGCCATCACCGCTTGTAGGGTCTTTCTTGAGTTTTTGCGGGGCGACGACTTCCGGGCGGTAGTCCGCAACCGCTGCCGAGGCGATAAACAGGTCGCACGGAATAGCGGCCTCACAGGCCGCCAGCATGTCGCGGGCGCTGACTACGTCGATTCGCGTGACCCGATCAGGGGTCGGCAAATGCACCGGACCGGTGATCAAGGTGACACGTGCGCCTGCCTCGACCGCCGCTTCGGCCAAGGCGAAGCCCATTTTTCCTGAGCTATGGTTGGTGATGTAGCGCACCGGGTCGATGTTTTCCTGGGTCGGGCCAGCCGTAATCAGCACGTGCTTGCCGGTCATGGCCAGGTGTTGGAAGCACTCGGCGGCGCACAGCGCCAGGTCGGTGGCTTCGAGCATCCGGCCCATGCCGACGTCGCCGCAGGCTTGGCTGCCGGACGCCGGGCCGAACACCTTGAGGCCACGGCTTTGCAGGAGTTGAGTGTTGGCCTGGGTGGCCGGGTCGCGCCACATGGCCTGGTTCATGGCCGGGGCGATGGCGACGGTGGCGTCGGTGGCCAGTACCAGGGTGGTCAGCAGGTCATCGGCAATGCCTTGGGCCAGTCGCGCGATCAGGTCGGCGGTAGCGGGCGCGATCAGCACCAGGTCGGCCCATTTGGCCAGCTCGATATGGCCCATGGCGGCTTCGGCCGCGGGGTCCAGCAGGTCCAGGTGAACCGGGTGCCCGGACAACGCCTGCATGGTCAGTGGAGTAATGAACTCACTGCCGCCGCGCGTCATGACCACGCGCACTTCGGCGCCCTGGTCCAGGAGCCTGCGGACCAGCTCTGCGCTCTTGTAGGCGGCAATGCCGCCGCCAACGCCGAGAACGATGCGTTTCCGATACAGACGCTGCATTGGTTTGCCTTTCCAGTTCAGTGATGCCAGTTCAGTGACGCCTGCGATGCCCCCTCCCCAGGGGAAATCACATGCAAAAAAGAGGGCCTACGATAACACAGCGTCCGCGAGTCAACAGCGGTGCACATGGCGTATAGGGAGAGGGAGCAGGGATGAGTATTCGCGATTGGCCGGCGGCGGAGCGGCCGCGAGAAAAGCTTTTGGAATGGGGCGCGGCGAGTCTGTCGGATGCCGAGCTGCTGGCGATCTTCTTGCGTACAGGGGTTTCCGGCAGGAGCGCAGTGGACCTGGCGCGCCATCTGTTGGCGCAATTCGGCGGCTTGCGCCCGTTGTTGGAGGCCAGTCAGGCACTGTTCAACCAACAATTGGGCTTGGGGCCGGCGAAGTTTGCCCAGTTGCAGGCGGTACTGGAAATGGCCAAGCGGCACATGGCCGAACGCCTGCGACATGACTCGGTGCTGGAGAGCCCGAAGGCCGTGCGCGATTACCTCAAGGCGATGCTGCGGCATGAGCCCCACGAGATCTTCGGCTGTCTGTTCCTTGATTCAAGGCACAGGGTGCTGGGTTTCGAGGCCTTGTCCCAAGGCACCATCGACGCGGCGATGGTTTACCCCCGGCAGGTGGTCAAGCGCGCCCTGGCCTATAACGCGGCGGCGCTGATCCTTTGCCATAACCATCCTTCCGGCAGCCTTGAGCCGAGCGCAGCTGATCGAAAATTGACCAAGTTGCTGCAAAAGGCCTTGGAAGTGGTGGATGTGCGGGTCCTCGATCACATCATCGTAGGAGACGGCGACCCGTTGTCGATGGCGGAATATGGGTGGCTGTAGAAGCAGCAAATGAACGGGTGAAGCTGCAAGCCTCAAGTGGGCTTGCAGCGTGCAGCTTAGGGCTTGACGCTGACCTTCGAGAAATCCTGGCGCCCGAATGGGCTCACCTGGTAGCCCTCGACATTCTTGCGGGCCAGGGCAAACGCCGTAGGGTGCGCGAGCGGCAGCCACAGTGCCTGCTGCTGGATCTGCGCCTGGGCCTGCTGGTAGAGCTTGCTGCGCACCCCTTGCTCGCTGGTGGTCTTGCCGGCGCTGATCAGCTTGTCCAGCGTTGGGTCGCAGTAGCGGGCGAAGTTGGTGCCGGATTTCACTGCCGCGCACGAGAACTGCGGGGTCAGGAAGTTATCCGGGTCGCCGTTGTCGCCGGCCCAGCCCATGAACAGCAGGTCGTGTTCGCCGGCTTTGGCGCGGCGGATCAGCTCGCCCCATTCGATCACACGGATCTCGGCCTGGATGCCGACCTTGGCCAGGTCAGCCTGCAGCAGTTGGGCACCGAGGTTCGGGTTCGGGTTCAGCAGGCTGCCGGTGGGGCGGGTCCAGAGGGTGGTCTTGAAACCGTCCTTCAGACCGGCGCGGTCCAGCAGTGCCTTGGCCTTGGCAAGGTCTTGCGGGTAACCGGGCAAGTCCTTGGCGTAGCTCCAGGTGTTGGGCGGGTAAGGGCCGTTGGCGGCGTCGGCGGTCCCTTCAAACACGGCTTTGAGGTAGCTGCCCTTGTCGAAGGCCAGGTTGATCGCCTGGCGCACTTCAGGTTTGTCCAGGGGCGGGTGCTGGCTGTTGATGGCCACGAAGGCGGTCATGAAGGCAGCGGTTTTCTCGACCTTGAGCGCCGGGTCTTTTTCGGCCTCGCCCACGTCCAGCGGCTTGGGCGACAGGGCAATCTGGCATTCATCACGGTGCAGCTTCTGCAGGCGCACGTTGGCGTCCGGGGTGATGGCGAAGATCAAGTTATCCACAGCCGGTTTGCCGGCGAAGTAGTCCGGATTGGCTTTGTAGCGCACCACGGCGTCTTTCTGGAAACGGCTGAAGATGAACGGGCCGGTGCCGATCGGTTGGCTGTTGAGCTTTTCCGGCGTGCCGGCCTTGAGCAGTTTATCGGCGTATTCCGCCGGGTAGATCGAGGCAAAACCCATGCTCAGGGCGGCGAGGAAGGTGGAGTCGGCATGGTCCAGGGTAAAGCGCACGGTGAGCGGGTCGAGGGCGTCGATTTTCTTCACCAGCGTCGGCAGTTGCAGCGACTGCGCGTGGGGGAAGCCGCTCTGGGCGATCTTGTGCCATGGGTTGGCCGGGTCGAGCATGCGCTCGAAGCTGAAGCGCACGTCTTCGGCGGTCAGGGTGCGGCTTGGGGTGAAGTAGTCGGTGCGATGGAATTTCACATCCGGGTGCAGCTTGAAGGTATAGGTCAGGCCATCCGGCGAGACGTCCCAACTGTCTGCCAGGCTGGGCACCAGTTTGCCGCTGGTCGCGTCATAGTCCACCAAGCGGTTCATCAGCACATCGGCCGAGGCGTTGGTGGTGGTCAGCGAGTTGTATTGCACCACATCGAACCCTTCGGGGCTGGCCTCGGTGCAGACGCTCAAATTGCTGGCGGCAGAGGCCAGCGGGGCGATGAATAGAGGGGCTAGCAATAGCGGTAGGGCAGCGAGGCGCATGTTCGGTTTCCTTTGCAGATCGAAGGCCCATCTGCGAGTGCAGTCTGGAAAAGTCCTACCGTAGTGGTCTGATAGGTAAATGACTAGCCCATTTTTGGCTGTGCTTTTGCCCCAAATGCTGTTTTGATGGCGCCTCATCGCGTTTCGTCGAGCACTTCACGGTGTTCGCGCGCGCTGTAAATCATTCTGTGCGACGAGCGGTCGGCTATGACAGCGGCCCCTCCTGGCAGCGGTTCAGGCGTCTGTCGCCAAGATTTACGCCAGTAAAAACACGCGGGCTGTTGTTGCACTGGGGTCTTTCTGGTATAAAGCAGCGCTCTTTTCTAGGGGCCCGGTTCCTTCGCTTGTAGGTGTAGCCGGTAAGACCCTAAAGAAACGCGGCGCCTGGCGCCAAATGACTGAGAGATTAAGCGGCCAACCCATGCCGGGTTGGGCATGTGGTTTTAGAGGGCTGAGGCATGTCGAGAGTCTGTCAAGTTACCGGTAAGGGTCCGGTGACTGGGAATAACATTTCCCACGCAAATAACAAAACCCGTCGTCGTTTCCTGCCGAACCTGCAGCATCACCGCTTCTGGGTTGAAGAAGAGAAACGTTTCGTCCGTCTGCGCGTATCCGCTAAAGGCATGCGCATTATCGACAAGCGTGGCATCACTGTCGTGCTGGCCGAAATCCGTGCCGCTGGCAAGATCTAAGGAGCTCTATCATGCGTGAATTGATTCGAATGATCTCTAGCGCCGGTACTGGTCACTTCTACACTACCGACAAGAACAAGCGTACTACCCCGGACAAGCTCGAAAAGAAAATGTTCGACCCGCGCGTTCGCAAGCACGTGATCTACAAAGAAGGCAAAATCAAGTAATTGATTTTCCTCCTTGTGAAAAAAAGCCCGTATCTCACGATCCGGGCTTTTTTTTGCCTGTGATTTGCCGGTCAGGCTTTCTGTTCGAACACCACGTAGATCTTGCGGCAAGGCTCCAGCACTTCCCAGGTGCCGCTGAAGCCGGCGGGGATCACGAAGCGATCACCCGCGCGCAAGGTCTTGGCATTGCCGTCGACATCACGTAGCACGGACACACCTTGCACAATCTCGCAGTACTCATGCTCGGTGTAGTTGACCTTCCATTGCCCGACCTCACCTTCCCACACCCCGGCGCTCATCTGGCCGCACGGGCTGTTGTAGTGGTTGTAGATCGTTTGCTCGGGATCACCCTTGAGGATTTTTTCGGCGGCGGGGCGGTAGCGGTCTGGGGCGGTGTTGGCTTGGCTGAAGTCGACGATGTCCTGGATGCTCATGTGCGTGTCCCGTCTGGCCTGCGGTTGGAGAGCCCAAAGTCTATGTTTATTAAAATGAACATCGCAAGGGCGTTTTCCTACGTTATGTCAAATATATTGAAACATCCCCAGCCGCTGGTTTAGGGTGGCAGCTGCCTTGAGCCGAACAGCTGGCTGGCGGGGCACGCATTCTTTGAGGCTGCCGGGGGACATCGCCTGGCCCTTGTATTCCATAAGAGGAGGACACTCGCATGACCACCCTGACCCGTGCCGACTGGGAACAACGCGCCAAGGATCTGAAGATCGAAGGCCGCGCTTACATTAATGGCGAGTACACCGCCGCTGTTTCCGGTGACACCTTCGAGTGCATCAGCCCGGTCGATGGTCGCCTGCTGGCCACTGTTGCCAGCTGTGACGCCGCCGACGCCCAGCGCGCCGTAGAAAACGCGCGTGCCACGTTCAACTCCGGTGTGTGGTCGCGCCTGGCGCCGGCCAAACGCAAAGCCACCATGATCCGTTTCGCTGCGTTGCTCAAGGCCAATGCCGAAGAGCTGGCGCTGCTTGAAACCCTGGACATGGGCAAGCCGATCAGCGACTCCCTGAACATCGACGTACCCGGCGCGGCGAATGCCCTGAGCTGGAGCGGCGAAGCCATCGACAAAATCTACGACGAAGTTGCCGCCACTCCGCACGACCAACTGGGCCTGGTGACCCGTGAGCCGGTCGGCGTCGTCGGCGCCATCGTGCCGTGGAACTTCCCACTGATGATGGCCTGCTGGAAACTCGGCCCGGCGCTGTCCACCGGTAACTCGGTGATCCTCAAACCGTCCGAAAAATCCCCACTGACCGCCATCCGTATCGCGGCCCTGGCCGTTGAGGCCGGTATTCCAAAAGGTGTGTTCAACGTGCTGCCGGGCTACGGCCACACCGTGGGCAACGCGCTGGCGCTGCACATGGACGTCGATACCCTGGTGTTCACCGGTTCGACCAAGATCGCCAAGCAACTGTTGATCCGCTCCGGCGAGTCGAACATGAAGCGTGTATGGCTGGAAGCGGGCGGCAAGAGCCCCAACATCGTGTTTGCCGATGCACCGGACCTGCAAGCCGCCGCCGAGTCCGCCGCCGGCGCTATCGCCTTCAACCAGGGCGAAGTCTGCACCGCCGGTTCGCGCCTGCTGGTGGAGCGTTCCATCAAGGATAAATTCCTGCCACTGGTGATCGAGGCCCTCAAGGGCTGGAAGCCAGGCAACCCGCTGGACCCGGCCACTAACGTCGGCGCGTTGGTGGACACCCAGCAGATGAACACCGTGCTCTCGTACATCGAAGCCGGGCATGCCGATGGCGCCAAGTTGGTCGCCGGTGGCAAGCGCACCTTGGAAGAAACCGGCGGTACTTATGTCGAGCCGACGATTTTTGACGGCGTGACCAATGCGATGAAGATCGCCCAGGAAGAGATCTTTGGTCCCGTCCTGTCGGTGATCACCTTCGACAGCGCCGAGGAAGCGGTCAAGATCGCCAACGACACGGTCTATGGCCTGGCCGCCGCCGTGTGGACAGCCGATATCTCCAAGGCGCACCTGACCGCCAAGGCCCTGCGCGCCGGTAGCGTGTGGGTCAACCAATATGACGGCGGCGACATGACTGCGCCGTTTGGTGGCTTCAAGCAATCGGGTAACGGTCGCGACAAGTCGCTGCATGCGTTCGACAAGTACACCGAGCTGAAGTCGACCTGGATCAAGCTCTAAGCCACACCGCTCGCCAAAGGTGGGGCTTGCTGTGGTGAGCAGGCTTGCCCTGCGCTGGGCTGCGAAGCGGGCCCGCCGGATTCTCAGTGAACCCGGCGGGGGACAAGCCCCCCCACCACAGCAAGCCACCTCCCACACTGTTTTGTGTGTTCTCAAGAATTATCCACAGGAGCGTGGCAATGCGTTGGGCGACTTATTTCGCCGTCCTGGCCTCGGTACTCAGCGTCGGCCTGGCGCTGGGTGTCGGCATGCCGCTGGTGTCCCTGCGCCTTGAAAGCTGGGGCTACGGCAGCTTTGCCATTGGCGTGATGGCGGCTATGCCCGCGTTTGGTGTGCTGCTGGGCGCCAAGGTCTCCAGTCGCATGGCCTCCTGGCTCGGCACGGCCAACCTCATGCGTCTGTGCCTGTGGGCGGGCGCGGTGTCCATCGGCTTGTTGGCGATCCTGCCCAGCTATCCGGTCTGGCTGGTGTTGCGGCTGATGATCGGCGTGATCCTCACCATCGTATTTATCCTCGGCGAAAGCTGGATCAACCAATTGGTAGTGGAGCAGTGGCGCGGCCGGCTGGTGGCCCTGTATGGCTGCAGTTATGCCTTGAGCCAACTGTCGGGCCCGTTGCTGCTGGGCCTGATCGGCACCGACCATGATTATGGTTTCTGGGTGGGCGTAGCCCTGCTGATGGTGGCGCCGCTGTTGCTGCTGGGACGCGCCGGCGCACCGAGCGCCGAGTCCTTCAGCGTGACCTTCGCGCAACTGTGGCGCTTCTGCCTGAGTCTGCCCGCGATTGCCTGGGCGGTGGCGCTGTTCGCCGCATTCGAGGCGATGATCCTCACGTTGCTGCCGGTGTATTGCCTGCAGCAAGGCTTCACCGCCGAAGTTGCCCTGGCCATGGTCAGCACGGTGGTGGTCGGCGATGCGCTGCTGCAACTGCCCATCGGTGCGCTGGCCGACTACCTGCCGCGACGCACGTTGTTCCTGGGCTGTGCGCTGTTGTTGCTGGCATCGAGCCTGGCCATTGCGCCGTTGATGCACACGCCGCTGATCTGGCCGGTGTGGGTGCTGTTCGGCGCCAGTGCCGGCGGTTTGTTCACCCTGTCGCTGATCCTGATCGGCGAGCGTTACCGTGACGATGCGCTGGTGCGCGCCAATGCCCATGTGGCGCAGTTGTGGGGTATCGGCTGCCTGATCGGCCCGTTGGTTGCCGGTGCCGGCAGCCAGTGGGTCAGCGGGCATGCGCTGCCGTGGCTGATGGCGGCGGGCGCGCTGGGGCTGGTGGTGCTGTTGCTGCGCCAAGGCGCCTTCGGCGCAGCACAGCCAGCCTGACCTGACATGCAATCGCGTGTGGGGCTTCGTCTTTCTTAGAGCATCCGCTCGAGGCCAACGCTGGTGGCGAACCACGCATTGAAGCGCCGCCACCAGTTGCCCGGCTCGCGGGTGAGGGTGTGCAATTGGCCGTTGTCCTCGGTGACCCACACGATCTGGCCATCCTGCAATTTCGCCTCATAGCTCAAGGCCGGGGCCATGCCTTGCAGCGCCAGGTTACGCACGTGTTCCGCCAGCTCCGGGCTGTCGACCAGCACACCCACTTCGGTGTTCCACAGCACCGAGCGCGGGTCGAAGTTGAAGGAGCCGATAAACGATTTCGTCCGATCAAAAATCATCGCCTTGCTGTGCAAGCTGGAGTCCGAACCACGGAACGTACCGCGCCGAAACAGGTGTGGGCCGCTGCCGCCGCCGTCCCCAGGTTGGCGGCGCAGCTCATAGAGCTTCACGCCATGTTCCAGCAGGGCCTTGCGGTAGGGCGCGTAACCGCCGTGCACGGCCGGCACGTCGGTGGCTTCGAGCGCGTTGGTCAGCAGGCTGACCGACACGCCGGCGTCGGCGCGCCCGGTCAGGTACACCAGCCCCGGTTGCCCCGGCACGAAGTAGGCCGAGATCATGATCAGCTCGTGGTTGACCCCTTCGAGTTCCGGCGCCAGTTGCGTCGTGAGCAGCAGCCGAGGGTCTGGGTCGGCCTTGGACAGCACCTTGCTCGGCGCATCCCAGAGCGCCTGGTTCCAGGCCCAGATCAGCTCGCGGCGCCAGATGTCCATGCGCGGTTGGGTCTGGTAGGTGCGCAAGCGGTTGTACAGCGCGTGATTCTGCTGGCGCGACTCGGCCAGCGAGGCTTCCAGTCGCACGCGTGCGGCGGCCAGGTCGCCTCGGGTCGGCGCAATGGACACGAAGTCATCAATGGGTTTGCTCAGGGCACTGTTCCAGTACTGGTCGAAACTGTGGCCGAGCTGCTCAGCCACCGGCCCCACGCTGAGCATGTCGATGTCGGTGAAGTTCAGGTTGGGCTCGGCGTCGAAATATTCATCCCCCAGGTTGCGCCCGCCGACGATGGCCACGCTGTTGTCCGCCAACCACAGCTTGTTGTGCATGCGCCGATGCTGCAGCGACAGGTTGAACAAGCGGCCCATGGCCCGTGTCGCGCCGGTGCTGCGCCCTAGGTGCAGCGGGTTGAACAGGCGAATCTCGATCTTGGGGTGGGCGGCGAGGGTGGCGATGATCTGGTCCAGGCCATCACTGGTGGTGTCGTCCAGCAGGATACGCACGCGCACGCCGCGGTCAGCGGCCTTGAGCAGTTCGTCCACCAGCATGCGGGTGCTGATGCCGTCGTGCACGATGTAGTACTGCAGGTCGAGGCTGGTCTGGGCGTTACGGATCAGCTCGGCACGTGCCATGAACGCCTCGCTGCTGTTGGGCAGCAGGCGGAAACCGGAGCGCCCTTGATAGGGCGCGGCCTGGGCCTGGATCGACCGGCCGAACGACGATTGCGCGGCGGGCAGGGCGTCGCTGGGGATGCGCGGTACGCTCACAGTGGCGCAGCCACCCAGGGCCAGGGCTCCCAACAGGAAAAACGGTAATAGCCGTTGAATCATCAAGGGAGTTGCTTCCAGATCAGGGCGGTTGTCGGCATATGACGGCAATTTCCCGCGAAAGGTCAGTCGGCCACCTCAGCGAGCATTTTGCTGGCGGCGGCACCGACCTTGCGCACGGCTTCTTCAATCTGTGCGGTTGGCTTGGCAGCGTAGTTCATGCGCAGGCAGTTGCGGTACTTGCCCGATGCGGAAAAGATGCTGCCTACGGCCACCTGCACGCCTTGTTCCATCAGCACACGGTTGAGCTTCAACGTATCAAAGCCTTCCGGCAGTTCGATCCACAGCATGAAACTGCCCTGGGGGCGACTCGCCCGCGTACCTGCCGGGAAATAACGGCTGACCCAGTCAAGCATCAAGTCGCGATTACGCTGGTATTGCGTGCGCATCCGCCGCAAATGGGGCTCGAAGTGGCCGCCTTTGAGGAATTCGGCTATTGCGATCTGCGGCTGCGTGGCGGTTGATCCGGTGCTGATGTACTTCATGTGCAGCACCCGCTCCAAGTAGCGGCCGGGAGCAACCCAGCCGATGCGCAATCCGGGCGCCAGGGTTTTCGAGAACGAACTGCACAACAATACTCGGCCGTCTTCGTCGAAGGACTTGATGGTGCGCGGGCGTGGATAGCTGTAGGCCAGTTCGCCGTATACGTCATCTTCGATGATCGCCACGTCAAAGCGCTGGGCCAAGGTCAGCAGCGCACGTTTGCGCGCTTCCGGCATGATGTAGCCCAAGGGGTTGTTGCAGTTGGGCGTGAGCTGGATAACCTTGATCGGCCACTGTTCCAGTGCCAGCTCCAGGGCTTCGAGGCTGATGCCGGTGATGGGGTCGGTGGGGATTTCCAGGGCTTTCATTCCCAGCCCTTTGAGGGTCTGCATGGCGCCGTGGAAGCTCGGTGAATCCACCGCGACAATATCACCCGGCTCGCAAATGGCATGGATGCTGGCGGACAGCGCTTCATGGCAGCCGGTGGTGATGACGATATCGTCGGCAGTCAGTTGGCAGCCGGAATCCAATGACAGTCGCGCAATTTGTTCGCGTAATTCCATACAGCCCATGATGTTGTCGTAGTACAGCCCCGGCAAGTCCTGGCGCCGGCTCACACGGGCCAGGCTGCGCAGCAGGGGCTTGATCGTAGGTGACAATACGTCCGGCATACCACGGCCCATCTGTATGACGTCTTTGCGGGGGACGGCGCGAATCAGTTCCAGCACCTGGTCCCATTGCGATATTTCCACCGGGCGCTGGGCGGGTCGACCGATTTCGGGCAGGGCCGGCAGCGCTCGGCCGACCGGCACAAAATAGCCAGATTTGGGTTTGGGCATCGCCAGGCCATTGTCTTCCAGCAATCGATAAGCCTGTTGCACGGTGCTCAGGCTGACCCCGTGCTCCACGCTCAGGGCCCGTACGGAAGGCAATCGATCGCCGGGGCGGTAGAAGCCCTGTTCGATGCGTGTACCCAGCAGTTCGGCAAGGTTGACGTAGAGGGTCATGGCGGTCACTCCCGAGAGACCAGTACAGATAGGGGGAAAATACAGGATTCAGGCGTCCGCAGGCAGTGTCTGTATGGATTTAATAAGATTGAGTTGAATCTGTAATGCTTTTGCCCCGGCGCTCATGCTTGTCACTCGTAGCAACAAGCAATCGAGGGGCAACACCATGAGCGGTATGAGCGATGTGCGGCTGGCGTTACACAGTCAGGAGTTGGAGGCAGGGCAAGCGCGCGCGACGGCGCCGCGGGAGATCAGCCGCTGGAGCCTGTTCTGGCACCGCCGTCACACGCGCAGGGCGTTGCTGCACCTGACCCGCGAGCAGTTGCGTGACGTCGGGCTGACCGAGGAGCAGGCGCGCCAGGAAGGAGTGAAACCGTTCTGGCGCAGTTGATTCACACCCGCTCTTTGAGCCTATGCCAGAGCATCCCCAATGCCAGCAGTGGCGAGCGCAGGTGCTTGCCGCCGGGGAAGGTGAGGTGCGGCACCTGGGCGAACAGATCAAAGCGCGCCTGTTGTTGGCCACTGATGGCTTCGGCCAGCAGCTTGCCCGCCAGGTGCGTGGCGTTGAGGCCATGGCCGGCGTAGGCCTGGGCGTAATACACGTTGGGTTGGTCGGCCAGTCGGCCAATCTGCGGTAGGCGGTTGGCGCCGATGCCGATCATGCCGCCCCATTGGTAATCGATTTTTACATCGGCCAGTTGCGGGAACACCTGCAGCATCTTCGGACGCATGTACGCGCCGATGTCCTTGGGGTCGCGACCGGAGTAGTGGCACGCGCCGCCGAACAGCAATCGGCGGTCGGCAGACAGTCGGAAGTAGTCCACGGTCACGCGCTGGTCGCACACCGCCATGTTCTGTGGCAGCAGGTTGGCGGCCTGGGCTTCGCTCAACGGCTCAGTGGCGATGATGTAGCTGCCGGCGGGCAGCACTTTGCCGCTCAGGTGTGGGTTGAGGTCATTGAGGTAGGCATTGCAGGCGAGTACCAGGGTCTTGGCGCGTACATTGCCCTGAGCGGTATGCACGTTGACCTCGGGGCCGTAGTCGATGCGCGTGACTTCGGACTGTTCGAACAACTTTACGCCCAATTGCTGCGCCGCGGCGGCTTCGCCGAGGGCCAGGTTGAGCGGGTGCAAGTGGCCGGAGCCCATGTCGATCATACCGCCCACGTAGCGGTCGGAGCCGATTACGCTGCTCATCTCGCTGGCCTGCAGCAGGCGCACTTCATGGCGATAGCCGAGGCTGCGCAGTTCTGCGGCGTCTTCGGCCAGGCCTTGCAGGTCGCGAGGTCTGTTGGCGAGGTCGCAGTAACCCCAGGTCAGGTCGCAAGGGATCTGAAAGCGCTCGACGCGCTCGCGCACGATCTCCACGGCTTCCAGGCCCATCAGCTTCATCTCGCGCACGCCCTCGGTCCCGATCACCTTGGCGAACTGGTCCAGGCCGTGGCCCACGCCGCGAATCAACTGGCCGCCGTTACGCCCGCTGGCGCCCCAGCCGATTTTGCGCGCTTCCAGCAACACCACGCTGAAACCGCGTTCGGCCAGCTCCAAAGCCGTGTTGAGCCCGGAAAAACCACCGCCTACCACGCACACATCCGCCGTGTTCTCGCCGGTCAGTACCGGGTAATCGGGGTGCGGCACGCTGCTGGCCGCGTAGTAGGAAGTGGTGTGCCGGGCGCTGGCGGTCATGGGGAGCATCCCTGTTTGGAAAATTTGACGCAGGATACAGCGGTCGGACGAAGCTGTCTGCGCAGGGCGTTTTGCGGCAGAATCCACGTCTATTCGCCGTTCGGTACGTGTTTCGATGAGTTGCAACAGCCAGAAAATCAGCGCGCTGCGCAGGCAGATTCCTTCGTTCGAGTGCGTTCCCGGTTGCCACGATTGCTGTGGGCCAGTGACGACTTCGCCCGAGGAAATGTCGCGCCTTCCGCGTAAGACGGCGGCCGAGCAGGACGCGGCCATGGACGAGTTGAATTGCGTGCACCTGGGGCCTAAGGGCTGCACCGTGTATGACGAGCGCCCGCTGATCTGCAGGCTGTTCGGCACGACAAAGACCCTGCCGTGCCCCAATGGGCGCGGGCCTGTTGAGCTGATTCACCCGCGGGTGGAAAAACAGATCCATGAATACATGGCCAGCACCCGGCAGGTACTCGTCTAACGGTTGTGCTCGATTCAATCAGGGATCGGCAGGTTTAGGCTCTCCTTCACCTCTTCCATCACGATATAGCTCTTCGATTCCCGCACATGGGGCAGTTTGAGCAGGATATCGCCAAGCAATTTGCGGTACGAGGCCATCTCGGAAATCCGCGCCTTCACCAGGTAGTCGAAGTCCCCGGACACCAGGTGGCACTCCAGCACGTGCGGCAGTTTCAGTACCGCGCGACGGAACTCTTCAAAGGTGTCGCCGGATTTGTAATCGAGGCTGATCTCGACAAATACCAGCAAACTGCCCTTTAAATGCTGGGGGTTGAGCCGCGCGTTGTAGCCCATGATGATCCCTTCACGCTCCAGCCGACGCACGCGCTCGGTACACGGCGTGGTCGACAGCCCGACCTTTTCCCCCAACTCCGTGAACGAAATACGTCCATCGGTTTGCAGGATGCGCAGGATGTTGCGATCAATCTTGTCCAGCTCGCGCTTGGTCTGGGTGTTGGTACGCATAGGGGATACGCCTCTGTGAAAAGGGTTTTTGCCGAGAATTGTCGCCAAATATAGGCAGTTATATAGTGAAATGCACTGGCAATTGTTTTTTACACTGCGCTCATCATTGCTCGAATAACACACGTCAGCGGCCATGCCCGCGATGAGGATATAAAAATGCGCGTTCTGGTCTTGGGTAGCGGCGTCATTGGGGTGACCAGTGCCTACTATTTGGCGCGGGCCGGCTTTGAAGTGGTCGTCGTCGACCGTCAACCCGCCGCTGCCATGGAAACCAGTTTCGCCAACGCCGGCCAGGTGTCCCCAGGCTACGCCTCGCCATGGGCCGCACCGGGCGTGCCGCTCAAGGCCATCAAGTGGCTGCTGCAGCGTCACGCGCCGCTGGCGATCAAGGCCACCGCCGATATCGACCAATACCTGTGGATGGCGCAGATGCTGCGCAACTGCACCGCCAGCCGTTACGCGGTGAACAAGGAGCGGATGGTGCGCCTGTCCGAATACAGCCGTGACTGCCTCGACGAATTGCGCACCGAGACCGGCATTGCCTACGAAGGCCGCAGCCTCGGGACTACCCAACTCTTCCGCACCCAGGCTCAGCTCGACGGTGCCGCTAAAGACATCGCCGTGTTGAAGGAATCCGGTGTGCCGTTCGAGCTGCTCGACCGCGCCGGCATTGCCCGCGTTGAGCCGGCCCTGGCCAGCGTGACCGATATCCTCGCCGGTGCCCTGCGATTGCCCAACGATCAGACGGGTGACTGCCAGATGTTCACCACCCGCCTGGCCGACATGTGCAAGCAATTGGGCGTTGAATTCCGCTTTGAACAAGACATCCAGCGCCTCGACTACGCGGGCGACCGCATCAACGGCGTGTGGATCGACGGCAAGCTGGAAACCGCCGACCGCTACGTGCTGGCCCTCGGCAGCTACTCGCCGAAGCTGCTCAAGCCGCTGGGAATCAAGGCACCGGTATACCCGCTCAAGGGTTACTCGCTGACCGTGCCGATTATCCATTCGGCAATGGCGCCG
This sequence comes from Pseudomonas marginalis, assembly GCF_001645105.1. Lineage (GTDB taxonomy): Bacteria > Pseudomonadota > Gammaproteobacteria > Pseudomonadales > Pseudomonadaceae > Aquipseudomonas > Aquipseudomonas petroselini. Next base: position 315,371 of record NZ_LKEG01000034.1, read on the forward strand.
ACGTCGACCATCCTCGACGAGACCTACAAGGTCGCGATCACCCGCTTCGACAACCGCATTCGCGTCGGTGGCATGGCTGAAATAGCCGGTTTTGACCTGTCGCTTAACCCGCGTCGGCGCGAAACCCTGGAGATGATCGTCAACGACCTTTATCCTCAGGGCGGCGATCTGTCCGCAGCCACCTTCTGGACCGGCCTGCGCCCGACCACACCCGACGGCACGCCGATTGTCGGTGCCACCCCATTCAAGAACCTGTTCCTGAATACCGGCCATGGCACCCTCGGTTGGACCATGGCGTGTGGTTCCGGTCGTTTGCTGGCCGACCTGATGGCGAAGAGAACCCCGCAGATCAGCGCCGAAGGCCTCGATATTTCCCGTTATGGCAACCACCAGGAGTCCGCAAAACATGTCAATCCAGCGCCAGCTCACCAATGAGCGCATGAGCCAGATCGTTGTCCACAGCGGTACCGTGTATCTGGCAGGCCAAGTCGGCGACGACATGAGTGCCGGGATTGAGCAGCAGACCCGTGAAACCCTGGTCAATATCGAGCGTTTGCTGGACCTGGCCGGTACCGACAAATCCAAATTGCTGTCGGTGACGATCTACCTGAAAGACATCGACGCCGATTTCGCCGGCATGAACGCGGTATGGGACAAGTGGCTGCCCAAAGGCGTCGCCCCGGCCCGCGCCACGGTGGAAGCCAAGCTGTGCGAACCGGAAATCCTGGTAGAGCTGTCTGTCGTGGCGGCTTTGCCTTAAACAACGATCCTTCTTCCGGTGCCGAAGCCGTCGGTGGGTGCCGGTTTTTTCTTCACTTTGCTGCCTAGAAGCGTGCCGCCATGCGTCCTGCCCGTGCCCTGATCGACCTCCAAGCCCTGCGTCACAACTACCAACTGGCCCGTGAAGTCACGGGGGCCAAGGCCCTTGCCGTGGTCAAGGCCGACGCCTATGGCCACGGTGCCGTGCGCGTGGCCCAGGCGTTGGAAGCCGACGCCGATGGGTTTGCCGTGGCGTGCATCGAAGAGGCTTTGGAGCTGCGCGCCGCCGGGATTCGTGCGCCGGTGCTGCTGCTGGAAGGTTTTTTCGAGGCCGACGAGCTGCCGCTGATCCTCGAGCACGATTTGTGGTGCGTGGTGCATTCGCTGTGGCAACTGGAAGCGATTGAGCAGGCGAAGTTGCGTGCGCCGCTGACCGTCTGGCTCAAGCTGGATTCGGGCATGCACCGTGTCGGCCTGCACCCCAAGGATTTCCACGAGGCGTACCAGCGCCTGTTGGCCAGCGGAAAAGTGGCCAAGATCGTGTTGATGAGCCACTTCGCCCGCGCCGATGAGCTCGATTGCGTCAGCAGCGATGAACAAGTCGCGGTGTTTGAGGCGGCGCGCCAGGGCCTTTCGGCCGAGGTCAGCTTGCGCAATTCGCCGTCGGTGCTGGGCTGGCCGAGTGTGTCCAGCGACTGGGTGCGCCCGGGCATCATGCTTTACGGCGCCACGCCGTTTGGCGAAGACCACGCCCTCGCCGCGCGTTTGCAGCCGGTGATGACCCTGGAATCCAAGGTTATCTGCGTGCGCGAACTGCCGGCCGGTGAGCCGGTGGGTTATGGCGCCAAGTTCATCACGCCAAAACCGATGCGCATCGGTGTGGTCGCCATGGGCTATGCCGACGGCTACCCGCGTCACGCCCCCACCGGCACGCCGGTACTGGTCGCCGGGCAGCGCAGCCAACTATTGGGCCGTGTCTCCATGGACATGCTGTGCGTCGACCTGACGGACGTGCCTCAGGCCGGCCTCGGTGCCACGGTGGAGTTGTGGGGCAAAAACATCCTCGCCAGTGATATCGCCACCGCCGCCGAGACCATTCCCTACCAGATTTTCTGCAACCTGCGCCGCGTGCCAAGGCTCTATTCCGGCGCTTGATCGCCAGGTACGAACCCAACCGCCTGGGATTTAGGCCCAAGTGTTGTAAATACTGAACGCTGTCGCCATGATAACGCTCAATTACAACAAAGCCTGAATCCTAGGAGGCTCCTGCATTGGACGTCGGCGAACGACTGCAATCCATCCGTAAACTGAAGGGTCTTTCCCAGCGCGAGCTCGCCAAGCGCGCGGGTGTCACCAACAGCACCATTTCGATGATCGAAAAAAACAGCGTCAGCCCCTCGATCAGCTCCTTGCGCAAGGTGCTGGGCGGCATCCCAATGTCGATGGTCGAGTTCTTTTCCGAGGAGATCCTCCAGGAAATACCGACGCAGATCGTCTATAAAGCCAATGAGCTCATCGATATCTCTGACGGCGCCGTCACCATGAAACTGGTAGGCCGCGCGCACCCCAGCCGGGCGATTGCATTTCTCAACGAGATCTACCCACCGGGCGCCGACACGGGCGAAGAAATGCTCACCCACGAAGGCGAAGAAACCGGGATTTTGGTGGAAGGTCGCTTGGAGTTGGTGGTCGGTCTTGAAACTTTTGTGCTCGAAGCCGGCGATAGCTACTACTTTGAAAGCACCAAGCCGCATCGTTTTCGTAACCCGTTCGATGTGCCGGCGCGACTAATCAGCGCAGCCACGCCCGCGAACTTTTAAGAATAGAGGCGCCCTGCCAGCGTTGCAGAGGTTCCCGCAGCTGTAATCCGCGAGGCTGAATCTCCCTTTATTTAATAGGGTTGTTTCGGCCAGGCGGGCTAACCGTTATACTTTCGCCGCCTGCGAAACCGTGGCCGCAGGCGTGAATAGCCACCATTGAGGGTGAACGCGTGAACCTAATTATGAAAATGCTGGCTGCACCAGCAACCGTACTGGCCCTATGGGCTGTCAGCGCTCAAGCTGCGACCAACGACGACATTGCCAAGCGCCTGGAGCCTGTGGGTCAGGTTTGCGTCCAGGGCCAGGAATGCAAGGGCATGGAAGTGGCGGTAGCCGCCGGCGGCGGCGCGGCGAAGACGCCGGATGAGATCATCGCCAAGCACTGCAACGCTTGCCACGGTACGGGCCTGTTGGGCGCGCCGAAAATCGGCGATACCGCCGCCTGGAAAGAGCGCGCCGACCATCAAGGCGGCCTGGATGGGATCCTGGCCAAGGCGATCACGGGCATCAATGCCATGCCGCCAAAAGGCACGTGCTCTGATTGCTCGGATGATGACCTGAAAGGTGCGATCGAGAAGATGTCGGGTTTGAAATAAACCAATCTTCGCCAAAAAGCCGCTTACGGGCGGCTTTTTTGTGGCCGCGATTTGTGTTTCAACACTGTTCTTTGCAGCAAAGACCCTGCAAGCTCGGTCCAACCCCTAATCATGGAATGTTCAGGAGGGTCGGATGGTGCAGTTGTGTTCAATCGAGCAAGCAGTTGACGACGTACTGGAACGGTTGCCGGCGCATATCCACATGGGCATGCCGCTTGGGCTGGGCAAGCCGAACCTGTTCGCCAACGCGCTGTACCGGCGCATCGCCAAATTGCCGGAGCGGTCGCTGACGATCTACACCGCCTTGAGCCTGGGCCGGCCAACGCTGGGCGATGGCTTGCAGAAACGCTTTCTCGAACCTTTTATCGAGCGGGTGTTTGGCGATTACCCCGAGCTGGATTTCCTCGCCGACCTGCACAAAGACACGCTTCCAAAAAATATCCACGTACAGCAGTTCTTCATGCAGCCTGGCAGCCTGCTCCACAGCGAGTCGGCGCAGCAGGACTACGTCAGCAGCAACTACAGCCACGCCGCCCGCGACATCAACGCAGCCGGCTTGAACCTGGTGGCGCAATTGGTTGCCAGCAGCGCCGAGCATCCTGATCGCCTGAGCCTGAGCTGCAACCCGGATATCACCCTCGACCTGCTGCCCATGATCGCCAAGCGCCGTGAGGCCGGTGAAACCGTGCTGATCGTCGGCCAGGTCCACAGCGATTTGCCCTACATGCCAGGGGATGCCGAGTTGGGCATGGACGCCTTCGACTACCTGCTCGATGAAAAAGACAGCACCACGCTGTTCTCGACGCCGAATATGCCGGTGGGTTTCCAGGACCACTTTATCGGCCTGCATGCCAGCACCCTGGTGCGCGATGGCGGCACCTTGCAGATCGGCATCGGCTCCATGGGGGATGCGCTGACGGCCGCGCTGTTGGCGCGCCAGGCCGACAACGAAGCCTATCGATTGCTGCTGACCGACCTCGATGTGTACCAGTGGGCACCGTTGATCAGCCGAGAAGGCGGCGTCGACCCCTTCGCCCGTGGCCTCTACGGTTGCAGCGAAATGTTCGTCAACGGCCTGTTGGTGCTGGCGGACGCGGGGATTATCCGCCGCAAGGTCTACCCGGATGTGGCAACGCAGGAACAGGCTAACGCCGGCACGCTCGACGACGCCGCACAGCCCGACGGCATCTCCATCCACGGCGGATTCTTCCTGGGCCCGAGAAGTTTTTACCAGCGCCTGCAGGAAATGACCCACGCCAAGCGTCTTGAATTCAACATGACCCGCATCAGCTACATCAACGAGCTGTACGGCCAGGAAGCACTCAAGCGCCTGCAACGCCTGGACGCACGGTTTATCAACAGCGCGATCATCGTCACCTTGCTCGGTGCCGGCGTTGCCGATCAACTGGAGGACGGTCGCGTACTCAGCGGCGTGGGCGGGCAGTACAACTTTGTTGCCCAAGGCCATGCGCTGGAAGGCGCGCGGTCGATCCTGATTTTGCGCAGTTGGCGCGAGTCGGCGGGGGAGGTCAGTTCCAACATCGTGTGGGACTACGGGCACTGCACGATTCCTCGACACCTGCGGGACATTGTCATCACCGAGTACGGCATTGCCGATCTGCGGGGTCAGACGGATGCCAAGGTGATCGAGGCGTTGCTCAATATCACCGACTCACGGTTCCAGGACGATTTGATCGAGCAGGCGCAAAAGGCCGGCAAGCTGCCCAAGGGTTTCCAGCTGGATCCGCGCTTCGCCGATAACACGCCGGAGCGGCTTCAGGCCATTCAAGCGCGCCATCGTCGGCTGTTTCCGGAGTATCCGCTGGGCAGCGACTTTACGGATGAGGAGCGCGATTTGCTGCGGGCGCTGAACTGGCTCAAGAGCAAGTTCAAGCTCACGGAGATTCTGGAATTGGGCAAGGCGGCGTTGGATGCGCCGGAGCCGGAGGCGTTTCCTGAGCATTTGAAGCGGATGCGGTTGGATAACCCGGAAGGTTTGAAAGAAGATTTATATCAGCGGCTGCTGCTCGCCGGCCTCCAGGCCACCGCATACTAAAAACCAACACAAAACCAAATGTGGGAGGGGGCTTGCTCCCGATAGCAGTGGGTCAGCCAACCCATTGGGTGACTGATACACCGCGATCGGGGGCAAGCCCCCTCCCACACTTTTAACCGTGCCCACACAAGATAGGCGTGGGGCTGCGATTACTCGATGAAGGTGACCACACCACCGGCGAGGGATTTGACCCGTGCCAGGGATTCCACTCGGTATCCCTGCGCATCCAGCTCCGCACGGCCGCCCTGGAACGACTTCTCGATCACAATCCCCAAGCCGGCCACGGTCGCGCCGGCCTGCTTGATGATCGAAATCAGCGCCTGGGACGCCTTGCCGTTCGCCAGGAAGTCATCGATCACCAGCACGCGGTCGCTGCTGGTCAGGTGGCGTGGGGAGATCGCCACGGTGCTCTCGGTTTTTTTGGTGAAGGAATACACCGTGGCCGACAGCAGGTTTTCGGTCAGGGTCAGGGATTGCTGCTTGCGCGCGAAGATCACCGGTACGCCCAGGTTCAAGCCGGTCATGATCGCCGGGGCGATGCCCGAGGCTTCGATGGTGACGATCTTGGTGATGCCCGAGTCCTTGAACAGCGCGGCGAATTCGTCGCCGATCAGCTTCATCAGTGCCGGGTCGATCTGGTGATTCAAAAAGGCGTCGACCTTGAGTACCTGATCGGAAAGCACGATGCCTTCTTCGCGAATTTTCTTATGCAGTGCTTCCACGGAAAGCTTCCTCTAATGGCGCGGTGTGCGCCGAAAGTAGATTAAAAAGTAGTCGATTCTAGCGCTTTAACATCGCGCGTATGTCCGCCAAGGCGGTGTTGCCGCGAACGGCCTTCACCTCGGTGGGGGTGTCGTCATTGCCTTCCCAGGCCAGATCGTCCGGTGGTAGCTCGTCCAGGAACCGGCTGGGGGCACAATCGATGATTTCGCCGTATTGCTTGCGCTTGGCGGCGAAGGTGAAGGCCAGTGTCTGGCGCGCGCGGGTGATGCCCACGTAGGCCAGGCGACGTTCTTCTTCGATGGTGTCGGCTTCGATGCTGGAGCGGTGCGGGAGGATTTCCTCTTCCATGCCCATGATGAACACGTAGGGAAATTCGAGGCCCTTGGATGCATGCAAGGTCATCATCTGCACACCTTCGGCGCCGTCTTCTTCTTCCTGCTGGCGCTCGAGCATGTCGCGCAGCACCAGTTTGCCGATGGCGTCTTCGACGGTCATCTCGCCGTCTTCGTCTTTTTCCAGGGTGTTCTTCAAGGCTTCGATCAGGAACCAGACGTTGCCCATGCGGTAGTCCGCGGCCTTGTCGCTGGAGCTGTTGGTGCGCAGCCAGTTTTCGTAGTCGATGTCCATGACCATGCTGCGCAGGGCGCTGATCGGGTCTTCGCCAGCGCACTGCTCACGCACCTTGTCCATGAAGCGCTTGAAGCGCGACAGGCGATCGGTGAAGCGCGTGTCCAGGTGTTCGCCCAGGCCGATTTCGTCGGTGGCGGCATACATCGAGATCTTGCGTTCAGTGGCGTAGTTACCGAGCTTTTCCAGGGTGGTGGAGCCGATTTCGCGGCGCGGCACGTTGATCACGCGCAGGAAGGCGTTGTCGTCGTCCGGGTTCACGATCAAGCGGAAGTAGGCCATCAGGTCCTTGACTTCCTGGCGTCCGAAAAAGCTATTGCCGCCTGACAGGCGATACGGCACCTGGTGGTGCTGCAATTTCAGCTCGATCAGCTTGGCCTGGTAGTTGCCGCGGTACAGGATCGCGAAATCGCTGTAGGGCCGGTCGGTGCGCAAGTGCAGGCTGAGGATTTCCACGGCCACGCGCTCAGCTTCGGCGTCTTCGTTGCGGCAGCGGATCACGCGAATCTCGTCGCCATGGCCCATCTCGCTCCACAGCTGTTTCTCAAATTCGTGTGGATTGTTGGAGATCAGCACGTTGGCGCAGCGCAGGATGCGGCTGGTGGAGCGGTAGTTCTGCTCCAGCATCACCACTTTCAAGGACGGGTAGTCGTCCTTGAGCAGCATCAGGTTTTCCGGGCGGGCGCCGCGCCAGGCGTAGATCGACTGGTCATCGTCGCCTACCACGGTGAACTGGTTGCGCTTGCCGATCAGCATTTTCACCAGCAGGTATTGGCTGGCGTTGGTGTCCTGGTATTCGTCCACCAGCAGGTAGCGCACCTTGTTCTGCCACTTTTCGAGGATGTCGGCGTGTTCCTCGAACAGCTTCACCGGCAGCAGGATCAGGTCGTCGAAGTCCACCGCGTTGAACGCCTTGAGCGTGCGCTGGTAGTGGGTGTAGACGATGGCGGCGGTCTGCTCCTTGGGGTTGCGTGCGTTTTCCAGGGCCTGGGCGGGCAGGATCAGGTCGTTTTTCCAGGCGCCGATCATGTTCTTGATCTCATCCACGCCGTCGTCGCCTGCGTATTCCTTTTGCATGATGTCGGTCATCAGCGACTTCACGTCGGTCTCGTCGAAGATCGAGAAGCCCGGCTTGTAGCCCAGCCGCGCATGCTCCTTGCGGATGATGTTCAGGCCCAGGTTGTGGAACGTGCACACGGTGAGGCCCCGGCCTTCGCCACCCTTGAGCAGGGTGCCGACGCGCTCTTTCATTTCCCGCGCTGCCTTGTTGGTAAAGGTCATGGCGACGATGTACTGGGCGCGGATGCCGCACTGCTGGATCAGGTGCGCGATCTTGCGGGTGATCACACTGGTTTTGCCGGAGCCTGCACCGGCGAGCACCAATAGAGGGCCGCCGACGTAGTTCACGGCTTCTTGCTGCCGGGGATTGAGTCGGGACATACGGAATTCAGGGAGTCGTTATTCAAAAGGGCGGGCATTTTAACAGGCTGGCAGGATTCTGCCCTGTCAGAACGACAGTGTGACGTACCACTCGATCTAAATTTGCCGGTTTTGTTACTTTGCCGCAGGATGTGCGGGTTGTTAGAGACTAATGTTTACAGTTCGCGTGTTTGATGACCCCTATCATTGGTGATTGTCGGGCCGCACGTCATAATGCCCGTCGCCAACGAAATCTTGCAGAGTCTAGGGAGCTAGCTTGTCTACGCCTGTCGAACCCTTGCGTTTGCTGCTGCTGGCCGATGAGCCCGCGTGGGCAGCGTTATTGCGCGAGTGCCTGGCGCCGATGGGCGATGGGGCTGTGCTGATCAGCGCGCCAAACTGGGAGTCCGTGAGCCGTCTATTCGATGACGACCACAGCGCCGTGTTGTTAACCACGCCCAGCCTGCAACCCGGCCCCGGCCGTTGCAGCCTGCCGTGTGTGTTGCTGCTGGAGCAGGAACCGCTGGTGTCGCCCCTGGGTGTCAGCGATTGGCTGGTCCGCGATGTATTGGACGCCGATACGTTGCGCCGCTGCCTGCGCCACGTCCGTGAGCGTGGTTTGCTGGAAAACACGCTGCAACGCCTGGCCGAACAGGACCCGCTCACCGGTATCGCCAACCGCCAGGGCTTTCAGACCCTGCTGGCTGCGCGGCTCGCCGAGAATGACGGGCGCGGCCTGGCGCTGGGCCACTTGGACCTCGATAACTTCCGCCATGCCAACGACGCCCTCGGCCACCAGGCCGGCGACCGGCTGATCCTGCAAGTGGTCTCGCGGCTCAAGAGCCAGCTGGAGGCCGGGGACCAACTGGCACGCCTGGGCAGCGATGAATTCGCCCTGTTGATCGACNAGCCTGCTGATCGGTTGCAGCCTGGGGGTGGCGCATGCCCGCGCCCGCGCCGGTGCCGACCCATTGATGTGGCACGCCCATATCGCCATGCAACAGGCCAAGAGCACCCAGGGCTGTACCTTTCATATCTTCAACGAGCGCATCAACCGCAACGCGCGCAGCCTGGCCGACCTGGAAAGTGAACTGCGCCGTGCCTTGCGCCGTGATGAATTGGAGCTGCATTACCAGCCGCGCCTGGACCTCGACGATGGGCATATCGTCGGTCTCGAGGCCCTGGTGCGCTGGCGCCATGGCGAGCGTGGCCTGTTGCCGCCCAGCGAGTTCGTGCCCCTGGCCGAGCAAAGCGGCTTGATCGTGCCGTTGGGCTACTGGGTCATCTCCCGGGCCCTGCGCGACATGCAAGACCTGCGCGAACGCGGCCTGCCGCCGCTGCACATGGCGGTCAACCTGTCGTTCCGCCAGTTCCAGGACAGCCAGTTGCTCTCGACCCTCAGCCGGCTGATTGCCGAGCGTGGCGTGGAGGCGCAGTGGCTGGAGTTCGAACTCACCGAAACCGCCGTGATGCGCCGCAGTGATCTGGTCAAGCAGACCATGGACGCCCTCGGCCGCCTCGGTGTGCGGTTTTCCCTGGATGATTTCGGCACGGGTTTCTCTTCGTTCGTGCACCTCAACAGCCTGCCGATTGCCTTGTTGAAGATCGACAAGAGCTTCGTCGGCGGTATGGAAGAGCGCGAGGAAAACCGCAAGCTGGTGCATGCCATGATCAACCTGGCTCACAACCTCAACCTGGAAGTGGTCGCCGAAGGTGTGGAAACGCCGGAGCAGTTGGCGCTGTTGCGGTTGTTCGGCTGTGATCAGGCCCAGGGTTACCTGATCAGCAAGCCGTTACCGTTGCCGGAGCTTGTGGACTACCTGACCTTCGGCAAAAGCCAGCAAGCGCTGCTGGGCTGAGGTGCGAACCCAATCAATATGTGGGAGGAGGCAGGCCCCCTTCCACATCAGCCGAGCTGGGCTTTTAGTCTGCCTGTGCGGCTTGAAATGAGCCTAGAGGGTCAGGCTCTTGCCGAATCATGCGCTTCATCTTCGCCTCAAATGCCCAGGTCAGACTCACTGCCGCACACGCCAGGCCCAGTGCCAGACCCCACCACACGCCGGTCGGCCCCCAGCCGAGGGTGAAGGCCATCAGCCAGGCCGATGGCGCACCAATCAACCAATAGCAGCCCGCGCCGATCAGAAAGGTGGTCTTGGCGTCTTTCAGCCCACGAATGCAGCCCATGGCGATGGTTTGCACGCCGTCGAACAGCTCGAACCATGCCGCCACCGCGAGCAGGCTGACGGCCAGGACGATGACGTCATGGAACGCCGGGTTGTGGTGGTCGATGAGCAGTCCGATCAGCGGATCGGAAAACAGCCATAACACCACGGCAAATCCCAACATCACCGCCGCACCAAATCCTATGCCGACACGCCCGGCCAGGCGTGCCTGCAGTAACTGCCCGGCGCCGTAATGCTGGCCGATGCGCATGGTCACCGCGTAGGACATCCCCGCCGGCACCATGAACGCCACCGAGACGATCTGCAGCGCAACCTGATGCGCGGCCAACTGTGTGCTGCCCATGGTGCCCATGCACAACGCCGCAAAGGCAAACAACCCGACTTCAACGGCATAGGTGCCGCCAATCGGCAGGCCCAGGCGCCACAGCTCACGCAGGTACTGGGTATTGAGGCGCAGCAGGCCGGTGCTGAGCGGGTAGGCTGCATAGGCACGGTTCCTGTGGATGTACCCCATCAGCGCCAACGCCATGCCGTTGGCGACGACGGCGGTGACCAGGCCGATGCCCATCAGGCCCAATTTCGGCAGGCCGAACATGCCTTCGATCAACGCGTGGTTGAGCAGGTAGTTGGCCACCGCGCCGCCGAGGCTGATGACCATCACCGGCTTGGCTTTGCCAATTGCGCTGGTGAAGCCGCGCAAGGCCATGAAGCTCAGGAAACCGGGCAGGGCGAATGGCAGGATCGTCAGGAATTGCCCGGCCGAGTGAACATTGGTTTCGGTCTGGCCAAACATCAGCAGCAACGGCTTGAGGTTCCACAACAGCAAACCGGCCGCCAAGGCCATCAGCCAGGCCAGCCACAGCCCGGCCTGGGTCAGGCGGGTGGCGCCCTCGATATCGCCCGCGCCTTGACGGATGGCCACCAGGGTACCGACGGCAGCAATCACGCCGATGCAGAAAATCGACACGAACGAATAGCTCGCCGCGCCCAGCCCACCGCCGGCCAGGGCTTCGGGGCTCAGACGGGCCATCATCAGGGTGTCGGTCAGCACCATCAGCATGTGCGCCAACTGTGAGGCAATCAACGGCCCTGACAGCCGCAGAATGGCCCAGAGTTCGGTACGTGCCGGATGCTGCATGATCATCACACTCGAAAATTCGCAGGGGTGGGGAAGGGTGGATTCTCGGCGCTCTCAGTGCATTGCACAAAGGGATAAATGCGATCGCTCGCATGATTAAAACTCATGCTGGCTTGATTCTGGTAGGGTTTGCGCATTGCGCTGTCGGAGCTTTTCCTATGTCCCGTCGTCTTCCTCCGCTTTATGCCTTGCGTGCATTTGAAGCCGCCTCTCGACACAACTCCTTCACCCGCGCGGCGGAGGAACTGTCCATTACTCAAAGTGCGGTGAGCCGGCATATCCGCACGCTGGAAGAGCATTTCGCCTGCCGCCTGTTCCAGCGCAGCGGCCGCACCTTGCAGCTCACCGAGGCCGCGCGCCTGCTGCTGCCCGGCGTGCGGGAAGGCTTTGCCGCGCTGGAACGGGCCTGTCATACCTTGAACGCTGAAGATGACATCCTGCGTATGAAGGCGCCGTCGACCCTGACCATGCGTTGGCTGCTGGCGCGGCTCAGTCGCTTCCGGGCGCTGCAGCCGGGCAATGAGGTGCAACTGACCAGCGCCTGGATGAGTGTGGACGAGGTGGACTTCAACCAAGAGCCGTTCGACTGCGCGGTGCTTCTGAGTTACGGGCATTTCCCGGCCGACTGGGAGGCCAGTTATCTATTCCCGGAATTGCTGATTCCGGTAGGTGCGCCGAACCTGCTGGAAGATGGGCCCTGGGATGCAGCACGCCTGGCCACCGCCGAATTGCTGCACCCCACCCCTGACCGTCGCGACTGGCGCAATTGGTTGGAACGCATGGGGTTGTCATCCCAAGTGTCGCTTAAGGGTGGGCAGGTATTCGATACGCTCGAACTGGGCATGATCGCCGCCGCGCGGGGCTATGGCGTGTCCATGGGCGACCTGTTGATGGTGGCCGAAGACGTGGCCCAAGGGCGGTTGAGCCTGCCGTGGCCAACCGCCGTGGCCAGTGGCGAAAATTACTACCTGGTCTGGCCGAAAACCCGCCCCGGCGGCGAGCGTTTGCGGCGCTTGGCGGAGTTTCTCCAGGCAGAAGTCAAGGCCATGGCGTTGCCCGAGGTCGAACGTCTCGATTGAGTGCCGGCAGGCCGCTCTTGCAATCGTTTGCGCGATGTCCCGGTGATTCGCTCAAGTATTGGCTCTGCCCGCCGAAGTAGGTGTGTTGGAACCATCGTGCACCAACGTTACCCACTAGATAATTTGCCGAGCAGCGCTATGAGATCAGGATGATCCTGGCCTCGGCCAGGAGCCATCATGTCTCAACCTCGCGCCCGGATTGCCTCCCAGCTTGGTATCGCGTTAGCTGTGATCCTTGCTGTTGCCATTGGTGGCAGCACTGTTTTTGCCCTGCGTTCGCTCGACACCGCCAACCTCGCGACCCGTGAGGAACACTTGGCCAGCGAGGCGCGCTTGCTCGCCGACCAGCTCAATACGTTTCACAGCACCTTGCGTGAGAGTACCCAGCGCCTGACGGGGCTTTTCGAGAAGCGCTTCAGTGCCGGCTTGCGCGTGCAGGCGGACCAACCTGTTGCCGTCGCGGGTGTACAGACCCCGCGCTTGTACCTGGGCAGCGATCTGCTGAACAACAACTTCGATAAAGTCGACGAGTTCAAGCAGATGTCCGGCGGTGTGGCGACGGTGTTCGTGCGCAGCGGCGACGACTTCATCCGCGTCAGCACCTCCCTGACCAAACAGGACGGCAATCGCGCCATCGGCACTGTGCTTGACCGCAATGGGCCGGCCTATTCGCGTGTGTTCAGTGGGCAGACTTACATCGGCCGCGCAGTGTTGTTCGATCGCTCCTACATGACTCAATACAGCCCGGTGCGCGACGCCAGCGGCAAAGTCATTGCGGTGCTGTTCATCGGTTTTGACTACACCGACGCGCAGAATGCCCAGTTCGAAAACCTCAAGCGCTTCCGTATCGGCCAAACGGGTTCCCTGGCGTTGTTGGACGAGCAAAAGCGCTGGCTGGTACCACCGGCCGGCGTACAGGCGCCAGACCAAGCGGTGCCGGTGATGTCGGACTTGGCCAAGACCCCCGGTACGGGGCGCTTCTGGGCGGACAAAACCGAGGACTTCTACAGCGTGTCGGTGCCCTTCGAAGGCGGGCCGTGGGCTGTGGTCGCAAGCATGCCCAAAGCGGAGATTCGCTCGGTGACGTGGGATGTCGGCATTCGCCTCGTGATCGGCAGCGTGCTGGCCATGCTGCTGGCCGTCGGCGCAACGGTCTGGCTGCTGCGCAGCAAACTCGCGCCGTTGAGTGACCTTGTACGCCAGGCCGAGGCCTTGGGCGCGGGTGATTTGAGCGCGCGTCTGAACGTGTCCAGCCATGACGAAATCGGCCAGTTGGCACGCAGCTTCAATCAGATGGGGGAAGCGCTGTCGACCATGGTCTCGCATATCCGCAAGGCGGCTGAAGAGGTCAACAGCCGCGCCCAGGCATTGTCCGGTCTGTCCGGCGGTGCCTACGAAGGCATGGAGCAGCAGTCCGGCGAGATCACCAGCATGGCCGGCGCGGTAGAAGAGTTCAGCGCCACGTCGTTGAACATCGCCGACAACATGGGCGCCACGGAACGCCTGGCCCAGGAAAACGCCCAGCAAACCCGTATCGGCCGTAACTCGATGCAAGAAGCCTCGTCGTCCCTCGAACATATCGCGACCTCGTTGAACAGCACGGCCACGGTGATCAACACCCTGGGCCAACGCTCCCAGGAAATCGGTGGGATCGTCGGTGTGATCACCTCGATCGCCGAACAGACCAACCTGCTGGCGCTCAACGCTGCCATCGAAGCCGCCCGGGCCGGTGAGCAAGGCCGGGGTTTCGCCGTGGTCGCGGACGAAGTACGCAACCTGGCTTCGCGCACCCGTCAGGCCACCGACGAGATCTCTGGGATGATCCAGAGCATCCAGCACGAAACCGGCAACGCCATCAGCACCATGGAACACGGCAATGCGCTGATGCAGGAAGGCCTGTCACGCAACGCCGACGTGGCGTCAGCGTTGGCACGTATCGACGAGCAAAGCCGCTCGGCCGGTCAACAGTTCGCGGCGATCACCACCGCCACCCAGGAGCAGAGCAGCACCGCGACCTTGCTCAGCAGCAATTTGCAGAGCATTGCGCTGGCCAACAGCGAGCAGCGCGAAGTGGTGTCGAACCTGGCGATCACCGCCAAGGAACTCGAAACCCTGGCGGCGGGCTTGCGGCATGAGGTGGATCGGTTCCGCTGAAACCGGCCCTTCAGGCGCAGTTGATCAAGTGTGGGAGCAAGCCCTCTCCCGCATCAGGTTCTGCGCCAGGCTCAAGTGATCGCCGCCGGGCGGTATTGCAAGGCCTCCTTCAGATGGTCGCGCGTGATGGCATCAACCTGCTCCAGATCCGCCAGGGTCCGCGCCACCTTGAGCAGCCGATGCGCCGCACGCAGCGACAGGGTCAATCGCTCGCAGGCGGTCTCCAGCCAGCCTTCATCGACCTTTGCCAGCGTGCAGTGACGGCGTAGCCCAGGCAGGTCAAGGAAGGCATTCGCGCAGCCCTGACGCCGCAACTGGCGTTCCCGTGCCTCGGCTACCTCTGCCGAGGCCTTCGCTGTGGTATCGCCGGCCTGCTGGATTGGATTCAGCGCAGTGGTTTCCCGAGCAACGGTCAGGTGCAGGTCGATGCGATCCATCAACGGCCCGGACAGCTTGTTGCGATAGCGCTGAATTTGCTCCGGCGTACAGCGACAGCGCCCACTGGGTTCACCCAGGTAGCCGCAGGGGCAGGGGTTCATGGCCGCCACCAGTTGAAAGCGCGCCGGGAAACTCACTCGGTCACGGGCGCGGGAGATCACGATATGCCCCGACTCCAAGGGTTCACGCAGTACCTCCAGCACTTTGCGATCAAATTCCGGCAGCTCATCCAGGAACAGCACCCCGTGATGGGCCAGGGTGATCTCCCCCGGCTGCGGTTTCGAGCCGCCTCCCACCAGCGCTGGCCCTGAGGCGGAATGGTGTGGCTGGCGAAACGGCCGGTGCGGCCAATGGCTCAGCGGTGCCAGGCTGACGACCGACTGAATCGCAGCCACTTCCAGCGCCTCCTGTTCACTCAGGGGTGGCAACAACCCCGGCAGTCGGCTGGCGAGCAACGTCTTTCCCGTGCCCGGCGGCCCGCTGAACAGCAGGTTATGCGCGCCCGCCGCTGCGATCAGCAGCGCGCGCTTGGCCGCCAGTTGGCCCTGGACTTCACTCAGGTCTGGATACGGCTTATTCAAGTACAGCAAGCCGTCGGACTTATACGGTTCAATCGGCACATGCCCATTCAAGTGCGCCACCACCTGCAGCAAGTGATCCACCGCGATCACCTTCAACCCTGAAGCCAGGCACGCCTCCTCGGCATTCGCCCGCGGCACTATCAGGGTACGCCCGGCCTTGCGTGCCGCCAATGCGGCCGGCAACACACCTTTCACCGCCCGGACTTCACCGGACAGCGCCAACTCCCCAAGGCACTCCACGTCATCGAGCATCAGCGCCGGCACCTGCACACTGGCGGCCAGGATCCCCAGGGCAATCGCCAAGTCAAAACGCCCGCCGTCCTTGGGCAAGTCGGCGGGCGCGAGGTTGAGGGTGATGCGGCGGGACGGGTATTGAAGCGCGGAGTTGAGGATCGCGCTGCGCACGCGGTCCTTGCTTTCCTTGACCGCCGTTTCCGGCAAGCCCACCAGCGTCAGCGACGGCAGACCATTGGCCATGTGCACTTCGACGGTGACGGCAGGGGCTTCGACGCCGATCTGGGCGCGGCTGTGGACAATGGCGAGGGACATGCTCGTTCCTTGAAAGGGAGGGCCGCTTGCTGCGGTTTTTCAAAGGTAGTCGAGGGAGTGCAGGTGCAAGGGAGCAGACTTTTACAGGACGTATCAACGTGCAAAGGCGCTGGGGTAGTTGGCCAGGTAGGCATTGTTGAGTTGTGTGTCGGGGGCGCGCATGAACGTGCGCAAATCAGGGATCAGGAGCACCCGCAACAACGTGATGCTCAGCGCGATGCCTAACTGAGCGATCAGGCCGTTCATGGCGAAACTGCTCCCCAACAGTGCAAAGCCCGCCGCGACGCAGAGGTTGCGAGGCACTCGGTTGGCGAGCCAGCCCAGGATCGGCCCGAGCAGAATGGGAATGGACGACAGCATGCTTTTGGTGCGCAGTGCCAGGGAGACCTGATCGTCGTCTGCAAACAGCGGAATGATCGACGGTTGCAACGGGTCGCGTACGCCGGCGACGGCGCTGCTGAGCAGCATCACGGCCCCGACGCTAGCGGATAGAGCAACCATCAACAGCGCGGTCAGCAGGCCGGCCATGGAGGCCGGTTATTCGCCTGCTGGCGTCAACCGTGCTTCAAGCTCCGCTACCTTCGCCTCCAGGCTCTCCAGGCGTGCACGCGTACGGGCGAGCACCACCATCTGGCTGTCGAATTCTTCCCGGCTGACCAGGTCGAGCTTGCTGAAGCCGCTCTGCAGCAGCGCCTTGAACTGGCTTTCGATTTCATTGCGGGGCAGGGGGGTGTCACCGCTGAACAGGCGAGAGGCGTGGCCGCTCAGGGCGTCGAGGAGGTCTTTGGGCGCGAGCATGGGAAATATTCCGGAAAACTGTTGGCCGGCAGTGTATCACGCAGCGTCTATAGTCTTTTCGTGACCCGGGCGCACGCTTTTCGCGCAGGGGGCTGGGCGGTGGCGCACTGTTTTTGTGCGCATTGTGGTCGTCAGCACCGGCGCTGGGTCGGCATAAGTGGGCAAAGGACTGATTTCAGTGATTTTTACGGAGCTGGCAAGGTTTCTGCTTAGACGATCATGACCCATGCACTGATGCAGTCGCTGTGACGAATGCAGTGCGCCGACGGATCAGGGGTACAGGTTTCGTCACCAGTGGTTCGCTGGCGTCGCAAAGGCAAATGCCGAGGCGACGATGCGTTACAAAGCCAGGCACTGCGCTTAGACTTGAGACGGGTTTGTTTTCCTGGGGCAAGTCCACCAATTCGGGAGAGAGTTTTCATGAAGCTAGTCACTGCCATCATCAAGCCGTTCAAGTTGGACGATGTACGCGAGTCGTTGTCCGAGATCGGCGTGCAGGGCATTACCGTTACTGAGGTCAAAGGCTTCGGTCGGCAGAAGGGTCACACCGAGCTGTATCGCGGCGCGGAATACGTGGTCGATTTCCTGCCGAAGGTGAAGATTGATGTCGCCATTGACGACAAGGATCTTGACCGGGTTATCGAGGCGATAACCAAGGCCGCCAACACCGGCAAGATTGGTGACGGCAAGATCTTCGTGGTCAATCTGGAACAGGCTATTCGCATCCGTACCGGCGAAACCGATACCGACGCAATCTAAGCCGCCAAACCCCAACGCCCCAGGAGAAAACAATATGACTCTGCGTAAATTCGCAGGGCTCGGAGCCCTGTTGTCCATCGTAATGCCAAGCCTGGCCATGGCGGCAGACGAAGTGGCTGCTCCAGTCCTCAATTCCGGCGACACCGCCTGGATGCTGACCGCCACCGCCTTGGTGCTGTTCATGACTATCCCGGGCCTGGCGCTGTTCTACGGCGGCATGGTTCGTTCCAAAAATATTCTGTCGGTGATGATGCAGTGCTTCGCCATCACTGGCCTGATCAGCATCCTGTGGGTCGTCTACGGTTACAGCATCGCGTTCGATACGACCGGGATGGAGCAGGGCGTCGTCAACTTCAATTCCTTCTTCGGCGGCATGGGCAAGGCGTTCCTGGCGGGCGTTACCCCGGCCAGCATCACCGGGCCTGCGGCGCTGTTCCCGGAAGCCGTGTTCATCACCTTCCAGATGACCTTCGCCATCATCACCCCGGCGCTGATCGTCGGTGCTTTCGCCGAACGCATGAAGTTCTCGGCGATGCTGATCTTCATGGCTATCTGGTTCACCCTGGTCTATGCGCCGATCGCGCACATGGTCTGGAGCGGTAACGGTGGCCTGATGTGGGATTGGGGCGTGCTGGACTTCGCCGGCGGCACCGTGGTTCACATCAACGCCGGTGTGGCTGGCCTGGTGGCGTGCCTCGTGCTCGGCAAGCGCAAAGGCTTCCCGACCACGCCAATGGCCCCGCACAACCTTGGTTACACCCTGATCGGTGCCGCCATGCTGTGGATCGGCTGGTTCGGCTTCAACGCCGGTTCTGCCGCTGCCGCTAACGGCACCGCCGGCATGGCGATGCTGGTCACCCAGATCGCTACCGCTGCGGCGGCGTTGGGTTGGATGTTCGCCGAATGGATCACCCACGGTAAGCCAAGCGCACTGGGCATCGCCTCGGGTGTGGTGGCGGGTCTGGTTGCCATCACTCCGGCTGCTGGCACCGTGGGCCCGATGGGCGCGCTGATCATCGGCCTGGCGGCGGGTGTCGTGTGCTTCTTCTGCGCAACGACGCTGAAACGTAAACTGGGCTACGACGATTCCCTGGACGCCTTTGGTGTACACGGTATCGGCGGTATCCTCGGTGCGATCCTGACCGGTGTTTTTGCTGCACCATCGATGGGTGGCTTCAACGCGGCGACCACTGATATCGCGGCCCAGGTCTGGACTCAGTGCAAAGGCGTCGGCTTCACCGTGATCTACACGGCCATCGTGACCTACATCATCCTCAAGGTGCTGGACATGGTCATGGGCCTGCGGGTCACCGAAGAAGAAGAGGCTGTCGGCCTCGACCTGGCACAACACAACGAGCGCGGCTACAACTTGTAAGTACGCGAAAAAAAGATGCCCGGCTCGCCGGGCATTTTTTTGCCTGGCGTTTGTCAGTCATAACAAGCTGTACCGGTTTTCGCCTCAAGTTTGTGATGGGGCGCACACGGCACTTTTCTGCGTGCGAATGTCTTACAGCCATGTAGGCGTATTCGGCACTTTGTTTTTTCCCAGAGCGCGCTAGAATGCGCGCCGATGGGCGGAGAACTGTATGTGGCAACAGACCCTGATTACTCTGCGGGCCAAGCCCCGGGGCTTTCACCTGGTGACCGATGAGTTGCTGGCCGGCTTGCCTGAATTAAAGGCCTGTCGCGTGGGCTTGTTGCATCTGTGGCTGCAGCACACCTCGGCCTCGTTGACCGTCAACGAGAATGCCGATCCGGCGGTTCGCCGTGACTTCGAACGTTTTTTCAACTCGCTGGTGCCGCAAGGCCTTGCAGGGTTTGAACACAACGACGAAGGTCCGGATGACCTGCCGGCGCACTTCAAGGCCAGTCTCCTGGGCTGCCAGCTGAGTTTGCCGGTGAAGGCCGGGCGCTTGGCGATGGGGACCTGGCAAGGTGTTTATCTGGGCGAGCACCGTGATCATGGCGGTGCTCGTAAAGTCCTCGCCACCTTGCACGGTGATGGGGCATAAGCCACTGGTTATCCGGTGGATGTTGATTTTTTTCCAGCCGCCGTCGACAGAGGGTGAAGCTGGGCTATAACTAATCTGCTTTTCGCAAGTCATGAGGTAGAACATGAGCGACGATGATCTGGAAAACGACGAACTCGAAGTAGGTGACGAAGACGACACCGAAGAAGGTCTTGAAGCGGCGGCGGAAGACGTTGCTGACGACGACGGTGGCGATGATGCACCTGTTCCGGCTGCCAAAGGCAAAGCCAAGGCTGCGGTGTCGGTAGATGAATTGCCGAGCGTTGAAGCCAAGAACAAAGAGCGTGATGCCCTGGCCCGTGCGATGGAAGAATTCCTCGCTAAAGGCGGCAAAGTGCAGGAAGTCGAGGCTAACGTGGTGGCAGACCCACCGAAGAAGCCGGATAACAAGTACGGCAGCCGACCTATCTGAGGTCAGTCACCTGCTTGTAAGAAAAAGCCCGCCGTCGCTGCGGGTTTTTTCATGCCTGGAGGTCACTGGCGATAAAAAATGTGGGAGGGGGCTTGCCCCCGATAGCGGTGTATCAGCCAACGAATATATTGGCTGACCCACTGTAATCGGGGGCAAGCCCCCTCCCACATTTTGACCTGCGGTATTACTTCCAGCTGCGCAGCAGTTCCGGCAGTTCCGTCAGGCTACGAATTTCTGCATCCGGGCGCTTTTGCGCCTCCCATGCCTTACCCGTCGGGTTAAACCACACCGCCCGCAGCCCGGCCTGCTGCGCCCCGGCAATGTCATCGCCTGGATGATCGCCCACATGCACCGCCGCCCCGGCCTCCACGCCACCGCGCTGCAACGCCTCCTGAAACAAGCGGGCATCCGGCTTGGCGATGCCGATATCTTCGGCGCGCAGGGCAAAGTGAAAGTAATCCGCCAGGCCCACGCGCTGCACATCAGCATTGCCGTTGGTGATCACCCCGAGCAAAAAGTGCTGGCGCAGGGCTTGCAGCATCGGCTCGGCTTCCGGGAACACCGTGAGCTGGTGTCGCGCGTGAATGAACGCCTCAAAGCACACATCCGCCATTTGCGTGGCTTCAGGCTGTGGATAACCGGCTTCTTCAAACGCATGCATCAACACCCGGTGGCGCAGGATGCTGATGCGGTGTTTGAGTTCTGGATGACGTTGCAGCACCTGCTGGCGCAGGCTGGCGAAATGCTCCAGGGGCAGGTCGCCGACCTTGGACGCGTTTGCCGCCAGCCATTCGCGCATCGACGCCTCGGCGCTGATGATGACAGGTACGTTGTCCCAGAGCGTGTCGTCCAGGTCGAAGGTGATCAGCTTGATACTCATGAGTCGCCGCCCTTGATGCGTTTGGCCCGTGGATGGGCGCTGTCATACACCGTTGCCAGGTGTTGGAAGTCCAGGTGGGTGTAGATCTGTGTGGTCTTGATGTCGGAGTGGCCGAGCAGCTCTTGAACCGCGCGCAGGTCCTGGGACGATTCCAGCATATGGCTGGCAAAAGAGTGTCGCAGCATGTGTGGGTGCAGGTTCTGCCCCAACTCGCGCTCGCCGGCGGCCTTGACCCGCACCTGAATCGCCCGTGGCCCCAGGCGGCGGCCTTGTTGGCTGACAAACACCGCGTCATCCGCCGGGTTGGTCAGCAGGCGCAGCGGCAGCCACAGCTGCAAGGCTTCCCGCGCTTTGCGGCCCACCGGCAGGACGCGGGTCTTGCTGCCCTTGCCGAGCACCTGCACCAGGCCGTCGGCGAGGTCCAATTGATCCAGGTTCAGGCCGGTCAGCTCTGACAAGCGCAAACCCGAGGAATAGAACAGCTCCAGGATCGCCTGGTCACGATGAGCGAGGAAGTCGTCCTCGACGGCGCCATCCAGCAATTGCAGGGCGCGGTCAGTGTCCAGGGTCTTGGGCAGGCGTCGCTCACCCTTGGGCGGCGACAGGCCGTTGGCCGGGTCGTGGTCGCAGAGGCCTTCACGGTTAAGGTAGTGATAGAGCCCGCGCACCGCCGAGAGCAGGCGCGACAGGCTGCGCGAGGACTGGCCGGCCTGGTGCAGGCGCGCGATCAGGCTGCGCAGGCCCTGGATATCCAAGGCCTTCCAGCTGCTGATCTGTTGTTTCTCGCAGTACGCCAGGACCTTGTTCAAGTCCCGTCGGTAGGCTTCCAGGGTATGGGGCGACACCTGGCGCTCGTTGCGCAGGTGAGCGCAGTAAGCGTCCAGTTGCCGTTCCATCGCTAGCGCACCGCGCGCAGGGCGGTGGTGAAGCGCGGCAGGACGCGGCCCAGCACTTCGGCGATGTAGGTCAGGAACAGCGTGCCGACTGAGCTTTTATAGTGCTGAGGATCACGGCTGGCGATGGCCAACACGCCGTGCAGGCCCTGATGGCTGAGGGCGACCACGGCGGTGGAGCCGATCTGCTTGCGCTGTTCAGCGCCAAACAGGAAGTCCAGCTCATGCTCACGCAAGGTGCCGCTGATGGTCTTGCCTTCGGACAGCAGCCCGCCGATGGCGGTTTGTGCATCGCTGCCGCTGACCCAGCGACCCACCGGCATCGGGTTGTCGCTGAACAGGATCAGGCTCACGAATGGCACCTGGAAGTCTTGGCGCAGGCTGTCTTCCACGGCGATCACCGTTTCTTCCAGGCTGGTGGCGTCCATCAGGGTCAGAATCAGGCGACGGGTTTTCTCGAACAGGCGGTCGTTGTCGCGGGCGACGTCCATCAAGTGCGAGAGCTTGTGGCGCATTTCGATATTGCGCTCACGCAGGATCTTCATCTGCCGCTCCACCAGCGACACCGTATCACCGCGTTGATGGGGGATGCGCAGTGCCGGCAGCAACTCTTCGTGCTCGACGAAGAAGTCCGGATTAGCCTCAAGATACGCCGCGACGGTAGCGGCCTCCAGGCTGTCGCTCGTGATTGCTTGTGCGGGTACTTGAGGCTTATCGGTCATTGGCTTGACTCACTCATAGACGGACCTGTCCTTCGTATACGCGCGAGGCCGGCCCGGTCATCATCACCGGGTGGCCAGGGCCTGCCCACTCGATGGACAAGCGTCCACCGGGCAGGTCGATCAGCAACGGCGAATCCATCCACCCCTGGCTGATCGCGGCCACGGCAGCGGCGCAAGCACCGGTACCGCAGGCCTGGGTTTCGCCGGCGCCGCGTTCCCACACACGCAATTGCGCGCGGGTACGGTCGATCACCTGCAGGAAGCCCACGTTGACCCGTGCCGGAAAGCGCGGGTGGTGTTCGATCTTCGGCCCCCATTCATGCACGGGCGCGTTGTTGATGTCGTTGACACGCAGCACCGCGTGGGGATTGCCCATGGACACGGCGGCGATGTCGACGGTCTTGCCGTCGACATCCAGCGCATAGCTGACAGCCTGCTCGGTGGCCTCGAACGGAATGTCCGCCGGCACCAGGCGTGGCGCGCCCATGTTGACGCTGATCTGGCCGTCGCTGCGGATATCCAGCTCGATCACGCCGCTCTTGGTCTCGACGCGGATCTGCCGTTTGGCGGTCAGGCGCTTGTCCAGCACAAAGCGCGCGAAGCAGCGCGCGCCGTTGCCGCACTGCTCCACTTCGGAACCGTCGGAGTTGAAGATCCGGTAACGGAAATCCACCTCCGGGTTGCTTGGCGCTTCGACGATCAGCAATTGATCGAAACCGATGCCGGTGTGACGGTCGCCCCACTGTTTAGCGTGTTTGGGCAGGATATGCGCGTGCTGGCTGACCAGGTCGAGGACCATGAAATCATTGCCCAGCCCGTGCATCTTGGTAAAACGCAGCAGCATGGCTTACTCCGGCAGCAGGCTTTCGCCAGCATACAACTCGGCTACCGTCTCGCGGCGACGCACTTCGAACGCTTGATCACCGTCCACCAGCACCTCGGCGGTACGCCCGCGGGTGTTGTAGTTGGAACTCATGACAAACCCGTAGGCACCGGCCGAATGCACGGCCAGCAGATCGCCTTCTTCCAGGGCCAGCTGACGATCCTTGGCCAGGAAGTCGCCGGTCTCGCAGATCGGACCGACGATGTCATAGGCGCGGGCTTCGCTGTTGCGAGGCGTCACGGCGGTGACATTCATCCAGGCCTGGTACAGCGCCGGGCGGATCAGGTCGTTCATCGCCGCATCGACGATGGCGAAATCCTTGTGTTCGGTGTGCTTGAGGTACTCGACCTGGGTCAGCAGCACGCCCGCGTTGGCGACGATATAACGGCCCGGCTCGAACATCAGCGTCAGGTCGCGGCCTTCGATGCGCTCGCGCACGGCTTGGATATAGTCGGCAATCAGCGGCGGCTCTTCATCACGGTAACGCACGCCCACACCGCCACCCAGGTCGATGTGGTGCAGGTAGATGCCGCATTCGCCCAGGCGGTCGATCAGCGCCAACAGGCGGTCGAGCGCATCCAGGAACGGAGGCAGGCTGGTCAGTTGCGAGCCGATATGGCAGTCGACGCCCAACACTTCCAGGTTCGGCAGTTGCGCGGCGCGGATGTACACGTCTTCGGCGTCGGCAATGGCGATGCCGAACTTGTTCTCTTTGAGACCGGTGGAAATGTACGGGTGGGTGCCGGCGTCGACATCCGGGTTGACGCGCAGGGAGATCGGCGCACGAACGCCCATCTCGGCGGCCACCACTTGCAGGCGCTCCAGCTCGTCGGTGGATTCGATGTTGAAGCAGTGCACGCCGACTTCCAGGGCGCGACGCATGTCTTCGCGGGTCTTGCCGACACCGGAGAAGACGATCTTGTCAGCCTTGCCGCCGGCAGCCAGTACACGTTCCAGCTCGCCACGGGAGACGATGTCGAAACCAGCGCCCAGGCGCGCCAGGACATTCAGTACGCCCAGGTTGGAGTTGGCCTTGACCGCATAGCACACCAGGTGCGGCACGCCATCGAGCGCGTCGGTGAAGGAGCGGTACTGGGCTTCGATATGCGCACGCGAGTACACATAGGTCGGGGTACCAAAGCGCTCGGCAATCGCGGACAACGCCACGCCTTCCGCGAACAGCTCGCCGTCCCGGTAGTTAAAAGCGTCCATGGAGTACCCTTATTCGTAGGTGTCGTGCTTATGCGCTTTGGAAGGTTTTTGCGACGATTGCGCCTGTTCATTCGGGTCTTTGCTGTCATCGGGCAGGTACAGCGGGCCTTTTTGACCACAGGCACTAACGAGGCAAGCGACCGCGACGAGCGCAGCAAGGGAAGAGATCAGGCGCTTCATGGCGAAATCCTTGAATATGCATTAATTGCGCCCGAGTATACCGACCACCCGCCAGCTTGCCTATGCGCCGGAATACCCGTCCGGCGGGGCTTTGCCGAGACAGTCGGGAAGCGGACTACGCTGGTTGAGGATATTTCACGCCGTCAATCGCGTTGAAATCGGTATCCTTTGCAATCGGCGGGGCTCGCCCGTATCGTGCGGCGCTTGAGCAAAACCAGACACTTTTGAGGTTGCCACAATGAGTTTGACCGAAGCCCGTTTTCACGACCTGGTGGATTCGACCCAGCAGGCGCTGGAAGATATTTTCGACGACAGCGGCCTGGACGTGGACCTGGAAAACTCGGCCGGCGTGCTGACCGTCAAGTTCGAGAGCGGCCAGCAGTTGATCTTCAGCCGCCAGGAGCCGTTGCGTCAGCTTTGGCTGGCTGCGCGTTCCGGCGGCGTTCACTTCGACTACGACGAAGAAAGCGGCAAATGGCAGTGCGACAAGAGTGAAGAACTGCTGAGTGAAATGCTCGCGCGCCTGGTCAGCGAGTACACCGGCGCCGACCTGGATTTCGACGAGATCTGACCGTGACCCAGCCTGCACCTGTCCGCCCGCCCAAGCCGCTGTTCAGCAATGTCAGCCCGGCGGTGCCGTCACCTTGTATCAGTTTGTGTCGCCTGGACGAGCAGAAAGTCTGCCTCGGCTGCTTCCGCCACGTGGAAGATATCCGTGAATGGCGCTCTGCCGATGATGCCCGGCGCCGGGTGATCTGTGCCGAGGCCGAGCAGCGCCGGGCCCACGTCTGAGGCCGTCTTGTTTATTTGTGACGCTGTGGTAGTGTCCGGGTACGCCTCAACTCATCGAGGCCCGTGAGAACCCCGCCTTTTCCTGGCGGGGTTTTGCTTTTTTGTGCAGAAAAAAGGAGTCTGCCTCAATCATGACCGCACCTTCCATCATTCTTACCCGTCTCGACGTGCAGCGTCTTGAGCAACTGATCGACCGTGTAGGCGAGGACTCGCCGGGTGTCGAAGCCCTTCAGCACGAACTCGACCGCGCCGAAGAAGTGGTTGGCCACGATGAAGTGCCTGCAACGGTCGTGACCATGAATTCCAGTGTGCATTGCCGCGAGCAAGGCAGTGGCAAGGACTACCACCTGACGTTGGTTTACCCCAAGGACGCCAACGCCGATGAAGGCAAGATCTCGATCCTGGCGCCGGTGGGCAGTGCGTTGCTCGGCCTAAAGGTCGGCCAGCATATCGATTGGCCTGCACCGGGCGGCAAGACCCTCAAGCTCGAACTGCTGAGTGTCGAAGGCCAGCCAAAAGACGGCGGTGCCTTCTCGCTTTAGGTGCCTCTCGCTTTAAAAGGCAGCGTGCTAAATCTGGCTCAGCGCCTCGTTGAGTGACAGCTCCAGCTCGGCCTTGTAACGCAGGTACAGGTTGCTCGGGCTTTGCACATCGCCGAGCAGGCCGGACAGGTCCAGGTCAGTGATGTAGCAGCGGTAACGCTCGGTCTCCCGGCGTTGCCCGACGATTTCCTGGGCGACCACTGCA
Source organism: Pseudomonas marginalis (assembly GCF_001645105.1). Lineage (GTDB taxonomy): Bacteria > Pseudomonadota > Gammaproteobacteria > Pseudomonadales > Pseudomonadaceae > Aquipseudomonas > Aquipseudomonas petroselini. The sequence continues at coordinate 341,801 of NZ_LKEG01000034.1, forward strand.
AACAGCTGGTCGCCAAATTCCAGCTCGGAAAACTCCCGCTGATTGCAGTACAGGGTAATCCCCACCTGACCCGGCGCCGCTTTGCCGATAATCGCCTGCACGTCATAAAACGGTTTGTTTGCCGGGTTCAGCGGCGCCGGTCGAGGCTCGATGCCGCGCGCGCGACCGCTGCCCGCAGGCAATAGTTGGTAATACAAGATGTGCACCGCGCCCAGCGGCTCTTGCGGGTCCAGCGGCGACAACGCGTCGCGGCGATAAATGATCGACTGCAAAAAACGCTGCAAAGGCGCCAACAGGCTCTGTTCATCATGGAACGGCAAGCGCTGCTGCCAGAGCGCGTTGAATTCATCCAACACATACAGCTCGGCGAAGCCTTCGTTGACCCGGTAGAACACCTGCACGCTATCGGCCTGGCCCATGGGCAACAGCAGCGCCAGGTCGTGGTCTTCCAGGGCCATGGCGTCCAGGTGCAGCGGGCTGTAGCTGGCCAGTTCTTCGCTGAGGTAGGCGATCAGCGCATCCTGGGTCGGTAACGACACATGGGTGGCTTGGCCCGGCATCAGTTCCATCACGTGATAGTGCTGCTGCACCTGGAGCAGATAGCGGTGGTTGCCCTGGCCCAGCAGCAGGTTCTGCGCGGTGTCGAAGATCTCTTCCACCCGCTGCGCAATGAATTGCGCACGGTTGTGGCAGAAGCAGCGCACTCGCAGGCGTGGCAGGTGGTCCGGCGGTAACTGGTTGAGGTAATCGCGCAGGCAGTCGAGCAAGGCGTGGGGGCCGTCATAGCGGCTGACCATCACCTCGTTCCAGCTATTGAGCGTGACCTGGTCCAGGGTCAGCACCAAGTTATCGCGCACACCGGCATAGCTCAGGGAATCGGTGCGCTCGGTGGTCATCAGGATATTCAGGTCACGGTGATGCTTGAGCGGGTCGACGCCGACGTTGATCAGCAGCAACACTTCTTCGGGGACTGCCGAGCGCAGCAAGCGGTCTTCATCCACGCTGGCCAGGGGCAGGGCGATGGTCTGTTGCAGGCTGCCCAGCAGGTTGAACAGCTCGAATTCAGTCATGTCGCTGGTGCCGGGGTGCAAGGCCAGGCGCGTGCTGCTGTCGATCACGCCGTTGCGATGGCACCAGGTGAGCATTTCCAGCAAATCGCGGCTGCGTTTGATCGGCGCGAAATGCTCCCATTCCAGGGCTGTCAGGTTACCGTTGTACAGGCCCCAGTGGTGCTGGCCCGGCTCCTTGCGGTTGGGCGATTGCACCAGGGTCAGCGTGTCTTCGGCCAGGTCCGGGGCGATGCCGGGGTTGATGAACTCGACTTTGCCGGCCTTGCGCTCGAACGCGGCGTACAGGCGCCGCCCCAGCACATTGAGGTCGCGTTTGTTGATCAGGCTGACGGTCTGTTCGGTGCGGGCGAACTGGGTCAGGAAGCGATAGCTGTAATTGAGCTCGCTGACCAGCGCCCGGCGCTCCGAGGCCACCTGGCGCACTTTCCATTGGCTGCGGCTGTCGAGCAGCGTCAATTGGCGCTGGTCCCAGCCCCATTCGTGGGCCAGACGCTCCAGCAGCAGCCGTTGCCAACTGGTGGTGCGCTGGCCGGCGCTGAGCTTGCGGTTGACCTTCAGGTACAGCGCGCGTCGCACCAGTTCCAGGCGCTCAGGTTCATGGCGGGCCTTGAGGTATTCCTCGATACGGCGGTACACCACGATGTACGGGTCCAACTCGTCCAGGTCCATCTGGTTGGCGAATACCGCACGCTTGAAGCGCAGGCTCAGGCAGTGCACGTTCGGGTGTTCGCTGGCGTAGACCTCGGTCAGCAGCAGCTTGAGCACGGATTTGTAGGGCGACTCGATGCCCTTGAACAATTGCCACAGCCCGGCACCGATGAATTCGCCCGGGGGAATGCGTGCCAGATGGCCGAGGTCCAGGGTTTCATCGGCACGGATAAAACGCTTGGAAATCAACGTGTGAGTGAACTCGGCATAGTGGGTCTCTTCGTACACCGGCACCAGCCACCAGATCGGCGTACGCCCGGCGAGCCAGATGGCGGTGCGGTAGAACTCGTCCAGCAGCAGGTAATGCTGGGTGGTGCCGCAGTCATCGGAGCTCAGTTGCGTGTCGCGCTCGCCGAGTACAAAGCGTGTCGGCTCGATCAGGAAGAAGTGCGCCTCGGCGCCCATGGTCAGGGCCCAGGCTTCCAGCAACTGGCATTTTTTGCGCAGTTCGGCCAGTTCACTCTCACTCAGGTCGGCGGCGTGGCAGACCCACACATCCATGTCGCTCTGGTCGGCTTGGGCCAGGGTGCCAAGGCTGCCCATCAGGAACAGGCCGTGGATCGGTCGCGGCGGGTTGCCGTGGCGTGGCTTGTAGGAGAACGAGCGGGTCAGGCGCTGGGCTTCTGCCAGGGCTTGGGTGTCGGGTTCGAAATTCGACAGGCCTGCCGGCGTGCTGCCCGACACATAACCGGGCAGCAGCGGGTGGTTGACGTGGAAGAACAACGGCAACAGGGTCAGCACGCTTTGCTGGCGGGGTGTCAGCCCCTCGACGGCCCGGGCCATACGCCCTTCGTTGAGGGCCATGAAACGCGCGCGCAATTGAGCCAGCACCTTGCGGTCGATGCCTTCGTCCAGGTCGGGGCGGATTTCATGGGTGCGGGTCATGTCGAACTCGGTGGCTCGCAGGGCCCGACGTGGGCGGCCGTGTAGGAGTTTACAGCCAGTAGCGTAGGAGGTTTAGAGGGAAATAGATTTTGACGTCAGAATTTTCGCACTTCCACAGCAACGCCCCCGGAATCCGCAAGAGGCGGACTCCATGGGCGGTATAGGTATCAGGCGGCTTCTTTGGTAGTGGCAGTGGTCAAGATAGTCAGCAGGGTCTGGGCCTGCTCTGCGGCGTCCCGGCCAAGGCTGGTCAGGTAGCCCCCGTCCGGTTGGTCGATAAGTCCTTTCGCGTGGAGGCGTTTGGCAGCGGCGATGGCAGTAGGCGCGGCGGTCTGGTGGACTTTCAGACCTTCTTTGGTGCTGTCCAATGGGAAGAGTACAAGGATTTCCAGTTCGGCAACCAACTCAGGGGTATACGACATAAGGACTCCAGACTTTCTAAGAATTTATTAGAGGCTAGCAGGCCATAAGGTGAACGCACTTTGCCGAACTGTCCAGTAGGAGCAATTATTGCTTTTCAGGCGGCAATTCCGGCAAGGCGCGCAGTGCAGTTTCATACCATTCGGTATTGAAGGCACGGTCTTCTTCCAGCAATGCGTCGATCTCGACAGCCAGCACGTGAGCCATCAGTTGCAGGATCTCTTCACGCTCGTAGCCCACCAGGGTCAGCTTGTTGAACGTGGCCTTGGCCGCTGGTGGGTTTTCGCTTTCGATCTGGTTCTCGATCGCTTCGATCAGGGTGGTTTCGGCGAATTCTTCTTCGTCGTTGTCGATATCGGTCGGCTCGCTCATGGCAGGCTCCTCAAGGAAAGGGCGCCAGTCTACCCCCATTCAGGCGGGTGATGCTGCTGGCACGGCCAGGCGGGGGGCGCTATAACGCTTGCAGCCAACCCGCACACGGCCTGGAGGCTTTGCGATGCTCAAGCTTTACGGATTTTCGGTCAGCAACTACTACAACATGGTCAAGCTGGCGCTGCTGGAGAAAGGGTTGCCGTTCGAAGAGGTGCCCTTTTATGCCGGGCAAACCCCAGAGGCCTTGGCTGTCAGCCCGCGCGGCAAGGTGCCGGTGCTGGGCGTGAAGCAGGGGTTTATCAACGAGACCAGCGTGATCCTCGAATACATCGAGCACACCCAGGAGGGCCGTGCGCTGCTTCCGGCCGAGCCGTTTCAGCGTGCTCAGGTGCTGGCGTTATGTCGCGAGATTGAGCTGTATATCGAACTGCCTGCGCGTGCATGTTTCGCCGAGGCGTTTTTTGGAATGCCGGTGGCGGAGGCGATCAAGGAGAAGTCCAAGGCCGAGTTGTTGTTGGGTTTTGGTTCGTTGGGTCGGCACGGCAAGTTCGCGCCGTATGTGGCGGGGGAGAGCTTCACGATTGCGGATTTGTATTTCATGTACAGCGTGAACCTCGCCTGTGCGGTGGGCGAGAAGCTGTTTGGACTGGATGTGCTGGATGGAATGCCGGCGGCCAAGGCGTTGCTGGAAAGGTTGCATGCCATGCCAAACGCCCAGAAAGTGGCGGCAGACAGGGAGGCGGCGATGCCGGCGTTTATGGCGATGATCGCGGCCAAAAAGTGATCAAGTGTGGGAGGGGGCAAGCCCCCTCCCACATTTTTCAGCGGCTAGCCAGTAAGGCCTGGCCGCGCACGACGGCTGCCTTCACCTGTGCCGGCGCAGTCCCGCCCACATGATTACGGGCATTTACCGAGCCTTCCAGGGTCAGCACGGCAAACACGTCCTGCTCGATCTGGTCGCTGAACTGACGCAGTTCTTCCAGGCTCATTTCCGCCAAGTCCTTGCCGGTGTCCACGCCGTACTTCACCGCGTGACCAACGATTTCGTGGCAGTCGCGGAACGGCAGGCCGCGGCGTACCAGGTAGTCCGCCAGGTCGGTCGCGGTGGAGAACCCGCGCAGCGCCGCTTCACGCATGATCGCGTGCTTGGGCTTGATCGCCGGGATCATGTCGGCAAACGCGCGCAGCGAGTCGCGCAGGGTGTCGGCGGCGTCGAACAACGGCTCCTTGTCTTCCTGGTTGTCTTTGTTGTAGGCCAGTGGTTGGCCTTTCATCAGGGTCAGCAGGCCCATCAAGGCGCCGAATACGCGGCCACTCTTGCCACGCACCAGCTCGGGCACGTCGGGGTTTTTCTTTTGCGGCATGATCGAGCTGCCGGTGCAGAAGCGGTCCGGCAGGTCGATGAACTGGAATTGCGCGCTGGTCCACAGCACCAGCTCTTCGGAGAAGCGCGACAGGTGCATCATCGCGATGCTGGCGGCGGCGCAGAATTCGATAGCGAAGTCACGGTCCGACACACCATCCAGCGAGTTACCGCCGACGGCGTCGAAGCCCAGCAATTGCGCGGTGTACTCGCGGTCGATCGGGTACGTGGTGCCGGCCAGCGCGGCGCTGCCCAATGGCATGCGGTTGGCGCGCTTGCGGCAGTCCACCAGGCGTTCATAGTCGCGACTGAGCATTTCGAACCAGGCCAGCAAGTGGTGGCCGAAGGTCACGGGTTGCGCGGTCTGCAGGTGAGTGAAACCGGGCATGATGGTGTCCGACTCACGCTCGGCCTGTTCCAGCAGGCCTTTCTGCAGGCGGGTGATTTCGCCCAGGATCAGGTCGATTTCATCACGCAGCCACAGACGGATATCGGTGGCGACCTGGTCGTTACGGCTACGGCCGGTGTGCAGTTTTTTGCCGGTCACACCGATGCGGTCGGTGAGGCGGGCTTCGATGTTCATGTGCACGTCTTCCAGGTCGACGCGCCAGTCAAACGTGCCGGCTTCGATCTCGCCACGGATGGTGTTGAGGCCGTCGATGATGCTGTCGCGCTCGGCGTCGGTCAGCACGCCGACCTTGGCCAGCATCGTCGCGTGGGCGATGGAGCCCATGATGTCATGGCGGTACAGGCGCTGGTCGAAGGTGACGGAGGCGGTGAAGCGGGCGACGAAGGCGTCGACGGGTTCACTGAAGCGGCCGCCCCAGGACTGGTTGGTCTTGTCGGTGCTCATGAGTTCGCTCGTGATCTGCTTATAAGGAGACTGGGAAGTGTGCCGGCGATAATAACAGGGTTGTCCGCAGAGGCGGTGCTGCGGGTGGTCGGCATTTTTATTTGCGCAATGGATGGCTAAGTGCCTTGCCGCCGAACGCGTCGAGGACGAGACTGGTGCAGAGGCTTATTGAAACGATATTTGACGATTGAGCAATGTCGTCGCAGCGAGCGTCTACAGTTGGACTGATAGTGTGTGAATGCACCAAAGTCCGGTGATGCGGTCAGAACCCGGACTATCCATTTGAAAGGGGGGATTCGGATTGTGTATCAGCAAACCCTACGACAATGCCCGAAGGCAGCAGGTCTTGGGCGCTATTGAACAGGTCCGGGTAAATATGGGTGCCACTCTCAGGGCACTTTTTGCCGCTCGCGCTAGTCTTAGCGTGGATCGCTGTGACGCAAGTCACCGCACCTGTCTACGCTATCCTTGTGCGAGACTCACGCAGGAATCCAGCGCAATATGAATGTCCTGATCGTTGATGACGAACCCCAAGCCCGCGAGCGACTGAGCCGTTTGGTCAGTGAACTCGAGGGTTATGCAGTACTAGAGCCGAGCGCCACCACGGGCGAAGAGGCGTTGACGCTGATCGACAGCCTCAAGCCGGATGTGGTGTTGCTCGATATCCGTATGCCAGGCCTTGATGGCCTGCAAGTTGCCGCCCGATTGAGCGAGCGAGAGTCACCACCCGCCGTGGTGTTCTGCGCAGCCGGTGAAGAGTTCTCTGCGGAGACGCTTGAAGCCAGTGGTGTCAGCTTCCTCACCAAACCGGTGGCGGGCGAAACCTTGCTCAAAGCCCTTAAAAAGGCCGAGCGCCCAACCCGCGTCCAGCTTGCTGCCCTGACTCAGCCTGCCGCCCAAAGTGGTAACGGGCCGCGCAGCCATATCAGCGCACGCACACGCAAAGGTATCGAGCTGATCCCTTTGGGCGAGGTGGTTTATTTTATTGCGGATCACAAGTACGTGACCTTGCGCCACCAAGGCGGTGAAGTCTTGCTCGATGAACCGCTCAAGGCCCTTGAGGATGAATTCGGCGACCGCTTCGTGCGTATCCACCGCAATGCGCTGGTGGCCCGCGAGCGAATCGAGCGCCTGCAACGTACGCCTCTGGGGCATTTTCAGTTGTTCCTCAAAGGGCTTAACGGCGATGCGTTGATCGTCAGCCGACGCCATGTCGCCGGCGTGCGCAAAATGATGCAGCAGCTTTAGCCCGAGGCGTGGCGAGGTCTGCATTCGTTTTCCCGGTGCGACGTGGCCAGGGAGGCCGCGCACTTGCTGATACAAATCAAGGCATATCTGCCTGAGCTGTTATTATCTGCCGTATCTATTCAGTACGGATTGATCCATGTCCTCTCGCGAAATCCGCATCGCCACCCGTAAAAGCGCCCTGGCCTTGTGGCAGGCCGAATACGTCAAAGCACGCCTGGAGCAGGCTCACCCCGGCCTCAAGGTGTCCCTGGTGCCCATGGTCAGTCGCGGTGACAAACTGCTCGACTCGCCACTGTCGAAAATCGGCGGCAAGGGCCTGTTTGTCAAAGAGCTGGAAACCGCGCTGCTGGAAAACGAAGCGGACATTGCCGTGCACTCGATGAAAGACGTGCCCATGGACTTCCCCGAAGGCTTGGGCCTGTTTTGCATCTGCGAGCGTGAAGACCCGCGTGATGCGTTCGTTTCCAATACTTACGCGTCCCTGGATGCGCTGCCTTTGGGCAGCATCGTCGGTACGTCGAGCCTGCGCCGCCAGGCACAGTTGCTGACCCGCCGCCCGGACCTGCAGATCCGCTTCCTGCGCGGCAACGTCAACACCCGCCTGGCGAAGCTGGATGCGGGTGAATATGACGCGATCATCCTCGCAGCGGCTGGGCTGATCCGTCTGGGTTTCGAAGACCGTATCACTTCGGCCATCAGCGTCGAGGACAGCCTGCCTGCCGGTGGGCAGGGCGCCGTCGGCATTGAATGCCGTACCGCCGACACTGAGATCCACGCCCTGCTCAAGCCCCTGGATCACCACGAGACTGAAGTGCGCGTCACGGCTGAGCGTGCCCTGAACAAGCACCTCAACGGTGGCTGCCAAGTGCCGATCGCCTGCTACGCCGTGCTCGAAGGTGAAAACCTGTGGTTGCGTGGCTTGGTCGGAGACCCGGAAGGCGGCAACCTGCTGACCGCCGAGGTCCGTGGTCCGCAGTGTGACGCTACGGCGTTGGGTATCCAGGTGGCGCAAGCGCTGCTGGAGAAGGGCGCTGGTGCGATTCTGCAGAAAGTCTACGGCGAGGCCGGCCCGCAGTGACCGAATGGCGTGTGCTGCTGACGCGGCCTGCCGAGGAATCGATGGCCCTGGCGGCCTCGTTGTCCGAAGCCGGTATTTTCAGCAGCAGCTTGCCGTTGCTGGACATCGCGCCGCTCCCCGTCACACCTGAACAACAAGCCGTCTTCCGTGACCTGGGTCGCTACTGTGCCGTAATCGTTGTCAGCAAGCCGGCCGCGCGCCTTGCCGTGCAGCAGTTGGGTCAAGCCTGGCCGCATCTGCGATGGTTCAGTGTCGGTGCCGCCACCGCGCAGGTACTGGCCGAACATGGCCTTAACGTTCAGTATCCCCCTACAGGCGATGACAGCGAGGCCCTGCTTCAATTGCCTGCTTTGCGCGAGGCTATCGCACCCCCACACGCCCGAGTCTTGATTTTGCGGGGTGAGGGTGGTCGGGAGCTGCTGGCGGAGCGTTTGCGCGAGCAAGGTGCTAGTGTCGACTATCTGGAGTTGTATCGCCGTTTGCTTCCGGCCTACGACGCCGGTGTACTGATGCAACGCATCCAGTTGGAACGCTTGAACGGGCTGGTGGTCAGCAGTGGACAGGGTTTTTTACACCTGCAAGCCCTGGCTGGCCCCGATTGGCCACAGGTGGCGCAGCTGCCGTTGTTCGTGCCTAGCCCGCGGGTCCAGGAGATGGCGCGGGCCGCCGGCGCAGAAAAAGTTGTGGATTGTCGCGGTGCGAGTGCCGCGGCTTTGTTAGTGGCGATACGGAGCTATACCGTTCCCACTCTCTGAAACGCAAAGGACGGATACGTGAGCGAAACAGCCTTGCCTAAAGATGAAACCCAACCCGCACTTGATGCGCCGGTTGCGTCACCGGTCACCGCGCCGCGCCGTGGTAATGGCCTGGCAATCGTCGCCCTGTTGCTCGGCGCCGCGGGTGTTGCCGCCGGTGGTTGGGGGATCTGGCAGGTCCGCGCCCTGCAGGCCAGCAGCCAGCAGCAGTTGGGCCAGGTGCAGACCCTCGATGACCAATCCCAGTCCCTCAAGCAAAGCCAGCAACAACTGGCTGCGCGGCTGGCGCAGTTGCCGGGTGCGGATGAGCTGGAAGAGCGCCGTCGCCTGGTCGCCCAGTTGCAGGGTGATCAGCAGCGTCTGAGCCAGCGCCTGGAGACGGTGCTCGGGTCCAGCCGCAAAGACTGGCGCTTGGCCGAGGCCGAGCACTTGATTCGTCTGGCGAGTCTGCGCCTGTCTGCCCTGCAGGACATCAACAGTGCCCAGGCGCTGGTCCAGGGGGCCGACGAGATTCTTCGCGAGCAAAGCGATCCGGGTTCCTATGCCGCCCGTGAGCAATTGGCCAAGAGCCTTGCCGCGCTGCGCAGCACCGAGCAGCCGGACCGCACCGGGCTGTACCTGCAATTGGCGGCCTTGCGTGACCAAGTCGTGCAACTGGCGGCCATTGCCCCCGAGTATCAACTGACCGATCCTGCTTCCGAGGGGCGACCGACTACCGATACGCAAAGCCGTTGGAGCCAATGGTGGGAGCAGATTTCCCGTTACTTCCGTATCGACTTCAACCCCGACGATAACATTCGCCCACTGCTGGCCGGCCAAGGCCTGAACCAAGTGCGCCTGGCCCTGAGCCTGGCCCTGGAGCAAGCCCAATGGGCGGCGCTCAATGGCGAGTCGGCCGTCTACAGCCGCTCGCTGGGCGAGGCGCGCAGTGTGTTGCAGGACAACTTCAACCAGGACAACCCGCAGAGCAAGGCGATGCTGGCGCGTATCGCCGAACTTGAGCCGAAGGCGGTATCGGTGGTGACGCCGGACCTGGCCGCGAGCCTGGCTGCCGTGCAGGCTTACCTTGAGCGTCGTCATCTGTCTGCCGACGAAGCCAAGGCAGCGGCGACGTCGGCGAAGCAGGAGTAGAGCCGATGAAGCGTTTCTATGTGATCCTCGTGCTGGCGATTGCAATCGCGCTGGCACTGGCTGTAGGCATTTCGAAACACACCGGCTACGTGCTGATTACCTACCCGCATGTGCTGCATTACGAGTCGAGCCTGTGGGCGACGCTGGTGGCGGTATTTGCCGTCGGTTTGGCGATCTACCTGATCCGGGTGCTGTTGAGCCTGATTACCACCTCCGGCGGCGTGGTCAACCCGTGGTCGCGGCGTAACCGCAGCCGTCGTGTACAGGTCGCCATCGAGCAAGGCCAGATGGACCTTGCCGAAGGCCGTTGGGCCAGTGCCGAGCGCCACCTGCACCGTGCCGCCGAGGCCGAGCGCCAGCCGCTGCTGTACTACCTCGGCGCGGCGCGTGCCGCAAATGAACAGGGGCGCTACGAAGAGTCCGACGGCTTGCTGGAGAGAGCGTTGGAACGTCAGCCTCAGGCCGAGTTGGCGGTTGCCTTGAGCCATGCGCAATTGCAACTGGACCGCGGTGATACGGACGGCGCACTGATCACCTTGCAGGCGATGCACGAGCGCCATCCTCATAACGCCCAGGTCCTGCGTCAATTGCAGCGCCTGCATCAGCAGCGCGGTGATTGGTCGTCGGTGATCCGCTTGCTGCCCGAACTGCGCAAGGACAAGGTGCTGCCCGCCAGCGAGCTGGCCGAGCTTGAGCGTCGCGCTTGGGGGGAGAACCTGAGTCTCGCAGCCCAGCGCGAAGAACAAGGCGAAGCAGGCTTGCAGTCGCTTGAGCGGGCCTGGCAACAACTGACGTCCGCTCAGCGCCAAGAACCGCAACTGGTCTTGGCCTACGCCGAGCAACTGCGCCAGTTGGGTGCTGACACCCAGGCCGAAGAAGCGTTGCGTGGCGCGATCAAGCGCGGCTACGACAGCCACCTGATCCGACTGTACGGCCTGTTGCGCGGCAGTGATCCGGCCCGGCAGTTGAAGTTTGCCGAAGGTTGGCTCAAGGACCACCCCGGTGATGCCAGCCTGCTGCTGACGCTGGGTCGCCTGTGCCTGCAAAACAGTCTATGGGGCAAGGCGCGGGATTATCTGGAAAGCAGCCTCCAAGTGCAGCGCAATCCTGAGGCCTGTGCCGAGTTGGCGCGCTTGTTGGCTCAACTGGGTGACACCGAGCGCAGTAACCAGCTGTTCCAAGAGGGGCTGGGGCTGCTGGATAACCGATTGCTGGCGTCACCGCTGCCGGTTCCGGCGCGGGTCTGACGTAGGAAAGCGACGAGGGTTGGCTCAGCTATATCCAGCGGGCCACCCTTCGTTGCTTCGAAAACACTGCAAAAGACGGCTTTAGAGCGTTTGTGGGCAAGGTCCGACGCTCGATTGCGCAACGTCTTTCATCTTCTGGCGGCAAGTCCTTAACCGCTCGCGGAATCGTCTGCTCTAGTACGTATTGAAAGGGGTAAGGCCTTTCCTCTACCGTAGCGACCTATCTTTCGCGATGCGGATAAAGCATGTCTTTGGCCCCTTCACGCTCCTTGTTTTTCTTTGCGTTCCTGGCGGGTACGCTGACATTGGGCGCGTCCTTTTACCTCGAGTTCGGTGCTTCGTTGCGTCCTTGCTTCCTATGCCAGATGCAGCGGGGGTTCCTGGCGGCTTTCACATTGAACAATCTGGTCGCCACCCTCCATAACCCCAAACGTAGCGTTATTTGCCGGTACGGGCTGGCGAGCATGAGCTTCGCGCTGCTCGGTGCCATTACCGCCGTGCGCCAGGTACTGCTACAAAATGCCGCGCCGGACCAGACGGCGGACTGCTGGCCCAGCCTGCACTCCATGATCGAAAACCTGTCGTTTTGGCAGGCGCTGCAATTGACCGTCAAAGGCAGCGTCGACTGCATGGACATCAATTGGACGCTGTTTGACTTGAGCCTGCCGGAGTGGAGTCTGTTGTTCTTCCTGGGGATGTTGATCTTGGGCTTCATGCAGTTTTCACGGCTGTTTTTGAGCCAGCATTTGCGCCCGGTGGGGCGCTGAAAGGCAGTCGCAGTTTGTAGGGCGGGATTAAACACTTGTATGAACTTTCTCTCCTGCGTACCTTGAAGCCATAGTCATGCGGGCATAATCTGGCCCGCATGTCTTATTGAAACCGTTTGTCAGATGTGGCCTTGTCCGGCTGCCGCTTTATCCTTGAAGTGTTGCGCGGGCACCAGGCGGCAGCGCCCCTATAGGGAAGAGAGATCATCATGCTGGAAAGTTGTCAGAATGCTCAGGAACGCTGGGGTGGAGTGCACAAGCTGATCGACAGCTGGCTGAAGGCACGTCACGAACTGGTTCGGGCCTTTGATGCTCTCGGTGCCAAGCCCGAGGCACTGGCGGAGAATCGTGAACCGTTGCAGGATTTCTGCGGTGTGTTGGTGGACTACGTGTCAGCCGGCCATTTCGGCGTCTACGAACAGCTGACCAAGGAGGCGGAAGCCTTCGACGATCAGCGTGGCCTGGAATTGGCTGAGACCCTTTACCCGCGTATCGATGTCATCACCGAGAAGCTGCTGGCCTTCACCGACCTGTGTGATGCCGGAAACTGTGTTGCAGCAAAATTCAAAGAGTTGGGTGCACTGCTGCATGAGCGATTCGAACTGGAAGACTGCCTGATCGAAGTGCTGCACAACGCCCATAAGGAAGAGCCTGCCACTCAGGCCTGACCCTCGATAGCCATACAAAAAAACGGTGCGCATGGCGCACCGTTTTTTATTGGCTCAGTGTCGGGTACCGAGCAATTCGATCTCGAACACCAGGGGTGTATAAGGCGGGATCAATTCACCTGCACCGTCGGCGCCATACGCCTGGGCTGATGGGATCACCAGGCGCCATTTTGCCCCCACTGGCATCTGCTGCAACGCACTGCTCCAGCCGCTGATCACACTATCAAGACGAAACCACTGAGGTTGGGTGCTCTGGTCGAACACCGTTCCATCGGGTAACCGCCCCACGTATTTCACTTGAACTTGATCGCTGGCCGTTGGCTTGTCGCCAGTGCCGGGAGTGAGTTCGGTGAGCAGGATTCCATTCGCCAATTCGCGCACGCCTTTTGCGGCTTTCTCTTTGCTCAGGAATTGTTGTTCGGCAGCCAGGGCTTTTTCGCTTTGAGGTGCCTGCGTATCTGCTTCATTCTGTGCTTCGTGCTGGGCCAGAATCTGTTCGATGCGCGCGTTATCCAGCGCCAGCGGCTTGCCTTGATAGGCTTGCTCTAGGCCGTCGATCAACGCCTGGATCTGCAGGTCAGGGACCTCCTGGCGCAAGCGTTCACCGAGGCTTGCGCCCAGGCTGTAGGCGAGGTCATGCTGATTTTGTTCAGTGGTTTTGGACGGTGATTGCTCGCTCGCATTGGCCACCGAAATCGCCAGGCCAAGCACAAGAAAAAGGTAACGCGACATGGGTGGTCTCCCGCCGAAAGTGCGACGGATTATGCCAGTGTGAGCCGGTAAAAAGTGCCGCGTACTTTCGTTATAACGATAAGAATTTTCGTACGGTGCAACGCAAGGCAAACGATACTGTCAACATGCCCTAGCGGCGGTAAGAGCAGAGGGCTAGTATGAGCCGCACCCACGTCAGCCAGGAGGTAAACCATGTCGGCCAAACAGAAGCCTGTTAATACCCCGTTGCATTTACTCCAACAACTTTCGGGCAGCTTGCTCGAACATCTGGAAAGCGCCTGTTCCCAAGCGTTGGCCGATGCAGAAAAACTGCTCGCCAAGCTGGAAAAACAGCGCGGTAAAGCGCAAGAAAAGCTGCACAAATCCCGCACCAAATTGCAAGATGCCGCTACTGCCGGCAAGGCCAAGGCCCAAGCCAAAGCCAAGGACGCAGTCAAAGAACTTGAGGACCTGCTGGACGCCCTCAAGGATCGCCAAGCTGAAACCCGCGCCTACATTTCCCAACTCAAAAAAGATGCTCAGGAAAGCCTGAAACTGGCCCAGGGCGTTGGTCGTGTGAAGGAAGCTGTGGCTAAGGTGCTGGGCGCTCGTACCCCTGCAAAAGCTGTTGCAGCAAGCACGGCGAAAAAGCCAGCGAGCAAAGCTGTTGCTGCTAAGGCACCTGCTAAAGCCGCAGCAAAACCCGCTGCTGCGAAACCAGCTGCCAAGCCATCTGCTAAAACGGCTGCTGCAAAACCAGCCGCCAAGCCAGCTGCTAAAACGGCTGCTGCAAAACCAGCCGCCAAGCCAGTTGCCAAAACGGCTGCTGCAAAACCAGCCGCCAAGCCAGTTGCTAAAACCGCTGCTGCGAAACCAGC
>NZ_LKEG01000035.1:0-434 GCF_001645105.1 Pseudomonas marginalis
CCATGGCATACACTCGAGCAAGATCATAGCGTCGTACGATATGAGCATTGCATTTAGCAATGACCCATCAACAACTGATTGAGCGCGGTAAGTGGCCCAATCTAAGGTTGCATTCAGTTCGTGGCGGTAGTTGTGCCGGGCGCAGGGCCTTCGCTGAACGTGTAGTTGATGACCACGTCATTGCGGATCAGGACATCAAGCGTTTTCTGGGTACCCGTAGTCGTCACCTTCATGGTGACCACGTAGCTTTGGGCATGGGCTGAGCCATTGGTGTAGGTGTAGATCCACTTTTCGTCAGTCTCGCTGACAGCACTCTTGGCGTAGGGCTCACCAAACAGGGATTTCAACTCGGTAGTCGTCGTTTTGCCTTTGGTGATGCTCGCTACACTGGCCGACGGAAAGTCTCGTCCTGCGGTGTAGTGGGACGTAGCGCA
>NZ_LKEG01000035.1:444-17409 GCF_001645105.1 Pseudomonas marginalis
ACCGCCAAGTGCGACNNNGCACATCCCCATAACTACGATGAGCTTTTTCATATCCTTCCTTGATCTTAGAAAGCTCCAAATCTAGCTGGCATCTTGGCCAAAAGCCATCAACATCTCGAAGCATCCTTCAAGCCTGACCTTTGTACCTACTACAGCAGGCGCTAAAAAGGCGGGGGCGGCGCCGACGTTCCATAGCCGTTAGTTTGGGCCCATTAAGAAGACGGTGAACTCTCGCAGCTTTACTCAGACTGCATTCTCCTGTCCCAGCCAAAGGTGTCAGCGCAGGGTGCCAACCAGTGCTGGATTTTTGCATTGCGCGCCAGCTCGTTGGGCTTCAGCAAGCGTGCGCCAAAATCGACGTGGCGGAGGAATCGGATCTCTAGGCACTCTTCCAACTGCCCTACCAGGAGCGGAAAGTCCGTAAGTTTCTGAATGCGAGGCCACCTGACTAGCTTACGGTAGCGTAGCTGCTGAGACTCAATACGCAGATCATCATTCGGGCGCCACTGGACATTAAATAGGTTGTCATGACGTGACAGATCGACCCGCCAATTACCATTGGATGGAATACACAGATCGAGCTTAAGGCTGTCAGGTCGCAATTTGTTGCGCTTGAAAAACCAATGCTCAGGTGGTTCGGTCATCAGATCTATAGAGCAGACGCTGTATGACACCTCAGCTATATCGAATCGAGAGAACCATTTGGCGATTTCTGGGCAGACCGGATGATCGAACACAATGACCTCTTACTGAGTGGTTGTCGGAAAGCAGGGTACCTTACTAGCTAGCGCGCCTAGGGTCATTTTACGCTGCCCTGACATGAATGATCGAAACGATAAGAAATTTTCCTGGTTTTGCCACACTTACCCGCAATTGGCGTGATGTTCGTTTTAACGTTAGCAAGTACGTACAGATAGAGGCTAAAGCGTCTTAAAGTTAGCTTATAGCTTATAGCTTATAGCTGATGCGGAAGGGCTTCGTATGAATTACACCGCTTATTTCCTTAAATCCACTGCACATTACATCAGCTTGAATCGTTGGGCTTAACATAGCATCGGAAATATCTGGAAACATAATGGTTAGGCGCGGATCGCTCGGCTGTGCGGGTTGTGCTGCTTTACTCGATGAACGGCTCTTAAGTCAACGACGTTCCTGACGACAAAGCTGATAATTCAGGATGAGGCTTTTTATATGATATTGCGTAAACTCAGTTTAGCTCCACGCTCTGCTCTGTGCTTTGGTTTTTTCTGCATCATGATTATTGCGTTAGGTGTCATAGCTCTTAAGCAGACGTCAAGCTTGAAAGACTCTGAAAGCTTCGTTGAAACCAACGTCGTTCCCAGCATATCAACACTTGGGGTGATTGACAGGGAGTTCGTTAGCATCAGAGGCAGCAACGCACGGCTGCGTAATCCTGTTGAGCCCGAAGCCCGCAAGACGCAGGCTTTAGAGGAGTTGAGGAGAGCTAGACTCAATATCCAGAATTCGCTTTCTAACTTGCAACCTCTGATCGTGACCCCTATGGGTAAGCAGAAGATCTCTGAGCTTTCAAAAAGCCTTGCTGACTATCAGGTAGTTCAAGATAAATACTTATCTCTCGTTTCTGTGGGCAATTTAGATGATGCAATTAAGCTCTCCAGTGAGGCGATGAAGCAAGCTGCTGATGTCGTTGAAAGTGATATCAAAGAAATGATCAGTGTTAATAATGACAAGGCCAAGCGTGCCGGGGAAGACGCAAGCCGAATTTATGAGGAAGCTAAAATTACGGTGGGTGGTTTTATATTAGTTAGCACCCTTGCTGCTATTGTCCTAGCTCTCATGTATACCCGAAGTATCACTAGCCCGATTAACCAGTCACTAGCCGTTGCGGAGCGCATTGCCAACAGCGATCTCACCGGGGTAATTGAGTCTCAAGGGCATGATGAAGTCGCTAGGCTCATGCGGGCTCTAAGCGCGATGCAGCATGGTCTGCGAAACACCCTATCGTTGATATCGGATTCTTCCAACCAGTTGGCGTCGACGTCTGAAGAAATGCATGCTGTTACGGAAGATGCAAATAAAGGCATGTTGCGTCAAAACAACGAAGTCGAAATGGCTGCGACTGCGGTCACTGAGATGAGTGCAGCTGTAGAAGAAGTCGCTCGAAACGCGTCGCAAGCCTCCGAAGCTGCCAATCGTTCGAATTCCGCCGCCTTGGCTGGGCGCGCACGGGTTGATGAGACTGTCCAGGCTATCAGCCTGATGGTGGCGAATGTTGAAAGCGCATCTCAGGAGGTACAAGGGCTTGCCGTAATGGCCACTGATATCAGTAAGGTCTTGGATGTGATACGTGCTATCGCCGATCAGACGAATCTTCTCGCGTTGAATGCGGCTATCGAAGCTGCTCGTGCCGGTGAGGCTGGACGAGGTTTTGCAGTAGTCGCTGATGAGGTTAGAGCTTTGGCTCATCGCACGCAGCAGTCGACCAGTGAAATTGAGCAGATGATCAGCTCAATACAAAAGGGTACGGGATCCGCAGTATCTGCAATGACTCACACGAACACCCAGGCCCAGGAAACTCTATACACTGCTCAGGGGGCTGGTTCCGCTTTGGTAGAGATTACCGAATCCATCGACAATATTACTGAGCGCAACGTACTGATTGCGACCGCATCGGAACAGCAGGCTCAGGTTGCAAGGGAGGTAGATCGCAGCTTGGTGAGTATCCGTGACCTTTCAAGTCAAGCGGCAGAAGGATCGAGCCAGACGGCTATCGCGACGTCCGAGCTCACGAAGTTAGCGGTTGAATTGAACAGGTTGGTCAAGCAATTTCAAATGTAGTGGCAACTCATAGGCTCGCTATGTTGAGTAGCAAACTATAATTCCTGACGAGTGTTTTTGCCGATTGCCGCCTCCCGCACAGGGCCACAATCGGCCAGAACCAGCTTTGGCTGATTATGTGCCTCAACATCACTCACCGAACCGTGAGCCTGACTCACGCTATTTCTTGTGACTACCAACCGAGATGCATGCTGAAGTAATCAGAGCTCTGGGCCACTGAATTCTCCTGCTGCGATACATTCTAGAAAAACTCTTTGTTCTGGTTTAAGAAGTTTGCGCGGCGTATAGCCATGTTCATCAGGCTCTCTTAGCCAGTTCATCAAAGCTCGACTCGCAGATTCCTTGAGCGCTCGACGCTCTGCGTCAGTGAAATTATGTTCCATCTCGTGAGACATAGACTCAATTTCCTTCATTACCCAGTCTTCGTCCAATCCTAAATCATCACTTGAAAAATGCAGTGTCCAAAGGTAGTTCAAAGCTATATCAGCGAGGTTATTCATAAATGTTCCTAATGATCTATTCAGTAAGCAGCTTTACTCAAGAGCTAGGCTAACAAATTAAGCAGCCGTATAGGTAGCCTCGCTGAATCGACAATTGCGAAAAAAGGGCCAGTAGGTCGCCAGATGCATACGGAACGTATCGTTTGGAGAGGTTGACGGCTCCTCTCCAAAACTTTTGTCATACAGTAAGCTTTACCTTATTAATGCCGACCGGCCTTTACTGTTGGCCGACCTCTGCCAGATGCGCACGGTTCCAGGGGGTCGAATTTTGCCGGTCGCGAGATGGAAGAGTACGAACCGGCGATTACGAAGTCTATTACAAGCGTTCGAATTATTCATATCAGGGCTCAGATATAGAGTTTTGATCTGGATAATAGATAAAAATTAAAAATCTTCAACTAATCCTTTTCTCGAATGCGCTCACTAAGCTTTGGGTGTCTGGCTAAAAGTTTCAAAAGTCTCAAAAAATAAACCACTTCGTAAAATAAAATAAATTTAGGAATGTTCTGTAAAGTTTACTCGCGCGCAGTCGATAAGTAACCGACGGAGAATCACGCCAGGCTATGACAGCCGACTAAAATCTCTGGCCATCAAGCGTCGAATTTCGAGAACGTGCGCCTAGGTATCTACACAACGTTTTAAATTTATGAGGCCTGCCGTGCTGAAAAATGCCCCTTTGAGCGCAAAATTATTACTGATCTTGATGTTTCCCCTTCTAGGCTTCCTGGCCTTCGCGGGTATATACGTCGAAGACAAACGCGAAACACTTATCGAAATGAACCGAGCTGTGAACGCCACCAGTGCGGCTAGGAAACTGAGCGATGTGGTCACTACCGTCCAGCGTGAGCGCGGTGCCAGCGGCGTTTTTCTGGGTAGTAATGGCAAAACCATGCAGGACAAGCTGCACAGCCTGCGTACGGAGACCGATCAGGCGGTGAACGCTATGCGCGGCCAGTCGCTCGATGGTCTGCCTGCAACGGATAAGATGATACGAGCACTGAATGACCTCGGCGACCTGCGGCGCAATGTGGATGCGCTGTCCATCAACAACGTCGAGTCCGGTGTCCGGTTCACCGACCTGATCAAAAAGTTGATCGGTTTCTCCTACACGCTAGAAACCAGTATCGAAGACCCAGAAATCCTGCGGGCGTTGAGTTCGCTTAACCAATTCGCGGACATGAAGGAGCGCGCCGGACGGGAGCGTGTGCTGCTTGGGCTGGCATTCAACCAGAATCGCTTCGATGCGCCATTGCTGTCACGCTTCAGTCGCAATATGGGTGAGTTCTCGGGCTATTTCGAAGCCTTCCAACGCTGGGCGCCTGCAGTTTACAAAGAAAAGCTCGATTCGGTTTTGCTACAGCCAGCTTCGGTCGAGGTAGCGGCTCTTCAGAAACTCGGTTTTGACACGCCTCTTGGCGAGCCGTTGAACGTCAAGCCTGAAGACTGGTTCAACCTGTCGACCGCTCGTATCGACATGATGGCCAAGGTCGAGGCAGAGCTGGGTCAAGCGGTGGTGGGGCTCTCGGACATTCAGCGCAACGACGCAGAGCGCAGCCTATACGTGGCAAGCGCCACCGTGGTGTTGATGCTGATTGCTGTGCTGTGGCTGGCGTGGGCGATCATTCGGAACATCCACATAGCAGTCGTGGACGTGAACAGAACACTGGTTTCGCTGGCCACACGTGACATGACGGCTCGCACCCATTACACAGGCAAGGATGAGTTTGGCGAAATTGCACGTAATCTGGACAACATGGCCCTTCAGATCAGCGAGGTGATCAGCGGGATCGGCAGCGCTACGGAACAGGTCGCTACAGTCGCTAAGCAGTCTTCAGCGGTGGCGCTACAAACCAGCAACAATGTGGCTCAGCAGCGCCAAGGCACCGACCAGGTGGCCACAGCCATTAGCGAAATGAGTTCCACTATTAAGGATGTTGCGCGCAGCACCACGGACGCGGCTGAAATGTCGCAGCGGGTTAACGCTAGCATGGTGAAGGGCAAGACGGAGATCGAAAACACCATCGGCCTGATCAAGATGCTGGAAGTTCAGGCCGAGCAAACTGCGAAGATCATTCACGAACTCAAGGGCGAAAGCGACTCCATCTCGTCGGTACTGGATGTGATTCGTGGGGTTGCTGAGCAGACTAACTTGCTGGCATTGAACGCTGCTATTGAAGCTGCTCGTGCGGGCGAGCAGGGCCGAGGCTTCGCGGTGGTCGCCGACGAGGTGCGCAATCTGGCGCAGAAGACGCAGGATTCCACGGTCAGCATTCAGAGCATGATCAACAACCTGCAATCCGGCTCCGAGCGAGCTGCGTCTTCTATGCAGGAAACCTTGGGCAAGGCACAAGAAGGGACGAGGAACATTGTGCGCGCAGGTGAGTTGCTCGAAGAAATCACCGATGGTATGGCCAACATCAACGATAGCAATATCCAGGTAGCATCGGCTGCAGAACAGCAGAGTCAGGTGGCCGAAGAGATTCATCGAAACGTTAACGACATCAACATGCTGGTGATTCAGGTGAGCGCGGGTGCAGAACAGACTGCTTCAACGAGTCGAGAACTGGCACGCCTGGCAGAGCAGCAGCAGGGACTGGTTCAGCAGTTCAAAGTCAATTGAAGTATGTGGATGGCAAAAGGTTTTCAGACAACGTCGCGAACGCCTCCTTGCCATCCCGTTAATGGCTTGAGCAAGCACGCCCTGAACGCTGCATCCGTTTCTCGCCGTTTTCTGGCTAGTGCGGAAGGCATGAAACGACCCTGAGCGGATTATCCCCAACTTCTGCTCTAAGATGTGAGCATTTCCAGCCATCATTAGGACGTGCCGATGTTCGAGGGCTTCCAGCTTGAAATGGTCGAGTTGCCTGAGGCAACCTTACGCGTCCGTTACGGCGGCTCAGGCCCGCCTTTATTGCTGCTTCATGGGCATCCTCGTACCCACACGACATGGCACGCGGTTGCACCACTGCTTGCCAACTATTTCACAGTGGTGTGCCCCGATTTAAGAGGCTTCGGCAAGTCCAGCAAGCCAGTGAGTCCTCACGATTACGAGGCTTTTTCAAAGAGAGCGAAGGCACGTGACTGCGTGGCGCTTATAGAGCGCCTTGGGTTCGACAAGTTTTACATTGCAGGCCATGACCGTGGCAGCTACGCCGCTTTTCGCGCAGCGCTCGACTTCCCGTCCAAAATTCTGAAAGTCGCCGTACTTGATGGTGTGCCCATTCTAGAAGCGCTTGAACGGTGTGATGCGAAGTTCGCATCCAAATGGTGGCACTGGTTTTTCTACGCTCAGCCCGACAAACCAGAGCGAGCGATTTGTCCTGACCCCGCAAGTTGGTACCAGGGGAGCGCAGATTCTATGGGGAAGGAAAATTATCAAGATTTTTACGCCGCGATCCACGATCCAGGAACCGTTATCGGAATGCTTGGTGATTATCGTGCAGGGATCGCTGTTGATCACCTGCATGACCGGGAAGATCGTGAGGCGGGCCGCAAAATTCAGTGCCCCCTCCACGTCATATGGTCGTTGAGGGATGACTTGGTAGACCTTTATGGGGACGTTCTTGCCGTGTGGCAACCTTGGGCCGAACTAACTGTCACTGGTGCAGGAATTGATTGTGGACATCACATGGCGGAGGAGGCACCTATCGAACTGGCAGAAGCTCTTAAGATGTTCTTCGTTGAGATATGAATCTAGGCTGTTGATGTCCGCTTCTGTTCAACGCCGCGTTTATACCGCCGACAAACCCCAGATGCGTCTCAGTGCTATGCCCTGAAGACCGGTATCTTCCTGAACAACCCAGCGTTGGGTGCGCGCTTCGATTTGCAGACGATGTTGATTGAAGCCGCACTGGCAGGCCTAGGTGTTGCACTCGTACCGCGCATCTATGTTGAAGCAGAGTTGTCGCAATGCAGATTGGTTGCGCCGTGGCCACAGAAAGAGAATGTCCCCAAAACCTTTTGCCTTGTGCTACCCCAAAGTCTTGAGCTTAGCCAAGCCCCAACTCAGGCATTTGCGCGCTGGTTGTTGACGGCGGCGCATGTGAAGTAGGGGTATGTGCAGGCGTCAGTACCGGGTTGCCGGCAAGATGAGTGTTGATCCCGCAGTGACGGTGCGATTAGTGACTAGGTACCACGGCCTCGTATGACAAACCCATACCAAGGCAGGACGTGATTTTTTCGCATGCATCAAACGCATCAGTCATCTTGACTATTTTCGCGGTCATCACGCTCTGGCTTGGCTGAAGTCTCGACTTTCTTCAGGTGCTCCTTCGCAATCTCCCAAGCGCGATGAGCCTCCTCATACTTCGCGTTGGCTGCATCCTTAGCCAACTGAAACCGCTTCACGGTCTCCACGGAGGTTGGCCTATCGTTTAGAACATTGTAGGCAATTTCATTAAGACGATCAGCCTCTGCAAACAGCCTGTTGCTGACGGCTGTCTCGCTTCTCCATTCGTTTTTAGATATAGATTTGCATTTCATAATTTACCCATTGAAATATACCGATTAGAGTTCAGCCGTGTACTTATCTATTCAATGTGGGTCATTTAAAAGAAAAATCAAATGTTGCGCGCCGTGTGCTGTAGTGGCAATTTGGGCTCAGTTGCTAGATTTTGCTTAAGTTTAACCACTTAATGCTCGCAACGTCTCCGTACATCTTGAATACCATCACTGAAAATTATTTTAAATGAATTAGATTGCAGTTATCATATTATTTGCTGTACAAATCATTGCAACCTGTACACGTATAACCCGATGCGCTAAGTCGCCGCGAGTGTATCGTCCGACGGTCATAGGCGATGCCGTGAGCGTTCACTTAAAATCGTATACAACGCGGATATATTGCCAGCGCGTCACTCAGGCAGCGGAGGTGTGTACGGCTTCGGTATATATGGTACCGCGCCTGATGGACGCCATTTTACGTTCGCAAGCCCATAACGCTCGGCAAGCGGCTTGCTTATGCGCTTGAGCCTGTCATTACGTGACCTAGGGATGATGCCTATGCCTGCATCACAGCACGCCCAGTGCCATGCCTCGGCATTATTCATCACCTCGCTTCTTATGATGAAAGATTTGGACTCGTAGTGCAGCTCATACTCAATGACATATAGAGAATTGGTCATGTTTAGCTCCTCCTGATTTTTTGTTGGTAGTTCAGAAAGAAGGTTCAGATTTTTTTCCTATACAGATTCATTCGCAATGTACAACTTTTCAGTCATTACTTATTGAGACCGCTGGTCGACATCGTTCAAAAGAAAATAAACCCGAGATGGGGTTAGCGTCTCATCACTAATGAGTCTGTTCATTCATGCAGTCTCTCAGTAAAACTCCTGTTTGCCCGCACTCAGTGCGGGCTTTTTTAATGTGGGCGGCATATGGATAATGAGCCTCAGGTGAACGGCGGAAGTACCTCCTACGCCTGTCATCACTCGTATATACGCAAAGGTTACTATCTTGGCTTAAGCCCGGACGTCTACATTTGCGTCTCTTGTGGAGAGCAGCGTAAGCCTGAGCACTGGGAGGATTTCGAGACTCGGCGCACTCCGCCAGCTGGATTGTTCAATAAGGCTGTTCGCCGCTAGCCACTATGAAGTCTCTTTGAGCGTTTGTTGACCGCAAACACGCGATCATGATGATCCCTATCACAAAGAGCGCTTATACCCGCTACCTAGCCTTTACCGTCCACAACTGATCAAGCTTTGTTGTATAACAATGGCTTAACAGGTCTCGGCGCATTGCCCAATCCGGCGCCGCAGGCACACTTGCTAGGCGAAGAACGCCCTTTCCCCAACGGCCATTGATCTCGTCCAGGACGGCCATCACCCTGTCCGCTATTACAGGCTGGGATTGCGCGAACAGATCATAGGTGAACTCCCCAGGTTGTCGCAGATCCATCAGTAGAACCTCGGCCTTGCTGTACTTGAAACCAGGTCTAAACAGACGATTCACAGCTTCGGTGGCAGCCTTGGTCATGAGCCGCACGTCGTTTGTTGGATAGGGAAGTTCGACAAGTGCGCCGTTCGCGTACTTCGCTTCTTGGGAATTGAACATCCCGGTTCTGATGCTCACGCGGATTTTCTTGCACAGCGAGTTTTGTGCCCTGAGCTTTTCCGCAGCGCGTTGCGCGTAGGTAGCGACAGCTTCCTTGATTGGCTCAATTTCGGTGAGCCGCGTGCCGAACATCCTGCTACAGCAAATCTCCTGCTTGGGTGGCTCGGCCACACCGAGTTTGAGGCATGGAGTACCGGCGAGCTCGCGTGCCGTCTTTTCGACAACAACGCTGAATTTCTGACCAAGCATCGTCGGGTCGGCTTTCGCTAAATCCATGGCAGTTCTGATACTCATCGCTTCCAGGTGCTCTTTCATCCTCCTGCCGACGCCCCATACTTCGCCGACATTAGTGTTGCGCAATGTCCAATCGCGTTTGAACGGGTCGCAAAGATCGACTACGCCGCCGGTGATATCCAAAAGGCGCTTGGCTGTGTGATTGGCAAGCTTGGCCAACGTCTTGGTGTGGGCAATTCCTACCCCTACCGGAATGCCTGTACGCTTTAGGAGGGTGGAGCGGATATGTCTTCCAAAAGTAGACAGATCACCTGGGACACCACTGAGATCCGCAAACGCCTCATCGATGCTGTAAACCTCAAGCGCCGGCACCATTGATTCAATGATCGTCATTACTCGTTCGCTCATGTCGCCGTAGAGCGCGTAATTGCTGCTAAACGCGACGATCCCGTGCCGACGCAGATGATCTTTGATTTGGAAGTATGGCTGGCCCATTTTTACGAATGGCTTGGCGTCATAGCTGCGCGCGATCACGCAACCGTCGTTGTTCGAAAGCACCACGATGGGTGTCTTGGCCAGGTCAGGTCTGAAAACGCGCTCGCAGCTCGCGTAGAAGCTGTTGCAGTCAATTAGGGCGAAGACAGGCTTAGGTATTGTCATGATCGCGTACGCTATATTTCACAACTCCCCAAATCACAAGTTCATCACCCTCCATAACATGCCGCGCAGGATACTTTGGGTTCTCCGATAGGAGGATCACAGCGTTGTCGCGCAAATGAAGGCGTTTGCAGAACGGCTCCGCGTTAAGAGCTGCAATGACGATATCTCCGCTGACCGGTTCTATGCTTCGATCAACCACCACCAGATCCCCGGAATAAATACCTGCGCCCTGCATACTGTCCCCGTCGATCCTTACCAGATACACGTGAGGGGCTCGAATATCGAACAGCTCATCAAGGGAAATGTGCTTTTCAATATGGTCAGCAGCTGGCGATGGGAAGCCTGCAGGCACCCTAGATGAATAGAGGGGCAGCTTTATACCGCCAGTAGCGATGGGGCCGAGGAGAATGACGCTCATGATGCAAGCCTTAGAGTGGTGGACTGTACGTGCATACAGTTAACGATTTGCTTCGCGTGTGGTCAATCTCATAGGCACGACAATTCGACGGGTGACAGCATGTGCGGACGCTACTCGATCTACGAATCAATGGATCACTACCTCAAGGAGCTTGCGCCAGAGCAGCTTGTGATCAACGGCTACGATCTTTGGCCAGTGGAGCGATACAACGTTGCACCCTCGACCCGCGTGGAAATTATTCGCTCCTTAGACGAAAAGCTGAGCATTGATAAAGTTAAGTGGGGATGGTCGCCATTTTGGGCGAAAGGGAAGCGTCCTGATCCGATAAACGCCAGGGTTGAAACAGTCATGAGCGGGAAATTCTTCAGTCAGCTCTGGCCAAACGGTCGCGTGCTTGCACCTGCAAACGGGTGGTTTGAGTGGGTCAAAGATCCGGCTGATCCGAGGAAAAAGCAGCCTTACTTCATAACCCTGAAGGAGCAGGCTCCGATGTTCTTCGCTGGGTTAGCTGAGGTTCACCAAGGCCTGGAGCCAGACCCTAGCGACGGCTTCGTCATCATCACCGCCGCCAGCGATCAAGGGATGGTAGATATTCATGATCGGAAACCGCTGGTTTTCGCCCCGGAGCACGCGCGGGAATGGATCGCCTCAGATACTTCACCTGAACGCGCGCGTGAAATCGCGATGGAACACTGCCGGCCTGCTACCGATTTTCATTGGTATAAGGTAAGCAAGGCTGTGGGTAGTGTTCGTAATCAGGGCCCAGAATTGGTTAAGCCGCTCTCAGGGGCGTCAGACGTCGATGAATGATCAACCTGAGTCGTACATCCCGTTGGCTGTAGATGTTGATGGACGGCAACTGGAGCGTTGTCCTGCCTGTCCATGAGTAGTTCCCGTCAGCTTTCATCAAGAACGGACATCGCTTAGATCAATCACCAGTTTTGACACCCGGCATACCTGAGACCGCCCAGGCAGCGGCTGGTACTGTAGGAGTCATATGGTGGGATTATTCGCCCCGAAGAGTTGGACACCATTCGGGTGGCATGGCATAAATTAAGGACAAAATATGTTCAGCAAATCTCAGGTCATTACCATCCCAGTCCTGATCTCATCGGTACTTTTACTCACCGGCTGCCCCCCATCACCGGAATTCACCCGATGGGAACGCACTTCGACCTCTGTAGATGGTGTAAGAGCCGCAATGGCAGAATGTGGCGACCCTGTGGCAGGGCCACAAAACCATTTCCCAATAAACGAACAGATAATTCACTTTCAATGTATGCAGCGCCTCGGTTTCACCCGCAAGGACGGCTTTGAATACTGTGAAATAATGGAGAATATTCCAGCCTGCGTCGAAAAAAGGCAGGGTCGTCCGCTCAGTTTGTCGCAGCTCGAAGCGTTTCCGTTTGTAGAAGATGAAGCATTTCATCCAATCAAGCCTAATTCTGGTCGGGATGAACGTATGCAGGTCTCATGGCGTAAAGCGGGAGCATCACGCCATTTCGAATTCGANAGAAGTGCAACGCTGCATGATTGATCATGGCTTTGAGCCCAAAAATAAAATTATGCTTGTTTGCCACACTTACCCACAAGTGACGGGCTGTTCGTCGACAACGCCACCGAGTGGATGCAGATAGAGAGCAGAGCCAAGGGGGGCGCTCGTTAGAGATAGAGAGCTCATCGGCCCAGTTGCGTCGTCTACATCGATTTAACCGATACGACATCCACGTACTTGTACTTCTTCCTAGCAGCCTTCACAGCCTCTTGCTCAGCAAGCAACGAGCTCAACGTATCAGCCTCGTGAATCAATTCGATCATTTTCCCCTCAAACTCGTTTCCAACACGTAACGTGACCCTCAGCCTTGGCGTAAATGCTTTCGCCACGTTCTTCTTCACTTGGGGAGCTTCTGCTGGCTTTGTAGGTACCATTTCTGGCTCAGGCTCCTGTACTTGAGGCGCAGACACCTGGTCTTCGGGCTGAGGCGTACCGAATAGGGCACGACGCATTTCTTCTTCAGTTAATTCAGAGCTCATAGAACATCTCAAAGGGGGCGGTAATCAGCTCGACGAATTCTACTAGGATGGCTGCTCCAGCGTGTCCTCTGGAAGCATGTATACCCACTGTGAATTCGGGCTACGTGCTCGCAACATTTCAACGTGGTAGTGGGCCTGATAGCGATAAAAATGATGCAACGTAAGCTAGGCTATTGAGGGCTTAAGGGGGCATCGCAATGGTTGTCTGGCTTCGTCTTCGACAACTGAGTGAACTGCTCCAATGCGTTTTGGAAGGCCTCCAATGCGAAGCTTACCGGCTTGCTCTCGGCGATCCATTTTGTCGAGATTCCAACTTCCAGTTTGTCCGAAATACTTCGACCGAAGCGCAGCCAGTGTACGGTGTCAGCCTCGATTACCTGCTCAGCGACCAAGACGATACAGTCGAAATTCATGTCATCGCTACAGACCAGCAACGGCACGATTGTGGAGCTTCCATCCTCCGCCGGGATGATGCGACGGTTCGCAAGAGCGTCTTCGTCTTCGTCGATAAGCCAGATCAGAGAAAGACCAAGGCTTGCGACGTCTGACCATTCGAGATGAGTGGACAGCCATTGCTCAATTCCAATGCCGTCAATCATTAACCATGCGCAAGCGCTCCTGGCGAATCCAGGTCGGTAGTAAGCGGCGCTGATAACTTGATGCATCGCGAAGTCCTTCAATGCAGTGCGGCGGTGTCACAGAGAATGATGATACTCCAGTGATATCACCCTACGCGTCAGATCACTACTCTCGGACGCTTGAAGGGCAGCCTATATTGCACCTGGACGGACGGGCAGATTTCAACCTTGGTACAACGATGAGGACGAGGTCGGATTGTGAGCATCTTTTCCCGTCGGGCTTCCCTGACAAGCTGCTCCTCCGATTGTAATCAGTTACGATCCTGACGACTCATCAACAATCGAGATCGTGTCATGCAAGATGGCTGCTGGCCCTTCCATCTCTTCGGTGCCAATTTTGCCACTGAATCCGAGGCGAAGAAATTTGTGTTTGAGCAGTGGGAGCCAGAGCCCCCTGAAAGCGTAAGCGAAGCCGAGTACATTTCGTGGGAAGACCGCAATCCAACCTGGCGTCTAGCGGAGGAGCTGGGGTTCTCTATGGATTCAGATTTCGTTGAGCTTGCCGGCACCCCACAAGACGTCATAGCGCAAATCCGCAGTCAGTCCGAGAGAGTGTTGGTCAGCTCTAGGTTAGGAGAGTTCACGCATTTTATAATGGTGGGTTCGAATGCCATCTGGGGTGACCGTCGTTCGACTTCTACCCAAGTAGAGCCGCTGGTGCGCTTGCCGGAGAGCACTGCAACCATCACATATCTCGGCCTGTTCAACTGAGCTGACGGCCTCATAGGTTAGGCCCGTTTTTGACCAGGCGCAGGCACTGGACTAAGGCTAAAATTGTCCTCATTTGGGGCGGATGACGATTCAACCAGACGTGAAATTATGACCAGACAGCTTGTCTACCAACGAATACGAAATCGAATTGTCGAGCTACTTGAGTGGCTGATCGAGTGCGAGAATGAGCCACCTCGGTGTGGTATGAATGAGTTAATCAATTCATGGGAAGATTGGGTGCCAACTCCGTCGCCAAAAGGATACTTCGTCGATCAGGGGTTCACTCCAATGCAGAGCGTTTTTTTGGTAAATGTAAGCGCAGCCATCGAGGATTTTTGCGAAGCAACACCTGAACTCATAGAGAACGACGCTGCGGCAATTGCGCTCCCTCAATGGCGCCTTGTCATCGCTGCTGCCAAGCCGACGCTATCTGCGATGAAAGCGAGTACCAAAATGTCGGAGGAGAGTGACGACAGGCTCGAGCGTTGAGTTGCTGGCTCTTTAAGCAAGGTATTGCGTACGATTTTGCCAGGGTGCAGCAATCGGTCAGAAATAGGTAAGCGTCCAATCAAGTCATCTACCGATCCAGTTATCAGCACGAGGATGACTGCTTTTCGCCCATGCCGTAAGGTTCGCTACCAAAATCGCCACAGCCTTCCAGTGGTGGTAATACAGCAAGGAGAGCGAACAATGAACACCTTCAAATCATCAGTTCAAAACGTATCTGCGGCCATAGGCCTCATCGCAGCAGTGACAGTCGGCGGATGCGTCATGATCCCTTACGACACGCCGGAATCAAAAGCCCAAATCCAGCGCGATCTGAAAATTGCACCATCGGATATTCAAGCCGTATCGGAAACTAACTGGTGCTTGTTCCCATATGGAAGCGAAGGCAGCTGCAGGGCCACTCAAGGCCTGGGAGTGTTGACCAGCAAAGGCCTGATCCTCAGCCTCTACAACAACCACACCTACACTGAAACCGCACGCATCCTCCCAGAACAAGTGCAGTGCGTGAAGACAGTTGGTGGTCGCACTGGAGTCGAACCGTTCGTTGTATTCACCAAAGACCGAGCGATCATGCTCGCCGTCATTACGCCGGGTGGGCAAATGAATGTGCCTGTGAAAGTCAGTTTCTTTGATTATCTGACGAAGCCAGGGCAGCACGTCTTCACTGGGACGGATGGCGGATATGTGCGCAAGTCGGGTCGAAAGCAAACCGTAGGCGGAATGGTGTCAGGCACTGCCATCCCGTGGCATACAACACTCGACGTAACCGAGGTTTTTAACCCTTGCCCGCAGGTTACAGATTAACGAGGACTGGCGCGTTCCATCGCAAGCGGTGCGCGCATGCCGAAGCCCGTAGGTGTGAAGGATGAATGCCCGAAGGGCCGAGCCCCCCCGGCGGCTCGGCTCGCGAAAGCCGCCCTTGAAGAGGCTGGTTTCGAATGCCATCTGGGGCGACCGACGTTCGACCACTACCGATGTAGAGCCGCTGGTGCGCTTACCGGAGAGCACCGCAACCATGTCATATCTCGGTCTGTTCAACTCAATTTGACTGCTCGATAGGGCATGTCTGCGTTTGCATACGACTGCGCGCTTTCGACCCGAAGCGGTCATCCGGCGAACCATAAGGCCTCCGGCTAAAGGATTTTGATGCCGTCACCCCCCTGTCGCAAAACTTGCATCAGTTGCCCAACAACGAGGGCTTCAACGGCACCTTCACTGGCATCCGCCTCAAGAGCAGCGCAGCAAGCCGATGCGTCGCCGTCGCAGATGCGGTAGACAGCAATGACGCTGCCTGGCCCGCAGCCTGTGTGCCCGGATAGAGAATACCCACCGTCAATCGAACCGTGCATCAAGCCGAGGCCGTAGCCCGGGGTGACCCATGGGCGCCCGGGAATCGGGCCGCCTAGTGTTCGTGCTGTCTGCATTTCCTTGAGCAAGCCCGCGCAGAGGAGATCTGCGCAGAGAAGTCGATCCAGAAAGAGCGCTGCTTGCGAAATCGGGCCGATCAACAAGCCATGGTAAACCCATGCGGGGTCATAATTTGAGGCGCGTCCAAGAGGGGACGTTTGTAAGTCGGCTCGTGTTTTAGCAAAGCGAACGTTCGAGATGCCCAGAGGGGAAAGAGCACGTTGAATCACCGCATCATCAAGCGCCAGATCAGTCAGCCGTTCAATTAGCCTGCCGATGAGTAAATAGCCGACATTCGAGTAACGCCAGCCGGTTCCGCAGGTGTATCGAAGTCGAGTACCGTCAAGGCGCCGCATCATTTCATCTGCCGTCCATGCTGGCTCACCGTTAGTAACGGCGGTGTGATACTCCGCAAGTTCTCCGTAATCAGCCAAGCCGGCCTCGTGCCGCAGTAGCTGGCGTAACGTGAAAGGGTGATCGGGAATGGGGTCGTCCAATCCGATCAGTCCGTCACGCACCAACGATAGGGCCGTCGCAGCCAAGACCGTTTTCGTGAAATTCCACCAGGGGCGATCAGTTCCAATCGGTCTGGCGTTTGTGGCTGACCATTTGACAAGAGTGAAATGAGCATTGGCTTCCCTGGAATGTTGAGCGAATCGACAGCTCGACAAGATATCTCAATTACTCTTCTTCGCCGGGGTGACGTCAGCCGTTTGTGCTGTGCTGAACGACTGCTTCTGGCCGATTGCAGCCCTTCGCGACAGGCAGTTGTCGATCCCAAAGGCACACCGGAGCAGGTTATCTACCAGCTGTGTGTTTGGAGGTGTGTATTGTTGAATTTGCCGTTACCCTTCTGGGACATCACGCAATAAGGGCTATGCACATGAATGTCGGAATGGCTAATGCGATTGAGGCCGCAGAAAGCGAGTATTTGTGTGCCCGCGTCGAGAGTTTGTCTCGGATAAGTGGAAACCCTTTTGGTGCT
>NZ_LKEG01000035.1:17425-136589 GCF_001645105.1 Pseudomonas marginalis
ACTTTGGTGGGTGAGAAGCGGCTGGAGCGTCTGAGGGGGTGGACGCATCTGCAACTCGCGTGCACCATCGAAAATGTGGTCTTGAATCACCACTCATTCGAAATCGAAGAAGCCACCTCACAAACGCTTCTTGAGTTCGCAGCCGTGCATGCGAGTGGATTTCATACCAAGCCAGAGTATCTTCAGTTGAGCCAGGCTTCGTTCGCAGGACTGATGTCAAATGAACGTCTGAAAATGTACGTCCTTAAAGCTGATGGAAAGGTCGTGGCAGGAGCGTTGATGTACCTGGCCTGCAATGGAGTTGGCTACCTTGGGACGGCTGCCACCCGAAAAAATGCACGAGGCCAGGGCTACCATGGAGCCCTGATATCTCATCGGATAGAGCAAGCAAAAAAACACGGCAGTCTTATGATCGCCGCAACCGCGCTTCCCAGCTCGCAAAGTCGCCGAAATTTGCAGCGTACAGGGCTAGCGACATCCCACGCTCAAGCGCTATATCGCCTGGTAGATAGCTGAAGTCTGCTCTTGGCCGATTGCAGGCTGTCATGTAGAGCTACTGCTGGCCGATTGCTGCCTGTCGTGAGGAGCAGCAAGCGACCCAAAGCGGACATTTGACAGAAATGTAAGCGGTAACGAATTTTTCACTGTGGCTCCAATTCTGACCATAAACAACTGCGNCATTGCTCGAACGTAACCTTGGCTGCACCTTTGGCACTCAATCAGCATACAAATAATCTCTGACAGGACTTAGATGTAGTCTAATCCTATCGGCTGCTTTTGGCCGATTTCTGCCTGTCGTAGCGGGCAGTAATCGGCCAGAACCGGATGTTTAAAGCTGGGGCAATGAACTCGTCGAATTTCTTCCCGCTTTAAGAGTTTGCCGACGCGCTCTTACACACTCTGGGCTGGCAAGTAGAGTTAGGAAATCAACTCGTCCCTTTTTATAAAGTAGGTGCAAATGGTGGCTCCCTTCGTTCTCCAGGACTTTGATGTTGGATGGGTCGCCACCGACGCCGTCGGGCAGGTTGCGCTCTTCACTACGGGGGGCCGGGGCCGGTTCCTAATTCCGCAATGCCCTCCGTCGAAAACTCCGAAGAATTTGTCCTTTCATTGCCGGAGGTGTCCGATGTAGATCGGGTCACTGCCAGGGCTGGCGTAAACGCTTTCGTTGAATTTGCCAAACGTGGGTTCTTCGCGTACGACTGGTCAGACGTTCATCGCGATTCACGCCAGGCCTTGAGGAGGTATGAGCTGCAATGCCGCCCACTGAATCCACTGACACTTTTCGATTTGCCTGCCCCTTTACGGGCATTAGCTGAGGCTACTCGGCTATCTGATGTAACCTTCGGAGCACCCATCATAGTGATAGGTGATCAGGTTTCTTAGCCTTCATTCGGCGATTCGGAGCCGCTTTTTTGGGCCGGAAGCTTTCAGTTGCGTACCGCAGCTCCCGGCCAATAGCTGCGCTTCGCGATTGACGACTTTCGACCCATGGCGGACGTTCAGCAACCTTTCGGCTAAGTACGTACGGTCAAAACGGCACAATCAGTTGTAGCCCTAGCGCCCGCTTCAAGCCGAACGCTTAGACTAAAACAACAGCCCTGACCTCTTTAGCTTGTTGAAGGACAAAGCTGGCACCTGCACTTTGCAGGATCTTAATCAACGTACGAGGAGGCGTGAGGTGCGCGACAAGCAGATTTGGGAACTGACAGAAAACGATCTGCACGATGTTGGGGTATGGTGCTTTCCGATGGACGAGTCCGTTGAAGATGAATGCACAGTCCGACCTTGTGTTGAGGAAGTAGGCTTGGCGATGATCGTGCGAGCCGAATTTTGCGATGCCGATGGCACTCGCTATCTGGGGTACGTGCACTGGAGTCTGGTTGAACATATTGGCCATCGACAACCCACTCTGTTCCTCAATGACGGCACAGCTGTCTCGTTCTGGGGAGGAATTGTTAAACCCTCCTGGGATGAAGCCTCAAATGAAGCGAAACGGATTTCTTTCCCTATCACATTTAAGTCTGAACCATTGCTCGGGCTTACGCCGATGGTTGGCTTCCTAGATGGGATGTATTACTTAGACAGCAATGACCAGATTTCTTGCCTTTCGATAGGTTAAAGGTGAGGACAATAGCTACCCTAATCTGACTTACACCAGTGCTTGAAAGCGGCAAAAAAGCCAGAGCGAGTCGACCGGTTCTGGCCGATAACAGCCAGACATAGGATTTAGCCCCATGATTTTACCTGCCAACAATCCTGCGTGCTCTATGACGGCAAGACTGAGACCGCGTTTTGTCCTCGGCGCAATGAGCCAAGAGCCCGGTCAGCGCAATGTCTACAGGAAAACCATCCTCCAACCATTTAAGCGCCAGTCCCGACCAATATTCGGAATGCGACGTCAAGGCTGTGATCACCAGCGGGTGCAACGCAATGTCGGCAGGTAGCGTATATTTTTTGCTAAGAGCACTTGCCGCATCTGGCAAATCGAGTGCAGCCGTTTCGAAAGGTTTCTCAAGCAACGGTAATAGCCAGACATAGCTCAATTCTTCGTTCATCTTCTCCCCCGATTAATGGTCGTTTTTTGCCCTAGCACTAAGAGGAGGAATCAACCCAGCGGAGAACAGTCAGCACCAATGGCGTCAGTATCCGGGTGCGCCAAAAACAGATTTTCTAGAAGGCTCAAGGTTTATTTTCCTTGGGTTTGTGAGTCCAGGCGTCCAAGGCCGTAGTAATTCATGAATTCGCGCATAGTCGGTGAAAGTGTCTCTTGCGAAGCAATCTGCCAGAATTTTCTTTCCCCGAGAACCGGCTCAAACCGCTTGATGAGTTCTTGCGCCGTATTGTGATGGCCAGCACGCAGCCAGTGCCTGAACATGTATTCGTTTTTCTGCCTAGGTAGCTGTGCCGCTTGGAGTAGTCTGAGTGAGTACCGAAAGTTCAGTGGCCACAGTTGCTTTAAAAAATCGAGTCTCTCAGCGATTGGAAGGCCCACTAACCATTGCCTCACATCCTTATCCACCTGAGCATTACCAGATCGCAACGCCACCTGCTCGGGTGTGAAACGAGAGTCGTCCATGGTGTCCAAGGCCTAAAAACATAAGGGAAGGTCACATTCTGTCGTATGCATAGGAATAACGGGCAGCTTATTTTTACTCCTCTTGTCTGCTATTGGCCGGTAGTCACCGGCAGATATCGACCCATTGCGACCATTCGCAGGAGCCACCAGAATCGGGGGACTTCTGGTGGTGAGGTGACGCATGGTGAGGATTGAAGTATCAGAAGAAGCCGACTGGACGCTTTTCGAGGACGTGGCCCGGGTGCTTGAGCAAGGGCTGGGAGGTTGCTGGAAAGAGAGGCTCAATGGCCAAGACCAGCGCTACTGGGATCTGTTGGTAGATGAACACACGCTCACCCTACACCTTGAACACTATTTAGGCATTTCAGTGGACATTCCCGATGGCGCAGATGACATCGCTCGAAGAGTATGTGCGTTGCTCAAGCAGCCTCTTTGCGGGTAAGCCCGCTCCAACAAAGATCACATCTGATCTAGACGGCTGCAGTGGGTCGATTTCTGCCTGTAGCCACCGTCAGCTTTTGGCCGATTACTGCCGTTCGTGACGGGCAGCTATCGGCCAGAAGCGGTCAGTCATTTGTCCAAATTGCGGCAGTGAAACTGGGATAATTACACCTGTTTTCTAAGAACGCATACCCATCCAGATTACCGCTTCAGTCCATGCAGTCACCATCGGTGTCAGTACCCTGAACCAGGGATCGCGCACATCAATCTGCGCTGCTGAGTGGTCATGATGTTGCTGCTCCTCCTCCACAATCGACGTAATGGCAGCCACCGCGTGGAGATCGATAACAGCCAGCACATCAAGTTGATGAGCCAGGTGCTTGAGCACCACACTTTCAACCGCGACGGTAGTAGCGACAATGGCTTTGCGGCCACAGATGCCAGTAACCAGACCCAACGCCAGACCGCCGATGCCACACAACCAATAGCTACGGCAGCGGGGATAATTGCGACGTTGCAGCTCCTCCAGAAAAACCGTCCGATGGCGGCGCTCGTGGGAGAGGAACTCCTTGAGTTCGTTCACCATGCCCGGGACGAAAAGCCGGGCCATAAACAACTGTCCACTGTAGATACAGATCGCACCATGCTCGCCCGCATGGTCGACCTTCATCATGCGGTTGCCGAGGTCTTCGCCCTTAGCCGTGTAGTCTGGTGAGTTCACATTGAGATTTCTTGTTCGAGGGGCTTGGTCATCGGGCCTATCCTTGCTCTTGAGCCGGCATCGTGCTGTAACGCCAAGCAGATAAGCAAGTGGGACTTCACAGGGCGCCCCCTCACCATCGTCGATTTGGCCGATCTTTAAGCAGCTGACAGACCGCTTTGGGGCGGAAGCAGTCAGTCGCATGTACCTATAAATACTTGGGCCAATTCACCCTAAAGAGTTCAATGCCGACTCCCTCAATACCGTGCGACGCCTTTATGGCTTCATTGCGCCGACTCACAGGCCTTCAACGGCTCCTTCGGGTGCAATGCACAGATGTCGAAACCGTCACGCCGGGTATAGCCCGCACGCTTCATACATACAAATCGCTGGGCCATCTCTTGGAAGCTGGCATTAGGATCGATGCCGGAGCCATTTTTCTCACCGCAAGCTAGCATGGACGCCAAGACATCATTCCTGCTCGCTCCCGGCTTCTCCCATAAGTCAGCATCAGCCGTAGGGGGCTGAAAAGGCTCGCTGAAACATGCGGTGACGAGGGGGCAAATCAACAGCGCAAATGCCACATTTTTGAGCCACATGATCAATCTCCTTATTTTCTGGTGCTGACGGGCATCAGCGCGGGCTCGCCTTCCGGCTAATAATCTTGCACAGGCTCGTGTATCACTTTCATAACAGCTGTGCATAGTCGTGACACCGATGAAGATGTTACCCAACTCCTTTAACAAGCTACTGCCCTCAGGTAGCACGCTGAATCGTCCAAAATTTCGTAGGGACGACTGACCGCTTTTGGCCGATAGCTGTCAGTCGTTCCATAGGCAGCACGCCGTCGTGAACTGTGCCGGAATGCGTCTGAAGCCAGTGCTTTTCTTCCGTGCTGTGCTGATTATTGAGCTGGCAGTATTGGACAGGGGAGGGTGGGTTAAGGTTTATCCAAGCGCGGCCATCTGCATGTAAAACCAGGCGGGTCAGTCATGGGATTCCCCTTGTCTGTTCGTACTTGCGCCTTCAATTGTCCGACGTTGATCCGGGGCGTACTTTCCACCATTGGCGCGGTTGAGCTGCAGACGCTTGGAACGACCCGCTATGCCTGTATGTCTACCTGTGCCTACTCACGGGTAAGGTACAGTGCAATGGATAAGACAATCACCGTCGATCAACTGGCGACCACTGACCTGAGATCAATCAACGAGATATGGCTCGGCGGGACTCATACCCAGCTATGCCTATGGCGTGGCGAACAGGTCTTCACCCACGAGATGATGAGCGAGGGCACNGATCAGAACGTCAGACGTCTTTGCGTGAAGGTGGTCAACCTTGGCGATCACGCTGCTGTGGCCAACGTTGAGTTGATGGTGCGCGAACGGCTGGAAAAGATGGGGAAGGAAGGCGAGTTTTATCCGGCTGAGGAGACGGACACTCATCGATAGCACCCAGCAGCTCTGGTAAAAAAATAGGGTCTCGGCTAGTCGTGAGTGCCTCAGTACGCCATTTGAGCATGTGTTGCGATTTCCGCTTTATGGGCAAATTGCACTAGCTCTGTGCTTTGGCGCTCCTGTACTGTTCGTTCCACCAGATGACAAGTTCAGCATGTTGCTCGTGAGTGATCCATGCGAAATTTGTTTTGTCCGCCGGGTCGCCCCCAAAGACTAAGGGCTTCGTATACCACTTGATCTTGCCAGCGAAACGCTCGTCCGGTTCAAGGGAAATCTGATGGGGAAGGGCAAACGGCGCGGCATAGGACGCATCGAGTGGCAGCGTCGGAATGGTAAATATTACTCCGGAAGAGTTGATGACGATAAAGTCATCCCATCCTCTTAGACCTAATAGCGTGTACCCCGGCAGATGATGATCAAATCTGTAGGCCTTCATGGCAGCTAAGCTCTCATCCTCCGTGAAGATGATGAAATAGTCGTCGTTTTGCCAACCTTCGTTCATGAGGGGATGACTCACTTTTGGCAGATAGGGAGGTACTCGGTGTGCTACCAGCGTCTCGTGGCCGACAGGGAGCAACGGTTGCTTACCGTCGGATGATTGTCTGATCTCAGAAGGGCTGCATTGTTTTGGTACAGGCGCAAATCACTGGGAGCGTAGACGTTGCCATTCATTCCAGCAGTCCTCAGCGATGAGGTCTGGATAACCACGATCTTCTTCCATTGCCAAGGCTGCGCTAAAAGGCAAAGCGATGCAGGTGGATCTGTCTCGGATTTCACACACCTCAATCTCGGTAAGCGGCTGGCCCTTTTTATCCTCGGCGGCTTGCAGCACTGCCGCCAGAGCCGGCACAAAGACTAGACATAACGGATCTGTAGTCATCAGTTTCTTCCCTGAGTCGATTAGAAATTGCATGGTAGGCCAGTTTCGGACATCAACATTACCTCGAAGTGCGAACGTCAAAGTTAGCGTAGCGCGCTGCTATGTGGTGGCAGGAAGACTTATTGTCGCTTGGCGGCAGACCTTCAATGATGATCCTGAAACGCTTAGGATTACTCACTCAATTCAGTACCAAAATGGAGCAGGCCACGGTTTATGGATATCGAATTTCGCGGTAACGGCAAGCGTGATAATCCGTCTGTAGGTACATGCGATGAGTACGGCGTGAGCGGGATTACCAGCTTTGACGATCTGACCGAAGCTCGTCGTAAGATTGCTGACGCGCATCCAGGCTTTAAACCTCTGTTCTCGCTCGATGATCTGCACCAAGCCCGCTACACCTCGGGACATGTGCGCAATAATTTAGGGATGGACGATGCATCGGAGCAGGACATAGCGGGCTTGCCTCCAGAGTGCTTTGAGAATGGTGAATACATAGGCTATCCGACTACGAAAGAGGAGTTCGCAATCTGTCTTCGCAATTTCATGACCATGGTTGCAGCCTCGTCTTTCGAGGATGCTTGTACTCATGGTTTGACGCTAGATCAGCAGGCCCTCCAGGAGTGGATCGGTTACCAGAACAACCCTATCTCTCTTCTAGAGCAGCCTCTTTCAGCGCTCCTGGTACCCGTTCAGCAGTCCTGCCAGGCACTCGCGGCTTTTCCGAATGGCTATTTCACTTCGGATCTGGATCCCGCGAAAAACTTTGCCGTTGCGCGTCATTTTTCAGAAGCGCATGGCTATGAGTTGATGGGCGTAGGTGCTTCTTACATCGGCTTCATTTGTGCTGAACCGCCTGATACATCACTTGCTAACGTCGTAGCCAAAGACTTCTGTGCGCTCTATAACACTAGCGATGAAAACCTACAGGGACGTGTTTCCAAAGTTGCGCAGGCGATCTCCGGTCGGACGCATCTTTGGCTCCGTTACGTGGAGTGAGCTTCGTCGCATCCAAAGTCCGGCTGAATAGTTAACAAAGCTTGTGAGAGGTCTGGAGCTTTTTGCCGCCTCGTAGGATGGCAGTATCCACACATCCACTACAATCAGGCACATGATTGGCGCTGCTCGTTTTCCGCTACGTAACGTCAATTTCGTCTGATAGCTGTCGATATGGAGAGCAGCCGTCCCAAGCTCTGAACAAGTTTAAGCCTGCCCAATTCCCGCTGTTTACAATTGCCTGCTGACAAAAAGGATTCTGTACATGCTTTTTTCCCTGCTCGACAAATTCTTCAATCGACCGCTAACTGATGAAGCATTTGCCAAAAAATTTATGGATTCGACTCGTAAAGCTGGCTTCAGCGAGAATCTGAATTTTGAGAAGAACGAGTTCCGCATCCGCCATGGGGATGGATCGTACTTCAATCTCCATAATGCCTTTCGCGACTATCAAAATGCAGACAAAGCACAGAAATCCGCCGTTCTGACCGGATACGTATCGACGCTGTTAGAGGCGGGTAGAAAAACCGAGACTGTGTTTGATAATGTCAAAGCACAGCTGCGTCCGGTGATTCGCAACCTTGCCATGCTTGAAGAAATTCGACTGGAACACGCCCGTAAAAATGGCGACAAGCAGTACGATTATGTTTCACAGCCTTTGGGCCGAGACTGCGTTATTCTGCTTGCTGTCGATTCGCCCGAGTCCACTGCCACCCTTACCAATGGCCCCGAAGCACATTGGGGTGTGACGATGGAAGAGGCGGTAAAGATCTCCATCGAGAACCTGCGTGATACGACAAACGAAGCCTTCGGGGAGATTATTCCAGGCCTATACGCTGGGGAGTGGGCGGATGGGTACGACACCAGCAGGGTGTTGTTGCCAGATGTCCTTCAGCGCGTGCCAGTTAAAGGTCGGCCAGTGTTCATGGTGCCCAGTCGAGACGTCCTGATGGTCACTGGAGACAAGGACGAACAGGGAATTCGTCAGATGGTAGAGCTTGCTTTCCAGGCTCTTGAAAGGGGGCGTGCTGTCTCTACCGATATTTACACCTACGAAGGTCGCGATATCATACCGTTTAACTGTGATGATGAAGGGGTCAGCAGTCGGTTGGTTACACTGGAGCATTTGCTGCTGCAGAGTAATTATGCCAATCAGAAAGAGTTGCTCGACAAGCTCAATCTGGAAAAGGGCATCGACATCTTCGTCGCCTCCTACAACCTCTTCCAAATGGCTGACCAACCAAACCAGACGGTATCGATGAGCGCCTGGACAAAAGGTGTGCTGACGCTGTTGCCCAAGACAGATCGCGTCGCGTTGGTTGAACCTGTTGAGGGTGGGGAAGCGACAGTCAAAACCGTCTCCTGGAGTGAACTTGAATCCGAGCTTGGCGATCTGCTGGCTACAGAAGCGGGCTATCCACGTCGTTATCGGACACTGGGATTTCCTTCGGTTGAGCAGCTTAATCGCCTGACTACCTTGTGATCAGTGCTCTACTACTCTGGCGCACGGCAATGGAGGTATCGCTGAGCTGGCAAAGCAGCAGTCGCAATTTATCATTACGATACACTCCCCATTTTGATTGCTTATCCTGGTGGGAAAATTTGGGAGTTTACCGATGTGGGGTTGGTGGCTTCTCTAGCGCTACTGAGTCGGGCCGCAAGATCTGACTGACTTACTTCAGTTGGCGAGCCGCTGTGCGCGGGCAGGCTGTGGCGAACCGAGCTCCCGCGTCCCGCCGTATCTCGGCCCTGCGGGCGTCCATCCTTCACGCCTTCGGCTGTGCCAGCCTGCGCGCTCCGCTTGCGTTGGTTACTCAGTGCGATATGGTCGATACGCCAAGCAGCTCGTCATTTCTCCGATGGGGAAACCACATCTTGCCAGCCATCAATCAATTCCATATTTTGCGCAACGAGCTGGCAGGGCTTGCCAGTTGCCTTGCGACAATTGCTAAGCGCCTGCTTTCGTGCTGTCTTGAGTGAGCGCGCGCCGTAGTACCAGTAAATGCTGCTACTTTCCTTGGACATGGCCATGGCTTTCTCGGTAACGCTCTGAAGATAAGCCTCAGCGCTCGCACGGTCTTCGGGCGCCAGCTTCGAAAGCAGCAGCATTAATGCGCTGTCGTCCATGGCAGGAAGCCGGTTGCTCCTGAGAAAATCTTCGATATGAGGCTTTAAAAGGGTATTGGCCTCTTGTTTGTAGAGCGAGTGCCCATCCCTACCGAATGGGGGTAGCAACGCCAGTTCAGCATTACCTCCCGCCGAGCGGTAGCCCGCGATCATCCGACCTACGAGATCTGGGCTGAAAAACGGATCATTCTCGGCGTAAATCCAGAGCGTTGGCGTTGGGTTGCCTTTGCCAAATTTCGTGAGGTTTCGCACAAGATCAGTTTGATATAACGAGCAATTAGAGTCCGCAGAGCCCACATTTGTGTAGTGGTAAACGCCGCCAGAGATGTTAACTACCGCCGTCAATGGGTGACTTGGTTGAGCCGCGAGGTCTAGCATTGACGCTCCGCCGATAGAGATACCAACACCTACTGCCAAGGATGGATCTACATCTGGACGCTCACGCACAGCCGCCAATGCGGCGCCAAGCTCTCTGCCATGCGCATCGAGAAATCGTGCCACGTTGGGATTGGTGCAAGTTCCCCCTTCATTCATGAAGTTTCCGGTCGAACGACCATAGCCGGGCCATACAATAGATGCGGCAAGCCAGCCACGGTGCGCAAAGTCGTGAGCGATATGAGCAAGCCAATCGGCATGTGCGGCGGACGGAGAGGTTGCCGCCGAGCCGTTAACAATCAGTGCAATGGGGTACTTACCCTCCTTTACGGGACGAACGATTAATGCTTCGATTTTCTCAATATGTGAGTCAACATGGATGGGCAGTAAGAGTTGTTCTTCGCTTACCAGTGAGTCTGCACGGGGTTGGCTTGCAAAAAGCATCAGACCAAACGTGATAGTCCTGAAGCGTAGTATTGATTGCATTTAGAACGCTCGCTGATACGTTAGAAGCCAAGCTTAAACTGGTGCGACAATAGCTGATCGTAAGGTTCTGTCCAATACGTCTTGTGGTTAGCCCGGGATGTCTCATCGCGTATCACTCAATCCAGCACCGTTGGGAAATAGGTGATGTGGAATTAACCTGCTGACACGTGGGGACTTACGCCATTAGTTCTGGAGTTCGGAGGGTCTATTTCCGGAACTCTTTAGTTGTGTCTGCATATGTTCCGATTAGCAGCTAATCCAACAGGAATTCGTCCTGTTGAGTTATCTGCAAAGCAGTCTTCTCCAAACGCAGTAAAAATTCTTTTCGGGGCTGTCCTCCGCCATATCCGGCGAGTGCTCCATTCGTCGCTATGACACGGTGACAGGGAACGATAATGGATAAGCGATTGTGTCCATTTGCATTGCCCACTGCTTGGCTTGCACCTGGCTTACCGATGGCCCCAGCGATGGCACCGTAGGTTGAAATGGTTCCATAGTCGATTTTTAAAAGCTCTGCCCACACAAGCCTGTCAAAAGAACTGCCTGGCATATGGAGCGGTACTGAAAATTTCTTTAGCTTTCCCTCAAAATAAAGTTTTAGTTGCACTTCGATTTGCTTGATGTGGAGATGCTCGCCAGGCGCAATGGAATACCCATGACGCCCACGCAGTTCGTTTAATTCAGCGGTTAGCGCCGGACGGTCAAGAAATTCGAGGAGTACCAAACCTCGTTCCTCTGCCATGGCAATCATTGGGCCCAACGGTGTAGTCAGATGGCGATAAAGCAGGAGGGACGTTTCAGTTGCCTTACCGGGGGGCATTTGAAATGTTTTTTTGAAAGCATCCCTAAAGCCACTCAATGACTCGTATCCTAAGTCAAATGCTGTGTTATCCAGGGTTTCGCCCGAAGAAATCCGGCCTAGGGCGACACCGAGCCTTCTAGAGCGCATCCATGCATGAAAAGTCATGCCAAAATTCTGTTTGAACCACCTGCGTAAGCGTAACGGATCGATACCACGCGTAGTTAGTTCAGCATCACTCCAGCGAGCGTCAGGTGATGCAGATACAGAGGCCAGTAGCCCCTTGACCCAATCTGGCGCGGAAGCCGCGAGATCTAATGGCTTGCATCGTAAGCAAGGCCGATAACCTGCAGCCATCGCTTCGTTGGCCTGCGAAAAGAACTCTACATTCTCGGGCTTTGGCTTACGTGCACCACATGTAGGGCGGCAAAAAATACCTGTAGTTTTGACAGCAGTGAAAAAAACGCCCTCATAGGCGGTGTCGCTGCATAGCATCGCATTTACCATCTCGCTTCTGGGCGGAAGAGCGTGATTGTAAGATCTCATTAGAGCGTAGCCTCGTCCTCGAATGGGTGTGAAAATCGCTTTCGAGGTGCGGAAAACAGCGGCGATTTTCATGCGGATCACAGATTAATAGGGCGAAGATAACTTTTCGCTTAGGTGTTTTTTTGCTGCCATAAGGTTATTCAGGTCGCTGTAGGTATATGCGTCCAATGGATACTCGAAAAGCTTTCCCGTTCGCAAGAAGCTCTTGGCGAGCGCCTTGTTGGCGCCGCATAAGAATTCAGCAATGCTGGAACCAGCGCTTAGCCGTTTGACGCCTAGACTCGTTAATTCA
Source organism: Pseudomonas marginalis (assembly GCF_001645105.1). GTDB lineage: Bacteria > Pseudomonadota > Gammaproteobacteria > Pseudomonadales > Pseudomonadaceae > Aquipseudomonas > Aquipseudomonas petroselini. The sequence goes on from NZ_LKEG01000035.1 coordinate 29,598, forward strand.
TCCATGCCGGGTTGGCCGTTCCAGGCAAGCAGGTTGACGGGTAGCCGCGTTGCCTCGCACAGTGTAGCAATGTCGTTTTCCTCAACCATTCCAGCCGCAAAAATGCCGTCTGCACCTGCTTGCTCGAACAGCGATGCGCGGAATAGGGTCTCTGGCAATTGTCGCGCTGGCTCTACCAAACATCTCAGATAAACGTCAGTTCGTACGTTCACGAACAAGTCTATTCCATGCTTGTTTGCTACCTTATTTGCCACTTCGATTTTTCGCAAAATCAGATCAGTGCTGCCTGTTCCGTCCTCAATGTTGATTCCAACGGCTCCAGCCCTAACTACGCATTCAATAACTTTAGCAACCGACTCAAGGTCGTCGGAATAGCCCCCTTCGACATCGACCGTGAGGGGGACTGTAAGCACTCGAACCATTGACTCAACTGTAGTAGTCAGCAGTTTTAGGGGAAGTTGATTGCCATCTTGGTATCCATGCGCCCAAGCAACGGCGGCGCTGCTGGTCGCGACTGCCTTACTCCCTACGCTCTCGACAATACGTGCGCTGCCAGCATCGCTCACGTTGGCGAGTACCAACAAATTATCTTGGTGAAGGTTGCGGAAAACCGCACTTAGTGGCGTCATTCAGTGGTGCCCCGGAGAGAGAAGACTGATGCAGATCGCGCTATCGTAAGCTGACTACACCGACGTCTCCACCGAGAAATCGACAGTGATTTAAGAGCTAGCGAATATAGTTTCTGCGGGCTAGGAATGGGTGAATACCTACTCAAAAGCCTGCTGAAAGACGTTGCCATACACATCCAGTCATTGCAGGGATCGGATAGATGACTTCCCCGGACGCTTACGATCTTCTTCCATTGCCAACGCTGCACTGAAAGGCAAAGCGATGCAGGTGCATCAGTCTCGCTGGAATAAACCCAGCGATCTTTAAGGATGCATGCGGCAGGCACGTGGATCTTCTTATCACTCGTGCAGAGGACACGTTAGCGCTGCAGCATGAGAAGGATAAACTGAGCTCACTGGCTAGAACGACCACGCGGTAGGCTTATCGAGTAGGAATCTTTGGCTTAGTGGCAGGTTCTGCACTCTCGAGAAAGCCTCGCGCCAACTGCTGATACAACTCAGGGCCCATTCTTGAACTGACAGCCTTGGCGATCAGGGCTACCGCCATGAGACTGATCACCATGCTGTGGCTATTAATCATCTCCATCACAATGATTGCGGAGGTTATTGGCGATTGAGTAACGGCAGCCAGAAAACCAACCATGCAGAGAGCAATGGTGGGCGGAGCGGCCAAGTGAAATAGCTCTGCGGTATTGGCGCCGACTGCAGCCCCTACAGCGAGCGAAGGGGCGAAAATTCCGCCTGGAATACCAGAGAAATAGGTCACTACGGTCGCCAGGAAGCGAGTAGTGGGCGCGTGCCATGGCAGGACTAAATCGGATGCGATGACCTGAGAGGTAATGCCGTAGCCACTACCGAACGACATTCCACCACTCAGCCACCCCAATATAGCGACGACCAATCCACAGATGCCGGCAAACCACACCGGGTGCAGGCGCCGCCATTGCCAGATCATGAGGTGTGGATGCCGCTGCGGCCATAACAACATTCGGCTGAACAAACCACCCAATAGCCCACATCCAATCCCTATGACTAATGCCGGGACGACTATGTCGAGGTTGATGTCCTGAATGCCGAAGTGACCGAAATAGTTGTAGTTTCCCTGCAAGGCAATGGCAACCATCCCAGATAGGATGATGGTACTAAGAAGAACGCCGCTGGTACGGGTTTCCAGCTTGCGTCCCAGCTCTTCTACCGCGAATGCTATCCCTGCCAGGGGCGTATTGAATGCTGCCGCAATACCCGCTGCACCTCCCGCCAGAATAAGATCCTCTCTGCGTACGATTCGCGCATTGGGCAAGAAACGGTGAAAGAAGTGCATGATGGATGCCGCAACCTGAACTGAGGGCCCCTCACGCCCCGCCGAAAAACCGCCGGTCAGTGCTAGAGTTCCAAGGCTTATCTTGGCAAAAGCAATGCGCAGTGAAACCAGTCTGTTAATGGGCTTACCTTGACGTGCAAGTCGTGTTGCTGCGATTACCTGAGGAATTCCGCTGCCTTGGGCGCCCACGAAAAAGCGCGTTGTCAGCCAGACTACGAGCATGCCGATCAGTGGGGTGTAAATAAAAGGTAGCCACGCTCGCTCAGCGGTCTGTTGAGCAAACTGCGCCAGTGCCATGTCTGCCAGCCTTGCGAAAGCCACCACCAGTAGGCCGGCAATGGTTGCCGCAATCCATAACGTGACCCTGGTGCGCCAGCGCATTGACGCGAAGCCTCGGCGTAACAGCATTATCGGTTTGATCACCCGAAGGGCTTCCTTGAAGTCGCCATATTGACCGCAAGACTAACCAAATAAGCAGCTCGTTCCAAACAGCTTTGGCGGAGCCGCTCGACAGGCTTTTTTTACGCCCATGGGTATTCACCTATTCATTGATAGGACTAATACCTCCAAAAAACCGGTGTTACGAGTACCAGGACGGTGAGTATCTCCAGCCGTCCCAGCAGCATGCCAATGGTAAGCAACCATTTTGCAGCGTCAGGTAATGACGAGAAGTTACCAGCAGGCCCGATGATTGTGCCTAAGCCTAAGCAGGGTCGAGGATTCGCGGTGGTCGCCGACGAGGTCAGAACTCTGGCCTCGCGCACACAAAACTCCACTGAAGAGAGCCGCCGGATTATCCAAGAGCTGCAACTGGCAACAGGCGACGCCGTCGAGCAAATGAAAGCGGGAAAACTGCGCGCGCAGGAGTGCATCGAATCCGCTGATCAGGCCTCTACCAGCCTGGGTGCAATCAATGACGGCGTTGAGCAAATCGTAGGAATGAACACCCAGATAGCCAGCGCGGCGGTTCAGCAGCACGCCGTCTCGGAGGATATAAATCGCAATGTGACCGAGATTCGTAACGGTAGCCTTGCATTGATGGAGGGGATAGAGGACAACGCTGTGACTGCGGAAGAACTCTCGCTGCTGGCTGGGCAACTGCGTACTGTCGTTTCGCGTTTCAAGCTGTAACGCGACAGAAGGGGAGCTCAACTTGTTGCCTCCCTCCAGCTTTTGCTTACGCTCCTACCGATAGCGCGTTAACACCCAGCATTTTATAGGGGTCTAAGAGTTGAGTCTTCTCCTTCCTGCGAGTGTCTATTCTCTCGTAACGTGACAATACTAATTACTCAGGAAACTCCCATGTCCAAACTTGCCGAATTCCGCCAACTCGAAAAACATCTTGCCGAGCAGCTCCAAGCGCTCGAAGCCTTGAAGGGCGATGCTGGGCTCAAGAAAGAAATCGAATTCGAAACGAAGCTGCGCGATTTGCTCGCAAAATACGGCTACAGCCTCAAGGACGTGATCAACCTGCTAGATCCACAAGCAGGCCGTCGCGCTCCAGTAGCCGAGTCCAAAGTGGGCAGTCGCAAGCCTCGCCAGTTGAAGGTTTATAAAAACCCTCACACTGGTGAAGTCGTCGAAACCAAGGGTGGTAACCACAAAACGCTTAAAGATTGGAAATCGAAGCACGGCGCCGCGACAGTTGAGTCCTGGCTGACCAAGTAACTTTAGTTTGAGTGCAAAAGGGCCCCTGGGGCCCTTTTTATTTGTGCGTTACCAGAGTGTTAGTTCCAGCAGTCAGCTCGCTGACCCTGTGAAGCTTGTGTACCGACGCGACATGTCCCGCATTGGCCGGCGCTTCCTTAAAGCTCAGGCACTTTTAAGCATCCGTCTACGGCTCAGCCATTATGCGGTTGGTGGCTGCGTTCGATTTTCCATCGGGTACACAGCGCCAGAGCAATGAAGCATGCGCCCACCCAGCCTATGCTGCTAACGCCCACGCGATCTACCAGCAACCCAGTGATGACTGCACCAATGCCGATGCCTAGATTTATCATTGATACGTTTATGGCGTTGATCAACTGACCAGCGTTCCCAGCCCTTTTTAGCACGTCTATTCCGATAAGCAGGCTGACACCAGCGTGGCTGCTGGCAACGATGATGATGGCGAGTGGTACAGCCCATGTGAGATTGCCAAACACTGACAGGGCGCACATGCCGGCTGCCATCGTCATCAAGACCCGCCTGAACAAGGGCTCAAGATCGTCCTTCACGCGTTTGGATAAAATGAGATTGCTCGCGATGTCAGCGATGCCGTACAGGCACAGGAATAGCGTCACGCTCATTTCGCCGAAGCCCGTTTCCTTTTCCATGAACGTAGCCAGGAAATTGAATACCGAGGCTACGCCCGCAAACATTAGGCATGAACTGATCAAGGTCATGGTGACGTCGGATCTCAAGGCGACACGGACTGTGTCGCGCAGGTTTTCTTTCTGCCGCGATTCTTCAGTAGGCCTCACCCAAATCCACACGGTTAGCAAAGCCACACTGCTCAGCGCTGTCATCATCCACATTGCCATGCGCCAGTTGGTAGCGTCTGCGATGAGTTTGCCGACCGGGACGCCAACAACCGACGCGATCGAGATCCCGACCAGAACTCTACCAATCGCCAGGCTTTCATTGCGGCCTTGCGACAGTGACTTCGCGGCCAGAGCGGCGTTTGTCCAGAAAACAGCGACACCGATACCTCCGAGTACACGACCGGCGAGGATGATGTAGTAATCGTTAAACGCTGCGGAAATCCCGTTCCCGAGAACCAGTGCCACACACGCGTATATGAGAAGGGATCGTTTGGAGGCGCGGTGCGCTAACACTCCAATAATGGGCGCGCTGATACCCATGCCTAAGGCAAAAGCTGTCACGAGCCCACTCGCTGCACCGATGGTGATGGCAAGCGATGTAGCAATTTGAGGCAGTAGGCCTGCGACGATAAATTCAGATGAGAGCATTACAAATGCAGTGAAGGTCAACGCATAGACCCTGGGGTTAATCGTGCTGCGGTTTTGAGTCATTGGAAAATCTATCCTCTGAATTCAGTGGACATAACCTGCCGAGAGGGGGGGGCGTAAAAGTGGCATTTTTTTGGAGGGGGCAGGGCGGTTGCTCAGGTTTTGAATAACCTGAAGAGCTTGGTAGACGCAGCATCATCAAACCGCGACAGCCGGTAAAGCTGTCGCGGTTGGTCTGCGTTTTAGCGGTTAGCGTCGGCCAGGCCAACCTCAATGAAGCGCACGGAGCTCTCCATCGCCTGCTGACCTTCTGGCAGCATGGTGGCGTAGAAGTGCCAGGCGTGGAACATTGCTGGCCAAACTTCCAGGTTCACGCGAACTCGGTTATCAGCCAGGTGAGTTGCAAGGCGCATTGCATCACTCAACATCAGCTCGTTCTCGCCGATCTGCACCAAGATTGGTGGAAGACCGGTAACGTCCGCGAACACAGGTGAGGCCAGAGGATGATTAGCCAATGTGTCGCCTAGGAATGCTCTGGCGAGGATGTCCAAGACAGGCTTGGAGTTCAGAGGATCCAGGCCTTCACGGTTGCTCATGGAAGCACCGGTGTGTTCAAGGTTCGCCCATGGTGAGATGGAGGAGCCAACCGCAGGCAATGGAAGCCCTTTCGATTTAGCCGCGACCATGACGCTGACGACCATTGCGCCACCAGCCGACTCGCCAGAGAACGCAATTTTGTTAGCCGGGATTTTCTGCTCAAGCAACCATTCGTAAGCGCGCAATGTGTCGTCAATTGATGCTGGGAACTTGTGCTCAGGAGCGAGGCGGTAGTCCGGCATGTACACACGAGCACCGAGCATTTTCGCGTAGTTGCCGCCGATACCGTGGTAGCCGTCTGGACGTCCTACAATGTAGGCGCCGCCGTGGATGTACATCACGACCGCGTCGGTTTTGATCTCGTCCGGAGTAACCAGTGTGCCGGGTACACCACCCATGTCGACTGCTTCGAATTTAACGCCAACTGGCGCTGGATTTTGCGCGAGCATTTTTGCGTAAGAGTCGCGGATGTCGCTCATTTTTGTGGTGGTATCGATTCCCTTAAGAACGGGTACCAGATCGCTAAGGCTGTTGGCCCAGGTTTGGACGGCTGCTTGGACTTTAGTGTTCATAATGACCTCAATTGATCGTTGGGAGTGGATTAGCTAATTGAGATACTATGCTTAGTATTGGGGAATAGGGTTCCCCATAACAGGTGCTAAGCCGCCCGAACGTTGAGACCACCGAGGCCGTATGGAACTCCATAACCTGAATGATATTGCCGCGTTTGTGAGCTCGGTAAATGCTGGAAGCTTCACTGCGGCGGCAAAGCAGCTTGGCCTTACGCGCTCTGCAGTGGGGAAGTCGATAGTTAGGCTCGAGACTCGTTTACAGGTGCGTCTACTGAATCGCACTACGCGTAGCTTGAGTATGACGGATGACGGCCAGGTTCTTTATGAGCGCTGTGTGGGTGTACTTCAGGATCTGGACGACGTGGAGGATGCTCTTGCGTTTCGTCGTTCGACACCCAGCGGGCGACTGCGGATGAGTCTGCCGGTTGCGCTGGGTAGACTTCATGTTCTTCAGCACATTGAGTGCTGCCTTAAGGATTGGCCCTCCCTGAGCGTGGATATCACCTTTTCTGACAGGCTGGTCGATCTGATCGATGAGGGATTTGATTTGGCCATGCGCATCGGGCCACCGAAGGAAGATTCTCGGTTGTTAACGCGCACTGTGGCCTACCAACAAATGATTACCTGCGCTTCCTCCAAATATTTGGCTGAGCATGCCGAGCCTAAAACGCCGCAGGATTTATCCGAGCACCAGTGCCTGCATTTCGTGAGTGGTGGGAGATTGCTTCCTTGGAATTTTCGCGTGAATAGTAGCTCTGTGTCCGTTACTCATGGTGGAAGGCTACAGATGGACAGTGCTGAGTCATTACACCAGTCAGCTGTAGCTGGCCTGGGCATCGCGACTCTTCCTTCCTACGTGGTGAACGACGATTTGAGGAGCGGCAAGCTTGTTCAATTGCTCGCTGGGTATGCAGAGGCCGCAGAGCCTATTCGGGTGATCTACCCTAGCAAGCGGCACCTCTCTCCAAAAATTCGACTCTTCATCGATAAGCTCGTGGAGGCTTGGTCACCATGCCCACCATGGGAGCAGCATTCTGCGGAAGGCATTCACTCTGCCTGACCCGTGAGCGAAGCCCGCGCGGCTAGTCGATACCTATCATATGCATCGCGTATTCATTTCACTTGAGCATCGACTTCCAGGCGTGGGCACTGCGCCTGTATTCCGTGCATTTGCCAAAGGAGCCAGTGCCTCAGAGGCTTAGTGCGCCGGTGTTTTCCACATCCTCAATGTGATTGGCGCAGATGCTCATGACTGCGTTTCGTAGGAACCACTGGCGCTCCTTGCTGGGGAAGTGACCATGCAGACCGCTTGACAGCGGTGAAATATCCGAATAAAAATGAAGCGCTTCATAAATATCTCTTTCGAGAATAAATACAAAAAATAGAGTCGTGAAAAGAACACAGATTTTGTTGGCTTAGGCCCGCAGGCTGTGTGAATGAAACGATTCATATTTGCCGTTTTCCTAGGCAAGTCTGGAGATCATAATGATCACTGCATCATTAGCCCTCGCTCGGTCAACCACGCCGGCTGCCCTCGCCACTCTCTTATCTAAAGTCACCGACCGCTCCGGCACGGGGGCACTGGCTTCGCCACGCAAATCTCCTAAAACCACCCGCCTACATGAGTCCGAAATTTTCGGTCAGCCAGTGCGGCATTGGACGCGTGTGAGCATCACCGCGTCTTGTTTCTGTTTTTTCAGCGCGGGGAATTTGGCATGACGAATCTTCGACATTCAGGACGCACAGTTCTCATTACTGGGGCAGGAGGGGGCATCGGTGCCTCAATTGCCCGGCTGTACTGCGAGGAGGGCGCGCGGGTTGCCTTGGTAGATTTCGACGAACAGTCAGTTTCCGAGCTTTCCCGGCAACTTAGTGCTGCCGGACATTTGGTGGCTTGGGCTAAAGCTGACGTATCAGATTTCGCTCAATGCAATCGAGCCTGTCTTGAGCTTAGTGAGCAGCTCGGCCCGATCGACACCTTGATTAACAATGCAGGTATTTCACCCAAACACGAGGGCGCACCAGCGCCGATTTGGGAAATGGATCCTCAGGAATGGGATCGCGTCGTTGGCATCAACCTGACAGGCTCATTCAACTTGGTCAGAGCTCTCGCACCAGCGATGGTCGAACGCCGTTTTGGAAGAATAGTGAATATGTCTTCCGTTGCTGGCAGCGCTTACCTCCCTATCGTCGCGGCGCATTACAGCGCCACGAAAGCCGCAGTTATCGGTTTTACCCGTCACCTGGCAGGTGAACTCGGGCCCTATGGCATTACGGCAAACGCACTGGCTCCGGGACGCATCGAAACGCCGCTTCTAAAAACCGTTTCTGCGCAAGCGAACCAGGCAGTCGTTGATGAGACTCCGTTGGGCCGTCTTGGAACGCCACTTGAGGTAGCTAAAGCAGCATGCTTTTTGACTTCAAACGACAGCGACTTCATCACGGGCCAAATTGTGGATGTGGCGGGTGGCTGGTTGATGCGCTGATCCATCCGGGCTCGTATTCAACGTAACGATTTATCTCACAGTTTTTCAGCAGCGGGTGGTGGCATGGTTCGAACAATGGGTTTTCCTGGCCGATACGAGCAAGGGCCAGGCGCGCTAAAGCAGCTTGGCAGAATCCTTTCCGATATGGGGCAATCGCGCCCTTTGGTCTTGTGCGACGAGTTCGTCTCGGGGCATCTGTGGCCTGAGGTAGGGAATGCATTGTCAGAGTATGGCTTCGAGGCGAACAGTATCGTTTTTCCTGGTGAATGCACTAAAGCTGCAATTGCGTCTCTCTGTGAGCGATCAGCAGATTACAGGCCAGACACCATCATCGCTTTGGGCGGGGGTAAGACAATTGACACGGCTAAAGGGATGGCTGCTCAGCTTAACGTCCCCATTGTCGTATGCCCGACCATTGCTTCCAGCGACGCCCCAACCAGCCGTTTGATTGTGCTTTACGACGAAGCGCACAAGGTCGTTGGTGTCGAGTACCTGAACATGAACCCCTCTGCAGTAGTCGTGGACACCGAAGTGCTTGTCCGTGCGCCTGCAAGGTTTTTCGCCGCAGGCATCGGCGACGCCATCAGTAAAAAGTTTGAGGCGCAACAATGTCAATCTGCCGGAGGCAATAACTCATTTGGTACTCCAGCGTTGAACACTGCATTGCTGCTAACAGAGGCAGTGTTTAAGACGCTTATGACCTACGGGTACAGCGCTTACCAAGCAGTAGGCCGGCACGAGGTTAATGATGATGTCGAGCGGGTTGTTGAAGGAACCGTCCTTATCAGTGGCGTTGGGTTCGAGAGTGGCGGCTTGTCGCTAGCTCATGCGCTTGTGCGAGGTCTTACGGCAATTCCTGCGATTACTTCCATGCTGCATGGTGAGCTTGTCGCATTCGGGACGCTGGTGCAGATGTCCGTCGAAGAGCGCCCAGACTCAGAGATCCTAGAGGTCGCTCAGCTTCTGAATGATGTGAATCTTCCCGTCACCCTCGACGGCCTTGGCCAGACGTCTCCGTTTACCTCTGAGGAATTGGACATTGTCGTCCAGGCAACACTGGGTGCGGTGTACGCGAAAAATATGGCGCCAGCCCTTACGGCTGAACGACTCATCCGAGGACTCGCTCGTGCCGACGAGCTGGGACAACGATTTGAACGTTTCAACTAACCGCTAAATGCAGCACAGCTAATCCAAGAATAAAAGAGGCTCAGAAAATGACAGACAAGACCGTTCCGCATATTCATGACTTGCTCAAAGACTCCCCTAAGAACTGGGGTAAGTGGGGCCCGGATGATGAGGTAGGCTCACTCAACTACCTTACAGGTATCGAAGTTCTTCAAGGGGTCAAAGAGGTCAAGCAAGGCAAGACATTTACTTTGCAGGTGCGGATGGCAGATCCTGCTGGTGACCCGGTCTGGCCTGGTCGCTCCCAGTCAAAACGCATGAATATCATGGATCGTGGTCACTACAACTGTGGCAAAGGCCCACATTTTCCTGGCTCTTACGAGTTCGCCGACGACGTGATGTTTTTTCATCTTCAAGGATCAACTCAGTACGACGCCCTTGGGCATGTCTGGTACGACGATCAGATTTGGAATGGCTACAGTGCCGATACCACTATCGGCTCCCTGGCCAAGGCGAGCGTTGCTCCATTGGGTGAAAAAGGCATCGTTGGCCGAGGCATTCTGATCGACATAGCGCGCCACCGTGGTAAAGACGTGCTGGATGCAGGTGAAACTTTCAACCATGAGGATCTAATGGCTGCGGCCCGGGCTCAAGGCGTCTCTATCAACAAGCGCGACATTCTCATCATCCGCACTGGATGGATTGGTTCGTTTTATAAACGCGACCCGGAAGAGTTCTACAAAGACTTTATCGAGCCAGGCCTGACCTACAGCCCTGAGCTGGTGAAGTGGTTTCAGGAGATGGAAATTCCGAACATTGTCACTGACACCATTGCTAACGAAGTCACCGTCGATCCCGTGTCAGGGGTTGCGTTGCCGTTGCACAACGCACTCATGAGGAACTTGGGCATCACTCTCACTGAGATCGCTCAGCTTGATCCTCTCGCTGAGGACTGCGCTGAGGACGGTCAGTGGACGTTTCTCTACACCGCAGCCCCTCTAAAGGTCGTTGGCGGAACCGGAGCTCCTGTGAATCCGATCGTCATTAAATAAGTGTCTTTGCCTGGGGGCAGCAGAAACGCTGTTCTCAGGTTTTTCCCTCCAATTAACGGCTCCCGAACGGGAGGCCGTTGGCTTATCATCCTCTGCGCAAATCGAGGGCGTTCTCCTGATCGTCCTGTCTCCGCGCTACGATCGAGGATGCTGAATCTCCAATGAAAAAAATCGAGAAACCGAAGCTCAAGGATGTGGCTGAATTGGCGGGCGTCTCGATGGGGAGTGCTTCAAGAGCATTGGCTGTCCCGCACTTAGTGAAACCTGCAACGCTGGCCAAAGTACAAGCAGCTGTTCAAGAGCTCGGGTACGTGCGAGACGGGGCCGCGCGTGCTTTGGCATCCAGGCGCACGCACAGCATCGGAGCCGTTTTTCCTACTTTTAACAACCCTGCGTTCGCTGAAGCTGTCCAGGCCCTCCAGTTAAGGCTAACGGAGCTTGGGTATCACCTAATCATTTCTTCCCATGAATACGACCAGGCGCAAGAACTGGTAAACGTAAGGAACATGATTGAGCGGGGCGTCGAAGGCCTACTGTTAGTGGGTACTGAACATAGTCCTGAAATTTATGAAGCACTAACTGCCGCCCAATGCCCATTCATTCTCATGTGGTCGCTAGATGGTGCTCACGACCATCACTGCGTGGGGTTCAGCAATGAGGAGGGTGGTCGATTGATAGCCAAGCACTTGCTTAGCCTTGGTCATCAAAGTATCGCCATGATCAGTGGAGTTGTTTCTAACAACGAACGGGCAAAATACCGTCTGAAAGGAATCACCGCTCAGCTACTCGAGTCAGGGATAGAGCTTTCAAGTGAACGGATTATTGAGCAGCCATTCACGATTGAGGGAGGGCGCGCCGGGCTGCGGATTGCTATGGAGCTTAACCCCAAGCCTACAGCCATTGTCTGCAGCACTGACCTCACCTGTATCGGAGCGTTGGCGGAAGCGCGCTCCAATGGGATCGACGTCCCCAAAGAACTATCAGTCAGCGGGTTCGATGATATCGAGTTCGCGGCTGCCTACGTGCCAGCCCTGACGACCGTCAGGGTGCCGACTTCGAAAATTGGTATCAGCAGCGCCAACAACATCGTTGCGCTGATCGAGGGGCGCCCACTTGCACGCCGCGAGCGCATACAAATCGAACTCGTCGTCCGAGATAGTACGGCGCCACGGCCCTAGAGCGTTTCCAGGCAGGGACTAAACTCTTGGTGCTTCATTGGCATTGAACCAGCCTGGGCGGTACTCGCTCCAGGTCAGTTGCCAGAAGCCCTCATGCTTGCGACGAAGCCGCATCCGGTAATGCGCGCCATAGAGAGGCGTGCCATCTTGCGTGTGTGAGTTTCCAGGAATGACTCTGCCGACAATCATTTCCGCTACACCCTTTTCCTCGTCGGACTTGATCTCCAGCACGTCCGCGAAATGCTGCATCCACGGCCAGGGCCTGCGAAACTCTTTGAAGGAGCCGATGATCGCGTGGCGCCCTTCAATAAGGCCCATCGGTTGGAAATCACCAGCGGCGTCGTTGGCAAAGCAATGGGCAAGTAGCTGCATGTCAGCCTGATCCAGCGCCCATGAGTAACGAGCGTAGGTTTCAGCAATACACTCCTCGCTGGGTACAGAAGGCGTTGAGCTTGGGAACGCAAGCCATGGCGCGTTCAGTTCGCTCACGATGGTCGGAGCGGGATCACCAATCCTCCATCCGTCGTCACCTGGTGGAAGCTGCCAGTGAGTTGCAAGCGAGTAGTCCCCGGTTACCCAATTCAAGGCAATCAGCACGCTGTCGAGGCGCCAGGTGCCTGCTGTCTTTTTCAGAGAGCCTGTGACAGTCATACCAAATCCGAGCGTGGCCGACTTTGTGGCTTTGCTGATATGGCCATAGGCGTAGAAACTGAAAGTGGCGTCGGTTTCTCCACCTCCCACATAGTGATTGGTTGCCTTCACTGAAAAGCCATCAGCCTTGGCACGGTCTTGCTGGAAAGCTCTGACAATCTTGCGTTCACCCTCATGAGCGGACATGTGGCTTGTCACCAACTGGCAATTGTCAGTGAATATATCCCCAGCAGATTCCCAATTACCGCTCTCCCAGGCTTCCAGAAAGGTGGCTATAACGCCCTTAATGTCGGTGCGATCACTTGAGCCGGTCACTGGGTCACCTGCGAGGCAGGTTGGCCTATGGGAAAGTGTGGCAGGACATACTCAGCCATCTCCTCCAGGACATCAGCGGCTGGTCGCTGCAGAGGTTTGATATTCAGTGCGACGTGTGAAACACCTTCATCCTGTTGCCGTTTCCAGAGCTCCACGAGAGCATTACGCCCGATCCTTATTCCGTTGTAGCCGCGTTCCAGCGGTGTGTTCGGATCCCTCGCCAGATCGAAAAATGTCGCGTAGCCGTATGGTTTTGCATTGCCGGTCTGGCTGGCAGAACGGAACTCGCGGATGAGACCGGGCAAACGATTGAAGTCGCTCAGATGCCAAATCCAGGCATCGGCATTATTGGCTATCCACTCAAGCGTCTGACGGGCCCGGCCTACGACAATCATGGGGAGTCGAGGGCCAACTGGCTTGGGTACCATGTCTAGCAAGCCTTCCAGCTGGCCGAAAAGTTTGGTTGAGACGCTTGGGAAGCTGTTTTCAGTGACTGTCTTAATCAGCTCGAAGCCTTCCCGGTATCGTTCTTCTCTCGCTTCGAAATCAATCCCGAATGCTGGATATTCAATCGGGCGATCTCCGCTGGATAGCCCTAGCAAGAAACGACCGCCGGTTAGCTGGTCGACCGAAACGGACTGCTTAGCGACGATCAGTGGTTCACGTAACGGAAGAACGATGCCCGTTGTGCCCAAGGCAATGTTTTTGGTAACGGCAGCCAGATATCCCAGATATACAAACGGGTCGATCATTTGACCAGTATCACCAAAGCTCGGGTCATAGAAGGGCACATCTCTCATCCACAGACTTGCGAATCCAGCCTCGTCCGCGATGCGAGCAAGGCGCTGATGATCCTGCAAAGTTGGAAAGGGTGAGTTTGGGTAGCCCTCCAAGGGCATGATGTATCCGAAGGTGAGGCCTTCGGGCTGGAACACTCGCGAATAGGCCGGATGAGCTGCAAGCTCGGGACTGAGCTCAAGGGAAGGGCTGAGAGAAGTCATTGCTAAACCTCATTATTTCAAGCCGATTACTACTGTGTAAGCGGCTTTCAGATGAACAGGTCTGCATGGTAGTGAAGGTATTGGGGAAAATGTGTCCCCTCTGATGGGGCGCGATCCACTGGTGGCCGCTATCCACTCAATGAAAAATCTGCTGGGTCAATCGCTTGAACTCGTCCGCAGTAGGTGCCTTACATTAGTCGCGGCCTTCAACGGGATGAGTCTTACGCGCTGTGACGAGTGGTCACAGATGGTGTGAATTTCTGAGTATTCTCCTGTGCGAGAGCATCACCTACTCTCACTCAGCGATTGAAATCCTGGCTCGCTCGCCAGTCACACGTTGAGAGAAATTATAATGAATACGCCCGTTAAACCTGATGAACTTGCCATTCCTTATGCTTTGCCGCAGGTGCCTTTCATGTCTCCAGACATGGTGCATCCAGGCGTTATGACCACTTGGCTCGAAGACGATAATCTCTGGGTGCCTGTCACCAAGTCAGTATCTTTCAAACCACTGCTGCTGAGCGTTAGCGGTGGGTACTACATCAACTTGCTCCGAGTGCGGCAGAGCGGGGTTTTGTCTCGTCACCGCCACTCAGGTGCAGTACATGCGATCGTGTTGAAGGGGCGTTGGTACTACCTCGAACACGATTGGGTTGCTGATGAAGGCTCCTTTGCATTCGAGCCGCCAGGGGAGACTCACACTCTGTTCGTCCCTGAAGATGTCGAAGAAATGATTACTTGGTTCCACGTTCAGGGTGGCTACACTTACGTCGACCCACAGGGTGTCGCGGTTGGCTATGAAGACGTTTTCACCAAGCTGGAAGCTGCCCGCAGCCATTACAAAAATTTGGGCTTGCCGGACGATTATATCGAGCAGTTCATTCGCTGATTTTGGTACAAAAAAGAACGCGCTACGGCGCGTTTTTTTGTGTAGATAAACAGGTGGATTCAGTCGCGTAAGGAGCGTACCGAAATGGATCAATACTCTCAAATGCTAGCCTTCATCTGGTCAACAGAGTGCGGAAGTTTTTCTGCCGCCGCCAGGGCGCACGAGATGACTCCGTCGGCCATCAGCAAATTGATAGCGCGGCTAGAGGATCGGCTTCGGGTTCGGCTTTTCCAGAGGGGTTCCCGAGTCCTCACTCTAACGGAGGAGGGGGCTGCTTACCTGCGCAGTGCGAAAGCTGTGGTTGAGGCGATGAGTGAAGCTGACTCCCTGGCAGAAGGACTTCCTTCAAGGGTCAGTGGCACGCTTCGCATCCACACGATGACCTCTTTTGCGAAGCAGCAGATCGTGCCTTGGTTGCCGGAATTCCTCGACACATATCCCGGTCTTGATGTCGAGATTCAGTTAGGCGCTCAGTTCGTTGACCAGTTCGAGCAGGGATTGGACATAGCCATCCATAGCGGGATTCTTCCGAGCTCTTCCAGAATCGCGAAGAAAATCGGCGAGTGTGAATGGTTGCTGTGTGCCTCACCTGACTACTTGGAAAAGTATGGAACACCGCAGCAGCCAAAAGACCTGATGAATCATCGATGCTTTAATTTCAGTTTTGCCAGCCCTTGGAACAAATGGGCCTTTATCCAAGATGGCCTAGGTGTGACGACCCCTGTGAAACCTCGAGGATCGTTTACCCAGGGTGAGCTGCTGAGAGATATGGCCAAATCAGGTGCGGGTATAGTCCGCCTTGCGGATTTCCACATTGGAAAAGACATTCAGGACGGATCGCTGGTGCTCCTGCTTGACGAGTACAAAGCGGAGATCCTGGAGCCTATTTACCTGCTTTATTCAGACCGTAAGCATTTGAGTCCTCGCATCCGGGTGTTCATCGAGTTTTTTCAGGAAAAATGGATTGCTCATCCATGGAAAATCGTGAGAGGACTGCCCGAAGCGGTTTGATAGCCACTACGGCTCGGCGCTTACTTTCACTCTACCTCCGCGCAAGCGTGCAACTTTGGCTCCAGCACAAGGGAGCCAATACTCCACCACTCTGAAAATTTTCCCTCTTGCTCTGTGCCCAACAGAGATCTCAAAAATTTGAGACCTGTTCCCCAGTAATTACTTAGCCAAATGCTTCGCTGGCACCTCTCTCATTTTGTGCCACTGACCTGTTCCTGGCGGTCACAGCAGGTGTGCTTTGCCAGCTATATTCAGCCCTGAAATTGAGCCATAACCTCTGTCCATGGTGAGCAGTACGACAAGTGCTGGATCACCTCGGATGTTGAGGCGTATGTGTGCAAAACACCGATCCTCAGCCGGAGAATAAAAATAAATACCCGGAGATATCCCCATGGGATTTGCTCAAGACAAAATCGAAGCATTACCTGCGGTCAATCGTGTGCCAAAAGGTGCAGGTGCAGCCTCCTGGGGTGCGATGGCTCTTTTGTGGCTCGTGTATGCCATGGATGCCAACTCCCGCCAGATGTTCTTTATGGTATTGCCCTCCATCACCAGCGAGTTCAAGACAAGCGCTGAGCTGACTGGACTGCTTGCCGCGTTCATCACGATCGCTACATCTTTGATAGCCGTGCCTTGCATGATTTGGGCTGATAAAGGCGGTCAGGGATGGATGCGAAAATACCGCCATCTGCCAATCGTGATTGCTTACACGCTATTCACCTTTCTGACCGGCCTCAATTTCTTGACTGGCTCGCTTGGAGTGCTTGTCGCGCTGCAAGTGATGTCTCACGCATTTGGCGGTGCTGGCGAAGCCATCGAAGTCACCTCCTTGTCTGAGTGGTGGTCGAAGGAACGCCGTGGTTTCGCCCTAGGACTTCATCACACCGGATACCCTTGGGGCACATTGATCGGTGGCTTGGCGATCAGTGCTCTACTCCACGCTTATGGCCCGGAAAATTGGCGCTTGGCATTCCTGCTTTTCCCTGTACCGATGATCATCATCTTTTCGGTCTACTGGTGGTTCAGTACGAAGAAGCGTTACGAGTCTTTTGTTGAACACGCTCAAGCCGTGGGTGAGACCCCTCCATCAATGGAAGCGGTACAAGGTGTGGTGGAGGTGCCCAAAGGCGCGTTCAAGTCGGCAATGAAAAATCCGAACATCTCCGCTATCGCTCTAATCTCGATGTTTGCAATCGTTGGCTACTTCGGCATCAGCTTCTGGCTACCTCAGTACCTGGCCTTTGTTGCCCATTACAACTTCGCAGAGGCAGCTGCTTACTCGGTGCTCTTCACGATCACCGGTGGTATCGGCCAGATCGTTTGGGGATGGATTTCAGACCGTGCAGGCCGAAAACTATGCCTGGTGCTTGTTTTCGCGTGGCTTGCGGTGGGCATGTACCTCTTCAAATACTCATCCGTCAGTCTGACTTGGCTTATCGCGATTCAGTTGTTTGCTGGGTTCGCGATGAACGCGCCCTACACGTTGCTGTATGCCATTGCGTTTGACTCTGCGAAGCAAGGCACGACTGGCCTGGCGGGCTCAATCGTCAACGTCGGTATTTACGCCGGTGGCTTTGGGCCATTCGTGATCGGGATGTTCATCGGCGCAGGTGGTGGCTTTGAGCAGGCTGCGGGCTACAACTACGCGCTCTACTTTATCTCCGGTCTCATGGTACTGGCGGCCATCATCACCATTTTCTTCACCCGAGAAACTACCGGCTGGTTCCTTAAGTACGACAAGGCGCTGGTATCGAAGTCCTCTTGCAACATGGGTTTGTAACGAACCGATCGTACCTGCACTTACAAGAAAATCCCCTTGGGGATTGATAAAGCTAGGAGAAAGTCATGACCCTTATTAAAGATGCCAAATGGTTGAGCCAATTCGCCGACGAGTTAAACGGTGATGCTGATTGGACTGCCGCTGCTCGCTATTTTGATGGGCGCATTCAATTCAAGCACAGCACAGGTTTCTCAACGCTTGCGGTTCTCGCCGGTAAAGTCGTTGCGGTTTACCCGGAAGGAAGCCCGTTGGGCGCTGACATCATCGTGTCTGGTGCTGATGATGAGTGGCAGCGCGTTCTTGACGGAAAGATCGACTGGTTTGAAGCGTTGTCCCCTGGATTGGGAAAACTTGAGCTTGAGGGCAACGTGGTCGCTGCATGGCAGTACGTAGATGTGATGGCCCGCGCGTTCGACGCAATGAAGCGTGTAGGGAAAGCCAATAATAACCCACCAGTCTCGTACTCTCCCGGGCCTAAGCCGTCGGAGAAAGAGACGGTAGGACGGTACATTACTGTTGATGGAATTCGCGTTTACTACGAAGAATCAGGGGAGGGGCGTCCACTCGTTTGCTTCCACGCAGCATCACAAGATTCTCTGATGTATAGGCACGTCCTGGACGGTCTCTCAGATGAGTTCCGCGTCATCGCAATTGACGCCCCCGGGCACAGCAAATCAGAGCTACCCGAATCAGGCCCATTCCACAGCCTCACTCGCCATGCGGAGTTCAATGAGCACCTTATGGAGGCCTTGGGACTTGAGAAACCCGCCATCATGGGATGCTCGATGGGTGGCAATCTGGTGCTGGAATTGGGGGCACGTCGGCCCGATGCGTACAGCGCGATCATTTCAGCTGAAGGGGCAGATTTTACCCCGACGGTTTCCGAGTTCTTCCTCGATATGTTGCTCATGAATGGGCCAGAGATCATCGGTGCCTGGTCTCGTTCGATGACGGGCAATCGCACTCCACCAGATCGTGCGAGGGAGGTGGTGTGGCAGATCTCGCGAACCACGCCGCAGGTGATGAAGGGTGACCTCACAGGCTATGCGAACTTTGATCAGCGGCAACAAGTTGGAAAGATCAAAGCGCCTGTTTTACTTCTGCGCGGTGACGCGGATTGGTTGGTGTACCAAGAGAAGGTTGAGGAGACAGCATCTCGCATTCCCGGCAGTAAGATCGCCGTGCTCGCAGGTACTGGCCACTATCCAATGACTGAGAACCCATTGGAGTTCTGTGACACGGTACGCGCTTTCCTTCGTGAAGCGGGTCACGGCCACGCAGGCTGAAAGATCTGATTGAGGAGCCCGCTCGTCAGGCGGGCTTTTCTGCGTTTATTGAACGCGAAGGTTCAATCCCGAAAAAAGCCTTTTCTATTCCCGCACAAAAACCTAATGCGCGCCGACCCACTGAGGCTCAGGCCGTTGCGGGAGCTATCTCGACCCTCGAATCCCTTCCATAGCCGATCGTCAGACAATCAAAATTATTTTCTTGTGATCTGTGATCACAGTGGATAGCATCTGTCTCAGAGCGAACATCTGAGCGTCAGCATTGTTCACCAACCGCTCAAACGATTACTCCTAAACATAAATACAAAATTTGGAGAACATCATGCGAAGTACAACTCCATCTGCGACCGAGCGTGGCCCCATTGCAATCGTTGGCGCAGGCCTGATTGGGAGAGCTTGGGCGATTGTTTTTGCTCGGGCGGGACATCCGGTGCGTTTACACGACATGGATCTGCAGACAATGCAGGACAGCCATGCCTACATCGAAGCGAGACTTAACGAGCTCGCAGAGTTTGATCTTCTCAATGACGCCCCCCTCACCGTGCTGGCACGCATTACTTGCGTTCCCGACTTGGCTGATGCGCTACGTGATGTGGTGCTCGTACAGGAAAACGTTCGGGAAACGGTGGAGGCGAAAATCGACATTTTCAGTCGAATGGATGTGTTGGCGCCCAAGGACGCGATTCTTGCCAGTTCAACTTCATGGTTACCGGCCTCCGAGTTCACTAAAGATCTACCAGGTCGGGGGCGCTGCGTAGTTGCACACCCTACCAACCCACCTTACTTAGTTCCTCTTGTGGAGCTTTGCCCTGCGCCGTGGACAGAATCTGAAGTGATGATTCGAGCGCATGAGATCTACACCGCAGCAGGGCAGAGCCCTGTCGTTTTATCCCGAGAGATCCACGGCTTCTTGTTGAACCGAGTCCAAGCAGCAGTCCTCAACGAATGCTTCAAATTGCATGAGGAAGGCTTTGCTAGCTCTGAGGATATTGATCGGGTACTCAAAGATGGACTCGCCCTCCGCTGGTCATTTATGGGCCCCTTCGAAACCATCGATCTCAACGCCCCTGCCGGCGTATCTGACTATGCCAAACGCTACGGTCAGCAAAATCGCGAAACGATCAATTCCGAAAATGCTTTTGACTGGTCGGAATCAGCAGTCGCCCGAGTACATGACGAGCGCCGCCAAAAACTTGAACTTGAAGGCATTGCATTGCGATCCGCTTGGCGTGACCGCCGCCTTATGGCTCTCGCTGCGCACAAGCGTCAAGCACCAAATTCCTGACGGCATCACCTCATCCTGAACATCAAAATAAAAGTAACCAGGAGGTCACCATGGCTCGTAAAGTCATCATCACTTGCGCGGTCACCGGCGCAATTCATACACCTTCCATGTCCCGTTACCTGCCGGTAACACCAGGTCAAATTGCCGAAGCGGCGATTGGTGCCGCTGAGGCTGGCGCCTCAATTGTTCACCTACATGCTCGTAACCCAATTGATGGCAGCCCCTCTCAGGATCCGGAACTGTTTAAGCAGTTTCTGCCGGCTATCAAAGAGGCTAGCGATGTGGTGATCAACCTGACTACAGGTGGCGCACCGACAATGTCGCTTGAAGATCGACTTCGTCCAGCACATCAGTTCAAACCGGAAGTGGCCTCACTGAACATGGGCACGATGAACATGGGTCTTTACCCAATGCTCAATCGGTTTAAGGAGTTCAAACACGCTTGGGAGGAACCATACCTCGCCGGCAGCCATGACCGCATTTTCAAAAATACATTTACCGACATAGCCCACATCCTCGAGTCATGCAGTGAGAACGGTACCCGTTTTGAAATCGAATGCTATGACATTGGGCATCTCTACACCGCTGCACATTTCATTGATCGTGGCCTCATCAAACCTCCGTTTTTGATCCAATCGGTTTTCGGCATTTTGGGCGGTATCGGCGGTCACCCTGAGGATGTCCTGCATATGCGGCGCACAGCTGATCGTCTCTTCGGAGATGACTATCAGTGGTCGGTTCTTCCTGCAGGAAAGCAGCAGATGAGCATTGGTGCTCAATCAGCCACGCTTGGAGGACACGTGCGTGTGGGTCTTGAAGACTCGCTTTGGGACGGGCCGGGTCAATTGGCAAAAAGCAATGCCGATCAAGTTTCGCGCATGCGCAAAATTCTCGAAGGGCTTTCACTTGAAGTGGCGACACCTGCTGACGCGAGGGAAGTCCTGAAGCTCAAAGGTGGCGATAACGTCAATTTCTAAGCGCGGGCACTCACCCCCCGTAAAGTCTATCTAGAGGATATTTTGATAATTAAAGGTCGCGGCACAAAACCCGCGCCTTAGCAACTTATCCTCATGAGGAGAAAATTAAACATGTTAGCTACGACCCATACAAAAACACAAAAGGGACAGTCGCTGAACGCTTTAATGTTTCGCAAACTAATGCCGATGTTAATCTTTGCTTACGTTATAAGCTTTCTAGACAGAACTAACATTTCACTTGCCAAAACACACATGGCAGTAGACTTGGGTATTTCCGCTGCCGCCTACGGTTTTGGTGCAGGGCTCTTCTTCCTTACCTATGCACTCATGGAGGTACCCAGTAACCTGATCATGCACCGGGTAGGTGCCCGACTCTGGATCACCAGGATCATGATCACCTGGGGGTTGTTGTCTGCCGGTATGGCCTTCATTACCGATGAGACTACGTTTTACATTGCCCGCGCGCTACTGGGCGCAGCTGAAGCCGGATTGTTCCCAGGTGTAATGCTCTATTTAACCTACTGGTTTGGTCGTGAGCAAAGGGCACGAGCCAGTGGCTATTTTCTAATCGGGGTCTGTCTCGCGAATATCATTAGCGGGCCGGTTGGCGGGCTGCTGTTAGAGATGGATGGAATCTGGGGTTGGCACGGCTGGCAGTGGCTGTTCTTCTTGGAGGGAATTCCAGCTGTTCTATTCTCCATCGTGATTTGGCGAAAGCTTCCGGATGGGCCATCTACGGCAAGTTGGCTATCAAAGGAACAAGTCACTGAAGTAGAGCAAGTTCTGAAGAAAGAACATGATGAAGAAATCGCCTCCGGCAATGTAGGTCATTCTTTTAAGGGCGTTCTTAAAATCCCTCAGATTTGGCTTGCGATCGCGGTGTACTTCCTCCACCAAGTTAGTGTGTATTCGGTAATTTTCTTCTTGCCGGGCATCATTGGCACGTACGGAGGCTTGTCATCGTTACAAATAGGATTGTTAAACTCAATCCCATGGATCGCAGCAGCACTCGGGGCAGCGTTTCTTCCAAAGTATGCAACTACTCCGAAAATTTCACGCAAAATAATGTTCGGTGGGCTGCTCCTGATGTCGGCTGGATTGACCCTCGCGGCCTTTACCACTCCACTGATAGCTCTAATAGGATTCACTCTTACGGCATCAATGTTTTTCGTTGTTCAGCCTGTGATATTCCTCTTTGCCAGTTCAAGACTGGCGGGAGCAGGTATGGCGGCGGGTCTGGCGTTAGTGAATACCTTTGGTATTACTGGTGGTTTCTTCGGCCCTTCACTTCTGGGCTTCGTTGAACAAACTACTGGGAGCACGAAGAATGGGCTCATTATTGTAGCGGCTCTTTTAACGCTCGCGGCATTCCTGAGTCTGAAACTACGTCAGGCACAAGAAACGATTACTACAAAAACGCGGGACAACATTGTATTGCCCCAGGCTGCGCCGTGTATTACTGATAATGCGAGGACAAAATGAAGAGTACATCCCTGGCACTTAAACTACATCCCGACGATAATGTTGCAATCGCACGCGCTTCGATACCTCAAGGAACCGTGGTTGCGGAGTTCGGTAATATCGTGGTGCTCGCCGATGTGCCCGCAGCGCACAAAATCGCCCTTGCACACGTAAACCCAGGTGATCCTGTTCTGCGTTATGGCCAGATCATTGGCTTTGCTACTAAACCCATTGAGCCAGGCGATTACGTGCATACGCACAATCTGGAGATGGCTACGTTCGAGCGAGACTACGCGTTCGGCGAGGATGCCAAAGTCGCGTCGCCTGCAGCCTCTCCTGTGACATTCCAAGGTTTCGTCCGCGCTGACGGGCGAGTAGCAACTCGAAACTACATTGGTGTAGTGAGCACTGTGAACTGCTCCTCCACTGTTACCAAAATGGTGGTTGAACACTTCTCGCGAAACGGTGTGCTGGATGCTTACCCAAACGTGGACGGTGTGGTGCCGATCACCCACAGCTTCGGTTGCTGTATAGAGCACAATGGCGAGGGGGTGAACCAACTGCGGCGCACGCTAGGCGGGTTCATCAAGCACGCCAACTTCGCTGGCGTGGTTGTCATCGGCCTTGGCTGTGAAGCAAATCAGATGGGTGCGCTGTTCATGGCCCAGGGCATTGAGACCGGCAAGCTTATCGCTCCCGTGGTCATCCAAGACGTTGGCGGAACCCGTAACGCGGCGGATGCCGCCATTGCCGCCGTGGAATCGATGCTGCCGGTTGCCAACGAGTGCCGACGCGAGCCGGTCTCGGCCAAGCACCTCACGGTGGCGCTCCAGTGCGGCGGTTCAGACGGGTATTCAGGCATCACGGCCAACCCCGCCCTCGGCGTGGCTGTCGATATGCTCGTAGCGCAGGGCGGAACGGCCATCCTAAGCGAAACGCCCGAAATCTACGGCGCTGAACACCTCCTGACTCGCCGCGCGGCAACACGTGAGGTTGGCCAAGGTATCGTCGACCTTATCAAATGGTGGGAAAGCTACGCAGACCGCGAAAAAGGCAGCATCG
This sequence comes from Pseudomonas marginalis, assembly GCF_001645105.1. GTDB lineage: Bacteria > Pseudomonadota > Gammaproteobacteria > Pseudomonadales > Pseudomonadaceae > Aquipseudomonas > Aquipseudomonas petroselini. The sequence goes on from NZ_LKEG01000035.1 coordinate 53,227, forward strand.
ATAACAACCCCACGCCTGGTAACAAGGCCGGCGGCCTGACGACCATTCTTGAAAAGTCTTTAGGCGCAGTTGCCAAAAGTGGCTCCTCAGCACTCATGGGCGTTTATCGTTACGCCGAGCCCATTACAGTCCGAGGCTTGGTGTTCATGGATGCGCCTGGCTACGACCCGATGGGAGCCACTGGCCAAATCGCCAGCGGCGCAAACCTCGTTGCGTTCACCACCGGACGCGGCTCGTGCTTTGGCGCCAAACCTGCTCCTTCGATCAAGCTTGCGACGAATACCAAAATGTACACTCGCATGAAAGATGATATGGACATCAACTGCGGGGATGTCATGGATGGCGATGCCACCCTTGAATCGAAGGGTAAAGAGATTTTCGACATGCTCATACGAGTGGCTTCTGGAGAAAAATCTAAGAGCGAGGCGTTGGGCGTCGGCAATGAAGAAACAGTGCCTTGGATGATCGGCGCTCAAATGTAATAAGCGAGCGAAAAAAAAGAGGCGCCCTGATACCAGGCGCCTCTTTTTGAAACATGTTGGTGGAGTTAATCAGCTTCGACAGGCTTGTGCGCATCGGCAACGATCAGCGCCCCTGTATTCAGGATAAACTCGGCAGCACTTTTGATGTCATCTTGCAGTGATTCACAGGCGGCAACGGAGTCACCCTTCTTTAAAGCATCAACCATCGCTGCGTGATGACTGGCTTGCACTCGCTGAACCACACGCTCAGTGCCAGATCGTAGGTCATAGTTGATGATAGGCCCTATTCTCAGCCACAGGGACTCAACTATCTGGAGCAGGATGGGCATGTCCGCCTGATTATAAATTGCGAAATGCAATTCTTTGTTCAGCGTAATCAGCCGTGACTCATCGGGAGCGCCTTTTGCAAACTCTGCGCAAAATGCCTCGTGTATCTTTTCAATCTCAGCCAGCGCCTGCGAATCAACAAGCTCCGCAGCACGAGCTGCCGCTTGCCCCTCCAGATTCAACCGGATACTGGTGATTTCCCGGAATTGGCTGACTGTCAGTACAGGAACGCGAATATATCGATTAGCCGCCATTTCAAGCGCTTGCTCAGCGACCAACCTGTGAACAGCCTCTCGCACTGGCATGACGCTAACACCAAGAGCGTCCGCTATAGATCTGAGCGAGAGCTTTTCCCCAGGCATAACGCGTCCGCTTATCAGCAGATCACGCAGCTGGGCATAAACGTCCGCACTGAGAGTCTGGCGGATCATGGGGGTTACGAGTGTGGATAGGTTCATGGCGAGAATTATAGGCAGGTTCGATCAGCCGGGATAGGAAAATGAGACATCTGTGATCACGGATGTGCCGGTATTGAAAGTGACGGAATTGGGGAGAAATGAGTTCTCTAGCACACGCACAACAAGCGTCTCGCTACCAAGGTCGGTGGCGAGACGTGTAGGTCTGACTAATCAAAGATACTCGACATTGCCATCGATGCTGATCGCTTGTCCTGTCACATTGTTAGCAGCAGGAGAGCATAGAAATAAGGCCATTGCTGCCACGTCTTCGGGTGGAGTCATCCGGCGCAATGAGATTTTCTTCAATGTTTGTTGGCGCATCTCCGGCTCTGAAATGCCTAATTGTTTGGCGCGATCACTGATGACGCGATCCTGGCGCGGGCCCTCGACGATGCCTGGCAGCAGTGCATTGACTCGAATGTCTTTTTCGCCCAACTCGGCTGCCAATGACTTCATAAGACCAACGATGGCCCACTTGGTCGCGGCGTATGGAGTCCGCCAAGCGTAGCCTAAGCGCCCCGCGACCGATGAAATATGAATGATGTGTGCGTGTTCTGACTTCGTTAGGAGGGGGACAGCATGATGAGCGAAGCGATACTGCGCATTAAGGTTGATTTCTACAGTCTGGCCCCATTCGGCATCGGTAATCTTGTCGATTCCGCCCGTTGGCCCTGCGATGCCTGCATTGTTGATCAGTACATCGAGCCCATCCACCCACTCCTGTTGTATCTCGAAGACTCGCTTAATTTGAGCAGAGTCGGAGACGTCAGCCAATGTGGCCAAAGCCTCTGGATAGCGATCACGAAATTGTGCGATCGCCTGCTCACTTACATCACACACATGGACTCTTGCCCCAATTTCAAGAAATGCAGCCGCGATCGATTCGCCAATACCTGCTGCCCCACCGGAAATCAAAACTCTCAACCCGGCATAGGGTGTCAGCCGCTTCATCACGTTCATAGCCAATGCGTCCTGTCTTGTTTTTGTTCATGAGTTCTTTCTTGGCTACGGCTTGCGTAGACAAGAAAACCTCATCAAGTGATATGTGATCACAGTTTGTTTGTCAAGACAGGCTTGCCGCAGATTTGCAGGTGAATTACCGGGGAGGGCGCAGACTCCTACTCCGGTTCAGCATTGCTACCTGCGGCCCGATTAATCTGCGAGAGTCAGCTGGCGGCACTGCGCTTACCGCAGCACTTCATCATTATCGAATCTGGGCCATGGTCGGGTAATCCGTGTAACCGCGCTCCTCACCCTGATAGAAGGTGGTCGGGTCAGCGTCATTCAGTGCGACACCCTGTTCGAATCGCTCTACCAGATCCGGATTGGCCAAGAAGGCTGTGCCAAAGGACACCAGATCAGCATTTCCTTCTCTGAGCGACGTTTCTGCGCGTTCCGCGTCATAGCCGCCATTGGCAATGTAGGTGCCTGCGAAATGACGCTTTAGTTCTTTGAAGTCGAATGCACCCGCACCGATTTCTACTACGTGAATGTAGGCTAGCCCGTAGCGACTGAGCATTTTCGCTGCATAGTTGAATGTCGCTCGCGGATCGCTGTCGCTCATGGAGAAGTAATTAAAGATTGGCGACAGGCGAACACCCACGCGGCTAGCCCCGAATACCTCGATGACCGACTCCACAACCTCCTTAAGAAACCGAGCGCGATTTTCTGCAGAGCCGCCGTATGAATCGGTTCGGGTGTTGGTGCCATCGCGCAGGAACTGATCGATCAAGTAGCCGTTCGCGCCATGTATTTCCACACCGTCAAAACCTGCACGCTTCGCGTTTTCAGCACCTTGGCGAAAATCCGCAATCACACCAGGAATTTCATCCAGACTCAGAGCCCGTGGCGACTCGTAAGGCTTCAGTCCTTCAGGCGTGTAGATCTCGCCATCAGCCTTGATCGCTGAGGGGGCTACCGGCAGCTGATTATCGAGCTGTACTAGGGAGTGTGACAGGCGCCCAACGTGCCAGAGCTGGAGAAATATCCGTCCGCCCTCTGCATGCACGGCGTCGGTCACGTGTTTCCAGCCGGCGATTTGCTCGCTGGTGAAGATGCCCGGTGTTCTCATGTAGCCTTTGCCTTGAGCCGAGACCTGGGAACCCTCAGTAATGATGAGGCCGGCGCTTGCACGTTGACGGTAATACTCGACTACTGTGGAAGTTGGAACATCGCCTTGGCCAGCCCGGCTTCGCGTCAGAGGCGCCATCACCATATGATTTTTCAAGGGTAGGTTGGCGATTTGAGCGGGGGACAAAAGAAGGTTGAGATTGCTCGCTGTCATGACGTGCCTCAGTATGATTTGGGGTGTTGGATAGTTATCGTCGAGATGATTTTCACGCCGGGTTGAGCGGCGCTAGTTGAGCCGTCCTTGCTGCCGCAGCCGTGTGCCAATCCGCTGTATTTCCGTTTCGCCCTGCGCCAGAGCCGCCTTGCTCGTGTGAACCGAGTAGTTACCTGTTACCAGGTCGTACGGATGCTTTACCGCCGAGCCCATCACGAAAGAGCAATCGCCTTTCGCGATGAAGTTGATGTGGTGCTCTGACTCTTCGAACACAGCTAATTCGCCGACATTGACCAACCCTCCTGCATCCAGACTCCCTGAACTAACCGCGAACCAGGCAATGTTGTGACCGGACGGTGGGGTGTAACGCCAGTGCTCACCGTCTTTTAAACTCACGGCGAGATAGTTCATTTCACTCGGTACTTCGATCAGGCTTGGGGCTGCCCCATAACGTCCCAGTAGTACCCGTGCTGGGCCCACTTGTGGAACTTGCGACGGATCAAGGTAGGTACTCATCGCGGGAGCGTTTTCAAGCGACGGCGGCAATGCCACCCAGAGCTGGAATCCCTGTATTGCGGACTCACTTGCTAGCGTAGCGTCGTGCCACACCCCATTGCCGGCCTGCATCCACTCAACACCACCCGCGAGCAGTAAACCGGTCGCCCCAGTGGTGTCCTCATAAGAGACATCCCCTTTTGTCATGAAGGTAACCGTTGCGATTCCTGAGTGCGGATGCATGCCGAAACTCGACTTACTACCACTGGCGTTCAGGCTGAAAATGTCCAGGAAAATAAACGGTTTCAACAGCTCTCCTAGATCACCTGGACTCATAAGCCTCGTTATGGGGCCATGTGTGGTTCCTTCAGTACGATGGACAATGGCGCGTGGTCGAACTACTACGGTGGCGGTCATATGTTTTCTCTTTGTTCTCCCTTGCCAACAGACGATATCGTCGAGCGGAGTTCCGGCTGCCTGGACTGGATGTGGATTAACTCAGTGATGCCGAAAAGCCTTGACGGTCAGCCCGTAGGAGATTCCGGCAACTGAAGGTCAGCTGCAGCAATGACTGAAGGATATGCGTCTACTGATTGCTTTATTAGATGGCATAATTGGATTGAACTGATCCATTTTTGGAGTGGGTGGCAGCAAGATGATCGATCTGAATGACGTCGCATTGTTTGTAAAAGTGGTGCGCAGCGGTAGTTTCGCTGAGGCAGCACGGCAGCTTGGATTGCCCTCAAACACCTTAAGCCGGCGGGTTCAAAAGCTTGAGGCTCAACTCGGTACGAGGCTGCTGCAGCGCTCCACGCGCAAGCTCACACTCACCCAGTCTGGCGAGGCTTTTCACGAGCGATGCTGTGGAGCCGTGGATGGACTGATTGACGCTGGTGAGCAGCTGATGACAGGAAACCAAGAGCCGAGTGGCACCGTGCGCATTGCGGCAATGGCTGATTTTTTCGACTTCTTTCCTATGGAGTGGGTAGCCGATTTTCTCGAGGCGCATCCACGGGTACACGTCGACTTTGTGCTGAGTGATGCACGCGCCGATTTGATCGCTGATCGTATCGACATTGCGTTTCGAGGTGGGGCGTTGCAGGACTCAGGATACGTCGGTCGCCAGCTCCTTGGAGCTGGTAACGAAGGTTTGGTGGCCAGCCCGAATTACCTTAAAAAAAGAGGCGTTCCTACTGAGCTTGGAGATCTGGTCAAACACGATTGCGTGAGCTTTGGCCATCCTAGCGGCTTCACCACCTGGGTTCTTCATGGGCCAAACGATGCGGCGGAAGAGGTGCGGGTCACTAGCCGTTTCAATGGAAACACCGCCCAAGCTTTGCGCAAGGCGACGTTGGCTGGGCTAGGAATTGCCTTGCTGCCGCCCGCCATGACTAAGTCTGATCTTCAGACGGGGCGCCTTGTGTCTGTGCTGCCGCAGTACCATAGAACCGGATACGGCCTGCATGTGCTTTACCCCAGCCGGCAACATTTGCCCTTAGCTGTGTCTGCATTCATTGGGTTGGTGATGGAGAAACTGGAGGGACAAGAATTTCCTGCAACGGCTCTCTCCTGATCCATGCATCCGTAAAGAGCATGGGATATGCCTAAGAATGACGCAGGCGCATGATGGCATCTGTGATGCCTTGAGCATTCTTGTCCAGCGTCTCCATCGCCCCGATTGCGTTAGCGGCTACATTCTCCGCTCCGTTATCAAGGAGCCACTTAGTTACCTCTTCAATGGCTGCGCAGATTGCATGCTGGTTATGCAGTAGCAGTGTGAGAGCGTCTGCGGTGGCTATGTTCGCTTCAGAGCTATTTGGCATCGGTATCTTCCTTGATGATCTGGTGCGTAGATCGTAGCTGATCTCTCGCCTGCCGATTTCTTTCTGAATCTACGCGTAATGGGATGGCCTATGAGTGGGGAAAGTTGCTGGAGATCAGCAAAGGTCTGAGGCCATGTCGACTACTGCCATTCTGATTACATTCTGGTTATAGATTTTTTTCAGGCTACCTCGAACGAGATCCCTACTTAAGTGCCTCGCGCATCATTTCTCAGTTGAAGTATGTTCGTAAATGCCACCAACCTGCGTCGAACGAGCTGCCTCCTTGGCCTCTTTGAGTCTTTGCTCAGCATGTATCGCCGGATCGTCGTCCAGTACCAGTGGATAGCCTAATAGTGAGAGAGCCTCGGCTCGCTTTTCGATGAGCAAGCGTTCAGGATCACGATTCACTTGGTAGGCTCTTCCTGGTACACGTGGAATTTCAGTCATTAATGGTTCCTTAGGCGCTCGTACGCTTTCCCTTCCCCGAGGATACACTTTGGCTATGAGCAGAAAAGGAATCACATATCGGAAATAGCGGAGTGAAGCTATCCTGGATTCTGAAAATTCAAGCCTGGAGCGCTTCGGCAAGCGGAGCGCGCAGGCGTGCCGGATGTCCGCCCGAAGGGCCAAGACATGGCCTGCCATGGCTTGGTTTACGACAGCCCTGCGCCTCCGGCGTCACGCCCTAATCATCAACCAGCTCCAACCTATCTGCAGGAAGCTGAAATGACCGGCGATCAACTGCGCGAACTTGAAAGGAATAGGCGAAAAGCTTTTTGGGCTCTAGCCAACCTCGACCCTGGTGATCCCAACGCATCTGAACTCCTTATCGTCCTCGATAACCTCGATAACCTCGATGCCCTAGAGCGAGAAAGCAGACCTTCCACGGATAAGGCACTTGAATCGAGTGAGGTGCGTGACGTCGTCTCGGTGACGCGTCATAACTCCGGCATCGATATTGTCTTGGAACTCGATATCCCTCAGCCGTGGAGAGAACGCTTCCTGCAAGCAAGCGTAGGGTCGACCAGGTTGATAGATGGGTTTTACGCCTGCGACTGGGATAAATTCTTGATTGGCTGGGATGTAGAGATGCGGCACTTGGAGCAGCATAGGGCTGCCAGATACAAACCTGGAACAGACTGAACGGATGACGGCAATGGGACAAGACGACGATGACACGGTGTACTGCGATATCCAGATGCCGCTAGCCGAGGGTCGAGAGCTTTTGGAGTTAGTGAATGCACTGCGAGAATCGAATGCTCACCCCTGTCTCGATAAAGTCTTCGAACGCATGCAAGACGAGCTCAGCACATCTATTGATATCGTCGAAAATCCACCGACCTGGGGCCCTTGGGGCCGACGCACCACTTAGCACCGGCACCATGCCCCATCCAGTCTAGCGACGACCCTAGCTGAAGGTTTGCGTACGCAGCCAAGTTTCCACTTTTAGCCATCGGCCAACCTCGGAAAGTTTTGACCTTCCTGTATCTAGAATCTCAAGCAGTCGCTGTCTCTCCGCACGAGAGGGAAACCAATCATCAATCTCGACGCTGCAGTGGATGGACTCGCTCAGTGCCCATCTCACGACCATGTCCGCAGCGGCTCTGTAGTGATCCGCCATGTACAGCCGCCGTCCTTCAACAGACCATCCACGCTTTGCTAGCTCATCGGTCACGTCGATGATGCCAAGGTCACCAAAGTAGGCTGTGGTGTCAGGGTAATGAATGCCTGCTAATGACACCTTAGCCATGCCGGATTCCCGATCAAAATAGGAAAGGAAATGCCATCCACCGGTGGTGCTTCCAGGATGAGGGAAGTTGATGGCGGCTTTCCCTGTTATGTAGTTTTTTCGGGAGACGCGTTTGAGGTCAAAGTCGAACAGTGGTTGGGGCATGTAGTCCTTCCTCGTCTCGCGTACTCCCACTTGATGTCGCTGGGAGCCACCATGGAGGCTTTTTCCTACAAAACTGCCAGAGCATGCCCGCACTTCTCGCTTGGATATTGTTACAGAAGGGGGGGGCTATATAAACAAGCATAACGCAATCGCTGGAGGTTCAGAAAAGCCACCTTGATAACGGTGGCTTTTCCCACATGGCTGTACTCACGGCGTGAGCTTAATCCCACGTTGCTGGGATAAGGCCGTCGCCTTTTGTACTCCAAGCGGCTACTGAGTGTGTGTGCTCTATGTCACCCCAGATTTCCTCCCCTGCATGCTCAAGTACGATAATTTGGAGGTTGGCATTCGTCCGAGAGATTGCCTCTCCGAGTACCTCGAAAATTCGTCGTGTGGCCTGCAGGTCTTCGATTCTGTGCCTACGCAACACGGCCATGTCCAAGTCCAGTGCGTTGCCCCCAAGATCGCTGCTCGGGAAATACACTTGGCTAGGCTGGTCTATTACCAGAAAGCTCAAGGTGGGCAGATGTAGATTTTCTTTCTGAAGCAAAAACTCATGGATGCCGAGAAACGCAGCCACGTGATATCCCATCCAGTTAGCCCCGCTACCGACTTCCCAAAGGTAGTCAAACTGATCGAATTCCTTGTCGAATCGGATGGTCAATTCTTTCTGATCCAACCTGAGAACTGAGTTAGCCGCACCTTCGAGGGCGCCAAACTGATCTGCGTAATGCTCAATGAGTTCGGTAAGCTTGGCATCTACCTCGCGTTCTCTAGCAGCGCGGTTACCGCCGGCCATCAGTCTGTTGAAATCGCTGATCTTTTTGCTTTCGGCCTTCATGCGTTGGGCAATCGCCTCGTCTGCTGATGTATGGCCGATCTTCTTGAGTACCTCAGAAATTTTTCCAGCAACATAATAGATATCACCAATTACGCTACGTAGCCTTTCGTCCTCCGCCAAAATTGCGTTTTTGTCAGCGCGATAGGTATGAAGCGTCTTCTCCTCCTTTGCCAGATTTCGTTTAAGGTTGGATATCCTGCTATCAAAAGCAGGATTCTGTTCCAATATCTCAGCCACGCGCGTGATTTTGTTGACCTTCGTTTCAAGGTTGGTGATCACCGTGCTCATCGTGTCCGATGTGGATCCGCAGGCAACGCATTGGCCCTCATCCCGAAGACTTTTTTTCAGCCAATCCAAGCCGACGACATGGCTCTTTTCTTCATTTACCGCTTTGACGAACTGCTGGCTACTCTGGGCCAAGCTGCTGTAGCCACTGATCTCCACCCCTAGCTCGTCTACCAGTCGCTGCTGTGCAGTTTCCTTGGCGACAGCAGCATCAAATCGTTCGTTGATATGTAGGCGCTTTGGCGCAATCAGCGTTTGTTCCAGCCGCTTGTTTCGGTATGCATCCATGACCGATTCTAGCTTCGCGACTTTCATGTCTAGATCGTCAGGTATGTCGGCTTCGAGTAGACCGATTTCGATGCATCTGTCGATCATCCGGTTTACCTCATGACGCCAGTGAAGCTTTGCCTTCTCGACAACCTTGAGTTCTTTTTCGAGACCATCCAGCTCTTTTTGCGCGTCGTCTCTTCTGCGTTCATTTATAACGTATTGCGCATCTACAATGCCTAGAGCGTAAGGCATTGCCCTAGTCAGCTTTTGACGGTGGATCCAGGTGTCTGCTTTGAAAAATAGCGTGTTTGGATTGGCCACGATGTGTTGTGGCAAAAAGTTGAACGCGGCCAAGTCCCTGAAAGAAGTTCGGGCATCAAGCTTGCTTGGTTTTTCTGCATCAGAATGCGGAAGGTCGCTCACGCCTATCAAGTTGTTGAACTTATCCTTGAAAGTCGACCTGTTGGTTTTGGTAGGCACAATCTCTGGGATCCAGCCAGAGAACGTTTCAAAGTAGTAGTCGTTCGAAGGGGTACTGTCTATTGGGCCTTTGCGGGCGATTAACCAGCTTTCCCCTCGCAAAGTTACCTTCACCCCAAACCACATGACCTTGTCTCGAATCGTGCCGATGGGGATCTGGCACTTGGTTGCCCCCATTGCGTAATCGATGATATGAAGAACGGATGACTTACCTGTTCGACTCAGTCCGTGAATAATATTTATTTTTCCTGGCTTGAATTGGATCTCTTGAATCTCGTTGTTCTGATTTTTTGGCCAGAGAATAATTGAGTCAATTTGGAATTTCATTAGGAATACCGAATAGAAGCTTCAGGAGGGTAGGGGTATCAACACTTGCATACCAATTGGCCAGACGGTTGACTGTCATCACCATCTCTTTGGGCAGAGCAGACTTTGTTCCACGCGGCCAGCGATCAATTTTGTTGCTGAAGACCGGTAGTTCATCTTTGCGATGAGCCACTGCCAACAGATTGGTCGAAACTGCGAGGTTCAATCCCTGCAGAGCTACTGGCGCCCGAGATGCGACGCGTTGCTCCAAGTCAACCTTAAGACCTGGTGCCTCTCTAAAAACCTTGTCTAGCCTGGTTTTAGCATTCCTTGAACACAAGGCTTCCCGGGAAGCCTCATCCCAGACAAACGGTAAAACGAGTTCGAGTTTCAACATATCCAGCGGGTGCTCGGAAGCTTCCAGTTCGTATTGCTGTACGAATACCGTCAATAAGAAGCAGGCCAGCGCGGTGTTGTGGACTACATGGGTATCCAAATATGGCCCGCTCACTTACTTTCACCTTTGACCTGATGCCAGAGAATCGGGTGGTCTGTACCGTCATCATTTGCTTGATGGTGATATGTGCCCAGGTAAAGGTAACGATGGTCTGACTTCAGGCGGCCAATTTCGATGGTGAATTTTTCTGGAGTGGTCGTACTGATGTAGATCTGCTTGTGATCGTCATTGGAGAAATCTTCGAAAGGGATGCCTTTCAGGTTTGAATATGCTTCGCGAAGACTGTCCCACCTCCCATGAAGTGTGTTTTCAAGGTCATTAAAGTGCTCCGGAAGTATCTTACCTTTGAGTAAAAGTCTCGACCGCTCGGCATACCCAGCCCAGTAATGTCCAAGCTCCTTTTCGATGGTTCGTTCCATTAGCCCCAATTCTTTGAGCTGGAAAATGAAAGGCAGATTCAATTCTTGGTTGAGCGCTATCAGCTCGCGATATCCGGTTTCGTCTTGACTTCGCGCAGTCCAAGCTTCGTTGAGGAATTTTTCGAAAAGGAGTTGCTTGCGGTTGAAGAGTGGGAGGGAGGTAGTCCAGAAGGGCTCCCTGCGTCTCCATGTATCACGCGCCATGTTGAAAAGGTGGCCGGTGAGACTATCCAATATTACTTTCTTATGCTCGTCCAGACCCTCTGGTAGCTGGAGTGCAGCGTACATCGCATCGGTTATCGACGCAGATTCATGCTTGTGAATCAGCTCGAAACGACCAACAACATAGGCGATTGATTCATCATCAAACGCCGTAACTTTTGCTGCAATTTCAGCGGTCGCACCATCCATAGTGAGTGCGTGAGTACGAAGGGTCTTAATAGCGTCCGCTACGTCTTTTGGGGATGACGCTGCTGACAACAGATGTACGAGGCTATTGCTGGCGACCACTCCATTGGTCACTAGAATAAAGTTGATCTGCTCATGAGTTGCCTGGGACTGCTCGAGCTTCTCAAGCCAGTTTTTGAATGTGTTCCACAGATTTTTGCTGCTGTCCTGCAGCGGATTTTTCCCAGAGAGCGTGAGTTTGTCTTGCTCTTGGATTGAACGGGTTCCAGCTGCTGTAGGAATCACTTCCTCGACGTCATCCGTTGTTTCTATTCCGAAGAGCGCATCCCTATGTGAACTGTGAAAGATTCTATAAAGCGCACGCTCGAACTGGTAGCCGTACCCAGTAATGCTTGCACTGGCTTCTGTGTTGTCCATGTGTCCTTCTCTCGGATAATCGCACTGGGCGTCCATGTCGCGCCGGATAGACGAAGCTCAGGCCGCGTTGATATTCGAATTTACAGCGAATAATGGCAGTGGGCCATGCTAGCTTTGTGAGTTGTAGACAAAAAAACGGATTAGCTGTGTTTTTGTACAGTAGTATTGGGGTGTGCGTGGAGAGGTTAGAGCTCGGTCGCAGTAGACAATAAGATTCAAAGCTGCCTCAGCATCTATTCTGTATTCGGAGCTTCCTGATCGTATGCGGAGCGATTTTCCCTTCCGTTCGGCTGCCCAAAACCAAAAAATTGATAGGGATAAAAGCACGATCCAGTAATCCCCTATCTTTGACTACGGCAGTATCGACACTTGTAGGCTATGCGCTAGGTAGGTCAAACCATTGGATCCGTCCGGATAATAAGACGCACTGCTAGTAGATCGTGTTCTCTAAAACGTAGCGCGTGAAATGAGGGGGGTGACCTTGGCTCACACACCTAACCCTGGCCAAACGACTTACTGACAAGCGAAGCGTTGATATCCAAGAGCCACTACCTAAGGTACAGTGCTGATGAATTCGATATCTAGATCGACGCAATAAGGCATGCCAACGCTATCACTAAGGAGAGTAGTTTTGAAGGTTATATACAAGGGGCGGGCTAGCAAACGTACGAATTCAATGCCCGATGGTTCAGAGGATGTTCTAGAACTTCTATCTAATAATTGGAATGACTTCGGGTACGAAACCACATTCATAGTTTCCTGTAGAATCGCTGGGGAGCGTATTGAATTAGCACCTGTTCGCATACTTGTAGATGGCGTAAAAAACACCAGGCGACACCTGGACAAATTGTTGAACGATAACTGGGATGGTGACTTTCCGATCCCGGACGCAAGTTATATCTCCATCCCCGGCGAAGTCGCGTTCTACGAGCAACTGCAAGGAGCACTTTCTAAAAAAACGGCACTGGAAATTGCTGATTTGCTCCGTGACGCAAGTTATCTCATACACATAAAAGATTCGATTGAAGCACAAGAGTTAGTAAAGTCAGAGGGTTTCAAAGATTCACTGCAGCGAGAGCGCGGCAGCATCGAGTCGTACAGCGACGGCTGGAAGGTGCTAGACCAATCCTCTATTACCGCAATGGATATCGATTTCAAATTCAATGATGTTTTTGACAACCAATCATCGTTGAGCTTGAAATTTAGCAAGGACAGAACGGGTCTGCCGCGCGAAATCAACGTACTGATTGGTGCTAACGGTTCAGGTAAATCACAATTTTTGCATCAGATGGTAGACGCTTGGCTTGCGGACGGTAGGAAGGCTCGGCAGCGTTATGGTCAGATGCCAGAAAGTATTAGCCGCTTGATTGTAGTGTCATACAGTCCATTCGAGTTGTTCCCGGTAGATATGGGGGGGTCGGAAGCTAAAGATCGAGATGCATATAAATATTTTGGCCTTAGGGGAAGATTTGCATCGCGATCTGTGGGCGATTCAAAGCAGAAAGCAAGTTCCACCGTATCCCTGTCTAGAGAGATTCCAAGAAAAGATACCATTAACTCAATGCTTGATTGCATCGCAGACGATCAGCGCTATCGTCATATCAAGGGATGGGGGCAAAAAGTCAAAACCGCAACACGCGTCCTTCAAGCCGCAATCGATTTTGACGCAATAGCTTTCAAGGTTAAAACTCGTGTTGATACTGATGAACTTGTCAGTGAAGGTGATGTTGAAGCACCATTTAAGAAATTGGCGATCAATAAAAAAGAGGTGATATTCGCGCTTATATCATCCAGTACCACGCAAGTTTGGGAGTGTGGCGCTCTGGCTAAAAGTATCGATAAAGATTTTGGGCTCGTATTTGTAAAGGGGGAAAAAATTCGAGCACTAAGTTCAGGTCAGCGTCTCTTTGCATATCTGGTAATTAATCTGCTGGGAGCTATAAAACGAAACAGCTTGATCCTGATCGATGAGCCGGAATTATTCTTGCATCCATCCTTGGAGGTACAGCTGATTGACATGCTCAAACAGATTTTGGATAAGTTTAATTCGAGAGCTATTCTCGCAACCCACTCGGTATCGATTGTGCGTGAGACACCCTCTGACTGTGTCCATGTTTTGGAGCGGACGGAAGATCAGCTAGTAATCAAGAGTCCGCCTTTTCAAACATTCGGAGGCGACGTACAACGAATCTCCTCATATGTTTTCGCAGATAAATCGGTCTCCAAGCCATTCGAGCAGTGGATTAGCGAGCGCTTAGAAAACATGGATGCCGATGAACTAATAGAATCATTGAAGGGGCACATTAATGAGGAGTTGATCATCCAGATTCACGCAATGGAGGCTGGTAAATGGTAATGCGCTTGCCAAAACCGCCGCATTGTAGCGTTACTCTTGTAGAAGACGTGGTGCGAGAAAGGCAGGGTGGGGTAAATGCCCTGTACTTCACAGGAATCGAAACAGAGTGGAAAGCACGAACTCAGATATATTTAGATAATAACGGTTCTCCGGAGTATGTGCCATTGTGGGCAGCTATCCCTGATGAGAAAAAGAAAAGCTTAAAATATCTTTATACCCACCCGGCGCTTGGGAGTGCCCAAGGCATCGTTCTAGATGATTTAAATGATCACGAACTCAACCTATGTCCTGCATGCGGGGAGTTTGGTAAGCCCAATACACTAGATCACTACCTGCCGAAAGGAAAGTACCCTCACTTCAGCATCACGCCAGTGAATCTCTTTCCGATGTGCGACAGTTGTCAGAAAGAAAAGCTGGAAAAAACACATACGGCGATAGAACCTAGGCTCTTCTTACATCCGTATTTTGACGTGTTTTTGGAACGACAGATCATACGTGTTGTTATCCATCCACCTTATGATACCCCGACCTTCTCTATAGAATTGCTGGATTGGCTTTCGGACGAACAACGATTGGTGGTGCAGGCTCATATTCGAGAGTTGGCCATTGAGCGGAGGTTTGCGGGATTTTTCAAGGACGAAAGTATTCGAATACTTAAGCATGCGGCGAAGATTAGGAATGGGAACCAGACAATAGAGCAGTCGCTTGAGCTATTCCGTTCATTATACGAAGAACCAACCTTGAACAGCTGGCAACATTTATATTATAGGGCTGTGCTGGATAATCCTGATATGCTTGAATACCTAACCATAGGGGTTCTTCCCGCTCAAATATAATAGTGAAAATCTTAGATTGCATCCGCTGAGGTACATAATTCGACAGCTAGAGTATGCCTGTCCTCGGGGCGGATATTTAACTGCTCCGCGCCTAGACTTAAATGGATGAGCTACACGAACCGGAGTTCGGTGATCACTCAGTTATGTGGGCATGCTAAGCGGAGCGCGCTGCGTGCGGGATGGAGTCCCGCAGGGCCGAGATCCTAGCTTTGCTGAGGCCCGGTTCGCGACAGCTATTCCCCACAGGGGGCACTCACCAATCCGCCCCCTGCGTGAACAGCTGTGTCAGGCACCCAACCAGTTGACACTTCGCATCGCTACCTCTTCACCAGATCTTTGTATCGTTCTCGTGACTCCAGGATCTGATCCTTGATCTCCTCGGGGTCAATGCGCATGCCACCGCGAGGCGTCACCTGAAGCGTCTTTAGGCGGTTCGCAGCCTTGATGAATTCCCGTTCTTCCGCCTGAACCCACGCGGGACGGTTGTCTTGCCAAAATAGCCATGCCATCGGGTTTGTCCCATATCTGGTTGGGTGGAGGGGAACTGTAGGCAACGTCTACTCGTCGATGAATTCTTTGCCGACCTACTCCCTGTGAAGATTCTCGGCTCGCTCAACTGCATGCCTATGAGAGTCGGCAGGTATCTCGCCAGGCTCAGCAGAAAAAACGCTTGGCTGCATCGCTCGGAGGAGATACAACTCCTCTAGATTCTCCTGGGCTTGCCTGGTGTACCTATCTTGAAGTGCCTCGGCGACGTCTTTGAAGCCAGCGCTTGATGGGCCGTTGTCCCAGTACCACTGCTTCATATCCTGATAGATCTGAAGATGGACACTGTCGAACCCGCCGCGATGCTCATCGATGTCGAAAGTGTACCTAGAAGGGTCAAGCTGATAGAGGACGAACTCTTGCAACCGATATGCCGTTCCGTACATACCGTTCAAAAGGATGTCGCGGTGTTGTTCGTATGGTGACTGATGCATCTCAGAGTTCTCCCTTAGCAAGGTCTCCTAGCTTGGAGAGACCTCTTATTTTGCAGCAAGCGACTACGGCGTTTCTTTGAGGCAAGCGGAGCGCGCAGACGTAAGGATGGAAGCCCGGCAGGGCCGGGACAACGGCGAGCATCGCCGGGCCTGGTTCACGACAGCCGGCCCGGTAGGGCACGCAAAAGACAGATCTACATGCGAGCTCAGCATCCTGGATTTCAAACTGCATCTCTCCGAGGTTGTGGTGTGAATGAAACCTACGGGGCTGCAGTGGTCAAGGAAGAATGGCGGGTTTTCTGATATTTCCGACTAAAAATCAGTATGTTACGAGCATACCCTTAAGCGGAGGCTACCTTTGTTAGGAGGGATCTGATCACTATAAAGGCCGTCTTCCCCCTGCGTGGCTAACGCTGCTGATAGGGAGTGACTCACGTTGCCATGCAAGCGGAGCGCGCAGACCAGGAGGGTCGGAGGGCGTGAGGATGGAGGCCCGCAGGGCCAAGACCTGTCGTAGACAGGGCTTGGTTAACGACAGCCGTCCCTGTAAGGGCATGCCACGACAACCGCAGCGTCGATGACTAC
The DNA here is from genome assembly GCF_001645105.1 of Pseudomonas marginalis. Classification (GTDB taxonomy): domain Bacteria; phylum Pseudomonadota; class Gammaproteobacteria; order Pseudomonadales; family Pseudomonadaceae; genus Aquipseudomonas; species Aquipseudomonas petroselini. The sequence goes on from NZ_LKEG01000035.1 coordinate 69,630, forward strand.
CGAATGGTGCGCTGATCAAATGATCGGGACACAACTCCCTGCGCGCAAAGATCGTATGTTCTGCGCAATGCCACCTCGTCACTCGAAGACACCCTCGCATGGGTAAAGATCGTCGACAGAAAGCGTCTCCTTTCGCCGTTGTCGAGCTCCGACCAAATCCTTGGTTGACCTTGTGCATCTGGGACTGCAAGGCGGTCGAGGAAATACTCTTCCAGGCTGTGAAGGCGTTGCTGGCCATCAATCAAAATTTCACTGTTTTCGGCTAACGCCCTGCTACCGATCACTGGCTCGTACCAGTCATTCGTGAGGTAGCTCCCCAGATCCCCGCCTGACCAAACTGCGGAGATGAAGCGAGACTTCTGACCGAGGTTCCACTCCAGTCCGCGCGCCCAGGTTGTAACGGGCATGCCCATAACGAATCGCGCAGCCCATGGAAAATGCTCACGAGCGGAGGAGGGGTCTACCAGATAGTTTTCCCAGTTGCCCACTAAGACCTCGAGGGGACAATGACTGACGGTCGTGGGCAGAAGACGCTGTGGCATATGGATGTGCCGGTCTGATGTTCCGCCGTCGGCGTAGCGTTTAAAAAAGGAAGTCATGGTTTTCCTGGGTAGCTCAGGTTGGTCGAAGTATTCGTGTAAGTACGGGCGCATCGCCAGGCGTCGACCGTTTCGATGATCAACAGATCTCGTTCGATAGAAACGTGGATCTGGTCGCTATCGACAAGCGCGTGCACATAGCCTTCGACGTGGGATGCTGCCTTATCGAATGCGGAAGGTGAGTCGGATGACTCAATGTAACTAATCAGTCGTTCCCAGGTTCTCCGCTGACGGTTGCCCAGGATCGTCTCGGGAAACGATATCGCTCCCCGCAGAATCTGAATGGATGCAGGCTTTGATTTGGTCAAGGCTGGTTTCTCACCGTGTACATACAATTGAAAACGGTGTGTTTTGGCGAAACTTGAGCTGGATGGAGGATTTTTGTGCAGATGCTGCAGAGACGCGAATGCCCCCTTCAGCAATAGAAGGTATTCGCGATATGTGTAAAGCGGAAAACGAAAAGATCATGCGTTCGATCATATATCACCGACCCTGACGCCTGAATCTGAGGTCTAGTGAACCACTGCGACGTTTGCTTTCAAAAAGCGCTTATCGTGATCTGCCGCTGGAAGGTGGGTGGAGNATTTACCGCGATTTTGTCGTACATACAATCTCGCATGGCTGCTGGTACAACACGTGCAGCCGTGAGCCAGCGCCACGGGGCATTTAGGCGACCTAAAATCTCGAACATCGCCTCAGAACGTATGGACACCTTGTTGTTTGAGATGAGAACAATGGTGTTGAATTTGTCCTGCGGCAGTCCGGCCCACCTCAAAAGCTCTTGGCCCTCAGGCGACTGAACCGCAGCGAGCTGAATTCGGTGAGCCTTGTCATATTGGATGATGAACCTAGCCCACCCGTTGCAGAGCTTGCATGTGCCGTCGAAGAGAACTGCCGTGTCGCCGGATTGTAGGAACGGGGCAGTGTATTCGTTTGTCGTGGTCATTCAGTCTGCTGTTTCATTTACAGTTCCCTGCCTTTCGGTAGCCCGCAGATTTAGCAGCGGATTCTGAGTCGAAGGTTACTTGGTTCTTCGAGGACACCTTGTCGTAGCTTGGGCAACCTTCAGGTAGATGGTAAACATGGCTTTTACTATTGCCGATGATGCTACCAACTGATGTGGAGCGGGAAACCGATGTCGGTTTTTGTGATTGCACCGACTTTGCCGTAAGGCCGATGGCTACTCCGTCGCCCACAGTCTTATAGCCCTGAGTCCAACTGCGTTCTTGAGTCACAAAAGGGTTGGGATGCCCCATGATCGCGGTGATACGTTTATTTCGCTCCTGTTCCCAGGAGGTAACTGGGAATTGCTTGTCCCATGCCATTAATAGCTGTTGCTGCTGGCGAGACATATTAAGGTTGTACCGGTCGAACATGTAGAAGGTTGTCCTTGCTACCAAACCCTTCACTTCGTCTCGGGGTTCAGCCGTCCGCTGCTCGAAATCGACTTTGGTTTTGCACTGTCCATACTGTGGTGCGACCTGGGTAGCCATTCCATAATTGAAATTGCTGCGGTCGCCATTGACCTCTCCAACCGCAGGGTAGAGGTTGAACAGATCGGCTTCCATTGCCTTAAAAACAGGGTCATAGCTGACGCAGTATTCGCGTCCACCGCTCTGCCAGCATTGTCGCTGATGGCCAAAAGTCCATGCTGGAACAATGTGTTCCCACTCAGTACGCTCCGCGCGGGTTTCTTGCTTACGGGCTTGAAGTCCACAGGAGTCAGCGTCAATGCGACCACCAGACTTCCCGACCCAAGTCCATTTGCAGCCGCAGTACAGGTCGCCTTCAGTGCTATTTGCCTGATCTAGATAAACCTTCTGCTTGGCTATGACTTTGGCTTCGGAGAAGGTGGAGGGGGGATTAGAAAGGGCAGGATTGATGGTGGTGAAGGACAGGGCTAATACGTAAAGCAGCTTTTTCATTATTGATCGAACTACAAATCAGGGCCGCATATTGTATACCCCCAAGCTTTCAAATTACGCTGCCTGTCGTCCGTGCAAGCCCACACATGGGCTTGAAGTCGTCAATTTTATATTCAGGGGAGGGACGCGGCGGGTTTGAAGTCGACACTCATACAATTCCAGGCATTCCCACCGTAGCTTTGAATAATTGTTTTGAACCTGTTTGCGTACCTATTGGGGGACGGAGCGATGCGCAAATCAGTAAGCAACGGCTGCGTTTGCCCTGCGCGCATCATGCGAAGTCGCCCGGGCAGAGATGCGAACGGGCGATTTTGCACTCAGTCAAAGATTTTTAAATGCTCAGTGGAGCGTCCGATGGGTTGATGTCCCGCACTCAACCGATTCTCCATTAGGGAAAGCTGAATCATGAATGTCACTATCAAACGATTCATCGAGACATGCGCCCATCGAAGTTTCCGCGTACACCAAGGTCAAGTTCGCCGGCTTATGCCCAGTCATTGACTGAAGTTTCTCAATGGAGAGTTCGGTGGTGCCTTGGGTAGGCCTAGTCTTCTGAGCGGACAAGAACGCCTCAATTAGTTCGGCATTTACTGCCTGGCTGACCACATGATTATCAGAGTGGCCGTAATGGTCACGGTAGACGCTTAATTGCAAGAATGGCCAATCGGTAACCTGCGCCTGAAGTCGACCGAGGTCGAAAAATTTAGCCCGACCACCACCAATCAATTCAGAAGAAAGGGTCTTCATGCAGCGGGCTACCACGGTTGCTAGGGACGGATAGGCCGCGCCTTCAGCTGGCGTTGTTGATCTGACCTGACGGTAATCAGAATACCCTAAGCACTTGGCGAGCAGATTCTGCGCCTCGGAGATCTCGATAGCCTTTTCACCTGGCCAATCGCGCTTTAACGATTCTGCAATCCTAGTAAACCCGCTGCCGGGATTAAGATCTACGGGATAGATAGGAACGCGCATGTCTATTCTCCTGTCGTCTATGCGGAGTCGATTATCCGCATTGAATTATCAGCTGTATTGAAGGTTGGGATAACGCGCCTAGGGCTTACCTATACGAGTCGTATGTTTGATCCGGACTGGCCGATTGATATATATTGATATGACGAAAAAACGTTTCGGGGCGAGTTCTTGCTCAAGATCGTCGGCGTTTCATGTGGTCACGCCATTCATATTATCGAGCAGAAATCGATCAGTTGCGACTGATGGGCGTGGTTGTGCTTATACGTTATTACCTAAACGCCAATCATCCCTGAAGTTATTCCGATGCGATGGAGGCCACTTTGAGCAAGACGCTGCTATGCAGACCCTCCAGCTGTATTGATATGTTTATATGCTCTATAGGCTTGTAAACAACCATAGAGCTATTTCGGGTATCTTGGTGCTACGGAATCATCACTATTGGCTTTTGAAATTGTTGAGCGTCTTCATCATCTGACGAAGCTGCTTGCTTAGTTCGCCATTGCGGATCTGAAGCTCGGCATTCTCAGCTTTCAGATATTCGATGGTGGTTATGAGGCTTCGGTGGCTATCAACCATCTGGTTGGATATGGCCCCCGTGAGAGCCTCAGCAAGCCGAAGGTTGGTAAGGCGCTCAATCTCGGCTGTTTGAGAGCGAAGCTCACTCTGTATTGCCTTCTTTGTACGCTTTCTTCCTGAGGTGTATCTGGCCGCTGAGAGACTGCTCCACAGTTCTTCGAGCTCCGCGTTCTTTTGTACAATCAGGTCGTGGATTTCAGGCTGCCGGCGTTTGTTCAGCAAGCTGTCATGAACGCCGCTGTCCTTGGCAATGTTACGAGCCACAATCCTTCGGTCTTTGATTCCGAGATTGTCGCCGGCTTCCATCAATGTCTTGATATGTTCAAATGCCTTGCACACCTGCTGGAAAAGGTTTCGCTTCGTTGTCGAGTTAACCCATTCAGGTTCTTCGGGCGCTGCTGCAACGTTGGAATACTGGCTAAGACTGAATTTCATACCAGTACCTTTTCTTCCAGCCTGCGCTCGATTTTACGAACGACTTCACCGCTCATATTCCCGATTGCCTTGAGGGGGTGATTTTCTGCAATGAACTGATGCGAGATTGCCGTACGCTCAAGCTCCTGCTTCTGCAGGTTGTTGTTCATGCTATGTGGGCAGCCCGCACAGACTTCTGGCGCGCTGCGTTGGTCGACGTTAGGGGTGCCGGTTTTTGCGTCGTGGCATTTGGCAATATGTTGTTCGTTACCACGTAAAGCGCAGTAGCCCCACTCAAACGCGGTGAACCGCACAAAGTCATTCGCCAATTCATTCAAACGATCATCGAATTCCGCACCCGTGAGTACCGAAATCTCCGCCATTTCCTTATCAATGCGTTTTGCTGCCGGCCCATAGAAGCGGTCGTCCAGCTTGCCATTAGCAATCCGCCCCATTATCTCTTTGGCATAATCGCGTTCCATACTGATCCGAACGGATTCACTGAGCTTATCCCGGGTATAGCGTCGGGTATGAAATGAGCCGTAAGAATGACGAAAATGCTCACGAATCTTTTCCATGACATTGCCATCGAATCTGCGCAGTGCAAATTCGGCGAATGTGTGACGCGCTTGGTGAGGGGACACTTCACTGTGAATTGCGCCGGCTTCAGGATATTTCTCTACCACATGGATCTGGTAGAACGCCTTGAACCACTTCCTCAAGCCGTTGGTTGTAAAACCAGCATCCGCTAGCCAACGTTCATCGCTAAATTTACTCCAGCCCCGTGCAACTTGGAAGGCCTCGGATCTATAAGCTCTGTGTAGCAAGGGCAGGTTAAACTTATTGGTATCAACGGCTGAAATATTTTTCATAAGCGTTGCTGCATCTGCAGCAAGCCCATGCAGAGACCTGGGATGTGCAAATCCTGATTCTGTTTTAGGATTTTCAGATACGAACCACCAAGATCCATCTGGTTCTTGTTTGTAGTCTTTTAGCCGCATACCATTGATTTCAACGATCCGAAATCCGCTCAGCAGAATGATGACAACAAGCGCGGCCTTTGTAATTTCGGCGCAAAACTCACTAAGTTCCCATTGATTTTTCCAGGGCAGAGCAGTGTGATGGGATTTGGTTGCCGCATCTATGGCGGTTCCAAACTTTACCGCAGATGCTGCCCAACCCCTTTCAAACCTAGATAAGACATAGTCCGGAGACTGCATTCGTCTATACAGCGCAAGCCGATCTTTCTCGCCAAACCAAGTTGCAATTGTGGTTTTTCCTTCGCGCCATTGTGTGAAAAAGATCGAAGCGATTTTCGCTTCATCTGATTCTATTTGGGTAATGGCTTCAGCAAGCATCAACGAAGCGCAGGTCATGGGAATAGAACCGTAACTCCCTCCCTTACTCCACGTCGCGTAATCGACTTCGAGCTCTTGGAGCAAAGGCTCCATTGTGCTTTTTTTGAACGGGCCGGTCATTCGGTGCACTACACCGTCAACAAGGTTCCCTGAATGCAGGAGGTTATTTGTTTTGTCCAAGATCCGACAAATCATCGTAAGCATCGAAACGCCTAGAATCTGATCTCCGATTTCATTGTTTTCCTTTCTTACCATGAAAGATCGGAGCATCATTTGTATCTCGAGTCTGGAAAGTGACTGGAGAGGCCGATCTGGAAAATGAACTTCCCAATACTCACAAATCCCACGCAGGTAGGCAAGTTCTTGTCGCGCGCTTGAAAGGCTACTTACAACAATACGCCCTTTGTCGTCTGCGTAACCCCGCGAAATTTCACCCGCCATGAAGAACATCTGTGCATATAGCCTTTTCGCCATGGAACAATTCCACGCAAAGCTGGCCGTGTAAAACAATCCAGATATGGGATCCTGAATTTGAAATAATTCATCACCATATTTATTTTGTTTTTCAGGGTCTTCTGCCGCCATCGTGACTAGAGGTGACATGAGCGCGTTAGTCTCAATAGTGTCCATAGCTATTTACCTGATGACCGGAGTAGGGAAGGTATATTTTTTCAGCATCTCCGTTCCTTCGGCAATGGTTTTGATGTCAAATTTTTCAAGCGCCTCTTCCGTATATGCAGCCTGCATCGCGATTGAGAAAGCTTTTAACTCATCCTCAACGGAGAGATTCTTCATCTGGTTGATGCATTCATCTCGGTAACCCATAAGCAATGCAGCAGTAATGGCATTCGTAATGATGAAAGTCTTGCTATCTTTTTCAAGTTGTCCAAAAGGCGAAATCGTATAGCCGGCACGTTGAGCAGAAAGCAACAATGCGTCAAACTCTTCCATTTCGCTGGTATCGTCTTTTTCTTGCGCCCAACCAAGCATTACCTTTAGATCTGTGATGCTAATCAGGGCTTCGTCGCGAATAGCTGCTTGTACCTTGCGCGCATCTTCTACCATAAGGTGTCCGACGTTCGTTGCGAACAATGCTCTCTTATTCAGGCGATATTTAGTCTCGCTGGAATTCAAATATACAACCTGTTTTACTCCAGGGGAGTGGGCGGTCGCATCAGCGCCGACAACCTCTTGGGAATACTTTTCAAACGCCTCGTTTTCCGGATTGCCACCATCAGTGTCTAGGATTGCGCGCGATTGCGCGATTGCAGTGATGCTGATTGTCTGTCGCTTAGCAGGGGTAGGATTCTCGCCGGTGATACCCAGCGCAGCATTTTCATGTCGCCGCTTTTTATTGTCCCAGATAGGGCGGTTGTTCATGGCAACACGGCGCACGATATCCGCGAAAGTCTCTATCTCAGAATCTTCTTTGTATAAGCACTGATATTGTAGTGTCTGTGGGAAAGCGGCCATTACCAAGGGTCTATACAGAACGCTGTCGACGCCCTGAAGGTTGCCTGTTACTGGCAGATTGAACATAAAATCGCCAGTTTCAGGGAAGCGCCTATAGAAGCTGGCCTTCAATTCATCAAATACAGCATAAGCGTGATATTGCATAGACTTTGAGTAATGCATCGGTACATCGCGAATTGACTGTTCGCTCCGATTCTTAGTGTAAATAGGCGAGGCGACGCTTGGGGTAATTCTCAAATCACCTTGTCGCATATCCGTGATGCCAGATAGTTGCACCCTATCCGTGGCTAGGAGCCATGCGAATGCAACCTCTTCGCAGGGCGTATGTTTTATAAGATACAGGTAGTCGATGTTATTAAAATGCAACTTGTGAGCGTTATTCTCGGGGTATATGTCCAATGCCCCGGTTACACGAAGGCCCGATTTGATCAGACGATTCGCCTCCTCAATTGTCAGGCCCGAGTTGTATTCGATTTGATCGTAGCTGAATTCCGTACGATTATGGAGAAGTCGCTCCTTCAGGCGGAGGTTGCCGCTTTCCAAAATTGCACCAGCAATAGCTTTATAGACAGTGCTGCGGGTTGTCTTGGTGGTGCTGTATCTGAGTTTTTCGTAATCGCCATCACATTCATTAAGCATAATGGCAAGTTGGCGCATGACATTTTCATCGCCGAGCAATTCCAGACGCTGCTCATTCATCTCGTGGAGAAAGCGGCAGCAAAAATGGATCGTCGACCTCACGATCTTCAATTCGTCTTTCTCAGGCTGATTAGTAATTTGACCTAAGCTTGGAGTTGCTTGACCTGCGCGGTTTGAAACAGACGGAATGTAAACAATAGCTTCACGCACAGCTGCAGCCGCTTCGGCTAAAGCTGGATTGCCATAAGCGTTGTCTAGAAAATTATCGAAGGCTGTACGGTATACCGACATGTAAACGCAAATGGTATTCAGCTTAGAGTTTTTTACCGTACGCAAATGATGCGCAAAATCCTGCATAACTGCAGGCGGTAATACTTTCGCATCCGGATACTCGATTGCAGCCCATTCCGCAAGGCTATTGAATCTCAGTATTCTATGATATGCGTCTGTGTGCGAATTGTTTTTGCATTCGCCGCTGTTGAAATATTGCAATAGGGCGCGAAAGATTGGACAGGCGTGGAACTGTTCTGGTATTTCTACGCGGCGGTGCTCAATTTTTTTACCCTTTGCCACTTGCATCGCAACGATGGCGAAAGTGTCCGATGGACTGAAGTTGAAAATTGGGGTAGGGGCTAGCGAAGACAAAGTCGCAGGAGTTTCGGTTGCGGCTTCAGAAGTATCAGTCAGCGAGGTCATCGTTTAGCGCTTGCCTTATTTTTTCACGACGGTGAAGTTTACCATCGAAAACCACATAGTCTTTAGTAGTTGCCTCATCTTCGTGTCCCATTTGTTCTGGAACATACTGCCAAGGGTCGTACCCGTGTTTGTAGCAGAAGTCAACGAGATTGGTCGCGTATGTGTGTCTCAGCGCATGGAAGGTCAACTTGAGAAAGTTTGGTTTGGTCACAAAGTGCAGATGCGGGTCTTTGGCGTGAAGTTCGGATATCACGCTCTCGATTTTTGTGCTAGCTAAGACTCTTGCTGACTTGAAAATATTAGAGGCGTGTCCTTCGAATAATGAAGCGCCATTCCTACTGCAAATCAACGATCCATCCGCAATTTTTTCCGTCCTGCGTCGACCTTCCAGGAAGGCCTTGATCTTTTTGAGAGCTTTAGGAGGGCAGTCAACCTGCCGGAGCTTATCTCCCTTCCCGATGATAGGCAGTGTTATGGTCTTATCACCGCTCTGCTCAGCCAGAGCAATGCGTCTCCTCAAATCAGCCGTTTGCAGATTTCGAGGATCGGTGACTTCGGCACAGCGAAGTCCACAATAGTATCCGAGGTGAAGAACCAGTTCGTCCCGCTCCTTTTCGAAAGGGGATTTGGCTTTGATGTTGCCCAGCAGGCTGCTGAGGATGTCTTTCTGGATGTACTTACTGTAGAGGTCAAAGTTGACTTTTTTCTTGCCGTCCCCTTGAACCTTCTGCTCCGTCGAAAGGTACAGGTAGGTGAAGGATGCCGGAGCATCGAGCATCCCAATCTGCCAGGCGTATGCATAGAATGCTTTGATGGTGGAAATGTGGCGCTCGATTGTCTTGTCAGTGCACGATTTGGTCGTTTTCAAGTGGCCGTACAGATAGCCTGACATGTCGAGATCTGTGAGGCGTCTCCAATCTTGCTCATGAACGCGCAGGGCTTCGAAGAAGCTTCGAAGGTCATATGCACAGGAGCGGATGGAGTTGGGTAGCTGCCCATCTTGGGCTAGGTGTATTAGATAAAGACTTGGGGCTGGGACGATGCTCTCTTCTGTGATCGGCCCATCCTCGAGAACGGCATAGGTATTGAGGGGGCCGCCTGACCAAGCGATGTCTTTCACAAATTTTATCTTCATCGCATCGCACCCATAGCCCCGAAGCATGAGTTGCTTCATAAAGCTAGGCTAATCAGCAGGTTATGGTGCTGTCAACGTGCCTAGAAGAGCGTGTCAACGTTTCCTTAAAAACGGTTCTCTCTCGGATAAACTTCGCCGATGCTTGGCACCAGGTTGTGCAGGTCGGCTTCGGCACGCTTGAACACGTCATCGTGGCGCGTGCAGTTTTTGCGCCCACCGTCCTGCCAGCACTGGCGCTGATGCCCGATCTGCCAGGCTGGAACGATATGCTCCCATTCGATGCGCGCGGCGCGGCTGGCGTTTTTGCGCGGGACGTAGCCACAGGCTTTCAAGTCCACGCGGTTGCCGGTGTATTTACAGCCGCAATAGAACTCGGTGGATTGTGGGGCGTAAAGCTTCCAGGCGACTTTCTTGGCTTCGCTGAACGTTCGGGGGGCCTGGGCGTGGGCGGTGACGGCGAAAAACAGGCAGCACACCGCGATAAAACGGACACTCATTGAATCAATCTTCCTTCGGTACAACCCAGAAAATTTGCACACCACCGTCGTCCCGATAGGCGAGGGTGACGTTGTCGTTCTCCGCGATTTCCTCCAGCAAACGCGCCCACTCATCCTCTGGCTCATCCGGCAAGCGGAAGATCAACGCCGCCTTGGCTTTCTGGGCGTTGGTCGAATTGATGATCTTTTGCACACGGATTGCCAGGCGTTGGTAGGCATCGGGCGGGGTTGGCACTGCGGAAGAGGACTTTGCCACGGAGTGTTCCTTAGTTTGCTGTACGCACATACAGTATTTAACTGTAGGCGATTTCGCAACTGCTTAAACTTCAAGGAGTTCGTCTGACAGCAGATCAGGCAATTTTATGTAGGGCGAAAGTGTATGTATCGAGGGTTTTTTGCGAGGAAGCAGGGGCGGGTAAACCGCCCCTGCCAAGGTGTCACCGGGAATCAATATTCCCAGAACATCCGTTGCAACTCTTTGCTGTCCTGGGTCTTGGTCAGGGCGACCATTGCCAGGATGCGGGCTTTCTGTGGGTTCAGGTCGAGGGCAGCCACCCAATCGTATTTGTCGTCAGGCTGCTCGGCATTGCGCAATACCATGCCGCCGGCATTGACGTGGGAAGAACGAATGATTTGTACACCTTGCTTACGCAGTTCCACCAGGGCGGGTACGACTTTGGAAGAAACGGAGCCGTTGCCGGTACCGGCGTGGATGATGGCTTTGGCGCCCGCTTGAGCCAGGGCCTTATAGGCCGTGTCGCTCACGTTGCCGTAGCCATAGGCGATCTCAACATCAGGCAGGCTCTTGATGTTCTTGATGTCGAACTCCGAATCCATGGTGTGACGCTTGGCCGGCAGGCGGAACCAGTAGGATTTGCCCTCAACCACCATGCCCAGCGGACCCCATGGGCTCTTGAACGCTTCGGTCTTGATATTGATCATCTTGCTGACGTCGCGACCCGACTGGATCTCGTCATTCATGGTGACCAGCACGCCCTTGCCGCGCGCATCTTTGCTACCGGCCACAGCCACGGCGTTGTACAGGTTGAGCATGCCGTCCGCCGACATGGCAGTGCCTGGGCGCATGGAGCCGACCACCACGATTGGCTTGTCGGTCTTCTCCACCAGGTTCAGGAAGTAGGCGGTTTCTTCCAGGGTGTCGGTACCGTGGGTGATCACGATGCCGTCCACATCCTTGCTGTCGGCCAGTTCGGCGACGCGGCGACCCAGTTGCAGCAGGTTTTCATTGTTGATGCTTTCGGATGCAATTTGCATCACTTGCTCGCCACGCACGTTGGCGATCTGGCTAAGCTCAGGAACACCGGCAATCAATTGCTCGATGCCGACTTTGGCCGCTTGGTAGGTGGCACTGTTGGCCGCGCTGGCGCCGGCGCCGGCAATGGTGCCGCCGGTGGCGAGGATCACCACGTTGGACAGTTTGGTCTTGGTTTCAGCTTCCTTTGCCTGGGCGGCAACGGGGAACAGCAGCAGCAGGGCTAACGCGCCCGGAACAAAAGTCTTCAGTGCAGATTTCATTATTTTTCTCTCTGGTTTTTGATGAGTGCTGTAGCAGGTTCATCTAGAACACCCGGGCGGTTCTGAATGCCACGAGGTGATGGGGTAGAGCAGGATCTGTACCAGGCTGATTGTGTTCGCGGATATAAAACAACTTATTGATTTAAAACAGATTATATTGATGTTTTGTGGCGACAGCGCCAGTAGGCGTCCGGCTTTCCGAACATCGGACTGCCTCGCGTTCGGTTGTCCGAAAAAGTGGACGGTGCGCACTCGGCTAAGGCGTGAGTGCCACGTACAGCCTGTCGTTTTAGAGAACGACCGGGCGCGCGCGATGTTTAGCGGCTGCCTTTGCAGGGCGAGAGGGCGGGGCTCGATGGCTTGGATGAAAGGCTGTTTTCAACCGTTGACAAATCTCGACAAGGTTCTCATAGTTTGAATAACGCAAACGTTTGCGAGATGTTTCACGGAACACTCCTGGAGTATCGTGACAGCTCGTATCAGCCGCCCAGGTGGGACGGCTGCCGAAGCGCTCTTCGGTGCAAGCGTTGCTCACAATAATCATAAGATCGGAGTGAACCCATGAAGCTGCCATTTGCTGGACGTCTTCTCGCTGTCGCTGTGCTTGCTGCCGCATCCGCCGCTTTACCTCTTTCCTCTGCATTTGCTGATGACGCCGCCGCCAAACCCAAGGTCGGCCTGGTGATGAAGTCCCTCGCCAACGAATTTTTCGTGACCATGCAAGATGGCGCCAAGGCCTATCAGAAAGATCACGCCGCCGATTTCGACATGATCACCAACGGGATCAAGAACGAAACCGACACCAGCGCGCAGATCGACATCGTCAACCAGATGATCCTCTCCAAGGTCAACGCTATCGTCATCGCGCCCGCCGACTCCAAGGCGTTGGTGACCGTGCTGAAGAAGGCTTCGGATGCCGGTATCAAGGTCGTCAACATCGACAACCGCCTGGACCCGGACGTGCTCAAAAGCAAAAACCTCAATATTCCGTTCGTAGGCCCGGACAACCGCAAAGGCTCCAGGCTGGTGGGCGACTACCTGGCCAAGCAACTGGCCTCGGGTGACAAGGTCGGCATCATTGAAGGTGTACCGACCACCACCAACGCCCAGCAACGTACCGCAGGCTTCAAGGATGCGATGGATGCTGCCGGCATGAAGATTGTCTCCACCCAATCCGGCAACTGGGAAATCGACCAGGGCCAGAAAGTGGCGTCCGCCATGCTGAGCGAGTACCCGGACCTCAAGGCCCTGTTGGCCGGTAACGACAACATGGCCCTGGGCGCTGTCTCCGCCGTACGTGCGGCAGGCAAGGCCGGCAAGGTGTTGGTCGTGGGTTACGACAATATCGAAGCCATCAAGCCGATGCTGCAGGACGGCCGTGTACTGGCAACCGCTGACCAGGCTGCTGCCCAGCAAGCCGTGTTCGGTATCCAGAACGCGCTCAAGTTGGTCAAGGGTGAGAAAGTCGACTCCAAGGATGGCGTGATCGAAACCCCGGTCGAACTCGTCCTCAAGAAGTAATCCTGGCAGCACCCAACAGCGTCCGCTCGTCCTGAGCGGGCGCCTGGAGATTTTCCTATGTCATCTTCCGCCCCGAACGCTGTCCTCTCGGTCAGCGGTATCGGCAAGACCTATGCCCAACCGGTTCTGTCCGACATCACCCTGACGCTCAACCGCGGGGAAGTGCTGGCGCTGACCGGTGAGAACGGCGCAGGCAAAAGTACCTTGTCGAAGATCATCGGCGGCCTGGTCACCCCGACCACCGGGCACATGCAGTTCAATGGCCAGGCCTACACGCCGGGCAGCCGTACCCAGGCCGAAGAGCTGGGCGTGCGCATGGTCATGCAGGAGCTCAACCTGCTGCCGACGCTGACCGTCGCCGAAAACCTTTTCCTGGATAACCTGCCCAGCCATTGTGGCTGGATCAGCCGCAAACAATTGCGCAAGGCTGCGATCGAGGCCATGGCCCAGGTTGGCCTGGACGCCATCGACCCCGATACCTTGGTTGGCAGCCTGGGGATTGGCCATCAGCAGATGGTCGAGATCGCCCGCAACCTGATCGGCGATTGCCACGTACTCATCCTCGATGAGCCCACGGCCATGCTCACGGCGCGTGAAGTCGAGATGCTGTTTGAACAAATCACCCGCCTGCAGGCCCGGGGCGTGGCGATTATTTATATTTCGCACCGGCTGGAAGAGCTGGCCCGTGTCGCCCAACGCATTGCGGTATTGCGCGACGGCAAGCTGGTCTGCGTCGAGCCGATGGCCAACTACAACAGCGAGCAACTGGTCACCTTGATGGTCGGTCGTGAGCTGGGCGAGCACATTGACCTGGGCCCGCGCACCATCGGTGGGCCAGCCCTGACGGTGAAAGGCCTGACGCGCTCGGACAAGGTCCGCGACGTGTCCTTTGAAGTGCGCGCGGGCGAGATCTACGGTATCTCCGGCCTGATCGGCGCCGGGCGCACTGAATTGCTGCGTCTGATCTTCGGCGCCGACCTGGCCGATAGCGGTACTGTGGCGCTCGGCTCGCCCGCCCAGGTGGTGAGCATTCGCTCGCCCGTGGACGCGGTGGGTCATGGCATTGCCCTGATCACCGAGGACCGCAAGGGTGAGGGCCTGTTGCTGACTCAGTCCATCAGCGCCAACATTGCCCTGGGCAACATGCCGGAAATCTCCGGCGGCGGCGTGGTCAACAGCCGCGACGAAACGGCGTTGGCCAAGCGTCAGATCGATGCCATGCGCATCCGCAGTTCCAGTCCGGCGCAGTTGGTGTCGGAACTGTCCGGCGGCAACCAGCAAAAGGTGGTGATTGGCCGCTGGCTGGAGCGCGACTGCTCGGTGATGCTGTTCGACGAACCCACCCGCGGCATCGACGTCGGTGCCAAATTCGATATTTATGCCTTGCTGGGCGAATTGACCCGTCAAGGCAAAGCACTGGTGGTGGTGTCCAGCGATCTGCGTGAGCTCATGCTGATCTGCGACCGCATCGGTGTGTTGTCCGCCGGGCGCTTGATCGAGGCGTTCGAGCGCGACAGCTGGACCCAGGACGAATTGCTCGCCGCCGCCTTCGCCGGCTATCAGAAACGTGATGCGCTGCTCAACGACGCAGTGCTTAGGGATACCCCATGAAAACCACAACTTCCCCCGGTAAAACGGGCGGCAACTTCTACGGCCTGGGCACTTACCTGGGCCTGGCCGGCGCCTTGCTGGCGATGATTGCGCTGTTCTCGGTGCTCAGCGATCACTTCCTGTCCTATGACACCTTCAGCACCCTGGCCAACCAGATTCCGGACCTGATGGTGTTGGCGGTGGGCATGACCTTCATCCTGATCATCGGCGGTATTGACCTGTCGGTGGGCTCGGTGCTGGCACTGGCGGCATCAGCGGTCAGCGTGGCGATTCTCAGCTGGGGGTGGAGCGTGCTACCGGCTGCGGTGCTGGGCATGGGCTGTGCCGCATTGGCCGGAACCATCACCGGCTCGATCACCGTGGCCTGGCGCATCCCGTCGTTTATCGTATCCCTCGGCGTGCTGGAAATGGCCCGTGGCGTGGCGTACCAGATGACCGGCTCGCGCACCGCTTATATCGGTGATTCGTTTGCCTGGCTGTCCAACCCGATTGCCTTTGGTATCTCGCCGTCATTCATCATTGCCTTGCTGGTGATCATCGCCGCGCAGCTTGTACTGACGCGTACGGTGTTTGGTCGTTACCTGATCGGTATCGGCACCAATGAAGAGGCCGTGCGCCTGGCGGGCATCAACCCCAAACCGTACAAGATCCTGGTGTTCAGCCTCATGGGCCTGCTGGCCGGTGTGGCGGCGTTGTTCCAGATTTCGCGCCTGGAAGCGGCGGACCCGAACGCCGGTTCAGGCCTGGAGCTGCAAGTGATTGCGGCCGTGGTGATCGGCGGTACCAGCCTGATGGGCGGGCGCGGTTCGGTGATCAGTACCTTTTTTGGTGTGTTGATTATTTCGGTATTGGCCGCTGGCCTGGCGCAGATCGGTGCCACGGAACCTACGAAACGCATCATCACGGGTGCCGTGATCGTGATTGCCGTGGTCCTCGATACCTACCGCAGCCAACGCGCCAGTCGGCGAGGCTGAGCCATGGCAACGATCAAGGATGTGGCAGCGCTTGCAGGTATTTCCTACACGACGGTGTCGCATGTGGTGAACAAGACACGGCCGGTCAGCGAGCCGGTACGCATCAAGGTCGAAGCCGCGATCAAGCAGCTCGACTACGTGCCCAGTGCCGTCGCACGTTCGCTCAAGGCGAAGACCACGGCCACCATCGGCTTGCTGGTGCCCAACAGCCTCAACCCGTATTTTGCGGAGTTGGCGCGTGGTATCGAGGATTACTGCGAGCGTAACGGTTACTGTGTGATCCTCTGCAACTCCGACGATAACGCGGAAAAGCAACGCAGCTATTTGCGCGTGTTGCTGGAGAAGCGCATCGACGGCTTGATCGTGACCTCGGTTGGCGGCGACGACAGTGGCCTGGCCGCCGGCTTGAGCGCGGTGCGCACGCCCATGGTCATTGTCGACCGGGCGCTGGATGGCATAGACGTGGACTTGGTACGTATCGATCACGAGGAGGGCGCCTACCTGGCGACCCGGCACTTGCTCGAACTGGGCCACCGTGACATCGCTTGCATCGGCGGTCCTGCCCATACCCGTGTCGCGCAAATGCGTCTGGCGGGGTATCACCGTGCGCTGCAAGAGGCGGGCGTGGCAGTGGCGGCCAATCGCACCCAGGAAAGCGATTTCACCAGTACGGGCGGTTATGCCGCCGCCGTGCAGTTACTGGCGAACAACCCGCCCAGCGCGATTTTTGCCAGCAACGACATGATAGGTTTCGGCGTATTGCGCGCGGCAGCCGAGCGCAATATCCGGGTGCCGGGTGAGCTGTCGGTGATCGGTTTCGATGACATTCAAATGGGCCGTTACGTCTACCCGGCGTTGACCACGGTCGGGCAGTCGATCGTGCAACTGGGCGAGACGGCGGCCGAGCTGTTACTGCGTAGAATTGCGACACCCCAACTGCCGATCGATCAACGCATCGTGACGCCGAGCATCGTGTTGCGTGAGTCGACGGCGCCCGTCGCCGGTACGTTCGCCCAATACCGCTGAACCGAATTGATGAGTACTGATGTATGCCAGCAAAAGTAGTGGTAGTAGGCAGCTTGAACATGGACCTGGTGACCCGCGCCAGCCGGTTGCCGCGTGCCGGTGAGACCTTGATCGGCCAGACGTTCTCCACCGTGCCAGGCGGCAAGGGCGCGAACCAGGCGGTAGCGTCGGCACGCCTGGGGGCCGATGTGTCGATGATTGGCTGTGTCGGTACCGATGCCTATGGCACGCAATTGCGTGATGCGTTGCAGGTGGAGGGCATCGATTGCCAAGCCGTCAGTACCGTAGACGGCTCCAGTGGCGTGGCCCTCATCGTGGTCGATGACAGCAGCCAGAATGCGATTGTGATCGTGGCGGGCAGTAACGGCGAACTGACGCCAGCCTCGTTGCAGGCGTTCGATGCGGTGCTGCAAGCGGCTGACGTGATCGTCTGCCAACTGGAAGTGCCGATGAATACGGTGGGTTATGCCCTCAAGCGCGGTCGTGAACTGGGCAAGACGGTGATCCTTAACCCGGCTCCGGCCAGCGCTCCGTTGCCCGCTGAATGGTATGCCTCGATCGACTACCTGATCCCGAATGAAAGCGAAGCCACCGCACTGAGCGGTGTGACGGTCGACTCCATTGACAGCGCCAAGGCAGCGGCAAACCACCTGATCCAGGCGGGCGCCGGCAAAGTCATCATCACCCTGGGGGCTCAGGGCGCGCTGTTTACTGACGGCCAGGGCTTTGAGCACCTGCTGGCGCCGAAGGTCAAGGCGGTCGACACCACCGCAGCGGGCGATACCTTCGTCGGTGGCTTTGCTGCGGCACTTGCCAATGGCAAAAGCGAGGCCGAGGCCATTCGTTTTGGCCAGGTCGCTGCGGCACTGTCGGTCACCCGCGCCGGCGCGCAACCCTCTATTCCAACGCTGCACGACGTACAAGGTTTTGTGCCCTCATGAAAAAGACACCTCTGCTCAATATCGCCCTGTCGCGTGTCATCGCCTCACTCGGACACGGTGACATCCTAGTGATCGGCGACGCTGGCCTGCCAGTGCCGCCGGGCGTCGAGTTGATTGACCTGGCGTTGACCCAGGGCATCCCGGATTTCATCAGCACCTTGCGCATCGTGCTCAGCGAGATGCAAGTGGAAAGCCATGTGCTGGCCGAAGAAATCCTGCTCAAGCAGCCGCCGGCGCTGAACGAGCTTAATACGCTCAGCGACGAAGCGGCCCTGGGTGAGCGGCGCCTGGTCAGCCATGAAGAATTCAAACAGCTCAGCCGCAAGGCGCGCGCCGTGGTGCGCACCGGCGAATGCCAGCCTTACTGCAATATCGCGCTGGTGTCCGGCGTAACGTTCTAACGTTCTCAACGACAAGGAGTGTTTTATGCAACGTGGTCTCCCAACCCTGAAAAACCTGTTTCGGAGTGTTCTGCTTTTGTCCGCACTCACTGCTGCAAGCGCCCATGCGGCGGAAAAAATCGACCTGATCATCGACACCGATCCCGGTGCTGATGATGTGGTGGCGCTGCTGTTCGCGATGGCTTCGCCGGATGAACTGAGCATCCGTGCGTTGACCACCGTCGCCGGTAACGTGCGCCTGGACAAGACCTCCCGCAACGCCCGCCTGGCCCGCGAATGGGCAGGGCGCGAGGACATCCCGGTGTACGCCGGTGCGCCAGCGCCGCTGCTGCGCACGCCGATCTACGCCGAGAACATCCATGGCAAGGAAGGTATTTCCGGTGTCACCGTGCATGAGCCTAAAAAGGGCTTGGCTGAAGGCAATGCCGTCGACTACCTGATCAAGACCCTGAGCACCGCCAAGCCTCACAGCATCACCATCGCCATGCTCGGCCCGCAGACCAACCTGGCGCTGGCGCTGACCCAGGCACCGGAAATCACCCAGGGCATCAAGGAAGTGGTGGTGATGGGGGGCGCGCACTTCAACGGCGGCAATATTACGCCGGTGGCGGAGTTCAACCTGTTTGCCGACCCCGTGGCGGCCGAGATCGTGCTCAAGAGCGGCGTCAAGCTGACCTACCTGCCGTTGGACGTGACCCACAAGGTACTGACCAGCGAAGCCCGCCTGAAAGGGATCGCCGACCTCAAGAACAACGCAAGCAAGGTTGTTAGCGATATTCTCAATGAATACGTCAAGGGCGACATGGAGCACTACGGTATTCCAGGCGGCCCGGTGCATGACGCGACCGTTGTCGCTTACCTGCTCAAGCCTTCACTGTTCACCGGCCGTGAAGTCAACGTGGTAGTGGACAGCCGGGAAGGTCCGACCTTCGGCCAAACCATCGTCGACTGGTACGACGGCCTGAAGCAACCGAAGAACGCGTTCTGGGTGGAGAACGGTGATGCCCAAGGCTTCTTCGATCTGTTGACCGAGCGCCTGGCGCGTCTGAAGTAAGGTGTTGACCGGTCGGCGTTCGCCGGCCGGTTCTTATTCGCGCTCGGGGTTGTGTGCCCCCATGTGGTCGGCCGGGTATTTCTCGAATATCTGGCCGATGAACGCTTGCGCCGCTTGTGTACCCAGCTCCTTGACCAGCAGGTCGATACCAATGATCGCCAATTCCTCCGGGCTTCCGGGGCTGTAGGAGCTCTGTCCTTGGGGCCACTTGGCTTTGATGTCGGCTTGGAGCGTTACGGTGGTCATGACTGTCTCGCGGGGCTGAAAGTACTGGGCAGTGCGCTGGAACGCGGTTCTTACCGGCCCAGTTAACCATTTTGCATCGTATTTGGCACTGATACTTAGGCATGAGGCGATTCGGAATGACGGTCGCCCTGTGCGACACTGGCCGCCTGTTTAATTGCCGGGGAACACCGCGTGCAGATCGACTTGAACACCCCCGAGAACCTGACGCTGGCGAATGTGCGCCAGCTTCTCGCCAGTGCTAATGACGACGAACATGCCCAACTGCGGGTGACCCAGGCCGGAATCGCCTATATCTCCTCAGGGAAGGTGGTGGGCGGTGTGGGCATCGACGGGCTGCTGTTTCGCCTGGAGACCTGGGCCAAGGGCTCCGGATACGTAGGGAATGTGGCCGCCAGCGACGAAGTCTGGGTGACGCAGATCTTCAATGCACTGAAGGAAAACTGGCCGAAGCCGGCGTCTGACTACATCGACATCTACTGATTTCGTTCATATCTGGTCACGATTGACCGGGCGAATGCCTGCCGAGAGTCAGGCAGACTTGCCCTGCGGCGGTTTACGTCTTGAAACCAATCCGCCCAATCGCTGTCGCACGATCTCTGTCCATTTTTTATCATAGGAGGCTTCATGCCTTGGAAGCTCGCATCATTCGGTACTTTGTTGGCAGCACTCGCGTTGGCGGGTTGCAGCACCCCGGGTGCCTCTGAGCCAGCCAAAGACGCCGCCGTGGCCGATACCGGTCATAGCCGCTGTGAGTCGAAGGCCGCCGAATTCACCATCGGCCAGAAAGCTTCGCCCCAATTGCTGGAGCAGGCGCGTACCCGCGCCGGTGCGCAGAACGCACGGATCCTCAAGCCTAACGACATGATCACGCTGGAATACCGTTCCGACCGCCTGAACCTGAACACCGATGACAACCTGGTGATCACGCGAGTCAATTGCGGCTAGGTCTTTCAAGGCTTTTGCAGCGCCCATAAAAAACCCCGTCACATGGACGGGGTTTTTTTAGCTCAGCGGAGAATTACTCGCCGCGAACCTGTGCAGCTTGCATACCCTTTTGGCCTTTCTCAGCCACGAAGGAAACGGTTTGGCCTTCTTTCAGGCTTTTGAAACCGTCGCTTTCGATAGCTTTGAAGTGTACGAACAGGTCGTCACCGCCACCTTGAGGAGTGATGAAGCCGAAGCCTTTTTCATCGTTGAACCATTTAACGGTGCCGGTTTGGCGATTAGACATGGTGTATCTCCAAGAAACATATATTTTCAGTAGTGCTGTGCTGCTCAGGCCAACTGGGCACACCGGGCTATCATAGTCGAAATGTTCGGCTTGGGAGCCCCCCCAAGGCATTGTTTGCTAATCAATAGCGTTGCGTTTAGTGCCTGATCCGGCTGAAAGCCCCGATCTACGGGGCTTTGGCTCGAAATATCAACTGGTAAAAAAAGCCGTAAAAGCTGCGTAATTTGTGAGAAACGGCAGTTTTAAGCCCGTTTTACCGCCAAAAAAGCCGTGAGATCAGCGGCAAATCTTACTTTTTCTTCACGACTTTGCAGGACGAAATAGCCGCGACTGCCTTGTTTTTCAGCTCCGGGCTGGCGTTCTGGTTGGTCATGAGCTCTTTGATTTCCGCAGTGCTCAATTCGGCGTTGATCTTGTCAGCGCCACATTCGCAGTGGGCTTTGGCAGTTTTGGCGTCCACGTTCTGGCTGGCGGCTGCGCTGCAATCGCTGACGAAGCTGTCACGGGCACCGGCTGGCCAGTTCGACGGGGCTGCTGCCTGCGCGCCGAGGGAAAGGAGGGTCAGGGAAGCGGCGAGAGCGAGGGTGGAGGTAAAACGCATCATGAGGATGCTCCTTTGGGTCGAGGACGAACGGCGATTCTCAGTGGGTTTGAGGCATTGCGTACAGCTCAAGTTCACTTTTGCAGCTATAAAGGCTGGAATTTGTCTTTACGCAAGATAGCAGCCCCGCGATGACCGTTCATCTGTGCTAGGATCTTGCGCTTGGCTATTTCCAGGCGCGCCAATTGCCGCCTTGCCATGTTCTTTTTAGCTCACTCCAGTCACTCTGGTTCGATTATCGGTTGGCCGAAAGGCTCCTGCCGCTGTAAGGCAGGCGTTCATCACTGAACGGCCTGGTGTTGGATCTTGTACTGGCTCATCCCAACCCACGTGACCTTTGGTAGGGGTCACCACTAGGAGAGGAGGCGCCATGCCAACTATTACTCTTCCCGACGGCAGTCAACGTTCATTCGATCATTCGGTTTCCGTAGCCGAGGTCGCCGCATCCATTGGTGCAGGCCTGGCCAAGGCCACCGTTGCCGGCAAGGTTGACGGCAAGCTGGTTGACGCCAGCGACCTGATCACCAGCGACGCCAGCCTGCAAATCATCACGCCCAAGGACCAAGAGGGCCTGGAGATCATTCGCCACTCTTGCGCTCACTTGATTGGCCACGCGGTCAAGCAGCTGTATCCAACCGCGAAGATGGTAATCGGCCCGGTCATCGACGAAGGCTTCTATTACGACATCGCCTACGAGCGTCCTTTCACCCCGGACGATCTGGCCGCCATCGAACAACGCATGCACGCGCTGATCGAAAAAGATTACGACGTGATCAAGAAAGTCACGCCGCGCGCCGAAGTGATCGACGTGTTCACCGCCCGTGGCGAAGACTACAAGCTGCGCCTGGTGGAAGACATGCCGGACGAGCAGGCCATGGGCCTGTACTACCACGAAGAATACGTCGACATGTGCCGTGGCCCGCACGTGCCGAACACACGCTTCCTCAAGTCCTTCAAGCTGACCAAGCTGTCCGGCGCCTACTGGCGTGGCGACGCGAAGAACGAGCAACTGCAGCGGATCTACGGCACTGCCTGGGCTGACAAGAAGCAGCTGGCAGCCTACATCCAGCGCATCGAAGAAGCCGAAAAACGCGACCATCGCAAGATCGGCAAGCGCCTGAACCTGTTCCACCTCCAGGAAGAAGCGCCGGGCATGGTGTTCTGGCACCCCAACGGCTGGACCCTGTACCAGGTACTCGAGCAGTACATGCGCAAGGTTCAGCGCGAAAACGGCTACCTGGAGATCAAGACTCCCCAGGTCGTTGACCGCAGCCTGTGGGAGAAATCCGGGCACTGGGCCAACTACGCCGACAACATGTTCACCACCCAGTCGGAAAACCGCGATTACGCCATCAAGCCAATGAACTGCCCATGCCACGTGCAGGTGTTCAACCAGGGCCTGAAGAGCTACCGCGAGTTGCCGATGCGCCTGGCCGAGTTTGGTGCCTGTCACCGTAACGAGCCGTCGGGTGCGCTGCACGGCATCATGCGTGTGCGTGGCTTCACCCAGGACGACGCCCACATCTTCTGCACTGAAGAGCAGATGCAGGCCGAATCCGCAGCGTTCATCAAACTGACCATGGACGTTTATCGCGATTTCGGCTTCACCGAAGTTGAGATGAAACTGTCCACTCGTCCGGAAAAGCGCGTCGGCTCCGACGAGCTGTGGGATCGCGCCGAAGCGGCATTGGCCGCAGCGCTGGACAGTGCGGGGCTTGCGTACGACCTGCAGCCGGGTGAGGGCGCGTTCTACGGTCCGAAGATCGAGTTCTCGCTGAAAGATTGCCTTGGCCGCGTCTGGCAGTGTGGTACCCTGCAGCTCGATTTTAACCTGCCGATCCGTCTGGGAGCCGAATACGTCTCCGAAGACAACAGCCGTAAACACCCGGTTATGCTGCACCGGGCGATCCTCGGCTCGTTCGAACGGTTCGTCGGGATCCTGATCGAGCACTACGAGGGTGCATTCCCTGCGTGGCTGGCGCCGACTCAGGCAGTGATCATGAATATCACTGATAAACAGGCAGATTTTGCCGCTGAAGTTGAAAAAACACTCAACGAAAGCGGATTTCGTGCCAAGTCCGACTTGAGAAATGAAAAGATCGGCTTTAAAATCCGCGAGCATACTTTGCTCAAGGTTCCCTATCTCTTGGTTATCGGAGATCGGGAAGTCGAGATGCAGACTGTCGCTGTGCGTACTCGTGAAGGTGCTGACCTGGGCTCGATGCCCGTCGCCCAGTTCGCTGAGTTCCTCGCGCAAGCGGTTTCCCGGCGTGGTCGCCCAGATTCGGAGTAATTATTATTAAGCGTGAAATGAGACAAGATAAACGAGCTGCACCGAAAGCCCCGATCAACGAGAATATCTCGGCACGCGAGGTTCGGTTAATTGGCGCTGACGGCGAGCAGATTGGCATCGTCTCGATTGATGAAGCGCTTCGTATTGCTGAAGAGTCCAAATTGGACTTGGTGGAAATTTCCGCCGATGCAATCCCACCCGTTTGCCGGGTGATGGACTACGGCAAGTCGATCTTCGAAAAGAAGAAGCAGGTTGCCGCAGCGAAGAAGAACCAGAAGCAGATTCAAGTAAAAGAAATCAAGTTTCGTCCAGGGACGGAGGAAGGGGATTACCAGGTAAAACTGCGCAACCTGGTACGTTTCCTGAGTGATGGGGACAGGGCCAAGGTATCCTTGCGATTCCGCGGCCGTGAGATGGCCCACCAGGAGCTGGGGATGGAACTCCTCAAGCGGGTTGAAGCTGACCTGCTGGAGTACGGTTCCGTCGAGCAGCATCCTAAGATGGAAGGACGCCAGCTGATCATGGTCATCGCCCCGAAAAAGAAGAAGTAATCAACAGGGCACGGCAGGCCTTCTGATTATGTTTATCAACTGAATGCGGAGTATCCGAACATGCCAAAGATGAAGACTAAAAGTGGTGCTGCTAAGCGGTTTCTGAAAACTGCTAACGGTATCAAGCACAAGCACGCTTTCAAGAGCCACATCCTGACCAAAATGTCGACCAAGCGTAAGCGTCAACTGCGCGGTAGCAGCTTGCTGCATCCGTCTGACGTGGCAAAAGTCGAGCGCATGCTGCGCCTTCGTTAATTTTTGGATCAAGAATAGAGGAAGTAACTCATGGCTCGTGTAAAGCGTGGCGTCATTGCCCGTAAACGTCACAAAAAAATTCTGAAACTTGCTAAAGGCTACTACGGCGCGCGTTCACGCGTATTCCGTGTTGCCAAGCAAGCGGTAATCAAGGCAGGCCAATACGCCTACCGCGACCGTCGTCAGAAAAAACGTCAGTTCCGCGCTCTGTGGATCGCTCGTATCAACGCCGGTGCACGTGTTAACGGTCTGTCCTACAGCCGTTTCATCGCTGGCCTGAAAAAAGCGTCCATCGAAATCGACCGTAAGGTTCTGGCTGAACTGGCCGTGAACGAAAAAGCGGTGTTTGCTGCGATTGTCGAGAAAGCTAAAGCCACCTTGGCTTAAGTACCCCCGACAGTCACCCTGGGCTACTCCTGTAGTCCACGGTGGTAAACGTCATAAATAGGGGAAGAGCCTTCAAGCTCTTCCCCTATTTTGTATCTGGAGTCTGTACATGGAAAACCTGGACGCGCTCGTTGCTCAAGCCCTTGAGGCAGTGCAAAGCGCTGAAGATGTAAATGCCCTGGAGCAAATCCGGGTTCACTACCTTGGAAAAAAAGGTGAATTGACTCAGGTGATGAAGACCCTGGGGAATTTGCCGGCTGAAGAGCGTCCGCAAGTCGGTGCGCTGATCAACGTCGCCAAGGAGCGTGTCACAGAGGTTCTCAATGCGCGCAAGGCGTCGCTCGAGGAGGCCGATCTTGCGGCCAAGCTCGCCGCCGAGTCCATTGACGTAACCCTGCCTGGCCGTGGCCAGGCCTCGGGCGGTCTGCACCCGATCACCCGGACTCTGGAACGTATCGAGCAGTTTTTCACCCACATTGGCTACGGCATCGCCGAAGGCCCTGAGGTCGAAGACGACTATCACAACTTCGAGGCGCTCAACATCCCAGGTCATCACCCGGCCCGGTCGATGCACGACACCTTCTATTTCAACGCGAACATGTTGTTGCGCACCCATACCTCGCCGGTACAGGTCCGCACCATGGAAGCGAACAAGCCGCCGATTCGCATTGTCTGCCCAGGCCGTGTGTACCGCAGCGACTCCGATATCACCCACTCGCCGATGTTCCACCAGGTCGAAGGCCTGCTGGTTGATCGCGATATCAACTTCGCCGACCTCAAAGGCACCATCGAAGAATTCCTGCGGGTGTTCTTCGAGAAAGAGCTGGCGGTGCGATTCCGTCCATCGTTCTTCCCGTTCACCGAACCCTCCGCTGAAGTCGACATGGAATGCGTGATGTGCAGCGGTAAAGGCTGTCGCGTCTGCAAGCAGACCGGCTGGCTGGAAGTGATGGGCTGCGGCATGGTTCACCCCAACGTGCTGCGCATGTCCGGCATTGATCCGGAAGAGTTCTCGGGTTTTGCCTTCGGCATGGGCGTTGAGCGTCTGGCCATGCTGCGTTACGGCGTGAACGACTTGCGTCTGTTCTTCGACAACGACTTGCGGTTCCTCGCGCAATTTCGCTAGTCGTAACGAATCTTTAGGAGAGCAGGATGAAATTCAGTGAACAATGGCTGCGTGGCTGGGTAAGCCCGCAGGTAGATCGCGACGAGCTGGTTGCTCGTCTGTCGATGGCCGGTCTTGAGGTCGATAGCGTCACTCCGGCCGCCGGTGTTTTCAGCGGCGTCGTAGTGGGCGAGGTGCTGAGCACCGAGCAGCATCCCGATGCCGACAAGTTGCGTGTGTGCCAGGTCAGCAATGGCGCGGAAACCTTCCAGGTCGTGTGCGGAGCGCCTAACGTGCGCCCGGGCCTGAAGATCCCTTTCGCCATGATCGGTGCCGAGCTGCCAGGCGATTTCAAGATCAAGAAAGCCAAGCTGCGTGGCGTCGAGTCCAACGGCATGCTGTGCTCCCAGGCGGAGCTGCAGGTCGGCGAGGGCAATGATGGCCTGATGGAACTGCCGGGCGATGCGCCGGCGGGCCAGGACATCCGCGTTTACCTGGAACTGGAAGACGCCAGCATCGAGGTCGACCTGACCCCGAACCGTGGCGACTGCCTGTCCCTGGCCGGCCTGGCGCGTGAAGTGGGCGCGTTGTACAACGCTCCGGTCACCCGCCCTGTGGTTGCCGCCGTGCCTGCGGTACACGATGAAGTACGCCCGATCGACGTACTGGCGCCAAACGCCTGCCCGCGTTACCTGGGTCGTGTGATCCGTAACGTCGATCTGTCCAAGCCAACCCCGCTGTGGATGGTTGAGCGCCTGCGCCGTGCTGACGTGCGCAGCATCGACGCGGCCGTCGACATTACCAACTACGTGATGCTGGAGCTGGGCCAACCGCTGCATGCGTTCGACCTCGCCGAAATCAACGGCGGCATCCGCGTACGCATGGCGGAAGAAGGCGAGAAGCTGGTGCTGCTCGACGGCCAGGAAGTCAGCCTGCGTGCCGACACCCTGGTCATCGCCGACCACTCCCGCGCCCTGGCGATTGCCGGCGTGATGGGTGGCGAGCACAGCGGTGTGTCCGAGACCACCCGCGACGTGTTCCTTGAGAGTGCCTTCTTCGACCAGATCGCCATCGCCGGCAAGGCCCGTTCCTATGGCCTGCACACCGATGCGTCGCACCGCTACGAGCGCGGCGTGGACTGGAAGCTGGCGCGTGAAGCCATGGAGCGCGCCACTGGCCTGCTGCTGGAAATCACCGGCGGCGAAGCGGGTCCGATCACCGAAACCGTCAGCGAGCAGTACTTGCCGTCCGTTGCGCCGATCACCCTGCGCGCCAAAAGTGTCGAGCAGATGCTCGGCCTGGTCATCGCGCCGGCTGAAATCGAGCAACTGTTATCCGCTCTCGGCCTGGGTATTTCCGCAGGCGGGGAAGGGCAGTGGACCGTTGAAGTGCCAAGCCATCGCTTCGATATCAGCCTGGAAGTCGACCTGATCGAAGAACTGGCTCGCCTCTACGGCTACAACCGCCTGCCGGTTCGTTACCCGCAAGCGCGCCTGGCGCCGCAACCCAAGGCCGAGGCGCGTGCGCACCTGCCTGAGCTGCGTCGTCTGTTGGTTGCCCGTGGCTATCAGGAAGCGGTGACCTACAGCTTCATCGATCCTAAACAGTTCGAGCTGTTCAACCCTGGCGTCGAGCCGCTGCTGCTGGCGAACCCGATCTCCAACGACATGGCGGCCATGCGTTCGTCCCTGTGGCCAGGCCTGGTGAAAGCACTTTCCCATAACCTGAACCGTCAGCAAGATCGCGTGCGTATGTTCGAAAGCGGCCTGCGTTTTGTCGGCCAACTCGACGGCCTGAAACAAGAGCCAATGCTCGCTGGCGTGGTGTGCGGTAGCCGCCTCCCGGAAGGCTGGGCGCAGGGCCGCGATGCCGTGGACTTCTTCGACGTCAAGGCTGACGTAGAAGCGGTGCTGGGCTTTGCCGGTGCTCTGGATGCCTTCACCTTCGTTCCTGGCAGCCATCCGGCATTGCACCCGGGCCAGACGGCACGTATCGAGCGCGAAGGGCGCCTGGTGGGCTTCGTCGGTGCCATTCACCCTGAACTGTCGAAAACCCTCGGTCTCGACCGTCCGGTCTTCGTCTTTGAGCTGGTCCTGGCTGAAGTCGCCTCGGGCAAAATGCCTAAATTCAGCGAGCTGTCGCGCTTCCCTGAAGTGCGCCGCGATTTGGCGCTGATCGCTGACCGCGAAGTGGCCGCCACTGCCGTTCTGGACGTAATCCGTGAAAATGCAGGGGAATGGCTGACAGACCTCAGGCTATTTGACGTCTATCAGGGTAAAGGTATTGATCCGCATAGAAAAAGCCTCGCAGTTGGCTTGACCTGGCAGCATCCATCGCGCACTCTTAATGACGATGAGGTGAATACCACGACACAAAATATCCTCACCTCGCTCGAACAAAGGTTGAACGCCACGTTAAGGAAGTGACGTATGGGGGCTTTGACGAAAGCTGAGATGGCGGAACGTCTGTACGAAGAGTTGGGTCTGAACAAACGCGAAGCCAAGGAATTGGTCGAGCTGTTTTTTGAAGAGATCAGACACGCTCTGGAAGACAACGAACAGGTCAAATTGTCCGGTTTCGGCAATTTTGACCTGCGGGACAAACGCCAGCGGCCTGGCCGCAATCCAAAAACGGGAGAAGAAATCCCGATCACGGCTCGCCGTGTGGTCACCTTTCGTCCAGGGCAGAAGTTGAAGGCCCGAGTTGAGGCTTATGCTGGAACCAAGTCATAACGACGAGCTACCCGTCATCCCAGGCAAACGCTACTTCACCATTGGTGAAGTCAGCGAGCTCTGTGCGGTAAAACCGCACGTGCTGCGCTATTGGGAGCAGGAGTTTCCTCAACTCAACCCCGTCAAACGCACCGGGAACCGTCGGTATTATCAGCGCCAGGATGTGCTGATGATCCGACAGATCCGCGCGTTGCTGTACGACCAGGGGTTCACCATCAGCGGCGCGCGCCAGCGCATGTCCGGTGATGAAGCCAAAGACGACACCACCCAATACAAGCAACTGATCCGCCAGATGATCTCCGAGCTCGAAGATGTGCTGGTGGTTCTGAAAAAGTAATTCCGGCTTTTAAAATACTTCCACATTTCAAAAGCTTGCGGTATATTCCGGATCGCTTCGTCAAGAAGCGAACCCAGTAACACGCCTAGTCGGGGCGTAGCGCAGTCCGGTAGCGCACTAGCATGGGGTGCTAGGGGTCGAGTGTTCGAATCACTCCGTCCCGACCATATTATTCAATGACTTAGCCGAACGCTTACCCGTTCGGCTTTTTCATGCGTGGGGACTTTTGCGGGGGATCATCCCGACTTCCTCTTCAAGAGGGGCAGCGCTGGCCATCGATGATGCACATCGCCACATTGTTCAGGATCACCAAGCGTTCATCGCCGCTCTTCATGCCTGCTTTTTCACTCCGCCCGCCGAGTCCTCAGCAGAGGGTCTGGCAGTTCGGTCAGCAACAGGTGCGTGATCGGCAGATCGCCGATGAGCGGGTCAAGCTGCTCGATAGGGGAAGCGGAAACGCCGATCGATGCCACGGATTCAGCCAGTGGCAGCAACGTGTCTAATTCAGCAGCGGATTAGTGAAAAAAACGCATCCGATCAACCTGGCAAATAAAACCAAAGTCTCCTCCAGATCTG
This sequence comes from Pseudomonas marginalis, assembly GCF_001645105.1. GTDB lineage: Bacteria > Pseudomonadota > Gammaproteobacteria > Pseudomonadales > Pseudomonadaceae > Aquipseudomonas > Aquipseudomonas petroselini. Next base: position 99,292 of record NZ_LKEG01000035.1, read on the forward strand.
GATCTTCAAATAATATTGAGCGTGAATCCAGGGCGCATAGAGCACCAAATAGCCGTCCATCGGGAAGGAAGATAGGGACGCCGGCATAGCTTTCGATCGCATACCGTTTAACTACCGCACGACTTGAGTACCTGCCGTCTTCGCTGACTTTAGGAATAAACAGTGCCTTAGGGTCTCTCCGGAGCTCGCTGCAAAGCGTGATTTCTAGCGCTAGCGTATCACCCGTCTCTATCCCCATATGCAGCGGGTCGTAAGCTGAGCAGACGACCCAGTTTGCTTCGGTGAATTTCGCAATCCCGGCAAACCGCATGCCCGTAATCCGTGTAACGAGCTTTAAAATGCTAGTGGTAGCCTCAATCTCAGCCAACGCTGATCGCTCATCTGAATTAAGCACAGCGTGCAAGGTGATTTCGGGCTTGTCCATATTTCACCTATGCTGTGTTTAGCGGGGCGCGTCGCATTGGCGTGAGAGAGAACCTGCCACACACCTAAAATTGCGTTCCAGCGATTTCCTAGGTTCTGAATCTAAGAACCAAATCGTTTAAGTTGACGGCCAGGCGAGAAAGTTCGTTGCTCGCGGTCAGTGTTTGGCGAGTGCCTTCACTGCTCTGTACTGCAAGGTCGCGGATGCTTATCAGGCTGCGATCAACATCCCGCGCCACGTGAGCTTGTTCCTCTGAGGCGGTTGCAATCTGGATATTACGGTCGTTAATTTCAAGCACCGAATCGATAATTTGGCGCAGTGACTGGCCTGCATGTTCTGCAGTGTCTCGCGTGCTATAGACCTCGGACGTGCTCTTTTGCATTGATTCGACCGCGGCAGAAGAGCCTGCTTGAATCGTGGATATCATCTGTTCAATTTCTTGCGTCGATGTTTGTGTTCGGTGTGCCAGCGCTCGAACTTCATCTGCGACTACTGCAAAACCGCGACCCTGTTCTCCTGCACGAGCCGCTTCAATGGCGGCATTCAAGGCAAGCAGGTTGGTTTGCTCAGCAATTGCCCTTATCACACTTAGGACTTTGCTAATGTCTTGAGCTTGGGCTGCCAGTTCTTTCACCTGATCCGATGACACTTCAACCAAGCCCGTCAACCCGCGCATCGCCGTTAATGTTTCAGTGACTTTTTGATTGCCGAGGTCTGCGGCGATGCTCGACTGCATTGCGGCTTCAGAGGTGGAGTTGGCGTTCCGGGCAACCTCTTCGACCGCGGCACTCATTTCAGTGACCGCGGTGGCGGCTTGCTCTATTTCGCTGTTCTGCTGCTGAAGTGTGCGATCAGCACTTTCAGTAATCGAGGTCATTTCAACGGCAGCGGTACTCAGCTGGGACGACGCTCCTGAGATTTCTAAAATGGTGTGTCGTAAGTTTTTCTGCATCAGATTGAGTGCATGCATCAAGCGCGAAGCTTCATCTGAACCTGTTACTTCAAGATCATGGGTAAGGTCGCCCGCAGCGATATCCTCCGCCAACTTAAGGGATGAGCTGATGGGGCTGACGATGCTGTTAGTGAACAAAACAGCCAGTACGATGGTTAAGATAAACGCCACGATCAGCACCGCTACCAACACTTGGACGCTATGGTTGTATACGTTGGTAGCGTCCACACCAGACGCCACGGCCTGGCGTGCATTTTGCTCGCGCAGAAGTGTCAGTTGCTCTTGATAGACGGTGGCTCTTTGCGCTTGGTCAGTATTGGCAAAAATAACCGCTTGATCATGGTCGGATGAATCCATTGCAATGACTTTTCTGAGGCCGTCGATATAGGCAGTCATAGCCTCGTTGGCTTTTGCGAACTGGATTTCGTCTTGCTCCCCAGACATCAGGTGCGCGCGATAATAATCAGTCTTCGACTGAAGTGTCTGTATTGCTTCTTGGACCTTTGCCAGCGAGAAATCATGCACATCGCGGGTGGTGCTTGAGAGCATGCGAATACTTTCAAGGCGGGCGTGAAGGAGGGCGATTTGGATATCGTCAATGACCTGGATACTGGGGAGGGAGTTTAGCTCGATGTTCTGTTCTGCAGCGCGTAGCCGATCAATTTGTAGATAAGAGAAGCCTGCCAAGCTGACGAGCAGGCATGTAATTAGGCCAAAGCAGACAAAAGCTCTTCGCGCGATACTCAAGGATCTTAATTTCATATAGGCCTCCGAGGGCCGGGTTTTAGTGGCGTGGCATTCCCACGTCATTTCGTTGATCACGAACAAAGGCGGCCTTTACATGCAGCACAGTGATTTCCAGTTGCAGCTTGCGGGCTGTGCTTGAAACGAAGAATGCAAAAAAATGTATTGAGGTAATAGGTGCGCCAAATGATTGCGCGCTAATCAATTGAGGCGGCGCTTTTCGAGCACTGTGTAAGGTGGAGTGGTATTGGTTTGAACTGCTGATTCCGGCAGCTGCCGAAATAACTACCACCCAGAGGACATCCTGATGACTGAAGAAAAGAACAACGAGCCCGAGCAAGAAACCCCGGCGCATTCGACTGAGAAAGAGCGCGAGCGCCTGAAGGACTTCAACAAGGACGGGATACCGCCTGGCGCATGCTGATCATCAAGCGGCGCGCTTGCAGGTGCTCGTTGCCTGGGGCGTGGTGATATCGGGAAGGGTTTCCTGTCCCGGCACTCCAGGGAATAAGAATCAACCATGGCTACATGCCACCACTGGTCGGATCGACTGCCGCACGGATGAACGATTTTTGCTGGGCACCGCTCTATTTCCGCGGACATAATCAGGTGCTCAAATGCAACCATCAGCGCGGCGTTCTGCGGTAAAAGCCTGGGCAGATATCTACGCCCATGCGGTAGACGAACAGGATATTGAGGATAAATATTTCAAATTGCTGAGGAGGGCCGACGATATGGAGAGCACCGGCCTCATCAATGAGAAGGAGTGGAGGAGGCTTGTTCGCAGAGCGGGCGAATTTCTCGCAAGTACCGCAGAATAAACGTGTAGGGGAGAGCTAGCCCGCTCTCCCTCCCTTCGACATATCGATCTCAAACACAAGTTCATCAGCAAGCTTCTGAATGCTTGGGGCATCTGCAAGCGTGGCAAGATTGATACCTGTCGTGCAGAACATAGCGTCATGGTCGGGCTGTCGCACCAGTATGGTCGCAGTCCAGCCATTCACCAGGATGCAATCTACCTGATGCCCTGGCAAGCTCCGCTCTAAACCCTCAGTCAACGACATTTTCTTCCAGCTGTGCATGATGAGCTATCACTCGGCATTGATGTGAAGTTGACATGCTGCAGTTGAAAAGGTGCCGGCGGTTCAAGGCTGGCGCAATCTCTGGCCGTCATTGCTCAGTGTGGAGCGGTGAGTGGTTGTCTACGACGTCAGCCTATGTTGAGCGTTCGCGGTTTTTCGACGAGTGACGTGTCTAGATCAAGGGTTATGAGGCTTTTAGGGTTGTCACCTCTGGTTTTGGCGATTACTCTGAAAATGTATGGATTGTTACGAATAATTTCGGAGGCGCTGGTTTTTGAGGCGCGATACTTCAGGACGAGGAACGAAACATGTTTTCACACGAAGGTCCCGCAATAGAGCTGTTTTTGTTCGTTTTTGTTGTGGCAGGTCTACTTTTTGTCGCCTGGTTCATTCACCACCAACATGAGCGAAGGAACCGGAAAGGCGTTAAAAAACAACAAAATCGTAACGAGGGCCGTTCTACCTAGGGCCGCTCAATAGACTCATGTCGTTTTGTTCGGCGACCGGCGCCCAGCGGGTCGTCAGGCGCCGGACAACTGAAACCGATAGCCCACCCCATACAAGGACTCGATGGGCGTTTCCCCTGGACACGCCAGCTCCAGCTTGCGCCGCAGGTTGCGCATATGACTGTCCACCGTACGGTCGGTGACCACGCGGTGGTCGGAGTAGAGTTTGTCGAGCAGTTGGTCGCGGGAAAATACCCGGCCGGCGGAACGTGCAAAAGTGCTCAGAAGTCGCAATCAGCGTGCCGATTTTTAACGGGGGGAGTAACCGCGCGGCCCTGGATTCGGCCAAGGTCGTACGCGAGATCCAGGTGCAGACCTATCAGCAAACCCTGCAGACCGCATTCCGCGAAGTGGCCGACGCGCTGGCGGTGCGCAGCACCCTGGATCGCCGAATCGCCGCGCAACAGGCGCTGACCGACGCCAGCCGTAAAAGCTTCGAACTCTCGGATGCCTTGTATCGGAGCGGCTCCCNGCAACGCTCGCTCTACAGCGCACAACAGGACCTGATCACTCTGCGCCTGACCGAGCAGAGTAACCGCATCACGTTATACAAAGTGCTGGGGGGCGGTTCGAATTAACGGCGCTGGCACACGCACATATCACCGCAGCGATGGAACGGCTTGCGCGGATCACGTCGGGCCAGTTCATTCAATGGGGAATCAACAAGGCTCATGACGGGCGATAAAGACACGTTTATTCGAAGTGCCTATCCGCAAAGCCGAGCGTTCAGGAGCAACGGCGCAAACGAAAAGGATGACGGTTGACCGGCGCCCCTGCGTTCGGTTTGTTACCTATTGGCGAGCTGGACTTGATCACGACCACTTGATTTAGCACTGTACATGGCGCTGTCCGCACGCCGAACGAAAGCGTCAAATGATTCCGATGGAATCCAAGTCGCAACGCCGAAGCTACACGTTACTTGACCGGCCTCCTCAAAGGGGAGGGCGCTGACGAGGGCTCGAAGCTTTTCCGCCAACAGCTTCGTATCGTTGAGGTCGCTTCCAGGGCAGATCAATGCAAACTCCTCCCCACCTGTTCTGCACAGAAGATCGGTTTTGCGTATTGCCGAACGTAGTCGCACACACAATGACTTCAGTACGCTATCACCGCACTGATGCCCCTTGAGGTCGTTGATGCGTTTGAAGTGATCGACGTCGAACATGATCAGCGATAAGGGGCTGTGTTGCGCGTCAGCCTCAACGAGCAGGCGTTCCATCAACGCTTCGAAGTGCCGGCGGTTATACACGTCCGTCAGGTGGTCGGTAATGTTCAACAAGCGCAAGTCTTGCGTGCGCTCATCAACCAGAGAGAGCGCGCGCGCACGCTGTGTGATCAGCATGTACACCATGAGCGTCATCAGCAGCGTCAATCCTGCTCCAAACGCGACGATCAGACTGACAAGCGCTGCGTGACTGTTAGAGCTCAAAAATATCGAGCTTGGCCGAAACTGCATCGAGTAGTGCTGGTCGGCTACTTTCAACACGCGTTGAGCGTAAAGCGCCGAAGGGGCGGCTGGCGATAAGCTCTGATAAAAAATGGCGTTCGGCTGCGGCGTGTCGATCAATGACAGGGTCACGTTCAGTCGTTGCAGACTGGGTAACGGAATGCCATGTTCCATCAAGGACGCCAAGCGTATCGTCGAGACGATGAACCCCTGCAAACCATCATCGTTCAGTGAGGCCGCCGAGGACTCCTTGAAAACAGGCGCGACAAAGAAAAACCCGGTATGGCCACTGGTCATTTTCAACGGCGCCGACACGACCAGCCGGTGTGTTTCTCGTGCCTTTCTCAACAAGGCCTCGCGATCCGGGCTGGCGAGCACATCCATGCCCGGTGTTATCTTCACGTCATTGCGCTTGCACAAGTAGAGCAAGATCATGTGCTCCGGACGGCTGGTGAGGGGGGCTTCGGTCTGGGTCGTGGGATCAATCTCATGATACGAAAAGTCACTCGTACCATTGAGTAGCGCTTTTTCGCGAAACGTTTCTAGATCCTGCTCGAGAATCCTCGGTACCCAGCCGTACGTTTCACCCTCTTCGACGAGAGGCGTGACAAACCCCATGAACTCCTTTTCCGTGACATCGTCGGCGTTGATGAAGAAACGCCTGACGGTGTCCAATTTCAAGTCCTGGAAAGTAAAGCGTCGCTGCAGGCGACTGAATCGCTCGTCAACCTCCAGTTGGAACGCAACGCTGACGGTGCGCTGCTCCGACCCGACGAAAAGTATCAGTACCAAGGTCGTGATGGCCACCCCAGCCAGGCACACGAGAACACAAAGGGATACGTCGGATGCTTTGAGGGCGCTCATACGAAAGGACATCATTTCGTGTTCCTTACTCATCGCCAAAAACAACCTGCAGCCACTTGGTACGCTTTTTCGATTATCGGCACGCCAGCCAACATCTTTAAAGATTAGGCGATGAAATATTCACTGTCACCGCAAGTGATAGGGTTACCCGGCCAGCCGGTTTTTGCCGAGCACGTTGCTTCTCCGCCAACGGCTGATCCGCACCGTGAGGAACCGCCTGGCCTGGTCGATGCGCCTACTCCAACCCTGCCGGTTGTGCGGTTGCCTCCTGCATGAGCTAGAACTCGGTCACGACGGTTACGCCGGCGGTCTCGAAGCGATCCATGTTCATCAACGCGTCGATGGACTGCTCCAGGCTGATGGTTTTACCCACGAGTTTTTCCGGCGCCAGTTTTCCGGAGGTGATCATCTGGATCATGGCGTCATAACGATGTGCTTGCATGCCATGGCTGCCATAGATCTCAAGCTCGTGCGCGATGACCTTGCCCATGGGGATCGCCGGCGTGGCGTGGTCGGCGAGCATCAGGCCCACCTGGACGTGCTTGCCTCGACGGCGCAGGTTGTTGATGGAGTTGAAGCACGTGGTGGGATGGCCCAATGCATCCAGCGATACGTGGGCGCCCCCCTGTGTGATGTCCAGCACGGCTTCGGTGACGTCCGCAACGCTGTGTGCGTTCACGGTTGCAACGGCGCCGAGCGCGCGTGCCAGTTCGAGTTTTTCCGGCGAAATATCGATGGCGATGACATTCGCGCCGAGGGCCTGGGCGATCATCACGGCGGACAGGCCCACGCCTCCGCAGCCATGCACCGCCACCCACTGTCCGGCGCTGACGTTGCCTTGGTCAACGACGGCGCGAAATGAAGTCGCGAAGCGGCAGCCCAGGCTCGCAGCGGTAGCGAAGTCCATGCTCTCCGGAAGCGCGACGAGGTTCAAGTCGGCCTGGTGTATACCGACGTACTCCGCAAACGACCCCCAATGAGTGAAGCCCGGTTGAAACTGCGTAGTGCAGACTTGCTGGTTACCGCTGTTGCACTCGGGACACGCGCCACACCCGCCGACAAAGGGCACCGTTACACGGTCGCCGACCTTCCACCGGGTGATGTCCCTGCCAACCTCCGTCACGATGCCGGCAAGCTCATGCCCGGGAACATGCGGCAGTTGGATGTCCGGATCATGCCCCTTCCAACCGTGCCAGTCGCTGCGGCAGACGCCCGTGCCCCGCACCTGTACGACCACACCGTGACGCTCCGGCGTCGGGTCTTCGACGTTCATCAGGCGTGGCGGTTGGGAAAAGGCTTCATAGACAACTGCTTTCATGAAAGTCACCTCTGCTTGGGATAGACACGACGCTGTATTCGATGGGTTTCCAGTGCCGGGCGGCTCGAATCAGTGCTGATCCATTATGTGCGAATGCCTTGAAATTGCTTTTCAGATTGCAGTTGATAGTGGGCGCTGAATGAAATTAATCTTCGTGAGCCGGCACATAATTGAAAGGATCAACCATGCTTGAGCGTCTGGATAAGGTGGATATTGCAATCTCGGAGCGACTGCAGCGAGATGGGCGACTCTCGAACGTCAAGTTGGCGGAGCAACTTTCCCTCAGCGAAGCATCGTGTTGGCGTAAACAGAAACGCCTGGAGGAGTGCGGCGTGATCGAGGGGTATCAAGCCATCCTGAATCGCAGAAAACTGGGCCTGGGGGTGATGGCTTTCGTGCAGATCTCCTGCAGTGATCACAGTGAAGAAGCCACGGAAAAGTTTGAGAAAATCATAGCGTCGGCGCCGCAGGTGCTCAGTTGTCACAATACAACCGGCGAGGCGGATTTTTTACTTCAAGTCGTCGCAAGCGATTTGGACAGCTACAGCAGATTCGTTGAAAAGGTGCTGAGAAAGCTCCCGGGCGTATTGAGTATCCGCTCGAACCTGTCACTGCGAGAAATGAAGACCACCCATCGTTTTCCAGTGGCCGAGCTCCTGAGTATCTGAGGACCTTGAATCAGGGCGGCGGCCTGCTTGTCGGCATTCTCAGGTGTGCGAATCGGATAAGCCAGGTTGACGCTCAATGGCCCCCGCGGGCTGTACCAGGTCACTCCCACCCCCACCGAACTGGCCATCTGGCTCAGGTCCACACCGCCGCAGCCTTGGGTAGTGCTCAGGTAGCACTTGTCCGAATACACCGAGCCCACATCCCAGAACAGCGAAGTGCGCACGGATTTGTTGTCCTGGACGCACCGCGCTGGCAATGGCTGGGCGACATGAAGGTCGGCATCGAACAGGGCGCCTCCCGCGACCTGGCGAATGCCCTGGTGCGGCGCGGGCACCAGGTGCAGATCGCCAGCGACCTCACCGACTACGGGCGCGGGCAGATCATCCTGCGCGACCCGGTCAGCGGGGTGCTGTGCGGCGGCACCGAGCCAAGGGCGGATTCGCATATTGCGGTATGGTAAGGCGCGTCAGTACACGTTAAGCAACACCCAGCCCGCCAGCGCTACCAGCGCGGTGTTCACGCAGGCCAGGGCGAAGCCGAAGCGCACCAACTGGCCTTCTTCCTCGGCGCTGGTCTTGGCCAGCCCGAGCACCAGCATCACGATCGACAGCGAACCCAGCGCGGCATGCCCGGCCGCGCTGTTTTGCACGGCCGCCAACAGCCCGCGTGACGACTCGGGCAGCAGCGCCACGGCCGGCATGAAGATCGCGTTGCCGCCGACGTTGGAGCCGGTCATGTAGCCCGACAATCCGCCGAGTAACGCCACCAACGGCGCTGCGGCGCTATCCGGCAGCCCAATCAGCACCTGGACAAGGCCGTCGAGAAAGCCGGCCTTGACCATCATCTGCGACATGGCCAGGAAGAATAAAATCGTCAGCAATGGCCGCCGTGCACGTGCGCCGAGCGTGCCGAGCAAGGCCCCGCCGCCCCGCCTGTGCACCCACACCAGCACGAGCAACAAAGCAATGCCGGGAGACGCCAGCGGTTTCCAGGCGACGTGCTGGCCGCGCACCACCCAGGCGTCTTCCAGGTGGGTGAGGGCATTGAGGCCCTTGAGCAGCACGATGCAAATGATCAGCGCCAGGTAGGGCCAGGCTTTTCGCGGCCAGGCCAGCGCCGTCGCGCCCTGGCGTCGATGCAACGCCAGCAGCAAGGTCGTAGCGGCCACGCTCAATCCCGCGCTCACGCCGGCCACTTCCGGGCCCAGCCAACGGCTCGACGCGTAGAGCACGCCCAGAAACAGCAGGCCCAATCCCACCAAGGCGCGGCTGATACCCACCCCACAACAGTACGACGCCAGGGCCGCCAGCACGATGAAGACCGGCGCACTTGTCAGCGCTGAGGTCGACGCCAGCGCGGCTGCATCCACATGTGCCAGTGACGCGCCGATCACCGTCGCCAGGCCCAGGGTGCCCCACGGCATGATCGCCATGCCGGTCAACGCCACGCGCAGCGCGATGCGGCGTTCGAACAGACTCAGCAACAACGGCACCGTGGCGATCAATGAAACGCCGAATCCAGTCATTGCCTCCAGTAACGGCGCCAGCCCCAGCACGATGAATACCACCAACTCGGCGCGCTTCAAGCCCAATGCCTGTACCCATTCGCTCAGCGCCTGGTTGACCCCCATGCGCTCGATCAGAATCACGAACGCCAGCCCCGGCACAATCACCAACGCGGTGCTGGCGAACAACACCGCCGTGTCCTTGAAGGCCGCCATCGCGGCACTCGGCAGCAACCCCTCGAACAGCCATAACACCGCCACCAGTGCGGCACCGGCAATCGCTGCCTGAACCGGTGGGCGACGCAACACCATCAGCATCGACATCACCAGCAACACCGGTGACAGGTGGATCAACAACGCCATGAGACACTCCCTTTCTGCATGCCAGAGGAGTTGCGATAGTATTGAGGTCCCGGTCGTCATTGGTCTCTGATTCGAGGCTGTTTTCGATAAAATTTCTCACCCTGACGAGCGCGCGCCCCCGATGGCCAAACCTGCTGCTTCCCTGCTGGACCTGGACGGTTTCGACTGGTCGATCCTGGCGCTTGTGCAACGTGACAATGGCTTGCCCCTGCGCGCCCTGGCCGAGAAGGTCAACCTCTCCACCGCCGCCGTGCAACGCCGTATCAAGCGCATGGAGGAGGGCGGAGTGATCAGCGCGAACGTAGCGGTGATCGATCCGGTCAAGGCCGGCAAACCGATCACCATCCTGGCCGAGGTCTCCGTCGAGCGCACCAGCATCGACGCGCTGACGGCAACCAAAGCCAGTTTCTCCGTGCCCCAGGTGCAGCAGTGCTACTACGTCACCGGCGAGGTGGATTTCGTGCTGGTGCTCAATGTCGCCAGCATGCAGGAGTACCAGGTACTCGCCGCGCGTTTGTTTGCCGAGAACCCCAACGTGAAGTGGTTCAAGACGCTGGTGGCGTTGGATCGGGTCAAGGTGGGATTGGAAGTACCGATCAGTTGAAGTTTTTTTGAAAAAGTTTGGCGGCAGCTGTCCCTTTTTTTCACTTCGCCTGTCATTCCAGGTAAGTGAACATTATCGAGAGCTTCCTCCAATGCCCGCAGTCCGACCCTTGCGCTTGCGCCCGTTGCTGAAACTGAGCCTGATGCTGAGCCTCAGTGCCAGCCCGTTATTCGCCGCCGTCAGCTATGCCGAAGACACCGCCAGCCGCCGCAGTTACCAAGTGCCGGCCGGTAGCCTGAGTGCGGCACTGACGCGTTTTGCCGGGTTGTCGGGGGTTAACCTGTCGGTGGACCCCGCCCTGGTCAGCGGTCGCAGCAGCGGCGGTTTGTCCGGCGAGTTCGGTGTGGAGGAGGGCTTTGCCCGCTTGCTGCAAGGCTCAGGGCTGCAACTGCAACCCATGGGTGAGCAGGCCTACATGCTGGTACCGGCACCGGATGGCAGCAGCCTGGAACTGGCGCCGACCTCGATTCTCGGCACCACCGGCCTGTACGACGGCGACACCTACGCCGGTGGCCAGGTGGCGCGGCGTGGCTCGCAGGGCCTGCTGGGCACGCGGGATTTCATGGAAACCCCGTTCAGCATGACCACCTACACCCAGGACGCGGTGAAGAACCAGCAAGCGCGCACCCTTGGCGACCTGATCGCCAGCGACCCGTCGGTACGCGCCACCAACCCGGCGGGCGGGCGCTATGAGCAGTTCACCATTCGCGGCTTCAGCCTGTTCAACAGTGATGTGGCTTACAACGGGCTCTATGGCGTGTTGCCGACCTACACCATCGATATGGAAATGGCCGACCGTGTCGACATCTTCAAAGGCCCCACCCAACTGATCAATGGCATCTCGCCGCGCGGCAGCGTGGGCGGCGGGATCAACGTGGTGCCCAAGCGCGCCACCGACAAAGACATCAACTCGTTTACCGGCAACTGGGCCTCTGATAGCCAGGCGGGCGGTGCGGTGGATATAGGGCGGCGCTTTGGCGAAGACAACAAGTTCGGCATCCGCTTCAACGGCGTTAAGCAGTCCGGCGACACCGAATGGGACCACCAGAGCGTCGACCGTGAAATGGCCGTGCTGGGCCTGGATTTTCGTGGCGAGCGCCTGCGCCTTTCCACCGATATCGGCCACACCGAGCGTGACACCGATGCCCCGCAGGAGCGTGTGCAGGTCGCGGCCGCCGCGCCGGTCCCCAGTGCCAACGATGTGCGCCGCAACTATGCGCAGTCCTGGAGCAAGGCCAGCACCAACGACACCTTCGGCACCGTCAATGCTGAGTACGACCTCAGTGATAACGTGATGCTCTACGGCGGTGTGGGCGCGCGCAAAAGTAACCACGACTTCCTGCGCCATGCGGTGTCCGTGACCAACGCGGCGGGTGATTTCATTGTGTCGCCACGGGATTTCACCCGCGATGAAAATGTGCGCACCTACACCGCCGGCGTGCGCAACTGGTTCCAGACCGGGTCGGTGAGCCATGAGGTCAACCTGGCCGCCAGCTACTTCTATATGGACTTTGAAAACGGCGGCGCACGCTATGCGAACGGGCGCAGCAATCTCTATAACCCGGTGCAAACGCTGACGCCCTCCACGGCAACGCGCCAGGATGCGAAGGTCTACACCGAAAATAAATTCAGCGGCGTAGCACTGTCCGACACCCTGGGCTTCTTCGACGACCGCCTGTTGCTGACCCTCGGCGCGCGCTGGCAGCGAGTCAAGGTGGATGACTGGAACAATGGGGTCAAAGGCAAGACCGGGTACGACGAAGAAAAGATTTCGCCGTCCGGCGGCTTGCTGTTCAAGGCCACCGACAAGCTGTCGTTGTATGCCAACTACATGGAAGGCCTGAGCCAGGGCAAGGTCGCGCCGTCGACGTCGAATAATGACGATGAGATTTTCCCGCCATTTATCAGCCGCCAGGTGGAAGTGGGCGCCAAATACGACGCCGGCGCCTTCGCCGTCACCGCTGCGGTGTTCCGCATCAAGCAGCCCGCCTATGAAACCAATAGCACCACGAACCTGTTCGGCCCCAACGGCAAGCGCCAGAACACCGGGGCGGAGCTGAGTGTGTTCGGCGAACCGCTCAAGGGCGTGCGCCTGCTCGGCGGCGTGATGTACATCGACAGCGAACTGCAGAAAACCACCAACGGTACCTATGACGGCAACCGTGCACCGGCGACGCCCAAGTACAACGTCAACCTGGGCGCCGAGTGGGACGTACCGACCCTGGAAGGGCTGACCCTGACCAGCCGTGGCCTCTACTCCAGCTCGCAGTACCTGGATCAGTCCAACGACAAGGAAATCGACGCCTGGAACCGTATCGACGTAGGCGCGCGCTATGCGTTCAAGGTGGACGACAAACACATCACCCTGCGGGCGAACGTGGAGAACGTCGCCGATAAACGCTACTGGAGTTCGGCCGGCGCCTCGGATGACAGCGAGCCGGGGTTGACCTTGTCGACGCCGCGTACCTACCTGCTCTCGGCCACCGTCGACTTCTAGCATGAGGCTTGCTGCGCGGACTGGCTTCTGTGGTCAAGGTGGTTGCTGGGGTGAGCAAGCTTGTTGTGGTGAGCAGGCTTCTTGAGGTGAGCAGAGTTGCTGGGGTGAGCAAGCTGTTGTGGTGAGCGGGCTTGCCCCGCGCTGGGCTGCGCAGCAGCCCCAACAAGAACACCACTTCGTGTCAGGTAGAACGCGGCGCCAGGTTTTGGGGCGGCTTCGCCACCCAGCGCGGGGCAAGCCCGCTCACCACAACAAGCCCGTTCACCATGCAGGCCAGTCACTCCAACAAGCCTGCTCACCACGCAGGCCACTCACCCCAACAACGCCGCGTCCACAGGGTAGAGCGGGTATAAATGAGAATGTTTTTTGATCACGCCGCGCTGATATGGAATAGTACCCGCCGTTTTCCCCAGCCTGTCTAGCCGGGGTGTTTTAACGCCGAGGTTCTTGTCATGCGATTGCTGCGCTCCATCCCCACCCTTGCCGCCTGCGTCCTGGCGTTCTCTTCAGGCCTGCTGAGCGCCGCCCCCATCGATCTCAACGACGGCCAGCACGCCGTGCATCTGCCGGATGCGCCCAAGCGCGTGGTGGTGTTGGAGTTCTCGTTTCTCGACAGCCTCGCCGCCGTTGACGTGACCCCCGTCGGCGCCGCCGATGATGGCGACGCCAATCGTGTATTGCCCTGTGTGCGCCAGGCCATCGGCCAGTGGACGTCCATGGGCCTGCGCTCGCAGCCGAGCATCGAGGAAATCGCGCGTCTCAAGCCGGACCTGATCGTCGCCGACCTCAATCGCCATCAGGCGCTGTACAGCGACCTGTCGAGCATTGCACCGACCCTGTTGCTGCCGTCGCGTGGCGAGGATTATGAAGGCAGCCTCAAGTCCGCCGAGCTGATCGGCAAGGCCCTGGGCAAAAGCCCGCAGATGACCGCGCGCATCGCGCAAAACCGTGAACACCTGAAAAACATCGCCCAACAGATCCCCGCCGGCGCCAGCGTGCTGTTCGGTGTGGCGCGGGAAGACAGCTTCTCCGTACACGGCCCGGACTCCTACGCCGGCAGCGTGCTGCAAGCCATTGGCCTGAAAGTCCCGTCGGTACGCGCCAACGCCGCGCCCACCGAGTTCGTCAGCCTGGAGCAACTGCTCGCCCTCGACCCGGGCTGGTTGCTGGTCGGCCATTACCGTCGCCCGAGCATCGTCGACAGCTGGAGCAAGCAGCCGCTGTGGCAAGTGCTCGGCGCCGTGCGTAACCAGCATGTCGCCGAAGTGGATGGCGACAGCTGGGCGCGCAACCGGGGCGTGCTGGCGTCGGAGCAGATCGCCGAAGACACGTTGGCGATCCTTAAAGGCGGCAAAGCCGTATTGAGCCAATAACCGTGCAACGCAGTTTCGCCGCCGTGGGCATCCTGCTGTTGGGCGCCGGGTTGTTCTGGTTTTCGCTGTACAGCTGGTCACCGTTCACGCTGACGGCGACGGATGCGTGGAATGGCCTGGTCCATCAAGGCAGCGTGGGCGGCAATATGGCCTACATCGTCGCCCAATTGCGCGTGCCACGTGCCGTGTGCGCGGCGTTGGTCGGTGCCTGCCTGGGCTTGGCCGGCGCGTTGATGCAAGGCATTACGCGCAACCGCCTGGCTTCGCCGTCCCTGTTTGGCGTGACGGCGGGGGCGGCGTTGGGGTTGGCGTTGTTTTCCACCGGGTTGGTCGCGCTGCCTTTCGCCGGCGGTGCGTTGTTGATGACTTGCCTGGGCGGCGCGCTCGCCTGGGTCACGGTGTTCAGCCTGGGTGGCGCCTGGTCGCCGACCACCGCCCAGGGGCGCCTGGTATTGGCCGGCGTAGCCGTGGCGGCGCTGTGCGCGGCCTTGACCCGGCTTACGGTGATCCTGGTCGAAGCCCAGGCGCAAAGCGTGCTCAACTGGCTGGCCGGTTCCCTGGCGAATGTCGGCGCCGCGCAAGTGCAATTGCTCTGGCCGTGCACCTTGATCGGCGGCCTTTGGGCCCTCTGGTGTGCGCCGCGCCTGAACCTGATCAACCTCGGCGAAGACGCCGCACGCTCGCTGGGCGTGGGCATTGCCAGCCTGCGCCTGCAGGTGTTTGTCGCCTGTTTGCTGCTGGTGGGCGCGAGCGTCTGCGCGGTAGGGCCGATCGGCTTTGTCGGGCTGATTGCACCGAATATCCTTCGCCAGTTCCTCGGCAATGACTACCGCTGGCTGATCCCGCTGAGCGCGGCATTAGGCGCTGTGATTGTGCTGGGGGCCGACCTGCTCAGCCGCGCCGTGGCGTTTCCGGTGGAGACCCCGGCCGGTGTGGTCACCGCGCTGATCGGGGCACCGTTCTTCCTCTTTCTTGCCAGGCGCGCCCTATGATCCGTCCACGTTCGCGCCTCTGGCTGCTGCTCGGCCTATTGCTGCTGGCGACGTTGGTCAGCCTCAGCGCCGGCACCCAGTGGCTCGCGCCGGGCACCGTGGTGGAGCGCCTGCTGGCCCACGACGCCCTCGACTTCGAAGTGTGGAACCACCGCCTGCCGCGCAGCCTGATTGCGATCCTCGCCGGTGCGGCCTTCGGCCTGGCCGGGGCGATTGTGCAGGGCGTGATCCGCAACCCGCTGGCCTCGCCGGAAATCCTCGGTGTGACCCAGGGCGCCGGTTTGGCGCTGACCGTGGCGATCATCAGTTGGCCGCATTTGCCGATTGCCTGGCTGCCGCTGGTGGCCTGCCTGGGCGGTGCCGGTGGCGCGTTGCTGCTGGCGCTGTACAACACCGGGGTGAGTTTCTCCGGCGTGCGTTTTGCGCTGTCCGGGGTGGCGATTGCGGTGACGTTGTCCAGCGTCACCGAGTTTCTGATCCTGTCCCACCCGCTGGATATCAACACCGCTTTGCTCGCGTTGACCGGTAGCCTGTGGAGCCGCAATTGGCACCACGTGGCGCTGGTGCTGCCGTTCCTGGTGTTGATCCCTGTGGGCCTGTGCCTGGCCAAGCCGCTGAACCTGATTGCGCTGGGCGATGAAGCCGCCCACAGCCTCGGCACCGCACTGAGCCGCACACGCTGGCTGGCGATGGCCTGCGCGGTGCTGCTGACCAGCCTGGGCGTGGGCGTGATCGGGCCCATTGGCTTTATCGGCCTGGTCGCACCGCACATGGCGCGGCGCCTGGTAGGCGGGCATCACCAGTACCTGCTGCCGGCGGCGATGCTGATCGGTGCGCTGCTGCTGGTGCTGGCCGACACTCTGGGGCGTACGTTGATCGCGCCCAGCGAAATCCCCGCCGGGGTGCTCACGGCGGTGATTGGCGCGCCGTATTTTCTTTGGTTGCTGGCACGGTTCAAGGGCTGATGACATGAGTATTCTCCACGCGCAACAGCTTGATATCGGCTACGGTGCCACGCGCATCGTGCAGGGGTTGTCCTTTGCGCCGCCCGCCGGGAAGGTCACTGCCTTGATCGGCCCCAATGGCTGCGGCAAATCCACCTTGCTCAAGGCGTTCGCGCGCATCCTTACGCCGACCCAGGGCGAATTGACCCTGGATGGCCAGGCCTACGCCGGCCTGTCCGCCCGCCAATTGGCGCGGCAGATCGCGTTTTTGCCTCAGGTATTGCCGGTGCCGGAAGGTGTCAGCGTGCGCCAACTGGTCGCCTATGGTCGCAGCCCGCACAACTCATTGTGGGGGCGCCTGAGCGGCAACGACCAATCCCATGTCACCCAGGCCATGCAACGCCTGGAACTGGACACCCTGGCCGACCGCGCCCTGGCAGATTTGTCCGGCGGCCAGCGCCAACGCGCCTGGCTGGCGATGGTGCTGGCGCAGAACGCGTCGGTGGTGTTGCTCGATGAACCCACCACTTACCTCGACATCAGCCACCAGGTCGAACTGCTCGACCTGATGGGCGAACTGGCGGCTGAAGGCAAGACCGTCATCACTGTGCTGCACGACATCAACCAGGCGTGCCGTTATGCCGACCACCTGGCGGTGATGCACGGCGGCGAGCTGGTGGCTGACGGTGCGCCGGGGGAGGTGATCAGCGCCGAGTTGATGCGGCGGGTGTTTGAGGTGCAGGTGCAGATCATCAATGAGCCGGTGTCCGGCACGCCGATGTGCGTAGTAGAGAAAAGCACCCGTCATCACGCCTGACGCGATCAAAAAGTGTGGGAGGGGGCTTGCTGCCGATAGCAGGGGGGCAGTCAATACAGGAGGTGACTGACACTCCGCTATCGGGAGCAAGCCCCCTCCCACATTTGGAGCTCAGTGGGCTTCAGATTTCCATACGGCCTGCTTCACATCGATGGCCTTGGGTAACAACCGGTTCTGGTAGAACAGGTCCGCCGTCGCCTGCTGCGCCTGGATGATCTTGTCGTCAATCGGCAAAATCGGCGAAGGCGGGCGGTTGTCCATATAGCGCGCAACCACGGCGGCGGGCAGGCCCATGAAGTCGGTCAGGACTTTCAAGCTGTCTTCACGCTGGCTGCGCGTGAGCGCTTCGGCGGCGGTGAGTGCTCCGAGAAGGTCGTGGATGAACGCACCGTTGGCCTTCGCATACTCACGCCGCGCGGTATACACCGGCCCGGATAAACCGAGGCCTTCACCATTGGCCAGCACCTGGCTGGGGCTCTGGCTCAGGGCCAGGGACGAATAGGGTTCCCAGATGGCCCAGGCATCCACACTGCCTTGTTCGAACGCCGCACGCGCATCGGCCGGCGGCAGGTACACCGGCTGGATGTCCGTGTAGCTCAGGCCGGCTTTGTTCAGGGCGCGCAGGATCAGGTTGTGGGAACTGGAGCCTTTCTGGAAGGCGACTTTCTTGCCCTTGAGGTCCGCCACCGAATGCAGCGGGCTGTCGTTGCGCACCAGGATGGTTTCGGCGCTGGGCTTGGGCGGTTCGGCGCCGATGTAGACCAGGTCGGCCCCGGCAGCCTGGGCGAACAGGGGAGGGATGTCACCGGTGGCGCCGACATCCAGCGCACCCACATTCAGCGCTTCGAGCATCTGTGGGCCGGCGGGGAATTCGATCCACTTCACTTGCGTCTGCGGGAAGCGCTTTTCCAGCAGGCCATGTTCCTTGGCGAGCACCAGGGCGATAGAGCCTTTCTGGTAGCCGATGCGCAGTGCGGCGGGGTCGGCCGCCAAGGCGGTTTGAGTGACGGCCAGCAGGGCCAGTAACAGGGCCGGAATCTTCATGCGTCGTCCTTTTTAAAGCGGTTTTCGGGGCGCGCCAAACCGAGGTTTTCACGCAAGGTGGAACCGGTGTATTCAGTCCGGAACAGGCCGCGCCGTTGCAGCTCGGGCACCACCCACTGGGCGACATCTTCCAGCCCGCCCGGCAGGTGCGGCACCAGGATATTGAAACCATCGGCCGCGCCATTTTCGAACCAGTTTTGCAGCGCATCCGCAATCTGTGCGGGCGTGCCGATCAGGCTGTAATGCCCGCGCCCACCGGCAATCCGCCGACCCAATTGTGCGAGCGTCAGTTGCTCACGGTTGGCCAAATCACTCAGCAGTTGCTGGCGGCTGCGTTGCCCGCTGTCGGTCAGCGGTAACGCGGGCAAGGGACCGTCCAGCGGGTAGCCCGACAAGTCGAAATTACCCAGCATGCGCCCCAGCAAAGCCACGCCGACTTCCGGCTCAACCAACGCCTGGAACGCCTCGAATTTCGCCTGGGCTTCAGCCTCGGTCTGACCGACCACCACAAACACCCCCGGCATGATTTTCAACGAATCCGGCTCGCGCCCATACCGGCTCAGACGCGCCTTGAGATCGGCATAAAACGCCTGGGCACTCGCCAACGACGTCTGCGCGGTAAACACCACCTCGGCGGTTTGCGCCGCCAGTTCACGGCCGGTTTCCGACGAACCCGCCTGCACGATCACCGGCTGGCCCTGGGGCGAGCGTGCCACGTTCAGCGGGCCTTTGACGCGGAAGTGTTCGCCGACGTGATCCAGCACGTGCAGCTTCGCCGGGTCGTAGTAGGTGCCGCTGGCCTTGTCCCGCGTGAAGGCATCGTCCTCCCAGCTGTCCCACAACCCCGTCACCACCTGATGAAATTCCCGCGCGCGGCTGTAGCGCTCGGCATGGCCGAGGTGTTCATCGCGGCCGAAATTCTGCGCTTCGGCGGCGGCATCCGAGGTCACCAGGTTCCAGCCCGCGCGCCCGCCGGACAGGTGATCCAGCGAGGCGAACTTGCGTGCCACATGGTAGGGCTCGTTGTAAGTGGTGGTCGCCGTGGCAATCAGGCCGATGTGATCGGTCACTGCGCTGAGCGCCGACAGTAAGGTCAGCGGTTCGAAATGGTCCGAGCGCGCCATCTGGCTGGCGACCTCACCCGTAGGCGCGGCAACGCTGTCGGCCACGAACAGCGCATCGAACTTCGCCGCTTCGGCCACGCGTGCCAGGTGTTTGTACTGGGCGAAATCCAGCCCGGCATGTGCCGGCACGTCCGGGTGGCGCCAGGCGGCGACGTGGTGCCCGGTGGCCATGAGAAAGGCGCCGAGTTTCAGTTGACGGCTCATGCTTAGAAATCCTTGCGCAGTTGCACGCCGAAGTAACGCTCATCGTCACGGGGTACGGCGCGGTAGATATAATTGCCGCCGCTGGCCAGCAGCGGCGAGTAGGACTTGTCCGCGAGGTTCTTGGCCAGGAATGCGACGCGCCAGCCCTTGCTGTAGTCGGCCAGGGCCACGCTGGCGTTCCAGATGCCATAGGCGCCTTGTCGGGTGTCGACATTCTGGCTGATGTCGTACTGCACTTCACTCTGCCAGCTGTAGTCGGTGCCCAGTTCGATGTCCAGGCCGTTATCCAGCGGGATCGTGTAGTCGGCGCGCACGTAGCTTTTCCAGTCCGGGCTGAAGGGCAGCGGCTTGCCATTTACGTTGCAGGTCGCGGCGGCACCCGCGGGGCAGGCGAATTCGTAGATGCGCGCACGGGTGTAGGCCAGGGCGCCGGAGAGCTTGAGTTGCTGGGTGGCCTGCAAGGCGTAATCCAGCTCGACGCCTTCGGTGCTGACGCTGCCGGCGTTGATCAAGCGGGTCACCACTTGGCCGGCGACGGTGTCGAAGAAGTTGGCCTGGTAGTTGTCGTAGTCGCTGTGGAACACCGCCAGGTTGGTGGTCAGGCGGTTGTTCCAGGCGGTGGCCTTGATCCCGGCTTCCCAGGTGTTGGAGGTCTCCGGCTTGAGCGCGTCGGTGTCACGCGGCTGCATGTTGAAGAACACGTTGTAGGCCGGGCCTTTGTAGCCGCGCGAGTAGGTGAGGTAGCTGGTGACGCTGTCAGTCAGGTCGTACTGCACGCCAAGGCGGCCGGACCAGCCGTCTTCGTCCACCGAGCCGGAACTGGAGGTGGCCGGTTGAATCCCGCTGACCGTCGTGGCCGAGGTGGAGGCGCGGCGGTGAGCGTATTTCAGGTCATCGTGGGTGTAACGCAGGCCGGCGATACCCCGAAAACGCGAGGTGAAGTTGAGTGTGGTTTCGCCGAAGACCGCGTAGCTGTCGTTGGTGGTGCTGTAGTCGGCGATGCCACGGTCGGTGCGTGTCGTGGTGGTCAGTGTGCGCTGGTAGGTTTCTTCGTCCTTGCCGTGCATGTAGAACAGGCCGCCGACGTACTCCAGGAATTCGCCCTTGGGCGAGGCCAGGCGCAGTTCCTGGGAGTACTGGTTGAAGTCCAGTTCGCCCTTGTCGGCGGTGCCGGGGAAGGCAGCGGTCACGGTACCGAGGCGGTCGCCGTCCTGGTATTGGGTGTTGTCCCAGCCGCGCCAGGCGGTGATCGAGGTCAGGGTGTAGTCGCCGAGGTTCCAGTCCAGCTGGGCGGATACACCCTTGTTGGTGTCTTCCACATGGCTGCGGGTATCGGTGTTGATGTCGCGGTTGTCGCTGGATGCCCGCACCGGGCTCAGGGCGTTGCTGAACGCCGGGCTCAGGGACTTGCTGACCACGCCATTCGGCGCGTCGTCGTGGGACTGCATGTAGTCGGCGATCAGGGTCAGCTTCACGTCATCGTTGGGGGTGAACTCCAGCTTGCCGCGAATGCCTTTGTGGTTGTAGCCGTTGACCTCCTGGCCGTTGTGCGGGTTGTCCACGTTGCCGTCGTAGCTGCCAAACAACGTACTGATCGAGCCCTTGAGCACGTCAGGTACCAGGCTGCCGCCGATGCCGAAGCGGGTGCGGCTTTCATTGCCGCTGTAGTACGACTGATCGATATAGCCGTGGGTCTCGGCGGTGGGTGCTTTGCTGGTGATATTCAGCACACCGGCCGAGGCGTTCTTGCCGAACAACGTGCCTTGCGGGCCGCGCAGCACTTCGATGCGCTCCAGGTCCAGCAGGTCGAGGGTGGCCTGGCCGGGGCGGGCGTAGACCACGCCGTCGATCACCGTGGCCACCGTCGGCTCGACGCCGGGGGAGGTGGAAATGGTGCCCACGCCGCGCACAAACAGCGAGGTGTCCTTGTTCGACGCGCCGGTGCGGAAGTTCAGTGACGGCACCTGCTGGGCGATGCTCGCCACGCCGTTGCGGTTGTCCCGCTCCAGTTGTTCGCCGTCGAGCACGGACACCGCTACCGGGACTTTCTGCAGGGATTCTTCGCGGCGGGTGGCGGTGACGGTTACCGATTTGAGCGTGGGTTCCTGCTCGTCAGCGGCAAAGGCGCCGGGCACGGGGAGGGCGGTCAAACCCGCGAGCAGTAACAAATGAGTGTGTTTTGTGACGTTGTGCATGCTGTGTGTGCTCGAAAAGAATGCCCGGGTCCGCTGCGGTTCTTGCGACCGTCAGCGCCTGTGAAAACTGTCGTGGGCATTCGCTTGAGCGAGTAGCAGACAGCGCGCGTTGTTAGCGCTAACATCGGCATTATTGGTAGCTCGGGTTTAGAGCGTCAAAGACTTAAAAATTATTCCTATATTCTTTTTGGTTGTTAGCAGGATTGTCCCGTGAGCGAAGATAAACCGCGCAAGCGCCGTGGCGCCGGGCGCGTCACCTTGAACACCGTGGCCCGGCAGGCCGGGGTGTCGGCGATCACCGTGTCGCGCTATTTCAACCAGCCGGAGCACGTCTCGCCCGAGCGTCGCGAGCGCATTGCCCAGGTGGTCGCCGAGCTGGGGTATGTGCCCAACCTGGTGGCCGGCGGCTTGGCCTCGGCGCGCGGGCGGATCGTGGCGATGGTGATCCCGAACATCTCGGGGCCGATCTTTGCCAATACTATCCAGGGGTTCAGCGACACCCTCAGTCGCCATGGCTATCAATTGCTGCTGGCGTCCAGTTACTTCAGCGCCGAACAGGAAGAAAGCGCGGTGCGCGCGTTCCTCGGCTGGTCGCCGGCAGCGCTGGTGCTGACCAGCCGCTTCCACAGCGCAGGCACTGAAAAGATGATCGCGGACGTGGATATCCCGGTGGTCGAAACCTGGGACTACGTGCCCGAACGCGCGCCGCTGCAGATCGGTTTTTCCCACTACGACGTCGGCGTCAGTGCCGCGCACTACCTGCACGGCAAGGGCTACCGACGCATTGCCTTCGTGCAGAACAGCGCGGCGGGCGACTTCAGTGCACTGGAGCGACGTGACGGCTTCGCCGCGACCCTGACCGAACTGGGTGTACAACCCTGGGTCTTCGCCCCGGACGCCGACCGCGCCCCGTTCGAAGCGGGCAAGCAAGCGATGGAAACCCTGATGAGCCACGCCACCCCGCCCGATGCGATCTTCTTCGCCAATGACAACCTGGCCGCCGGTGGTTTGCTGGCCGGCCAGCGCGCCGGGTTGAAGATCCCGCAGGACTGCGCCGTGCTCGGGTTTGGTGATTATCCGTTTGCCGAAATGCTGCTGCCGAGCCTCAGCACTATCAAGCCGCCTGCGCTGGAGATGGGTGTGCTGGCCGCGACGCGGGTGCTGGAAAGCCTGGGCGTGCTGGCGGTGAATGATGAGGTACAGCGCTTGAACTTGCTGGAGTGCCGCCTGATCGAACGGGAAAGCGCCTGAGCTTTATTTGCGGCTCGGGGGCAATTTGGATACGGTGAAAGCCTGCCCACAAGGATGTTCCTATGACCGAACCCGTCCCCAAGACCCGTCGCGCCCCAAAAGGTGAAAAGCGCCGTGAAGAGCTGCTGGATGCAGCCTTGCAGGTGTTTTCCCTGGAGGGCTACAGCGGCGCCTCGGTGGCAAAAGTGGCGGCCATCGTCGGTATTTCCGTTGCCGGTGTGCTGCACCACTTCCCCAGCAAAATTTCATTATTGATGGGCGTGCTGCAACGCCGCGACGAGGTCAATCAACGGATTGCCGATGAAGTGCGCGCTGAAAAAACCCTGACCGGGTTGCTGGGAAGCCTGCGTGCGATCAACCGTTCGAACGCGACCGCGCCTGGGGTGGTACGGGCGTTTACCATCTTGAATGCCGAAAGTCTGCTCGACACCCAGCCGGCCTGGGCGTGGTTCCAGGAACGTTACGCGGGCATCCAGCGGCGCTTGCAGGGGCAGTTTGCCGACCTGGTGGCGGCGGGGGAGGTGCGCAGCGATGTGGACATCGCCGGGCTGGTGGAAGAAATCCTGGCCATGATGGATGGCCTGCAGATCCAGTGGTTGCGCTTTCCCGCGCAAGTGGACCTGGTGGCGCGGTTCGACAGCTACATCGCACGGGTCGAAACGGCCATCAGAATCCAAAAATAACGCGGCCCAAAATGTGGGAGGGAGCCAGTCGAATCGTCGCACCGCCCCTCCCACACTAGACTGAGTCGGGATCAGTTGCCGGCAGCACTGCCCTGGCCGCTGTCATCGCTCATGTCATAGCCATCACCGTCGCTGGTGCCGCTATCCCCTTCATTTTGATGCAGCACGCCGCCAGTCTTCACCGTCGATTCACGCAGCGTCGAGTTGAGCGCCGAGCGCGGCAGCGGGTTGCTGGTGGTGGTCGACAGTTCCTGGCGGAACGGGTTGACCAGCTTGGCGTTCAGGCGAATATCCTGGGACGACGCGCCCACCGACAGGTTGAAGCTGTCCGCATCCACCACCCACTGCTTGCTCGCCACGTCGTAGTAGGCCAGCGAGCGATCGTTGAGTTCGATGGTCACGCGCTTGCTTTCGCCCGGCTTCAGGAACACCTTCTTGTAGCCCTTGAGCTCCTTGATGGCGCGCTCGACTTTCGGGTTGTTCTGGCCCACGTACAACTCGGCCACTTCGGCGCCCGCGACCTTGCCGGTGTTGGACAGGTCGAACGACACCTTGATCGGCGCACCCGCCACCGCCACCCCAGGGGTCACGCTGATGTTGCTGTAGCCGAAGGTGGTGTACGACAAGCCATAACCGAACGGATAGAGCGGCTTGATGCCTTTCTTCTCGTAGCCGCGATAGCCCAGGAACAGGTCGTCCTTGTAGCTCATCTCGGCCAGGGTTTCCTGGTTGTCGAATTTCGGGAAGGTCGCGTAGATCGGGTTGTCTTCGATGTTGCGTTCGATACTGATCGGCAGCTTGGCCGACGGGTTGACCTTGCCCAGCAGGATCTCCGCCAGGGCCTGGCCGCCGTTTTGCCCAGGGTAGAACGCATGCAGCGCGGCCGGTACCTGGTCGATCCAGTCGCTCATCTTCAGCCCGGTACCGCCGTGCAGCGTGACCACGGTGTTCGGGTTGACCTTGGCGATGCTCTGGATCAGCAGGTTCTGGTATTCCGGCAGGTCGAAGCTGTGGTCGAAACCTTCGCCTTCGTATTCATTGCTGTTACCGGCTGCCACCAGGACCGCGTCGTACTGCGCCAGGTCTTGCGGTGCCACCAGCGAAGCCCAGCTCATCTGCACGCCGACCAGGCCGCCCATGGTCGAGAGGTAGCCGTTACGACGCGAGTATTCCAGCTTGATATCGACGGGTTTGCCGGCTTCCAGGTTGACCTTGGCAAACACCGGGATGGTCGGCGGAATGCTGTTGTTCGGCAGCGGTTTGCCGTCGCCGTTGTCGAGGACTTTCTTACCGTTGACGTAGAGACGCACGGCGCCGTCGGCGCGGATCTTGAACACCTGCTCGCCGCTGACGGTCGGGGTGATCTGGCCGCTGTAGCGGATCGAGGTGGCGGCGGTATCGCCGTTCACCGGCAGGCTGTCGGTGGACCAGTCGAGGTCGACATGTGTGTCGGTACGGCTGGCCGCCGGGTCACCGGACCAGTTGGTGTTGTTGAAGAACTCGGTCTTCAAGCCTTTGGCGCTGTTGCCATTGCTGTCGGCATGGGTCCAGGTCGAAGTGGCCGGGTCCAGGGACAGCCCGTCGATAAACTCAACCTTGGCGCCCGGCGCCAGTTGCTGCAGACCGCTCAGCTCACTGATGTAGTTGGCGGCCATCACGTTGGCGCTACCGAAACCGGTAGGCGGCGCGTACTTGGCCAGGGTGCCGACCACGGCGATGCGCTTGACCTTCTTCGCGTCCAGCGGCAGCAGGCTGTTCTGGTTCTTCAGCAGCACGATGCCTTCACGGGCGGCGTTCAGGGCCACACGGTTGCTGGTGGCGCTGTTCATGTTATGGCTGGTCAACGGCGCCTTGCTGTCGAATTTGTACAGGTAGATCTGCTTGAGGATGCGCCGCACCTTGTCATCGATGGTCGCGCTGCTCAGCTCGCCGCTGTCCAGGTAAGGCTTGAGGATGGTGCTGTTCATCTGGTAGCCCATCATGTCCAGGTCGGTACCGGCCTGCGCCGCCGGCAACCCGTTGACCACCGCGTTGTAGTCGCTCTGCACGAAGCCTGGGTAGCCCCATTCGGTCTTGAGGATGTCGCGCATGAGGTGTTTGTTCTGGCAGGCGAACTCGCCGTTCACCTTCTGGAACGCGCACATCATCATCGCGACTTTGCTGTTCTTCGACGCGGACTCGAACGGCGGCAGGGTCATCTCGCGCAGGACGCGTTCGCTGATGATTTCATCGAGATGGAAGCGGTTGCTTTCCTGGTCGTTGGCGGCGAAATGCTTGGCGTTGGCCCACACACCGCGCGATTGAATGCCGTTGATTACCGCCGGCCCGAGGCTGGCGCCGAGGAACGGGTCTTCGCCGGACAAATACTCGAACGCACGGCCGCTGTACGGCATGCGGTACAGGTTCACGCCTGGCCCGGTGACGAACTGATAACCACCGCTGGCGGTGTCATAGCCCAGGGCACGGCCGAGGTCGATGGCGCGGCGCGGGTTCCAACTGGCGGCCAGGTTCGGCCCGGACGGGTACACCACGCCCTGCGCGTTGCCCTCGCTGGTGTAACGCACGCCCACCCCGCCATCGGCGCCGTGAATCTGCGGGATGCCGTACTGAGTCAGTGGCTTGACGTCCCAGCCACCGGTGCCGCCGATGTAGGCGAGTTTTTCTTCCATGGTCATCTTCGCCAGGGTCTTATCCGCGGCCTTTTCTGCACGGCTTACCCGGCCTTCATCCAGGGCCGGGCTCGTGGCCGCGTGCACCTGGGACACGGCCAGTGCCAGCAGGGCGAATGCCGACTGCGCACCGATCATTTTGCGTTTATTCATGGGTCTCTCCGACAACTGTTCAGTAAACATGGCGCGCCGAGAAGTGCGTGTTGCAATGCACGCTCGTCACTTTTTTCTGGGCAATAGTTGCCCGTGAGCGCAATTTTTAACCGATGGCTAATTGCAACTATTTGGCGAAATTCGCAGTTTTATAAGTGTAATAATTATATGAGTTGTTATTGTAAGTAGTGTCTAAGCGATATCACGAGATGGCATTTTGAACCGCGAAAACGGCATAATTAAGGCAATTCTTGCGGTTATAAGTCAAACGAAAGCTAATTTTTGCGTGAAATAAGAAATAATTTCTTACGTTCAGGAACTAAGGCTAAACCTACCAGTCGATTGGTTTAAGAAAAATCATCGTGCATGGCGAACTAGTGGCATTGCTCGGTAGTTCTAAAGTGCCATGTTTACACAAGCTGTCATACACAACGCTTTGGTGTAGGGTCTTGATTGAGTTCAAGGCGCCACTTGGGCTATCTGCTGTTTTTGATCTGGAGAAAGTTGATGAAGATTTCCCTGTTGGGTGCCGGTGTTGTACTGGGCGTTGCGCTAAGTGGCGCGGCGATGGCGGCTGATGCCACCGACGCGGATGCCAAGTCAGGCGCCGCTGATTCCACCGTGCTGACCCAGAGCCACGATGCCAAGGCTGCCAAGAAGCAGAAGACCGAAACCACCAAAGGCGGGCGGCCGCTGAACAGCAGCCAGGCCGCGCCGAAGACCTCGAACTAACGGGGAAACGCGGTCCCCTGTGGGAGGGGGCTTGCTCCCGATAGCGGTGTATCAGCCGGCGCATGCGGCAGCTGGTCCACCGCTATCGGGAGCAAGCCCCCTCCCACAAGGGTTTCCCATAGCCCTTTAGAACATCGCCCCTCAGATTTTTACCCATGCCCAGCGCCTCAACGCCCCTCGATGCCTGCCAACTGCACATCCCGCACACCGAACAGGTCTGCGCGTGGCTGATGCAGCATGCTGGCTTGAAAACCGTTGACCTGGAGCGCGCCCGACGCCTGTCCCAAGAGTCGGATGACCCCGAACTGCTCGGCCTGCTGACCCGCCTGGGACTGGTCTCCGAAGTGGAACTGGCCCGCGCCTGGGCCGACCTGCTTGGCGCGCCGCTGCTGCTGGCCGATGCCGCGCCACCCTTGCTGGACCCCTTGCCCTCGCTGACCGAGCGCTTCATGCGTCACTACCAAGTGGTGCCCGTGGGCTGGAGCCAGGGCGGTCTGCGGGTGCTGGCCGCCAACCCATCGCTGGTGTACCCGTTCCAGGCCCTGGCCTATGCCTGCGGCGTGCCGGTGTGGCTGGCCGTGGGCCCGCGCAATGAAGTCGAAACCCTGATCGAGCGCTACTACGGCCAGGGCCGTTCGGCCATGGGCACGCTGATCGAAAACCTCGACGAGCAGGGCGGTGCGCTGGAAGACATCGAACACCTCAAGGACATGGCCTCCGAAGCGCCGGTGATTCGCTTGGTCAACCTGATCCTGCAGCGTGCGGTGGAACATCGCGCCTCGGACATTCATATCGAACCGTTCGAAAACCAGCTCAAGGTGCGCTACCGCATCGACGGCGTGCTGCACGAGGCCGAAGCGCCGCCGTCCAGTTCGTCGGCGGCGGTGATTTCGCGAGTGAAGATCATGGCGCGCCTGGACATCGCCGAGCGGCGCCTGCCCCAGGACGGGCGCATCATGCTGCGCATCCAGGGCAAGGAGCTGGACTTGCGGGTGTCTACGGTGCCCACCAGTTTTGGCGAGTCGGTGGTCATGCGTTTGCTCGACCGCCAGACCGTGCAGTTCGATTTCCAGAGCCTGGGGTTCGACGGCCAGCGCCTGGAAACTTTCCTGGAAGTGCTTGAACGGCCCCACGGCATCCTGCTCGTCACCGGGCCCACCGGCTCGGGCAAGACCACCACGCTCTACACGGCGCTGTCGCGGCTCAACACCGCCGAGCGCAAGATCATCACCGTCGAAGACCCGGTGGAATACCAGCTCGAAGGCATCAACCAGATCCAGGTCAAGCCGGCCATCGGCCTGGACTTTGCCGGCGCGCTGCGCTCCATCGTGCGCCAGGACCCGGACGTGATCATGATCGGTGAAATCCGCGACCTGGAAACCTGCCGTATCGCCATCCAGTCTTCCCTCACCGGCCACCTGGTGCTCTCGACCCTGCACACCAACAGCGCGGCGGCGAGTATCACCCGTCTGCTGGACATGGGCGTGGAAAGCTACCTGATCGCCTCGACCGTCAATGGCATCCTCGCCCAACGCCTGGTGCGGCGCCTCGACCCGGCCACCCGCGAAGCCTTCGAAGCCCCCGCCGAGTTGATCGCCGAACATGGCCTGGATCGGTTTACCGAGCAGCGCCCGATCCTGCTTTATCGCCCGCGCGCCGATGCGCCGGGTGGTGGCTATCATGGCCGCAGCGCGATCACCGAACTGCTGGTGATGAACGACGAACTGCGCAGCCTGCTGATGCGCCAGGCCGACGCCGCCACCCTCGAACAGGCCGCCCGCCGAGGTGGCCTGCGCACCTTGCATGAAGAGGGCCTGCGCCAGGCCGTGGCGGGTGTTACCTCCCTTGAAGAAGTGCTGCGCGTCACCCGTGGAGAGGGCGCGTGAGCCTGTTCAAATACCGCGCCCTCGACAGCCAGGGCCAAGCGCAAAACGGCACCCTGGAAGCCAAGGACCAGGACGCTGCCGTCGCCGCGCTGCACAAACGCGGCCTGCTGCTGTTGCAGATCGAGGTGGCGGGCGCCCAGGGCCTGCGCAAGGCCTTCGGCCGTGGCCAACTGAACGGCGCGGCGCTGGTCAGTTTCACTCAGCAACTGGCCACGCTATTGGGCGCCGGTCAACCGCTGGAACGCTCCCTGGGCATCCTGCTCAAGCAGCCCGGCCAGCCGCAGACCCGCGCGTTGATCGAGCGCATCCGCGAACAGGTCAAGGCCGGCCAGCCGTTATCCAAGGCGCTGGAGGAGGAGGGCGGCCAGTTCTCCCCGCTGTACTTGAGCATGGTCCGCGCCGGCGAGGCGGGCGGTGCCCTGGAAGACACGCTGCGCCAGCTCAGCGATTACCTGGAGCGCAGCCAGTTGCTCCGGGGTGAAGTGATCAATGCGCTGATCTACCCCGCGTTTCTGGTGGTGGGCGTGCTCGGTTCGCTCGCGCTGTTGCTGGCCTACGTGGTGCCGCAGTTCGTGCCGATCTTCAAGGATCTGGGCGTGCCAATTCCGCTGATCACCGAAGTGATTCTGGGCCTCGGCCAATTCCTCGGTGCCTACGGCCTGGCGGTGTTGGGCGGGTTGATTGTCGGCGCATGGACCTTGGTCGCACGCCTGCGTGATCCCCAGCGCCGTGAGCGCTATGACCGCCGCGTATTGGGCATCCGCATTCTTGGGCCGCTGCTGCAACGGGTCGAAGCCGCACGCCTGGCGCGCACCCTTGGCACCTTGCTCAGCAACGGTGTGGCGCTGCTGCAAGCGCTGGTGATCGCCCGGCAGGTGTGCACCAACCGGGCGCTGCAGGCGCAAGTCGCCCAGGCCGCCGAATCCGTCAAAGGCGGCGGCACGTTGGCCAGCGCCTTCGGCAGCGAACCCCTGCTGCCGGACCTGGCGTTGCAAATGATTGAAGTCGGCGAACAGGCCGGCGAACTCGACAGCATGCTGCTCAAGGTCGCCGACGTGTTCGACGTCGAGGCCAAACGCGGCATCGACCGCCTGCTCGCCGCGCTGGTGCCGTCCCTGACCGTGGTCATGGCGGTGCTGGTGGCGGTGATCATGCTGGCGATCATGCTGCCGCTGATGAGCCTGACCAGCAATATATGAACCCTTAAGGAAACAAGCTGATGCGTCCTACCCGATTCAAGCCTGCCCGCCGCCAGGGCGGTTTTACCCTGCTGGAAATGCTCGCCGTGATCGTGCTGCTGGGCATCGTCGCGACCATCGTGGTACGCCAGGTCGGCGGCAATGTGGACAAGGGCAAGTACGGTGCGGGCAAAGCGCAACTGGCGAGCCTGAGCATGAAGATCGAAAGCTATGGCCTGGACGTCGGCTCGCCGCCCAAGACCCTGCAGCAACTGGTCGAAAAGCCCGGCAACAGCGCCGGCTGGGCCGGGCCGTACGCCAAACCCTCAGACCTCAAGGACCCGTTCGGCCATGCCTTCGGCTACCGCTTCCCCGGTGAGCACGGTGCGTTCGACCTGATCTTCTACGGTCAGGACGGCCAACCCGGCGGCGAAGGCTACAGCGCCGACCTGGGCAACTGGGAATAACCCGCGACCATGCCCAACCTCCAACGCGGCTTTACCCTGCTGGAAATGCTGGTGGTGATCGTCTTGATCAGCATCGCGGCCGGGTTGGTGGGGTTTGGCCTGCAACAAGGCCTGCGTGCCGCGAAAGAGCGCCAGGCTGTCGGGCAGATAGTCGAGGCGCTGCGCAGCACGCGCGCGCGGGCGATTGTCAGCGGCACCGCCCAAAGCACCGTGTTCGACTTGCGTCAGCAAAGCTTCCAGGCTCCGGGCCGCCCGTTGAAACACTGGCCGGCCGACCTGCACGTGACCCTGCACACCGCAGAACAGGCCGGCTCGGCGGTGGCGTTCTACGCCGATGGCAGCTCCACCGGTGGCAACCTGCTGCTGGCAAATGGCAGCCGGCGTTGGCGCATCGACATCGGCTGGCTCACCGGCAGTGTGCAGTCCAAGGCGCTGCCATGAAGCATCAAGGCGGTTTCACCCTGCTGGAAATGCTCGCGGCGCTGGTGCTTATGGCGATCTGCAGCAGCGTGTTGCTGGTCGCCTTCGGCCAGAGCGCGCGCTCGTTGTTGCAAGTCGCCCATAGCGACCGGCTCACCCATGCCGCCGTCAGCGTGATGGACCAGGAAGGCGCGGGGCCCTTGGCCAACGGCGTGCGCCAGGGCGAACTGGACGGCATCGACTGGCAGCTGCGCATCGCCCAGCAGCCCACCCGTATCGGTCAGCCGCAGCTGTTTCGTCTTGATCTCAGCGTCAGCGAAGGCCCGCGCCAGGCGCACTTCAGCACGTTGAAACTGCGCGCTGCCGGGGCTGGTTTGTGAAGCGGCATCAGCAGGGCTTCACCTTGCTCGAGGTGATGATCGTGCTGAGCCTGCTCGGCGTGCTGCTGACCTTGGTCGGTGGCGCGTTGCTGGGGGCCAATCGGGCGGTGCTCAAGGCCCAGCGCTATACGGTCAGCCTGGATGAAATGCGCGCCGCGCAGCAGTTTTTGCGCACCGCCATCAGCGAGGCGCTGCCGCTGGATGTGACCGAGGACGACAGCCAGGTCGACGGTTTTTTCGCCGGCAGCCCGCAGCGCATGCAGTTTGTCGCGACCTTGCCCGGCGTGCTCGGTGGCGGGATTCAGCGCTTTACGCTGCAATTGGTGGGGCCGGAATCGCAGCGTGAACTGCAAGTCGCGTTCGCACGGTTTGAGTCCCAGGCGCAAGTGAGCGTGCCGGCGTCGCGCAGTGAGCCGCAGGTGTTGTTGAAAGACGTTGAGGATGTGCAATTCAGCTATCGCGGCCTGTCGCCCAAAGGCCAACTCACCGGCTGGATCAGCGAATGGCCGTGGACCAAGCGCCTGCCTTATGCGGTGCGGATCGACGCGCGAGTGAATGGGCCGGTGCCCTGGGTGACCCAGGTGGTTGCCCTGCGCCTGAACTTGTCGGGCGGGGCGCCCGAATGATCAAGCATCAACGTGGTGTTGCCCTGTTGCTGGTGCTGTGGGTGCTGGCTTTGCTCAGCCTGTTGCTGGGCGGTCTGGCCGGTTGGGTGCAACTGGAAACGCGCCAGGCCGCCTGGCACCGCCAGCACACCCAGGCGGTGTTGGCTGCCGAGGCGGGCGTGGCGCTGGCGATGCAAGGTCTGCTCGACCCCTTGCAGCGCAAGCAATGGATAGCCGACGGGCGTGAAATTTCGCGGGTATTTGATGACGCGCAACTGCACGTCAGCCTGCGCAGCGAGCGCGGCAAGTTGTATTTGAACAGCGCCGAGGTTGGCGATTTCGCCCGCCTGGCCTTGGCCTGCGGTGCGACTCAACGCCAGGCCAACCAGCTCGCCAAAGCCCTGGAAGTGCGCCGTAACCAGGGCCTGGCGCCGTTTCGGGTGGTGGAAGAAGTGCGGCAACTGCCGGGCATGACCCAGGCGCTGTACAGCGAATTGGTGCCCGAGATCAGCCTGTGGAGCGGCCTGGACCGACCCGATCCGGCCTTCGCCAGTGCGTTGATGCGCCGCGCGCTGAACCTGCCGCACCAGAGCGCGGTGGGGGCCGATGCCGGCGAAGTGCTGGTGGTCAGCAGCCGCGCGCAACGTCCCGGCGGTTACCACGCCCAGGTGCAAGCCACCGTGTTATTGAGCCCCGCGCAAGGCAGCGCACAACCTTATCGAGTCCTACGTTGGCAAGAATGAATAAGTACCTGGAGCCTGTCATGCAACGCTGGCGCGGCAGCCTGCTGCAACTGGGCTGGCGCCTGTGGCTCAAGGAGTTGCGCGGCTGCCTGCCGGCCTGGCTGTCGTTCGCCGATATCCCCGAGCATGTCTATGCCTGGCCGCTGACGGTGCCGGTCGAACAGCACCCCGGCGAAGCGCGCCACGTGCTGGTGCTACCGCCTGAAACGGTGCTGGTGCAAACCCTGCAATTGCCCCCGGCAGCGGCGCGTAACCTGTCGACGGTCGTCGGCTATGAACTGGACCGCTTCACGCCGTTCGACGCTGCCCAACTGTACTTTGTCGCGCGTCAGGAACGCCGTACGCCGACGCACTTGCACGTCACGCTGGTGGCGATCCTGCGTGAGCGCCTCGACCAGATCCTCAATGACTGCGCCGCCCTTGGCTTGCAGCCCCATGCCGTGGATGTGGCGGATGCGACGGGCGCGCCAATGGGCATCGACTTGCTGCCGGCACCGTTGCGCCCCCGCCAGCGCCCCCAGGGCAAGGGCCTGCAACGCAGCTTGCCATGGCTGTGCGGCGCCTTGCTGATTGCCGCGATGCTGCTGTGGCTCAATGACCGCCAGCGCGTGCTCGATGCCATGCAGCAGAGCGTGCGCGAACAGAAAGCCCAGGTCGCCGAGGTCCAGGCCCTGCGCCAGCAACTGCTCAATACCCGTGGCGCCGCCCAGTACCTGATCCGCCGCAAGGCCGCGCAACCGCCGTTGGCGGCGCTGCTCAACGAGCTGACTGCCTGCCTGCCGTCCGACACCTGGCTCGACCAATTGGAAGTCAACGACGGCGCCGACGTGTCCTTCTCCGGGCAAAGCGCCAAGGCCAGCGCGCTGATCACCCGGATCAAGGGCTGCCACAGCCTGGAAAATGCCCAGTTCGAAGGGGTGATCCAACCCGATGCGCAAACCGGCAAGGATCAGTTTTCCTTGCGCGCCCACCTGCACCAGGAGGCCGCCGATGCGCCGACCACTGACACCCCGTGAACGCCGTGGCGCGGCGTTGATCGTCCTGGCCCTGGTGCTTGGCGCCGGTTACTGGCTGTTGATCGACAGTTGGTTCGCCGGCCCCTTGCGCAGCATGGGCGAGCAGGCCGAACAGTTACGTGAACAGCAGCAACGCTACGCCGGCCTGTTGCGCCAAGGCGATAGCCTGCGCCAACAGCTGGAGCAGGCGCGGCAGGACCCGGCCAGCAGCACCAGCTTGTTGCCCGGCGATGACCCCAGCGCCGTGGCGGCCGACCTGATGCAACGCATCGCCGACCTGATCAACAGCCGCGCCAGCCTCGGCGGCGGTTGCAGCCTGACGCAGCGCATGCCCATCACCCCGGAGCAGGACGATGCCGAGCCCTATCGCCAAGTCAAAGTCAGCCTGACCCTCAATTGCGCCATCGAACCCCTGACCGCGATCCTGCATGAACTGGAGTACCAGCGGCCGTTTCTGTTTGTCGATGAGATGAGCATCCGCCGCCCGCCGAACGCACCGGCCAGCGGTGGTGCCGGGCAACTGGTGGTGCACCTGTTGGTGCGCGGCTACCTGCAACCGGCCACGGCCCGGCAGGTGCAGCGATGATCAATGCATTGCGTCCCCTGGAATGGCTGTTGCTCGGTGTGGCCGGGCTGTTGGGCCTGCTGATGGTCGGCATCCTCAGCAGCATCGGCGATGCGCCGCAATGGCTGCCGGCGCCCGAACCCGATGCGCGTGCCACTGCGGCCGCCAAGGTACTGGTGGCGCCGAACGCGACCCTGGAAAGCCTGGCCGGCACCTGGCAAGCGCCGCTGTTCAGTCCCGACCGCAGCCCCGACCGCGCGGTGGGCCAGGCGGCCGTTTCCAGCCTGTCGAGCCTGACGCTGACCGGCATCGTGCTGGATGGCGACCTGCGCGTGGCCCTGCTCAAACGCGCCGACGGCCCGCCGCTCAAAGTCCGCCAAGGCCAGACCCTGCCCAATGGCTGGCGCCTGGAACACCTCACACCCCGCGATGCCCGCTTTGCGCTGGACGGCCGCACACAAACCCTGAGCCTGCGCGCCTTGCGTTTGCCGCCGCCGTCCACCACACCCCCGATTACCCTTCCTCACGAGTCCACCCCTTGATCGATACATTCCCTGGCGCCTTGCGCACCACCGTGTTGTGCCTCGCTACCGCCGTTTCCCTCGGTGGCTGCGGGACATTCCCTGAGCATCTCGACCCGGACGAGGCCCTGTTGCATGAGGCGATGCAGGGCACCGGTTCGCAACGTCCGCCCGTGGACCCGGCCAGCGAACAGGCGCCGGTCGACAGCGGCCAACCCCAGGCCAAGACGCCGCCGCAACGCCAATTGATTCGCGGCAACCAACAGTTCGTGCGCGCGCCATCCGCGGCGCCGGCGGGGAAGGAGGAGGGCGCTGGCGACATCGTGTTCAACTTCGCCGACCAGCCGATCGAAGCTGTGATCAACAGCGTGATGGGCGACCTGCTGCACGAGAACTACACCATCGCCCAGGGCGTGAAGGGCAATGTGAGCTTTTCCACCTCTAAACCGGTGAACAAGCAGCAGGCCCTGTCGATTCTGGAGACCCTGTTGTCGTGGACCGACAACTCGATGATCAAGCAGGGCAACCGTTATGTCATCCTGCCGGCCAACCAGGCGGTGGCGGGCAAGCTGGTGCCGGAGATGCGCGTGTCGCAGCCCTCCAGCGGTTTGTCGGCGCGCCTGTTTCCGCTGCGCTATATCTCGGCCACCGAGATGCAGAAGCTGCTCAAGCCGTTCGCCCGCGAGAACGCCTTCCTGCTGGTGGACCCGGCGCGTAATCTGCTGAGCCTGGCCGGCACCCCCGAGGAACTGGCCAACTACCAGGACACCATCGACACCTTCGATGTGGACTGGCTCAAAGGCATGTCGGTGGGTGTGTTCGGCCTGCAACGCGCCTCGGTGGCCGAGTTGATGCCCGAGCTGCAAAAAATGTTCGGTCCCGACAGCGGCATGCCCCTGGCGGGCATGGTGCGTTTTTTGCCGATCGAGCGGACCAACTCGGTGGTGGCGATCTCGTCGCAGCCGCAGTACCTCAGCGAAGTCGGTGACTGGATCCACACCATCGACGAAGGCGGCGGCAACGAGCCGCAGATGTACGTCTACGACGTGCGCAACATGAAAGCCACCGACCTGGCCAAGTACCTGCGGCAGATCTACGGCACGGGCGCAATCAAGGACGACACCCCGGCCAAAGTCGCCCCCGGCCTGCGCACCGCGACCTTGTCTTCGCCCGGCACCAACAGCACCTCCGGCAGCACGCCGGGTGGCCTGAGTAACAACCTCAACAACAACCAGCCTGCCGCTGAAGATGAGGAGCAAGCGCCCGACGCCGAGCAGGACGACGCCGAACAGGGCGCCACCGAAGACGCCCCCGCCAAAAGCCTCGACG
Source organism: Pseudomonas marginalis (assembly GCF_001645105.1). GTDB lineage: Bacteria > Pseudomonadota > Gammaproteobacteria > Pseudomonadales > Pseudomonadaceae > Aquipseudomonas > Aquipseudomonas petroselini. The sequence goes on from NZ_LKEG01000035.1 coordinate 135,554, forward strand.
CCGGCACGCGTATCACCGCGCAGAAAAGCAGTAACCAGCTGCTGGTACGCACCCGTCCGGTGCAGTGGAAAGAGATCGAATCGGCGATCAAACGCCTCGACAACCCGCCGCTGCAAGTGCAGATCGAGACGCGCATCCTCGAGGTCAAACTCACCGGCGAACTGGACCTTGGGGTGCAGTGGTACTTGGGTCGCCTGGCCGGCAATTCCACCAGCACCACCGTGGGCAACACCGCCGGCAGCCAAGGCGCGTTGGGCGGTGGCGGGGCGGGGTTGGGGGCGGCGGATTCGTTGTTCTATTCGTTCGTCAGTTCCAACCTGCAAGTGGCCTTGCACGCCCTCGAAACCAACGGCCGCACCCAAGTGCTGTCGGCGCCGTCGCTGGTGGTGATGAACAACCAACCGGCGCAGATTCAGGTGGGGGACAACATTCCCATCAGCCAGACCACGGTGAATACCGGCACCTCCGACACCACCTTGAGCAGCGTCGAGTATGTGCAGACTGGGGTGATCCTCGATGTGGTGCCGCGGATCAATCCGGGTGGCCTGGTGTACATGGATATTCAGCAGCAGGTCAGTGACGCGCAGGACCAGGCGTCTTCAAGTAATGACACGCAGAATAACCCGCGCATCTCCACGCGTTCGGTGTCGACCCAAGTGGCGGTGCAAAGCGGGCAGACGGTGCTGCTGGGGGGGTTGATCAAGCAGGACAACGCCGAGAGTGTCAGTGCGGTGCCTTACCTTGGGAGGATCCCGGGGTTGCGGTGGTTGTTTGGGAATACCAGTAAGTCCAAGGATCGGACGGAGTTGATTGTGTTGATTACGCCTAGGGTGATTACCAGCAGCAGCCAGGCGCGGCAGGTGACGGATGATTATCGGCAGCAGATGCAGTTGTTGAAGCCGGGGGGGTAAAAGGTTGTGTGCAGATCCGTTATTTGGGTAATGGCGGCTATGGGTTCCGCTCTTACAGCGGGTCACTTTTGGAAGAGCGCCAAAAGTAACCAAAAACGCTTCGCCCCAACACTCGGCACCTCGCT
>NZ_LKEG01000036.1:0-86005 GCF_001645105.1 Pseudomonas marginalis
GTTCTAGACCGCGTTCACGGTGACCCAGCGCTCTTCACGGGCCGCCGGGCTGAAGGCCGCATAACCCGCAAGGGCAGGGCCGGAGAGTAAACGCTGGAAGCCGTCCTGACTGACGGGTTACAAGATGCCGAAGTATGTGGAGTTCCGCACCACCGAGTTGCCCAAGACCACCGTGGGCAAAGTCCTTCGCCGGGCCTTGCGCTAGCGCGAACGTGTCGATGATCTAAATGTGGGAGGGGGCTTGCTCCCGATGGCTGTGCATCAGCTAGAAATACACTGGCTGACACTCCGCCATCGGGAGCAAGCCCCCTCCCACAGGGGATCTTTACTGTGTTTCAGACCGCGTTCACGGTGACCCAGCGCTCTTCACGGGCCGCCACGCGAATCGCTGTCGCCAGCCGCTCCACCTCCCACGCCGCTTCAAAGTCCGTACCCTCCGCACCCTGACCGGCCACGGCCATGATCAGCTCCTGTACCTCCAGCGTCTTCAGTTCGTTGTACCCCAACTGATGCCCGGCTGCCGGGCTGAAGGCCGCATAACCCGCAAGGGCAGGGCCGGCGAGTAATCGCTGGAAGCCGTCCTGACCCTCGCGACACACCCGCAACTCGTTCAAACGCTCTTGATCGAACGCCAGAGTGCCTTTGGTCCCGCTGATTTCAAAGCTCAGGTGATTCTTGTAGCCCTGCTTGAGCCAGCTGCTGCTCACGGTCCCGCGCGCGCCGTTGGCGAAACGCAGCAGGGCGTGCACCTGATCATCCACTGCAATCGATTTCAGCTCGGCGCTGCCTTTGACGGCCGGGCGCTTGGCGTGCACGGTCTGCGTATCGGCACACACACTCACCACATCACCGACCAGGTAACGCGCCATCGACAACAAATGACTGCCCAGGTCCGCCAAGGCGCCACCGGCATGTTCCACTTCGCAACGCCACGACCATGGCGAGGCCGGGTCGGCCATGAAGTCCTCGCTGAATTCACCCTGGAAGCTGATGATGTCGCCAAGGTCGCCATCGACAATCATCTGCCGTGCCAGCGAGATCATCGGGTTGTGCTGGTAGTTGTAGCCCACCCGCGTCACCACCCCGGCCGCACTGGCGGCGCGGCGCATGGCGTCGGCTTGTTCCAGGCTCACGGCCAGGGGTTTTTCGCAGTACACCGCCTTGCCCGCGGCAATCGCCGCCATCGCCATGGGGTAGTGCAGGTGGTTGGGGGTGGTGATGGCCACCACGTCGACGCTGGGATCATTGATCAACGCTTGCCAATCGCTATGAGCCTGGGCGAATCCCCAGGCCGTGGCGCAGCGCTGCGCGCGTTCGGTGTCGGCATCGGCCAGGGCGGCCAGCTTGAGGTGTACCGGCAACTCGAACACTGCGCGGGCGTTATTGAAGGCCAGCGCATGGGCGCGGCCCATGAAGCCTGTGCCGATCAAGCCGATTCCGAGTTCACGCATCGTCGTGGTCCTTTGCATTATTGTTTTCAGAAGGCGTATTAATGGAATAAAAATTCGCATATTTCAATAGATAGAATAAAAATTCATTGAGGCGTCGACGATCACCTCGGCGAATAGAGCTACATTCACCATGCGGCCAAATGCCTTCAGTTAACAAAAGATAACGTAGCGCCGATTGTCAGACGATTCGAAAGCCCGATAGGATGGCCCCTGCTTCCTCCAGGCGCTCTAGATTGCAGGTTTCAAGGCCCCGGAAGGCAGGCGATAACAATAATAAATGGGAGAAAGGTCTATGAGTGAGCCTGTCATGGGTTGGGTTGTTTGCCGCCCACGTGCCGCACGCAGGGTTGCGTTGCTGGCCACAGCGCTCTCGTTGCTGGTCGGTGGCGTGTCAGTCACGCCGGCACTGGCAGCCAGCGATACCGTCGCAACGCCTGCGTTTGCGATTGAATCCCCCAAGGCCGCCAAAGGCCTGATGATCGACGTCGTCCACGCGGGCAAGCGGCTGGTGGCGGTCGGTGACCGCGGGCACATCCTCTATTCCGATGACCAGGGCAGCACCTGGACCCAAGCCAAAGTCCCCACCCGGCAACTGCTCACGGCGGTGTTTTTCGTCGATGACAAACAGGGCTGGGCGGTCGGCCACGATGCGCAAATCCTTGCCAGCTCCGACGGCGGCGCCACCTGGACCCAGCAATACCAGGACCTCAAGCGCGAAGCCCCTTTACTGGATGTGTGGTTCAACGACGCCAACCACGGCCTGGCCGTGGGCGCCTACGGTGCGCTGATCGAAACCACCGACGGCGGCAAGACCTGGCAAGACGTCAGCGACCGCCTCGACAACGAAGACCAGTTCCACCTCAACGCCATCGCCCACATCAAGGACGCCGGCCTGTTCATCGTCGGCGAGCAAGGGAGCATGTTTCGCTCCAGCGACGACGGCCAGACCTGGGAAAAACTCGAAGGCCCCTACGAGGGCTCGCTGTTTGGTGTGATCAGCACGGCGCAGCCGCAGACCCTGCTGGCTTATGGCTTGCGCGGCAACCTGTACCGCTCCACGGATTTCGGCAGCACCTGGGAGCCCGTCGAATTGAACGCGGCGCGGGGAGCGCTCGAGTTTGGTTTGTCGGGCGCGACCTTGCTGGAGGATGGCTCCATTGTCGTCGTTGGTAACGGCGGCAGCGTGGTGGTCAGCCATGACGATGGGGTGACCTTCAGCGTGTTCAACCGCCCGGACCGTATTTCGCTGTCGTCCGTCACGGCCGCAGGCAACGGTAACTTGATTCTGGCCGGGCAGGGCGGTGTGCGTGTTGCCACGCCGACCGGCGCTGAACCGACAAAACAATAAGAAGGGCGGGGATAGAATGAGCAGTCATCACAACGATAAAGCGACCTTTCTTGAGCGCCTGATTTTCAACAACCGCCCGGCAGTGATCGTCATCTGCCTGCTGGTGAGTATCTTCCTGTTCTGGCAGGCGACGTTGATTCGCCCGTCTACCAGCTTCGAAAAAATGATCCCCCTCAAGCACCCCTTCATCGAAAAGATGATGGAGCACCGCAACGACCTGGCGAACCTGGGCAACACCGTGCGGATCTCGGTGGAAGCCAAGGACGGTGACATTTTCACCAAGGAGTACATGGAGACCCTGCGCCAGATCAACGATGAGGTGTTCTACATCTCCGGCGTCGACCGCTCGGGCCTCAAGTCGCTGTGGAGCCCCAGCGTGCGCTGGACCGAAGTCACCGAAGAGGGCTTTGCCGGCGGTGAAGTGATCCCGCAGAGCTACAACGGCTCGCCACAAAGCCTGGATCAGTTGCGCAACAACGTGCTCAAGTCCGGCCAGGTCGGGCGCCTGGTGGCCAACGACTTCAAGTCGAGCATTGTCGACATCCCGCTGCTGGAGTCCTACCCGGACCCGCAGGACCAGGGCAAGCTGCTGGCCTTGGACTACCGCAAGTTTTCCCATGAACTGGAAGACAAGATCCGCGACAAGTTCGAAGCCCAGAACCCTAACGTCAAGATCCACATTGTCGGTTTCGCCAAGAAAGTCGGTGACTTGATCGACGGGCTGGTGATGGTGGTGCTGTTCTTCGGCGTTGCGTTCGTCATCACCTTGATCCTGTTGCTGTGGTTCACCAACTGCCTGCGCAGCACGGTCGCGGTGTTGAGCACCACGCTGGTGGCGGTGGTCTGGCAACTCGGCTTGATGCACTTTTTCGGTTTCGGCCTGGATCCGTATTCGATGCTGGTGCCGTTCCTGATCTTCGCCATCGGTATTTCCCACGGTGTGCAAAAGATCAATGGTATCGCCCTGCAATCCAGTGACGCGGACAACGCGCTGACGGCTGCGCGGCGCACCTTCCGGCAACTGTTCCTGCCGGGGATGATTGCGATCCTGGCCGACGCGGTGGGCTTCATCACACTGCTGATCATCGACATCGGCGTGATCCGTGAACTGGCCATCGGTGCGTCCATCGGTGTCGCGGTGATCGTGTTTACCAACCTGATCCTGCTGCCGGTAGCGATTTCCTATGCCGGCATCAGCCAGCGCGCCATCGCCCGGAGCAAGAAGGACGCACACCGCGACCATCCGTTCTGGCGCCTGCTGTCGAAATTCGCCAGCGCCAAAGTGGCACCGGTCTCGATTCTGCTCGCGCTGGTCGCCTTCGGCGGCGGCCTCTGGTACAGCCAGAACCTGAAGATCGGCGACCTCGACCAGGGCGCGCCGGAACTGCGTCCGGACTCGCGCTACAACAAAGACAACAACTTCATCATCAGCAACTATTCCACCAGCTCCGACGTGCTGGTGGTGATGGTCAAGACCAAGGCCGAAGGCTGCTCGCGCTATGAAGCCATGGCGCCCATCGATCAGTTGATGTGGAAGATGCAGAACACCGAGGGCGTGCAGTCGGCGATCTCGCTGGTGACCGTGTCCAAGCAGATGATCAAGGGCATGAACGAGGGCAACCTGAAATGGGAAACCCTGTCGCGCAACCCGGATGTGCTGAACAACTCCATCGCCCGTGCCGATGGCTTGTACAACAACAATTGCTCGCTGGCGCCGGTGCTGGTGTTCCTCAACGACCACAAGGCCGAAACCCTCGACCGCGCCGTGCATGCGGTGCAGGACTTCGCCAAGGAAAACAACAAGGACGGCCTGGAATTCATCCTCGCCGCCGGTAACGCCGGCATCGAAGCCGCCACCAACGAGGTGATCAAGGAGTCGGAGCTGACTATCCTGATCCTGGTGTACCTGTGCGTGGCGACCATGTGCATGATCACCTTCCGCTCCTGGGCGGCGACCCTGTGCATCGTGTTGCCGCTGGTGCTGACCTCGGTGCTCGGTAACGCGCTGATGGCGTTCATGGGCATCGGCGTCAAGGTCGCGACCTTGCCGGTGGTGGCCCTGGGCGTGGGGATCGGCGTCGACTACGGCATCTACATCTACAGCCGCCTGGAAAGCTTCCTGCGCGCTGGCCTGCCGCTGCAAGAGGCGTATTACCAGACGCTCAAATCCACCGGTAAAGCCGTGCTGTTTACCGGCCTGTGCCTGGCAATCGGCGTGTGCACCTGGATCTTCTCGGCCATCAAGTTCCAGGCCGACATGGGCCTGATGCTGACGTTCATGCTGCTGTGGAACATGTTCGGCGCGCTGTGGCTGCTGCCGGCGCTGGCGCGGTTCCTGATCAAGCCCGAGAAGCTGGCGGGGCAGAAGGGCAACTCGTTGTTTGCCCACTGAGCCCTGTGGTGAGGGTGTTCACGCCCTCACCACAGAGAGGCCGTATCACTGGCTTGCGCGCTGCCCTGGCGCGATCGCCAGGAAAATGCTGTCGACGGGTGGGGTGATCAAGACGTAGATGATACGGCTGAGCGGCACGCCGCCGGGTTCTTGCTGGTGGCGCAAGGCGTCTTGAACATGTTGTTTGAGCAGGTCCTTCTGCGTGTATTTGCGCTGCTCCGGCAGTTTCAGGTGCGCACGGGTGTAGCGATTGGGGGCTGCGTCGGCGGCTGCGTAATGGAAGTGGGCGTACCACAACACCTGCGCGGGTTTTTTGGCTGTGTCGTACACGGCGTATTCGGTGAAGAAGTCGCCACTGAGGGTCGGACGTTCCGGGTCCGCCCGGCTCGTCAGGTTGATATCGATCTGTTGATGTTCCCACAAGTAATTGAGGCTCTCCTGCGTCGGCCATTGCCGCTTGTAGGCCTCACTGCACACGCGCTCCGCCAGCCGCGTGATGTCCCGGGCTTGCGCCAGGTATTCATCGATCAGGCGCTGGACCACGGGTTTGCCGGCAAGGTGATCCCGTTTCAGTTCATCCGCCAGGGCCGTGAATTTATTCGCGTGCCGGGTCAACAGTTCATCCCAGTCTGCTGGGTTGACCTGTTGTCGGGTGAGCTGGGCGTCGAGTTTCAGCTGGTCCGCGCTGATCACCTGCTCAATGCCTTTGCGCTGCGCTGTCAGGTCCTGCGCCAGACCTTTGAGCGTGGCCAGCGTGCGTGCCTGCGGTTGGGGTTTCGCTGGCGGAGAGGGGGCATCGGTCTTCGCTGCCCAGCCGTCTGCATGTGGGCTGAATGAAGCAATGGTTTCGCCGGTCAGCGTATCGGTGAGGGTGAACTGCTCCTCGGCACCCGGTGTATCGGCCGCCTTGAAGTCACCGATGAGGTACGCCTTTTTCCTGGTTTTGAACACCCGCTTGGCCGGACTTTTGGGCCGTAGGGTTTTTGACAACGGCAGCTCGACGTCCAGCGCTTCCTGCTTGCGCACCACTGACTCCAGCTCGCGTTGCGCCAGCGCCTGGGCGTATTCAAGCCCCTCCAGCAGGCGGTCGGCCTCCGGGCGCAGACGCCGTGGGTTGAGGGCCTTGAGGGCACGAATGGCATCCTCATAGCGGCGGTACTGCTCGAGGACGGTCTCATACACATTACGCTGCTCGGCCAGCGTGAATTCGACGCCGCTGCGTACTTCGACGTGAGACTGCAAGGCTTGGATCAGGTCGGTCTGCTCAAGGCGATTGAGGTAAAAGTCTTCTTGGGGTGGCAGCAGCCGATCGGCGGTCGCCACACTGGCGGCGGCGAGATAGTTCAGCGCATTGAGTTTCAGGTTGTCGGAGAAAAAATTCTGCGGGTACTGGATCTGCGCCAGGCATTCCTGGCGCAGTGCGCGGCCTGCCGACGAGTCTTGCTCCAGTTGTTCAAGGGTGGTTTCCATCGCCGCGGACACCTCGGCCATGTGTTGGCGGATGTTCGCCGACTCCACGGTGTTGCTGATGTATTCATCGTAGATCGTGGAGTCACCCAGCAAATGGTCGATAAACATTCTGCCCCCCATCTCTGCCATCGGCTCACCGGCGATGGAAAAGCGCATGGAGTTCAACCGGCCCAAGAGCAGGGTGCTGATGAGCAATTGCTGGTCCCAGATGGTTTTGAGGATTTTCGCCCGGTCATGCACGTGCACGCTGGCGCCGCCGACTCTTTCCAGTTCCTGGCCAAGCTTGACCATTTCCAGGCGTGGGGTCAGCGATTGGGCAAACTGCACTTCCAGGTTGTGCAGCAGAACCTGAAACTCGGTACGCAGTTCCCGGTGCCTAAGTGCCTCCTTCATGTGGCGCGCTTCAAGGGCCGGCTGTTGTGCTTCAGTGGCTTTTTGCAGCAGATTCCACACCAGCTGCGCGGTTTTACGTTGCTTTTTCAGGGCCTCAAGCGCCGGTGATATTCGGCTGATTGACGACTGGAACGGCGCCATCACTTCCGTCATTTCGGCGTTGAGTGCGTACATGTGTGCGACCAGTTGGTCCTTTCTACGCAGGTTTTCCTCGCGCAACGCCGCCATTCGCTTCGGGCCGCCGCCTATCAGCTTGATCCCACGGTCCAGGGACCAGTGGCCTTTGCCATCGGATTTAAGCTTGATGCCCGGATGATCGATTTTCTCTGGATGAATGATGAAGACTTCGTTGAAGCCCGGAACAATACTGACCCTGAACAACAGGGCCGCGACCGAGGCATGCCATCGGCCGTTGATAGTGTACAAACCCTGATGGGGGCCGATTTGGATCGGCTCCGGCGCCGGCACAGGCCAGGGGACGTTGACCGCCCGCAGCTTTTTCAGCAGTTTTGCCGAGGCGCCGTCGCCGGCCAGGGAGTGGTCAAAGTCCAGCAGCGTGCGGCCGCCGCCCGGCGGTTCGGCGGGCAGGCCGACGGCGCCCCGTTCAACCACCGGCGCCCGGCTCGCTCCCTGGCCGGGCACGGGCTGGCGAATGAGGGGCTGCTCATCGAGCGCGGCGCTTTCGTGGGCCGTGCTGGGGAACCCATGATGCAGCATCAGCATGCCGATGTTGAGCAGCAGATCGACCCACGCCAGCTCCCGAGCGGTGGGGTCGTGACTCTCGAGCGCCGGCAGGTCGTGCTGCAGGCCTTGCGCCAGTTGCATCAGCCAGCCGACGGCTGCGAGCGGTCCGCGCACAGCGATCAACAGCGTGTTGAACCCTAACTGCATACCTTCGAGAATCAATGCCCAGCGGCTTTCGTTGTTGGACGTTGACTCACGTGCGGCCTGGTCCAACAGCTGCCGGGTTTCACTGCCAAACAGGTACTCCATGAGTGTGCCATTGCCGAGGGCCTGACGGATTTCGTCGCCCGTCTCGTCATCCGCCTGGGCCAGCTGTGCGGGCTCCGGCACTCTGGGCAGGCTGTCGAAATCCGAACCGATGCCGACACGTACGTAGTGGGGCTGGGTAAAGCCGCCGTTGCTGTAGATCGCCCTGGCGAGGTCCGGCAGCCACGTCAGGATACTGTCCTGCAGTTGGCCAGGTTGCACGATGGCGGCGAGCAGTTGCTCGCGGCTGGCAAACTCCTGCAGCGAATCGCGATAGGCTGGGCGATAAAGCAGGTGCGGCCCCTGCCGGGTATCGAGCGGCTCGATGATGAACATGTTTTGCACCACGTCCGCCGTAGCGCTGGGTTTGCGCACAAACGCCAGCGGGCGGATGACGATGTCGTCGCCGTCGACCTGGCGCTCAGCGGGGTCCAGGTTGACCACGGCATTCACACAATGAACCCCGCGCAGCGTCAGGCCCGCTTCGGCCTTGATCTTGTGTTCCAGTGCCTGGGTTTTCAGGTGCACAGGCCGCTGCTGCTGAAACAACTGCCGGCGTTTTTGCGCCGCCTCGGTGTCGCTCATCAATGCTTGGCGCAGGTATTCAGGGTAGTTTTTGCCGATGTCGACACGCTGAATCAACCTCAGGATATAGTCGGCGGTCAACCACGCTTCCAGCGCCCTGCCGGTGCGATGGCTGAGTGTCAGGCGACCTTTGGGTTTCCCTGAGAGGTTTTTCAGCGCCAGGTCCACCAGGCTCATCGAAACCGGCTCGACATAACCGCCTTCAAGGCTGCCCACTGCAACGTGAAAGGTCAGCACCAGGTCGTCGGCACGGTACCCGCTGGCCAGTGCGCCGGCATCGCAGGTGCGCTGGCCGCGCAGGGCGTCGGCGCGGTCCAGGCACAGTTGGTGGTCCAAATGCTGGGCTGCATAGCTGCGCAGTGTATCCAGGCCATCGAAGTCTGAGTCGCCGAGTGTCCGGCGCCGGATACCGGCTTGTTCAAGCACGCATTGGCGGTAGGCAATGCGGTCACCGGCGCTGGCGTTTTTCAGCCAGTCGGGAAGAGCTGCCTGGAGGCGCGGCAGGCCGGACAGGGGCAGGGCGGATGCGTGGGCGAATAGCCGTGCCGGATCAGTGACCCGCGCAAACAACTGCTCCAGCGCCTCTACGCTGGAACGCGCCGGAAGCTGGAGGGCCGCGAGATCTTCCAACTGCTGGTTCAGTATCAGCCCGGCTTGGACTTCGAAAATATCGCCATCGGGTTCGTATTGCTGCCAGGTGATTTTGTCGGCGCTGAAGCGCTGTTGCAGGGCGTCGCCCCATGCTTTGCCGAAGGCATCCAGGTCGGGGAATGGCGTGACTTCCCCTGACAGGCGACACAGCAAGACGTGCTCGCGGCAGACCAGCAAAAGGTCGCAGGCTTGCCGGGCGAGTTGAGTGCCCGCCTGAGTCACCTGCGTTTCCAGGGTATAGGCGCGGACCGCGTTATCGGGCCAGGGTTGGCGGGCGCGTGTGCTTCGGTCAGGGTAGCGGTTCAATGCGCTGATGACGTTCAGGTACTTGGCGTTGGCGCCCACCTGGCGAATGGCTGAGTCGAGCAGCGCGCCTTGCAGCACCACGGCCAGCCACTTCCAGCGGCTGCCACCGGCGTCGCTGTCCTGGCTCCAATAGTTGGCCAAGGCGTCTTGGAAGCTGACGAACAGAATCAGTGGCAGCTCTCTGATGACCGCTTCGATGACCTCCAGATCATAGTCGCGAGGTCCATTGGCGTCGTAGCGGAGCCGAGTGCCGGTGGCGTCGCTCAAGTAGCTGTCCAGGCCACCGCGTGGCGACACGTCGGGAAAGCTGCCGTCCGCCATATGGGTCAGCGCCACGTCCAGCAGCGGGAGCAGCGCCCGGCCGCCACCCTCCCGGGGTACGGCCAGCCGCAGGTCATCGAGGGGAGCCGTCAGGGGAGGGTATTTTTCCGCCAGGTGGAGGGCCAGCAACTGCGTGGTGACGGAGCGCACTGTCGGTCGCGTGAGAAATTGAGCCTCAACCACTTGTCGGGTTGGGTGTGCAGGCGGGAACGAGTTCGGGTCTGTCATGGGTATTCCTTTACAGGGGATAAAGACGCGCCAGCCCAAAGTAAAGGGTTGCGTTGCCGCGAGGCGGTAGCCCGTTATGGTCTTAGGCCTTGGCGGCAAACTGGCCTATGATTAGCCCTTTGAACCTGATGAAAGACTGTGATGACTGAGAATTTGCCTGCCGTCCTGGAAACGTCCGACATGCTTGAAATCGACGGGCTGCACGCCTTCGACTTCGAACTCGATAACGAAAAACTGCTGATCACCGCCATGGACGGCCGTGCGGAAAAACGTTGGCGCTTCAGCCTGGAGCAGGTACAGGCCGCCACCTTCGATGACACCTTGCAAAGCTGGACCCTTACCGGTGAGTCGGGCGAGCACCGCCTGATCTGCATGAGCGCGTTCACCGGCAACAATAACGACGAGGATCAAGCGGATGATGATGCGTAAATTCTGGCCCCTGCTGATGGCCGGCAGTGTCGGTGCCATGTCGGTGCAGGCCGCGCCGGTCGACACTTATGAACTCTTGGTGGGCAGCTACACCGCCGGCAGCAGTGAAGGGATCTACCGCCTGCAATTCGACAGCCGTACGGGTAAGTTCAACGGTCAGCCGGTGCTGGCCGCGAAGGCCGCCAACCCATCGTGGCTGACGGTCTCCAAGGACCAGAAGCATCTGTTCGTGGTCAACGAGAATGGCCCAGGCCAAAAGGACGCGGTAGGGCGCGTCAGCAGCTACCGCATCGACCCGAACAGTCACCAACTGACCCTGATCAATCAGGTGCAAAGCCTGGGCAATGAACCGACCCATTCCAGCGTGGCCGCTGACGGGCGCTACCTGTTTGTCGCCAACTACTCGGTACTGGAAGATCCGGGCGGCAGCCTGGCGATCCTGCCGGTGGATGCCGAGGGCAAGCTGTCGGCGCCCGTCCAGTTGAGCGGGCACCCGGCCAGCCGGGTGAATCCTGAACGCCAGGCGTCCAACCATGTGCACTCGGTGGTGTCGTCGCCGGACGGCAAGTACGTGTTTGTCCAGGACCTGGGGGCGGACAAAATGTTTGCCTATCGCTACGACCCCAAGGCCAACCACGAGCTGCCACTGACCCCGGCCAACCCGGCCTCGGTACAATTGCCACCGGGCAGCGGCCCGCGTCACCTGTTGTTCAGCGGCGATGGCAAACACGCCTGGCTGACAACCGAGATGAGCGCCCAGGTTGCGGTGTTTGATTACAAGGACGGCCAACTGACCCAGACCCAGTTGGTGGAGTTCGCCGCCGGGCAGCCGGTATCAGATAAGGCGGGCGCGGCGTTGCATGCGTCCAGTGATGGCAAGTTCTTGTACGTGAGCAACCGTGGCACGGCGAATCAGCTGCTGGTGTTCAGCATCGACCCGGCCAGCGGGCACCTCAAGGAGCTGCAACGCCGCTCCGTGGAAGGCGACCACCCGCGCGAGTTCAGCCTCGACCCGAGCGGCAGGTTTTTGCTGATCGCCAACCAGAAAAGCAATGAAATCGTGGTGGTTGAACGCGACCCCAAGACCGGCCTGCTGGGTAAAACCGTGCAGAAATTGCCGATCGATGCCCCCAGCGACCTCAAGTTCCTGGTGCGTCAATAAGCCACAGGCCCCGCACTGCGGGGCCTGACCCGGTGTATTAATTCTATTAATAGCGGCTACTGTTTCAAAGCATTTCTAAGGCTCGGCCCTCGGGCGTAAGTTGGGTTCCAAGGCCTTCCCCGGCCACTCAACCAAACGAATACAAGGGCTACCGACATGAACTTGAACCTCTTCTCCATCATCGCTGCTTCCGCTGTTTCCGCCACTGTGGCCTTGCCTGCCGCCGCCAGTGTGGAAGTCACCGGCAAAAAATCCAGCACCAGTGCCTACACCCAGAAATACCTGCAACAAAGCGCCAACTTCTACGCTGCACTGGATCACAAAACCCAGCAATAACCTGCACAACAGCAGACGCCAAACCACTGGAACGGAGCCTGGCTCGTTCAAGTGGTTTGGCGTTTGTGCATCTGCTGAATAAAATGATTGATATCAGATTGCCATGTGTTTAAATTTGGCGCTCAAATATTGACGCGTTTATTCCTGGAATCGACAGCATGGCACTTCGACTCGCCGCACTCATCCTGGTCCTCTATTCCGCCCCGATCCTGTCCTCCGTGCAGCTGGTGGACGGCGAGCCTGAGATCGCCCGCGAGCGGCTGCTTAACCTGGTTGAAGGCTAAGCAGAGGGAAGCAGTCAGGTTTTTGCCATCACGCCAACAAACAAGGGCGATTGCAGAAACCGCTCCAGCCACTGCTGCAGCCGGGGATACGGCGCAGCCGCGAACCAGTCCCGGTCCACATGCGCAAATTGGCGCACAAACGGCGCCAGGGCCATGTCTGCCAGACTCGGATGATCGGCCAGCAAATAGGCGCGGCCTGTCAGTAACCCCTCCAGCTTCTGCAAGAACACTTCACCCTCGGCCCGATAATGTTCCATTGGCTGTTCCGGGTAGCGCTCGGCGTACTTGTATCGATCCAATTGATACTTGAAGCCTTGGTCGTTTTCGGCCACCAGCGCCAGTACCGCCGGGTCACCCCCCAGCAGCCAATTATCCGGATCGTGCTGCGCCAGCGCCCATTGCATGATCGCCAGGCTTTCATCGATCACCTCGCCGTCCACACTCAACACTGGCACGGTGCCCTTGGGTGAGAGGGCCAGCATCTCGGCCGGCTTGGCTTTGAGGCTCACCTCGACGATCCGTACAGGCACGCCGGAGTAGCGCAAGGCCAGGCGCGCACGCATCGCATACGGGCAGCGCCGGAACGAATACAGCAGCACTTCGCTCACTTGACCTCCAGGGTGCTCAGCCCATTGCCCTGGCGCTTGACCTGAATCTGCACCGGGATGCGTTCGTGCATTTCCTGCACGTGGGAAATCACCGCGACTTTGCGGCCTTGGGCCTGCAAGCCGTCCAGCGCGTCCATGGCCAATTGCAGCGATTCTGGATCCAGGCTGCCGAAGCCTTCATCGATAAACAGCGACTCGATCTTCAAGGTACTCGAAGCCATCGAGGCCAGGCCCAAGGCGAGTGCCAGCGACACCAGGAACGTCTCGCCACCGGACAGCGAATGCACCGAGCGCAGTTCGTCGCCCATCTCGGTGTCCATGACCAACAGGCCCAACATGCTGCCACCGCGCTTGAGGCGGTAGCGACGTACCAGTTGGCGTAATTGCACGTTGGCGTGGTGCACCAGCAGGTCGAGGTTGTAGGCCTGGGCGATCTTGCGGAAGGTGTCGCCGGTGGCCGAGCCGATCAGTGCATTCAGGCGTGCCCAGCGTTGCCACTCGTCATAGGCCTTGGCGATCTGCTCGGCGAAGGCCTGGTTGGCATCCTGGCGGCGCTGGTCTTCGGATTGGCGCGCGCGCAGCTCCGCGCACTGCTTCTCACCCTCGGCCAGTTGCTGGTTGAGGGAGGCCAGGGCGCTGTCGAGTGCTTCGGTATCGAGGTTGCCGTTGTGCAGGGCTTGGTGCTCGGCGAGGCGTTGTTCGCGCTCCTGCAGCAAAACCTTGGCTTGTTCGACGGCTTTTTCGCTGTGCTGCAGCTGCTGGCGCAGTTGGCTGACCTGGGCGTCGTCGTAGGCCAACAAACGGTTGAGACCTTCGTCGTCGAGTTCCGGGTGAAGGGCGCGCCATTCGCTGATGCGCGTGTCCAGGCTGTGTTGCTCGGCCTGCAACGCCTGCTGGCGTTCGTGCAGGGCCTTGAGGTCGGCAGTCAGTTGGAGCCGTGCGTTGTGGATCGCTTGCAGTTGTTGGTTGGCGTCGGTTTCGTTCTGGCGTGACTGGGTCACCGCCTGATCCACGTGCTGTTGCCACTGTTCGGCGCTGCTGTGTTCGCCGAGCAACGCGCTGAGCGTTTGCTGAGCCGCCTGTTGTTGGGTGGCCAGCTCGGTGACCTGTTGGACCAGCGCTTCAAGTTGCTGCTGGCGATGCTGCTGATGGGTCTGTTCTTTCTCGATCGCCTGTTGACGCGCTTGTTGCTCGGCCAACTCATCGCGTTGATGGCCCAGCTGTTCAAGACGCTGGCTGACCTGTTGGTCCAACTGCATGAAGGTGGCAGCGGGCTCGGCGCGTAAACCTTCCAGGGTGTCGGCGGGCAACAGGCTGGTAAAGGCATTCAGTTCCTGCTCAAGACGTTCACGGTCGCTGGCCAATTCGCGTTGCTGGTCCACCAGCAACTGACGGGCCTGCTGGCTCGCTTCCTGGGCGGCTTGCACTTGCTGCTGCAAACGCCCGGCGTTTTGTTGCAGGTTGAGCAGGGCAGCCTGGCGTTGTTCGTCCTGGGTGATGCTCTGGGTCAGTTGGCTCAGCTGTTGGTCTAGCCAGGCACTGCGCCTGGCTGCGTCCTGGTTGAACAAGGTGGCGGCCAGCGGGTGCGCCTCCAGGCTGGGCTTAAGTGCTTGCTGTTGCGTCGCCAGTTGCTCCTGCTGTTGCAGGTATTCCTTCTGCTGGGCGATCAAACCGCCCACTTCGCCACGTAGCTCGGTGAGTTTTTCCTTGAGGGTATCGACAGCTTTCTGCGCCGTGGCTTCTTCGTTTTCGTCATGGCGACCGAGGCTTTGCAGCAGTGCTTCGGGCTGGTGATACGGGTGCTCATGACTGCCGCACACCGGGCAGGGTTGGTCGTCCTGCAACTGCGCGCGCAACTCCTCGACGCTGGCGCTACGGGCCAGGCGCTGGCGTTCCAGCAGTTGCTTGGTCACGGTCAGCGTCTGTTCGGCAATCGCCAGTTCAGCCTTGGTGTGCAGGCCGGTCTGGTTCAGTTGCTCGCGCTGCTGTTGGGCATCGGTGAGCTTTTGCGTCAATGCGCTGGCTTGCTGATCCAGCTGTTGCTGGCTGTCCCACAGGCGCGTCAGGTCTTCGAAGGCACGTTGCTGCTTGCGATTGTCCTGCAGCAGGCTGGCGAGCAACTGGATCTGCTCGGCCACGGCATGCGGCTCGGCACCGGCTTCCTGGTACAGCAGGTCCAAGGCCTCGCGTTGCTGAGTGAACTGTTCGGCGGCGGCGGTGGCGCGCTGTTCCAATTGCGGCAGTTCCGCCTGGCCTTTGTTCAAGCGATTGCCGATCAACATCAGCTGTTGCAGGCGATCGCGGTAGGCGGACCAGGCATCGCTCAGCGGGGCGAGGGCAGCGCTGCGATCAAGCTCGGTCGCCAGGCGTTGCAGGCGTTCGGCGACTTGGCGTTGTTTTTCCAGCAAGCCGTTGAGCTGCGACTGGCCTTCGGCGCAGGCAGTTTCGTGCTGCTGTTTGTCCTCGGTGCGTTTGGCCAGCGCTTTGGTCAAGTGGGCGAGGGTGCTCTGTTCTTCGAACGCCTGACGCAGCAGTGGCGCCGCGTCGCCTTGATGTTTCAAGGCCGCAGCCAATGCGGTTTGCGCGCTGGCCTGTTGCTGCTGTGCCTGTTCCTGGCGGGTATGCAATTCGGCCTGTTGTTGGCTATGCGATTGAATCTGTGCGGCCAACGGCGCCAGCACGGTATTGAGTTCCGCCTGGCGCGCGAACTGATGACGTTGCGGTGCCAACTGCTCCAGGCGGCTGAGGTCCTGGCGTTGCGGGGCCTGGGTGTCCCACTCCGCCTGCGCGCGCTGCAGCTGTTCGGTCGCGGCGAGTTGGCGTTCCTGCCATTCGCGCAGCTCCTTGAGCCACGTGTGCTGCTGCTCCAACTGCTTGAGCTGGGCCTGCTGGGCCTTGAGCTGCTGTTGCGCCGCGTCGAATTGCTGATCCAGTTCGGCGCGGGCTTCGGCGGCCAAGGGCACCACGCCGGTGGCCTGGTCCTGCAACTGCTTGTGCGCGTCCCTGGCGTCTTTGGCCTTGTCAAAGGCGCGCCGCCCGAGCTGGGTGTAAAGCGCGGTATCGGTGAGCTTTTCCAGCAGCTCGCTGCGCTCGTTGTCATTGGCCTTGAGGAACGCGCTGAACTCGCTTTGCGCCAGCAACACGGCGCGGGTGAATTGTTCGAAGTTCAGGCCCAGGGCCAGTTCCAGCTGGGTCTTGTATTCGGTTTTCTGGCTGGCCAGCAGTTGATCGCTGTCCAGGTCGATCAGGCTCTGGCGGCTGTTCTGCAACTTGCCGCTGGCCTTGTCGCGGGCGCGGTTGGCTTCCCAGCGCGCCCGGTAGCGACGGCCGCTGACGCCGACAAAATCCACTTCAGCATAACCGCCGCCCGTGCCGCGCCGCAGCAGGGTGCGCGGGTCGCCGATGGAAATATCGCTGTCGGCATCCGGCATCTTCGCCTGGCCGGTATCGCCCAGGCGGGGCACCGCGCCAAACAGCGCCAGGCACAAGGCATCGAGCAAGGTGCTTTTACCGGCGCCGGTCGGCCCGGTGATGGCAAACAAACCGGCACTGGCCAGGGGCTCGGCGGTGAAGTCGATCTCGAACGGGCCGGCCAGGGAGGCGAGGTTTTTCAGGCGGATGGCGAGGATCTTCATGGCTGTTCGCCCTCCTGTTGCACTTCCTGGAGCAGCACGGCGAAGTCCTTCAAGGTTTGTTCATCCACTTCACTGCCGTAGCTGTCCTGCCAGGCGCGGCTGAACAATTCCTGGGGCGTGAGCTGGTCGAGCTCGATCAGGCGCTCCTCACAGGTGTCGTCGCTGCCGCGCTTGCCGGCGTACTCGGCGGCGATGCGCACCAGGCGCACGGCCTTGCCTTGCAGCGCAGTCTCAATCTGCTGGCGCAGGTCGGGCTGCGGCTCGTCGAGGCGCACACGGACTTCGAGCCAGGGGTGGCGCTGGGTCTCGGCGAGCAGGTCGACGTCCGGCAACTCGGCCAACGCCTTGAGGATGTCGGCCAGGGGCGCGGCTTCCAGGCGTTGCAGGTCGACCGAACGGGGGATCAGCAGCGGTTCGACACTCACCAGGCATTGGCCCTGGAACGTCACGTCAAGGATCTGATGCTTGTAGCCGATTTCGGAAAACGACAGCGGAATCGGCGAACCGCTGTAGCGAATGCGTTCTTCGCCATTGACCTTTTGCGGCTTGTGCAAGTGGCCGAGGGCAACGTACGCGACGCTTCTATCGAACAGACTGGCCGGCAGCGCCTCGGCATTGCCGATGATCAGGCTGCGTTCGGAGTCTTCCGACACCGAACCACCGGCCATGTGCGCATGGCTGATGGCAATCAGCGCCTGGCCTTTTTTGCGTTTGGCGTTGGCGGCGGCGATCAGCCATTCATGGACCTGGCCGATACCGCGCAGGTAATCGTCACCCAGGTGCGCGCCGGTGACTTCCGCCGGCCGCAGGAACGGCAGCGCCAGGCACCACGCGGCGACCTTGCCTTTGGCATCCGGCAGCGGGATCAGCAGGCGCTCGGCGTCGAGTTCGCCATCATCCAGCCACAACACCCGGCCGAGAGCGTGGGTGCGCAGACGGCGCATCAGCGGCGCGGGCAGTTCGATACGCGAGCCGGAGTCGTGGTTGCCGGCGATCATCACGATGGTCAGCTTCGGGTTTTGTTCATGGGCGCTGATGATGAAGTCATACAGCCGCTCCTGCGCCTTGAGCGGTGGGTTGACCGTGTCGAAAATATCGCCGGCGATGAGCAGTACATCCGGGCTATGGGCGTTGAGTTGGCCCAGCAGCCACTCGAGGAAACAGGCGTGTTCGAAGTCGCGTTCCTGGCCATGGAGGTTTTGGCCCAGGTGCCAGTCGGAGGTGTGAAACAGACGCAAGGCGAACTCCGTAGAAAAGATGAAAAGGAGGGGAGTTTACCTGTAATGCGACCATGCTGCCCCCAGGCGACACAGATTCAATGTGGGAGGGGGGCTTTTAACCATCCAAGACACAACGTAGAGATTGATTGCGCAGCGCTGTTGTGGTTAGCGGGTCTGTTGTGGTGAGCTGGCTTGTTGTGGTGAGCGGGCTTGCCCCGCGCTGGGGTGCGAAGCAGCCCCCATCCAGACGACTCAATCATTCAGCCAGACCTCATTGGCAGGTTTTGGGGCCGCTTCGCAGCCCAGCGCGGGGCAAGCCCGCTCACCACAGTAAGCCTGTTCACCACAATAGACCCGCTCACCACACAAGACGGTTTTAGAGTGGGCTATTTGGGGTACAGCGGCGGCAAACTGGTGGTATCGGTCGCCGGGTCCAGTTCACGCTCAGCCACCGGAATGGCCTTGACCGCGCGCCACAGGTCTTCGCCCAGCCAGAAATGCCCGCTCTCGCTGTACAGCGCGCCATTCAACCCATCAAGCGCATCCGACAGCGGCACGAACCGCGCCGCCATATCCGCCAGGGTTTCCGGCTGTTGCCGCGCCCAGGCATCGAGGGCCTGGCGGGTGGCCTGGGGGTCGTTGGCTTGGGTGGCGCGCTTGAGGTCGTCGAGCAGGGTGCGCGGGCTCGGGCCGGTTTGCGCGGCGCGTTGCACGGCCGGTTGACGACGTGCGCGCCACCACAGGCCAAAACCCAGCAGGGTCGTGCAGGCGAGGATCAATGTGCTCAGTTGCCACAGCCACAGGCGTTCATCGTCCGGCGCGGTGATCACGGTCGGCGTGGCGGGGGTATCCACGGCCAGGCTCGGGTTGATGGCGACCTGCAACGTGCGGGCCGGCAAGCTGGTGCGCTCAAGATGGTCTTCATGGGTGTTCCACCACACCAGGTCCACGGCAGGCAATTCCAGTGCGCCGGCGCGGGTCGGCACCAGCGCTTCGCGGTCTTCGCGGCTGCCGATCAGGCCACGGTCGCTGGTCTGGTTGCCGAGCACCGGTTGGTCCGGGTAGCGGCGCAGGCCGTTGATGTCGGTGCTGGGCAGGGCGGGCAATTGCGCGCTGGACAGGCCTTCGGCCTTGACCGTGAGGCTACGGGTCAGGGAGTCGCCGACCTGCACATGCTCAGGCTCCGGGTTCCAGTTTTCGCTCAGGGTCAGGCTGCGTGCCGGCAACCAAGGCGTATCGGCGGGATACAGCGCGGGCTTGGGCTTGACCGTCAGCGGCGACGGCGCCGAGCTGACATGGATGAGCTTGCCGGGCTTGGTGCCTTGCAGGGTGTTTTCCTGCGGCGGGCGCGATTCCACCAGGGTTGCACTGAACGTCTGCGCGGGGACCTCCAGGGTGCCGCTGTGCTGCGGGTAGATCGCGTAGCGGGTTTCGATCACGCCATGGCGGATGCTGTTGATGACCTTCTCGTAGGTGCGCGACTCGCCCAACTGCTCCACGCGTGCATCGGCAATCTGCAACGGCGTGAGGCTGCTGTCGTCATACAGCGACACCGAGTGGTACACGCGCACGGTCAACAGCGCCTGGGCCTGGACGTAGACGCTGGACTGGTCGAGGTTGGCCTCGACGAACACCGGCGCCAGTTCGGCGGCGGTGTTCTGGCTGGCGGTTTCCACCACTTGCAGGCTGATCGGCTGGGTCTTGTACTCGCCCACTTGCAGGGGCGGGATGACCACCGTGCCGTTTTCCTTGGGCAGCAGGGTGATGATCCAGCGCGTGGTGGCGTGGTTATCGCCGTCCAACGTGGTGAGTTGGTTGATCTGGCGGGTGCCGCTGACTTCGAACTGCGCATCCAGCGGCGACAGGTCGGGCTTGCCGAACTGCGTGACATCGCTGGACTCCACCGTCAATTCCACGGTTTCTCCGGAATTGACGCGGCTGCGGTCGACGCTGGCCACCAGGTTCGCCGCCTGGGCATGGCCTGTCGACAGGGCGAGCAGGAACAGTAGGGTGGTGCGGCGGCTCATCGCGTCTTGTCCTGATGTTGTTGCTGTTCGTACCAGAATTTGCGGCGCAGCAGTTCGCCGGGGTTATCCGGGATCTGCTGCAGCCATTGCTCCAGGGCCTGGCGATGTTCACCGTCAAGGCTGGCGTCAGTGGGGCGCAACGGCGGGGTGGTGGTGTGTTCGTCGCCCAGTTCGCTGCCCGGTACTTCATTGCCTGCGGTTTGCGGCGTATTGCCGGTCTGGGTGTCACCGCTGCCGGCTTCACCCTGGCCCTGGGACGACTGCTCGCCGCCCGTGGTGCTTTGCCCGCTGGCGCCCGGCTGCGCAGTTTGGCCGGGTTGGGTGGTTTCGTCATCCTCGTTTTCGGCAGGTTTGCTTGGCTCCGGCTGTGCCTGTTCCTGCATCAGGGTTTCCACCAACGCTTTGTTTTTCAACGCGGGTTGCAGGTCGGGCTGGGCTTCCAGGGCCTGCTCGTAGGCGTCGATCGCCGCTTCCAGTTCACCGGACTTGGCCAGGGCATTACCCCGATTGTAGTGGGAGTAGGCGTCATTGCCCTCGGCGAAACGCTTGATGGCTTCGGCATAGTTGCCGGCTTCGTACAGCGCTACGCCTTGCCACTGCGGGTCTTCGAAATGCTCGGCGGCTTCGGCGGGGCGTTTTTTCTTCAGCAGGTACTGGCCTTGCTGGTCGGGACGCAGCCACAAATCCTGCAGGCCGAAGGCATAACTGGGCTGCGGCGCGCTCAACAGCAGCAGCGGCAGGCAGAACAACCAGCCACGCCGCCCGGCGCAGGCGGCGAGCAGCAACAATGGCAGGAGCAGCCAGTAACCCTGGTCGGCCCAGGTGTCCAGGTGCAGCAGTTGACCGTCGTTGCGCAAGGCTTGCGGCGGGTCCAGCACGCCGAGTTGGCGCAGGTCCTTGTCGTCCAGGCGCGCAGCACGGTAGCGGCCGCTCATTTCGCTGGCGAACGCCTTCAAGGTGGGGCTGTCGAGGCGTGGCACCAGGATTGCGCCTTGCTCGTCCTTGAGAAACTCACCGTTTTCCTGGGTCACCGGCGTGCCTTCACGGCTGCCGATGCCGAGGATCGACAGGGCCGGCGCCTGGCCGCTTTGCAGCAGCAGGCGGATGCCCTGGCGTTCCTGTTTGGACAGTGAGGAGCCAATCAGCAGCAGGCGACCCTGGCCGAGGCCACCTTGCTTGAGCAGGCCCAGGGCTTTCTCGACGGCCAGGTCGGCACGGTGGCCGGGCTCGGGCATGATCGACGGGCGCAAGGCCTCCAGCAAGTTGCGGCTGGTGCCGAGGTCATCCGATAACGGCACCAGGGTGTGGGCGCTGCCGGCGTACACGACGATGGCGGTTTGCGCATCGGTGCGCGCCTGCAACAGGTCGTACAGCTTGCGCCGCGCCTGCTCCAAGCGGTTCGGCGGGCTGTCGGTGGCGAGCATTTCCGGGGTCAGTTCCAGCAGCACCACCAACGGGTCGGACGGCTTCTGGCTGGACTGCTCGACTCTTTGCCAACTGGGGCCGAGCAACGCCATCACCGCCAATAGCCAGGCAATGCCGAGCACCACCCAGGGCGATTTGCTCTCACGCCCGTTGCCACCACTGAGCAACACGGCGTGGAAGGCCGGGGGCAGGATCACCTGCCAGCGCCCGGCGCGCTTTTGCCGGTGCCACAGTTGCCACAGCAACCCGCCGAGCAACGGCAGGAGCAACAGCCACCAGGGGCGGAACCAGTGCGGCCAGAGGTCGATCATCGACGCCTCCGCAAGCGCAGGCGTTTAAGGCGTTGGCGCCATTCCGGGTGTTGTTGCAGGAAAATCCCCTTGCTCGACCATTTGTTGAACAACCGTTGCAAGGCGTTGTTCGGCCAGCGTTCTTGAATCACCAGCAGCATGCTCAGTACCAACGCCAGGGCCAGCGGCGCGCTGTACAGCGCCAGCGCCGGGCGCGCCTGGGTGGGCTGTTGTTCGACGGGTTCGAGGGTGTCGAGGGTTGCCTTGATGGCCTGCAATTCTTCGCCATCACGGGCACGGAAATACTGGCCACCGGTGGCCTCGGCGATGGCTTTGAGCGCCGGTTCGTCGAGGTCCAGGCTCGGGTTGACGCCGAGGATACCCAGGGAACCGGTCTGTTCCGGGTCGGCGCCGATGCCGATCGGGTAGATTTTTACGCCTTCTTCGGCGGCCAGGCGCGCGGCGGTCAGCGGGTCGATCTGCCCGGCATTGTTGGCGCCGTCGGTGACCAGGATCAGTACGCGGCTCTGCGCCGGACGCTGGCGCAGGCGTTTCAGGGCCAGGCCAATGGCATCGCCGATCGCGGTGTTTTTACCGGCAATGCCGATCCGCGCTTCATCCAGCCAGGTACGCACGGTGCGGCGGTCGAAGGTCAGCGGCGCTTGCAGGTAGGCTTGGCTGCCGAACAGAATCAGGCCGACGCGATCCCCTTCGCGCCCTTCAAGGAAATCGCCGAGCAGGTGTTTGACCAGGCTCAGGCGACTTACGTCTTCGCCCTGCCAATTCATGTCGGGGAAATCCATGGAGCCGGACACGTCCACCGCCACCAGCAGGTCGCGGCCACTGGCGGCGATCGGCAACGGCTCGCCCAGCCATTCCGGGCGCGCGGCGGCGGTCAGCAGCAGCAACCACAACACCACGAACGGCGCTTGCTGGCGCCAGCCGGGCAGGTTGACACGGGCGCGGCGACGGGCCAGGCCTTCGAGGTCGCTGAGGTAGCTGACTTTCAAGGCGGGTTCGCCGCTGTCGGCTGTCGGCAGCACCAGGCGCATCAACCAGGGTAATGGCAACAGGACGAAGACCCACGGCCAGGCGAACTCAAACATGTTTGCGGATCCAGGTGTCGACCGCTTGGGTCAGGCCGGCAATGGCTTTGTCGTCGAGTTTGCATTCGGGTTTGTAGGCGCCTTCTACCAGCACCATCCAGCGCGTCAGGCCCGCGGCCGGGCAGCGGTTATCCAGGAACGCCAGCCATTTGCGACCATTTAACGTATGGCTTTGGCTGTAGGGGTAGTCATTGCGGCACAGGCGCTTGAGCAGCCCGTTGAGTTGCTGCAGCCAGGCCCCGGCAGGGGCGCCATCGTAGGGTTTGGGCATCAGCGCCAGTTCCGCCAGGGCGGCGATGCGCAGCGGGTCCAGCGGTTGTTCGGCGCGGGCGATGGGGCGCCGTGCGGGCAGGAAGCGGCGCAGTGACCACAGCCCCCAGCCGAGCAATGGAATCACCAGCAGCAACAGCCACCAACCCGGCGCAGGCGGCCAGAAACCGATGGCCGGCGGCGCGATCAGCGGTTGCAACTGGTCGAGGCTGCTCATTGCTTTTTAACCGGGCGTTGCGGGTTGAGGTATTCGCGCAGTTGCTCGACCATTTCGCTTTGGGTGCTTAACGGCATCAGCAGGATTCGCAGTTTCTGTGCAAGCAGTTCCCAGCGGGCGATGCGCGCTTCGGCCTGGGCTTTGTAGGCCTGCCGCAAATCGTAGTTCAGTGTGTCCAGTTCCAGCTGGGCGCCGCGTTCGGCAAAACGCAGCAGCCCGGCAGCGGGCAGGGCGTGGTCCAGCGGATCGGAGATCGGCAACAGCAGCAGGTCGCAATGCCGTGACAACAGGCTCAATTGCTGCTCGGCACCTTCGGTGAGTGCGCGTTCATCGCAGATCACGATCACCAGGCTGCCGGGGCGCAACACTTCGCGGCCACGGCGCAGGGCCATGCCCAACGCGTCGGCTTCGGGGCGGCTTTCGGTGTTCAGGCTCTGGTTCACCCGCACCAGGCGATTGAGCAATTGCAGCAGGCTCTGCTTGCTGCGCCGGGGCTTGATTTCGTAGTGCTCGCTGTCGCCAAACACCAGGCCACCGACCCGGTCGTTGTGCCCCAGCGCCGCCCAACCAATCAGGCTGGCCGCTTGGGCCGCCAGCACCGACTTGAACATCTGCCCCGAGCCGAAAAACAGCCGGCAGCTTTGCTCGACCATGATAAAAATCGGCCGCTCGCGCTCTTCATGGAACAACTTGGTGTGCGGCTCCTGGGTCCGCGCCGTCACGCGCCAGTCGATGGTACGCACATCGTCGCCGGCCTGGTACACGCGCACCTGGTCGAAGTCCACCCCGCGTCCGCGCAGCTTGGAGTGGTGCAGGCCGATCAGCGGGCTGCGTTGGCTCGGCGTGGAAAACAGCTGGACTTCGCGCACGCGGTGGCGCATCTCGATCAATTCGCTGAGCGTGACGCGGATCCCGTCGCTGGCATTCATGGGGTTCAAGCGACGGCAACGACGTCGAGAATACGTTGCACCACACGGTCCTGGTCAATGCCCGCGGCTTCGGCTTCGAACGACAGAATGATGCGATGGCGCAGCACGTCGAACAGCACCGCCTGGATATCTTCCGGGCTGACGAAGTCGCGACCGGCCAGCCAGGCATGGGCGCGGGCACAGCGGTCGAGGGCGATGGAGCCGCGTGGGCTGGCGCCGTAGGCGATCCACTCGGCCATTTCCGGGTCGAACTTGGCCGGCGTACGGGTGGCCATGACCAGTTGCACCAGGTACTCCTCCACCGCATCAGCCATGTACAGGCCGAGGATTTCCTTGCGCGCGGCGAAGATCGCCTGCTGGCTGACGCGGCGCTCAGGCTTGGTTTCGCCGTTGAGCGCTTCGCCACGGGCCTGTTGCAGGATGCGTCGCTCGACGGCGGCGTCCGGGAAACCGATTTTTACGTGCATCAGGAAACGGTCGAGCTGGGCTTCGGGCAGCGGGTAGGTGCCTTCCTGCTCGATGGGGTTTTGCGTGGCCATCACCAGGAACAGCGGCGACAGGTCGTAGGTGCTGCGCCCGACGCTGACCTGGCGCTCGGCCATGGCTTCCAGCAGTGCCGACTGCACCTTGGCCGGCGCGCGGTTGATTTCGTCCGCCAGCACTAGGTTGTGGAAGATCGGCCCCTGTTGGAACACGAAGCTGCCGGTTTCCGGGCGATAGATCTCGGTGCCGGTGATGTCGGCGGGCAACAGGTCGGGGGTGAACTGGATACGATGGAACTGCGCTTCGATGCCTTCGGCCAACTCTTTGATGGCCTTGGTCTTGGCCAGGCCCGGCGCGCCTTCCACCAGCATATGGCCGTCGGCGAGCAGCGCGATCAGCAGGCGATCGATGAGTTTTTCCTGGCCGAGAATCTGCGTAGAAAGAAAGGTTCGCAGCGCAAGCAGCGCTTCACGATGTTCCATCGATGACGGTTCCTGGAAAGATGAGCCCGGTGATCGAGAGCAAACGCCGGGCTAGGGAGGCTTACTTTAATGCATGGAGGGGTGTGGCGACTAACGGCGTGACGGGTATTTTTGGCAAAACTTGTAGGATTTTTGTGTGTCCGCTAGGAATGAGGGCTGGACTGGGTGTGTAGTGAGCGGGCTTGCCCCGCGCTGGGTGGCGAAGCCACCCCAGTGGGACCGCCACGGTGTGTCAGGTGAATGTGAAGCGCCTGGATTTGGGGCGGCTTCGCCACCCAGC
Organism: Pseudomonas marginalis; assembly: GCF_001645105.1. Classification (GTDB taxonomy): domain Bacteria; phylum Pseudomonadota; class Gammaproteobacteria; order Pseudomonadales; family Pseudomonadaceae; genus Aquipseudomonas; species Aquipseudomonas petroselini. The sequence goes on from NZ_LKEG01000036.1 coordinate 25,319, forward strand.
GCGGGGCAAGCCCGCTCACTACAAAGTGATTTAAATCCGGGTTAGGGTGCCGGTGCCGTTGAGGATGTTTTGCAGGGTTTGCTCCACCTCGGTCAGGTCGGAGGCGGCCGTGGCGTGGGTGATCTGCAATTGGTCCTTGCCACCCAGGGCATCGGCATCCCCGGCAGCCAATTCGATCAGCAGGGTGGTATCACTCAGCGTGACCTTCAACCCATCCAGGGTCGACGGCTCGTAATCCCAGGTCAGCTCCACTTCGTCTTCATCCGGGTAGCGGGTCAGCATGAACATCTCGCCGCCTTTACCGTGACAGCAGAGCATGGCCATGTTGTCTTCTTCTTCGTCGCACGGTGTAACCATGAGGGCGTCGGTTTTCAGCTGCAGCATGGGGAATCCTGTCTGGGGTAGGGCGTGATGCGGGCAATTGTGCCATTGCGGCGAATTTTGTGCTGCATCCTGTGTCAGACCTCGTGCATGACCTGACAGTCAATACCAGTCATTTTCGGTACTCGGGGCCAGGAAAACAGCTGGTTTTAGTGCCCTGAAATCCGGGTTGCCCAAGTCGCAACCCCAACCCTGCTTACCGATGACCGAATATGTCGCAGCACCGCAAGCAGCGGGCTTCCTACACTCGTTAAGCTGCGCAACGGATGTGCCCTGTGCCGGGAGTCTGACCTGCCCGTCGTACCGTCGCCTGGCAAGGTGTACCTCCAGTGGAAGTTGTATGTGACCTGACTGTCTTGTCCAGCTTCACCCACCTGTCACCCTGATTCGTTTATGGTGTTTATCATCGTTACCAGCGAACAGAGCTGACGGTCTCCCCGCAAGGGGATAACACGCGACGCTTCCATCAATAACAAGCCCAAGCGGAGTACCACAGATGGCGTTCTTCACCGCAGCCAGCAAGGCCGACTTCCAGCATCAACTGCAAGCGGCACTGGCGCAGCACATCAGTGAACAGGCACTGCCACAAGTGGCGCTGTTCGCTGAGCAATTCTTCGGCATTATTTCCCTGGACGAACTGACCCAGCGTCGCCTTTCCGACCTGGCCGGTTGCACCCTGTCTGCCTGGCGCCTGCTTGAGCGCTTTGACCACACCCAACCGCAAGTGCGGGTCTACAACCCCGATTACGAACGTCATGGCTGGCAGTCGACCCACACCGCGGTCGAAGTGCTGCACCATGACCTGCCATTCCTGGTGGACTCGGTACGTACCGAGCTGAACCGCCGTGGCTACAGCATCCACACCCTGCAGACCACCGTGCTCAGCGTACGCCGTGGCGCCAAGGGCGAGTTGCTGGAAATCCTCCCCAAAGGCACCCAGGGCGACGGTATCCAGCAAGAATCGCTGATGTACCTGGAAATCGACCGTTGCGCCAATGCCGCCGAACTGAACGTGCTGAGCAAAGAGCTTGAGCAGGTACTGGGCGAAGTGCGCGTGGCCGTGGCCGACTTCGAACCGATGAAAGCCAAGGTCCAGGACCTGCTGGCCGGTATCGACGCCAGCCCGTTCAGCATCGACGGCGAAGAAAAAGCCGAGATCAAGAACTTCCTGGAATGGCTGGTGGGCAACCACTTCACCTTCCTTGGCTATGAAGAATTCGTGGTACGTGACGAGGCGGATGGCGGTCATATCGAATATGACGCCGATTCCTTCCTCGGTCTGACCAAGCTGCTGCGCGCCGGTCTCACCGCCGACGACCTGCGCATCGAAGACTACGCCGTGGCCTACCTGCGTGAGCCGACCGTGCTGTCGTTCGCCAAGGCCGCGCACCCAAGCCGCGTGCACCGTCCGGCGTATCCGGACTACGTGTCGATCCGTGAGATCAGCGCCGACGGCAAGGTCATCAAGGAACACCGTTTCATGGGCCTGTACACCTCGTCGGTGTATGGCGAAAGCGTGCGGGTCATTCCGTATATCCGTCGCAAGGTCGCGGAAATCGAACGCCGTTCCGGCTTCCAACCCAAGGCTCACCTGGGTAAGGAACTGGCTCAGGTCGTGGAAGTGCTGCCGCGTGACGACCTGTTCCAGACCCCGGTCGACGAGCTGTTCAGCACCGTGATGTCGATCGTGCAGATCCAGGAGCGCAACAAGATCCGCGTGTTCCTGCGCAAAGACCCGTACGGTCGTTTCTGCTACTGCCTGGCCTACGTGCCGCGCGACATCTATTCCACCGAAGTGCGCCAGAAGATCCAGCAAGTGCTGATGGATCGCCTGAAGGCCTCGGACTGCGAATTCTGGACCTTCTTCTCCGAATCCGTGCTGGCGCGTGTGCAGCTGATTCTGCGAGTCGACCCGAAGAACCGCCTGGACATAGACCCGCTGCAACTGGAAAAAGAAGTGGTGCAGGCCTGCCGCAGCTGGCAGGACGACTACTCCAACCTGGTCGTGGAAAGCTTTGGCGAAGCGCACGGCACCAACGTGCTGGCCGACTTCCCGAAAGGCTTCCCGGCGGGCTACCGCGAGCGTTTTGCCGCGCATTCGGCCGTGGTCGACATGCAGCATTTGCTCAGCCTGACCGAAGCCAACCCGCTGGTCATGAGCTTCTACCAGCCGCTGGGCCAGGTCTCCGGCCAGCGCGAGCTGCATTGCAAGCTCTACCATGCGGACACCCCGCTGGCGCTGTCCGACGTGTTGCCGATCCTGGAAAACCTCGGCCTTCGCGTGCTGGGCGAATTCCCGTACCGCCTGCGTCACGCCAATGGTCGTGAGTTCTGGATCCATGATTTTGCGTTCATTGCCGCCGAAGGCGTGAACCTGGATATCCAGCAGCTTAACGACACCCTGCAAGACGCGTTCGTGCACATCGTGCATGGCGACGCCGAGAACGATGCGTTCAACCGCCTGGTACTCACCGCCGGCCTGCCATGGCGCGACGTGGCGCTGCTGCGTGCTTACGCCCGTTACCTGAAGCAGATCCGCCTGGGCTTCGACCTGGGTTACATCGCCAGCACCCTGAACAACCACACCGACATCGCCCGCGAGTTGACCCGGTTGTTCAAGACCCGCTTCTATCTGGCGCGCAAGCTCACCGCCGAAGACCTGGAAGACAAGCAGCAACGCCTGGAGCAAGCGATCCTCACCGCCCTGGACGATGTTCAGGTGCTCAACGAAGACCGCATCCTGCGTCGCTACCTGGACCTGATCAAGGCCACCCTGCGCACCAACTTCTACCAAACCGACGCCAACGGCCAGAACAAGTCGTACTTCAGCTTCAAGTTCAACCCGCACGCGATTCCTGAATTGCCTAAGCCAGTGCCGAAGTTTGAAATCTTCGTGTACTCGCCACGCGTCGAAGGCGTGCACCTGCGCTTTGGCAACGTCGCGCGCGGCGGCCTGCGTTGGTCCGACCGTGAAGAAGACTTCCGCACCGAAGTGCTTGGCCTGGTGAAAGCCCAGCAAGTGAAGAACTCGGTGATCGTGCCCGTCGGTGCGAAGGGCGGCTTCCTGCCGCGTCGCCTGCCATTGGGCGGCAGCCGGGACGAGATCGCGGCCGAGGGCATCGCCTGCTACCGCATCTTCATTTCCGGCCTGTTGGACATCACCGACAACCTGAAGGACGGCGCCCTGGTGCCGCCGGCCAACGTCGTGCGTCATGACGACGATGACCCGTACCTGGTCGTGGCAGCGGACAAAGGCACGGCAACCTTCTCCGACATCGCCAACGGTATCGCCATCGACTACGGCTTCTGGCTGGGTGATGCGTTCGCTTCCGGTGGTTCCGCCGGTTACGACCACAAGAAAATGGGCATCACCGCCAAAGGCGCGTGGGTCGGTGTGCAGCGTCACTTCCGTGAGCGCGGCATCAATGTGCAGGAAGACAGCATCACGGTCGTGGGCGTCGGCGACATGGCCGGCGACGTGTTCGGTAACGGCCTGTTGATGTCCGATAAGCTGCAACTGGTCGCGGCCTTCAACCACTTGCATATCTTCATCGATCCAAACCCGAACCCGGCGACCAGCTTCGTCGAGCGTCAGCGCATGTTCGAGCTGCCGCGTTCGGCCTGGACCGACTACGACACCAGCATCATGTCCGAAGGCGGCGGTATCTTCTCGCGCAGCGCGAAGAGCATTGCCATCTCGCCACAGATGAAAGAACGCTTCGACATCTCAGCCGACAAGCTGACCCCGACCGAACTGCTGAACGCCCTGCTCAAGGCGCCGGTGGACCTGTTGTGGAACGGCGGTATCGGTACCTACGTCAAGGCCAGCACCGAAAGCCACGCCGATGTCGGCGACAAGGCCAACGATGCGCTGCGCGTGAACGGTAACGAGCTGCGCTGCAAGGTGGTGGGCGAGGGCGGTAACCTCGGCATGACCCAGTTGGGTCGTGTGGAGTTCGGCCTCAATGGCGGCGGTTCCAACACCGACTTCATCGACAACGCCGGTGGCGTGGACTGCTCCGACCACGAAGTGAACATCAAGATCCTGCTCAACGAAGTGGTGCAGGCCGGTGACATGACCGACAAGCAGCGCAACCAGTTGCTGGCGAGCATGACCGACGAAGTCGGCCACCTGGTGTTGGGCAACAACTACAAGCAGACCCAGGCCCTGTCCCTGGCAGCGCGCCGTGCCTACGAGCGTGCCGCCGAGTACAAGCGCCTGATGAGCGATCTGGAAGGCCGTGGCAAGCTGGACCGCGCCATCGAGTACCTGCCAACCGAGGAGCAGCTTGTAGAGCGCGCCGCGAACGGCAAGGGCCTGACCCGTCCGGAGCTGTCGGTGCTGATCTCGTACAGCAAGATCGACCTCAAGGAAGCGCTGCTCAAGTCGCTGGTGCCGGATGACGAGTACCTGACCCGTGACATGGAGACCGCGTTCCCACCGAGCCTGGTGGCCAAGTTCTCCGAGGCCATGCGTCGTCACCGCCTCAAGCGCGAGATCGTCAGCACCCAGATCGCCAACGACCTGGTCAACCACATGGGCATCACCTTCGTTCAACGACTCAAAGAGTCGACCGGCATGAGCCCGGCGAACGTGGCGGGCGCTTATGTGATCGTGCGTGACATCTTCCATCTCCCGCACTGGTTCCGTCAGATCGAAGCGCTGGACCACCAGGTCTCCGCTGACGTGCAATTGCAGTTGATGGACGAACTGATGCGCCTGGGCCGCCGCGCTACGCGCTGGTTCCTGCGCAGCCGTCGCAACGAGCAGGACGCTGGCCGTGACACCGCGCACTTCGGTCCGCACCTGGCCGCGTTGGGCCTCAAGCTCGACGAACTGCTGGAAGGCCCGACCCGCGAAGGTTGGCAGAACCGCTACCAGGCCTACACCGAAGCGGGTGTGCCTGAGCTGTTGGCGCGCATGGTTGCAGGCACTACCCACCTGTACACCTTGCTGCCGATCATCGAAGCCGCCGACGTCACCGGGCACGACGCCGCTGAAGTGGCCAAGGCCTACTTCGCCGTCGGCAGCGCCCTGGACCTGCCGTGGTACCTGCAGCAGATCAGCGATCTGCCGGTGGCCAACAACTGGCAGGCCCAGGCCCGTGAAGCGTTCCGCGATGATGTGGACTGGCAGCAACGCGCGATTACCATCTCCGTCCTGCAAATGGCCGACGCGCCAGAAGACATGGAAGCCCGCGTGGCCTTGTGGCTTGAGCAGCACAAGGACATGGCCGATCGCTGGGTCGCGATGATGGTGGAGATCCGTGCTGCGGTCGGCACGGACTACGCCATGTATGCGGTGGCCAACCGTGAGCTGCTGGACCTGGCGTTGAGCGGTCAGTCGGTGCTGTAAGCGGTTTGACTTAGCAGGACAGAAAGCCCCGTATCGTGAGATACGGGGCTTTTTTTAGACCTAAAAACCGGCATTAACCAGGCACGGCTGGATGACTCTTTTCAAGCCGTTGTTGTTTGCAGGCAATAAGAACGTTGCGGTCAGCGGTTTGTCACCCTCTTTGGCGGGCGCTATTGAAAGTTTGAGTGTTTGACCGCGTGAGGCGTCGCTGGCCCAGTAGGCTAATTCGTCATGCGCAACAGCAGCACTGAGCGCAAATATCGTACCGATCTGGAACGCTCCGCCGTAAGTCCAGACGCCGTTTACCGAGTGATCGACGGCCGTGCGTGTCGCCGTAGTGATGCGCAACGGCCCATTGGCGCTGGCGTCTGGACCTTCGAAGGGGGCGACGTCAAAGCCCAGCGCTGCCGGTGTGATCTGCAGCGCAATACTGGCAGTGGGGCTCTTTGGGAAGCAGCTGATCTCAAGGCTGGCCTTGACGTGATAGTCGCCGTAAGCGCTGTCACCGAACGTACGGGCGGTTAGCATCGGGCTATCCGCGTAGGGTTGTTCAAGCAACCACACGGGGGCTGCCGGGGTGATGATGTCAGTCCCGGCAGTTAAAGCGTCACCGGCTCGTACGGAGAGATTGAACTGCGTAACGACCAGGGCGGCGGTGACCAGTGCGAAAGTGAGGGGTTGCATCGTGCTATTCATCCGCGTTCAAGGCTTTAGGAATGAATACAGTTTTGCAGGTCTATAACCGTCCGTGCTGTCGGTCATTTCGTAGATCAGCGTTGTAATTGTAGTCAGTCAGGGTGGGCCATCTGGCCATCGTGGCTCAGCAATTTGGCTTCCAGGTGATCCAGATGTTGGGTCATCAGGTTTATTGCGCTGTTCACATCGCGTTGTTCTACTGCATCCACAATCGCTTCATGCTCTTGCCACGCGCAATAGGTGCACGCCTTCGCTTCGTACTGGGCAATGATCAAGGAGGTTAACGGCACCAGGCTGTTGAGAAATTGCGCCAAGGGCGCATTACGCGCCATCGCTGCGAGTTGCAGGTGGAATTCTCCGGAGAGGCGAATGGCTGGCCCGCGTTGGTCCCGTTCAATATGCTCACGCTCCCGAGCAATCAGTTCGCGCAAATGCCGGATCTGCGCCGACGTGGCCTGCGCGCTGGCCAATTGCACCACGGTGATTTCCGTCAGTCGCCGCGCTTCCAGAATTTCCCGGGTTTGCTGCGTATCCGGCGCCGCCACTTGGGCGCGCTGGTTGGGGCGCAGGATGATCACTTGCTGATGGGACAGCTTTGCCAACACGCGGCGAATCACGCTGCGGCTCACACCGAAGGTCTCGCCCAGGCCTTCTTCGGTAAAGCGGCTGGACGGGACAATGCGTTGCTCGAGGATGGCGTCGAACAGCCGTGGGTAGATGTCGTCCACCGACGGTTTTTTACCGGCGACCAGGCGCAGGGCAGGGAGGATAGGGTCGTATTGCAGGGCGTGGGCGGTCATGGCCTGTCTCCAAAAAATCAACTGCCCAGATGGTCATCCGGGATGTTCAGGCGAATACCCATGCGCAGGCCTTCCTGGAGGATATGCCGACGCATCTCGGCACTGGCCAAGGCGCTGTTCTTATTGCGGATGGCACGCACCACCGCTTCATTCTCCTGCAGGCGCTCAGCCAGGTGCTCGGGGGAGTTGCGCAGCACCTGGGCGCTTTGCTTGAGGGCATTGCTGGTTTGTTGCACCACGTTCTGGAAAATCGGATTGGAGGTGAGGGCGAACAGCTCTTCGTGGAAGCCGATGTAGGCGTTCATCCCGGCTTCGGCGTCGCCGGCGTCGAGGGCTTCGCGCATGTCCATCAGGGTCAGGCGCAGTTGGCCGACCTCCTTGCTGCTGATGGACTGGGCCACCAGGCCGACAATGAACGGTTCAAGGGTGTAGCGCAGTTGCAGGATGTCTTCCAGGCTGGCGTCGGCCACTGCATCGCTGGATTGCGGTTCGCTGACACTGGTTTCCAACACCACCACGCCTTTGCCCGGCATGGAGCGCACCAGGCCGAGGGTCTCCAGCACGATCACTGCTTCGCGCAGGCTGGGGCGGCTGATACCCATTTGTTCGGCCAGTTCACGCTGGCCGGGCAGCATTTCCCCACGGCGCCACTGGCCACGCGCCAAGGCGGCACGGAGTTTTTCTACCACTGAATTGACGACGGTTGAGGTGCTGATCACGTCGATGGCTCCTTGATGTTGCACATACGGTGGTGAATCCAACGAAGATCTACTGTGGGAGCTGGCTTGCCAGCGATGGCGGTGTGTCAGTCGCCGGGTGTGCAGGCTGATTCACCGCTATCGGGAGCAAGCCCCCTCCCACCTTTAGCCGGCGGTGTTCACTAGAATTCCTGATGCGCCGGCAACACCGGCTTCTTGGCCTGGAAGGCATAACCTTGCTGGCCGTCCAGCACCTTGTTGGCACGCTGGATATCGATGTCTTTCTCCCAGCGCGCAATGGCCACGGTCGCCACGCAGTTGCCGATCAGGTTGGTCAATGCGCGACCGATGCCCATGAACCAATCCACCGCCAGTACCAGCACCAGGCCCACCACCGGAATCGCCGGGATGGCGGTGAGGGTCGCTGCCAGAATCACCAGCGCTGAACCGGGGATTCCGTGGGCGCCCTTGGACGTGATCAGCGACACCAGCAGGATCGTCATCAGATCGGTCATCGACAGCGGCGTGCCGGTGGCGTTGGCGATGAAGACGATAGCCAGGGTCAGGTAGATCGAGAAACCGTCGAGGTTGAACGAATAGCCCGTCGGAATCACCAGGCCCACGGTAGAGCTGCCGATACCCAGGTGCTCAAGCTTGCGCATGATTTGTGGCAGCACGGCGTCGGAGGAGGCGGTGCCCATCACGATCAGCAGTTCTTCACGCAGGTATTTGAGCAGCGGCAACATGCGCAGGCCGGACAGGCGCATCACCAGGCCAAGGATCAGCCCGACGAAGGCAAGGCACGTCAGGTAGAACAGGCCCACCAGGCTGCCCAGGTGTTGCAGGGAGTCCAGCCCGTAGGTGCTGGTGGTGAAGGCGATCGCACCAAACACACCGATGGGCGCCAGGCGCACGATCATGCCCATGATGCGGAAGATCACATGGCTCAGCTCATTGATCAGCCGCGAGATGCCTGAGGCCGCTTCGCCCACGAGGTTCAACGCACTGCCGAACAACACTGAAAACAGCAGCACTTGCAGCACGTTGTTGTCGGCAAAGGCGCCGATCACTGAGTTGGGGATCAGGTCCATCAGGAATTGGCTGGTGCCGCGGATATGCTGGCCCTTGTCGGCCAGTTCATTGAGGCCAGCGGACGACAGCTGCTCCAAATGGATATTGGCGCCGGTGCCGATACCGGTGCTGAAGGCCATGACCAGGCCGATCACCAGCGCGACGGTGGTCAATACTTCAAAGTAGATCACCGACTTGAGGCCGATGCGGCCGACTTTCTTCAAGTCGCCGGCACCGGAAATGCCGCTGACCACCACGCAGAATACGATCAGGCCGATCAGCATTTTGATCAGCTTGATAAAGCCGTCACCCAAGGGTTTGAGTTGCGAGGAAAATTCGGGAAGGGCCAGGCCGCAGACTACGCCTAGCATCAGGCCAATCACGACTTGCAGGAAAATCGAACGCGAGCACCATCTGAGCATGGGAGGGATCTCTATTCGGTGCCCTGGTGGTTCCAGGGCTTAATTGTTGTGGTCATACCGGTAAGTCCAGTGCGTCGCCAGTCTAGGCCAGGTATTTTTGAAATAACAAGTCATTATTCATCGGTTGACGGGTCCCGGTCTGACCAGTTGGTCGCCGAAGGCGATGCTTGAGCGGTTGGCGACGTGGAATTTTTTTCGCTTATCATCCGTCGCTCGGCACAGGAGGTGATGGATGGACACACCAGGACTGACCCTTGATGAAACCGGGCAGTCCCACTGCACCTGGCGCACGGCCGCGCCGGAATACCCGCGTTATCACGACGCGGAGTGGGGCGTGCCGGTGGCGGATGATATCCAGCTGTACGAGAAGATCTGCCTGGAAGGCTTTCAGGCCGGCATGGCCTGGATCACCATTTTGCGCAAGCGCGAGCAGTTCCGCGTGGCGTTCGAAGGGTTTGATTTTCGCCGGGTGGCGCAGTATGGCGACGCGGATATCGAGCGGCTGATGCAGGACCCAGGCATCGTGCGCAATCGGGCCAAGATCGTCTCCACGATCAACAATGCGCGCCGGGCGTGTGAGTTGGTGGATGAAACCGGTTCGCTGGCGCGCTGGTTGTGGGCGTTCGAGCCTGGTGAGGAAGAGCGTCCGGCGGTGGTGGACATGGCGTATTGGACGGGGAATCCCACGTCGCCGGCTTCGGTGCGTTTGTCCAAAGCGTTGAAGAAACGGGGTTGGACGTTTGTGGGGCCGACCACGATGTATGCGTTGATGCAGGCGATGGGGATGGTCAATGATCATCTGGAAGGGTGCGCTTGTCGGTCAAGGATCGAAGACCTGCGCCGCCAGTTTGAACGGCCCTGATTCACCGCTCTCGCTTCGCATCGTGGTTAGCGTGGTTGCTGCATCGTTGTATCGATACGTTATTTTGGTAGGGGGGTAAGCACTTCCGCCTTGTCATCCAGCACCATCACCACCAGCAACTTGGCCGGTTGGGTCTGGCTGGCATTGCTCGATTCGAAGTGCCGCGAACCTGCCGGTTCGTAGAACGATTCACCGACCTTGTAGGTTTTAGCTTTCTCGTCATTCACCCGCGAGGTGATCGCGCCTTCGAGCACGTAGGCCACGGCGGTGCCGGTGTGGCTGTGGGGCACGGTGGCCTGGCCGGGGGCGTAATCGACGGTGAGCATGATGGTTTTCTTGCCGGGCACATGGGGCAAGGCGTGCTCTTGGAGCACGTTGATCGACTCTTGGTTGTACACCGGTTCGTGGGCAAAGGCGCTGAGCGAGGCGAGCATCAGCGAGGTAGCGAGCAGTCGTTTCATGGCGAGGTTTCCGAGTCGTTCGAGACCGCTTCACCCTACGCCGCGATGCCTGGGTGACCAATGACCAATCCCGGCGAAGACCAGGAGACCAATGCCTCAATGGTCGAAATCCAGGCGCCACGCCAGGTGCTCGCCGGTCAGTTCGATAAACCCTTGCAGGGCCGGCAATCGGAAGTGCGCAACCAACTGGTCGGCACAGGTCCAGCGGCCGCTGACGGTCCATAGGTCGAGGTCCTGCGGGTCGCGCTGAACGGCGTAGTCCAGGCAGCCGGGAGCGGTGCGCACGGCGTTGGCTATCTGCTGCAGGCGTTCGCCCAATTCCCTTGAGCGCCCGGCCGCCGCGCGGACATGGACAGTGTTGCAGGCACAGGCTGGCATGGCGATGGTCTCCGAGGTCAGGTGTCAGTGCACAGGCTAGGGCCTCGTTGCGACAGGACCAAGGACCAATCCGGCGGAAAACCCGCTAGCCAATCTGCTGGAGAATATCGCGGACTTTGTCCAGCGCCGGGTCGATATCGAGGGTTTCGATGGCGCCGAAGCCAATGATCAGGCCGGGACGTACGGGCGCATCGTGGAAGAATACTTCCAGCGGGTACACACCCACTTCCACCCGGCGCGCCAGTTCCATCAGCAGCGGTATATTCACCGGCACCTTGCACAACGCGGCCATGTGGAACCCGGCCACGGTAGGCACCGCTTCGAACCACGGCGACAAATCCCCCGCGAGGCGCTGCAGGATGCGTTCACGGCGCCCGGCATAGACCGTATGGCAGCGGCGGATATGTTTGAGCAGGTAGCCCTCGCTGATGAATTTGGCCAGGGCCCATTGCGGCAGCGTCGAGCTGTGCTGGTCGGTGAGTTGCTTGGCCTTGAGCACCGCGCCGTAAATCGCCGGTGGCAGCACGGCGTATCCCAGGCGCAATTCGGGCAGCAGGGTTTTCGAGAAGGTGCCGACATAGGTCACCACACCGTGGGTGTCCATGCTTTGCAGGGAGTCGGTGGGCCGGCCTTCGTAGCGGAATTCGCTGTCGTAGTCGTCCTCGATGATGATCGCACCCAACTCGAAGGCCCTTGCCAGCAGGGCTTCGCGGCGTGGCATGCTCATCGGCATGCCGAGGGGGAACTGGTGGGAGGGCGTCACGTAGATCAGTCGTGTGCCATCGGGTATCCGGTCGACCTGGATGCCCTCGGCATCCACCGGCACACTGGCGACATTCGCCCCCATCGCCACGAACAACTGGCGCGCAGGGCTGTAGCCGGGATCTTCCATGGCGACCATGCTGCCCGGCTCCAGTACCACGCGGGCGATCAGGTCCAGCGCCTGCTGTGCGCCGTTGGTGACGATGATGTCGCTGTCGCGGCAGTTGACCCCGCATGAGAACGCGATATGCCCGGCGATTGCGCTGCGCAGTGCGGGCAGGCCTTCGGGTTGGCTGTAGAACCCGCTGTTTTGTGCAATACGCCGCAGTGCGTCCTGGGTACAGCGCCGCCATTCATCCTGGGGGAACTGGTTGCGGCTGGTGGCACCGCCGATAAATTCATAGCGCAGCGTGCTGTCGCGGGTGGGATGGCGCATGGGCGAGGGCAGCGATTGCCACTTCGCCAGGTGGGCGGCGCAGGCCAGGTCGGTGGAGGTGTGCAGGCGTTCGGACTGGGGGGCGCGGGCGTTGACGAAGGTGCCACGGCCGGTCTTGCCGACCAGCAGGCCTTCGTAGGTGAGGGTGGCGTAGGTGTCTGACACGGTTTTGCGCGACACGCCCAGTTGCTCGGCGAGCAAGCGGCTGGGCGGCAGTTGCGCACCGGCGGCCAGGCGCCCGGAACCGATGGCTTCGCGCAGCTGTTGGTAGAGCTGTTCGGCCAGATCCTTGCGGCCATTGATCACAACGTGCAGTTCCATGGGGTATCCCGGGGCATTCAATCTGCGCCCAGATTACGCGCCTGCGTAACAGGCTCAAAATGGTCTCTGCATAAACCGGCTGATTGGCTATAGGGCTAGTGCCGCATGGCCCCTAGGCTGGACTGTGATTGCATTCGCCGCCAGAGAACCGCCCCATGGAACCCCGCCTGGATTACTACACCGCCTCGCCGCAAGCGCTCAAGGGCATGTTGATGCTGGAGGCGACGACGTTTGGTCTGTCCATCGATGCCCCCTTGCTGGAGCTGATCAAGATTCGCGTCTCGCAGCTCAACCACTGTGGTTTCTGCACGGACATGCACTCGATGGCGGCACGTCAGCGCGGCGAAACCGAGCGGCGCTTGTTCGCGTTGTGCGTGTGGCGTGATTCGCCGTTTTTCACGGCGCGGGAAAAGGCCGCATTGGCCTGGAGCGAGTCGGTGGCGACGCTGCCGACCTCAACGGTGTCGGATGAACTGTTCGCCGCCGTGCGGCTGGAGTTCAGCGAGCAGGAACTGGTCGACCTGACCATGGCGGTGTCCAGCATCAGTGGCTGGAACCGCCTGGCGGTGAGCTTTCGGCAGCAACCGCCGAATGCTTGATCAGGACAGGAAACCGCCGTCCACATTCAGCGACACACCCGTGGTGTAGCTGGACGCGTCACTGGCCAGGAACAGCACCGCGCCGGCCATCTCGCTCGGGTCTGCCACGCGCTTGAGAGGGATCTGCGCCAGGGCCATTTTCAGGATCGCGTCGTTCTTCACCAGCGCCGAGGCGAACTTGGTGTCGGTCAGGCCAGGCAGCAGGGCGTTGCAACGAATGCCGAACGCCGCGCATTCCTTGGCGAACACCTTGGTCATGTTGATCACGGCGGCCTTGGTCACCGAGTAGATGCCTTGGAACACACCCGGCGAAATCCCGTTGATCGAGGCGACGTTGATGATGCTGCCGCCACCGTTTTCACGCATCAGCTTGCCGGCTTCCACCGACATGAAGAAGTAGCCACGGATGTTCACGTCAACGGTCTTCTGGAACGCACCGAGATCAGTGTCCAGCACATTGCAGAACTGCGGGTTGGTCGCGGCGTTATTGACCAGGATATCCAGACGGCCGAACTGCTCACGGATACCGGAGAATACTTGGGTAATTTGCTCCATTTCGCCGATATGACAGGCCACGGCCGTGGCCTTGCCGCCGTCGGCGATGATCGCATCGGCCACATGTTGGCAGCCTTCCAGTTTGCGGCTGGAAACGATCACATGGGCGCCTTGCTGGGCCAGCAACTTGGCGATGGCTTCGCCGATGCCGCGGCTGGCGCCGGAGACAAAAGCAATCTTGCCGTCGAGGTCGAACAGGTGGGTCTTGGACATGGGGGTTCCTTGTGGTCGGCGATCAGAGCGTGGATTTGCTGATGACGTTCAGGCTCATTTGCTCCAGCAGTTTGTTCATCTGAATGAACTGCGCAAAGCGTTTGTCCTGGGTCTGGCCATGGAAGAAGCGGTAGTAGATCTGCTGCACGATGCCGGCCAGGCGGAACAGGCCGTAGGTGTAGTAGAAGTCGAAATTGTCGATCTGGATGCCGGAGCGCTCGGCGTAATAATCGACGAACTCACGGCGAGTGAGCATGCCGGGCGCGTTGCTCGGCTGGCGGCGCATCAACTGCACTGGCGCCGGGTCCGCCGCTTCGATCCAGTAGGCGAGGGTGTTGCCCAGGTCCATCAGCGGGTCGCCGAGGGTGGTCAGCTCCCAGTCCAGCACGCCAATGATCTGCATCGGGTTGTGCGGGTCGAGGATCACGTTATCGAAGCGGTAGTCGTTGTGCACAATGCTCGACGTCGGGTGATCGGCTGGCATCTTGTCGTTGAGCCAGGCGCGCACGGCTTCCCAGTGTGGCGCGTCGGGGGTCAGGGCTTTTTCGTAGCGATCGCTCCAGCCACGGATCTGTCGTGCCACATAGCCCTCGGGTTTGCCCAGGTCGGCCAGGCCGCAGGCGCTGTAGTCCACCTGGTGCAGTTCGACGAACTTATCGATGAAGCTTTTGCACAGCGCCTCGGCCTTGACGGCGTCCAGGCCCAGCTCGGCTGGCAGGTCGGAGCGCAGGATGATGCCGTTGACCCGCTCCATCACATAGAACTCGGCACCGATCACCGACTCGTCGGTGCAATGCACGTAGGCCTTGGGGCAATAGGGGAAGCCGTCTTTGAGCTGGTTGAGAATGCGGTATTCGCGGCCCATGTCGTGGGCCGACTTGGCCTTGTGGCCAAAGGGTGGGCGGCGCAGCACGAATTCCTGGCCCGGGTATTCCAGCAGGTAGGTCAGGTTGGACGCGCCGCCGGGGAACTGGCTGATCGTGGGCGTGCCGCTCAGGCCCGGGATATGGGCCTTGAGGTAGGGATCGATCAGGCTGGCATCAAGTTCTTCACCTGGGCGAATCTGGGTCGATTGGTCGTTCAGCGCCATGCTTATCCCTTCTGCTTATTCTAAAGGCCTCGGACTATTTCCTAATCTAATGCGCACCACCGCCCAGCGACAAGGTCGGGGCGGCTTAATAGGTTAGCGTGTTGGATGATGATCAGCGTGCCTGATCGGTCATTTAGTGGGCGGGGGCAGGGCGACCGGGGTGAGTACCGGGCGACCGGCGAAGTGCTCCACCAGGTTATCGGCCACCCGTTGCACGGTGTCATGGGCGGCTTCCGGCGACAGGCCGGCGACGTGGGAGGTGAGCACAGTATTGCCGAGTTTCTTGAGCGCGTCGGGGACCTTGGGCTCATCGTCGAACACATCCAGCGCGGCGCCACCGATGCGGCGCTGTTCCAGGGCGGCGATCAGGTCGGCGGTGACCACCACGCTGCCACGGCCGATGTTCACCAGGTAGCCATTCGGGCCCAGGGCATCCAGGGCGTGCCGATCGATCAGGTGGCGGGTGCTGGCGCCGCCGGGCGTGGCCAGGATCAGGAAGTCCGAGGTGCGCGCCAGCTCCACCGCCGTCGCGCAGTAGGTGTAGTCCACATCATCGCGTGGCTGGCGGTTGTGGTAACTCACCTCCATGCCGAAGCCCAGGGACGCACGCTTGGCGATCTCCAGGCCCACCGCACCGAGTCCGAGAATGCCCAACTGCTTGCCGCCCAGTGACGGGCGCATCACCTTCGGCCATTCATGGCGGCGCACGGCTGCGTCGGTCTGCGGGATGCCGCGCACCAGCGACAGCAGCAGCGCCATGGCGTGATCGGCCACCGACGGCGCATTCACCCCGGCGCCATTGGTGACCACGATCCCGCGATTGCTGGCGGCCTGCAGGTCCACGTGTTCGTAGCCGGCGCCAATCACGCAAATGATTTCCAGCAGGGGCAGCGCGGCGATTTCCTCGGCGTACAAGCCCAGTGGGCCGCGGGTGAGCACCGCCTTGATCTGGCTGCCGTGGGCCTTGATGGCCGCGGTGCGCTCGGCGGGTGTGGGCGCCAGGATCACGTGAAAGTCATTGCTCTCGATGATGGGCAGGTATTCGTTGATGGTTTCAACCAGGACCAGAACAGTAGCGGTCATCGGAAGGCTCTTCCTGAAGGGTTTGAGGGAAGGAGTATGCCGTATTTGAGTGTTTAGAAGCTGATCTCGACGGCGCTTGTGAGCTTCACAAACGCCCCGGCCAGGGTCGCATTGTGATGCTCGATAATCACCTCGGCCTTCAGCGTCGGCGTGTCCATGCAGGTATGGCCGTCTTCGGGCAGTACCACTGAAAACCCCAGTTCCACCGCGACTCGGCACGTGGTATCGATACAGAACTGGGTTTTCATGCCGACGATCACCAGCTCTTTGACGTGCGCCGCTTTCAATTGCGCTTCCAGGTCTGTGCCCAGGAAGCAACTGGGACGGGTCTTGTTGAACAGGTGGTCACGCGACTCGTCTACCTCCAGCGCATGCCATAGCTGCCAGGGCGGGCTGCCGGCTTCAATTGGCGAACCTGCAGGGCCAGTGTGGCGGGCGACGAAGATGGGTGCATCGCAGTTGCGGGCACGCTGAATCAGCTGGTTGATGGTGGCGAGTACACGTTCGCGCTCGAAGGGCTTTTCCGGACCGTCGTATAAGCCAGCTTGCATGTCGATGATCAGCAGGGCGTCAGTCATGGTGTTGCTCCTTGCAATGGCCAGATGGCGGAGCAATAAAAAGGCCCCGTCCATTGCTGGCGGGGCCTTGGGTTGAATCTGTGAGGTGTTTAGCGTGAACACCCACAGCAACCGCACGACCCGCCTGAGGCGGTCGTGGTGGTGGTGCGGGTGAGGTTCAGCTGAATACGGTTCATGGCTGGATCATGCTGAGAGCGGCGCCAAGTTGTCAACGAATGTGTTTGAATTGTGCGCGGCGCGTCGATGTACCACGCCACCGTTCCTCAGCTAAGTCTTTGCTTCTTCACAAGAATCCCGGACAATCCGGCCCCTTCTATGGTCGGGGCGCTGCCTGTCAGGTTTTTCTGACTCGTCCCGGCCGTGTAAATGCGGAGATCCGACTGGATGAATGATCAGGCCAATAGCGTCGACCAACGCTATGAGACGACACCTGCAACCCTCACGACCTGGAGCCGCCAGGACACCACCTGGATGCTTGGCCTGTTCGGCACCGCCATTGGCGCCGGCACGCTGTTCTTGCCGATCAACGCGGGCCTGGGAGGCTTCTGGCCACTGGTGATCCTCGCGCTGCTGGCCTTCCCAATGACGTTCTTCGCCCACCGTGGCCTGACCCGTTTCGTGCTGTCCGGCCGTGAAGGCTCCGACATCACCGACGTGGTGGAAGAACACTTCGGCATCAAGGCCGGTGCGCTGATCACCTTGCTGTACTTCTTTGCGATCTTCCCGATCCTGCTGATTTACAGCGTGGCGTTGACCAACACCGTCGGCAGCTTTATGGAGCATCAACTGCACATCATGCCGCCGCCACGGGCGATCCTGTCGTTGGTGCTGATCCTCGGCCTGCTGGCTGTGGTGCGTTGCGGCGAGCAAGTGATCGTCAAGGCCATGAGCCTGATGGTGTATCCGTTCATCGTCGCCTTGCTGTTCCTGGCGGTGTACCTGGTTCCGCATTGGAATGGCGGCATCCTCAGCACCGCCAGCGTAGTCCCGGCACCGTCGGCACTGCTCAATACGCTGTGGCTGGCGATTCCGGTGATGGTGTTCTCGTTCAACCATTCGCCGATCATCTCGGCCTTTGCGGTTGATCAGAAGCGCCAGTACGGCGTCCATGCCGATGAACGCAGCTCGCAGATCCTGTCTCGCGCGCATCTCTTGATGGTGGGGATGGTGCTGTTCTTCGTGTTCAGCTGCGTGCTGACCCTGTCGCCGGCGCAGTTAGCCGAAGCGAAGGCGCAGAACCTGTCGATCCTGTCCTACCTGGCCAACCACTTCGATAACCCGACCATCGAGTTTGCCGCTCCGTTGATCGCGTTTGTGGCGATTGCCAAGTCGTTCCTGGGCCACTACATCGGCGCCAGCGAAGGCCTCAAGGGCCTGGTCCTTAAAACCGGTCGCCGGCCCGGAGCGAAGAGCCTGGACCGCATGACTGCCGC
Source organism: Pseudomonas marginalis (assembly GCF_001645105.1). Classification (GTDB taxonomy): domain Bacteria; phylum Pseudomonadota; class Gammaproteobacteria; order Pseudomonadales; family Pseudomonadaceae; genus Aquipseudomonas; species Aquipseudomonas petroselini. Next base: position 43,514 of record NZ_LKEG01000036.1, read on the forward strand.
TTTCATGCTGGTGGTGTGCTGGATGGTTGCCACGCTTAACCCAAGTATCCTCCGCATGATAGAGACGCTGGGCGGGCCGATCATCGCGTCGATCCTGTTCCTGATGCCGATGTACGCCATTCGTAAGGTGCCGGCCATGGCCAAGTACCGTGGGCAGGCGTCGAATGTGTTTGTCACCGCCGTAGGCCTGGTGGCGATTACTGCGTTGGTTTACTCACTGCTGTCCTGATCGCAGTGTAGGTATCTACGTATCTTGAGTGATCCTGCGCTTACGCACTATCACATTGAAGAGGAGTAGATACCTATCGATAACAGATGGCACCGACAGAGGCTGATTCGCGTACACCGCGAATCGGCCTTTTTTAGGTGCGCAAACCCGCACAAGGATCAACCCACGGCCCTGCAATGAGGGCTAAGCTTATCGGCTTACTGGTTTCTGTCTTGGAGACCCCCAAGGTTGGCCCGATTGAACACTCAAACTCCTCCCGCCGTCGTCGCTTCACCCAACCGCACCCAGGACATACTCGCCGGGCTCTCCATCGCCGGCTTGCTGCTGCCAGAGGCGGTGGCCTATTCCAGTATTGCCGCGCTGCCGCCCCAGGCCGGCGTCATTGCCCTGTTTGCCGGGTTGCTGTGCTACGGCCTGATGGGCACCAGCCGCTTTGCGATCGTTTCGGCCACCTCGTCTTCGGCTGCGGTACTGGCGGCCGCAACCGCTAGCCTGGCAGGTGATGACCCGGCGCTGAGGCTCCCCCTGGCATTCGGACTGGTGCTGGTCACAGGTGCGTTTTTCCTGTTGGCCGGGCTGTTCAAGCTCGGTGGTGTCACCTCGTTTATCGCCAAGCCGGTATTGCGCGGTTTTGCTTTCGGTCTGGCGCTGACCATCATCCTCAAACAATTGGCCAGCGTGGTTGGGGTGCACCTGACCGACAACAACCTTGTCCGCTTCCTGCCGCAGTTGCTGGAGCAATGGCCACGCTGGAATTGGCCGGCTGCGCTGGTGGCCGCCGTTGCGTTGCTGGTGTTGTGGCTGTGCGCGCGAATCCCGCGCCTGCCCGGCGGATTATTGGTGGTGGTGCTGGGCATCGTTGCCGGGCAGTACCTGGATCTGCAGACCCATGGCGTGGCGCTGATTGGCGTGATCGAACTGCGCCTGGAGCTGGGGCACCTTCCGGTGTTGCCATTCGCCGACTGGTTGCGTCTGGGCGAGCTGGCGTTTGCCTTGGTCATGATTCTGTACGCTGAGTCCTACGGCTCCATCAGCTCATTCGCGCTTAAACATGGCGACCGCGTGTCATCCAACCGCGATTTGCTGGCGTTGGGCGCGGCGAACCTCGTGTCCGGATTGTTCCACGGCATGCCGGTCGGTGCCGGGTATTCGGCGACTTCGGCCAATGAAGCGGCGGGTGCGGGTTCACGTTTGGCCGGCATCATTGCCGCGCTGGTGGTACTGGTGATTGTGTTGACGGTGCTGCCCTATGTTGCGCTAACCCCGGAGCCAGTGCTGGCAGCCATCGTCATGTACGCGCTGGGACGTGGCTTGAGCCTGCAGCCTCTGGGACGCTACTTCCTGTGGAGGCGTGATCGCTTGCTGGTGATCTGTGCCGTCGCTGCGGTGCTGGTGCTCGGCGTGCTGGATGGATTGCTGCTGGCAGTGGCGGTCAGCGTCTTGTTGATGCTGCGCCAGATGTCGTCGGCAGACATCCAGGTGCTCGGTCGCCTGGGTGACAGTCATGACTTTGTAGGCCGTCAACATCATGCTGATGCGCTGGACGTACCGGGCCTATTGATCGTGCGTCCCAGCGAAGCGCTGTTTTTCGCCAATGCCGAACGTATCCTGGGCGCGGCCCTGCGCCTGATGCGCCGGTCCCAGGCAGAGACGGTGGTGCTAAGCCTCGAAGAGTCCCCCGACCTCGACGGAACCAGTATCGAAGCGCTGGCAGCATTTTTTGCGCAGGTGCGCGGGGAGGGCAAGCGGCTGGTGCTGGCGCGGGTAAGGCATGATGCCCTTGAGGTGTTGCAGGCGCTGCCTGAAGCGTTGCCACCGCACGTGCTGCTCAGCGGTTTGAGCGTCGACGGTGCTGTGCAACTGGCCAATTCCCACGCATAAAAAAACGCCGCGTACCTTGCGATACGCGGCGTTTTTACATCGCTAAACCCTTAGGCTTGAATCACCGGGATGTTAGCGCTCGCTGCAATCTTACGGAACTCAGCAATCTGGTCGAAGTTCAGGTAGCGGTAGACGTCACTGGCCATGGTGTCCAGTTTCGCTGCGTAGCCCATGTACTCTTCGACGGTCGGCAGGCGACCCAGGGTAGACGCCACGGCCGCCAGCTCGGCCGAAGCCAGGTAGACGTTAGCGCCGTCACCCAGACGGTTCGGGAAGTTACGGGTCGAGGTCGACACCACGGTCGAATTCGGCTCTACACGTGCCTGGTTACCCATGCACAGCGAGCAGCCCGGCATTTCCATGCGTGCGCCAGCCTTGCCGTAGATACCGTAGTAGCCTTCTTCGGTCAGTTGGTGAGCGTCCATCTTGGTCGGCGGCGACAGCCACAGACGCGTCGGCAGCTGGCCCTTGACCTGCTCCAGCAACTTACCGGCAGCGCGGAAGTGACCGATGTTGGTCATGCACGAACCGATGAACACTTCGTCGATCTTCTCACCGGCAACACTGGACAGCAGACGGGCGTCGTCCGGGTCGTTCGGTGCGCAGAGGATCGGCTCGTTGATGTCGGCCAGGTCGATCTCGATGATTTCGGCGTATTCCGCGTCGGCATCGGCTTCCATCAGTTCCGGGTTGGCAACCCAGGCTTCCATCGCTTGGGCGCGACGTTCCAGGGTGCGCGGGTCACCGTAGCCTTCACCGATCATCCAGCGCAGCAGGGTGATGTTGGAGTTCAGGTACTCGGTGATCGAGTCTTTCGACAGCTTGATGGTGCAACCGGCAGCCGAACGTTCAGCCGAGGCGTCGGACAGCTCGAAAGCTTGCTCCAGCGTCAGGTCGTTGAGGCCTTCGATTTCCAGGATGCGGCCGGAGAAGGCGTTCTTCTTGCCTTTTTTCTCTACGGTCAGCAGACCCGATTGGATCGCGTAGTACGGAATGGCATGAACCAGGTCACGCAGGGTGATGCCAGGTTTCATTTTGCCTTTGAAGCGCACCAGGATCGATTCCGGCATGTCCAGTGGCATTACGCCAGTGGCTGCGGCGAACGCGACCAGGCCAGAGCCGGCCGGGAACGAGATGCCCATCGGGAAACGGGTGTGGGAGTCGCCACCGGTGCCGACGGTGTCCGGCAGCAGCATGCGGTTCAGCCAGCTGTGGATGATGCCGTCGCCTGGACGCAGCGATACACCGCCACGGGTCATGATGAAGTCAGGCAGGGTGTGGTGGGTGGTCACGTCGATCGGCTTTGGATAGGCCGCGGTATGGCAGAACGACTGCATTACCAGATCGGTCGAGAAGCCCAGGCACGCCAGGTCTTTCAGTTCATCACGGGTCATAGGACCGGTGGTGTCCTGGGAGCCCACGGTGGTCATCTTCGGTTCGCAGTAGGTGCCAGGACGAACGCCTTTGCCTTCCGGCAGACCGCACGCCTTACCGACCATTTTCTGTGCCAGGGTGAAGCCTTTGCCGGTGTCGACAGGCGCTTCAGGCAGCTTGAACAGGTCGGTAGGGCCCAGGCCCAGCTCAGCACGTGCCTTGTCCGTCAGGCCGCGACCGATGATCAGCGGGATACGGCCGCCGGCACGAACTTCGTCCAACAGCACCGGGGTCTTCATTTCGAAGGTGGTGATGACTTCGTCGGTACCGTGCTTGCAGACTTTGCCGGCATGCGGGTACAGGTCGATCACGTCGCCCATGTTGATGTTGGAGACGTCGAACTCGATGGGCAGTGCGCCCGCATCTTCCATGGTGTTGTAGAAGATCGGAGCGATTTTGCTGCCGAAGCAGAAACCGCCGGCGCGCTTGTTCGGCACGTAGGGAACGTCGTCGCCGAAGAACCACAGCACGGAGTTGGTCGCGGATTTACGCGAGGAACCGGTACCGACCACGTCGCCGACGTAGGCGATCGGGAAGCCTTGGCCGCGCATCTCTTCGATCTGCTTCATCGGGCCGGTCTTGCCTTGCTCGTCCGGCACGATGCCTTCACGGGCCATTTTCAGCATGGCCAGGGCGTGCAGCGGGATGTCAGGACGGGACCAGGCATCCGGCGCAGGGGACAGGTCGTCGGTGTTGGTTTCGCCTGTGACCTTGAACACGCGCAGGCTGATTTTGTCGGCCAGGGTAGGGCGGTTGCTGAACCACTCGCCGTCAGCCCAGGACTGAAGCACGCCTTTGGCGTGTTCGTTGCCGTTCTTGGCTTTTTCGGCGACGTCGTGGAACGCATCGAACATCAGCAGGGTGTGCTTGAGTTGGGCGGCGGCGACCGGTGCCAGTGTGGCGTCGTCCAGCAGCTCAACCAGGGTCACGATGTTGTAGCCGCCTTGCATGGTGCCAAGCAGTTCAACCGCGCGTTTCTTGTCGATCAGGGGGGAAGTGGCTTCGCCCTTGGCCAGGGCAGACAGGAAACCGGCCTTGACGTAAGCGGCTTCGTCAACACCTGGTGGAATGCGGTTGGTGATCAGGTCAACGAGGAATTCTTCTTCGCCAGCCGGAGGATTTTTCAGCAGCTCGACCAGGCCTGCGGTTTGTTCGGCGTTAAGCGGCTGGGGAACGATACCCAGGGCTGCACGCTCTTCGATATGTTTGCGGTAGGCTTCAAGCACAGTTATTACCCTCATCAGTGGTCCCACGGGACGCTCATCCAGAAATGAACGGCACGCATGCGCTCGGGGGCTTTTTGGGCCGCAAAGCCAGCGCTGCCGGCATTCCTCACAGAAGCTGCTTTCAAAGTTTTACGCCTGCAGAACGGAGCTGATGAGGGTTGGCGAGGGCTCTGACCTACCGAGTCATTAACCATCGCCAACACCGTTCTGAAGGAACGACTGTGCTCGTGACGCTTTGAAAACAGCTTCCAGCGGATTATTGGCGCCTTACAAGGCCGGATGATTCTACGGCAAAAAAATTCTAAAGGTAAGTTGCCTCGCCAAGTTTGCAGGGTGATGAAGGTTAGACAAAGGGCTAACATGGCGCATTGTTTCGCTGATCTGCGTGTTGTTGCCCATGTCCAACCAAACCATCAAGACCCCCTGCGTCGGCCTGTGCTCCACGGTTTACGGCGATCTCGTGTGCCGTGGCTGCAAGCGCTTCCACCACGAAGTGATCCTGTGGAATGGCTATAACGAAGAAGAAAAACGCGCGGTCTGGCTGCGGTTGGAGCAATTGTTGGTGCAGGTTATGGCCGGAAAGCTCGAAGTTTTCGACCCCAAAACCCTGCGCGGCCAGTTGGAACAGCGCAAGATCCGCTTCGTGCCGCACCAGTCCGAGTACTGCTGGGCCTATCAATTGATCGCGCGTGGGGCGCGGGTGATCAATAACCTGGAGGCCTACGGCATGGTGCTGTTACCCGAATTTCGTGACTGGGCCTTGCCGGAATTACGCGATGCCATTGATCGGGAGTTCTTTATCCTGTCCGAGGCGCATTACCAGCGCTATATCGCGCCGGGGTTCCTGAGAGACGCGCTCGCTGACTGACAACNAAAATGTGGGAGGGGGCTTGCTCCCGATAGTGGTGTATCAGTCAGCTAATCTGTAACTGACACACCGTCATCGGGAGCAAGCCCCCTCCCACATTTTGATCTCCATCGTTCATAAGGTTGGATCAGGGCTTGCTGGCGAGTTCTTGCAGGTGATCCATCAACGCNTGCGGCTTGAGCACCAGCACATCACTCTCCACCGCATCCAGTATCACCTCTGCCGTATTGCCGATCAGTGCCCCGGAGATTCCGGTGCGCGCCACGGTGCCGATGATCGTTACCGCCGCTTGCAGGGTGTGAACTAGATGGGGGATCAACACATCCGCCGGGCCTTCCTTGATATGCAGGTGCGATTCGTCCACATCGAACTCGGCCTGAAACGCCTTGCATTGCTCGCGATAGCGCGCCTCGATGGTTTCCTTGAGCTGGAACGTCGGGTCCGCCGCCGACAACATCGGCGACGGATGGGCGCTGATCACGTGCAACTGCGCCTTGGCCAGGCTGGCGATATCAAAGCCATGGTCGATGATCGAAGTGTGCAACGAGCGGTGTTCGCCATCGGTATTGCCCACATCGATCGCCGCGAGGATCACGCCGCAAGCCCACGGCGTGGCCGTCTTGACCAGCAACACCGCCGTCGGGCAGTAACGCAGCAACTTCCAGTCCGCAGGCGTCAGCAGGGCTTTTTTCAACGGGCTGTCGGGGAAGTGCTGCTTGATCACCAGCCCACAGCCCTCGGCTTGCTGCACGTCGATAATGGTGTCATGCAGGCTGTCATTCCACGCCTGCTCGGTGGTGACGCTGTAGCCGTCCTCCTGCAAGCCCGACTTGAGCAGGGCCAGCAGCGCCGAGTGCTCATGCTTCTTGTCGCAGACCAGTAAATGCAGGTGTGCGCCGGTGACCCCGGCGATCAGCTTGGCACGCTTGAGGGCCAGGCTTTCCGAATGCTCGGGCTCGATGACCACCAGGATGCTGCGGATGGCTTGCATGATCGGGATCTCCAAAAAGGGTGGGGGCTGCAACAACTATAGTTGCTGGCTGGCGCACGTCATGTTGATGCACATCAAGGCCGGTGGCTGGTGGTCTGCGGCGGGGTCGGTATAATCGCCGGCCTTTTGTGATCCTTTTGCCCGTGAGCCCGATGAACCTGCCAGAAATCCACGAATTCCTCGGTTGCCGCACCCCTGATGCCTGGGTCCAGGCCGCTCTGGCCGATCAGGACACCCTGCTGATCGACCACAAAAACTGCGAATTCAAAGCCGCCAGCACCGCCCTGAGCCTGATCGCCAAGTACCACGGCCATGTCGACCTGATCAACATGATGTCGCGCCTGGCCCGCGAAGAGCTGGTGCACCACGAACAAGTCATGCGTTTGATCAAAAAGCGCAAGGTCGAGCTGCGCCAGCTGCACGCCGGGCGCTATGCCTCCGGTTTGCGCAAAGTGGTGCGCAGCCACGAACCGGTCAAACTGGTGGATACCCTGGTGGTCGGCGCCTTTATCGAAGCGCGCAGTTGCGAGCGTTTCGAAGCGCTGGTGCCGCATTTGGACGAAGAACTCGGCAAGTTCTACTTCGGCCTGCTGAAAAGCGAGGCGCGGCACTTCCAGGGTTACCTGAAGTTGGCGTACCAGTACGGTGACGCCAAGGACATCGCCCAGGTGATCGAGCGGGTGAGGGCGACCGAGCAGGAACTGATCGAGTCACCCGACATCGAGTTCCGCTTTCACAGTGGCGTGCCAGCCTGAGGCCACGGCCACGCCGATCAAGGCGGTGATCGCGGCCAGCAGCAGGATCACCGTCTGCGTGCCCAAGGGCGCCGCCAGCAGCGCAACCGCCAGCCCTGCCAGGGGCTGCGGCAGGTTATTGAGCAGCGTGATCACGCCCACGGTCTTGCCAAAGTCCTGCACGGGGATGACCCGCTGACGGGTGCTGCGCAGGTAGACGTTGAACATCTTGTCGAAGCCGGTGACCAGCAGGAAGCCCACTACGTATAGCCACACGTCGGGGCTGATCGCCATGATCACTGCGCCCACGCCGATCATCGAATAAGACAGTCCGCCGAGCACCTTCAGGGGCAGGCCGGCCCGCGCCAGATAAAACAGAATGCAGATGGTCACCAGCGCGCCCGCCGCCTGGAGCAGGGCATAGGCGTCCTTGCCCGCCGCAAACTGGCCGGTCACCATGGCCGCAGAGGTGGCCAGCGTGACGCCAATGATCAGGTTCACACCCACCGCCAACGTGATGACCCGCTTCAACTCCGGCAGGCGGCGGATATGTCCGAAGGCAATCTTCAGCGGTCGCAGCCAGATATCCCGATGTTGCTCGAAGGTTGCCAGGCTGGCCGTGCTGGAGCGTTGCCACACCCGCATCGCCAGGTCTGCGAGCAGGAACAGCCCGGCCACGCCCAGCACCACCCAGTGCCACGCCCATACCTCAAGCATCAGTGCGGCCACCAACGGCCCCAGCACCAGCCCGCTCTGGTCGGCGATCTGCGAATAGGAGAGGGTCTTGGCATAGCTGTATTGCGCGAAGATATGCGGCATCAGCACTTCTCGCGCCATGATGCCTTGGGTGGTCAGTACCCCGCACACTGCCGAGAGCAGCACGACCCAGTAAATACCGTCGAACACCCCGTACAGGGCAACCGCCAGCACACAGGCCAGCGCCCGGTAAACCTGGCTGATATGCAGGATGCGCACCGGCGCGAACGTGTCGCACACTGCGCCGCACACCGGGAACGCCAGATAGCGCGGCAGCGACTCGACAAAGAACGCCAGCCCGGCCCAGGCCACACTTTGAGTGGTCTGAAACACGATCAATGGCACGATAAACAGCAGGATCTGGTCCGCCAGCCGTGACAGGAACAGCGAAACAAAGAACGCCAGGTAATCCTTGCGCATACAACTCCCTGTACATGGCGTTAAAGATTGCAGCTTATTTGTTAAAAACTCTTAAAAGCATGAAGCTTCGTCGGCCTGTGCTGACCAACGGCTTTAGTTGCCCAGCTTGCCACCTATAATGCCCGCTCTTCAATCCGCGTCTGCACATTGGGAACTTATGGAAAACCTGGGGCTGGGCAAGGTCTTGCTCGTTGAGGATGACGAGAAACTGGCGGGGCTGATCGCGCACTTTCTGTCGCAGCATGGTTTTGAGGTGCGCGTGGAGCACCGGGGTGACAAAGCCCTGGCGGCGTTCCTGGAGTTCAAGCCAAAGATCGTCGTACTCGACCTGATGCTGCCCGGCCAGAGCGGCCTGCACGTGTGCCGCGGGATTCGCACGGTGTCCGACACGCCCATCGTGATCCTCACCGCCAAGGAAGACGACCTGGACCATATCCTCGGCCTCGAGTCCGGTGCCGACGATTATGTGATCAAGCCGATCAAGCCCCCCGTGCTGCTGGCACGCCTGCGCGCCCTGCAACGGCGCCAAGCCCCGGAGCCGACGGTGCGCGGGGCCCTGGCCTTCGGGCGGCTGGCCATCGATCGCAGTTGCCGCGTGGTCAGCCTTGGGGACGAACAGATCGACCTCACCACCATGGAATTCGAGCTGCTGTGGCTGCTGGCCAGTAACTCGGGCACGATCCTGTCCCGCGATGACATCCTCAACCGCATGCGCGGCATCGCCTTCGACGGCCTTAACCGCAGTGTCGATGTGTACATCAGCAAGCTGCGCGGCAAACTCAACGACAACCCCCGCGAACCGGTGTGCATCAAGACGATCTGGGGCAAGGGCTACCTGTTCAACCCCTTCGCGTGGGAGGTCTAGATGCTGCGGCTCTACATTCGCCTGTACATCATCCTGGCGCTGGGGCTGGCGGGGGCGATCTGGCTGGTCAACTACACCTTCGATGAGTTGCTGCCCGAAGCCAATGAAACCTATAACCGCGAAGCCCTGCGCGGCCCGGCTTATGGCTTGGTGGAACAATTGCGACCCTTGCCGGGCGATGCCCGCGCGGCGCGCCTGAGCGAGCTGCAACCCCACTACGGCCTGCACCTGAAACTGGTCCAGCGCGATGACTTGGCGCTCGACCCGCGTGAACGACAGTTGCTTGCCGCCGGAAAACTGGTGGTACGCGGCGACTTCATGGAGTTCATCGCCAATATCGATGGCGGCCCGCAGCTGCTTAATATCAAACTGCCCGAAGAACCGAAATGGCTGTACCTGTGGGCCTATTGCCTGCTGGGATTGAGCCTGGCGATCGTGCTGTATTTCTGGGTGCGCCCGCACTGGCGTGACCTGGAACATATTCGCCTGGCGGCACAACGTTTCGGTGACAACGACCTCGGTTCACGCATTCTGCTGCCACGCCGTTCCACGGTGCGTGAGCTGGCCGGGCACTTCAACCAGATGGCCGAGCGCATCGAAAGCCTGATCGCCAACCAGCGCGAACTGACCAACGCCGTGTCCCACGAATTGCGCACGCCGATTGCACGCCTGTCGTTCGAGCTCGACCAGTTGAAACAACAGACCGACCCGCGCCAGCGCAGCGAATTGATCGCCGACATGTATGCCGACCTGGGCGAGCTGGAAGAAATGGTCTCCGAACTGCTCACCTACGCCAGCCTGGAGCGTGGCGCCACCCAGGTCACCCGTGAGCGCATCGAGGCCCACAGCTGGCTCGACAGTGTGATCGGCAGCGTGGCCCTGGAGGCCGAGGCGGCCGGCATCCAGCTGTCGTTGCGCACCTGCGAGGTGGACGTTATCCAGATCGAGCCGCGCTTTATGGCGCGTGCGGTGATCAACCTGCTGCGCAACGCCGTGCGCTACGCCGAGCGCCGCGTGGAAGTGTCGCTGGTCAGGTTCGGCAGCGGCTATGAAGTGCGCGTGTGTGACGATGGCCCCGGCGTGCCGGAGGAAGGCCGGGCGAAGATCTTCCAGCCGTTCACGCGCCTGGACGCCAGCCGCGACCGCCGCACCGGCGGTTTCGGCCTGGGCCTGGCGCTGGTGCAGCGGGTGTCGCAGTGGCACGGCGGCCAAGTGCAAGTGCTGGATTCGGAATGGGGCGGGGCGTCGTTCCGGATGACCTGGGCGTATGCCGAATAACGAGTTTGAAAGCAAGACAGATCAAATGTGGGAGGGGGCTTGCTCCCGATAGCAGTGTGTCAGTCCCAGGTCTATCAACTGACACACCGCTATCGGGAGCAAGCCCCCTCCCACATTTTTAATTCGGTTATCAGGTCAGAAGCTGTATTCCAGTACCCCCATCACCAACGTCTGCAACCGCCGCTCCACATCTGGTTCATCCCATCGGCTCCCGCGAGCAAACACACGGAGGTAAGGGACAGGCACAGGTTTTTGCAACGCATCAGGGGTTTCATGGGGTCAGAAACTCAGGGGGGATGGGTACGTTTGAAGGCGTCGCCCGAGGCGCTCATGCCATTGGGCGATGGACTCTTCGGGGTACTCATCGAACTGCAGATCGCCTTGGCGCAACGTCACTTCCACCCACGGCGCCTTCGAGCCCAGCATCAGGTGCGTATGTTCCGGCGGCACCGGCAATGGCGTGTCGATGGCCGAGGCAAACGGATGGATCAACGCCGGCCACTCGGGGCTGAACAGCCACAAGGCGCTGCCGCATTGCGAACAGAAGTGCCGTTCAGCGCTGCTCGCATGGGCCCGGCTGGCCCCCTCGGGCTTGAGCCTGGCGTGGTAGATCGAAATCAGTTTGCGCCCGCGCACCTTCAAACTCTGGGCATCGCCAGCCAGGTTGATCGCATAACCGCCACCGCCCTGGGTCTTGCGACAGATCGAGCAGTAGCAACGCTGGTAAGGGTAGGGGTGGGCACTGGTGAGGCTGAACGTCACGGCGCCGCAATGGCAGGATCCTTCAAGCTGCATGGGCTGACTCCTGATATGAGTATGTAACAACGCTTTGCTAATACCTTAGCCTCAGGCAAGATTCCCCGCTTTGGTTTCAGGGAAGACACCCATGATTGCTCCGTTGCAGAGCGCTGCCGCGCAAATCCGCCACGCCGTGCGTGCCGCTACCGAAGGCTTGGTCGGGCGCGAGCAACTGGCCGAATTGATCGTGCTGGCAGCCGTGGCCCAGGAGCACATCCTGGTGATCGGGCCGCCCGGCACTGCAAAAAGCGCGGTGGTGCGGCGTGTCGCGCAGTCCATGGGTGGGCGTTACTTCGAATACCTGCTCGGACGTTTCACCGAACCGTCCGAACTGTTCGGCGCGGTAGACCTGAAAAAGCTGCGCGAAGGCACGGTGGAAACCGACGTCAGCGGCATGCTGCCGGAAGCCGATATCGTGTTTCTCGACGAAGTCTTCCTGGGCTCTACCGCGATCCTCAACACCTTGCTGGGCGTACTCAACGAGCGCCGATTCCGTCGTGGCCATACCCAGGTGCAATGCCCGCTGCGCGTGTGCGTCGGCGCCGCCAACGGCCTGCCGGATGATGAGGCGTTGGCGGCCTTCGGCGACCGTTTCCTGTTGCATCTGTTTGTCGAGTCGGTGCCGGACAATCAATTGGAAGCCATGCTGGCCGGCGGCTGGCAGTCGGAGCAGCGCCCGGTGCAACAGTTGCTCGGCCTTGCGCAACTGGACACGCTCGGCCAGGCCCTGAAACACGTCGACCTGACCGCTGTGCGCCCAGCCCTGGCCCAAGCCATTCGCCGGCTGCGCGAAGCCGGCATCCAGTTGTCTGACCGGCGCATCGTCAAGTCCCAGCGCTTGATCGCGGCCGCTGCATTGCTCAGTGGTCGCCTGGAAGCCAGCGACGCCGACTTGTGGCCGCTGCTGTACGTGTTGCCGACCCAGGCTACCCAGCAACACGGCCGCGAAGTATTGCGCGACCTGTTTGCTGCCTCCAGCAACAGCCATTTGTTCAGCGCGGTGGAAGAGGCGACGTTGCAGCCGATGTCACGTGTGAATCGGCTGCTGGAAACCGCCGAAGACTACCTCTCCCGTGCCGAGCCGCCGGCCAGTAGCCTGCTCGAAGGCCTGTTGCGCGAGATCGATGCCAATTTCAATAGCCAGACCCTGCCCGAACCTCTGCAGCAGGCGCGGGGACAACTCACTCGATTGCTGACCCCCAGCGAATGAGTGCGCTGACCCAGCCTTGGGCCTGGCGTTCACGGCCAGTGCCCGCCGAGGCTCAGGCCGCCGTGGCCTGGGGCGGTGTTGCCCGGCGCCTGCACACACGCCTGGCGCTGCTCGCGGCCGACCATGCGGCGCGGCTGCAAGCCACTGCCAATGGTGATGTACTGGTGGTGACGGGCGTAATGGCTGACCTGCCTTGGGTCGACGGTGTTGCTTACGCTGCGCCCAGCACCAGCGCGCCGCACCTCTGGCTGCCGACCAGTTGGGAACCGCAGGTGCCACAGGACCTGTTGGGGCAGGCCTTGTCCGCTCGCTTCAAACGCGCGCCCTTGCTGGTGTGGCACGACCCGCAGGCGGTGATCCCGCTGGACCGTCTGCTGGCCGTGTCGCCCGCGCATCTGCAACGTATCGCCGCCTATTGGGGAGTCGCCCATGCAACTGCCTGAGGCGCTGCAACCCTGGCGGCAGTGGCTGGAGTGGTTTGCCCCGCAACACCTGCCCCTGTTCGCCGACCTGCTCGGTCGACTCAACCCTCTGCTCGGACCGCTGCGCGGCCTGCACCAGGGCGGAGTGCCGGAGCCCGATGGCCTGGGCGACCTGCATCGGCGCGGCGCCTATGAGCGACTGCTGTCCAGTGAATGGCTGCTGGCCGATGAAGTGCCTGATGAGTTCCTGCGCCGGGCGGTCGGCGGTGAGCATATGTTCCTCGCCCCGCACTACCGTGCCCGTGAAGCGAACCGCCTGATTGTGGTGCTGTTTGATGCGGGTCCCTTGCAACTGGGGGCTGCGCGCCTGGTGCACCTGGCGCTGTTGATGCTGCTGGCGCGGCGTGCCGAAGAGGCGGGGGCGCAATTGCGCTGGGGCATTCTGCAAGCCACGCCCGAGTTGCATGAGCTGGACTCATCGGCGCAGCTCAAGCGCCTGCTCGACGCCCGCACCTACGAGGTCGTGAGCGACGACCATTGGCTGGCCTGGCGTGACGCGCTGGCCGACCACGCGGTTGGAGAATGCTGGGTGGTCGGCCAGCGCTTGCCGCCCACGGATCCCAAGGTCTGCACCCACCGCGTGCAGATTACGCGCAACCTGGATGGGCGCAGCCTGACGTTCGCCTTGCAGTCGCGGCGCGTGTCGCTGCCGCTGCCGGAGGAGCAGCAGGCCGTGCGCTTGCTCAAGGGCCAGTTCGATAACGCCGTGCACACGCCGGCACCGACCGCTGCCGGCCGAGTGGCGCGGGTTGCATTGACCCTGCCGCCGGTCATCTCCGGTTCCGGCAACTATGTCGCCCTGCGCTTGCTCGATGAGCACGGCATGGTGGTGATCAAGCTGCCGCACAAGAACCAGAAAAAAAACCTCGAAGTGCGACGTCGCCTGTGGGGCAAGCATCAGCACGTGCTCGCGGCCACCTTTAACTACCGCAGCCTTGGTGCGGTGCTCGGTGATGGCAATATCCTGACCTTCTGGAATATCCCCAGTCTCGTTTCGGTCAACAAGCCCACACGCGAAGAAATGCACCTGCCACCGGGCACCGCGACCTTTCTGCCCGCGGTGTGGCTGCGCGGCGAACAGGCGGAGCGCCTGTATTTACTCGATACAAACGGTCACCTTGCTCACTGGCAGCGGCCTGGCCACGCGCCGAGGGCAGAATGTTTCTCGGTGACGGACAATGTCATGGGGCTGGCGCAGTTGGATGCCTTATCGTTGGTCTACGCCCGCATCGAGGGTGGGCAACTGGTGGCTTACCCCGCGACGTCCTCCGGTGCCCGCAGTCACGGTTATGCAGTCGGTGCGGCTGCCGGTGTGAGCCAGATACTGTTCGCCAGCACCCCGCATTGGAAGTACGCCTTTGGTGGCTGCGCATTACTCACTCACCAAGGTGGCCGCCAGAGTTGGCGCCTGGTGACCCACGACAGTTTTCCCGCGAAAAAGGTACAGATCGACTTGGCGCCCGGCTGGAGCGCCATCGGTCTGCATCACCACGTGGCGGCGCAGGAACGCTATTCGCTGGTACTGCTGGGGCCGAACCAGCACACCGTTGGCCTGTACACCGAGGGCCAACAACAGACGCTGTTCACCACGACGGCACCGATTGCCCGTGCGAGTTTCTGCCCCATGAGCGGCCTGGTGGCGGTGCTGACCACTGCCCGGGAATTATTGGTGTTCAACGTTGCCGAGCGCGCCATGCGTTTGCAAGTGATGTGTGACCTGAAACATGAGCCTGCCCATGCTTGAGCAAGAATCCCAGTTGATCCGCCGGCCGTTGTTGACCGGGCATCAATCCATCGACGGCATGTGGTTGCCCGCCGAGCGCTTTGCGCTGCAGGAACGGGCTCGCTTGATGCTGGAGCACTGGCGCACGGGCGCGATGGCCTACCGTTTTGCCGACGGCGATTTAGTGCAATTCAGCACGCCGGTCGCGCTGGATTGCCAGGCCCTTGCCGGGTGGCCGCTGGTGCGTCAGGGCCGTGGCCTGTGTTCGGCCCAGCTGAGCGCCGAGGAGCTGCGCGCTTTACCGGCCGCCGACCTGTGGCTGGTGCGCGGCAGCCAGGTGCACGCTTTGCAGTTGCGCGATGCCCAGGCCCTGGAACCTGGGCAGTGGCTTGATATCAGCGCCTACACCTTGCTCGATACCTTCGATTGTCATGCGCCCGTCGTGCCGGCCCTGCCTGAGCCGGTGATCACCGATGTACGCGAGATCCTGGGCGGATTGGCGCCGGTCAGCCCCGAGCAGGAGGGCGTGATCCGGGCCTTGCTGGAGCGGCAATCACCCGCACCGAAAGCGCCGCCCCCCAAGGCTGCACGCCAATGGGGCAACGAGGAGTCCGCACCCTATCCGGCGTTGAAACTGGGCGTCACCCTGGCCCTGGTTGCAGGGTTGATCTGGATGGCCACCCAGGGCCAATCCGTGCCGCTGACACCGGTGTCTGCCACGACCACCGAAGACATCAGCGGCGTGATCCTGGGCATGTTGCTGAGCGCCATTGTCTTCACCGCCTTGCTGGTAGCGCTAAACAAATTCTTGCGCCGAGGTGCGCGGCCTACCGGCGCAGTGCCGCAAGCCCCGGACACCGCGAGCATTCCCCAGCGCGCCAAACCGGCTCGTCATAAGCCGGCGGCCTGGCGCCGCTGGCTGACCCGCCTGACCGAGCATTCAAAGCTGTCCAGGCTGTACGGCAAGCGCCAGGCGGCTTACATGCAGCGCATGCTGGAGATGTTCGAGGACGGCGATTTCGCCGAAGCGTTGCGCCATGCCATCCCCTTGGGTGACCAGCACTCGAATGCCGAACAGCACTTCGGTACGCCGCAGCGGCGCCAGGACCTGACCCTCAGCCAACAGCACGGGCCCAGCCGTACCTACCGCTTCGAGGAAGGGCTGACCGAGCACCTGCGCCAGATCTACCGGCGCTCCTATGAGCGCCTGGCCCGCGAAAACCGTATCGAAGAAGCGGTATTCGTACTCGCTGAACTGCTCAAGGAACGCCAGGAAGCACTCGATTACCTGGAAAAGCACGCGCGCTACCAACAGGCCGCCGACCTCGCTCTCGCCTGGGACATGCCGTCTGCGGTCATCGTGCGCCTGCTGTGCCTGGCCGAGAACTGGCAGCGCGCCTTGCTGGTGGCGCGTCGTGATGATGCATTTGCCGATGCGGTGGTGTTGCTTCAGGCCAAGCAGCCGCAGATCGCCGACCGTTTACGCCTGGAGTGGGCCGAGTCGCTGATCGCCAAGGGCCTGTGGTTGCAAGCCGTCGAGGTGGTGTGGAGCTTGCCGCAAGAGCGCCCGCGCGCCGCTCAATGGCTGCTCGATGCCGAGGCGGCCGGTGGGCGCCTGGCGATTGGCGCCTTGGTAAAGCGCGCCATATTGCTGCCCCAAACCCTGGAAGCTTACGGACCCTGGATCGAACAGCTGCGTGACGATCCCAGCCGTTGCGCCGAGCGGGATGCCCTGGCGCACACGTTGTTGGCGCACAAGTCCGACACCGTGGCCCTGGCCTGGCTCGCCGGTGCCACCGTGCACGCGGTGCTCGCCGACCAGCTGAGTGGGCGCGGGGGGCTCAACTTCAACCAACTGCAGTCGCTGGTCAAAATGAGCCGGGACAAATGTTTGCAGGCGGACTTGCCTGGCCAGTCACTCAAACGTCCCGCCGTGCGCTCGCTGGAGCGCGTGGGCGAGGCATTGCAGTGGTCAGCCCCCGTCCAGGGCAGCCGCTCCGTATACGATGCGGTGTCGCTGGATGACGAGCGTTACCTGGTGGCACTGGGCGAGGCCGGTGCGGTGGTGACGGATGCCAGCGGCACGGCGCTGTTCCATTTCGCCGTGCCGGCCCAGCGGATTGTCTTGGCGCACAGCCGGCAAATGGCGCTGGTGCTGACCCGGCGCGACACGGTGTGGCGCATCAGCAAGTTGGACTTGGTCAACCGCGCTGCGACCGACTTGGGCGTGCAGGTGCTCGACGTGTTCGCCGATCAGTTTGATGGCAGCACCTGGACCCTCGGCCAAGGCCGGCAACTGCGTGTGGTGGACGTGGATCGCGGCTTTGAAACCCTGTGGCACGTCAGCGACTTGCCAGGCTCGGTTCGCGCCCTCAAAAGTGATGAACGCAATGAGTTCCTGTGGCTCCATAACCCGCTGGAAGGCTTTGAGCGCTGGCATTATCGCCTGCCTGAGCGGCGGTTGGCGGGGCGTGAGCCGGCGTCGCCGCAGTCAGAGGAAAGCCACGCGCTGTTCTGTGCGCTCGATCAAACCGTTGAGTACCTGATCCGGTACAGCGACGACGAAGAGCCCGTGCTGATCCTGGATGTCGACGGCAACCGCAAGGGGTATCGCCTGACGGGCTGTGATGAAGGGTGCTTCGATAGCGACCCGGTGCGCATCGTCGTCGACGCGGATTGGTTGGTATTCGGCTATATCGCCAGTGACCGCGACACCCGCTGGCACTTTATCCATCGTGGCAGTGACACCGTGTGTGCTGTGCTGCATTGGCCGCGCTACGAGGTGAATATCCGTCGCACCGGCGATGGCTGGTTGTTATTCGATGACCAGGGACGTTTGAGCCACATCACGGTGGAAGACGCCCGCCAGCGCAACCTCAGCCTGCATTGACCGAGTCCGGCATCAACGTGGCGATCAACGCACGAATGGTGCCGGGCAACGCCTCCAGCTCCCGCACCAGGATGCTGCGTTCGCGAATCGCCCACGGCTCATCGAGCTTTACCGCCACCACGTGCATGGTGCGACTGTGGCGCACGGCGGCGGACTCCGGAATGATGCCGATGCCTACACCGGCTTCGACCATCCGGCAGATCGCCTCGAAACTCGACACCTGGATACGCAGCGACAAGTGCTTGCCCAGCCGCTCCACGTGTTCGCGCAAAAAACTCAATAAGGTGCTGCCTTCATGCAGGCCGATATGCTGGTAGGCGAGGGTCTGTTCCAGGGTGACTGACGGTTGCGCTGCCAGCGGGTGGCCGACCGGCACCATCAATACCAAGGTGTCTGTGCTGAAATGCAGCACCTGCAAACCCGCCGCTTCCACGGGGCCGGCGATAATGCCCATGTCGCTGGTGCCATCGAGCACGCCGCGCACGATGTCGCGAGACAGGCGCTCCTGCAGGTCGACGGTGACGCCAGGCCTTTGTGACAGGAACCCCGCCAGCACTTCCGGCAAGAATTCGGTGACCGCCGTGGTGTTGGCGAAGATGCGGATATGCCCGGCCGAATCCACGCCGTATTGGGTGAATTCGCTTTTGAGGTAGTCCACTTGGCGCATGATCAGCCGCGCATGGTGCAGCAGGCGTTCACCGGCCGGGGTGATCTCCACGCCACGGCTGTCACGGTACAGCAAGCGGGTGTCGAGCTGGCCTTCGAGGGCCTTGATCCGTGCACTGGCGGCGGCCGGCGAAAGAAACGCACGCTTGGCGCCCTGGGTCAGGCTGGGGGATTCGGCGATGTGGATAAACAGGCGCAGGTCGGCCAGGTCGAAGTGCATGCAAGACTCCCACAGGGGTATGCGGTGTTTTCAGTGAATTGGCGTTCAGCATAACCGAACGCTGGTTTATTGAAATGCAAATTCTCAGAACGGGCGGGCGCTTGCATGATCCGGGGCAGACACTCACTGCCCGAGGAACCGCACCCGATGAGCGCCACTGACTGGATCGGCCGAAGCGAAACCGCTCACGACCACCTGAGCCATAACCTGCTCAAACGTATCGCCGCTACGTTCGGCGAGGCAGTGCCCGAGGACGGCGCGGACCTACCGCCGTTGTGGCAGTGGTGCTTCTTCCAGGACCCGCTGCCGGAAACCGCTCTGGGCAGCGACGGCCACCCGGCGCGTGGCGGGTTCCTGCCGCCGGCCGACAACCGCAACCGCATGTGGGCCGGTGGGCGTATCGAGTTTCTGCACGCGCTGCGTGCCGGGGAGGCGGCGACCCGCGTGTCGACCATTACTCAGGTCGAAGAAAAGACCGGCCGCACCGGTTCGCTGTTGTTTGTCACCGTGCGCCACGACTATGCCCAGGACGGTCGCCTGGCGATCCGCGAAGAACAGGACATCGTCTACCGCGAACCCACGCCGCCCAAGGCCGGCAGCGCAGAGGCGCTGGAGCACGGTGAATGGCACGAAGCGATCGATCCCACGCCGACCCTGCTGTTTCGCTACAGCGCCGTGACCTTCAACGGTCACCGCATTCACTACGACTACCCCTATGTCACCGGCACCGAAGGCTACTCAGGCCTGGTGGTGCATGGGCCGTTGATCGCCACCCTGAGCCTGCGCGCGTTCTGCCGTGCCCACCCCGAAGCCACCTTGCGCCGTTTTGCCTATCGCGGTGTGCGCCCGTTGATTGCGCCGCAGCCGTTTGAAGTGGCGGGCCGCGTGACTGAAACCGGCGTGGCGAAGCTGTGGGCCGGTAACGCTGACGGCCTGGCGCAGCAAGCCCAGGTGCATTTCGAATAATCCAAGTCGAATAATCCAAGAACAACAGGCGGAGAGCCGTTAATGAACCCGAACGACAATGAAGAACTCAATGCCATCCGCGAAGGCGTGCGCGCCTTGTGCGCCGAATTCGATGCCGCCTACTGGCGCAAGATTGACGAGCAAAAGGGCTTCCCCGAAGCCTTCGTCAAAGCGCTGACCGACGCCGGCTGGCTGTCGGCGATGATCCCCGAAGCGTACGGCGGTTCCGGCCTGGGCCTGGCCGAGGCTTCGGTTATCCTCGAAGAAGTGAACCGCTGCGGCGGTAACTCGGGCACCGTGCACGGCCAGATGTACAACATGTTCACTTTGCTGCGCCACGGCAGCGAAGCGCAGAAACGCTTCTACCTGCCCAAGCTCGCCAGCGGCGAATTGCGCCTGCAGTCCATGGGCGTGACCGAGCCCACCACCGGCACCGACACCACCAAGATCAAGACCACCGCGATCAAGCGCGGCGACAAGTACGTGATCAACGGCCAGAAGGTGTGGATCTCGCGCATCCAGCATTCCGACCTGATGATCCTGCTGGCGCGCACCACGCCGCTGGCTGAAGTGAAGAAAAAGTCCGAAGGCATGTCGATCTTCCTGGTGGACCTGCGCGAGGCCATCGGTCATGGCCTCACCGTGCAGCCCATTGCCAACATGGTCAACCACGAAACCAACGAGCTGTTCTTCGACAACCTTGAGCTGCCGCTGGACAGCTTGATCGGCGAAGAGGGCAAGGGCTTCAAATACATCCTCGATGGCCTCAACGCCGAACGCACGCTGATCGCCGCCGAATGCATCGGTGACGGCCGCTGGTTTATCGAGAAGGCCAGCGCCTATGCCCGCGACCGTGTGGTGTTTGGCCGGCCTATCGGACAGAACCAGGGCGTGCAGTTTCCGATCGCCGAAGCGCATATCGAGATCGAAGCGGCGGACCTGATGCGCTGGCGTGCCTGCGAGGAATACGACAGCGGCAAAAATGCCGGGGCCAGTGCCAACATGGCCAAGTACCTGGCGGCCAAGGCGTCCTGGGAGGCAGCCAATGCGTGCCTGCAGACCCACGGCGGCTTCGGGTTTGCCTGCGAATACGACGTGGAGCGCAAGTTCCGCGAGACGCGCCTGTACCAGGTGGCACCGATCTCCACCAACCTGATCCTGTCCTACGTGGCCGAGCACTTGCTCGAACTGCCGCGCAGTTTCTGAGGGCCTGACCGTGAGCCATACCCAAGCCCTGTGTCGGTTCCTCGCCGAGCTGAATGACACGCACCTGCCGGAAGACGTGCTGGCGCGTACCGAAGACCTGTATCTGGACTGGCTGGCCTCGGCGCTGGCGAGCCAGGGTGCGCACCCGATCCCGTTATTCGAGCGTTATGCGCAGAAAATGGGGCCAAGCAGCGGCCCGGCGCAGGTGATCGTCAACGGCGCCAGCACCAGCGCGTATTTCGCCGCGCTGGTCAACGGCGCTTCCTCCCATCTGGTGGAGCAGGATGACCTGCACAACAGTTCAGTTTTGCACCCGGCCACCGTGGTGTTTCCCGCAGCGTTGGCGGCCGCCCAGGACCTGGGCAAATCCGGCCGCGACTTGCTGCTGGCCTCGGTGGCCGGTTATGAAGCCGGTATCCGTATCGGCGAATTCATGGGCCGTTCCCACTACCGCATCTTTCACACCACGGCCACGGT
Source organism: Pseudomonas marginalis (assembly GCF_001645105.1). GTDB lineage: Bacteria > Pseudomonadota > Gammaproteobacteria > Pseudomonadales > Pseudomonadaceae > Aquipseudomonas > Aquipseudomonas petroselini. Next base: position 64,834 of record NZ_LKEG01000036.1, read on the forward strand.
CGGCACCCTGGCGGCGGCCGTTGCGGTGGGCAAGCTGCTGGACTTCAATCAAGAACAATTCATCAACCTGCTCGGCAGCGCCGGCACGCAGGCCGCCGGGCTGTGGGAGTTCCTGCGCGATGCCGCCGACTCCAAGCAACTGCACACGGCCAAGGCGGCGGCGGACGGTTTGCTCGCCGCGTACCTGACGGCGGAAGGGCTGACCGGTGCACGCAATATCCTTGAAGGCGACCAGGGCTTGGCGGCGGGGATGTCCAGCGATGCCGAGCCGAGCAAGTTGTCCGCCGACCTGGGCAGCCGCTGGGCGCTGCTGGAAACCTCGTTCAAGTTCCACGCCTCGTGCCGCCATACGCATCCGGCGGCCGATGCGCTGCTGGACCTGATGCAGCGCGAACGCCTCACCGCCGCCGATATCGCCCATGTGGAGACGCGGGTTCATCAAGGCGCCATCGATGTGCTGGGGCGCGTGACCGTGCCGACCAGCGTGCATCAGGCCAAGTTCTCCATGGGCACCGTGCTGGGCTTGATCGCCGTGCATGGCAAGGCCGGGCTCACGGAATTCCAAGCGCGGGCGCTGACCGACCCGGCCGTCTCCAGCTTTCGCGACAAGGTCAGTATGACCCTCGACGCCGAAGTCGACGGCGCTTACCCCCAGCGCTGGCTCGGCCGCGTCACCGTCACCACCCTTGACGGCCGCACGCTGCACGGCGCCATCGACGAGCCCAAGGGCGACCCGGGCAACACCCTCAGCCGTCGAGAGCTGGCGGATAAATTCCAGCGCCTCGCCCAATTCAGCGGCGCCCGCACGCCGCTTGAGGCCCATGCCCTGACTGAAAAGGTCTGGGACTTACGCAACGCCGCATCCATGGCCCATTGGCTCTGAGGAACCGTCATGACTCACCAACGACCGCTGGACGGCATCACCGTTGTCAGCCTGGAACACGCGATTGCCGCGCCTTTTTGTACCCGCCAGTTGGCCGACCTGGGCGCCCGTGTCATCAAGATCGAACGCCCCGGCAGCGGCGACTTTGCGCGTGGCTATGACGAGCGCGTGCGCGGCCTGGCCTCGCATTTCGTGTGGACCAACCGCTCCAAGGAAAGCCTGACACTGGACCTCAAGCAAGGCGAGGCGGGCGCTATCCTTGACACCCTGTTGGCCGATGCCGATGTGCTGGTGCAGAACCTGGCGCCCGGTGCGGCGGCGCGCATGGGCTTGTCGTTCGAGGCACTGCAGGCGCGTTTTCCACGCCTGATTGTTTGCGACATTTCCGGCTACGGCGAAGGCGGGCCCTACGAGAAAAAGAAGGCCTACGACCTGCTGATCCAGAGTGAGGGCGGTTTTCTCTCGGTGACCGGCGGCCCCGGCGAAGACCAGATGGCCAAGGCCGGTTGTTCCATCGCCGACATCTCGGCGGGCATGTACGCCTACAGCGGCATCCTCTCGGCACTGCTGCTGCGCGGCAAGACGGGGAAGGGCAGCCGCATCGACGTGAGCATGCTGGAGAGCCTGGTGGAGTGGATGGGCTACCCGATGTACTACGCGTTCGACGGCGCACCCCAGCCGCCGCGGGCCGGGGCCGCGCATTCGACGATCTATCCCTATGGGCCGTTTCCCACCGGCGACGGCGGCACGGTGATGCTCGGATTGCAGAACGAGCGCGAATGGGCGGCGTTCTGCGACAAGGTGCTGCTCACGCCGACACTGGCGACGGACGAGCGTTTCGCCGCCAACTTCAAGCGCTCGGCCAACCGTGAAGCGCTGCGCCAGATCATCGTTGACAGTTTTGCCCTGCTCGATGCCGAAGCGGTGATCCAGCGCCTGGAAACCGCGCAAATCGCCAGCGCCCGCGTCAACGATATGCAAGGCGTGTGGGACCACCCGCAGCTCAAGGCGCGTGACAGCTGGCGCGAGGTCGACAGCCCGGCCGGCCCGTTGCCGTCGCTGCTGCCTCCGGCGCGCAATGCCGCGTTCACCCCGCGCATGGACGCGGTTCCAGGGTTGGGGCAGCACAGCCATGGCATCCTGGATCAGTTGGGTTACTCGGCAGACGCCATCGACGGTCTGCGTGCACGCGGTGTTATTTAACACGTTATCAATAATAAGGAACTCAACAGATGCCAAGGCCCTTGGTTCGTTCGGCGTTGTTTGTGCCCGGTAGCCGACCGGAGCGATTTTCCAAAGCCTTGGCCAGTGGTGCCGATGCGGTGATCGTGGATTTTGAAGACGCGGTGGAAGAACCGCTCAAGCGCCAGGCGCGGGATAACCTCGGGGGGTTCCTGCAGGCGCATCCCGAGGCTCAGGTGTGGGTACGCATCAACGCGCCGGAGCACGCCGAGCATTTCGAGGATGTGGCGTTCTGCAAAGCCCATCCGAACGTGGCGGGGGTGTTGCTGCCGAAGGTCGAAAGTGCTGCCCAGGTTGCTGTGGTAGCGGCCACCGGCAAAGTCATCTGGCCGATTATTGAAAGCGCACGGGGTTTGCTGGCCGTGGCCGAGATCGCCCAGGCGCCGCAGGTGGAGCGCCTGTCGTTCGGCGGGCTGGACCTGGCGCTGGACCTGAACCTGAGCAGCAATTCCCCGGCCGCGCAGTTCGCCCTCGACCAGGCGCGGCTGGCGCTGATCGTGCATTCCCGCGCCGCCGGCCTGGTAGCGCCCCTGGACGGCGTGCACCCGGCCATCGATGACCCCGAGGGCCTGCGCCGTTCGATCCGGCATGCCTATGAAATGGGGTTTGCCGGGGCGTTGTGTATCCATCCCAAGCAGGTGCCGGTGATCCATGAAGCGCTGGCGCCGAGCGCCGAGGACCTGGCCTGGGCCCAGCGCGTGGTGGACGCCGGCGCGCATGGGGCAGGGGCCTACCAGATCGATGGGCAGATGGTGGATGCCCCGGTGTTGCTGCGGGCACAACGGTTATTAGCTGCCGAGTAAACCTGTGGCGAGCGAGCTTGCTCGCGTTGGCGCGCGCAGCGCTCCGGTTTTTCCTGGGGCCGCTTCGCAGCCCAACGGGAGCAAGCTCACTCGCCACACGGGATCGAACCGGTTTTTGGCGTTCGGCTTGGCCGAACGCAGGTATCTAGAATTCGAAATTCACTACACGCCTGACATCAGGCACCTTGCCTGACAACACAACAATAAGAAGGTGATTTTCCATGCTCAAGCTCTCCCGGGCGCTGCTGTGCGCCGCCACCTTGTTTGCCGCGGGCCTGGCCCAGGCGGCGGACCCGATTGTCATCAAGTTCGCCCACGTGGTCGCCGAAAACACCCCCAAAGGCCAGGGCGCGTTGTTGTTCAAAAAGCTTGCCGAAGAACGCTTGCCGGGCAGGGTCAAGGTCGAGGTGTACCCGAACTCGTCGCTGTTCGGCGATGGCAAGGAAATGGAAGCGCTGCTGCTGGGCGACGTGCAGATGCTGGCCCCGTCCCTGGCCAAGTTCGAGCAATACACCAAGCAAGTGCAGATCTACGACCTGCCGTTCCTGTTCAACGACCTTGCCGCTGTCGACCGTTTCCAGGCAGCCCAGGGCAAGGAACTGCTGACGTCCATGCAGGACAAAAACATCCTCGGCCTGGCCTATTGGCACAACGGCCTCAAGCAGCTTTCTGCCAACAAAGCGCTGCATGAACCCAAGGATGCCCGTGGCCTGAAGTTCCGCGTGCAGGCCTCCAGCGTCTTGGAAGAACAGTTCAAGGCGATCCGCGCCAACCCACGCAAGATGAGCTTTGCCGAGGTGTACCAAGGTCTGCAGACCGGCACCGTCAACGGCACCGAAAACACCTGGTCGAACTATGAAAGCCAGAAGGTCAACGAGGTGCAGAAGTATTTCACCGAGTCCAACCATGGCCTGATCGACTACATGGTGATCACCAACGCCAAGTTCTGGACCGGCCTGCCGCCGGATATCCGTAGCACCCTGCAGCAGATCATGGTCGAGGTCACGGTCGAGGTGAACAAACAGGCTGAGGCGCTGAACCAGTCGGCCAAGCAGAAAATCATCGACGCCAAGACCAGCGAAATCATCGAACTGACCCCCGAGCAACGCCAGCTCTGGCGCGAAGCGATGCGCCCGGTGTGGCAGAAGTTCGAGGGTGAGATCGGGGCTGATCTGATCAAGGCCGCGGACGCCTCCAATCGGTAACCCCCCAATGTGGGAGGGGGCTTGCCCCCGATTGCGGTGTGTCAGCTTGCCCATCTGTCTCTGACCCACCGCTATCGGGGGCAAGCCCCCTCCCACATATCGATATCTCATTTGCTTTCGCGAGGTTTTGCCATGCAAACGCTAAGGCGCGTCTGGGAGCACCTGGAGGAAGGCTTTATCGCTTTCCTGCTGGCCGCCATGACCCTGGTGACATTCGTCTACGTCATGCTCAACAACATCTACACGCTGTTTTTTGCCCTGTCCGACAAGTGGGCCTGGAGCAGCCAGTTCTTCGGCGCGCTGGGTGACCACACCATGACCTGGGCCCAGGACATGACCTGGAGCGTAGCGCTGACCAAGGCCATGTTCGGCTGGCTGATTTTCTTCGGCATTTCCTACGGCGTACGCACCGCCGGCCACCTCGGCGTGGACGCACTGGTCAAGCTGACCAAGCGCCCGGTGCAGCGCGTGCTGGGTATGCTCGCTTGCCTGTGCTGCCTGGCCTACGCCGGGTTGTTCATGGTCGCCAGCTACAAGTGGGTGAGTGCGGTCATGGGCGCGCATATCGGCGCCGAAGACCTCGACCAGTACGGCATCGACGTCGGTGACATCGTGGTGATCGTGCCCATTGGTTTCGCCATGGTGTTCATCCGCTATCTGGAAATTTTCTACCGCATCTTTACCCACCGCCAGGTCGGGTTGGGGCTGGCCGACGAGGCCGGTGAGGCCAGCAAATTGGCCGGCAGCCATGAGGAGCGTCACTGATGGCCGTGCTCTGTTTATTCCTGCTGTTATTCGTATTCATGTTCCTGGGTGTGCCCATCGCGATTTCCCTGGGCTTGTCCGGTGCGGTGTCGATCCTGATGTTCAGCCAGGACTCGGTCAGTTCCCTGGCGATCAAGCTGTTCGAAACCTCCGACGCCTATACCTTCCTGGCGATTCCGTTCTTCCTGTTGTCGGGTGCGTTCATGACCACCGGCGGCGTGGCGCAGCGCTTGATCGACTTTGCCAACGCCTGCGTCGGCCATATCCGTGGCGGCCTGGCGATTGCGGCGGTGCTGGCGTGCATGCTGTTTGCGGCGCTGTCGGGTTCGTCACCGGCGACGGTGGCGGCGGTGGGTTCGATTGCCGTGGCGGGGATGGTGCGTTCCGGTTACCCGAAGGAATTCGGTGCGGGGATTATCTGTAATGCGGGGACCTTGGGCATCCTGATCCCGCCGTCGATCGTGATGGTGGTGTATTCGGCGGCGACTGAAACCTCGGTAGGCAAGCTATTTATGGCGGGCGTCATTCCGGGGCTGCTGCTGGGCCTGATGCTGATGATCGCGATCTACATCGTCGCGCGCATCAAGAAGCTGCCGGCCCAGCCGCGAGCGACCTTCCGCGAGTGGCTGACCTGCGCACGGCGAGCTTTCTGGGGCCTGTTGCTGCTGGTGATCATCCTCGGCGGCATCTACAGCGGCATGTTCACCCCGACCGAAGCGGCGGCGGTGGCGGCGGTTTATTCAGCGTTCGTCGCGCTGTTCGTCTACAAGGACATGAAGCTGCGCGACTGCCCCAAGGTGCTGCTGGAATCCGGGCGCCTGGCGATCATGCTGATGTTCATCATCGCCAACGCCATGCTGTTTGCCCATGTGCTGACCACCGAGCAGATCCCGCAGGAAATCACCGCTTGGGTGCTCTCCGAAGGCCTGACGCCGATAGGCTTTTTGATCATGGTCAATGTGGTGTTGTTGATCGCCGGCAGCTTCATGGAGCCTTCGGCCATCGTGCTGATCCTGGCGCCGATCTTCTTCCCGATTGCCATGAAGCTGGGCATTGACCCGATTCACCTGGGTATCGTGATGGTGGTGAATATGGAGATCGGCCTGGTGCACCCGCCGGTGGGGTTGAACCTGTTTGTGACGTCGGCGGTGACGGGGCTGACGCTGGGGCAGACGATCCGTGCGGCGTTGCCGTGGCTGATGATCCTGTTGGTGTTCCTGATCATGGTCACCTACTTGCCGTTTATCTCGTTGGCGTTGCCGCACTGGTTGGGTATGTAACACGCTCAAAAAACGGTAGGAGCAAGTTTGCTCCCACCGTTTAGTGTTGTCGCTGGCCTCAGTTATCCAGTGCACTCAAGATCGCATGGGCCACCTTCACGCGCTCGGCATTCGGGTAATTCTTGTTGGCCAATATCACCACGCCGATGTCCCTGCTCGGCACATACACCACGTAGGCACCAAAACCACCGGTTGAGCCGGTTTTGTTGTACAGCACGTTCGCCGGTTGCGCTTGAGCCGGGTTCAGCCACTTCACGTTGTGCGGCTCCATCGCCATCGGTGTGGAGTTGCCATCCATCAGCGCTTGCAGCGTGATCGGGTAGGGGTAGGACTCCCAGCCCAGGCCTTGGGTCATACCGTTGACCGTGTAGTAACCGGTGTGCGTGGTGGCGATGGCCTGTTGCAGCGGTTTCTCCAGGGTTTGCGGGTGCATGTTCACCATGACGTAATGCGCCAGGTCCTGGGTGCTGGTCTTGATGCCATAGGCTTCGCCGTCCAACGCGCCGGGGCTGACGCGTACAGGTTTGTCCTGCTTGTCGTAGCCCTGGGCGTAGGCGTCGGCTTTATCAGCAGGCACGCTGACATAGGTGTTCTTCAGGCCCAACTTGGGCAGCAGGGTTTTCTCCATCGCCGTGTTGAACGGCTGGCCCAGGCTTTGGGCGCTCAGGTAGCCGAACAGGCCAATGCTCGGGTTGGAGTAGAGACGCTGCGCACCGGGCGCGTAGGCGGGTTTCCAGTGCTGGAAATAGCCGATCATGGCGTCGGCGTTGTCGGCGGCGTCCGGAAACTGCAGCGGCAGGCCACCGGGGGTGTAGGTGGCGAGTTGCAGCAGGCTGATGCGGTCGAAGGCACTGCCCTTGAGGGCTGCAAGGTGCTGGCTGGCCTTGTCCGACAGCTTGAGCGTGCCGCTGGCCTCGGCGTAGCCGCCCAGGGTGGCGGTGAAGGTTTTGCTCAGCGAGCCGATCTCGAACAGTGTGTCTTGGGTCACCGGCTGTTGTTTGTCTTTATTGGCGACGCCGTAGTTAAAGTATTGCACCTTGCCTTTGTTGACGACGGCCACCGACAGGCCGGCAATGCCTTGTTGCTGCATCAGGGGCTCAACATGACTGTCCACGACCTTGCGCAGATCGGTCGCCGCCATGCTGGTGCCGGAGACGAAAAATAAGGCCGAAAACAGGAAATTTCGTACGCTGAAGTTCATGATTACTCGCTTCCATGTAAATGATGCGCTGACGATCAGAGCCTGCGCAGGCGTCGCAAATCTAGTGAGGTTCCGTCCCTTCGACAAACGATGATATCTTGCATCTGCCATTAGAAAATCTAGGGTAAAGCATGCTGCGTTCCCATTTGCCCCTCAATGCCCTGCGCGCATTCGAGGCGTCCGCCCGTCACTTGAGCTTTACCCGTGCGGCCATTGAATTGTGCGTCACCCAGGCGGCGGTCAGCCATCAGGTAAAAAGCCTGGAGGCGCAACTTAATGTCACATTATTCAAGCGCCTGCCACGGGGCCTGATGCTGACACGCGAAGGTGAAACCCTGCTGCCGGTGGTGCGTGAATCCTTTGACCGCATCGCCCACACGCTGGGCCAGTTTGAAGGCGGGCACTACCGCGAGGTCCTCACCGTGGGGGCCGTCGGCACGTTTGCGGTAGGGTGGTTGCTGCCACGCCTGGCGGATTTTCAACGCGGCTATCCGTTTATCGACCTGCGCCTTTCCACCCACAACAACCGCGTCGATGTGGCCGCCGAGGGCCTGGATTACGCCATCCGTTTTGGCGCCGGTGCCTGGCATGGCACGGATGCCTGCGAACTGTTGGCTGCACCCTTGACGGTGCTCTGCGTACCGCAATTGGCCGAGCAACTGCACGCACCCGCTGACCTGCTCAAACACACGTTGCTGCGCTCCTACCGCGCCGATGAGTGGAGCCTGTGGTTCCAGGCGGCCGGGCTGCCCGCCGACACCCTGGCCCCGCGCAGCATCGTGTTCGACTCGTCATTGGCAATGATGGAGGCAGCCTTGCAAGGCATGGGGGTGGCGTTGGCACCGGCGATGATGTTTGCGCGGCAACTGGAGAGCGATGTCATTCGCCAGCCGTTCGACGTCGACATCACCACCGGCAGCTATTGGCTGACGCGCTTGCAGTCGCGGGCGGAGACCTCGGCGATGCTGGCGTTCAAGGGCTGGTTGCGGGACATGGCGCAGCCGGGCTGAACGCTTTTTTTGAAACATAATGAAACATTTTCCGGGGGCCAGCGCTCTACCGCAACACCTGCACTGAGTGATTCCATGAAAATACCGCGCCCCTCCGCCCGCATGCCTCACCTGACCCAATTGCGAAACTTGAAGATGGCGCGCTCCGCCCACGCTTACGTACGCGGCAGCACCGTGCAATTTTATGAGTGGCTGCACAGCCAGACTGGCCGCCGCTTGCCCCACGGCCCGGCCATCTGGATCTGCGGCGACTGCCACGCCGGTAACCTGGGGCCTACCGGGGACACCAAGGGCCGCATCGATATGCATATCCGCGACCTTGACCAGACGGTTATCGGTAATCCGACCCACGATCTGGTGCGCCTGGCCTTGTCCCTGGCGACCGCTGCACGCGGCTCGGACCTGCCCGGCGTCACCACCGCACGTATGCTCGAAGAAATGATGCTGGGCTACGAACAGGCGTTCAAAGACAAACCCGACCAGGTCCCGCCACGTCCGTCCCAGGTCAAGGCGGGCATGCGCAGCGCGGTGGCGCGCACTTGGAAAAACCTCGCGCGTGAGCGCATCGAAAGCGCCCGGCCGACCATCCCCTTGGGCAAGCATTTCTGGTCGTTATCACGGGCTGAGAAAGCCGCCTTGCAAACCCTGTGTGCCTCGGATGAAATCCATCAATTGGTCACCTCCCTCAAGGGGCGGCCCAAGGATGCCAGGGTCGAACTGCTGGACTCGGCCTATTGGGTCAAGGGCTGCAGTTCGCTCGGCTTGCTGCGGTATGCCGCCTTGCTCGGCGTGGGTGACGACGATGATCAAGAGTATTGCCTGATTGATATCAAGGAAGCCGTCGGGGCTGCTGCACCCCGTGCGGCGCGGGCGAAGATGCCGAGGGATAACGGTCGTCGCGTGGTGGAGGGTGCACGTCAGCTGTCACCGGGCCTGGGTGAGCGGATGGTGGCCACGCGTTTTCTGGATCACGGGTTTTTTATCCGTGAACTGCTGCCCCAGGACATGAAGCTGGAGCTGGACGAACTGAGCGAGATCGATGCCATGCACGCCGCCGGCTACCTCGCGCGGGTGGTCGGTATTGCCCATGCGCGGCAGATGGATCGCGACACGCGTAAGGACTGGATGGCGGTGTTGCAGGAGAACCGCTCCAAGCAGTTGGACGCGCCGTCCTGGCTCTGGACCAGCGTGGTGCAACTGGTGGGTAGCCATGAGCAGGGTTACCTCAACCATTGCCGCCGGTATGCCTTGGAACACTGACCTCGTGAACGCAGTGGATCTAATGGGGGAGCAGGCAAGCCAGCTCCCCCATTTAAGGGGCGTCTAGGCCAAATATTTATGGAACCAGTCGAGCGTTCTTTTCCACGCCAGATTCGCCGCCGCCTCGTCATAACGCGGCGTCGAATCATTATGGAAACCGTGGTTGGCACCCTTGTAGATATATGCCTCATAGCGGGTGCCTGCCGCCTTCAACGCCTGCTCGTACGCCGGCCAGCCTTCATTGATCCGCGTGTCCAACTCACCGTAGTGCAGCATGATCGGCGCCTTGATCCGTGGCACATCCTTGGCCTCCGGCTGGCGTCCATAGAACGACACCGCCGCACCCAGTTCGGGGTAGGCCACCGCTGCGGCATTGGTCACGCCGCCGCCATAGCAGAAGCCGGTGATCCCGACCTTGCCGGTGCTGCTGTCGTGGTGCATCAGCCATTCAATGGCGGCGAAGAAGTCGTTCATGAGCTTGGTCGGGTCGACTTTCTGTTGCAGTTCCACGCCTTTTTCATCGTTGCCGGGGTAGCCGCCGACCGAGGTCAGGCCGTCGGGCGCCAGGGCGATAAAACCGGCCTTGGCCAGGCGTCGGGCGACGTCTTCGATATAGGGGTTGAGGCCCCGGTTTTCGTGGACCACCACCACTGCCGGCAGCTTGCCGGCCGCTTTGGCCGGGCGCACCAGGTAGCCGCGTACGTTGCCGTTGCCTTTGGGTGAGGGGTAGGTGATGTAGTCGGCGACGATGTCCGGGTCGGTGAATTTCACCTGTTCGGCCAGGGCGTAGTTGGGGCTCAGGGCCGCGAGCAAGGCCGAGGCGGTGAGGCCGCCAAAGGTGAACAGCGCGGCGCGGTCGAGAAATTCGCGGCGGTTGATCTTGCCGTGGGCATAGCCGTCGTAGAGTTCCAGCAGTTCGGGCGCAAAGTCTTTCGCGGTGAGACGAGTCATCGGTGCAATCCTCGATTAGCGTTGGCAGTCAATGTAGACCAGGATCAGCCCTCACGGCCATGGGCGGCGGCGGCCAGCTGGCCGGTGTCGACGCGTACGAAGATCGAATCGCCCACTGCGGTCAGCACGTTATCGGCGTACACCTCGCAGATCACGCGGGTTTTGCGGCCCACGTCGCCTTCAGCCCGCGCGCGCAGGGTGAGGGTGACGCCCAGCGGCGTTGGCTTGATGAATGTGATGCCCAGCTTGCCGGTGACGCAGTCGATGCGCGGCAGGCTGCCGGGTTCGCGTTGCTCGGCGCGGTAATGGTAGGCCATGGCGGTCCAGTTGGAATGGCAGTCCACCAGCATGGCAATCAATCCGCCGTAGACCAGGTCGGGCCAGCCGCTGTATTTTGCCTCGGGCAGGTGCTCGGCCACGAGGTGGGTGCCGTCCGCGTCCCAGCGGCTCTTGATGTGCAGGCCGTGGGGGTTGCTGCCGCCGCAGCCGTAGCAGATGCCTTCCGGCGCGGTGGTGTCCTGGAGTGAAGGGGCGTGCATGCAGAATCCTTGTTGTGCTTGGGCGACTACTCTGTTTAGCAGGACAGACGCCTGATTGGAATAAATCCCTGGTATGACCTACCAGCTCAGTACCTGTGTCGTTACTTCCAGCGGAGCGTTGAATGAAACGTCGAATGTCCCCGGTCGCTTTACTGGCTTTGATCCTTGCCTATGGCGCCAGCGCCCAGGCGGTGGAGTACAAGGACGTCAACCGCACCGCCAGCCAGATCAGTTTCACGTATAAACAATTGGGGCAGCGGGTGTATGGCACCTTCAGCGAGTTCGAGGGCAGCTTGACCTTCGACACGCAAAAACCCGAAGCCGGGCATGCGTTGCTCAAGATCCAACTCGCGAGCATCGACGCCGGCAGCCCCGACGCGAACGATGAGCTGCAACGTGCGTCCTGGTTCGACACCGCGACGTATCCGGTGGGCGTGTACGAGTCCACGGGTGTCATGGCCCTGGGGGACAACCGCTACACCATCAGCGGCAACCTGACCCTCAAGGGCATCACGCACCCGGTGACGGTCGACGTGGTGCTCAAGGAGCAAGGCGGTATCGGCGTGTTCGACGGTGAGTTCATCCTCAAGCGCGGCGACTTCAAGATTGGCGAGGGCGAATGGGCCGGCAATCGCGTGGTGTCCAATGACATCAACATCAAGTTCAAGATGGTCGCGCCGCAGCGTTAACGGGCGAACCGCTTTGCACCCGCCACGCAGCCGATCACCGCGACCGTCACCAGTACCATGCCCAGGCTGACCGGCTCATGCAGCAGGCCCGCCGCCAGCGCCAAGCCGAAAAACGGTTGCAGCAATTGCAACTGGCCCACGGCGGCGATGCCACCCTGGGCCAGGCCGCGGTACCAGAACACAAAGCCGAGCAACATGCTGAACAACGCCACATAGCCCAGGCTCAGCCAGGCGGGCAGGCTGATGCCGCTGAAACTCGGCGGCGCCAATACCAGGCTCAAGGGCACCACCACCGGCATCGACACCACCAATGCCCAGCAGATCACCTGCCAGCCGCCCAGGCTGCGCGACAGCTTGGCGCCTTCGGCGTAACCCAGGCCGCAGACCAGCACCGCCAGCAGCATCAGCAGATCGCCGGCCGGTGCGGCGCTCAGCCCCTGGGCGACGGCATACCCCATCACCAGCCCACTGCCCAGGATCGAAAACACCCAGAACACCGGGTGCGGGCGCTCGCCACCGCGCAGCACGGCAAATACAGCGGTCGCCAGGGGCAGCAGGCCGATAAACACGATGGAGTGGGCGGACGTCACGTATTGCAGCGCGAGCGCCGTGAGCAAGGGAAAGCCGATCACCACACCCAGAGAGACGATCGCCAGGGGCAGCCACTGATGACGTGCGGGGCGTTTTTCCTTGAACAGCCACAGCAGGAACAGCCCCAGGGCGGCGGCGATGGCCGCGCGGAGCATGGTCAGGAACACCGGGTCAAACTCCATCACGGCCAGGCGTGTGGCGGGCAGGGAACCGCTGAAAATCACCACGCCGATAAAGCCGTTGATCCAGCCTTGCGTGCGGCTGTCCAGGGTGTTGAAGGGGGATGTACGTTCCATGAAGGGCGCCCGAAAGGAAGGAGAGGTTGCGTTCAGGCCATCCTAGGGGGCAGCATTAATACAATCAAAAAATTGTCATGGATACAGTGTCTATGCCTCGCGCTCGCTACAAGTCCCTGGTCGACCGCTTCGCCGCAGATATTCGCAGCGGGATAATGCCGCCCGGCACACGGCTGCCGACGCACCGGCAACTGGCCGCCGATCATGGCCTGGCCCTGGTCACCGCCAGCCGGGTGTACGCCGAGCTGGAAGCCATGGCCTGGTCAGCGGGGAAACCGGGCGTGGCACGTTCGTGCGCGAGATCGCGTTGCCGCCGGGGCAGGGCAGTGGGCAGATGACGGTGGCGGCGGGGATGCTGGATCTCAACTTCAACTACCCGTCGCTGCCCGGCCAGGCGGACCTGCTGCGCACGGCGTTACGCCAATTGGCGTTATCCGGCGACCTCGAAGCGTTGTTGCGTTACCAGCCTCACGCCGGCCGCCTGCACGAGCGTGCAGCGTTTGCGCGGCATGTGCTCAGCAGGGGGCTCAGCGTGGAGGCCGACCAAGTGCTGCTGGTCAGCGGCGCCCAGCACGGCTTGGCGGTGACGATGATGGCGTTGCTCAAGCCCGGGGATGTGATCGCGGTGGATGCGTTGACCTATTCAGGGTTCAAAGTGTTGGCCGAGAGCCTGCACTTGGACGTTGTCGCGATCCCGGTCACGGCGGCAGGCCCGGACTTGGACGCGCTGCACAACCTGTGTCGCAAGCGCCCGGTGCGTGCCGTGTACAGCATGCCGACGCTGCACAATCCGCTGGGCTGGGTGCTGAGCCTGGACCAGCGGCAGACGCTGGTGGCGATCGCCCGGCAGCACAACCTGATGATCATCGAGGACGCGGCCTATGCGTTTCTGGCCGAGGACGCGCCGCCGCCCCTGGCTACCCTGGCGCCGGAGCGCACGGTGTATGTGGGCGGGCTTTCGAAAAGCGTCGCGACCGGCCTGCGGGTGGGGTTTGTGGTGGCGCCGCTTGGATGGGTCAAGGGGCTGGAACGCAGCATCATGGCCACCACCTGGAACGTGCCCGGCGTGATGAGTGCGATTGCGGTGGCCTGGATCGAGGACGGCACAGTGGCGCAGCTGGAAGCGCAAAAGCGCCGTGATGCCCAGGCGCGCCAGGCCCTGGCAGCCCAGGTGTTGAAGGGCCTGGCGTACACCTGTCATCCCTGTTCGTATTTCTTGTGGCTGCCCTTGGCGCAAGAGGCCCGCGCCGATCAGGTCGCCATGGCCTTGCAGCGCGAGGGCATTTCCGTGTCAACCGCCGAGCCGTTTTCCGTCTCGGCCCATGTACCCCACTCACTACGGCTGGCCTTGGGGTCGGTGGACATGGCGGCGTTGCGCGAAGCGTTGTTGACGGTGCGCAAGGTCGTGCAGTGGTGAGCCAGGCGGCTCACCGCTAGCCCTTAGAATTTAAACGCCTGGCGACCGATCAGCAGCCAGTGGCCTTTCTGCTTTTGCCAGATCTGGAAGTTCTCGATTTCGGTGGGCACTTCTTTGCCGCTGTTCACTGCCAGGGCGGAGAAGTGGTTGCGGACCAAGGCGGTATCGCCACTCAAGGTGATGGTCTGTTTCTGCATTTCGAGGGTCTTGAAGCCGCTGCGACCGGTCTCGATATCGGCGATGAATTCCTGCTTGTTCTGGATCTTGCCGCTGGAGTGGCCGTAGGTAAGGTTCTCGGCGGTCAGGCTCTGGAGCTGCTTGAGGTCTTTATGCAGCATCGCTTGGGTCAGGTGGTCGACCGCTTGGGCGACGTCTTTATCGGCGGCGGGGGCTGCGGCCACGTAGCCGCTGAACAGGCACAGAAAACCGATCAGTACTTTGACTTTTTGCATGGGTGTTTCCTTATTGTTGTTGGGGGTGGGACAACACGTTACCGCCTATGTCGTCGTACAACATTGCAATACTCTTGTGCCGTTTGGAAAGTAAAATTTCGGATATTTACACGGTGCTGAGGGTTTGCTCGGTCTCAAGATTTCATTGTTCTTGTACGATGTCTCATCACTGGTTAAAAATGGCCTCCCGTCTAACAATAAAATAACGGAGACACACCATGGATTCTTCCTCTTCGCCTGCCCGGACCGACCACAGTCGCCGCGTTTTCCTGCAACGTTCCCTGGCGGTTTCCGCCTCCGTGGCAGTGCTGGGCAACCTGCCGCGCCTGGCAGATGCCGCTGAGCCATTGAGCCAGCGATATCCAGACCCCTTGGTGAAAGTGCTTGATGACAGTTTCCTGGAATTGCGCCTGTTCAATGCCAGTGTCGAGCGACTGGCGACCGGCTTGCGTTGGGCCGAGGGGCCGGTGTGGATCGGCGATGGCCGCTACCTGCTGCTCAGCGATATCCCCAACAACCGCATCGTGCGCTGGGACGAGGTGACCGATAGCCTGTCGGTCTACCGCGAAAACGCCAATTTCTCCAACGGCATGTGCCGTGATCGCCAAGGCCGGCTGCTGGTGTGCGAAGGCTCGACCACCAGCAAAGAGGGCCGGCGCATCACCCGCACCGAGCACAACGGCAGCGTCACCGTGCTGGCGGACAGCTTTGACGGCAAGCCCTTCAATTCGCCCAACGACATCGTGTGCAAACGGGATGGCTCGGTGTGGTTCACGGACCCGCCGTTCCAGACCGGCAACAACTACGAAGGGCACAAGATCACGCCCACCCAGCCCCATGGCGTCTACCGCATCGACGGTGACAGCGGCAAGGTCACGCGGGTGATCGACGACCTCAACGGCCCCAACGGCCTGTGCTTTTCCCCGGATGAGAAGCTGCTCTACGTGGTCGAAGGCCGGGCCAAGCCCAACCGGTTGATCTGGGCCATCGACGTGAATGACGACGGCACGCTTGGCGCCCGTCGCAAGCACATCGAAGGCCTTGAGTACGCGGCCTTGGACGGCATCAAGTGCGACGAGAGCGGCAACCTCTGGTGTGGCTGGGGCGGCAACGGCGACCCCAAGGCCGACCTGGAAAAACTCGATGGCGTGCGCGTGTTCAATCCGCAGGGCAAGGCTATCGGGCATATCTCGCTGCCGGAACGCTGTCCCAACCTGTGTTTTGGCGGCCGTGAGGGTAACCGCCTGTTCATGGCCGGCAGCCATTCGATCTATGCAGTGTTCGTCAACACGCGTGGCGCCGATTTCGGCGGCTGACCGCAAAAAAACCAGGGTGAGCGTCGGTCGAGCGGCGCCCATCTTGGCATTTTGGCGCTATGCTGCGGGCTCCTGAGGCGTCAGAGCGTCAAGCAAATGGACTTCAATTGGCACAGCCACCCCATCACCCGCAACACGCCCGTTACCCCTCACTACAAAAACACGCAGAACGTACGCCGCTTCATGCTTGAGCACTGTGGTCCGGCATTCACGTTCGACCGGCCCTTCATGGCCTGGATTCGCAACGCTGAGCCCAAGACCCTCGGTGACGTGGTGGACGAGTGGCGGCGCCGACACGAGGATTCACGCCCATGACCCGCGACGAAAAATACCAGGCCGCGCAACAACGCCTTGGCTACCTGATGGACGAATTCAAGGTCGGTGGCAACTACACGCCCCTGGTCCGGGACGGCAACCACCTGTACATCAGTGGCCAGATCCCGCGGGTCGGCGATACCATCGTGCTGCCGGGCAAGGTCGGTGACAACCTGACCCTGGCCCAGGCACAAATCGCCGCCGGCATCAGTGCGTTGCGCTGCCTGGGGTTGCTCAAGCAGGCGCTGGGTTCGCTGGACGCGATCAAGGCGATCCCGCGCATCACCGTGTACGTGCGCAGTGCCGAGGATTTTGATCAGCAAAGTGAGGTGGCCAACGGTGCGTCGGACCTGCTGCACGAGATCCTCGGTGAGGCCGGGGTGCATACGCGCACCTCGGTGGGGGTGATGCAGTTGCCGAAGTCGGCGGCGGTGGAGATCGATATGATCGCGGTGGCGCACGGCTAAGCGACCCATGATTACCCAAGGAATGGCAGTACTGATCAATTACGCCACGTATCTGGCGCCGGGCCTGCTGTTGTTCGGCCTGTGGTTTGCACTCACGCCCAGGTCGCTGACGGCCCTGCGTATCCTGATTCTGCTGGCGGCGTTCGTGCTGATGCGCGATGTAATGACCCCGTTGGGCCTATGGTCGCTGGGCAGCGAAGTGCAGTTGGCGTTCACGGCCAATGCGTTTGTGTTGGCGGCGCTGGGTGGCTTGTCGCTGCTATTGATTGCCGTGCTGATGCGAGTGGCGCCAGACCTGTCGGCGCTGATCTGCTGGTCAAGGGGGCATCGAATCGGCGGCCTTGCGGTCGGCCTTGCCGTCGGGTGCTTGATCGGTGTGCCGTTGCGCTTCTACCAGGCAATTGAAGCGTCAGCGATCCCGGGCTACTGGGCATGGCTGCCGGGTATGGTGGTGTTGGCCTATGGTGCCAATGCGTTGGAAGAGGTGCTGTTTCGCGGGTATTTGCAGGGGTATCTGGAACAGCAGGTGACGCCATTGCGCGCGGCACTGATCAACGGTGTGGCCTTTGCGGCTTGCCATACATTCCTGGCACTGAGCGTTACTCAGCTGGGCTGGCCGGTGTTGTTGTTTACCCTGGTCGAAGGGTTGGCTTGCGCGCTGGTGCGCCTGCGTTACGGTGTGCTGGCGGCGACACTGACCCATGGCACGGCGATCCTGCTGATCGCCGTGCCCTTCATCACTTGATGTGAAATATCGACGCAAATGTGTGGGGCTTGCTGTGGTGGGGAGAGGTGCGACGATTTGACTTGTCCTCCGTCAGTATCACCGTAAGCCCAATGGGGCTGCTGCGCAGCCCAGCGCGGGGCAAGCCCGCTCACCACAGTAAGCCTGCTTCCACAGTAAGCCAGCTTGCATAGGGTTGACCGCGTTTAGCCAGCTGCTAACGGCGGCGTACGCGGCGGAATCTGGCGTTTGCTGCCGGTAGCCTCATACGCCGAGGCAAACCGCAGCAACGCCGAATCGTCATAGGCCCGCCCGGCAAACGTCAGCCCCACCGGCATGCCGATATCGGCCATCACGCCCATCGGTACGGTGACGGTCGGTACGCCCAGGTGGCGGATGGCGAGGTTGCCGTTGGCCACCCAGATGCCGTTGCTCCAGGCGATATCGGCGGAGGCTTCGTTCACATCGGCATCCGCCGGGCCTACGTCGGCGACGGTGGGGAACAGCACCGCGTCGAGGCCGAGCGTGTCCATCCAGTCTTCCAGGTCGATCCGCCGGGTTTGCTCCAGGCCACGCAGGCCGTCGGGCAAGGTGCTGATCTCGTTCCACGGGGTGATGCCGCGTTCGGCCATGCGCACGTATTCGTCCATGCCGGCGGCCAGGTCGTCCTCACGGTTGGGCAGGGTGCCCGGGTCGTGGGGGAAGATCTTCGGCCCGTCCACATCCGCCAGGCGGTTGAGCGCGGGGTCGTTGTTGGCGCGCAGGAAATCATCGAAGGCCCATGCGGACAGTTCCCACAGTTCATCGTGGAGAAATTCCTTGGACACCAGCCCACGGTTAAACACGGTAGGCGCGCCAGGGCGGTCGCCTTCGCATTTGGACGCCAGCGGGAAGTCCACCTCGATGACTTCGGCACCGGCGGCTTCCAGCGCCTGACGTGCGTCTTGCCACAGGTCGATCACGCTGGCGCGGGTGTTGATCTTCTGCCCGGTAGGGCCACCGATCCCAGGTTTTTCGCTGGTGCCGGCGTCCGGGTCGGCATTGATGTACATGCGCGGCACGCCAAAGCGCTTGCCGGCGAGGGATTCAGCGGGCACCGCCAGTTCAGCGTAGGACGCAGGGCGCACCGAAGCCACACTCGGGATCGGCACCCATGGCTGCAGGCGCCAGAGGTCGCCACGGGTGTCCGGGTCTTCGGCCACCACCACATCGAGGATTTCCAGCAGGTCGGCCATGGTGCGGGCATAGGGCACCACCACGTCCATGGTCGGTGTGAGCGGCCAGTTGCCGCGCACCGAAATCACGCCACGGGAGGGCGTGTAGGCGCACAGGCCATTGTTGGAGGCCGGGCCGCGTCCGCTCGACCAGGTTTCTTCGGCCAGGCCAAAGGCTGCAAAGCTCGCCGCCGTCGCGGTGCCGGCGCCGTTGGACGAGCCGGAGGCAAACGGCGCGGTCAGGTAGTCGGCGTTATACGGGCTTTCCGCCCGGCCATACACGCCACGCTGCATTCCGCCATTGGCCATCGGCGGCATATTGGTCTTGCCCAGGCAGATGGCGCCACCGGCGCGCAGGCGTTCGATGGTGAACGCATCACGCTGGGCGACCAGGGTGGCAAACGCCGGGCTACCGGATGCCGCGGTCAGGCCCTTGACCAGGTAGCTGTCTTTGGCCGTGTATGGAATGCCATCCAATGGCCCCCAGGTTTCGCCTTTGGCCCGGCGTGCATCGGACGCCTCGGCTTCTTTCAGCGCATCGGGGTTGCGCACCACCACGGCGTTCAAGGCGGTGGCGGTCTGCGGACCGTCATAGGCATCGATCCGTGCGAGGTAGGCCTGGACCAGTTCAACCGCCGTGGTCTGGCCGGATTCAAGCGCGGCGCGCAATTGGGCAATGGAGACTTCGGTAACGTGCATCACTTTTTTTTCGCCGCCTTCAAGTGGGGGTATGGCGGCAGTCTACGTACAGATATTTCACAAAACCAGCGCCGCATACTCTGCATACGCGCGGCGCATCACTTGCCAAGTGGCCTCGTCAGCGGGAATCAGGTGTTCGATCCGCAGGGAGGTGAGGGTGATGTCCTGGGGCATGCCGAAGGTAGTGAACGTGGACAGAAAGCTCAGTTCACCTTGGGCTGAGCGGACGCGCGTCAGTACCAGCGGTGGCATCTGCGCGGGCAGTTCGGTGTGGGTCGGTGTCGGCAATGTCGTCAGCAACGTGGCCAATTCAGGATTGCCCAGCGCCTCACGGGTGGCACGCTGCCAGGCCAGCGTGCGTATCTCCTCGGCATTGACCAGGTGATCGCCCAGGCCGCCCGATTGCAGCAGCGTGGTCAGCAGGTTCAAGCCCAAGGCTGCATCGGGCGGTATGCCCAGCAGTCCAAACAGCACGCCGGTACTGGCGTTCGCCGCCAACACTTGCCACTGACTGTCCAACAGGATGGCCGGGGCGGGATTGTTGGCGTGCAGCACATGGTTGACCGCTTCGCGGATCGCGGCCATGGCGGGCGAGGCGAGCGGGGTGGCGCTGTAGCGCGGCGCATAGCCGGCGGCGAGGAACACACGGTTGCACTGCTCCAGCGGGGCCTCCAGCGCCGTGAGCAGATTATGCAAGGTGCCAGGGCTCGGCTTGGCCCGCCCGGTCTCGATGCAACTGAGGTGGCGCTGGGAAACGCCGGTGATCAAGGCCAGGTCGAGCTGGCTCAGCTTGGCGCGCCTGCGCAGTTGGCGCAGCTGTTCGCCGGCGGTAGAAGGGGTGTCCATGGCGGGATCATGACCTCCGAGGTCATTGCGAGGGGCCGAACCTTATCACTAAGGTGGGCCTTCATCACTCCAAGGAAGCGACCATGAGAAGACCCTATATCGCCCTGGCGGGCCTGCTGGGATTTTCGCTGTACACCCTGGCAACGATGCTCACGGCTGAGCAGTCGCTGCTGGCCTTTGGACGCGAACTGATGTCGCGACCGGACACCGCGCAAGTGGTGATCGACCTGTACCTGATGGCGGTGCTGGCATGCGTGTGGATGTACCGGGATGCGCGGCGGCGCGGGCGGTCGCTGGCGTCGGTGGTGCCGTATTTTTTGCTGACGGCGGTGTTTGTGTCGGTGGGGCCGTTGCTTTATCTGGTGATGAACGGCGGCCCCGATGAGTGAGCGGTTGCAGGTCTACGCACTGTGCGTGCTGGTGCTGTGCCTGAAGATGTTTGCAATTTCCTGTTATCAGGGTTTTTTCCGGATACGGGCGCGGGCGTTTATCAATCGGGAGGATGCGGCGTTCTTCAGCTGTGCTGCGCATGCAGGGGAATTGCCGCAGGTGGTTAGGGCGAGTAAGGCGTGGGCGAATGACCTGGAGAATATTCCGTTGTTCTTTGTGCTTGGCGGGTTGTGTGTGGTGCTGGGGACTTCCACTGGGGCGACTGCGGCGCTGTTCGGTGGTTTTACCTTGGCGCGCATGGCGCACACGCTGATGTATCTGGGTGGATGGCAACCCTGGCGCACCCTGGCGTATGCGGTTGGGATGGCGTGTCTGTTCGGGCTGGGTGGGTTGGTGGTTTGGGGATTGCTGTGAGCGTTTTACCGCGGGTCAATGTGGGCGTTGGCTTGCGTGCGATGGGTATAGGCATCTATGCACCTCTGGGTGTGGCACTGTGGCGAGGGCGCTGGCCTGGCAGACCAGCGCCATCTAACGGTTAGGCCGCGATCCAAATGTGGGAGGGGGCTTGCCCCCGATAGCGGTGTGTCAGTCGATTCATCAGGTGACTNCTCGGTATC
>NZ_LKEG01000036.1:86013-86174 GCF_001645105.1 Pseudomonas marginalis
GTTCTGGGTACGGCGCTGGACCTGTGGCGAGGGAGCTTGCTCCCGTGGCGGCCTGACAGCCGACCACCATCTAACGGTTAGGCCGCGATCCAAATGTGGGAGGGGGCTTGCCCCCGATAGCGGTGTGTCAGTCGATTCATCAGGTGACTNNNAGGCATCGG
>NZ_LKEG01000036.1:86181-86405 GCF_001645105.1 Pseudomonas marginalis
ACCACTCTGGCTATGGCGCTGGACCTGTGGCGAGGGAGCTTGCTCCCGCTGGCGGCCTGACAGCTGGCCTGGGTGTTGGATCAGACCGGGTACATATCCGTTATTTAGGTAACGGCCACTATGGGTTCCGCTTTTACAGCAGCTCACTTTTGAAGAGCGCAAAAGTAAGCAAAACGCTCTTGCCCCAACACTCGGCACCTCGCTCACGCTCGGTGTGCCCGTAA
>NZ_LKEG01000036.1:86427-194487 GCF_001645105.1 Pseudomonas marginalis
TGTGGTTGCTAAAACGTTGTGTCGATGTCTGTGTTGGCATGGCTGCAACGGTCGTCATCTCATTTGCATTCGCCGCCACGGTCGATTTTGGAAAAAGCAGTTAGCCGTACGGGCCGGTGCCGGTCCGGTCGACCAGGCGAATGCTGTCCCGGCCAGCCCGCTTGGATTCATACAGCGTGGTATCGCCTTGTTCAATCAGCGCCGTCAGGCTCGGCGGTGGTTGATCAAACAGGTTGGCGCCGATGCTCAGGGTGACCGGCGCGGGCGTGGCGAAGGTCTGCGCGGCCAGTTGGTGAAACTGGTCGCGCAGGCTGCTGCCCAGCGTGACGATTTGCTCCGTGGAGGCCGGGTTCAACAGGATCACGAACTCATCGCCGCCGAGGCGTGCGGCCAGCGCACCTCGGGGCACCACGCCGCGGATCATTTCGCTCAAGGCGATCAGCAAGCGGTCGCCGGCGATATGGCCGTGGAGGTCGTTGACCGATTTGAAGTTGTCGATATCGATCAGCAGCAACGCACCCGGTTGCGCCGGCGACACCTGGGCCAGCAGGCGTGGCGCGCGCAGGTCGAGGGCGCGGCGGTTGTAGAGGGCGGTGAGGGGGTCGCGGGCAGCGAGGCGGGCGATCTGTTGTTCGCGTCGGTAGCGTTCGGAGCCGGTCATCGATAGGGCAATCAGCATGATCGCCATGGCGCCTTCCACCAGGGAGATCTGGATGATCTCGCCCTTGAACGCGGCAAGGTCGATCAAGGTGCCGGGGATCAGTACCGACAGGGCCTTGGCCACATAGAACGCGCCATGGATCAGCAGCACATAGCGCAACTGCACCGCGCCAATGCTCAGGGATTTGCCGTGGGGGCGCAGCAAAAAGCTGGCGCGCAGGGTCGGCAACGCCACCAGCAGTGACTGCACCGCCAGCATGGCTTTGGACCATGACGGATCGGCCGGCAACATCAGCATGCCCAGCCAGACCAGCAGCATCAGCAACCACAACGGCGACAGACGCGTTTGGGTGAACCGCGCCACGCCGAGCAAAAACAGAAAGTGCGCGCTCACCAGTAGGCCGTTGGCGAACCAGATGCCGATCATCACAAAGCCATTGATGCGCAGCAGCGCAAGCGTGGAACCGATGCTGATGGTCGCGAAACCGGCGCTCCAGTACAGCAGCGAAGGTTCACGCACACTGCGCCATTCAACGGCCAGGTACAGGGCGGCAGCGGCTGCCAGGGCAACGGTGAGTGCCAAAATCGTAGGAGGGTCGAGCGTCATGTGCTGCCGGGTCTGCCTGGTGTGCGTTTAGAACCGGGATTGTAAGCGCACACGCAGGTTTTTCAGAGCATTCCGTGTGATGGCACACGGCCAGGCGATGATCGGCAGGTCAGGCGCCTTTGGTCGACGGCAACAACACCGTGAGAATGCCCACCAGCGGCAGGAACGAGCACAGTTTGTAGACGTACTCGATACCGTGTGTGTCAGCGAGCAAACCGAGCAGCGCCGCGCCAATCCCGCTGAAACCGAACATCAGGCCGAAAAAGATCCCGGCGATCATGCCCACATTGCCGGGCACCAGTTCCTGGGCAAAGACCACGATGGCCGAGAAGGCCGAGGCGATGATAAACCCGATCACGACGCTCAATACCGCCGTCCAGAACAGGTCGACGTAGGGCAGCGCCAGGGTGAACGGCGCTGCACCAAGGATGGAGAACCAGATGACTTTCTTACGGCCGATCTTGTCGCCGATGGGGCCGCCTGCGAAGGTGCCGACCGCCACTGCGCCCAGGAACAGGAACAGGTACATCTGGGAGCTGGAAACCGACAGCTGGAATTTTTCGATCAGGTAGAACGTGAAGTAGCTGGTCAGGCTGGTCATGTACCAGTACTTGGAAAACACCAGCACGGCCAGTACGACCAGGGCGAAGGTCACGCGGCCTTTGGACAAACCATGGGTGGCTTTGCCGCCTTGCTTGAGCTTGAACAGGTTGAGGTGGTTGCGGTACCAGCGGCTCAAGCCGTACAGCACCAGGATCGCGAACACGGCAAACAGCCCGAACCAGGCGATATGGCCTTGGCCGTAGGGAATGATGATCGCCGCCGCCAGCAACGGGCCCAGCGCGCTGCCGGTATTGCCGCCGACCTGGAAGGTCGATTGGGCCAGGCCGTAGCGACCGCCGGAGGCCAGGCGCGCGACACGCGAAGTTTCCGGGTGGAAGGTCGACGAGCCGACGCCGACCAGGCCGGCCGCCAGCAGGATCGCCGGGAAGTTGCCGACAAACGCCAGCATCAGGATGCCGATCAAGGTGCACACCATGCCCGCCGGCAGCAGCCACGGTTTGGGGTGGCGATCGGTGTGGTAGCCGATCCAGGGTTGCAGCAGCGAGGCGGTGAGCTGGAAGGTCAGGGTGATCAGGCCCACTTGGGTGAACGACAGGCCGTAGTTGGCCTTGAGCATCGGGTAGATCGACGGCAGCACGGCCTGGATCAGGTCATTGATCAAATGCGCCAAGGCGCAGGCGCCGAGGATACGCATGACCAAGGGGCTGGCTTGGGGTGCAGTGGTTGCAGCGGCGGGTGACGCGGTGAGGGTCGACATGCAGGCATTCCATACAAGGCAGCTAATCAGAGGCGGCGACTTCTTAAGGTCACCATCCATTACAAAATGATTCGGCGTTTATGCTAGATTCGTCATGAGTGCCTGTCTCGCGTAATTCGGGCGGCAACCATCGCAAAAAGGGCGAAATGATCAAACCACTGAATGAATTTCTCCAGGAAATCAACGAAGGCGCCTGGGCGGTCATCAGTTCCGCCACGGATTACCCGGAAAATTGGGTGATCCCCGACCACAGCCACGAAAAACATCAACTGCTCTACGCCATCGAAGGGGTGATGGTGGTGTACTCGGCGCTGAACCAGTGGACGGTACCGCCCAATCGCGGGATCTGGATGCCCAGCGGGCAGGTGCATTCGTTGCGCTGTGTCGGCACCCTGAAAATGCGCAGCGTGTTCGTGCGCCCGGACCGGTTCCCGAACATGCCCGGCGAGCCGAAGACGGTCAGCATCTCGCCGCTGCTGAGCGAGCTGATCAAGGCGTCGGTGAGTTTGAAACCGCCGTACGCCGAGGACTCGCGGGAGGCGCGGATCATGCACCTGATCCTCGACGAACTCGCCATCCTGCCGGCGCTGCCACTGGCGTTGCCCCAGCCCGCCGACCCGCGTATCAAGCAGATCTGCCTTGCGTTACAGGACGATCCGGGCGACGCCTCCACCGTGGCGGATTGGAGCACGCGCCTGAACCTGGACCAGACCACCATCCAGCGCCTGTTCCGCAAGGCAACCGGCATGACCTTCGGCCAGTGGCGTCAGCAGGCGCGGCTGCTGCTGGCGCTGGAGCGCATTGCGGTGGGCGAGAAGGTGATCGATATCGCCCTGGAACTGGGCTATGAAAGCCCGAGCGCGTTTACCAGCATGTTCAAGAAACAGTTTGGCAAGACGCCGAGCCAGTTTTTCCGGTAATCACTGCACGGTGCCGGCGTGCACGTCGAGCAAGCTGTTGAGCGCCTCGATATCCAGTGGCCGACTGAGGAAATAGCCTTGGCCCTCTTCACAGGCCACGGCCTTGAGCAGCGCCAGGTGTTCGGCGGTTTCAATGCCTTCGGCCGTGACTGTCAGTGCCAGGGCGCGGCCCAGCCCGACAATCGCCTGGATAATTGCCTTGTCATCGTCACTTTCCTCCAGTCGGGTGAGGAAGCTGCGGTCTATTTTCAAACCATCGAACGGGAAGTCGCGCAGATAGCTCAGGGACGAGTAGCCGGTGCCGAAGTCATCCATGGCAATGCGTACGCCCAATTGCTTGAGCGTGCGCATCACCTCAAGCGCCCCGGTGGCATCTTCAAGCATGACGCTTTCGGTGATTTCCAGTTCTACGCGCGCGGGATCAATGCCTGAGCTCTTCAGCGCTTGCTGCGTACGCTCCACCAGGTTGCCACGCTTGAACTCCGTGGGTGACAGGTTGACGGACACAAAAAGCGGCTCCGGCCACTGTGCGGCACACACGCAAGCGGTCTCCAGTACCCAATCGCTCAGCGCCAGGATCAACCCGGACTCTTCGGCAATCGGAATGAAGGTGTCCGGCGCGATCAGGCCGCGTACCGGGTGCTGCCAGCGCACCAGCGCTTCGGCGCCGACCATTTGCCCGTCGGCGATGCGATAGCGGGGTTGGAAGTGCAGGCGCAGTTCGGCATGTTTGATTGCATACCGAAGGTCGCTTTCCAGGCGCCGACGTTCGATGATCCGCGCATTCATGTCGCCGGAATAGAACCGCCAGGTATTGCGCCCGGCGGCCTTCGCCTCGTACAGCGCAATGTCGGCGTAGCGCAGCAGTTCCGTGGCTTCGCGAGCATCGTTGGGCGCGATGGCAATCCCGATACTGGCGCTGATGAACACCTCTTGCTCGTCAATTCTGATCGTGCGTTCGATGGATTCGATCAACCGCTTACACAGGGTTTCGACTTCGTCCTGAGTGCCTGCATCGGTCAGGATCAGCACAAATTCATCGCCGCCGACACGGGCGACCAGATCGCCATGGCGCACGCAGTCTGCCAGGCGCGCAGACACTTCGTTGAGCACCCGGTCACCTGCCGCGTGCCCGAGCAGGTCATTGACCGGCTTGAACCGATCCAGGTCCAGGCTGAGCATCACCAGGGGCTGTTCCGTGGAGGGCAGGGCTTTGAGTTTGCCGTCGAGGAACGCTTGCAGGCGGGTGCGGTTGGGCAGCCCGGTCAGGGCGTCATGCTGGGACAAGAACTCGATGCGCCGACGGGCTTCGACTTCTTCCGTCACGTCGGTGGCCGTCCCGCGAAACCCGCCGCACGGCATCTCTCGCGCCGACAGCCGAGTGGTGCGTTCCTGTCCCGCTGCATCGACGTAGCGACACTGCACGCTGATATCCGGGCGTCGTCCGGGGGCGCTGAGCCACTGGGAAAGCGGGCCCGACTCGGTCTCCAGCAAGTCGTTCATCGTCGCCCCGATCCACGCATAGCGGGTCAACCCGGTGACGTCTTCGAAGCGTTCCGACAGGTAAGTGAAGCGCCAACCGGCGTCGATTTCCCACACCCAGTCGGAGCTGGCCTCCACCACATCGCGAAAGCGTGCTTCGCTGGTGGCCAGGGCATTCTGGCTGTTCTGCAGCGACGAATGGCTCGCATCCAGGGCGAGCGCGGCGGCCGTGGTGCGGCGCGAAATGGCCCAGGTCATCAGGCACACCAGCAACGCGGCCAGGCCCAGCAGCGGCAGGCCGACCCCCATAAGCCGCAAACCGGGCCGGGCCGGCTCCCAGTGCAGGCTGCCGGCGGTACCGTTGTCGCCGAGGGGAAAGAGCAACGTTTTGCCGATTTCATCGGGGCTGGCAATGTGCAGTTTGTTCACGCCGAACTCATCGCCGATCACGGTCAGTTTGGCGCTGTTGAGGATGTCGATGAAGATCAGCACCGAGGCCGGCCTGCCATCCGTCACCACCGTGGGGTCGGTGCCGGGAGTGATGGCGGCGGCCGCCACCAGCGCGGGGCTGCCGTGCACGTTGATAAAGGCGGTGACCGGTGTTTCGCTGTCGGCACCCGCACGGGCCTGGTCGAGAATCCCGGCAATGGGCTGGCCCAGCCATTGCGTGAGGTCGATATCCAGCAGCTTGCCGTCGACGACCGCGTACACCGTGCGATTGGCGTCGTTGATCACAAACAGGCCTTGAAAACCGAAATCATCAAACAACGTGGCGCCGAGATTGCCCCGCATGTAAGCCCAGTCATTGTCGACTTTAACGTGCAAGTGCTTGTAGGCATCGCTCCAGAAGGCGTAGTCCTTGACGGTCACCCGTAAGGATTTCTCCAGCGATTGCACGGCTTTACGGGTATAGAAGGCGCTTTCAACCTGCTCGGAACGGTCCAGTTCGTGGGCGAGGTAAACCAGCGAGTAGGCGGCGGCTGCAAATACCACGGCCAACAAGCCCATGAACCGGAACAGCGAGGTGCGCGCCAGTGAAAGGCTGGTGCGGTCGGAAAGCGAGCGGACGATAGGAGCGAGAGAGTTCGGCATTGTTTCCCGCAGAGCGTCGCTGCAAGTCAGGGGTATGACGTGTTATCGGCGGCCGGGGCAAAACGTTGAGAGCGTTGCAGCGGATCAGGGCTCACGTTGGGGCGCAGTGCGTCCCCTGGCTTTGGGCTTCACCGGCGGCTATGCGCCCTACAACATTGCCAAGGAAGCCGTACGCGCACTCACACGCTCGGCGGCGCGAGAATGGGGAGTGGACAACATCACGGTCAACAACCTGTTGCCGGTGGCCGACACCTGGGGCGATGCGTATGACGCCCCGGCGCCGACCAATGTGCTGGGGCGTTACGGCTCGCCTGAAGATGACATTGCGCCTGTGGTGCTGTTCCTGGCCAGCCAGGACGCGCAATTCATTACCGGCTACAGCCTCACACCGGATGGCGGGCAAATCATCGACAGTGCGCGGTAACCGCTGGCGCGAGCCGCGAGCCACGCCAATACGGCTGCCGCACCCAGCACCGCCGCACTCAACTGGAAGGTAGCCTGGTAACCGCTCCAGTCAAACACGAGGCCGCCAACGATAGCGCCCGATGCTATCGCCAGCTGGATGATCGCGACCATCAAGCCACCCCCTGCTTCGGCATCGTCGGGCAGGGTTGTCGACAGCCAGGTCCACCAGCCCACCGGCGCGGCGGTAGCGACCAGGCCCCATACCCCCAGCAACAACGTGGTCATCACCATGGAGCTGCCGACCTTGACCAACGCCAGCGCAATCCCCGCCATCACCAACGGGATGATGATCAGCGTCAGGAACACGCTCTTTTTCAGCAAACGCTCGATCAGGAGCGTCCCCACCAGTCCGGCCAGGCCCAGCACCAACAATATGAGCGACAACCGGGAAACACTGACCTGGGTGACAGCCTCCAGAAACGGTCGCAGGTAAGTGAACAGCATGAACTGGCCCATGAAAAACACGCTGACCGCCAGCATGCCCAAGGCCACCGGCTTGCGCTTCATCAAGCCCAACAGGCTGCCGTTTTTTGCCGCCCCCTGCGCTTTGATCGACGGCAGACTGAGCATCAGCCAGGCCGCCGCCAGCACCGCAACGGGGACGACGCAAAAGAACGCCCCGCGCCAGCCGATCAAGCCGCCGACGAAGCTGCCCAACGGTGCCGCGATCACCGTTGCCAGTGCGTTGCCGCCATTGACGATAGCCAATGCCCGCGGCACCTGGGCTGCGGGCACCAGGCGCATGGCGGTGGCGGCCGACAGTGACCAGAAGCCGCCGATGGCCACGCCGATCAACGCGCGGCCCAGCATGAACACGGAGTAATTGGGTGCGAATGCCACCACCGTGCCAGAGATGATCATTAGCAGGGTCAAGGACAGCAGCAAGC
Organism: Pseudomonas marginalis; assembly: GCF_001645105.1. GTDB lineage: Bacteria > Pseudomonadota > Gammaproteobacteria > Pseudomonadales > Pseudomonadaceae > Aquipseudomonas > Aquipseudomonas petroselini. The sequence continues at coordinate 93,862 of NZ_LKEG01000036.1, forward strand.
GCTTGCGTTCAACCCGCGCCGCCACGGCCGCAATCACCAGGCTGGTGAGCAGGGCAAACAGCCCTGATACCGAAATGCCCTGTCCGGCCTGGCCCTCGGTGATATGCAGGTCGGTCGCCAGCGGCGTCAACAGGCTCACGGGCAGGAACTCGGAGGCCACCAGGGCAAATGCCGCCAGTGACATTGCGAGTACGGCGCCCCAGTTTTTTGGTTCGGCGGTCGTCACTTCAGGTACTTCCTGAAAAAGCTAGCGAGCGTGTCGAACGGGATCAGGTCGACCCGGTCGTACAAGTCCACATGCCCGGCGTCGGGGATGATCACCAGTTCCTTGGGCTCGGCAGCACGCTGGTAGGCGTCCTCGCTGAATTCGCGGGAGTGCGCATTGGCGCCGGCAATCAGCAAGAGCGGACGCGGAGAAAGGGTCTCGATGTCATTGAACGGGTAGAAGTTCATGAACTTCACGTTGCTGCTCAGCGTCGGCCGGGTGGTGGTGTGTGGCGAGGCGCCGGTGGGGGTGAACTCACCGCGCGATGTGCGATAGAAATCGTAGAACTCATCGCCAACCGCATCGCCGGTCAGGGTGTTCGGTGTGCCGCCGGTGTAGACGGTGTCGCCCCCCTGGAATTCCACATAGCGCTGGTTGGCCGCTTGCAGCAGTACCTGTCGGCGTTGCGCCAAGGTCACGCCATGTTTGAGGCCATTGCGAGTCGCGGCGCCCATGTCGTACATGCTTACCGTGGCGATGGCCTTGAGGCGTGGGTCGATCTTCGCGGCAGCGATGGCGAAGCTGCCACTGCCGCAGATACCGATCACGCCAATGCGCTCGCGGTCGACGATTGGCTGGGTGCCGAGGTAATCCACGGCGGCGCTGAAGGCTTCGCTGTAGAGCTCGGGCAACACCGCATTGCGTGGTGTGCCGGCACTTTCTCCCCAGAATGGGAGATCCAGGGACAACGTTACAAAACCCTGTTCTGCCATTTTGGTCGCATAGAGGTTCGCGCTCTGTTCTTTGACGGCACCCATCGGGTGGCCAACGATAATCGCAGCATTTCTGGAGGTGGGGGCAAGGTCCTTGGGCACAAACAGGTTACCCGCGACCGCCATGCCGTATTGATTGTTGAAGGTAACCTTTTCGACACTGACCTTGTCGCTTGTGTAGAAGTTGTTGGCACCGTTGGACATATCGGCTCCCAGTGAAGAGGTGCAGGTCACCAGCAAACCCAGGGTGAGCAGGAGGTTTTTCATCGGATGATCCTTGAGGGGGTGGGTGCGCACATTTTCCCGGGGGCGGTCAGGGTTCTGTAGTGCGTTTGACTGGATTACTTGCCTGATCCTCTGAGTTCTGCGGTTTGCCGGGACGCCACGGACCGCTCGGGGTAAAGTCCGATGACGAGAGAAAAAGAGCCTGTTATGACTAACAATGAAACGCCCCTGGACGCGCTGATCCAGGCTATCGGATCGCGGGCGCAGGCACCGGGCGACTACCCCATGCCGATTCCTGGTCTGGGCTTCTACCGGCGTGAACAGCCCGCAAGCCCCGTGGTGTGCATGGTCGAGCCGTGCATCGTGCTGGTTGCCCAAGGTGCAAAACAGCTGTGGGCGGGGGGTGAGGGTTATCCATACGATACTTCGCGCTTCCTGGTGACCTCACTGGACATTCCCGCCAATTCCGAAGTGCTGGTGGCCAGCCCCGAAAGACCTTGCCTTGGGCTCACCTTCAAGTTGGATTTGCGCATATTGGCCGAGCTGATCGCTCAGAGTGAGCTGCCGCCGGCGCGGGAGCGGTCGGTGCTGAAGGGGGTGGGCATCGGTACGGTGACCCAGGGCATGCTGGCGTCTTTCGCGCGTCTGGTGGCGCTGCTGGATGAACCCGAAGCAATTGCGGTGCTGGCACCGTTGATCCAGCGCGAGATTCACTATCGTCTACTGAAAAGCGACCAGGCGAGCCGATTGCGTCAGATCTGTTCCGTCGACGGGCAGGGCTATCGGATTGCCAAAGCGATTGATTGGCTGAAGCTCAATTACGACGCGGCATTGCGCGTCGATGAGTTGGCGGCGCGCGTGCAAATGAGTGCGGCAACCTTTCATCATCACTTTCGCCAGCTGACGGCGATGAGCCCGTTGCAGTATCAGAAGTGGCTGCGCCTGAATGAGGCGCGGCGCTTGATGTTGAACGAGCACCAGGACGTGTCCAGTGCCGCGTTCAAAGTGGGCTATGAAAGCCCGTCACAGTTCAGCCGCGAGTACAGCCGCTTGTTCGGCATGCCGCCTAAGCGCGATGTGGCGGCACTGCGTGGCAAAGCGACTTTCAGTAATCAGCCGCCGTCAGGTTAGCGTAGAAAATACAACCGATCAGCCGCGCGAACAGGCTGAGGGTTTCCGGCAGGTTGGGGTCTTCAAACAACATCGCCCTGGAATCCAGCGCGCACAGCGCACCGAACAGGCGGCCGTCAGGCAGGAAGATCGGCGCACCGGCGTAGCTTTCAATCGCGAATTGCTTGACCACCGGGCGCGTGGCAAAGCGGCCGTTTCGGCTGATCTGCGGGATGAACAGCGTCTGAGGGTTGATGCAGAACTCACTGCACAGCGTGGTTTCGAGGTCGAGCACGTCGTCGACCTGGATGCCCATTTCGGCGGTGTCGTGCACGGAGCAGACCACCCATTCCTGGTCGGTGAATTTGGCGAGGCCGGCAAAGCGCATGCCGGTCAGGCGGGTGACCAGTTGCAGGATGCTGGTGGTGGCTTCTATTTCGGCGATGGCAGCGCGCTCATCGGCGCTGAGCAGGGACTGTGCTGAGGTGACGCTAGGAATCATAGGTGAACACTCCAATTGCGTGGTGGTCCTGGCCCACCACGCACGTTGAGGGCTTAGTTAATCCGTGGATGCTGCTGCACAAGGTTGTTGCGCTTGGCTTCCAGTTCGGCGATCTCGGCATCGATGTCTTCGATCTTCTGCTCGATATTGTCGTGATGTTCCTGCAGCAGCTCCTTGGCTTCTTCCATGTCCGAAGCGGCCGGCGCTGCGCCGCGCAACGGCTTGTTGGCGGTTTCCTTCATGGTCAGGCCAGTGACCAGGCCGACCACCGCAAACACCATCAGGTAGTAGGCGGGCATGTACAGGTCGTTGGTGCTTTCCACCAGCCAGGCCACGGCAGTCGGGGTTACGCCTGCGATCAACACCGACACGTTGAACGCACTGGCCAATGCACTGTAGCGCAGGTGCGTGGGGAACATCGCCGGGAGTGTCGAGGCCATCACCCCGATAAAGAAGTTGAGGATCACCGCCAGGATCAGCAAACCGGCGAAGATCAGCCCGATCTTGCCGCTGGTGATCAGCATAAATGCAGGGATAGACAGGAACAGCAGGCCGATGCTGCCGGCGATGATGAACGGCTTGCGACCGATCTTATCGCTGACAAAACCGATGAACGGCTGCACGAACAGCATCCCGACCATGATCGCGATGATGATCAGCACGCCGCTGTTTTCTTTGTAATGCAGGTTATGCGACAGGTAGCTCGGCATGTAGGTGAGCAGCATGTAGTACGTCACGTTGGTGGCCGCGACGATGCCGATGCAGGTCAGCAGGCTGCGCCAGTGCTGGGTCGCGACTTCCTTGAACGACACTTTGGGACCGTGGGTCAGGCCTTCGCGGTCGCCTTGCTCGAGTTTGTCCATGTGCTGTTGGAACGCTGGGGTTTCTTCCAGCGCGTGACGCAGGTACAGGCCGATGATGCCCAGGGGCAGGGCGAGGAAGAACGGCAGGCGCCAGCCCCACGCTTCGAACTCGGCTTCACCCAACACGGTGGAAATCAGTACAACCACACCGGCGCCCAGCACGAAACCGGCGATGGAGCCGAAGTCCAGCCAGCTGCCCAGGAAACCGCGCTTGCGGTCCGGGGCGTATTCGGCGACGAAGATCGACGCGCCGGTGTATTCACCGCCGACCGAGAAGCCCTGGGCCATTTTGCACAGCAATAGCAGGATCGGTGCCCAGATGCCGATGGAGGCATAGCCGGGAATCAAGCCGATGGCAAAGGTGCTCAGGGACATGATCACAATGGTGGCGGCGAGTACTTTTTGCCGCCCGTATTTATCGCCCAGTGCGCCGAAGAACAGACCGCCCAGCGGGCGAATCAGGAAGGGCACCGAAAAGGTACCCAATGCAGCGATCATTTGTACGCTGGGCGAGGCGTCCGGGAAGAACACCTTGCCGAGCACATAGGCGACAAACCCGTAGACGCCGAAGTCGAACCATTCCATGGCGTTACCCAAGGCGGCAGCGGTGATTGCCTTGCGCACCTTGGCGTCGTCAACGATGGTGATGTCTTTCAAACCGATGGGTTTGACGCTTTTCTTACGTAATTTCATGCGGGGGCACTCTAAAGCAGAACAGGGGAGGTGCCATCGCAGCGATGGCACCGCTCTGTCAGTTCAGATACAAGCGGACATGAAATAATTCACCCGTATTTGCGTTTTTTTGCAGATGCATTGAACTTTGTGAATTTTACAGAGAGTTATCCGAATGCTCGCCAGCCCCGCGCGTCTCACCTACCGTCAGCCACTCCCCAGCGACCTGCAGCCATTGTTCGCGATCTTCGGCGACCCTCGGACCCACCTGTTCAACCCCGCCGGCCCCCTGACGTGCCTGGCCGATGCGCAACGCCTGCTCGACGGCTGGCTCGAGCAGTGGGCCAGCGAGGGCTATGGCTGGTGGGCGATTGCGCGCCACGCAGCACCCGAGCACATCATCGGCTTTGGCGGTATCGCGCCTCTCAATTACCTGACGCAAAGGCGCATCAACCTGGGTTACCGCTTTGCCGAGCAAGCCTGGGGCCAGGGCTATGCCACCGAAGTGGGGCGCGATGCCCTGAAGTTGGCATTTGAAACCCTGGCGTTACCCGAGGTATTTGGCCTGGTCCGGCCCGGCCATGCGGCGTCGATCCGCGTGCTGGAGAAGCTTGGCATGCAGCCTTTCGGCCTGCTCGATGATGTACCCGGCAAGCCACCCAGCCGGGTATTCAGGATTTGTCATCCTACAACTGCTCAAAGCTGACACTTTTCACAGCCGCGCAAGACCTCATATAACCCTAATCTTTCAGATTGACAGGGGATAGGGACCTCGATATAAAAGCCACAGTTGTACGACGACATATGACGTTACATATGTCCTACCTAACAAAAATAAAAAGTGATGCCATGAACTTGATCGAGCCCATCCATGCTCATCGCGTTGGCCAAGCGGTAGGTAACTACCGCTGGACCATCTGCGCGATGCTGTTTTTCGCGACCACCGTCAACTATCTCGACCGCCAGGTGCTCAGCTTGCTGGCGCCGCAACTGTCGACGCAATTTGGCTGGAGCAACACCGATTACGCCAACATTGCCGCAGTGTTCCAGTTTGTCTACGCGATCTCCATGCTGTTCGCCGGGCGTTTTGTCGACAAGATCGGCACCAAGGCGGCCTACGTGGTGGCGATCGGCATCTGGTCCACGGGCGCCATCATGCATGCGTTCTCGGTACCGATGGGCGAGGGCATCGCGGCGATCAGCGGTGCAATCGGCCTGGCGGTGATTCCGGTGTCGATTGCCGGCTTTATGCTGTCCCGCGCCGTGCTGGCGATTGGTGAAGCGGGCAACTTCCCGATTGCGATCAAGGCCACTGCCGAATATTTCCCCAAGAAAGAACGCTCCCTGGCCACGGGTATCTTCAACTCCGGTGCCAATGTCGGGGCGATCCTGGCGCCGATCTGCGTGCCGTTGATTGCCGGGTTATGGGGCTGGGAAGCGGCCTTCATCGTGATCGGCGGCCTGGGTTTTGTATGGGTGGCGGTGTGGGTCGCGCTGTACAAGAAGCCGGATGAGCAAAAACGCCTGTCGGCCGCCGAGCTGGCGTATATCCGCAGCGACCAGACCGTGCAGCCGTTCACCCCGGCAGCTGCGGGCGATGTAACGAAAAAAGTCTCGTGGTTCAAGCTGCTCACCTACCGCCAGACCTGGGCCTTCGCCTTCGGCAAGTTCATGACCGACGGCGTGTGGTGGTTCTTCCTGTTCTGGCTGCCCACCTACTTGTCGGCGCAATACGGCATGAAAGGTCCCGACATCGTGCTGCCCCTGGCGGTGCTGTACAGCATGACCATGGTCGGTAGCATCGGCGGCGGCTGGTTCCCGAGCTACTTCATGGCCCGTGGCGATGCGCCGTATGACGGCCGCATGAAAGCCATGCTGGTGATCGCCCTGTTTCCGCTGGTGGTGCTGTTGGCGCAACCCCTGGGCTACATCAGCTTCTGGGTGCCGGTATTGTTGATCGGCGTGGGCGCGTCGGCGCACCAGGCGTGGTCGTGCAACATCTTTACCACCGTGTCCGATATGTTCCCGCAGAAGACCGTGGCCTCGGTGGTCGGCATCGGCGGCATGGCCGGCGGTTTGGGCGGGGTGGTGATGACCAAGATTGGTGGATGGGTGTTCGACTACTACAAGTCAGTCAACGATATCCACACCGGCTACATGATCATGTTCGCGATCTGTGCCCTGGCCTACCTGGTGGCCTGGAGCGTGATGAAGACGCTGGTGCCGCGCCACAAGGAAATCACCGACCTGTAAGGCTTGACGTCCCGCGCGGCGATCGCGCGGGACCGTTTCACAGCGCGCGGGCCCAGGTCTGGCTGACCAGGGATTTACCGAAGCTGGCCATCGGTTCCTCCTCCACCAACTCAAACCCGGCTTTCTGATAGAGCTTGCGCGCATCGGTCAGGATGTCCACGGTCCACAGCAGCATGCGGGTGTAGCCCACCTGGCGGGCAAAGCGCACGCACTCGTCCACCAAACGCTGGCCGATGCCCATGCCCCGCGCGCTGGCATCCACGTAGAGCATGCGCAACTTGGCTGTGGTGTAGTCATGGCGGATCACAAACACCGACCCCACCACCTCACCGTCCTTTTCCGCGATCCAGCAACGCTCGGAGGTCGGATCAAATTCGCGCAGGTACTTGGCGACAATCTCCGCCACCAGCGCTTCGAATTCCCAATTCCAGCCATATTCACGCGCGTATATCGCGGTTTGTTGTTGCACCACCAACCCCATGTCGCCGGGTTGTGGATCGCGTAGCAGATAGCTGGGCGCCGTGCCTTGCAGCAGGGCCTGGATGCGTTTCATGGCTTCGGTGAGCTGATGCTGTTGCTGCTCCGGCAGGCTGTCGAGCAGGGCGATGACTTCGTTCTGGGTGCGTTGCTCCAGGGGCGCCAACACGGCGCGACCGAGATCGCTGAGGTGCAATTGCACCGCGCGAGCATCGGTAACGGAGCGGACTTTCTGGATCAGGCCGCGCTTTTCCAGGCCGCCTACCAGCCGGCTCAGATAACCCGCGTCCAGGCTGAGCATGTGGCACAGGTCAGCGCTGGTGAGATCGCCTCGGGAAGACAACTCGTACATCACGCGGATTTCGGTGAGCGAGTAGTCGCTTTGCAGCAGGTGTTCCTGCAGCACGCCGATCTGCTGCGTATAGAAGCGGTTGAAGCCGCGCACGACACCGGCGCGTTCGATCAGCAGAGGGGTAGACATGCGCGAATGCTCGAATGGTTGCCTGGGGCAATTATATTGTTGCTTCAGGCAAGCATGTCAATCCATTTGATCAGGTGCGCACCACCGTCAGAATAATGCGAACAGCCAGGACCACACCGATCAATACTGCGGCTATCCCGGCCGTTTCCATGAGCGTGGGCCAACGCGTGCTGAACCACAGGCCGAGCAGGCTGGCGAACAAGGATTCAAGGGCTATCAACTGGCTGCTCAGCACCATCGGCAGGCGCTGGGTCGCAGCGTTCCAGGCCCAGGCGCCGATCAGGGTCGACATCAGCGCGATAAACAAACACCAGGCATACAATGGCCCCGCCTGGGCAAAGCCGAAACCGAGGGTTGGCAGCTTGAACAAACCCAGCATCTGCGCCAGCGGTACCAGGCACAGCGTGGCAATACCACTGCCCGTCAGCATGAGCGCGGTCCAGACGCCGGTTGCGGAGGGCGCGAGGGCCTGCAACTGCTTCTGGTTGATCACGCTGAAGCCCACCCACACCACCACGGCACCCACTGAAAAGCACAGACCGGCCAGCCAGTCGCCACTGTTCGCAGGGGCGTGTTGGAGGCTGCTGAGATTCGACAGCAGCAATCCTGCCGTCAAGAACCCCAGCGGGATGGCCAGCCGGCGCCAGGGCACGGTTTTGTTCCTGGCGTTACCGAGCAGGGCCAGCAACACGGGGACCAGGCTGACAAACGTCGGGGTCAACACCGGGCCGCCGAAGACGACGCCAGCGGTAATGCAGGCGCCGTAGCCCAGGCAGCCCGTTACACCGAGTCCGGCAGCGATCCACAACCGGCGCGGGCCAAGACAGCGCAATTGGGCGCGATACAGAATCAACCCCGCGCAGCCGAGTACGCCGGCGATCAGGTACCGCACCGCCATGAAGTCAAAGAGGCTGTATTCACCGGTCACGTATGGCGCGATGAAATTCAGCGCCCAGCCCAGGGTCGCGATAACGGCAAGGCTTACGCCGAGGAAAGCGGAGGTCTGCATGGAGGGTGTCCCTGAAGTCATGCATTCATGGTGCCCAGCCACGCGGGTATGCTACAAACGAGTTCTCAGCCCTGGATACATAACCTCAGATTATGAATGCACTCGGCAAAACCCTACCGCCTCTCGCGAGCTTGTTGCCCTTTGAAGCGGCGGCGCGCCTGGAGAGTTTCTCCAGGGCGGCCGATGAGCTTCACATCACCCAGGCCGCTATCAGCCGGCAGATTCGGGGCCTGGAAGACAACTTGGGCGTCAAGCTGTTTTCAAGGCGCAATCGCGCAGTGTTCCTCACCCAGGAAGGGCGTGAGCTCGGACGGGTGGTGAGCCTTGCGCTGCAAAGCATCAGCGAGGGGGCCGCTAGCCTGCGCGCGTCGCACCACCGCAACCGGGTGGTGCTGCTGTGCCAGTTGTGCGAAGCGTTTTATTGGCTGATGCCGCGCCTCTCGACGTTTCACCAGCAATACCCGCACATCGAGATCCAGGTGGTGACCTCCACCCGGCCACTCACGGAATTCAATGACCCTTTTGACGTGGCGCTGCAAAGCACCTGGCGCGCCAGTGGCTCGCATCCGTTGATGTTCACCGCGTCCGACGAGGTGTTTCCGGTGTGCAGTCCCGCCTACCTGAGCGCGGAACAACCGCTGCTGATCACCGAATTGCAGTCCTATACATTTTTGCACCACAGGGCTGACGCGCCCCACTTGATGGAGTGGGATGAGTGGCTACGGGTGTTCGGGCAGTTGATGGCCGGGAATGCACGCAGTGCCAGCTTCGACAGTTACCCGCTGATGCTGCAAGCGGCCGTGGAAGGGCACGGTATCGCCATGGGTTGGCGGCGTACGGCGAGTCGGTTGATTGAAAGCGGCGCGCTCGTAAGGCCGTGTGCGCAGAGTGTGCATTTGCCTGAGGCTATTTCGGTGTACAGGCACCAAGGGGAGGGGAACCGGGCGGAGGTTGCAGCCTTGCTGGCTTGGCTGGAAGCGCAGCTGCAAGATGATGAGGGGGAAGGCGTCGGCGAGCGCGTCACCCGTGGCTAACCCGGCGTCCTGCCGGGTTAGCCTCCGATTCAAGCCTGGGTTCGGGCACCGTGTTAGACGGGGCGCCCGAGGTTAATAGCGGATCACGCGCGGCCAGCTATTGATTACGTGTCACCCGCCACACGGTATTGGCCAAGTCATCGGCAATGATCAGCGCACCTTTCGGGTCCACCGTCACACCCACCGGACGCCCACGGGTCTTGCCGTCGTCACCGCGAAAGCCAGTGGCAAAGTCGATCGGCTCACCGGACGGCTTGCCGTTGCTGAAGGGCACAAAGATCACCTTGTAGCCCACTGGGTTGTCGCGGTTCCAACTGCCGTGCTCGCCGACGAACACGCCGTCGGCAAACTTCTCGCCCATTTGCGGGATCGAAAAGTCCACGCCGAGCGCCGCCACGTGGGAACCCAGGCTGTAATCCGGCTTGATCGCGGCGGCGACCTTGGCCGGGTTCTGCGGTTGGGCGCGCGGGTCGACGTTCTGGCCCCAATAACTGTAGGGCCAGCCGTAAAACGCGCCTTCGCGCACGGAGGTTAGGTAGTCCGGCACCAGGTCCGGGCCGAGTTCGTCGCGTTCGTTGACCACCGTCCACAATTGCCCGGTGTCCGGCTGGATGGTCAGTGCCGTCGGGTTACGCAAGCCGGTGGCGTAGGGCTTGTGCGCGCCGGTGGTGGCGTCGATCTGCCAGACCATCGCACGGTCGATCTCCACTTCCATGCCGCGTTCGGTGACGTTGCTGTTGGAACCGATACCGACGTAGAGCTGGCTGCCGTCGGCGCTCACGGCCAGGGATTTGGTCCAGTGATGGTTGATCTGCGCCGGCAGGTCGGTGACGGTGCTGGGCGGGCCGCTGGCCTTGGTCTGGCCGTCGGCGTAGTCGAAGCTCACCAGCGCGTCCTGGTTGGCCACGTAGAGTTTGCCGTTGGCAAACGCCAGGCCGTACGGTGCGTTGAGGTTGTCGGCGAACACCGTCTTGAGTTCGTAGGTGCCGTCACCATCGGCGTCGCGCAGCAACGTCAGGCGGTTGCCGCTCTTGACCTTGGTGTTGCCTTCGGCCTTGATCAGGCTGGCGATCACATCCTTGGGCTTGAGCTTGGCCGCGCTGCCACCACGGCCTTCGGCCACGAGGATGTCACCGTTGGGCAACACCAGGGTCTGGCGCGGGATGGCGAGGTCCGTGGCGATCGCCGTGACGCTGAAGCCTTCCGGAACCTTGGGTTTCTGCTCGCCCCAGGGCGCAGGCTCGGCGATCTTCATGCTCGGCAACAGGCTGCTTTGTTGTTCCGGCAGCTTGGGGTCGGGGCCGCGTGCCTGGGTCTTGTCGCCTTCGCCACCGCAGGCGGCGAGCAATAATGTGGCGCTCAACAGGGTCAGGGTGCTGGACGTTTTCATTTGACACATCCCGCGCGCAGGCCGGTCCAGGTGGCCGCCAGTGTCAGCAGCAAGACGATGGCCGACAGGACCAGGCCGGTCGGCATCGAGGCGTAGGCATCCTTGGCATGCTGGAAGGCATTGACCAGGCCCACTACCCAGGTGGCCAACAGCAGCAGGACATAGCGTGTGGGTTGCCCGGCCTTGCGTTCGGCACGGAGCAGGTTGACCAGTGCGAACAGAAACGCGAAGCCAGCAAACACCAGCGCGCCGGCAATCAACCAGGACGCGAAGTTGGCCCATTGAATCTGGTAGGTCTGGGTGTAGGCAATGTCGCTGAGCAAGGCGCCGAGAAACAACGGCACGGTGCCGGCCAGTAAGGTCGCATGCAGCGGCCCGGGTGTGTATCGGTAAGCGGGAAGGGTAGTCATCGTGGTAGCGGCTCCTTGTTGTACAACGCCCCTTAGCGGGGCAGCGCATAGGAAGTGAACGCACCGCGTGTCAGAAAGTTCAGCGTGAATCGTGTCGAAATATTGTGAACCCACTGGGCCGGTTTCGGCCTAACGCCGTATCATTTCCGTACTTTATTCCGTCAGGCGCTTCCATGACCCATCCTCGCATCGGCTTCGCATGCCAGTACAAGCATCCCGAACGCCTGCTGTCGGCCAGCGCCTTGAAGCTGATCGAAGGCCCCTTCAACCCGCGCACGACCACGTTGCGTTGGATGGAGAGTGTCTCGCCGCAGGTGGCTCGCGACAAATTGGTGGAAGTGGTCACTCACAACCTGGCCGCCCAATTACGCCTGTTGAGCTATGTCGCCGGACTGCCACCGACCCTGCGCATGCTGCGCCTGAGCAGTGATCTGCTGCCGTTCTATAGCCATCCGAACGTTGCCGCCGTCTATAAAGACCCGGCCATCGAGCGTCAATTGGTGGAAGGTTTTGCCGCCATCGGCGAGCTGGCCCGCGCTGCGGATATCCGCCTGTCGTTCCACCCCGGTCAGTACTGTGTGCTCGGTTCGGAGAACCCCGGCGTGGTGGAAAACAGCCTGGCTGAATTCGAATACCACGCCGACATGATCCGCATGATGGGCTACGGCCGGCGCTTCCAGGACCTCAAGTGCAACGTGCATATTGCCGGCCGCCTCGGTGTGGAAGGCACCCGTGCGGTGTGGTCGCGCCTGTCGGAAGTGGCGCGCAACTGCATCACCTTTGAGAACGACGAAAAGACCTACGGCCTCGATCATTGCCTGCAAGTGGCCGACCTGGCGCCGGTGGTGCTGGACATTCACCACTGTTGGGTCAACGAAAACCACTACATCGACCCCCACTCGGAGCGGGTCGCCCGCGTGATCGAAAGCTGGCGCGGCGTACGGCCGACCCTGCACTATTCCCAACCCCAGGAGAGCCTGCAGGAACTGGGATTCGACGCCGAGCATAAGCTGGAAATGGACGCGCTGTTGCAGGTGGTGTCCAAGCGCGACCTGTACGCCCACAGCGCGCAGATGTGGAACCGCTGGACCAACGACTACGCGCTGCAATTTCTCGATCGCTTCGACATCATGCTTGAAGCCAAGGACAAGAACGTCGCCTCGCTGGCGTTCCATGAGCACTGGAAGCGGCGCAGCCCACCTTGAAGAGGGGCCATCGCAATAGCTCAAGGCGTGCAGGACGTTGTGCGATCAATCCTCGGCCTGCATGCTGGCAGGCCTGACACAAGGAACCGCCCTATGCCAACCCTGCATCTGCTCTGCGGCAAGATCGCCTCGGGCAAGTCTACGCTCGCCACGCGCCTTGCCGCCGAGCACGCCGCCATTGTGCTCAGTGAAGATCACTGGCTCGCCACGCTTTACCCCGGTGAAATCCGCGCCATTGCCGATTATCTCAGCTGCGCCCAGCGTATTCGCGGCGTGCTGGGGCCGCTGGTCATCAATATGCTGCAATCGGGCGTCAACGTGGTGCTGGATTTTCCTGCCAATACCTTGGCCAGCCGCGAATGGCTGTTGGGCCTGGCGCACGTCGCCCAGGTCCCGCACTGCCTGCATTACCTTGAAGAGGATGACGCCACCTGCCGCGCCCGACTGCACGCGCGCAACGCCCAAGGTGAGCATGACTTTGCCGCCACGGATGCCGAGTTTGACCTGATTACCCGCGACTTCTGCGTGCCGAGCGAGGAGGAGGGGCTGGTGATCGAGAGGCATCGGCCATGAGCGCATCGCGATCCACTGGCGTGGACGCCGACGGTTTTATCCTCACGGTTTCCGACGGCCCCGTGCAGCGTGAGTTTCAGCCATTGCTTGAGGATGTCTGCAACCAACTCTCACATCCAGAGTTTGGGGTGCACGGCATTTACCTCTATGGCAGTGTGGCGCGCGGCGATGCCGTCCCGGGTGTTTCCGATCTTGATCTCACGCTGGTGCTGCGCGAGTCGCCGACGTCAACGCAGTTGGCGCGCTTGGAAGTCGTGCGGTGCGACCTGGAGCGGCGCCACCCGCACGTCACCAAGGTGGATTTCGATATCGGCAGCCGCGCACAAGCACTTGCGGCTGAAAACCGGAACCGCTGGGGCTACTGGCTCAAGCACCATTGCCGATGCGTATGGGGCAATGACCTGGCACTGCACTTCGAGCGGTTTCGGCCGTCACTGGACATTGCCTTGGCCGTGAATGGTGACTATGCAGCGGTGCTGATAGCCTATGTCACCCGCATCGCACGTGCCGACACCGAGCAAGAACGCCTGCGCCTGCAGCGCGAAGCGTCGCGCAAACTGATCAGAGCCACCCAGGTATTGAGTGGAGAAGACGGATCGACGTGGCCGCAGACACTTGAAGAGCATGTTGCGCTGTTCCTACGGGGTTATCCGACGCAGGTTGCCCAGGTAGCCTTCTTCCTGTTTGAAGCCCGAAACCCCAGTGCCGACAGCGAAAAATTCTTAGATCGGCTTCAAGCATTTCTGGGCTGGATGGTTTCACAGCAAAGGTAGATAGCAGCTCCCATACCGATCTTCGCCATGGCTCAAATTGCGCTCGCCGCTACGACCGAAATCCCACTTACACAGCCGATCCCCTGTGGGAGCTGTCGAGCTTTAGCGAGGCTGCGATAGCGGTGTGTCAGGCGCTGAAAATGTTGGCAGTACCGCCGCCTTCGCAGCCTCGCTGGGGCTCGACAGCTCCCACATTTGATTTTCGTCGTGGCTCAAATTGCGCTCGCCGCTACGACCGAAATCCCACTTACACAGCCGATCCCCTGTGGGAGCTGTCGAGCTTTAGCGAGGCTGCGATAGCGGTGTGTCAGGCGCTGAAGATGTTGGCAGTGCCGCCGCGTTCGCAGCCTCGCTGGGGCTCGACAGCTCCCTCACTCAATGTTGGTCGCGCACTTCCAGGCTCATACCGTTGGCGTATGAACCCCTCGCATGTCGCTCGTTCACTCTTTTCCCCGTTGACGGTAGGCGGCACCTCAATGAGCATCGCCGCCTTCCTCAGGACTTGAACCGGCCCACCAGCCCATTCAACTCATCCGACAGGTCCGACAGCCGTCCGGAGTCGTCCTGCGCCGAGTTGGCCAGGCTTTCCACCAGCCGCGCTTCGTCGTAGATCTGTTGGATGTGCCGGTTGATCTCTTCGGCCACGCTGTGCTGCTCCTCGGCGGCAGCGGAGATCTGCAGGTTCTGGTCGCGGATTTCGTTTACCGACGTCTGGATGCCTTCAAAGCTGTCCCGCGCGCTTTCGATGGACGAGACGCTGGCGCGCGAGAGGTCCAGGCAACTGCCCATTTTTTGCGTGACTTCCTGGGTCTTGTTTTCCAGGGTGCCGAGCAGTTGCTCGATCTCGCCCGTGGAGTCGGAAGTGCGTTTGGCCAGCGCGCGCACTTCGTCAGCGACCACGGCGAAGCCACGGCCCTGGTCACCGGCACGGGCAGCCTCGATGGCGGCGTTGAGCGCCAGCAGGTTGGTCTGTTCGGCGATCGCGCGAATGGTGCCGAGGATTTGGTTGATGCTGCGGCTGCCGGCTTCCAGCTCGACCATGGCCTGGGACGATTCGGTGAGGCGCCGACCCAGACGGTTGACGTTATCGGTGGTGGCTTCGATCTGCTGTTTGCCCTCGGCCACACGCCGGTGCCCGTTTTCGGCGGATTCCGCCGCACCGCTGCATGAGCGCGCGACTTCGTTGGCGGTAGCCACCATCTCGTTGAACGCCGTCGACACCAATTCGACCGCCTCGCGTTGCCGGCCAGCGGCCTCGTTCATGTTGTGCGCCACCTCGCTGTTGACCTTGGAGGCGTTCTGCAGGTTGGCCGAGGCCGCGCCGATATGCTGGATCAGTTGGCGGATCGCCGCGAGAAACTTGTTGAACCAGCCGGCCAGTTCGGCGGTTTCATCTTTGCCCTGTACCTGCAGTTCGTGGCGCAAGTCGCCTTCACCTTGGGCGATGGACTGCAGGCCGGTGCTGACCTGGCCGATGGGTTTGACGATGACCTTGGAGAACGCCGCCGCGATCAGCCCGAAGATCAGCACCAGCACGCCGACGATGGTCGCGGTGAGGTAGGTCATGCGGGTGGCTTCGGCCATGACTTCACGGTGTTCGATCAGCCCGATATAGCGCCAGCCGAGGCCGGGCGAGGTCCACACGTTGGCCATGTAGCGCACGCCGTCGATCACCACTTCCGTGGAGCCCTGAGGGGTGTCGGCCAAATGCGCATAAGGGGCGCCCAGGTCCTTGAGCGGCTTGAAGCTGTGGGCGGCGTCACGCGGGTCTACCAGCACCACGCCGTCTTCGATCAGCATCACATAGCCGCTTTCTCCCAGCTTGATGCTTTTGACCAGTTCGGTGAGGTTCTTCAGCGACACGCTGACCACGAATACGCCCTTGGGCTTGCCGTTGTCCAACAGCGCCCGCGCGGTGCCCACCAGTGCCACGTCGTCTTTGTCGTAGTAGTAAGCGGGGGTGCGCACGGTCTTGCCGGGGCTGGCCATCGCGGCCTTGTACCAAGGGCGGGTGCGTGGGTCGTACTTGGCCAGTTGCGGGTCATCCGGCCATTTGGCGTAGGTGCCGTCTTCCAGGCCGATGGAGAGGATCGCCGCCGCCGGGTGCGTGGCACCAAAGCGCGCGAAACGGTCGATCACGGCTTGCGCCTCGGCCGGCATCGGCTGGCTGGCCGCGTCGGTGGGCTGGTAGTTTTTCAGCGTGTTCACCGACGTGTATACAGGGTCGGTGGCCATCTGATCGACGTTTTGCAGTGTGCCGTCGAAGAACTGCCGGATGTTGCCATCGATCTGGCGGATTTCACGGGTGCTGCCATCGATGAACTGATCCACGGCCTGGGTGCGCGTGTTCATGACCGAGATCACCGCCACGAGGCTTACCGGGATAAAAGCGACAGAGACGAATGCCAGTACCAGCTTATTTTTTATTTTCATCGAGACGACCATCAGCGGAGAGGGCGGCCAAATCGCCGATTTCAATCAATAAAATACGGCGATTCGCTGTTTCTGCTGTTTCGGCCCGATACCGGTAAATCTTTAGGGTTTTTTGTACACAATACAAAGTGCTTATTGTTCTGTATCCAATCAGTACACATCACGCAGATAACGCTTCTGCTCGCTCAAGTGCCGCCAGTACTCCACGGCGCCTTCCATGCCAAGCCCGCCGTGGGTTTGCGCCACTTGGCGCAGGGCCTGGTCGACGTCTTTGGCCATATGGCTGGCGTCGCCGCAGATGTACAGCTTTGCGCCGTCCTGCAGCCAGCGCCACAGTTCGGCGCCCTGTTCGCGGATGCGGTCCTGCACGTAGACCTTCTGCGCCTGATCGCGGGAGAACGCCAGGCTCAAGTGGGTGAGCAGGCCGTCGCGCTGCATACCTTGCAGTTCGTCCTGATAATAGAAGTCGCTGGCCGCGTGCTGTTCACCGAAGAACAGCCAGTTGCGTCCCTGATGGCCCAGCGCCCGGCGTTCCTGCAAGAAGGCGCGGAACGGTGCGACGCCGGTGCCGGGGCCGACCATGATCATCGGCACCTCGCCGTCGCTGGGGGTGCGGAAGTGCTTGGACGGCTGCACGAACAACGGCACTTCTCCGTCGCCGACACGGTCGGCCAGGAAGGTCGAGGACACGCCTTTGCGTTTGCCATAGCGCACGGCGGCCACGGTGAGGTGCACTTGCTGCGGGTACGCCTTGGCACTCGAGGCGATCGAATACAAACGCGGTTGCAGGCGCTTGAGCGTGCCCAGCAGTTCGTCCGCAGAGCACTCGATCGGGTATTCCTGCAGCACGTCCGCCAGTTGCCGGCCCCACAACCAGTCATTCAATTGGGCCTTGTGCTCGGGGTTGAGCAGGTGCTTGAGGCCAGGGTTGGCGCTGCGCTCGGCGATGAAGGTCAAGGTATCGCTGCTGGGCCGGGCGATTTCGAAATGCTGGGTGAGCGCCTGTTGCAGGGGCACATCGCCGAAAGTGTCGATGTTCACGCTGGCACTGGGGCTCAGGCGGGTCAGGTCGAGCAGTTCGCTGACCAGTTCGGGGCAGTTGCGCGGCCGCACGCCCAACGCGTCACCGGCTTCATAAGTCAGCCCGGAGTCGGCCAGGTCCAGGGCGAACTGGCGGGTCTCCTTGTGCGGGCTTTGCGGGTTCAGGTGCCGGTTGAGCAGCAGGCGTGAGCCGTACAGCTTGGTCTTGCCGGCAGGCGTGGCCGGTGCGGCGAGTGCTACGGGCTTTGTCGGGTGGAGGGTCTGTTGGAAGCGCACCAGCCAGGCATCGGCCAGGGCTTCGAATTCGGTGTCGCAATCGACGCGTTCCAACAGGCGGGTTGCGCCCAGTTCCAACAGGCGCTGATCGAGCTGTTTGCCATGGTTGCAGAACTGGTCGTAGTTCGGATCGCCCAAGGCCAGCACCGCAAAGCGCAGCGACTCCAGGCGCGTCTCGGCGGTGCTGAGGCTGTGCCAGAAGCCTTCGCCATTGTCCGGCGGGTCGCCGTCGCCAAAGGTGCTGCTGATCAATGCCAGGGTGTGGGTGCTCGCCAGTTTGCTCGCGGGGAAGTCTGACATCGCGCTCAGCTCCACCGTGATGCCCGCCTCGCGCAGGCGCTTGGCGAATCGTTCGGCCAGGGCTTCGGCGTTGCCGGTTTGCGATGCCCACAGCAAGGTGACGGCCGGGGAGGGCGCGGCGAGGGCTTCCGTATGGCTGAACAACCCGCCGAGCAAGCCGTTCAGCCACAGCCGGGATGCGTCGGCCAGGGGGGCATTCGCGGGCATTGTCGGTACGCCGACGGCCTGGCGCGCGGCGTTGGATTGCAGGCCGCTAAGGAAGCCGGCGAGGTAGGTGCGCTCACTGTCGCTCAGGGGCGGTGGCGATACGTGACGAATGCCGGCGAGGTCGGCGAAGGCGTCGAGGCGCGACATGGTGCAATCCTCTGCTACGGGGGAAGGGAGGTCCAGGAACTGGTGGTCGATCAGTTCGACCCGAGCCAGGGCGACGGCGCAGAACTTGAACTCGGGCTGCAAGGAAATCGGGTCCACCGCATCGTTGGTCACCGCATTGATCGCCAGTTGTTCGCCGAACACATCGTTCCAATGAAACGGCGCAAAACAGTTGCCTGGCCGCACACGGTCGGTGACCACGGCGGGCAGCACGGCGTGGCCGCGCTGGGAGCGTACTTCAACCCGGTCCTTGTCCTGGATGCCCAAGCGGGCGGCGTCTTCCGGGTGCAGCTCGAGGAAGGGGCCAGGGTTGAGTTTGTTCAACGTGGCGACTTTGCCGGTCTTGGTCAGGGTGTGCCATTGGTGCTGCACGCGGCCGGTGTTGAGCACGAAGGGGAAGGTGTCATCGGGCATCTCGGCGGGCGGCATATGGGGGCGGGCGAGGAACTGCGCCTTGCCGTTATCGGTGGCGAACGCGAGGGTGCCGTTGGTGCGGTAGCGGATCGGGTTGCGGTGCGCGGCCTCAGTGGATGCGCAGGGCCATTGCAGCGGCTGTTCACGCAGGCGCGAGTAACTCGCGCCACGGATGTCGTAGCCGGTATTGGGGTTCCAGGCGCGTTTGATTTCTTCAAATACGTCGGCGGCGGAGGCATAGGTGAACGCCTCGGCAAAGCCCATCTCACACGCAACCCTGGCGATGATCTGCCAGTCGGGCAGGGTCTCGCCGGGGGCGTCGACGGCTTTTTGCATCAGGGTCAGGTTGCGCTCGGAGTTGATCATCACGCCCTCGGCCTCAGCCCACAGCGCGCCGGGCAGCAGGATGTCGGCGTAGCGGTTGGTCTCGGTGTCGAGGAACGCGTCCTGGGTGATCACCAGCTCGGCGGTCTGCAGGCCATTGATCACGGTTTGGCGGTTGGGCACGCTGGCGACGGGATTGGTGCAGATGATCCAGCAGGCCTTGATCTGCCCGGCCGCCATCTGTTCGAACATCGCCACGGTGCCGCTACCGGCCTGTCGCGGCAGGCTGTCGTGGGGGATCTGCCACAGGTCCTCGATAAACACGCGGTCGGCCTCGACCAGTACCGAGCGTTGCCCCGGCAGGCCGGGGCCCATGTAGCCCATTTCGCGCCCGCCCATGGCGTTGGGTTGACCGGTGAGGGAAAACGGCCCGCTGCCCGGACGGCAAATGGCGCCGGTGGCCAGGTGCAGGTTGCACAGGGCGTTGGTATTCCAGGTGCCGTGGGTGCTCTGGTTAAGGCCCATGGTCCAGCAGCTCATCCACTCGGCGGCCTGGCCGATCCAGTCGGCGGCTTGGCGGATATCGGCTTCGGCAAGGCCGGTGATCGCAGCCACCCGTTCCGGCGAGTAGTCCTCCAGGAACGCGGGCATGGCCTCCCAGCCCTCGGTAAACGCGGCAATAAAGGTCGGGTCGGTATGGCCGTTTTTGACCAGCAGGTGCAACAGGCCGTTGAGCAGGGCGAGGTCGGTGCCGGGTTTGATGGGCAGGAACAGGTTGGCCTTGTCGGCCGTAGCGCTGCGCCGAGGGTCGACCACGATCAACTTCGCCCCGGCCTTGACCCGGTCCATCATGCGCAGGAACAGGATCGGGTGACAGTCGGCCATGTTCGCGCCGATCACGAAGAACAGGTCGGCGCGGTCGAAGTCTTCATAGGAGCCTGGCGGGCCGTCGGAGCCGAGGGACAGTTTGTAGCCGCTGCCGGCGCTGGCCATGCACAAGCGTGAGTTGGACTCGATATTGGCGGTGCGCACGAAGCCCTTGGCCAATTTGTTGATCAGGTATTGAGACTCCAGCGACATTTGGCCCGACACGTAGAACGCCAACGCATCCGGCCCGTGGGTGTCGAGGATCTGGCGCAGGCGGCCTGCGGTTTCACGGATGGCCTTGTCCATGGCGATGCGCACCGGGTCATGCTCGCGCGCCTGGCGCACATAGGCGTTCTCCATGCGCCCGGACTCGGCGATGGCTTGCCCGCAGGTGGTGCCCTTGGTGCACAGGCGGCCGAAGTTGGTGGGGTGGGCCTTATCGCCGATCACCTTGACCACTTTATTCTGCTCGACCTGCATGACGATGCCGCAGCCCACGCCACAATAAGGACACACACTGCGCACGTTTTGGTTTGCCATCCGTAACCCCGTAAACAAAAAAGGCGCCTTGTAACCCTCCGTTGAAAAAACGGGGATTACACGGCGCCTTTGTCGTGAGAGGGCAATCAGCGTTGATTGCCTGCTTGAAGTGTTCCTAGCAAGTCACGCGCCAGGTTTTTTATCGGCCTGAAACACCCATTCTGAGGAGGACCGAGATCATTGTGGCGAGGGAGCTTGCTCCCGCTGGAGTGCGCAGCGCTCCCAGGATGTTGGGGCCGCTACGCAGCCCAGCGGGAGCAAGCTCCCTCGCCACAGGAAGCGGGCGGGTGCACTTTTATGACGCGGGGCGCACCAGTTGGAGGCGCTGAAAGCGCGCGTAAAAAACCGCTGATTACGTTGTGATGCCGTGAACGCAGGCCTTGTCTTCGGTTGGCACAGACCCTGCAAGCTCCCTCTCAACCCACCTCGGTCAACGACGATCGACACCATGGGCAATAGCGGAGTATCCGGCGCAGTCGCCCGATCCGAACCCGCATAAGAACAGGCAAAGACGCCTGGAACCGCAAGGTTTCAGGCGTTTTTTTTTGCTTTTTTAAACCGTGATGAGCTTTGTCGGGTGATTTATATGAACAGTCTCAAAACCCTGATCGTCGTCGGCAATGGCATGGTCGGCCACCACTGTGTGGCGCAACTGATCGAACGCGGCGTGCTGGATCACTACCGCTTGCATGTGTTCAGCGAGGAGCCGATGCGCGCCTATGACCGGGTGCATCTGTCCGAGTATTTCACCGGCCGCGATGCTGAGTCGCTGGCACTCTCAGACGCCTCGCTGTACCAGACGCCGGGGGTGACGTTGCACCTGGGCGTGCCGGTATTGGAGATCGACCGCGCCCGCTGCGAGGTGATCACCGCCGACGGTTGCGTGGCCTATGACAAGCTGGTGCTGGCGACCGGTTCCTATCCGTTCGTGCCGCCCATCGAGGGCGCCGAAGGCGATTCGCGCCTTGTGTACCGCACCCTTGAAGACCTGGATGCCATCCGTAAGGCCGCCGCCAATGCGCGGCGCGGTGTGGTGGTGGGCGGTGGCCTGCTGGGCCTGGAAGCCGCCAACGCGCTGAAGAGCCTGGGCCTTGAAGCGCACGTGGTGGAGTTCGCGCCGCGCTTGATGCCGGTACAACTGGACGATTTTGGCGGCCTGGCGCTCAAGGCGCAGATCGAGCGGTTGGGCGTGGGGGTGCATTTGTCGCGTGCGACTCAGTCGATCAGTGCCGGCGAGCAGTACCGCTATCGCATGAATTTTGCCAATGACGAGTTCCTCGAAACCGACCTGATCGTGTTTTCCGCCGGCATCCGCGCCCAGGACGCACTGGCTCGCCAGGCCGGCCTGGAGATCGGTCCGCGTGGCGGCGTGGTGATCAACGACGAGTGCCTGAGCTGCGACCCGAACATTTACGCGATTGGCGAATGCGCCTCCTGGAACGGCAGCCTGTTCGGCCTGGTCGCGCCGGGCTACCAGATGGCCCGTGGGGTTGCCGCGCTGCTCTGCGAGCAAACCGCCGAGCCGTTTGTGGGCGCGGACATGTCGACCAAACTCAAGTTGCTCGGCGTGGACGTGGGCTCCATCGGCGACGCCCACGCCCACACGCCCGGCGCGCGCAGTTATCAATTTATCGACGAGGCCAGCGCCAGCTACCGCCGGCTGGTGGTGGATGCCTCGGGCAAGCACGTGATCGGTGCTGTTTTGGTGGGCGATAACAGCTACTACGACACCTTGCTGCAATACATGCAGAACAGCATCGCGCTGCCGTCCGAGCCGGCCAGCCTGATCCTGCCATCCTCCAGCGGTGCGCCGACCCTCGGCCCTGGTGCGTTGCCGGAGTCGGCCACCGTGTGCTCCTGCCACAACGTGACCAAAGGCTCGATCTGCTCGGCCATCGACAGCGGCTGCAGCGACCTCGGCCTGCTCAAATCCCAGACCAAGGCCTGCACCGGTTGCGGCGGCTGCGCGGGGTTGCTCAAGCAAGTGTTCGAGCATGAGCTGATCGCCCGGGGTGTCAGCGTCGACAAGAGCCTGTGCGAACACTTCGCCCACACCCGGCAGGAGCTGTATGCCCTGGTGCGCGTAGAAGGCATCATCACCTTCGAAGAACTGCTGGCCAAACACGGCCGTGGCCACACCGGTTGCGACGTGTGCAAGCCGGCGGTGGGTTCGATCCTGGCGTCGTGCTGGAACCAACCGATCATGGACGCCTCCCTGGTGCCGCTGCAGGACACCAACGATACGTTCATGGCCAACATGCAGAAGAACGGCACCTACTCGGTGGTGCCTCGCATTCCGGGCGGCGAGATCACCGCGGACAAACTTATCGTGATCGGTGAGGTGGCGAAGAAATACGACCTCTACACCAAGATCACCGGCGGCCAGCGCATCGACCTGTTTGGCGCGCAACTGCACGAGCTGCCGGATATCTGGGCCGAATTGATCGCGGCCGGTTTCGAGACCGGGCATGCGTATGGCAAATCCACGCGCACGGTGAAGTCCTGCGTGGGCAGTACCTGGTGCCGTTACGGCGTGCAAGACAGCGTGAAAATGGCGCTGCTGATCGAGGACCGCTACAAGGGCCTGCGCTCGCCGCACAAGCTCAAGTTCGCGGTGTCCGGCTGCACCCGCGAGTGCGCCGAGGCCCAGAGCAAAGACGTGGGCGTGATCGCCACCGAGAAGGGCTGGAACCTCTACATCGCCGGCAACGGCGGCATGCGCCCACGTCATGCGGAGCTGTTCGCCACCGACCTGGATGACGCCACGCTGATCCGCTACATCGACCGTTTCCTGATGTTCTACATTCGCACCGCCGACAAGTTGCAGCGCACCTCGGTATGGCGCGAAAGCCTGGAAGGCGGCCTGGATTTCCTCAAGGACGTGATCCTGGACGACAGCCTGGGCCTGGGTGCCGAGCTGGAAGCGCAGATGCAACAGGTGGTCGACCGCTATGAATGCGAGTGGGCCAACGCCCTCAAGGACCCGGAAAAACTCAAGCGTTTCCGCACCTTCGTCAACGACAAACGCCCCGACCCGGACATCCACTTCGTCCAGGAACGCGGCCAGCGCCGGCCGATCATGGCCGCTGAACTCAACCTGATTCCCGTCATCGAGGAGATTGCCTGATGAGCCAGCCTGATACTCAACGCACCCTGGCCACTTGGAAAGGTGTGTGCAGCGAGGCCGACCTGGTGAGCAATTCCGGGGTGGTGGTGTGGTTGGACGGCGCCCAAGTCGCGCTGTTCTACCTGCCCGGTGCGCAGGACCAGACGCTGTACGCCATCGACAATCACGACCCGCAATCCGGTGCGAATGTGATCGGTCGTGGCTTGGTCGGCAGCATCAAGGGCGACCTGGTGGTGGCCGCGCCGATCTACAAGCAGCATTACCGTTTGCACGACGGCCAATGCCTGGAGGCACCGGAGCAGCGCCTGCGGGTATGGCCGGTGCGGTTGAATGCTGGCGTGGTGGAAGTCAGCGTGGGCTGACACACCCAGGTCAAAATGTGGGATGGGGCTTGCTCCCGATAGCGGAGTGCCGGTCAACAGATTCATTGGCTGATCCACCGCCATCGGGAGCAAGCCCCCTCCCACATATGACCTGTGTTGCATCCGATAGAGCTTACTGCTGCACCTAGTCGCTGATCAGGCGGCCAGCGCCGTGGCGTCATGAGTCAGCGTGATCTGACACACTGAGGTCAAAATGTGGGAGGGGGCTTGCCCCCGATAGCGGAGTGCCGGTCAACAGATTCATTGGCTGATCCACCGCCATCGGGAGCAAGCCCCCTCCCACATTTGAACTGTGTTGCATTCGATAGAGCTTACTGCTCCTGGCTGCCATCACGCGGTCGGCCTGCACCCAGTCGCTGATCAGGCGGCGAGTCAGCGTGGTCTGACACACCGAGGTCAAAATGTGGGAGGGGGCTTGCCCCCGATAGCGGAGTGCCGGTCAACAGATTCATTGGCTGATCCATCGCCATCGAGAGCACGCTCCCTCCCACATTTGAACTGTGTTGCATCCGATAGATGCTTACTGCTCTTTGCTGCAATCACGCGGGGTGATGCCTTTTTCCTTGGCGTACTGCGCGGCAGAGGCTTCGATGATCGGCCGCAACAGTGCGCGGTCGGCCTGTACCCAGTCGCTGATCAGGTTCCAGCGCTGGCCATCCCATTGCTGGAAGCGCACGGCGCCGCCGCCTTCGTGGTCGGCGCAGGAGAGTTTCAGCGGTTGCACCAGGCCTTTGGCGCCCAGTGCCTGCAGCCGCGCATCGTCGAGGTTCAGGTGTTCGAACCCCCAGCGCACCTGTTCGCCGGTGAGCGGTTGGTGGCCGTATTTTTCCTGGGCCAGGCGTAGCGCTTCGACGTTGAGAATGCCGTTGACCACGCCCAGGTTGTAATACACGGTGCCAAAGCGCTTGGGGTCGGCCAGGTTGCCTTTGCCGGCGTCCACCACGCTTTGCTTGATGCCTTGCAAGACCGGAAAGTCGGTGCCGGAAGGGTGCGTGGTGATCGAGATAAAGCCCTTGGCGGCGGCACCGGCGGGCACCACGTCTTCCTCCGAGTTGCTCCAGATATTGCCGATGATGTGATCGGCCGGGTAGCCGACTTTTTGCGCGGATTTCAGCGCCACCGGGTTCATCACGCCCCAGCCACGCAGGATCACCCAGTCGGGTTTGAGACGGCGGATATTCAGCCACTGCGATTGCTGTTCGTTACCGGGGTGGGGCACTTCAAGCAAGGTCAATTCGAAGCCGGCATTGTGTGCCAGGGTTTCCAGTACGCCATTGGTTTCCTTGCCGTACGGCGAGCCGTGGTACAGCACCGCAATTTTCTTGCCCTTGAGCTTGTCCGCGCCCCCTTCGCGTTGGCCGATGTAGTTGATGATCGCCGAAACTTCCGAGTACGGATTGAGCTGCAGCGGAAATACATAGGGGAACACGCTGCCATCGGTGGAGTCGGTACGGCCGTGGTTGATGGTGATCAGCGGCAATTTGTCGGCGGTGGAACGTTCCAAGGTGGCGTAGGCGATGCCCACAGACAGTGGGTTGGTCGCGGCGGCCGGGGCGCCGTTGAGTCCGCCCTTGAGGCGTTCGTAGCATTCGACGCCTTTCTCCACCACGTACTCGGTCTCGCATTCACTCCAGGTCAGCTTGACGCCGTTCACCCCGCCCTTGGCGTTGATGTATTGCAGGTAGTCGATAAACCCGCCGAAGAAACCGGTGCCGCCGGCGGCGTAGGGGCCGACCCGGTAGCTCTGCAACGGGAAGTATTGTTCGTTGGCAGCCTGGGCGCCGGCCGAGAGCGTGCCGGTGATCAGGGCCAGGCCCAAGGCCAGGCGGCGCAGCGATAAGCGGTGTGTCATGGAGGTCATTCCTGGGAGGTTATTGAGTTCAGTAACGCAGCGGCCACACCCTGGCCCGTTGACGAAAGCGCTGCCACAGGCGGGCCAGCCCCTCCGGTTCCTTGATCAAAAAAGCGATGATCAGCGCGCCGAAGAGCATCTTCTGGATGTTCTCCAGTTGGCCCGCGTCCATCAGCCCGGCGGGCAGCAGGGCGAAGAGGTTGCCCAGCAGGATCGGGAACAACACGATGAACGCCGCCCCCAGGAAGTTGCCGAGCACGCTGCCCAGGCCGCCGATAATGATGATGAACAAGACCTGGAAGCAGCGGCTCAGGTCGAAGCCGTGAGGCTCGACGGTACCCAGGTAAGCGAAGGCCCACAGTGAGCCCGCGACGCCCAAGTAAAAGCCGCTGATTGCAAACGCCAGCAGCTTGGTTTTCAACAGGCGAATACCGATGACGGCGGCGGCGGTGTCCATGTCGCGTACCGCCATCCAGTTGCGGCCAAGCTCGCTGCGGACCAGGTTTTTGCCCAGCCAGAACAGCGCCGCCACTAGGGTCAACGTCAGTACATAGCGGCCTCTGGGTGAGCTGAAATCCAGCCCGGCAACCAGCAGCGGTGGCGAGGTGATCACTCCGGAAGCGTTGTCGTTGGTGAACCAGCTGAAGCGGGTGAGCACCCACTCCACCACGAACTGCGCGGCCAGGGTCGCCACCAGCAAGTAAAACCCCTTGATACGCAGGCTCGGCAGCCCGAAGAGCACCGCCACCAGCGCCGCGATCACACCACCCAGGGCAAAGCTGACCAGCAGCGGCAAACCGGGCACGCGCAGGTGCAGGTTGTAGGCGGCGAACGCGCCCACGGCCATGAACGCTGCCGAGCCCAATGAGAGTTGCCCGGCGTAGCCCGTCAGCAGGTTGAGCCCAAGCCCCGCCAGTGACAGCACCAGCAGCGGCACCAGAATGGCGCTGAACCAGTAGTCATTGCCCAGCCACGGCAGCGCAAAAAACGCAAAGCCCAGCAGCAGCCACAGCCCGATGCGGTCCTGGCGCAGGCGGAAGGTACGGCGCTCGGCCGCGTAGGAGGTGCTGATTTGACCGACTTCTTGATACAGCATGCAGGCATTTCCTCAAGGACAATCAGACCCGTTCGATGGCGCGCTCGCCGAATAAGCCGGCAGGCCGCACCAGCAGGAACAGCAAGGCAAGGACGTACGGCACCCAGTTTTCAATGCCGCTGCCGATGATCGGGCCGAGGTAGATCTCCGCGATTTTCTCGCTTGCGCCGATGATCAAACCGCCGACAATCGCGCCGCCGATGGAAGAGAAACCGCCGATGATCAACACCGGCAACGCCTTGAGCACCACCAGCGACAGCGAGAACTGCACCCCCAGGCGCGCGCCCCAGAGCAACCCGGCCACCAGGCCGACAAACCCCGCCACCGCCCACACCAGCGCCCAGATACGCGGCAGCCGGATACCCACCGCCATGGAGGCCAGCGGGTCATCCGCCACCGCACGCAACGACAGACCCACCCGCGTCTTGTTGAACAGCAGCGACAGGGCGATCACCAGCACGGCAGCGGTGCCGGCGGCAAACAGGTCGAATTGCGAGAGCAGCATGCCGCGGATTTCCAGCGGCTCGTCGGCGATGCCCAGTTCCAGCCCATGCACCTGTGCGCCCCAGAGGAACTGGGCGAACCCTTCGATCAGGTAAGACAGCCCAAGGGTGGCCATAAACAGGATGATCGGCGGGCGATTGACCAAAGGGCGCAGCACCACTTTTTCGATCAGCAGCGCCAGCACCACCATGCTTGCCAGGGTGAGCAGGAACGCCCAGGCAAAGGGGAATCCGCGTTCCAGCAGGCTGACAAATGTCAGCGCGGCGAACAGCACCATGGCGCCCTGGGCAAAGTTGAACACGCCCGAGGCTTTGTAGATCAGCACAAAACCAATCGCCACCAGGGAATACATCACACCCGCCAGCAGGCCGCCGATCAGCACTTCGAAGAAAAATTCCATGCTCAAGTCCCCAGGTAAGCAGCGATGACATCGGGGTTGGCGCGCACCTGCTCCGGGGTGCCATCGCCGATCTTGCGACCGTAGTCGAGGACCACCACGTGGTCGCACAGGCCCATGACCACGCCGATATCGTGTTCGATCAACACCACGGTGGTGCCGAACTCGCGGTTGATGTCGCGGATGAACTGACTCATCTGCGCTTTCTCCTGCGCGTTCATGCCCGCCATGGGTTCATCCAGCAGTAGCAGGGTGGGCTCGGACGCCAGGGCGCGGGCCAGTTCGACACGCTTTTGCAGGCCATAGGGCAGGGTGCCTACCAGCACATGGCGCCAGGGATGGATCTGCAGAAAGGCAATCACCTTTTCCGCGTGCAGGCGGTGCGTGTTGTCCTCGCTGGGCGCGCGGCCCAGGCGCAGCATCTGTTCGATCCAACTGCTGCGGCGCTTGAGGTTGCGCCCGGTGAGTACGTTGTCGAGCACACTCATGCCCTTGAACAGCGCGATGTTCTGGAAGGTCCGCGCAATCCCGCCTTCGGCCGCCTGGTGCGCGCGCATACGCCGTCGCGTCTGGCCCGCGTAGTGGACAGTCCCGCTCTGGGGGTGGTAGACCCCGTTGATCACATTGAGCAGCGAGCTTTTACCCGCGCCGTTGGGGCCGATCAGCCCGCAGATGTCGCCGGCTTTGACGTCGAAACTGATGGAGGTGATGGCCTTGATACCCTTGAACGACAGGGAGATGTCATCGAGCCGCAGTAATACCGATTGAGTGGGTGAGTGCATGGCGGGCTCGTCAGACAGGCTGAGACAGCAAGTGATCGGTGGTTTCGTGGCGGGGGGAGGGCTCTTGCCAGTGGCCGGGTCGAATCCCCAAGGCGGAGAAGAACGCCGCCGTTTCCGGGCTCAGCGGCGGCCCGACCAGCAGCGGCACACGCAGGCGGCTCATGCCCAGCACATCCCGCAAGGGACGCCGCACCAACCAGTGGCCCAGCCAGTGGCGAGCGGGGGATGAGCTCGGCTGCATGGCCCAGCGGTACACGTGGTGGCTGAGGGTGCCCGGCATGGGCAGGCGCTCTTGCACCCACTGTTCCAGGCGGGCGTAGGATTCGCGGGTGCCGAGCACTAACGTGGGGCCGAGCTCTCGGCGGTCGGTGTCACGCGTCGCCAGAGCCTCGGGAAAATTGAGGCAAAACCCGGTGTGCAGCCAGGGGGCAAGCAGGTAACGCGCTTGCCCGCTGGCGGCGAATACCCGTGCGGCCAATGCCTCCTCTTCGGCGCTCAGTTGTTCCCGCTGGACCAGCGTGCGAGCGCCCGCCAGCAACTGCGTGTGAGTCAGGCGCAGCGGGGTGTCGGCATGAAAGACGAACGCAGTATCGCCCGGTTGCGTGGCGCAGACGGGGGCGGGCGTGTCCGCGCTTAAGTCGGTATAGGCGATCAACTCGGCGCTTTGCTGCTGACTCAGCCCACGTCCGTCGAGGTACATCACCACTGCGCCTTCACGCAGGTGTTGCAGCGATTGCAGGTCTTGCGCCAGCACGAAGCGCGGCCGCAGCCCGGCGAGCAGCGCACGGTTGTCGCGGTCCGGGTCCAGCAGCGTGACGCTGCCCCCCAGCCATTGCGCCGCCAGCGCCAACAGCAGCGCTTCGGGACGCGCTTGGCTGATGATCAACAGATCATCGTGCTGACGGAAATTGCGCGCCTGCAGGGCCGCGGCGAGCCGGTTGACCTCGTGCGCCAGTTCGCTCCAACTGCGCGTGTGCCAGATGCCCAGATGCTTGTAGCGCAAGGCAATCGCCGAGCCTCGGGTGTGGGCTTGAAGCAACAGCGCCTGGGGCAGTGTATGGGACATGGGGGCATCCTTCGGGTTGATACGAAGGCGATTGCACGCGTCATGCCATAGCGTTAAATGCTTTTATTTCAATTGGATACGAGTGTTTTATGAAGAGTTTGGTTGTGTTGATTCCGCACAAGCTGTCCAAGCACTGTTGTTGCGCCAACAGCGTTGTCAGTGGATGTCGTCGGTGGCGTGCTCCGGCCGGTCAGGTCGGTATGAGCCCCGCGTCCCGATAGCTCTGCACCAGTTCGTCGTACAAACGCAGATCGGCGCGCGTGCGGGCAATCAACTGTGCACCGGCAATGGCGGTGTAGATGGCGCGGGCGCGGCGCTCGCAGCTTTCGGCATCGCCGGGTTGGATCTCAGTGAGCAGGGCCGCCAGCCAAGCCACGTTGATATCGGCAAACGCCAGGATCTCTTTCTTGACGGCCTCGGGCAGGTCCTGGTATTCGGCCGCCATAAAGCTGGACAGGCATAGCCGATTACCGTCCTCGAGGGATTGGCGAAAGATGCTGGGGTAGATTTGCATGCACTCCAGCGGATCCGGGTTTTCCAGGCGTATGGCCTCGAGGGCACTGGCGGTGTTTTCCCAATACCGCTTGGCGACTGCCGCGCCGAGCTCGGCTTTGCTCGGGAAGTGGTAATAGATACTGGCGTTCTTGATCCCCACCGTTTCGCCGATGCTGCGAAAGTTGATGCCGCTGTAGCCGTAATGCTGAGCCGCGGCTTTGGCGGCTTCCAGGATGGCTTCACGCGCGTTTTCACTCACGTAGGGATTCCTCGGTCGTGGGGTGGGATGGGCGGATTCTACGCCCAAAAGGTTTTACCTGCCAACTGGTAGGTAACGCTTGACAGGCGAAAAACAAACGCCCACTGTTTGCCTACCACTTGACAGGTAGGCGACTCCATCATGACGTTCCAACCGGCACATTCCGACGCATCCTCCCACCCGCTGATGAAGATCTATGACTGGTACAGCGGCCCGTATCCGGCCCGCGTGCGGATCGCCTTGGCCGAGAAAGGCCTGCTGCCGAGCATCGAGTTCGTCTCGGTCAACCTCTGGAAGGGCGAGCACAAACAGCCTGCATTTCTCGCCCTGAATTACTCCGGCACCCTGCCGGTGCTGGAGCTTCCAGACGGCACGTTGATCGCTGAATGCACCGCGATCACTCAGTACCTGGACGTCCTTGAAGGAACCCCGACCCTCACCGGTAAAACTCCCGTTGAGCAAGGCCTGATCCATATGCTGACCAAACGTGCGGAAATTGAGCTGATGGACGCGGTCAGCGTGTATTTCCATCACGCCACGCCTGGGCTTGGACCAGAGGTCGAGCTTTACCAGAATGCCGAATGGGGCATGCGTATGCGCGACAAGGCGGTGAGGGGCATGCGCTACTTTGATGGCCTCCTCAAAACACGGGCGTACGTAGCGGGCGATGCGTTTTCCATGGCGGACATTGCCGTACTGGGCGGCCTGATCTTCGCCGCGCTGGTGGAACTGCCGATACCGCAGGAATGTGAGGCACTGCATGCGTGGCAAGCCAAGGTGAATGAGCGCGCCAGCGTCCAGGCGTGGCGAGCGATGGTGGCGCAGCCTCGCTAGGTTGGAAAAGGCGGGCCATTTTCATGGATTACTTTCCGCTGTGGGGGCGGGCTTGCTCGCGAACGCGGTCGATCAGTCAATGTATTAGGTGACTGATACTCCGTCTTCGCGAGCAAGCCCCCACACATTGGGTTTGTGCCGTTCTGAAAATGGCATGCCCTGGCTAAATCCCGTGCTGGTCATGCTGGCGCGTTTCACGGTTAATATCCCGCCTGAATTCATCCTCATCAAGGACACGGCATGGCGCTTATCACGGAACGCGTAGCACTGGCCCGCAACGGCGGCAACGATAAGGTCATCTGTCGCATGCCCTCAGGCTGGGCGGTGATGGGCGATGTGCAATTCCTACCCGGCTACTGCCTGTTGCTGCCCGACCCGGTGGTTGCCAGCCTCAACGACCTCGACACCGAAGCGCGCACCGCCTACCTGCTCGACATGGCGCGCCTCGGCGATGCTGTGTTGCAGGCCACCGGCGCAGTGCGCATGAACTACGAGATCCTGGGCAATTCAGAGCCGGAGTTGCACTGCCATCTTTTCCCGCGCTACGCCTCGGAACCGGACGACAAACGCAGGATGCCCGTCTGGTTTTATGATTGGAAAAACGCGCTGCCTTACGCGGAAGACCCACATGGAGCGCTGCGCAAGGCCATTGCACACCTATTGAACGTCTGACGCTTTCAGCTCGCGACTGCGTTCAGTTCGGTAAACACTGCGTCCGTCAATGTCAGTTCACCCACGGCAAGGTTTTCGTGCAAATGGGCGTCGGCCCGGTGCGCACCGTGCTGGAAGGTAATGCGTCGCCGGCTGTTGAAGCTGCGCTGGAGCAACAGACCACGCTGTTGTTGACGGCGTATCTGCAGGCGCGCGCGTCAGCCGCACCCTACCGGTGACAGGTGCGCTCAATCATGAGCCAGGATCTCGCCGGCCGTGACAACCTCGGCATAATCCATTGCCAGGTTACTCAACGACAGTGCATGCACATCCTCGGCCGGCCACAGGCGCCCGGACAAATCCGTTTGATCGAAGGTGTAGCAGGCGTCTGAAACCACAGCCACTTCAAAACCCAGGTTGCCGCCTGAGCGCGCTGTGGACTCGACCGAGTTGTTAGTGATCACGCCGACGATCACCAGTTGCCGGATCGAACGCACCTGCAGCCAGCGCTCCAACCCCGTGGCGGCGAAGGCATCCGGCACGTTCTTTTCCACCACATGCTCATGCGCAAGCGGCTGCAGTTCAGACTGGAACTCGCAACCCGGTTGGCCCGGCCAGAACACCGAGCCGGGTGAACGGGAAATGTGCCGGATGTGCACGACCGGGCGGCCGGATTGCCGCCATGCATCCAACAGGCGCTGTATCTGCACTTCGGCGCCTGGGTTGTTACGCCGCCCCAGCGTTGGTTGGGTCATGCCTTGCTGCATGTCGATGATCAGCAGTGCAGCATTGGTGGCTATCGGCGGCATGGCACTTTCCTTTGTGGGTATGGCTGGAAACATATCAGCCAACGTGGGGGCCAGACAGCGATTTGTTCGACGTATTCGCTGGGGCCGAACTTCAGCGTCAATGATAGGGCGGTCATGGCGTTTGCCCTGTGCGATGGCGCCGGTATCGGCCTGTTGGCTGGGTGCTCGGCCATTGATGACTTGCGGTCAGGCAAGCTCGTGCGGGTCTTGCCCGATAACCCTACTCATGGGCGCAATGTGTATGCCGTCTACACCTTGCGCCAATTTCTGGACGTTAAGAACGCACGGACTTTTTGGGAAACTGTTCCGTCCCGGTGACTGCTTTATTGAGCCGGCGAAACGCTCTGACGAACATAATAATTGTCGAATTCACTGCTTTCGACGAACTTGAAACCATGGCGGGTATAAAAGCGATTCGAGGCACTGTCTTTGAGTGCCCCCACTTTAATAGGGCGCTCAGTTGCATCGGCTTCGTTGAAGATCTGCGTGAGAACAGCAGCGCCGATGCCTGATCCTTGCATGCTCGGTCTAACGTACAAATGATCGAGCAAGAGTTCATTGTGGTATTGCTTGACGACTACGAAACCTACCCGCTCTCCAGAAACCTCGATGTAGCGTGTGTTGTGTGCTTCAAAACCATTCAGAAACCGCTCCCTCGCGCGCACTGGATCAAAGCGCCCAACACGCTCCAGGCTTTCGCGCATAGCCTCGATTCGAATGGTTACAAGGTCGTCCACATCGCTTTGTTGAGCCTGGACCAAAACGACTGAAGCCGTTTGAAGGGGGTGTGTAGGGCATGTTTGCACATCCTTTTGCTGGCGTGACGCGAAACATATCAGCCCATGCGTAGACCCAAACAGGGATTTTTTGCGAAGCATCCACCGTTTGCCATTACACTGCTGCCCCGAATTTCAGCAAGGATGCTCTGAATGCGTTCGTTAGTGCGCGGTGTGTTCCTTTCGATAACCTTTGCCGCACCGGCCATGGCCGAGCCGCGCTCGTTCTCGGTCAACGATCCCAGTGGCAAATTCCTGGTCGAAGCAGTGTTCCCGGACGTGCCGCAAGACGTGCAACAACTGGCTCGCGCCCTGATCACCGTGCGTGACAGAACCACCCTCGAAACCCTGCAACAGTTGCAGACCCCGGCCGGTAACGTGCCGCAGGATCGCAATGGCGCGACACGCGCTGACCATCTGGTGGGCGAGTACGGCTTGTTGTACTTCGCCGATATCAACGGGGATGGGCGCCAGGACCTGGCGATTCGTAATGGTGAAGATGCCAATGAGAGCTTGCAGTACCACTACGATGTGTATCTGCAAGACCCGGTTAAAACCCAATGGGTACTGAACCGTCCATTGACCGACCTGGCGAATGAAACCTTCGGCGGGATGTTTTCAGTCGCGAAGGACGGCATCATCCATTCGCAAACCGACCGTGGCTGCTGCTGGACACGTTCCAGCCGTTTGCACATGCGCGACGGTGAGTTGGTGCGGCTGGATTCCTACACCCAACAACAAGTGCCGCCTACCGAGGATGGAGAAAACTCGAGCATGCCCCGCGGCTACATGCTGCGCACCACTGGCGAGTGGAAAGACGGTAAATGGCAGGAGACACCGCGCCTCGAAGGCCCCGTCAATGAAGACCCTCAGTACCTGGTCGGCACCCTCAACGGCAAGATCCCGGTGCAACTCTGGTACCAGCAGCAAGGTGCGGTGCTGATCGGTGAAGTGCGTTACACCAAAAGTGGCAGTGGCAAGCCGATCAAACTGGTGGGCGAGCAGGGCGAGTATGACGGCAAGGCGTTCGACTACCTCTTCGAATACACCGATGACGGCCACCAGACTGGGATCTGGCGCATAACCCAGGAAACCGTCGAACCTTATCGCTACAGCGGTAGCTGGGTCGCTGCCGGCAAGGGCAACACGCCTGAACTGGAGATCCAATTGCAGCGTGAGGACCGCGAACCGGAGTACGACAAACTCAGCGAAGTCGCGCGCGACCAACGCAGTGGCCATTACCAGATGCGTGATGACTTCCTCGACCGCGATGGCGACCTGGACCTGACTATCTTGCCCGAACGCGATGCCGAGGGCCGGGAACTCGCGCAATTCACCCTCACACTCAAATCCACCGGCAGCTCCAAAGCCATCGTGACTGCGCATCACACCGTGCCGATGGAAACCGAAAACCTGATTATCGTGCGTGACCCCCTGGCGTCCAAACGGGCAGGTCCGTACCACATCCAACTGGTAAAGAACTTCGCGGTCATTGAACACAACTCGGCGCCCGACAGCCTGGATTACTTGACGGGGAAGTACCGTAAGCAGCCATGACTTGAAACCGGCTGATGGGCGTCCCTTTGGCGTAAAGCGTTGCACCGTCGAGCGTTGCTTCTCAACGGTGCTCACCGTCAGCGATTGAACCGCTCGACCAACGCATATTGGGTGGCCGCGGTATTCGTCAGCTCCTTGCTCAAGTCCGTGGATTGATGGGCTTGCATCGAGGTCTGGTCGGCCAGTTCGGCGATGGTGGTGATGTTGCGGCTGATCTCCTCGGCGACCGCGCTTTGCTCTTCGGTGGCGGCGGCGATCTGGGTGGTCATTTCGGTGATATGGGACACGGCCTCGCTGATGCCTACCAGCGCCTGGTCGGCCTCCAGCACCCAGGCCACGCCTTCCTGGGCTTGGCGTTGGCCGTGTTCCATGCTTTGCACCGCGTTGTTTGAAGACGCCTGCAGCTGGGTAATCAGCGCGTGGATCTGGGTGGTGGACTGGGACGTACGCTGTGCCAGTTGGCGCACTTCGTCGGCGACCACGGCAAAACCACGGCCTTGCTCGCCGGCCCGTGCGGCTTCGATGGCGGCGTTCAGGGCCAGTAAGTTGGTCTGGTCGGCAATGCCCTTGATCACATCCACTACGCTGCCGATTTCGTCACTGTCCTTGGCCAATCGCGCCACGGTGGCTCCGGTTTCGCCGACCACTGCGGACAGGCGTTCGATGGCTTCGCGGGTATCACGCGCCACTTCACGGCCGCGCCCAGTCAGTACGTTGGCTTGCTGAGTGGCGTCGGCGGTACGTTGAACGTGGCTGGCGACTTCCTGGGTGGTAGCGGCCATCTGGTTGACCGCGGCCGAGACCTGTTCGGTTTCGACGCGCTGGCGGTCCAGGCCCTTGGAGCTGGCGGTGGCCAGCTGATCGGATTGCCCGGCCAGGGCGCTCAACTGTTCGGCACTGTCCTGCAGGCGGGTGAGGCAGGTTTTCAGGCGCGCGTCCTGGCTGAGGAACGCGGTTTCCAGACGGGCCTGTGGGCCGCGTGCATCGCTGTACATCTGCGCGATCAAGGCATCCGACGTCGAAGGCTCCACACCTTGCAACAGGCGCAATGTGCTGCCTTGGCGCCAGCGCGAGCAGAGCACACCCACCGGCACGGCGACCGCAACAGCCACCGCGATGGCGATGGGTGCACTGAGGAATAACCCCGCGACGCTGCCGGTCAATCCGGTCGCCACGTACGGCACGCAACTGATCGCGGCCGGCAGCCAGGCATCCAGGCGCGGTACGCCCGGCTTGCCCTGGCTGATGCGTTGGTACAGGGCCTGGGCACGGCGGATTTCATCGGCAGTGGGCTTGACCCGCACCGACTCGTAACCCACCACCTTGCTGCCCTCGAAGATCGGCGTGACATAGGCGTTGACCCAATAGTGGTCGCCATTTTTCGAGCGGTTCTTGACGATGCCCATCCAGGGCAGGCCTTGTTTGAGCGCACCCCACATGTGCGCAAACACCGCGGGCGGCACATCCGGGTGACGTACGATATTCTGCGGGGCGCCGATCAGGTCGGCGCGTTCAAAGCCACTGATCTCGACAAAGGCGTCGTTGCAGTAAGTGATGACACCTCGGACATCCGTGGCGGAGATGAGTTTTTGCGAAGGCGCGAGGGAAATCTCACGCTGTGTTACGGGCTGGTTATTGCGCATTCCGACTACTCCCTGATTGCCCTCAGTTCATCGGCGCCACCTGCAAAAAAGTTAATCCACGTGGGTCAATTGGCCCGCCACTGGTCAAAAGCCTGAAACTTCCCGATGAAAAACCTCATAATGGCGGCCATTTTTGTTTAGTCCGTTATTCTGGTGTGCCCCCATGGAAATCAAGGTCAACTTTCTCGACAACCTCCGACTTGAAGCCAAGTTCGATGACTTCACGGTGATTGCCGACCAGCCGATTCGCTATAAAGGCGACGGCTCGGCACCGGGGCCGTTCGATTACTTCCTGGCGTCGTCGGCCTTGTGCGCGGCGTACTTCGTGAAGTTGTATTGCCAGACGCGCAATATCCCCACCGACAATATTCGCCTGTCGCAGAACAACATCGTCGACCCGGAAAACCGCTATAACCAGATCTTCAAGATTCAGGTCGAGTTGCCGGCGGACATCCCCGACAAGGACCGCCAGGGCATCCTGCGTTCCATCGACCGTTGCACGGTCAAAAAAGTGGTGCAGGCCGGGCCGGAGTTCGTCATCGAGGAAGTCGAGAACCTGGACGCCGATGCCCAGGCCTTGTTGATGCCCGGTTCGACCTCCGACGGCGGCACCTACATCGCCGGCAAAGACCTGCCACTGGAGCAGACCATCGCCAACATGTCCGGCATTCTGGCCGGACTGGGCATGAAGATCGAGATCGCTTCGTGGCGCAATATCGTGCCTAACGTGTGGTCGCTGCATATCCGAGATGCGCACTCGCCGATGTGCTTCACCAACGGCAAGGGCGCGACCAAAGAGGGCGCCTTGGCGTCGGCACTGGGCGAGTTCATCGAGCGGCTTAACTGCAACTTCTTCTACAACGACCAGTTCTGGGGCGAAGAGCTGGCGAATGCGCCGTTCGTGCATTACCCGGATGAGCGCTGGTTCCAGCCGGGCCCCAACGACGAACTGCCCAACGAAATCCTCGACGCCTACTGCCTGAAGGTCTACAACCGCGAAGGCGAGCTGCGCGGTTCGCACCTGTTCGACACCAACTCCGGCAATGAGGAACGCGGCATCGTTTCGCTGCCGTTCGTGCGCCAGTCGGACGGTGAGGTGGTGTACTTCCCGTCCAACCTGATCGAAAACCTCTACCTCAGCAACGGCATGAGCGCGGGGAACACCCTGGCCGAAGCCCAGGTGCAGTGCCTGTCGGAGATCTTCGAGCGCGCCGTGAAGCGTGAAATCCTCGAAGGCGAATTCGCCTTGCCGGACGTACCGGCCGAGGTGCTGGCCAAGTACCCAGGCATCCTCGCCGGTATCCAGGGCCTGGAAGCCCAGGGTTTCCCTGTCTTGGTGAAAGACGCGTCCCTGGGCGGTGAATTCCCGGTGATGTGCGTGACCCTGATGAACCCGCGTACCGGCGGCGTATTCGCCTCCTTCGGCGCGCACCCAAGCCTGGAAGTGGCGCTGGAACGCAGCCTCACCGAACTGCTGCAAGGCCGCAGTTTCGAAGGCCTGAACGACTTGCCGCAGCCGACCTTCGAAGGCCAGGCGGTGACCGAACCAAACAACTTCGTCGAGCACTTCATCGACTCCAGTGGCGTGGTGTCGTGGCGCTTCTTCAGCGCCCAGTCGGACTACGAATTCGTCGAGTGGGACTTCACGGGCGCAGGCGAAGACTCGAATGCCCAGGAGGCCGCGACCCTGTTCGGTATCCTTGAAGGCATGGGTAAAGAATCCTACATGGCGGTGTACGAACACCTCGGCGCTACCGCGTGCCGCATCCTGGTGCCGGACTACTCGGAAATCTACCCGGTGGATGACCTGATCTGGGACAACACCAACAAGGCGCTGTTCTTCCGCGAGGACATCCTCAACCTGCACAGCCTCAACGAGGAAGCGTTGCAGGCGTTGGTCGAGCGCCTGATAGAGAGCGAGCTGGACGACTACACCGATATCACCACCCTGATCGGCATCGAGTTCGACGACAACACCGCCTGGGGCCAACTGACCATCTTGGAATTGAAGCTGCTGATCTTCCTGGCCTTGCAGCAATATGAAGAGGCCAAGGAGTGTGTGGAGATGTTCCTGCAGTACAACGACAACACCGCCGAGCGTGGCCTGTTTTACCAGGCAATGAATGCGGTGCTGGAGATGGAACTGGACGACGACCTGGACCTGGCGGATTACGAAGCCAACTTCCGCCGCATGTTCGGCGATGAGCGGATGGATGCAGTGATTGGTTCGGTGAACGGCGATGTGCGCTTCCATGGCCTGACGCCGACCAGCATGAAGCTGGAGGGGTTGGACCGGCATCAACGTTTGATCGAGAGCTACAAGAAGCTGCATGCGGCACGTGCCAACATCACCATGGGCTGATACTCGGCGCTTCGGGAGCTGGCTTGTTGTGGTGAGCGGCTGTTGTAGGTGGGAGGGCTTGTGTGTGTGGTGATTGGCTGTTTTAGGTGATCGGGCTCTTGGAGTGGTGAGCGGGCTCTTGTGGTGAGCGGGCTTGCCCCGCGCTGGCCTGCGAAGCAGGCCTAACACCCTCCGCGCCGATAACTGGAAATACGCAGTCGGCCCATGGGGCTGCTGCGCAGCCCAGCGCGGGGCAAGCCCGCTCACCACAAGAGCACCACAAGAGCACCACAAGAGCGCGCTCACCACACAAACCAATCCAACCTGTCTAGATGCGTGCCAACGCCTGCGCCAGGTCGGCGCGCAGGTCTTCCACATCCTCAACCCCCACCGACAACCGCACCAACCCATCGCCAATCCCCAACTGCGCCCGCGTGGCCGCCGGGATGCTTGCATGGGTCATGATCGCTGGGTGCTCGATCAGGCTTTCCACGCCGCCGAGGCTTTCGGCCAGGGCGAAGATCTTGACGTTTTCCAGGAAGCGCGTGGCGCCGGCCAGGTCGCTGTTCAGGTCAATCGAGATCATTCCGCCAAAGCCGCGCATCTGTTGGCGCGCCAGTGCGTGCTGCGGGTGGGACGTGAGGCCTGGGTAGTAAACCCGCGCCACTTGCGGTTGCTGCTCCAGCCAGGTGGCCAGGTCGAGGGCGTTGCTGCAATGGCGCTCCATGCGCAGTGCCAGGGTTTTCACGCCGCGCAGGGTGAGGAAGGCATCGAAGGGGCCGGCGATGGCGCCGACCGAGTTCTGCAGGAAACCCAGACGTTCGGCCAGTTCGGGGTTATCGCCGACAATGGCAATGCCGCCGATCACATCGGAGTGGCCGTTGAGGTACTTGGTCGTAGAGTGCACCACCACGTCAAAACCCAGCTCCAGCGGGCGCTGGATCCACGGGCTGGCGAAGGTGTTGTCGGCCACGCAGATGATGCCTCGATCGCGGCAGATGCGGGCAATGGCGCTGAGGTCGGTGAGGCTCAGCAGTGGGTTACTGGGGGTCTCGACCCAGACCATGCGGGTGTCGTCCTGCAAGCTCGCTTCAAATGCCGACACATCACTCAGGTCGACAAAGCTGAAGCGGTGCCCGGCGCTGCGTTGGCGCACCTTGTCGAACAGGCGGAAGGTGCCGCCGTACAGGTCATTGCCGGAGACGATGTGGGCGCCGGCATCCAACAGTTCCAGTACCGTCGAGATCGCCGCCAGCCCGGATGCGAAGGCAAACGCCTGGCTGCCGCCTTCGAGGTCGGCCACGCAGCGCTCCAGGGCAAACCGCGTGGGGTTGTGGGAGCGGCCGTAATCGAAGCCCTTGTGCACACCGGGGCTGTCTTGCAGGTAGGTGGAGTTCGCGTAGATCGGTGGCATCAGCGCGCCAGTGGTCGGGTCGGGAAATTGCCCGGCGTGGATCACGCGGGTGGCAAACGCGCTTTTATCGGACTGACTCATGCAAGGGATCTCCGTAGGTGGTTGAGCAGGTCGACGCGGGTGATCAGGCCGTGAAAGCCCGAAGCATCGGCAATAATGGCGACCAGGCCGCGATCCAGCTCCGCCTGAAGCTCCGCCAGGCTGGCGTTGGGGGCCAGGGTTTGCAGGGTATTGGTCATGGCGCTGGCGACCCTCATGTTGAAATGCGCGGCGTCTTGGTGCAGGCCCAGCAGGATGTCGGATTCATCGATCACCCCCACCAACTCACGGCCGTCCACCAACACCGGCAGTTGCGAGACATCCGCCAGGCGCATGCGCTGGAATGCGGTGAGCAGGCTGTCGTCAGGGCTCACG
Source organism: Pseudomonas marginalis (assembly GCF_001645105.1). Lineage (GTDB taxonomy): Bacteria > Pseudomonadota > Gammaproteobacteria > Pseudomonadales > Pseudomonadaceae > Aquipseudomonas > Aquipseudomonas petroselini. Next base: position 134,784 of record NZ_LKEG01000036.1, read on the forward strand.
CTGATGACTCGGCCGTCTTCGAAGCGCCGCGCGATCAGGTCGCGCAGGTCGCCGTAGTGCTTGTAGTGCAGCAGGCCCGCGTCGTTCATCCATTGGTCGTTGTAGACCTTCGACAGGTAGCGTGTGCCCGTGTCGCACACAAACGTGACCACGCGTTTGGGCGTGGTCTGTTCGCGGCAGTAACGCAGTGCGGCGGCGAGCAGGGTGCCGGTGGACGACCCGCCGAGAATGCCCTCGGCCTTGAGTAACTGGCGGGCGTGATCGAAGCTTTCTTCATCGCTGATGGAATAGGCGTGGCGCACGCTGGACAGGTCGGCAATCGAGGGGATGAAGTCCTCGCCAATGCCTTCCACCGCCCACGAGCCTGGCGTCTCCAACTGGCCGCTGCGGCTGTACTCGGCCATCACCGAACCCACGGGATCGGCAAGTACCATGGCCAGTTCGGGTTGCACGCGCTTGAAGAACCGCGTCAGGCCGGTGAGTGTGCCGGCCGAGCCGACGCCCACCACGATCGCGTCCAGATCATGCTGGGTTTGTGCCCAGATCTCCGGCGCGGTGCTGGTCTCGTGGGCCAGGGGGTTGGCCGGGTTGTTGAACTGGTCGGCGAAGAAGGACTCCGGGATGTCCTTGGCCAGGCGTGCGGCCACGTCCTGGTAATACTCGGGGTGGCCTTTGCCCACATCGGAGCGGGTGATGTGCACCTCGGCGCCCATGGCCTTGAGGTGCAACACTTTTTCTGTGGACATCTTGTCGGGCACCACCAGCACCACCCGGTAGCCTTTGGCCCGGCCGACCAGTGCCAGGCCCAGGCCGGTGTTGCCGGCGGTGGCTTCGATGATGGTGCCGCCGGGGCGCAGGCGGCCGTCACGCTCGGCGGCGTCGATCATGGCCAGGCCGATGCGGTCCTTGATGGAGCCGCCGGGGTTTTGGGATTCCAGTTTGAGAAACAGCGTGCACAGACCGGTGTCGAAACGGCTGACGCGCACCAGTGGCGTGTTGCCGATCAGTTCGAGGACGGCGGGGCGGGAAGGGCTGGGCATGTCGTCACCTGAATACGGATGGGATGGACAGCAAAAGCGCAAAGCGTGGGTTCGACGATAGGCCGGGATCGGTCCGGTCGCAACCGGACGGTCCGTTGGCTGACTGTTTTTGGCGCATTAGCCGGGCGGGTTCAGCACCTGCTGTAAACGCGTGACAACGGCGGTAGTGGCGGCCTGCATCGGCGCGCGCAATTCGTCGCCGATCAAGCCTTGCAGGGCCAGCGCGGCTTTGACCGGCGCCGGGTTGGGCTCCATGAACAGTGTGTTGATCAGCGGCAGCAACTGAAAGAATGTCGCTCGCGCTTCGGCCAACTGGTTGTCGCGTACCTGCTGGCACAGCGCCACAAACGCGTGCGTCTGAATATGTGCCGAGGCCGCAATGGCTCCGGTCGCGCCGAGGCACAACGCGTTGAACATCTGTACGTCTTCGCCGCACAGTACGTCCACCTCACCGCTGGCCAGCAGCGCGAGGGTATTGCCCAGGTTGCCACCGCAATCCTTGATCGCCACGATGCGCTCATGGGCAACGATGTCGAGCAGGGTCGCCTGGTCGAAAGTCACGCCGGTACGGTAGGGAATGTCGTAGAGAATGATCGGCACGCTGGACGCATCGGCCACGGTACGGAAGAACGCTTCCAGGCCCGCCTGGGAGGGGCGGATGTAACTCGGCGCCGGCACCAGTAACCCGGCCACCGGGCGTTGCAGCACTTCACGCTGGAACTGCAGCAACTCGACCTGGTTATTGCCTGCCAGGCCCATCACCACACGGTGCGCGGGCACCCACTGCAACACCGCATCCAGCACGGCCAGTTGCTCCTGACGGCTCAGCGACGCCGCTTCCCCGGTGGTGGTGCACACCATGATCCCGGACACGTGCTTGTCCTGCAGGTGACTGACCAGCCGGTGCAGGCCGTTAAAGTCGATAGCGCCGTGGTGGAACGGCGTGACCACGGGAACCCAGATACCTTGAAACGTTGACATGCACTTTCTCCTGATGATTGACCGCTGGAGTCACCGTCAGAAGGGCAGAGGCAATTGTGCAAGGTGGGTAGACCGTCGCGCTCAATGTCCTGTCAGCTCATCTGACGGGACAGCGCGCCCCGGTCACATGAGCGACTGTTTCTTCGATTTGAGGGTGTGTGCAACGCAACCTTGCGCCTTGGCAATCAAGCCAATGGCGCACAGGTTAACGGAGGACATTGCAGACATTGGCTGACACACCCTGAATAAGGCCTCCATCTTCATGGAATATTACAGAGTGTGTCAACGGGGCTTATTCGAATTTATCGATACGCGAGTCGGAGTAAAAAAACTCGTTCTTGTCGGTGCTCGACTCAAGGAAGTAGGCGTAGTCGGTCAGGAAGTACAGGTGGCTGACGCGCTTGTACTTGTCTTCGTCGACGCGGCAGGACAAGGCCTTGGCGGTGCCCGACAGTTTCGCGTTGAGTTCGCTGGCTTGCAGTTCACGCTCGACCTGGCAACGGGTGGTTTGTGAGTTTGTGCTGCTGCCGATCAGGCTGTTGAGGCTGGAACGTGTGCTTGCATAGGTCACTGTCTCACCCACGGGCAGGGCCTTCCAGTTGCCGGTGAAGCTCAGTTGGGTCAGCGTCGAGCTTTCGGCCATGCCTGAACCGCCGTAGGTGGCTTTCGACACCAGGTTGAACAGGTTGCGCCAGCTCACGGCCTGGCTCTCATAGCCGTCGCCACGGGTGGCCAGGGCCAGTTGACCGCTCGGCGCATCCTGGCTGATGAACTGGGTACTTTTGTTATCACTGGCCTTACCACGGTAGTTGCTGGTGCCGACAAACTGTACGTATTTGAACGAACGGGTGGGCTTGTCCAGGTTCAGTTGCGTGATGGCCGCCAGCACGGCAGGCTGCACGGACGTCAGGGCAATGGTGGTCGGTGCTTTCATGCGGGGCTTGAACGCCGGCAGTGCGGCGATTTTTTCCGGGTTGACGCAGACTTTATTGAACAGCAACTCATAGTCGGCATTGCTGCCGACGATGTTCTGCGGCGTGGGGAAACTGTCGACACGACCGTCGCTGACGCGGTTGTTGGCATCCATGTCGTAGCCGGCCAGTTGCAGGTAAGTACCGGCTTTGCACGCCACCGAAAAGTGTTCGCGTTTTTGCGCATACGGGGCGTTGTAGGGCAGGTCATTGAGCACCGTCGGGTTATCGAAGGCAGCCCAGAAGCGCGTTTCGCCGTTGACGGTCTTGATGCTGTTGGCATCGATCAGGACCTGGTTGTCACGTTCGTTGGTCTGCACCAGCCGCCAGTCCGGCTGCGGTGTTTCGGCACAGGCACGTACGAAGGTCTGGTTGGCGGCCAGGGTCGCGTACAGTTGCGGCGACAATGTCTGTGCTGTTGCATAGCGGCCAATGCTGCCTGGGTACATGCGTCGGACAGCATCCATGTACAACAGATGCACCTTCGGTGAAGAACACGCCGCTTCCATTTGCAGGGTACGACGCACGCCATTGGGGAGGGCGGGCATCAGCAGCTCAAAGCTCAGCGAGTCGCCTTCGCGCACAATGCTGTTTTCCACCAAGGGCTGAGTGAGCGCCTGGGTGAAGATTTGATCGATCTGTTTTTGTTGGGTGGCGCAACCGGCCAAGGTGGCGAAGCCACCGATCAGCAAAAGGGGAGTGATAAAGCGCACGAGAGCCTCGTTGAGTCCATTCAGGGATGTAAGGGTGACGGCGGATAAAGTTGAATCTTTAACCGGATGTTGCGGGCCGCAAGCCTAACGAGGATGGCCGCCCCTGTACAGCCGTGGCGTGGCCGCCGCCGGATATGTACAGGTCGCAATCGTTCTGCCGTGGTCGTAGTGAGGCGGTAGGCTGTGCAGATACTCCGGGAGAATCTCGATGATCCGACGTGCGTGTTTGGCCGCTCTGCTGACCTTGTCCGCCTCGACCGCCTTTGGCGTTTCGAACTACGATCATCTGTATGCCTTCGGCGACAGCTACTCCGACAATGGCGCGGGTGAAGCACTCACCACCCGGCTTGTCGCGCAGAAGGTCAAGGAGGCCCAGGCGCTGCCAGGCCCCCTGTACTGGAAGGGGCGCTGGAGCAATGGCCCCACCGCCGTCGAAGGCCTGGCACAGGCATTGAACATTCCCCTGACCGACTATGCGGTGGGCGGAGCCAAAAGTGGCCATGGCAACTACTACGCGTGGATGATGCCATCCCGCGACACCGGCCTACTGGGGCAGGTCGCTGAGCATTTGCAGGTCGCCAAGGGCGACAAGGCCGACCCCAAGGCGCTGTATTTCATCTTCATTTCGGCCAACGATTTTTTTGAATGGGCCGACTTCGCCCATCCTGAAACGGTCGAGGCCTTGAGCGAAGCCAGCCTGGCGAATATCCGCAGCGCCACCGAGCAGTTGGTTACAGCGGGAGCCAGGCACATCATGGTCGTGGGCACCACCGACCTGAGCCATGTGCCTGCCGTGGTGCAGGGCAATCAGGTCGACAATGCGAAAAAGTACCAGCAGTTGCTCGCGCAGAAACTCCCTGCAGTGCTGGCGCAGATCGGGACGGCGAAGGTCAGCTACTTCGATCATCTGGCCTTCAGCGACACACTGCGCGCCAACCCGGCGGACAAGGGGTTCACCGACCTCGACACACCGTGCCAAGCCACCTACCCGGAGGTGAAGCCGGTGTGTGCCGACCCCGATACCCATTACTACTGGGACGAATGGCACCCCACCCGCAAGGTTCATGCACTGGCGGCCAAGGCGATGCTTGAGGCGTTGCCTTAACCTGCAGCGACCGCTGCCTCAATGGCGGCGATATCGATCTTTTTCATGGTCATCATCGCCTCGAAGGCACGCTTGGCGGTCGCCGGGTCGGGGTGAGTCACTGCGTCAGTCAGTACGCGTGGGCTGATCTGCCACGACACCCCCCATTTGTCCTTGCACCAGCCGCAGGCGCTTTCCTGGCCGCCGTTGCCGACGATGGCGTCCCAATAGCGGTCGGTTTCGGCCTGGTCATCGGTGGCCACCTGAAACGAAAACGCCTCGGTATGGGAGAAGATTGGCCCGCCGTTAAGGCCGATGCAAGGGAGGCCCAGGACGGTGAAGTCCACGGTCAATACGTCGCCCTGTTTGCCGGCCGGAAAATCGCCGGGGGCCAGGTGGACAGCGTTTACCTGGCTGTCCGGGAATGTCTTGGCATAGAAGGTCGCAGCCTCCAGGGCGGTGCCGTTGTACCAGAGGCAGAGGGTGTTTTTGCGGGTCATGATGGGTCTCCACGTGAGAATGGGTGTGTGGAGTTTAGACGGCCAGTTGCGGCACGATAGGAAAGCCACGCGTGAAGGCTCGAATTGCATTCGAGGCGCTTATCCCAAAATGCCCCCAAACAGGGTTCTATCCAGCCAAGATCGGGGATGTGACAATTCATTCATCACCCGGCGCCAGGAACCAGGCGGGCTTATGGCACGTTGCTCGCGACAGCCATTCTGATTTGCCAGCCCGCTCTCAACATTGCGTGGGCAATCCTGCGATGAGGCGTGATGACGATCAGCTGGATTTGCTGCTAGGCCGGAGGTCGTGTTCGGCGCGCTCACCACGCCAGACCGAAAGGCATTTCGTTTTTTGGATGCTATGCCTCTTTACTACGTCTATAACCGTTACTTGAGTGTTGGAGATCTACATGGAAGCCATCGCGCGCGCATTGGTCCTTGCCTGCAAACATATTGACGGCCGGCATCCCTTCGAAAACGATGATGACGTGGCGGCGCTTGAGGCAATTGCTGCTGAACTGAACGATGCCTCCGATGCGGAAAGGAACTGTTTAGTTGAGGCGGCTAAAAAGCTTGGAGTCGATAGTTGGGCTGAAGAGATGGGCATTATCTGATACGGCGGATTGGACCTGTATGAACGACAGCAATGGGTCGATTTCTGCCGGTCACCACATGCAGTAAACGGTCAAAAACTGCCGATTAGTGCAGAAGGAAAAGGCGCAAAATTAGCCGTGAGGCTTTCTCACCATCCGCTTCGTAGAGTGTGTGCAATGAATCTTGATCGTTGAGCCTGTGTAGTTTGAAGTGATTATAAAAGGCTTGGCCCAACCGCTGTTGCTTGAAGCGTCCTTGGCTCCACAGCCGGATGAACTCGTCATAAGCTGCCCGCTCGATCTGCAGCGACATATTGTTTTCCATCTAAAGGCAGCCGTCATTAAAGGGATTCAGCTTACGAGCCGGTCATGAATCTCTCAACTCCGTTCGCTGCGAACCGGAGACGCTTTAGGCCTGTAGCGCTCGGTCGACTGATTAGATTGGGAAGGTTACGCTGGGGTCTTTGCATGCATGGAAGAGCGTATGACAGAGGTGTATCAAGGAAGCTGTTTATGTGCGGCCGTCAGTTATGAGCTGTCCACCACACCCAAAGCGGTGAGTCATTGTCATTGCAGCCAGTGTCGCAAAGGTCATGGAGCCGCATTTGCTTCGTACGGCAGCGTTCCGCGTAGCGCGCTGCAAATACTTAGCGGCGCTATGCATATCAAAACCTATGCTTCTTCAGAGACGGTATCACGCGAGTTCTGCGCGCAGTGCGGTTCGGCCTTGTTCTGGTCACGATCTCAAGGTGAGTTTGCCAACTGGGTTTCAATAGCGCTGGGCACGCTCGATACGCCCTTTTTACCTCGAAAGCAGAAACATGTTCATCTCGACGCCGCAGCGCACTGGCACAGTTCATCCAACCCATGCCCTCCAAACGACTGAAGTCTCCCGGGCGAAAGCTGCCTCGCTTTTGTTGACGGAGATAGGCATTGGCGTAAAATCGCCACCCCAAAAAATCAGCTTGCATAGCCAGAAGGAGCTCCGATGCAACGGGTGATGATTGTTGGTCAACCTGGGTCTGGCAAAAGCACTTTGGCGCGTAAGCTTGGCCAGCGTACGGGGTTGCCGGTCGTTCATATCGACACTATCCACTGGCAACCAGGGTGGATCGAGCGAAGCCGGGATGAGAAGACGCGGCTTTGTCTCGACGTCGAGGCCCGTGATTGTTGGATATTCGAAGGTGGCCATTCAGTCACTTGGGACAACCGGATGGCCCGTGCAGATCTTCTAATATGGATTGATCGTTCGGCGACGCTTCGATTCTTGCGCGTACTGCGCAGAACACTGCTCCAACGTGGTAAGTCTCGGCCTGACTTGCCGGAGAACTGCCCCGAACGGCTGGCGAACCTGCCGGAGTTTTTTAGATTCATGTGGCGGACGAAAAAATCAGCGCGAGCGAAGATGCAACAACTCTTGGCAACAGCGCCATCAGCTTGCAGCGTGGTTCATCTGCGTTCTAATCGAGATACCAGGATTTTTCTCGCGAACATTGGAAAAACGACTGGCCAAGCTCCGCAAGATTGATCGACGGTTGACTGCTTCACCAAGGAAACTGTCGGTTGCGAGCGGTGGCTCTTGGGGGATAGCTGCCTGTCACCTCCGACTGCGATCGGCCATGAGCGGCCTTTCACCTGTCCACAGAAAGACACTCAACTTACCCAGCTGTAGAGACAAAATTGAAAAGGACACAGACTTAAAAACTACTTAAACCTATCTGGAATGTACTCTTGCCTTTCAACTAATTTTAGCGCATTCAACATATCTTCCAAGAAGTGAGTTAGCTCCTCTTTAGATTCGCAAACTGTTAGAGAAGCTATTTCCGAATCGCAAAGGCGCTCTTTGATAATACGCATGCAATCTGCATAAATCATTAGCTCCCCTTCAGATAGGCGCAAATCAAACAACGTTACACTGGCAATGCACTCTTTTTTTAGAATATCCATTACTCACCCTTTAACATAGTCAGAAAAATCTAGATTGAAATGACTTAAGCTCGTGTGAATCGCCCCTGATTTTCTAGAGGCATCCGAGTGGTTCCTTCTGGGCCGACAGCTCCCTGGTCAGGCATTGACCAACTCCATGATGTGGGTGGCATGTACATCTTCTGTTCGAATGAAGCCGCAGCGCAGGTAAAACGCGTCGCCTCCAGAAGTATCGGTGGAAAGACGCACCTTCTGAAAGTGAAGAGCGGCGTGTGCAACCAACGCGTTTACCAGCGCCTGACCGACGTGTTGATGCCGTGCCGCAGGTGCGACGTACACTCGCCGCAGCCGTGCGGTATCGGGCTTGTTATAGGGATCAACTGATAGCCCTCCGATTCCTATCACTTGCTGGTTCGAATACGCTGCCATGAGACATTCACCGGGTGCGTTGAAGCGATTCGTTCCAGAATGCCACTCCGAAATCAGGCGCGTTAGAAACCTGAAACCTTCTGCAACGGCCTCTGTCTCCAAAGTAAGAACTTCCGCCGGCAGGTGCGTAATCTGTTGAATCTCGATTGGTTTCATTCATCGTCCCTGATTCGGTATGAATCCTTTTGGCTGATCAAGGATGCATCGGGCGCATGCTATGAGCGATGTAAGTGGCAGCGCAGCTACCGACCTTTCGCTGACCTTCAGAATCAGACGATTTTGGCTTAAAGATTACTCGCTAAAAGGCTGCGCTCCGGCGCGCTTGTACTGTTCGTTCCACCAGACGACAAGTTCGGCATGTTGTTCATGAGTGATCCACGCCACGTTCGTTTTGTCTGTTGGATCGCCCCCGCAAACCAACGGCTTAACATGCCACTTGATCTTCCCTGCGAACTGCTCGTCAGGCTCCAGCGAAATCGGCTGGGGCAGCGCAAACGGCGCAACACAGGACGCGTCGAGCGGCAAAGTTGGTACCGTAAACATTACTCCGCAAGCGTTGATGACGATAAAGTCGTCCCAACTTTTTAGGCCCAGTAGCGTGTAACCCGGCAGGTAATGATCAAATCGGTAGGCTTTCATCGCAGCCAAGCTTTCATCCTGCGTGAGGACGATGAGGTAATCGTCGTTTTGCCAACCTTCGTTCATAAAATAATGACCCACTTCCAGTCGCTGCTAGGCGTCTTATCTGAGCGTAAAAACCAGAACCGCCAAATTTCCCACTATACCGAGGACCACCCACGCAAACGCTACCAGTGCCTTGAAGACCTTCCGCGAGGGGCTGAAAACAACGCTAAGCAATGCCCCGATGAGGATGCCTGGAAAGCTGAATAAGTAGAAAAGCCACCCCATGGAGTCTGTGACCCAGAGGTGGAAAAGGAACAAGTACAGCCCCATGGCAGTCGCCATTCCTCCCAGCGATTCTCGTGACGCTTTGCACAACAACGCGATGCAAAGCACTGCCACTTGCGGTAACCAGGTGCATGCAAAGTTCTCCAGGAAGAAGGGGCCTTTTCCCGTGGTGTAGACGGCAACGGCAAGGCCCAATCCGACGCCGATGGTTGCCAGCGGAATACGACTGAACTGTGGAGGGTTATTTTCCATCGATCTCATTCCTTGTGACCTTTTTGATGCAGGTGGTTCGTGAAAGTCCGCAGCCTTTTTACAGTGAAATCCCGCCAAATCAAGCGACATTCGAAATGCCAGTTTTTTACCCAAACAGCCGGTCGCGGCAGCTTGAATAAAGCAGCAAGAATCGGATAGTAAGCACTGTACGAATTCCAGTCTGATAGCACGCCAAACCAATAGGAGTTCGACGATGGTGTTTCGTATAACTGGCCTTTCCCCGGAGCCATTTCAGTCACTGTTTGGATTGCCCGACCAAGAGCTTGCGTCTCTCGGGATAAAGCGTTACATCGTCGACAGCAACCCAGGCTTTCCCGACCGTATCGAAATGAAGGATGCGGAGCTAGGTCAGAGTGTGCTTTTACTCAACCATGTCTGTCAGCCAGCCAAGACGCCATACCGTGCCTCACACGCGATCTTCATACGGGAGTGGGCCACGCACGCTTATGACGCAGTCGATCAGGTACCCGAGTCTATGCGAATCCGCCTGCTATCACTTCGCGCTTTCACTGATGATGGGATGATGCTCGACGCCGACGTCGCTGATGGACTAGCAATAGAACCTGTCGTTACCCGGATGTTTGCCAATCCAGAGGTTAGTTACATTCACGTTCACAATGCCAAGCAGGGTTGCTACTCCGGGCGAATAGATCGGGCTTAGTTACCGCAGGTCTTTGTGGTTCGTTTTCAATTTTGCTGGTCACTCGCTGGGCGGTATTGGCCGTTAGTGGCCCGTCACGAATGGCAGCTAATGGGTGTGAACTTGATCTTTAAACGCAATAGAAGGTCTAGATCGGCCCGACGGCCTATCCGCGACCATTCCTGCGACAGTCGTTCCCGCATGAAGCCTACGTGGTGAGGTAGGACGTCACAATGTCTTCAAGCATGCCCACCAGTTCAGGATCCATGTAGCGGTAATCATCGGGAATATCGAGAGAGTGGAGCCGTTTGTGTTCAAGAAGGCGGGCGTATTCAGCCTGAAGACGATTAAGGTGTTTGCGTTCCATGACAAAGATCACATCAGCCCAGCGAATATCCGCTGGGCTGATAGGTTTACGTGCATTTGGACGGGTTCCTGCTGAACGGGCATTAAAGCCTGGACGACGGCGCCAGATCGCTTCCGCAGTAGGACTACGCCATTGGTTACGGCTACAGACGAACAGGAGATTAGTCACTCTTGATTCAGTAGTTGGCGGGTTGTGCGGATGGGATAGCTCATCCCGAGTGGGTGTGCTCTGTACAGTTTGGCTGCACGAATGCACATCAGTTTCCAATTCTTTTCTGTCTTGAATCCAGCGGACGAACCGTATTGTCGCCTCTGCATTTACGGGCGTGCATACGTCTCCAGACGTGGGTTCTTTTCATCGTTATATCCTCGTGAGTACCGGGTTCAGCAGCCGCAGCAATACGAGTTGGAAATATAGTAAACGTGAATCGATGCAGGGGCTAGATAGGTTGAGCGCTTGATACTAGCAGCAGCTAATGACTGTAGGCGGTCTAGCTGTCACTCTCTCATCGTTAGCGGTACTCGGCGAATGGCAGGCCAGTTCAGGACAACGGTGAAACTGGCTAGGAAAGCGTTACTCCGCCGTTTACAGTTTCTTGAATGACCCCATTCACCTTACGACCCAATAAAGTCAGCACTTCAAAAATATTGGGGTCGGACGGATCAACTGCCATGCCCAACGTGGATACAGTTATCGAAACCCCATCACTGATCACTTGATCGGGAGCCGTTGTCTGAATAGCCAGTCTGGCGTCGCACTCCATAATTTTTCGGGCGATTTCAGATGCTGAGTCAAGATTCTCCCACTCGATCATTTCTCGAATTTCATCAGGCACCCAGTCAGGATCACTTAATCAGCATGTAAATAATCTACGTAGCGGCGTCGCTGAACCCTCTATCTGCTGGGCGGTATGCTACTTATTACATGGTCGAGAAGCTATACATATCGTTCTGATGGATTGGGTTGCGGTGATCTGTAAAAATAATTCTGAGCGTGAATAAAATCGAGCGCTCCTTACTCCGCAAACGCAATATCAATAAGCTCATCAAACCGTAAATTTACCTATTTGCCGCTGTAGCACGGCTCCGAGTTCTGCCAATTCATTACTTGAGCTGGCAGTTTTCTCGCACGACAAAGCTGAATCATCCGCAATATTACGAACTGAAGTAACACTGCGGTTAATTTCTTCTGCCACACAACTTTGTTCCTCACCGGCGGTTGCGATTTGCCTGACCATTTGCTGGATGCTGTCAATCATCCCCACGATGGTTTCAACCGAACTCCCGGTGTTTGAAACTTGTATGACGGTTTCATCAGTCAAACCGCGACAGACTTCCATCATCCCAGCTGCTTCTTCGGCTATTTTTTGCAGATTGGCGGTCAGAGCGCCAATTTCCAGGGTTGCGCCCTGAGTCCGTTTGGCAAGCGTTCTCACCTCATCTGCTACCACCGCAAACCCTCGACCCGCATCGCCCGCCCTCGCAGCTTCGATGGCCGCATTCAGCGCCAATAAGTTGGTTTGATCTGCGACTGACGTTATAACTTGCAATACCCCACCTATATTTAGGCTCTCTATTTTGAGTTGTGCCATAGCGGCTGCAGATTTTGACACCTCAGAGGCCAGACGTTTGATTTGGGCTATTGCGTCTTTTGCCATGGTGCCGCCGGTCTGCGCTTGAAGGTTAGCGTTGTGTGCCGCATGGGCTGCTTCTTCGGAGTTGCGCGCAACTTCAAGGGTGGTTGCTACCATTTCGTGGATCGCGGTGGCGACTTGGTCGATTTCAATTCTCTGATTTCCTACGCCGATGCGGGTCTGCTCTGTCGCAGCGGAAAGGTCAACGGCGGCATCAGAAATGACGGCCGATGACGTATTAACTTGACTAATAAGCAGGCTCAGGCGTGCCTGCATTTCACCTAAGGACGACAGCACACTACCGGCCACTGACATTTTCGCTTCAAGAATCGGGCGCAAGTCACCACTGGCGACGCGCTGAGCGATGGTGGACAAGACAGTCGGCTCTGCACCAAGAGCACGTGATAAACCACGAACTATCAGAGTGGTCAGTACGACCCCTATGGTAATTGCCAGTGCGCAGAAGAACATCAGAAAGTTACGAGTGTTTTTATATTCGTTCTGCGAGTCACTAATACTAGTCTGCGCAAGACTTGAGTTAAAGCTCTTGTAATTCATAACGCTGGTTACTAGTTTCTTTAGAAGTGGCAAGCATTCACTGTTCATCATATCAATGGCCGCTTTATCATCGCCACTCATGGCTAACCGCGTAATCTCTAAAGCGACAGGGCCATAAATTTTCTCAATTTTCTCGATCTCAGCCACTAAACTCCGGGCGTTGTTACCCTCGGCGGATGGAGGCAGCACATTGACGCCCGCTACAAGTTCCGACAAAAGCTTTTTAACTTTTTGATGTTCGGTATTTATGGCGTCCGCTTCAGCTTGTCGGTCAACTGCAGAGGTGACCAGTACAAGGTTGCGTGCTGAAATAGCACGTTGCTGCGCAGCGAGCAACAAATCGTTCATCAGACCCATGCGCTTATCCAAACCATCAACATAACTTGAGAAGCGTAGATTTGATTCATTTAAACTAATGACAGAAAATGCAGAGATCATAAACGTAATCACTACCATCAAGCCAAAGCCCAACAGCAATCTTGTCCGCACCGACCATGAATTTAACATGCTAACTCTCCAAGAGATTTTTATTATTCTTACGGCGCAGCCAAGAATCTGGCGCATTGGCACTATGGGCCGCTGGATGGCAATAGTTCAAGTGTTAAGTGGCGTTGTGATACTAAAGTGCTAAATTGCAACTCTAGCAGCCCAATCGAATTGCCTGCACTGTCTGTGCATATCTATTTGAGTGGTTTTTTATTTCTGGCTGGATATTTACTCCAACGCCATACTCAAAACAAAAAGCACTCTATACTCAACTCAATTTAATTTTATCGAGCCCTATAATGAGCTCTATGCTCAAGTTCATGACAGACCGCTTTTGGCCGAAAGCAGTCCATCAGAAAAACTTATATTGATCATCATCGGGCTTGCCCGCCACAACTGAAACGCCAGATAAAACAGATACGCTGCCCCCAAGATCTTGATGCCGTAGAACAACAAATCCGACACCTGCAACACCACCGAAAAAACAGCCGAGGCGAGGGCGATCATGCCGGCGAACGCCAGCAGACGGCCGACACCGGCCAGGTAGGAAGGGTGGTCCATGGCGGCTCCGGGTTTGCGCAGGCGGGAATCAGTGAGGATATCTAACCGAAAAGTCTCGGGGCCTTGATTCCCGTGTGTCGATGAAGAAAACTGCGCCTCTGATTCGAGTTCGAACCTGCGACCTGAATCGCTGGCGCGGGTTTACTTTTGAGTATGGAGTCGACGATGCAAGGAACAGCGTTTGAAATAATGCGAATAGATCAAATCCACGCGATCGTTTCGCCCACCGTAGAGTCCCTGCTACAGCCGCTGGGTTTCGAGGTTCAAGGCCCGCTGTCTTGGCTTCGCAGCGCTGACGCTCCGATTCGCCAGGTCTTTCGCCTGGCACAGTGGAAAGGTGGCGCGCTGGCACCGTCCTGGGGGGTGTCATTGGATTTCGTCCCGCATCTTTGCGGAAATGACTTCAAATGGCACAGGACTGCGAAGTCTGCGCGACCTGATCTGACGTTCGATGTGCGCGATCGCGCGTTTGATATTTCCTATCACTACGGGCCTGAAACTATCGAGAAGTGCGCACCCGATATCCTCAGGGCCGCCATTCCAAAGGCTGAATCGTTCTGGAACGCAGCGCGTTCGATCACCGACCTGCCTGGCGCTTTCGAGCGGGTCAGGCAGCATCTGTCGACAGGCGGGCTGGGTTTCTACAACTACACGCAGCATCCGCTTGCGTATGCCTTTGTATTGGCCATGAACGGCAAGCCCGACGCGGCTGAAGAAGAGTTCCGACGCTATCATGCGCGTCTTTCAGAGGCCGCTCAAAAGAAGCTTCGCAAGCTGTTCGTGGAGGCCGGCGGTTATCCTGGTCAGTGATGAGCACGGCCAGGTTCGAGGGTGTCGATGTAAAACAACCGGCCCCGCGCTAGTCGTCGATTAATGCTTCAGGGCCTCACACTGGTTACGTAAGTTGCTGTCTCGAATATTCCCGCAGCTTTGACCGTTGATCGTGGCATTGCAGTAAGCGCGTTGATTGTCGTCACTGATGTTGCCGCAACTTTGCCCGTTCATTTCAGCATTGCAGGTGGCCCGCAGGTTATCGTCGCGGATGTTGCCGCAGCTTTGTCCGTTGATTTTGGCATTGCAATAGGCGCGTTGATTGTCGTCACTGATGTTGCCGCAACTTTGCCCGTTCATTTCAGCTTTGCAGGTGGCCCGCAGGTTATCGTCGCTAATGTTGCCGCAGCTTTGTCCGTTGATTTTGGCATTGCAATAGGCGCGTTGATTGTCGTCGCTGATGTTGCCGCAACCGGCGTAGGCGTACCCACTCAACATCAATAGCAACGCAAATATGACTCTCATCGATCTCTCCATAGCGGGCAGGAAATAGCTTGGCGCTGACTGATCCAAAAAAGATCGTGATGCATCAGTGAGCCGGTCAGGTTTTCAACTGGTTGAATAGCTGTTGCAGAAACACATCACCTGCCGCTGATTCTGAAAGTAAATAGTGCCCAAACCAAATATCCCAGCCAGCGGCGAGGCTAAACTCAGCGCAATGGAAACTTGGGTGAATTGTTGTGTCAAGGCCGACGACGGGAGATCCCACCTGTCGGAACCCATGGTGTTTGACTAAGGTGTCGACCAGCGAAAGCCAATAAGCGTCAGGCAATTCGTTGAGGCCCAGGGTTAGATGACCATTCGCTGCGGTGTGAAGAGCTGGGTGCATGGCGGACCCTTCAATCTGCTGTCGATATTGATCACGCGTTCCCAAGCCTACTGTTGCACCGTCCAGACCGCCAATTCATACCCATCCAGGTCCGTAAAGTGAAACCGACTTCCACCGGGGAACGTAAACGTCTCGCGGGTGATAACGGCACCCAGGGCTTTGAGCCTCTGTTGCGTATCATCGAGATCATCCGCATACAAAATCACCAGCGGGCCACCCGGTCTAACGGGCTCCCCGGTGGTGAAGCCTCCGCTCAGGCGGCCGTCGCTGAATTCGGTGTAACTGGGGCCATAGTCGACGAATGTCCAACCGAACGCGCCGCCGTAGAAGGCTTTGCTACGGGCAATATCGCCCACGTTGAATTCGATGTTGTCGATTTGTCGGTCTTTGCCGCGAATGCTCATGCCTGTCTCCTTGGCTGATGTTCGGAACCGCGAGTGTAACGTAAGCAACCGCCGTCATGAACGTGAGCGTCCGGGTCCGCCCAAAATGCCGATGATGCAGTCGGACACAGAATCAAGGGAGGAAATACAGTGGCGTGTGATGAGGTGCTTGACCGGCTGCGCAGTGGTTCATAGCCGGCCTTTCAGAAAGCGCTGATCATGATCCGGATGTGGCAACAGCCAGCTGTCGTACTTCCCAAAAAGTCGATAGCGGTTGCGCGCCACGCGGTCGTAAGCCTAATCCCTCAGCTCGCGCGGGATAAAGCGCAACAGCAGCAATGCACGCCACGTGGCAGGCAGTTGCGCAATGATTTCGAGCACCGCCTCTGAACGCACCCAGTAGTGATGGTCGCGAATGACCGCCAGGGTGTCGCAGCCTCGCGCCTATAGGTATGAACCTAACGCGACAGCGACAGTGCCGCACTTTTTTCCTCCGTGCCCACGTCGTGCAGGGAAATCCTCGACGTTTCCGGCAACGCCAAACCACCCGCCAGTGCGAGCAACGCCACCGCTATCAGATAAAACGCCGGTGACAGGTTGCTGCCCGTGGTGCTGATCAGCCACGTCGCTATCAGCGGCGCGGTACCGCCGAAGATCGTGTACGCCATGTTGTAAGTGATTGCCGAGGCGGTGTACCGCGTGCGTGTCGGGAAGGTCTCCGACAGCAGCGCTGCCGTGACCACGCCGCACAACACGGCGCCCACCGCCAGCAACATGACGCCGACAATGGACGCTGCAAACGAGCCGGAACTGGCCATCAGGAACGATGGGTACACCACCACGATCAGCAACACGCACGCGGTCATCACCGTGACCCGACGCCCCACCCGGTCCGAATACAACCCCGCCAGCGGGCAAATCGCCGCAGCGAAGATCAGCGCGATCAGCGACACCAGCAACGCCATCGCCCGACTCAGCCCGCCCGCCACTTGCAGATAGGTCGCGAAGTAGGTGGTGAACATATAAAACGACAACGCCGTCAGTGACACAAAAGCGCCCAGGCAGCAGATCGCCGCACCATGGTTGCGCAAGGTTTCCTTGAGTGGCGAGTGGGCGACCGCATGCTCCTGCTTCACAGCCTGGAAGGCCGGCGTCTCATCCAGCTTCCAGCGCAGGTAAAGCCCCACCAGCCCGAGCGGCGCGGCGATCAGGAACGGCAGGCGCCAGCCCCAGTTGCCCATCGCTTCGGCCGATAACGACGCTTCAAGGGCGTACGCCACCACGGCGGCGGCGGCGAAGGCGGAAAATGTCGACACGGGCACGAAGCTGCCGTACCAGGCGCGTTTGTCACTGGGTGCGTGTTCCATCAGGTACGCACAGGCCCCGGCATATTCGCCCCCGGCGGAGAAACCTTGGGCGCAACGGATCAGCGACAACAGAATCGGCGCCGCGACACCGATGGCGGCGTAGGTGGGGAGCAGGCCGATCAAGGTGGTGGCGCCGGCCATCAGCAGGATCGTCATGGCCAGGGTACGTTTGCGCCCGATGCGGTCGCCGAGCATGCCGAAGAAAATCCCGCCCAAGGGCCGGAAGGCGAAGGCGACGGCGAACACCGCGAAGGTTTTGAGCAACGCCGCACTGGCGTCGCCGCTGGGGAAGAATTGTTGGGCGATGGTGGTGGCGAGGAAACCGTAGACGGCGAAGTCAAACCATTCGACGAAGTTACCGATGCCGGCGGCGATGATGACCTTGCGCAGGGTTTGGGGGCTTACCTGTTCGGTGGAGGGGCTCGTCATGGGGAAGGCCTCGGAAGGGGTCGGGGATGCTGGATTATCCGGGGAAGGCGGGTGGGCGGCCGGGCTCAAAAGAGTCGTCCGCATAGCCAGTAGCGACTGGGTGGGAGTGAAGGAGCAGGAATTGGGCTAGGTCAGGCGGGGATTTATCGCTAGCGGGCAGATTTGCGGTAAGTCAGCAGCACAATCCCGGTCACCACGATGACGCCGCCGAGCATCTGCCCGGCGTTTAGCATTTGATCGAGCACGATCCAGCCCATCAACAGCGTCGCCAGCGGCTCAATGTTCATGACCGGCGCATTGCGCGGCATGTCCAGGCGTGGGACCGACATGAACAGCACGATAAAACCGGTGCCATACAGCACCACCAACGTCGCGAGCGCCAGCCAGCCGGTACTGCTTGCCGGTGGGTTCAGGCCGCCCGGAAGGGCGCCGCTGAGGCCCGCGAGGTTGACGCTGCTGAACACGATGAAGATCGTCAGCAGGCTGCGCACTGAACCGCGAACCTGGGACAACTTGTGATCGGTGATCCACAGCGCGCAGGCGAACACGAAGGCGGCGCAGAATGCCAGGCTGACGCCGAGCAGCCATTGCGGGCCGATCTCGGCACTGCTTGAAAGGCGGCCGGGTACGTCCAGGACAAACACCAGGCCGACCAGAATCAAGCCCATCAGCAAGGCGGTACGCGCCGTCGGGCGTGGGCCGCCGAATGCCCAGGTGAGCAGGGCGAGCAGGATCGGGAACACGTTGCCCACCAGCAACGCCAGCGCCACCGGCACGCGGGCGACGGCGGAGTAGAGGCACAGGCTTTGGGTGGCGATAAGCAGTCCCAGCAGCACTTGCCAGCGCCATGCCCCGGCCGGCAGGCGCAGGTTTTGGCGTTGCCACAGCACCAGCACGGCCAGCACCAGCAAGGTGCCGCCCGAACGCATCAGAATAGCCAGCAACACACCGGCGCCATCATCGAAGGCTACGCGCGCCGCAATGTGGTTGCCGGCGAAGGCACAGCCCATGCACAGCAGAATCAACACGGCGATGGGGCGGGAGAAGGGGGCGGGTGTGGTTTGCGTGGCGGCAAGGGCTGTCATGAGAAGGCTCGAACAGTGGGCACCATCGTCGAGGATGGCGATTTATTTTTAGGTTGTCGTACAACTTGAGGGTGGGATTTGTAGCGCGTTTGAGGCGAAGGAGCAAGGGCAAGCGTTTATATAACGGCTACCATTCTGAGTTTTTGCGGTTCGCCGAGCGTTTTCATTGAAGGGTGATTTTCGGCCCATGGCCAGCATTCACCCCGCTTTCGTCGGTGGTTGTCGTATGTCTACGGGCCAGACCACCCGCCCTCGGCGTTTAATCAGTCCTATCCCCTCAGAACAAGCGACATGTCTGAATAGTGATCACACATGAAGTCGACGAATGCGCGAACCTTCGGCGCCGCAAGCCGCCTGGAGGTGTGTAAGACCCAAAGCGCCGGCTCTACACCCGACACCGTTCCCCACTGAACCAACTCACCGCGGGCAAGCTGATTCCAGGCGATGGACTGTGGGATGAGCGCCGCACCGCCACCGGCGACAGCGGCATCGCGGACCATCAACAGCGAAGAGAACTGCATGGTCGGGACCGGCTCCAAGACCAACTGCCCGCCGTCAAGACGCCAGTGGGTGGGCTGGAAAGTCGACGTCACAATCGCGGGCACGGATCGGATCGCGCCGGGCATCGGCCTGAGCAGTTCAGGCGCCGCCACCACGATCAGCCGGTCCTTGGCGAAGCACCGTCCGACCAGGCTGCTGTCCGGGCTTGGGTTGATTCGAATGGCGACATCAAATTGTTCCTCCACCAGGTCCACCCGTCGATCTTCCGACACCACCTCGATAAACACCTCCGGATAGGCCGCACAGAATTCGGCGCCGATACGCCCCATCGCCAGTTGCGAGAACAGAATCGGGGCCGCGACCCGTAGACGTCCGCGCGGTGTTGAAACGCCTTCGCGTGCGGCGGTCATGGCGTCGGTCACTTCACTCAGCGGGCCTTCAGTTCGAGACATCAGCGCCTCACCGGCTTCGGTGAGTTTCAGGCCACGTGCGCTGCGCTCGATCAGCCTCACGCCCAGTTGTTCTTCAAGGTCGCTGATTCGGCGCGACAAGGTGGCTTTGGAAATACCGCTCGCGCGGCTGGCCTTGCCCAGCCCCGAATGGGTGGCGACGAGGGTGAAATCAATCAGCGCGTTCAGGTTCATGGGTGTTCCATATGTGAAACGAGGTGTCTGGATTTTGTGGTCTTCGTTTTGGAAGTGCAACGAATTACTGTCTCGTCATCGGGACACGCCATGAGGCATTTCCAATGAGCAGTCTCCAACGGTGTTGCCGCAGGACGACGTCGTCGGCTTCTCCGATATCCCGATGCACTCGCACGCAATCGCACCGTTTCACGGACGGGCAAGGTTGTTGCGGATTTCACTCGCTGATCCACTCTAAACCCACTGCAGGAGTTACAAACATGAGCATTCTGGTTATTGGCGCCACGGGCACCCTTGGTTCACTGATCACTCAAGGCCTGGCTGGCGCGGGCGCCGAGGTCAAAGCCCTTGTGCGCCAAGCGGGCAAGCGGGAGTTTCCGGCCGGCGTCACTGAAGTTGTCGCAGACCTCACTGACGTCGCGTCGATGCGCCTTGCACTCGCGTCGGTACGTACCTTGTTCCTGCTCAATGCCGTGACGCCCGACGAGGTCACTCAAGCCCTGATCACGCTGAACCTGGCGCGTGAGGCGGGTATCGAACGTATCGTTTATTTGTCGGTGATTCATGCCGACACATTCACCAACGTCCCGCACTTCACCGGCAAGCAGACGGTTGAGCGCATGATCGAGCGCCTCGACATGCCTGTAACGGTCTTGCGTCCAGCTTATTTCATGCAAAACGACCGCCGGGTGCAACAGACCATTCAGGCCTACTCGGTATACCCGATGCCGATCGGCGCGGCGGGCGTGTCGATGATTGACGCGCGCGATATCGCTGATGTCGCGGTCGCAGAACTGCTGCGACGCGACACAGCGCCCTCGGCGCTGGGTCGTGTAACGCTGGAATTGGTTGGGCCGCAAGCGCTCACCGGTGCCTCCGTGGCGAAGACCTGGAGTGCGGCGCTAGGCCGCGAGATCGCCTACGGTGGGGATGACTTGGCCGCGTTCGAAGCACAGCTGGCTTCTTAAGGCCCCAGCTGGCTGGCGTATGACATGCGCCTGATGATGGCGGGTATCCAGACCTTTGGCATGCACGCCGTTGAAGGCACGGTCGAAATGCTTGAGGCCCTCATTGGGCACCCGTTGCGCACCTACGAAGACTTCGTGCGCGAGGTCGTTGCCGAGGGTTGAACCGCGCTAAAAATCATGGATGAAACCGTCGCCCCAGCGCATCCAACCGCACCGCAATCGGCGGCAACCGCTCACTGCTTCTGGCCAGGGTTTCAACATCGTCGGCGGTGTTTTGCGCAATGCTTTGCACCGACTGCAGCCGGCCGACAATCTCCAGGTTTGCCGAGGTTTGCTCGCGTGTGGTGGTCACAATCCGGCCATTCAGGTCGTCGATGTGCGCGATGTCATTGCCCACCGCGCGCAACATTTCGACCGCTACCTGGCTGTCTTCCACGCACCGCTCCACGCCTTGGCGGCTGTCGTGCATGGCTTCGACGGCTTGGCGGCTGCCGTGCTGCAAACCCTCGATGATGGTTTTGATTTCCTGGGTGGACACCGCTGTGCGTTGCGCCAGGCTGCGGACTTCGTCGGCGACCACCGCAAAACCACGGCCTTGCTCGCCGGCACGGGCGGCCTCGATGGCAGCGTTGAGGGCGAGCAGGTTGGTTTGGTTGGCGATGCTGCTGATGACTTCTAGCACGGTGCCGATCTGTTCGGCCTGCACGGCCAGGCCTTGTACCGTCTCATGCGTGCCGTTGAGACGTGAGGCCAACTGGGTGATTTCCTGCTGGGCGCGGCCCACGCTTTCCTGGCCGCGCAGGATCTGTTGGCGGGCCTTGCCGGCGTGATCCACCGCTTGCTCCACGTGCACGGCGATGTGGCCCATGGCGTCTTCCATGCGCTGCATCGAGCCGGTCATCTGGGTGATTTCCGCCAATTGGTGCCGCGCGCCTTTTTCCAGGGTGCCGCTGGCGCTGGCCAGTTCCTGGCCGAGTTGGCCGAGGCCATGGGAGTCACGGGCGACGCCGTCGATCAGGCCGGTAAGCTGCTGCAGGAAGTGGTCGAAACGCTTGGCGAGGGAGACGTGCACCTTGCCCGCGTCACCTTCGGCGGTTTCAACCGTCAGCTGGGAAGTAACCGCCAGCATTTTTTCCAGCATCTCCTGGCTCTCGACCGCTTCAGCCTGGCTGTGCACGGCCAGGTAGAGGAGGGCGATGGTTTCCATCACGACATAGAACGCATGGACAAACACCATGGCCCAACCGCCGTGATGATCCATCACGAATACCGGGAAGCCTTGATGTTGCAGCGCATGGAACACCACGTGGTGCACGGCGATCGTGGCCGCTGCGACCAGGATCGGCAGCCAGTCGCGATAAAACGTCAGCACTGCCAACAGTGCGAAGATCCCGAAGTGCGCTTCGATCACGCCCTGCGCCTGGTTGATGTGCAGCGCCGCCATGACCATCAAGCCCGCGCCGAGGGCGCAACGCATCACACGGGTGCCACCGATGGCGCGGTAGAGCGCGGTCAGCACCACGCTGGTGCCGCCGCCGACGATGGCCGCTTGAATCAACGTGTCATGCCAGAACGCCAGGCCCAGTGAGAACAGGAACATCAGCCAGATCAGCGCCAGCATGATGCGGTCGGCCTTGCGGTAGTGCTCGAAAAAACGCGTGCGGATGGGCATTCACACTTACTCCATGTGGTCTGGCCGAAACAAAACGAGGGGCAGGTTGGCGCGAATTAGGTGTGCTTGGTTTTTATTGGATTGAGCGATGCAAAACGGTTATCGGCAACAGGAGGAGGGACTTGAGGAGCGGCTACCCGGGTGGGTAGCCGTTTATCGGGCTGTGATCAGAAGCTGTATTTGGCCGTGACGCCAACGCTGCGCGGGTTGCCGTAGGTGTCGGTGGATCCCCAGATCGGGCTGGTGGCGATTGCCGAGTAGTAGGTGCGGTCGAAAATGTTGTTCACGTTCAGTTGCAGGTCCAGGTGCTTGTTCACTTGGTAACCGGCCATGACGTCCGCAACCGCGTAGCTGCCTTGTTCCAGGCGATAGGTCGTGCTGTTGGCAAGGACCACGTCGTTGTACATGCGGCTCTGCCAGTAGATGTTGCCACCGATACGCAGTTTTTCCAGCGGGCCCTGGAAGCGGTAGGACGTGGTGAGCTTGAACAGACGCTCCGGCGTGTCGGTGTCGAAGCGCTGGTTGTCATTGGCCGGCTTGGTGTCTTTGATGTAATGCGCACGGATGTAGGTGAAGCCGCCGCCAACTTGCCAGTTCTCAGTAAGCGCGCCTTGCAGTTCAAGGTCGATCCCTTGGCTGCGTACCAGGCCCGAGGCTTCATAACAGGCCGTGATCGGGCATCCGACTTGGCTGTCCGGCAGCGTTGCGCGGTTTTTCTGGTCGATCTGGAACACGGCCAGGCTGGCGTTGAGTGCTCCGTTGAAGTATTCGCCCTTGATACCGACTTCGTAGTTTTCGCCGACGATGGGCTCCAACGGTTTGTCCGAAAAGTCTCGATTTGTCTGCGGTGTGAAGATGTCGGTGTAGCTGGCATAGACCGAGTATTGATCATTCAGGTCATAGATAACGCCCGCGTAGCGCGTGAGGTTACGGGTGACTTTGTAGTCGCCGTCGCCCTGACGATCGTCGTAGTCATACCAATCCACGCGTGCCCCGAGGATTACCTTGAGCGGGTCCGCCAGGTTCAGCCGTGTGGTCAGGTACACGCCATCCTGAGTGGTGATGCTGTGGCCTTTGCCGTCGCGCACGAAGTCCGGCTTTGCCCCGTTGAGCGGGTAGTTGGTGTCGTAAGGGCTGTATTCCTTGGACGTCGCGTCGTAGATGCGTTTGCTGGTGCCGACCACCACTTCATGGGTGCGGCCGAAGGCGTCGACCGGGCCGCTGAAGAAGGTGTCCAGACCGTATTGCTTGTCGTCCTGGTGCGATTGGTAGGCAGTGCGCGCGAGCGTGGTCTGGTAGCGGGATTGGTAGGTACCGGTGAATACCCCGTCCAACTGTGACGACGAACCCGCGACGTGGAGTTTCCAGCCGTTGTCGAAGCGATGCTCGATGTCACCAAATACCGTGTCGATGGTCAGTTTTTTGTTTTCCCAGTCAGAGCCTGGGTTGGTGGAGCGGGGCAGGTTCAGGTGGTGGCCATCGGTGCCGATGGGCAAGCCACCCCAGAAAAAGTTGGTCTGGTCTTCCTGGCGCGAGAAGCCCAGGGTGGCGGTGGTGTTTTCGCTGAGGTCGGCCTCACCAATGGCGTAGAACAGGCCGTGGTCGCTTTCTTCCCCTTTGTGGAAACTATTGGCGTCGCGGTAGGAACCCACCACGCGGCCGCGCAAGGTGCCGCTGTCATTCAAGGCGCTTGAGGCGTCGAATTCGCCTCGATAATCGTCCCAGCTGCCGGCTGCACCGGTGATCGACACCTGGGGCGTAGCAGTGGGGCGCTTGCGCACAAAATTGATTGCCGCCGAAGGGTTGCCGGCGCCGGTGACCAGGCCTGTGGCGCCGCGAATCACTTCCACGCGGTCAAACATCGCCAGGTTGGGTTGCACACTGTTGGCGTAGCCAGAATAGGCGCTGGGAATGCCATCGAACATCATGTTGTCGATGTCGAAGCCGCGCGAACTGTACGTCTGCCGGCCGGGGCCGCTGGATTGGCTGAGGAACAGGCCGGGGGTGTTCTTGACCACGTCGTTGACGCTGGTCATGGCCTGGTCATCCATGCGCTGACGGGTGATCACCGTAACCGCCTGGGGTGTCTCGCGCATGGTCAAGGGGAGCTTGGTCGCAGTGGCCATCTCGCCAGTGGTGTAAGACTGTGTGCCTTCGGTGGTCTGGCCCAACTGTTCACTGCTGATCTGGGTGGCACCCAGCTCCAGTGTTGCGGCTTTTTCAGCCTCGGCGGCGAAGGCCGCGTGTGAAGCAGCAAGACAGACCGCCAACGCCATCAAACTGGGTGAAAAACCTTTGCCGCCGTGTTGTTGCACAGACATGAAACTGACTCTCCCCGAATGCCGTCCCTGGCGAATAATAAAGATGATGATAATTATTCGCATCAGTTTGGCAGATTGAGTCTGTAGGAAAAACCCTTAGGGGAGAATTAGTTAACGAATTTTTCACATCTGGGTGGCGGCATTTAGCCATACCGCACCCTCTGTATGACCCTCATTCACGCTTTGAAATGGCCACGCGACTCGTCGCCTTGACCTCCCTCAACGCCAGGCTCGACTGAATCGACGCAATCCCTAACTGGCGCCGCAACACGCTCTCGACAAACTCGCTGTAGCTGTCCAGATCCTCCGCCAGCACCTGCAACAGGTAATCGGCATCGCCGGTGATCTTATGGCACGACAACACCTGTGGCAGCTCCCTCACCACCGCCTCGAAGGCGTCGGGCGCATGGTCGGTATGGATCGCGAAACGCACATGCACGAAAGCCAGGATATCCAGCCCGAGCATCTTGCGATCCAGGTTGGCCTGGTAGTCCTTGATCACGCCTTCTTCTTCCAGGCGTTTGCGGCGGCGCCAGCAGGGCGTGAGGCTCAGGGATAGCCGCTCACTCAATTGCGCGTTGGAAATACTGGCGTCTGCTTGCAGCAGGGCGAGGATGGCGAGATCGGTGTCATCAAGAACGACCTGTTTGGTTTTATTTTTCATATAGGGCAATCACAAGGGTAAAAACACCCGATAAAGCTACCAGTGGCAGAAGTAAAAGCAAAGAAAGCCCTGCGTCGTCAGAACAAAATAGACCCTGTCTTTTACTGGCGGATGCCCACACATGTTGACTGTATTTAGTGAAGACCACCGTTTGCACCATGGCACCGAACTGAAGGACGGCGTGCTCAAGCCCTCGTTCGAGCAACCAAGCCGTGCCGATACCGTGCGTGACCGCGTCAGGCAGGTTGGCCTGGGCGATATCATCACGCCACGCCGCTTTGACCGGGGCTGTTACGTCGCCGCTCACAGCGAACGCTACGTCACGTTCCTTGAAACCGCTTGGGATGAATGGACCGCCATCGGCCGCAGTCATGACGCATTGCCCCTGGTGTGGCCAGTACGCGACCTGGCCAACCAACGGGTGCCGGACTTCATTGACGGCAAGCTGGGGTTCTTCGCCATGGACGCCGGCTCACCGATCACCAGCACCACCTGGGAGGCGGTAAAGACCAGCGCGGACATCGCCCTGACCGGCCTGGCGCTGCTCGATGAGGGCCACTACAGCGCCTTCGCCCTGTGTCGCCCACCGGGCCATCACGCGGCCCGCGAATACATGGGTGGTTACTGCTACCTCAACAACGCCGCCATTGCTGCGCAGCACGCCATCACCCAAGGCGCCAAGCGCGTGGCCGTGCTGGATGTGGATTTTCACCATGGCAACGGTACGCAGAATATTTTCTACGACCGTCCGGACGTGATGTTCATCTCCCTGCACGGCGAACCGGCGGTGTCCTACCCGTATTTTTCCGGTGCCCGTGATGAGCGCGGCGCAGGTGCGGGGGAGGGCTTCAACCTGAATTACCCGTTGCCGAAAAACACCACCTGGGCCCACTACCAAACCGCCCTGGTCGACGCTTGCCAGCAACTGCGCCGTTTTGCGCCCGAAGTGCTGGTGATCTCCCTTGGCGTCGACACCTTCAAGGACGACCCCATCAGCCATTTCCTTCTCGACAGCCAGGACTTCCTCGGCATGGGCGAAATCATCGCCAGCGTCGGCGTGCCCACGCTGTTCGTGATGGAAGGCGGCTACATGGTTGATGAGATCGGCATCAATGCCGTCAACGTGCTGCACGGTTTCGAAAGCAAATCCCAATAACAACACCCTGTCGTCTTTTCTTCTGCCAAAACTCAAAAACATAACAAGAGGTTTTGTGATGAAAACATCCACGTCCGGGCTTTATGAAAAGCCTGCGTTGCAACGCACCCTGAGCAACCGCCATATCCAGTTGATGGCCATGGGCGGTGCGATCGGCACTGGCCTGTTCATGGGCTCCGGCAAGATCATCGCGCTGTCCGGCACCTCGATCATCCTGATCTACATGATCATCGGGCTCTTCGTGTATTTCGTGATGCGCGCCATGGGCGAGCTGCTGCTCTCCAACCTCAACTTCAAAAGCTTCGCCGACTTTGCCGGTGCGTACCTGGGGCCGCGTGCGGCGTTCTTCCTGGGCTGGTCGTACTGGCTGAGCTGGAGCGTGGCCGTGGTGGGGGATGCGGTGGTCGTGGGCGGGTTCTTCCAGTACTGGTTTCCCCATGTGCCGGCGTGGATGCCCGCCGTGGGCATGCTGCTCACGCTGTTCGCGTTGAACGTATTGACGGTCAAGCTGTTTGGCGAAGTGGAGTTCTGGTTTGCCATCATCAAGATCATCGCCGTGGTGACCTTGATCGGCGTCAGTGTGGTGCTGATCGCCAGCTCGTTTGTCTCGCCCACCGGCGTTACCGCGTCGTTGACCCATTTGCTGGATAAACAGGCGGCGTTTCCCAATGGCCTGTTCGGCTTTTTTGCCGGGTTCCAGATGGCGATCTTTTCCTTCGCCGGCACCGAGCTGATCGGCACCGCCGCCGCCGAAACCCGTGCACCGGAGCGCACCTTACCGAAGGCGATCAACTCGATCCCGTTGCGTATCATCCTGTTCTACGTGCTGGCCCTGGCGTGCATCATCGCGGTGACTTCATGGCAGCAGGTCTCGCCAAGCAAGAGTCCGTTTGTGGAGTTGTTCCTGGTGGCAGGCTTCCCCGCCGCCGCGGGCATCGTCAATTTCGTGGTACTCACCTCGGCGGCATCCTCGGCCAACAGCGGGGTGTTTTCCGCCAGCCGCATGTTGTTCGGGTTGGCCGACCTGGGCGACGCACCGGGGATCTTCCGGCGCCTCTCGAGCAGCAGCGTGCCGTTTATCAGCCTGGCATTTACCACCTTGCTGATGCTCTTGGGGCTGGTGTTGCTGTTTGTGGTGCCGGAGGTGATGACCGCCTTCACCATCGTGTCGACGGTGTCGGCGATCCTGGTGATCTTTACCTGGTCGACCATCCTCGCGTCCTACATCGCCTACCGCAAAAAACGCCCGGACCTGCACGCCAAATCCCTCTACAAGATGCCCGGCGGTGTACCGATGGCCTGGTTTTCCCTGACGTTTCTGCTGTTTGTACTCGGCCTGCTGGCGTTGCGGCCGGACACACGCCTGGCGCTGTATGTGATGCCAGCCTGGTTCATCTGGCTGGGAATTGCCTACCAGCTCTCGCGCTATCGGGGCGCCCATTGGATGAAGGCAGCCGATTCGGTCACAGGTGACCCGCGCCAATGATCGCCTTGGCAAACGCCTCGGGCCTTTGCGCGTGGGCCGATACACACCTAGAACGCCACCCTTACACCCACTGTGCCTTCGCGGCCGTTATAGGTGTTGCTATCCAGATTGCGGTTGTAACCGACTTCGCCGTACAGGCTCACACCTTGAGCGACCTGTAGCGTGGCCCCCAGGCTGAGCTCCATCGTCGCGGCTTTTTGTTCGGTGTCGATACGGGTGGCCTGGTTGTAAATCACGCTATTGTCCCCGGCACGGGCGTGCCATACGTTTGCGCGCACATAGGGTTGCAAGGGCAGGCCACCGACCTTGTAGTCGCCGCGCAGACGTACACCCAGGCGCGTGGTGACGCCGGTATCGGCGTCATACTTAACGTCGGAAATACCGTCGTTCTGGCTGTCGAGCCGGGTCTTGCCAACGATCAACTGAGCCTGGGGTTCGACGGTCCAGGTCCGGGTGACCTGGAGTGGCCAGCCGACTTCCACGGATGCCGTCACGTTATGTCCACGGGTCTTCATCTTCACGCCACGATCCGACTCGTTGTTGCCATTAAAGCGGGTGCCCATCAGCACCAGGTCCGCATAGGCCTGATGGGCACCGATCAGCGTCCAGTAAACCCCCAGGCTGTCACCGCGCAAGGTGGTTTTGCCGGCGTCCCTGCCTTGCCAGCCGCCGCTGAAGCCTTTGACGTTGCCTTTGAGTGTGCTATGGCCCACAAACACCCCGGCGCGCTGGGTGCGGCCACCGTCGTCGGTGTCGGCGTAGACATCACGTCCCACTTGAAAACCCTGGACGCTGCTGTCCAGCGTGGGGCTGACAGTCCCGGCGAAGCCTTGGCGACTGCTGCTGCCATAGAATCGACCCCAGCCCACTGGGCTGTTGCCGGCCAGTTGCTGGCCCTGGTCGCCCAGGCGTTCGTGATAGGTCCCCAGCATGGCGCGCACGATCTGGTCCGCAGCCGGAAACAGCACCGCGTAGATCGACACTTCTTTGCGGTAGAGGGGGATCGGTTCAACGCCTGGGTTGGGGGGCAGGGGCTCCTCACCGGGGCCCGGCAAGGGCACGATAATGATGGGGTCGGTGGGCTGTACCGGGACGCTGGAGCGCAGGTAATAGTTATCGGCCGTGCCCGCCGTGACACCGCCCTTGAACAGGCGATAGTCGAACGCCCCTGCGGACACCGGGCCTGCCAGGCGAAAGGCAGCGGCACTGCCAGTGGCGCCGTTGAGTACCTGCACCACTTGGATACCATCCTGCAACGTCGCTGCGCCTGCGCCGCCCAGGTTGGTCACGCTGATTGCCGTGGTGCCCCCTAGCGTGCCCTGGTTGATCACCAGTTTGTCGCTGGGTGAACCGTCGCTGGCCAAAACGCTTTGCAGGGCCAGTCGCCCGCCGTTGCCGGTGTAGTTGCCGTTAATGGTCAAGGTATCGCGGGCGCTGGCGCTGCCGGTGGTCATATCGATCAGGCCGCTGTTGTTGACGGCAACCCACTGGCCGGCGGTAAAAGCTTCGATCACGCCCGTGTTGACCAGCAGCCGACTTGTGCCATCCAGCCCCAGGGTGCCGGTGCCTGTCCCACTGTCACCCAGCTTGAGCGTGCCTCCCAACGTCAGCGTTGAAGCGTTGTCCAGCTGAATGGTTTCCCATTGCGTCAACAGTTGCGGATTCCCGACGGTGGTGGTGTCCAGGGTCAGCGTGTCGTTGCCCAGGCCACCCTCCAGCAGTTGCGCGGCGGCCACTTGAGAACCCGTCAGGTTCTGGAGGCGTGCGCTGTCGTCCCCGGCGCCCATCAGCACGGATGAATGCAGATTGCCGCCCGTCCAGATGAAGGCGTCGTTGCCGAAACTGAGCAGTATCTGGCCATTGACCTCGCCACCCGAAACGGTCACTTGATCGTTACCGCCGCTGACACTGATATTGCCGCCCACGAACGCCGTGCCCGAAATCAGCACGGTGTCGTTGCCGAAGCCGGTCACCAGGTTGCCGATGATGCGGCCTCCCGACATATCAAAAATATTGTCGTCGAGTTTCATATCGACGCGCCCGATGCTGCCGCCGGTCATGCTGGCACGGTCACCGTCCTCGAACGCCCCGGTGATCGTTCCGCCGCTCATGAAGAAGTCGTCCAGGCCGTCGCCCTGCTCCAGCAGGGCAACGGTGCCGCCGCTCATGGAAAAATTATCGATACCCGTGCCCTGGCGCACCGCACCGGCTTGGCCACCCGAAATCTGTGCCACGTCCGTGCCCGCGCCCTGGGTCACGGATCCCGTTATGTTCCCCAGGTTGAGCCTGAAGATATTGGCGCCGTCGCCCTGGTCGAGGTTCCCATCAATCCCGGCACTGGGTCCGTTCACATCCACCAGATCATTGCCGGCGCCAAAGGTGACATTGCCGGTAATCCGGCCCGTCTGCGTGACAGTGAGGGTGTTGTTGCCTCCCGTGTCGGCAAACCCAGGAGCCGTGGCGCTATCACAGGTAGAGGTGTCATCGCCGGCCGTGGTGTTGAGGGTGCACGCCGCATTAGAGGCGCCAGGCACCGCCGCCATGACGATCAGGTACAACCACGAGAGTGTCCGCATGCGCATGATCCGTCCTCACTTGAGGGGAAGGTGCCCCGGCACCTGCAAAGGCAGGTACGGGCCAGACCATGACAACGTGATGCGCGATACGGAGCAGGGACAGCGGATTACCCAGTTCTGAAAACACCGGCCAGTGCAAAGGGTTGGCATGGCTTTCTCGACTGCACCTCAACCTGTGCAGCCTGTTTTGCACCCTAGCCACACATCGCGCAGGGCGCTACTGTCAGAACTGACAGGTGTAGACGAGTGGGGAGCCTACGTAAGCACGATCTCATACGGCTCGCGCATTCTTTCCAGCAACACCTGGGCCAGCATCGGTGGCAGGCCGATCTCCGGGTCACCGGCCAATTGGCTGGCGTAGGCATGGGCGGCATGGAGTTTGCGCGCCACGCTCCAGGTGTCCAGGCGCACCTTGCGCGCGCGCTGCCAGGGGATGATCGCCCCTTCGCGGGCAGGCCAGTGCCAGGCCCAGATCGGCAGTTCGTACAGCTGCGCGCCGACCAGGCTGCAGGCCTTGGCGCTGGCACGGCCGACGGCGTCGTGGTCCTCATTGCCGTCATTGCGCCAGGTGCTGAACACCACATCACCCGGTTGCAGGTAACGCGCAATGAAAGGGCTCAGCTGCGGTTCGCGGGCGGCGAGGGCGTTATCGCAAAAGCCGCCGCGGATCCACTTCAGGCTGTGCAGCGGCATGCCCAGGCGGCGCAGGGCCTCGGCACTTTCCTGGGGGCGGATCACGCTGAGGCGGCTGGCTGGCCACACGTTGGAACCTGGATGACTGGCGCTGCCGTCGGTGATGGAGATCAGTTGCAGCGGATGTTCCCGCGTGCTGAGTAACTGCAGCAAGCCGCCGCAGGCCAATACTTCGTCGCCGGGGTGAGGGGCGATAATCACCACGCGTGCGCCGCGCGGCACCAAAGCGGAAGGGGTAATGGGCGGGATTTGCGCCAGCTGTGGGGCGCTGTTCCAGATTTGAGCAGGGCCGCTACGGCCGTCGCTTAAGGAAGCAAGCTTCATGGGTGTCACATCCTTGTCGGTTGATGCTGGGTCGTGCCCCGTTGACGGGACGACGCTCTTTTATTCACCGCAGGCTCCGCCGCGGTGATGGCATGGCATTCCACTCCAGGAATGCCAGCAAGGCGTCCTCAGCATAGACAAGGATTGCCGGGTTTCACATTTTGTAACGTCGTTTTTTTAAGTGGCGTGCATCAGGGTCTTCAAATAGTCGCCGAAACCGCCTTGTGCACGGGCGTCCAGGCGCGCACTGGTGATCACTTGCGGGGTGTGGCTCCACGCGATAGAGGCGCCGCACAACTCAAGGTTGCGCACCAATTGGACATCCTCATGGCACGGCAGGGGGTCGAAACCACCGGCGCGAATATAAGCGCCGGCGCTTACCCCCAGGTTGGCACCGTGGATGTGCCGATGACCGTCCCGCGCCTCATAGCCTTGGTGATAGCGAATCTGCGCCGCCGGGTCGAAATCTTCACTCCAGGCATCCACCGTCACGGTGCCGCATACCGCGTCCACTCCCAGTGCCAGTTGGGCCACCAGCCAATCGGGCGCCACCCGGCTGTCGGCATCGGTGCAGGAGATCCAGCGCGCACCTTGATTGAGCAGGTGACGTGCGCCCACACCCCGCACATGGCCCACATTGCGCGCCTGGGCTTCCAGGCACTGCACCGGGTAGGCATGTGCAATCGCGGCACTGCCATCGCTGCAACTGTCGAGCACGACCAGGATAGTCACCGCTTCGCCCAACAGGCCAGGGTGGGCCGCGGCGATCAGTGCCGCTTTCAGGCAGTCGCCCAGCAACGCCTCTTCGTTATGTACCGGGATCAGAATGCCGATCATCGCAGGCCCTCAAGGGTAGCGACCGAGGTGCCATCGCAGCTCCACAGGTCGAGCAGAAAGTCATGTTCGTGATAGCTGGCCACCTGCGGCATCGCCAATCGTTGCTGCAGCAAGGCATGCACCTCTTCGGCGGTTTGCGGGCAGCCTGCGATAGGTGGACGCCAATGGCAGGCCAGTAACTGGCCGTCGGCGGTCAACGAGGCGCGGGCGCGATCGATCAACCGGCAGAGGTCTTCGGCATCCAGGTAGTAGCACAACTCGCTCAGCACGATCAGCTCGAACCGGCCGGTGGGCCACTGCTCGGGCAAACGGCTCTGCTGCACCTCGGCATGGGGGAAGCCGAGCAAGCGACTGCGCGCAAGGGCCACGGCCGCCGAGGCAGTGTCGCAACACAACAGGCGATCACAGCGGGCGGCCAGCTCAAAACTCAGTTCGCCATTGGCGCAACCCGGTTCAAACACCGAGGCATAGCGAGGCCGCGTGAGCATGGCCAAGGTCATCGCGCGTTTGCGTCGCTCGTACCAGCGTTGGCGAAAGGCCCAGGGGTCGTCGTTTTCGGCGAACAGTTGGTCGAAGTAAGGCGTAGCCACACTCATACGAATACCACTTCAAAGGGTTGCAACAGGCGCTCCACCACATAGGGCGCGAGCACGGGCGCCAGGCCGATCTGCGGGTCGCCTTCCAGTTGGCTGGCAAACGCATGGATGGCGTGGCGCTTACGGGCCACGGCTTCGCCGGTCAGCGGGATCTTGCGCGCGCGGTGCCAGGGCACCAGGCTGTTTTCCGGGGTTGCCCAGTGCCAGGTCCACACCGGCAACTCATACAGGGTGGCGCCTACCGCCTGGGCAGCCTTGGCGCTGGCACGGCCGACGGCCTCATGGTCGCAATGGCCGTCTTCGCGCCAGGTGGTGAACACCACATCGGTGGGTTTGAGGTAGCGCTGGATAAACGCGGCGAGTTCCGCTTCGCGAGCGGCCACCTGGCTGTCGGCAAACCCTGCGCGCAGCCATTTCAGGCTGTGCAGTGGCAAGCCGAGGCGATGCAGGGCCTGGGCGGACTCTTGAGGGCGCACCACGCTCAGGCGCTCCACCGACCAGCGCTGCGAGCCGGGGTGACTGGCGCTGCCATCGGTCACCGAAATCAGCTGGATCGGCCGGCCCAGCGCCGCCAATCCCTGCATCAACCCGCCGCACCCCAGCACTTCATCATCCGGATGGGGCGCGATTATCACGGCACGATGCCCTTCGGGAACCAATTGTTCGACGCTGATGTGGGGCAGCTCGGCCATTTTCGCTGAGGCCTGCCAGTGATGCAGCGGCGTGCCCTGGCCCACAATCGGGTTGGGTTTCATAACTGCCACCTCCCTGTGGAGTCGTCTGCGACCAATGCTCCGAGGCCTGCCAAGTCGCGCTCGGCATGGCTCTGACGCATATACACCGGCAAGTCCGCCATCAATTGGGCAAAATGCGGGTCCTTGCAGAAAGGCCCCGCGCCGACCGCGCGGCCGACGTGGTGCATCACTTGCTCAATGGTGTCTTCGATGCAGGCACGGGTCTGCTGAGCCAGTTCCCTGGCGTCGGCCTTGGGTGCGCGGTCGATCTGTTCGGCGCTGGCGCGCAGTACGCAGGCAGCGCTGTTCAATACGCTGTCGACGGCGCCGAGGTGGGCGAGGGCGTGCGGCTCGGGGCGCTTGCCGCAATGTTCGCGCAAGACTTCCGCCAGCCGTTGCGCCGCGCCGTACCAACAGGCGGCGATACCGATGCCGCCTTGCCAGAAACCGGGGCGGGCGAGGTAGTCGCCCGGTCCACCAACGGCCAGCCCCCACGCCCCGTCAAACACAATCTCCACACTGCCGGTGGCGGCCATGCCCACCGCGTTCCAGCCCTCGTCAGTGACGGTGATGCCGGGTTGATCCATGTGCACCGCTACCAACTGCTGCCGATCTTCTTCATCCCAGGCGGTCATCAACCCATGGCTGACCACCGCCGCGCCGGAGCACCAGGCTTTACGCCCTTGTACCCTGAGGCGATGACCCTCTTGCAGCACACGCACCTTGGCCGTTGGCGGCTCGGCCGCCCACATGCCCCATGTGCTGCCCAAGGGCGGCAAGGGGCTGTTGAGCTCGGCAATAATCGCCAAGGCATCGGTGTGGCCTTCGAACAGCTTGCACAGGCGCAGGTCATGGCCTGCCACCTGCGCCAAGCGGCTGAACCGCGCCAGTGTCTGGCCGCTGCCCGGCAAGGGCAGTTGGTCCAGGCCTTCCTCCTGAAGCGCCTTCAGGGCCGCGCCCAGGGCTTGCGTGTCCGCATAGCCCCGGTAGCCCTGAAGGAATCCATGCAAAGCCATCTCACACCTCGTCGTCACGCTGCAGTTCGAACAGCAGCAGCGAGCGGCCGGTCACCGCGTAATCGTGATCAAAGTCAAAGCGTTCCTGGCCGCGCACGGCCGGCTCGTTGGTGTCGAGCATGCAGGTCCAGAATTCACCTTGGGGCACCGACGGCAGGCGGAAATTGACCATATCGTGGTGCGCGTTGACCACCAGCAACAAGGTGGCATCGGCGCCAGGGCGGCGAATCCCGGTCTCTTGGGCGCGGCCATCCATCAGCATGCCCAGGCAGCGGCCGTTGCTGTCTTGCCACTGTTCGGTGGTCATCTCGTTGCCATCCGGCGCCAGCCAGGTGACGTCCTTCACGCCGATGTCTTCGTTGTAGTCGCCGACCAGGAAGCGCCCGCGACGCAGGATCGGATAGGCCAGGCGCAGCTTGATCAGGCGCTTGACGAACTTGAGCAGTGCCTTGCCGTCTTCGTCTAGGTCCCAGTTGATCCAACCGATCTCACTGTCCTGGCAGTAGGCGTTGTTATTACCGTGCTGAGTACGCGCAAATTCGTCACCGGCCACCAGCATCGGCGTGCCTTGGGACAGCAGCAGCGTGGCGAAGAAGTTACGCATCTGCCGCAGGCGCAGCGCGTTGATTTCCGGATCGTCCGTCGGGCCTTCGACACCGTGGTTCCACGACAGGTTGTTGTTGCTGCCGTCCTGGTTGTTCTCGTCGTTGGCTTCGTTGTGCTTGTCGTTGTACGACACCAGGTCGTGCAGGGTGAACCCGTCATGGGCGGTGATGAAGTTCACCGAGCTGTAAGGGCGGCGCCCACGGTGGTTGAACATCTCGCCGGAAGCGGTCATGCGGGCGGCAAAGTCGGCCAACTGGCTGTCGTCGCCTTTCCAGAATGCACGCACGGTGTCGCGGAAACGGTCGTTCCATTCCACCCAGCCCGGCGGGAAGTTGCCCACTTGGTATCCGCCGGGGCCACAGTCCCAGGGCTCGGCGATCATCTTCAACTGGCGCAGTACCGGGTCTTGGCGGCAGGCCACGAGGAAACTGTGGCGCTCGTCAAACCCATCGCGGTAGCGGCCAAGGATGGTCGCCAGGTCGAAGCGGAAACCGTCGACGTGCATCTCGGTCGCCCAGTAACGCAGCGAGTCGGTGACCATTTGCAACACGCACGGGTGGCTCAGGTCCAGGGTGTTACCGGTACCGGAATCATTGATGTAGAAACGCTTTTCATCCGGCATCAGGCGGTAGTACGAAGCGTTGTCGATACCGCGCATCGACAGGGTCGGACCGCGCTCGTTGCCCTCGGCGGTGTGGTTGTAGACCACGTCCAGGATCACTTCGAGCTTGGCTTCGTGCAGGTGCGCAACCATCTCCTTGAACTCAGCAATTTTGCCGCTGGCCAGGTAGCGTGGGTCGGGAGCAAAAAACGCGATGCTGTTGTAACCCCAGTAGTTGGTCATGCCTTTTTCCAGCAGGTGCTGGTCGTTGACAAAGGCGTGCACCGGCAGCAGTTCTACCGACGAAATACCCAGCTGGCGGATGTGCTTGAGCACGTCATCTTCCATCAGCCCGGCGCAGGTGCCGCGCACGGACTCGCCGACGGAAGGGTGACGCATGCTGATGCCGCGCAGGTGGGTTTCGTAGATGATCGTACGGTCCCACGGCACCCGTACCGGCTGATCGTTGCCCCAGGTGTGGGCCGGGTCGATCACCTTGCACTTAGGCACGAAGGGCGCGCTGTCGCGTTCGTCGAAGCTCAGGTCGTCATCCGGGTGGCCTATGGTGTAGCCGAACAGCGCCTCGGACCATTTGAGTTCGCCCACCAGCTGTTTGGCATAGGGGTCGATCAGCAATTTGTTGTGGTTGAAACGGTGGCCGTTGGCCGGGTCATACGCACCGTACACGCGGTAGCCGTAAATCAGCCCAGGGTGGGCGTCGGGCAGA
The DNA here is from genome assembly GCF_001645105.1 of Pseudomonas marginalis. Taxonomy (GTDB): domain Bacteria; phylum Pseudomonadota; class Gammaproteobacteria; order Pseudomonadales; family Pseudomonadaceae; genus Aquipseudomonas; species Aquipseudomonas petroselini. The sequence continues at coordinate 171,497 of NZ_LKEG01000036.1, forward strand.
TAGCCGTGGAAGGTCTCGTCGGTGTATTCCGGTAGTTCGATGCGTTCCAGCTCGACCTCGCCGGAATCATCGAACAGGCACAACTCCACTTTGGTGGCGTTGGCCGAAAACAGTGCAAAGTTGACGCCCAGGCCATCCCAGGTCGCGCCAAGCGGGAAGGGCAAACCTTCACGGATCCGCGACGGCTCGTTGTCCGGCGTCGGTGGGGTTTTGTCGGGTTTGCTCATTGTGTTGCTCCTGCAAAGGTCTTTTTTCAGGCCGAGTGCGGCCGTGCTGACGAAATTTCAGCTGACAATATGGAAAATGAAATCACCCCTTGCCGACGGCGCCGGCAAGAGGCTCGGGTTCAAGGCTTGGGCTTTTTCGGCGCAGGTGGTTTCTTCGCCGCCGGTGGTGCTGGCTTACTGGCGGCCGGTGCGGCCGGCTTGGATTTTGGCGGGGGCTTGGGTGCGCTTGCCTTGGGCTTGGCAGTGGGCTTGGGCTTGCTCGGCGTCAGCGCTTCGGCTTCCGCCAGCTTGCGCGCCATCTCCCAGTGTCGCGCGTCATCGCCGTGGGGTTTGCCCTCAGACTCCCAGATCTGATGTGCCAGTTCGCGTATGCGTTTGTCTTCAGTACTCATCACAATGCTCCTCGCAGAAAATTTCAGCTTTCTTGATCATCAGGATTGATAAAGACATTGACCGGGAAATCCCCCAGGGCAGTGCTGATCAACAGCTCCTTGTTTGGTGTGACTGCGCCTGTATGAAAAAGTCCCTTCCAGTTTTGAGTTGTCACGGCGAACGGTAATTTCACCCGTGTATCGCCCCAAACCCGCGCATTGACCTGAGGGTGCACACCGTTTTCAAGCAGCGCGTGCGACCAGCGTGGTACCACCACCAGCACGTATTTGCCCTGATGCTCGCGGGCGAAAGCGACCACCCGTTCGGCGTGCGTGCCGACCACTTCCAGCGGTGTATATGCGCCGCTGCGGAACAGTTCGGGATGGGCTTTACGCAAGCCCAACACCTGAGCAATCAACGCCTGTTTGATGCGCCCGTCGCGCCAGTTGAACAACAGTTCACCGAGGTCCGGCGGAGTATCCAGCGCCTGTTGCCGTGCGTTGAAATCCACCGGGCGGCGGTTGTCCGGATCCACCAGGCTGAAGTCCCAGAACTCGTCGCCCTGGTACAGGTCCGGCACACCCGGTACGGTGATGCGAAGCAAGGATTGCGCCAGGCCGTTGAGCGCACCGGCCGGGGCGATCACCTGGGCGGCGTTGCCAATCGCGGTGCGCAGTTCGCGCCCCTCATCAGTGAGCAGCAGCCGCGAGAGGAAGGCTTCGACGCCTTGCTCATATGCTTCGTTGGGCGCGCTCCAGCTGCTCTGCAACTTGGCTTCGCGCAGGGCTTTTTGCTGCCATTGCCACAGGCGTTGCTGGTAACCCTCGAAGTCGGCGTCCTGGTCCAGCGGCCAACTGCCCAGCAGGGCCTGATAGAGGATCAATTCATCGCCGGCTGACGGGGTATTCGCGTCAACCCGCAGCGGCGCGGCGAGGCTGCGCCAATGCTCGACCTGTTCGACATACCACGGCGCGCACTCACTCAGCACGGCCAGGCGCGCGCGGGTATCTTCGCCGCGCTTGTGGTCGTGGGTGGCGGTGGCCAGCAGGTTGTCGGGAAAGGTCTGCAAACGGTGCTGGTTGACCGCATGGAAGTCGGCCAAGGGCGCACTGAACTGTTCGGTGCTGAAGCCCACGTCGTTGCGCGACAGCAGCACCGCCGAACGATAGAACGCGGTGTCTTCCACCGCTTTAGCGGCGGCGGGCGAGGTCAGTTGCTGGAAGCGCACGCAGGCATGCTTGAGGATCTTGCGCTCACGGCCCACCGGGCGATTGCGCCAGGGCTGGCCGCCGAGCCAATTTTCCAGGTGCTCAAGTACCGGCCAGTCGCCTTCGCCCAAGGTCGTGCGCGCGCCGTCCATGGCCTGCTGGAACACCTTGTCGTCGGCGGCGCTACGGCCACGGGCGCTGATGTAGGTGCGGTACACCGGGAAGTGCACGATCAGTTCCTGCAAGGCCCGGCGGATGGCCCCGAGAGTCAGGTCGCGGGTCATCACGTCGTCGCGGGCCACTTGCAGCAGGGCCTGGGCCACGCTTTCAAAGTCACCGCCGAGGGAGCCATTGAGGATCTGCTGGCGTGCCAGCCGCGCTTCCTCGATAAACGCCGCAGGCCGTTCGCTGTGGCGTGTCCACAGCTCGGCCAACGGTTCGAAGCCGTCCGGCTGGTGTTGCAGCAGCGACAACTGGTTCATGAATTCGTAGCCGGTGGTGCCGTCCACTTGCCAGTCTTCACGCAGGGTTTCGCCCTCGCCGAGGATCTTCTCGACGAAGATCGGCAAGTGCCGCTCCGGCACCAGCGAATCCACGCGACGGCGCAGCTTGCGGCAATACCCGCGCGGGTCGGCCAGGCCGTCGATATGGTCGATGCGCAGGCCATCCACCAAGCCTTCGCTGATCAGTTCGAAGATCTTGCCATGGGTGGCTTCGAACACCGCGGTACGCTCTACGCGCAGGCCGCCGAGTTCGTTGACATCGAAGAAGCGCCGCCAGTTGATGTCATCCGCCGCCGTGCGCCAGCTGGCCAGGCGGTAGGCCTGTTGTTCCAGCAGTTGATGCAGGCGCTTGAAGCCTTCGGGCTGGCGCCCGTCGAAGGTGGTCAGCCGCTGCTCGATGGCCGGCAGCACCTCGGTGGCGCGTTCAGCCAGGGCCTGTTTGAGCCACGCCGCCTCGTGGTAGGCGTCTTCCTGATGGGCGAGGGCGGTGAAGCGCTCGGCCAATGGCTTGAGCGGCGCCTCGGTGCCCAGGATCGCCGCGTAGTCCTTTGGACAGATCGGGAAGCGGTGTTCGTAATGCTCAACGTAGAACGCGCCGTGGGGGGCGTCGAACTGCAACGTCAGGGTGCCGGCCTGCAGGGCTTCGCCGTAGTCGCTGCCGAGGAACGGCATCAGCAATTGGCCCTTGAGCAGCGGGTCGGGCGAGTGCCATTGAATATCGAAGAACTCGCTGTAGGGGCTCAGTCGCCCCCATTCCAGCAGGTCCAGCCACCAAGGGTTGTCGGCGCCGCCCACGGCCATGTGGTTGGAAACGATATCGAGGATCAGGCCCATCTTGTGTTCACGCAGCGCCGCGACCAGGCGGCGCAGGGCGGGTTCGCCGCCCAGCTCCGGGTTGACGCTGGTGGGGTCGACCACATCGTAGCCATGCATGGACCCGGCACGGGCGCTGAGCAGCGGCGAGGCATACAGGTGACTGATGCCCAACTGGGCGAAATACGGCACCAGGGGCACCGCATCATCGAGGGTAAAACCTTTATGGAATTGCAGGCGCTGGGTCGCGCGCAGGGGCAGTGCGTTCATCGGTCACGCTCATAGGCTTGGTTGCGCGCGACGGCCAACAGCTCGAGGCGGCGGGCGGCACCGGCATTGTCGAGCAGGCTGGAAGCCTCGCCCGGCAGGCGGCGACGCCAATTGGGATGGGTGTCGGTGGTGCCGGGCAGGTTGGCTTGTTCCTCCACCCCGAGGGCATCCTCCAACGGCAACAGCACCAAGGGCGCGCGGGTGTGGCCGAGGTAGCGCGCACTGGCGTCGATCATATGGTCGGTTTCATTGCGGATTTCTTCGACGAAGTTCTGCGGGTCCTGGCTCAAGGCCTGGCGCAGTGCCTGGCGTTCGCGCAGGCGGTGTTCACTCCATTGCTCCACCGTGGGCGCGTCGATCAGGCCGAGCTGGATGTTCCAGTCGATATCGCGGCTGTGCCACCAACCGTTCAGGGTCGGCAAATCATGGGTGCTGGTGGTGGCCAGGGCGTTGTCCGGCCAGTCGAGGATCGGCGTGAACCGGCCCTCGTGGTTTTGCTCGAACAGCAACACACGCATGCCCAGGATCGAGCGCGCGATGAGTTTTTCACGCAGGCCATCCGGCACCGTGCCCAAGTCTTCACCGAGCACAATGGCCTGGTGACGGTGGGACTCCAGCGCCAACAGCCGCAACAGGTCATCCACCGGGTAATACAGGTAGGCGCCTTCGCGCGGCGAGGCGTCCATGGGGATCACCCACAGGCGTTGCAGGCCCATCACATGGTCGATGCGCAAGCCGCCGGCATGGGCAAAGTTGGCGCGCAGCATTTCGATAAAGGCGCGAAAACCATTGCGCTTGAGACCTTCGGGCGAGAAGGCGGAAATCCCCCAGCCCTGGCCGGCACGGTTGAGAATGTCGGGCGGCGCACCGACGGTCAGGTCGGCCAGCAATTCATCCTGGCGGCTCCAGGCCTGGCTGCCACCGCCGTCGGCGCCCACCGCGAGGTCGGCGATCAAGCCCACGCCCATGCCGCTGCCGCGCGCAGCTTGTTGCGCGCGCTCAAGGCAACGGGCGATCAGCCATTGGCTGAAGGCGAAGTAGCCGATCTCATCGCGATTGTCTTCGGCGAACTGCGCCAGTGCCGGGCTCTGCGGGCTGCGCCAGTCTTCGGGCCAGTGGCGCCAGTCGAGTGCTTCACCCGCCGCTGCGCGAGCCGCTTGCACGGCTTCGAAGCGGCAATGGTTTTCCAGCGCCTCGCCACCGGCCTGGCGGAAACTGAGGAAGTCGGCGTGTTGTGGGTGTTGGCCGTGACGGAAGTCTTCATAAAGTGCACGCAACAGGCGTTGCTTGGCCTTGGCAGCGGCGGGCCAGTCGATCAGGGTGTGTTGCTCCAGCGCGTGCAGTTCATCCTCCAGGCCGAGGGACTCGATCGCGTTGCGCACTTCGCGTTCACCCAGGATGCAGCCCGGGGAGGCGTACAAACTGTTGAGGAACAACCGGCTCGATGGCGAATACGGGCTGTAGCGCCCGGTGTCGGCGCTGAACATCGCATGCATCGGGCTGATGGCCAGGGCATCGGCGCCGCGTTCGGCCGCCGAGCGGGCCAGGTGCTCCAAGGCCAGGGTATCGCCAAAACCGCCGTCGCCCAGGCGGCGCAGGCCATACAGTTGCGCGCTGAGGCCCCAGGCGCGGGCCGGTTGGGTATCGACCGCTTCGGCGACGCTGTAGCAATGCGTGGGGGCGACGGCCAGGGTGAAGACCTGGTCGGCGATATGCACTTGGTGATAACCCAGGGCAATGACGCCTGGCAGGACGGCGTTGCCATCGAGCCGCAGTTCCAGGGTGTCGCCGTCTTCCAGGCTGACCCGGCACAGGGTGTCCGGTTCGAAGTAGCGCGCCAGGTCGAGGCCGTCACCACTGTCGATGGTCAGTAAGGGCGGCAGGTGTTTGTCTTGTTGCACCCGCTCCAGTTCAAGCAGGCTGGCGTCGATCTCTGCGTCACTGTCGGCCGGGTGGCCCAGGCCTTTGAGAACGGCGCGCAGGGCGTCGGGTGTTACACGTTGCGGGCGGCCGTTTGCGTCGATCCAATCGACGGCCAGGCCCGCTCGGCTGGCGAGTATTTCAAGGTTCGCTTCACTCAAGGGTGCTCTCCAACAGGGGATAGGGTGATGCGTGCGCTGTACGGCGGCAGAGATGGGCCAGCGTTGGCAGGCGTTTGAAAAAGGACCGGCTCCGTGGCGGGGTGATCCAGCGGCACGGCGCTCAAGTTGAGGTCGATCCGCAGCACACTGCCGTTACCCAGGCGCCAACGGGCGCTGACGGCGTGATCGGCCAGGACCTGAGCGCCCAGCGCGACACTGCCGGGCAGGTGCGGCACGAGATGCCGGTGGCGCAGGCTCAGCAGTTGGCGATAGAGCTGGGTGTGTTCGTTCTCGTCGAAGCTGGGCGTGGTTTGCAAAAAGGTCGGCAGGGCATTGGGATCGGGAATGCGTTCGCGCCGCTCCGGGTCCTGGAACGCGGCGAAATCCTTGAATTCATTGCGTCGACCTTCACGCACCGCCTCGGCCAGCTCGCCATGGTGATCGGTGAAAAACAGGAAAGGCTCGCTGGCGTTGACCTCATCACCCATGAACATCAGCGGGATCATCGGCGACAGCAGCAGCAGGGCGGTCGCCGCCTTCAAGGCCTGCGGCGAGCAAAGCTGATGCAGGCGCTCGCCCAGGGCACGGTTGCCGATCTGGTCATGGTTTTGCAGGAACGCCACGAACGCGCTCGGTGGCAGGTGCCCACTCGGTTCGCCACGCACATGGCCATGCCGGGTTGTATGGCCTTGGTAGATAAAGCCTTCGCCCAGGCAGCGGGCCAATTTAGCGGTCGGGTCTTGGGCGAAGTCGCTGTAATACGCATCGGTTTCGCCGGTCAACAGCACGTGCAACACATTATGGAAATCATCATTCCACTGCGCGTTGAAATCGTGCTGCAGGAGCCCGGCCTGGTTGAGCTCGTTTTCGAGCATCAGCCAGACATGGCGGCCTGTGTCCACCTGCTCGCGCACGCGGTGCGCCAGTTCCTTCAGGAACTCCGGGTTATCGATGGCGTGTACCGCGTCCAGGCGCAGGCCGTCGAAGCGGTATTCGAGCAACCACATCAATGCGTTATCGAGGAAGAAGTCCCGCACTTCACGCCGGTTGAAATCGATGCCGGCGCCCCATGGCGTGTGCACGTCTTCCTGGAAGAACCCCTTGGCGTACTGGCCCAGGTAATTGCCGTCGGGCCCGAAGTGGTTGTAGACCACGTCGAGAATCACCGCCAGGCCATGTTCGTGGGCGCTGTCGATCAGGTGCTTTAGCTGTTCGGGCGTACCGTAGGAGGCTTGGGGTGCATAGGGCAGGACCCCGTCGTAGCCCCAGTTGCGATCGCCGGGGAACTGCGCCAACGGCATCAATTCAATCGCGGTAACGCCCAACTCGGCCAGGCGTGGCAGGTGTTTCTCAATGCCGGCATAACCCCCCATGGCACCGACGTGCAGTTCATAGATGACTGCCTCGTGCCAGGGGCGGCCTTGCCAGTTGCTGTGACGCCATTGATAGGCGAGGGAGTCGACCACTACGCTCCAACCGTGCACATCCGAGGCCTGGGCCCTGGAGGCGGGATCGGGTACGTCCATCTCCCCATCGATATTGAAGCGGTAGCGCGTGCCCGCCGGGCACGCTATTTCGGTTTCAAACCAGCCTTCTGCCTGGGGCAGCATGGCGACGGACTTGCCGTTTTCCAATTCAACGCTGACATAAAACGCGTCTGGCGCCCACAAGGCGAAACGCGTGTGTTGCGCGTCCAGCATGATTGCGCCGTGGGGCCAGGTTTCCAGAGTCCGTAACGGCATCTATAAAAACCTCCCTTTGATTATTTAGCGGATTTCCCCAGTGCTTTAGCCACCAGTTGCTCATACAGTTCGGCGTAGGGTTCCACCGCCTGGCTCCAGTTGAACGGTTGGGTCATCGCCCGGCAGCGCATGGCGTTGAGCAAGCCAGGGAAGGCAAACACCTTGAACGCGCGGCTCAAGGCTTCTTTGTAGCTGTCGACCGTGGACTCATTGAACAGGAAGCCGGTGACACCGTTTTCAATGGTGTCAGCCAAGCCACCGGTGTTACGTGCGACGGGCAGCGAACCGAAGCGCTGGGCGTACATTTGGCTCAGGCCGCAGGGCTCGTAACGCGACGGCATCAGCAGGAAATCGCTGCCGGCGAACATGCGCCGGGCGTCGGTCTCGTTGAAGCCGATGCGCACGCCGATCTGGCCCGGAAAGCGCAATGCCAGTTCACGCATGGCGTTTTCTTCTTCAGGCTCACCCCGGCCGATAATCGCGATCTGGCCGCCTTGTTCGACGATAAAGCTGGCAACGGCTTCGGTAAGGTCCAGGCCTTTCTGGAAGACCAGGCGCGAGACCACGGCGAACAGCGGCCCTGTCGAGTCGTGGAGGCCGAACAGGTTGCGCACCTGCGCGGCGTTCACCGCCTTGCCTTCCCAATCGCCAATATTGAAGTTGTGCGTCAGGTGGGGGTCGGTGGAGGTTTCCCAGCTGTCTTCGATGCCGTTGGGGATGCCGCTGAGCAAGCCTTGCTGGGTCTTGCTGGCCAAAAAGCCATCCAGCCCGCAGCCGAATTCAGGCGTGGTGATTTCCTGGGCGTAGGTGGCGCTCACGGTGGTGATATGGCTGGAATACGCCATGCCGGCCTTGAGAAACGACATCTTGCCGTAGAACTCCATGCCTTCCTGTTGTAAGGCGTGGGGTGGAATGCCCAGCTCCGGCGTGGAGGCCAGGCTGACGACGCCCTGATACGCCAGGTTATGGATGGTGAACAGGGTCGGGGTGCGTGACCCACGCCAGTGCATATAGGCCGGCGCCAGGCCAGCGGGCCAGTCGTGGGCGTGCACCAGGTCCGGGCACCAGTGGATCTGCGCCAAGTTCGCGGCCATGTCGGCGGCGGCCAGGCCCAGGCGTGCGAAACGAATATGGTTGTCCGGCCAGTCGCGGCCGTTGTTGGCGCCGTAGGGCGTACCTTCACGCTCGTAGAGTTCGGGGCAGATCAGTACATAGATGACCAGGCCGTCCTTGAGGTCCATCCGCCCGATCTTGCACGGCGGCAGCGCAGCGTGGCCGCCCAGCTCACCGATGATATGGATCGGGTTGTCGCTCTCCATCACCTGCGGATAGCCAGGGATCAGCACCCGCACATCGTGCAGGTGAGCCATGGCGCGGGGCAGCGCAGCGGACACATCGCCCAGGCCGCCGGTTTTCACCAGATCGGCGAATTCAGAGGTGACAAACAGCACTTTCTTGCGATTGGGATTGTGACTCGGGACCGGCCGCACCGTGTTGAGGTCAACCAAAGAGGTCGACCCGCCAACTGGCTGACTAACACGCTCTCCCTGAATACTTGCAGCGGCACTGATCATAGTTCTCTCCACGTGTTGGTCGGCTAATGGCCCGCTGCCACTAGCTCCGATGACCGCATCCTGCGGCCAGGCGCAAGCGCATAACGCCCTTTGAATAGTTGGGGCAAGGCGTATGCCAGTTGCACGGTTAGCTCAAAAAGAATGGATAGACGGCATCTGGTATGAACCGCATGTGCGCGCCTTACCCTAAACCTGACCTATGGCAGAGTTGTAAAGTTTCGATTTTTTCGCGGGGCTTTTGTTTTGAAACGGACCCATCGGTCATCAGTCTAGGACATATCCTAGAGCCTGTAGGGTTTTCGAGAAGATTTTGTAGGACAAAATACTTTTAACGTTATGCCCTGGTATTGGGGAAGGGGTCTGTAGTGAGCGGGCTTGTCCCGCGCTGGAGTGCGAAGGGCTCCTTATAGGGCGTACCCGGTGCAATGAGTGCCACCGAGGTGTTTGGTTTTGGGGCCGCTTCGCGCCCCAGCGTGGGGCAAGCCCACTCACTACATTGGTGCGTTAGCCGAGCGTGCGAATGGGCGCGCCGTTCGCCCAGGCTTGAATGTCTTCGATCATTTGCGAGTAGAACTGCCGGTAATTCTGCTCGCTCACGTAGCCCACGTGCGGGGTGGCCAGTACCTTTGGCAAGCGGCGGAAGGGATGATCCGCGGGCAGCGGCTCTTGGGCATACACGTCCAGCGCCGCACCGGCCAGGCGGCCGCTTTCGAGGGCCTGCACCAGCGCCTGCTCATCCACGATCGGCCCCCGCGCGGTGTTGACCAGGCGTGCGCTGGGCTTCATCCAGCCCAGCGCTTGCGCGTCCACCAAGCCACGGGTGCGGTCACTGAGCACCAGGTGCACGGTGAGAATGTCCGCCTGTTCGAACAAGGCTTGCTTGCTGACCCACGTCACGCCTGACTCGGCGGCCCGTTCCGGGGTGAGGTTTTCACTCCAGGCAATGACACGCATGCCGAACACCTGGGCAAACTGCGCGACTTTCTGGCCGATACTGCCCAGCCCGAGAATCCCCAGGGTCTTGCCATACAGATCGCCGCCCAGGCCGATCTGCCAGTGGCCGGCGCGCAGCGAATGGGCCTCAGCCACCAGGTCACGCGTGGAAGCCATGATCAACGCCCAGGTCAATTCCGGCGCCGCGTGTTTATAGCTGTCGGTGCCACAGACCTGGATACCCAAGGCCTTGGCCGCGGGAATGTCGATCGCGGCGTTGCGCATGCCGCCGGTCACCAGCAATTTAAGCGCGGGCAGGCCTTGCAGCAGGGCTTTGTCGAAGGTAGAACGCTCACGCATCACACAAATGACCTCGAAGCCCTGCAAGCGCTCGATCATGGCGGCGGTATCCGCCGGGTAATCGTGCAGGAAATGCACCTGGCCCACGGCCGCAAGGACCGACCAATCCACCACGCCACTGGCCACATTCTGCCAATCATCAATGACCGCGATCTGTACCGACATCCACGAGTGCCTCGAAAAAGGTTGGACTAAAGGGCGTTAAGGCCCTGCAACAGTGCTTTGTGAAACTGGGCGGGTTCTTCCATTTGCGGTGCGTGCCCAAGGCCCGGGAATTCCACCAGGGTTGCATGGGGGATCAGCTTGGCCGCTTGCTTGCCCAGCACGGCATAGTCGCCAAGCGTGGCCTTGACCGCCGGCGGCGCGATGTCTTTGCCGATGGCGGTGTTGTCCGACGTGCCGATCAGCAGCAGCGTGGGCATCTGCAGGTCCTTGAACTCGTAGTACACCGGCTGGGTGAAGATCATGTCGTAAATCAACGCCGAGTTCCATGCCACCTGCGTATGCCCGGGGCCGTTGCTCAGGCCGGCGTACATGTCCACCCACCGCTCGTACTCCGGCTTCCAGCGCCCGACATAATAGGTGTTGAGTTGGTAGTTGCGAATGCCTTCGGCGCTGACCTTCAGCTCCCGCTCATACCACTGGTCAACGCTGAGCGAGGGCACGCCCAACGCTTTCCAGTCCTCCAGGCCGATCGGGTTGACCATCGCCAGCTGTTCGGTTTGCTCGGGGTACATGAGGGCGTAGCGCGTGGCGAGCATGCCGCCGGTGGAATGGCCGAGGAGGGTGGCCTTTTGAATACCGAGCTTTTCCAGCAGTTGGTGGGTGTTAAGCGCCAGTTGCTGGAAGCTGTACTGGTAATGATCGGGCTTGCTGGAACTGCAGAATCCGATCTGGTCCGGCGCGATCACCCGGTAGCCGGCGTCGCTCAAGGCCTTGATCGAACCTTCCCAGGTGGCGCCGCAGAAGTTCTTGCCGTGCATCAGCACCACGCTGCGACCGTTGGCCTGACCTTTGGCGGGGACGTCCATATAGCCCATTTGCAAGGACTTGCCCTGGGATTGAAACGCGAAATGCGTGAGCGGATAGGGGTATTCGAAGCCTTGCAGTTCGGGACCGTAGGTCGCGGCGAACACCGGGGCGGCAGTGGCTGTGAGCAGGCCGGCGATACAAAAAGCGCGGATCAGAGGCATTGGCTGGGCTCCGAGAAGGGTATTCAGATGCTGTTGCGAGACGATTAAGTGGGGATTAACACCCACTGCAAGGTGATCGCCGCGAGCACGCCATAACGCAGGCCTTTGGCCAGGGTCACCAGTAGCAGGAATCGCCACAGTGGCTCGCGCATCACCCCGGCCACCAGTGTCAGCGGGTCGCCAATGATCGGCAGCCAACTGAGCAGCAACGTCCAATGCCCCCAGCGCTCGTAATGGTTGCGGGCTTTTTCCAGTTGCTTGTCGTTGATGGGAAACCAGCGCCGTTGCTTGAAGTGCTCCACCCAGCGGCCCAGCCACCAGTTCACCACTGAGCCCAGCACATTGCCCAACGTGGCAATGCCCAGCAACAGCCAGAGGCTGTAATGGCCGCTGAGGAGCAGGCCGACCAATACCGCTTCCGATTGCAGGGGTAATAATGTCGCGGCGCCAAACGCCGCGAAAAATAACCCCAGGTAGCCCGCAATCATTGTGCCGGGTATTGCGCCACCACCACATCTTTGCCTTCACGGGTCAGGCCGATGACTTGATAGGCCTCGCTGCGGCCTTCCACCTCCATGCCGGGCGAGCCCATGGGCATGCCCGGCGCGGCGACGCCCAGCAGGTCGTTGCGTTTGCGCAAGGCCAGCACCTGTTCGGCAGGCACATGGCCTTCGACGAATTTTCCGTCGATCACGGCGGTATGGCAGGAGCCCAGGCGCGGCGCCACGCCCAGGCGTTGTTTGACCGCACTCATGTCGGTTTCGACGTGGTCATTGACCTTGAAACCGTTGCTTTCCAGGTGGCTGATCCATTTTTTGCAGCAACCGCAGTTGGCGTCGCGGTGCACGTCAATGGGGATCAGGTCGGCAGCCTGGGCCAGGGTGGCGGTGAAGAGGGTTGAAAGCAGGGCCAATCGCAATCGGGTTTTCATGGTGGGGCTCGTCGGTCGGTGAACATCGTCAGGATGCAGGCGATCATGACGACGTCAGCGCAGGCAAGCCAGCTTCCACCGAGGGGTGTGTGTGGCGGTAATGTTTCCAAATTATACGAGAGGTGGGTTTTCCAGGCGATGTTTGAGCTGGCCGAGGGCCACTGCCGACAGTTCAATCATGCGTTCATGCAAGGTGGCCAATTGCAATTCGGTTTCATAGGTCAATACACGTTTGAACAGCGTGCCGCCTTGATGGGGCAACAGGAAGTAGTGAATCGAGCCGTCGACGGCCAGGGAAGTGAACACGGTCTTGAATTCGCCGGGGCGCCGCGCGATCTGCACGCGGTAACTCAAGGGCACCCGCACACCCAGCAAATCGATGAACTCGGTGAAACGTGCGCCGGGCGGGAGAGAACCGGTGGTGCCCGTATCGGCGCTGAGGGAGGTGGGGTGCCATTCGTGCCAGCGATCCGGTTGGGTCACGTAGTCATAAACGGCGTCGATGGGGGCCTGGATAAAGCGTTCCTGACTGATCCGCTCCAAGCGGACCGACTGCTCGGCTGCGCGCATGGCACACCTCCTGTGTGGCAGTAGTAATCACCTTGAACTGTCAGAATAGTCCCACTCCCGCACATTGCACGGGAGTGTTTCAGCCGTTTATCACTGCACCTTGAATCGACCCATCAACGCAATCACCCGACCATTCGCGTCCAGCAGGCTTTGAGTATTGGTTTCAGTGGCATGGCCGCTCTGCACCAACTCTTCGACCATTTGTCGGATCTGCACCATGCTGCGGTTGATCTCCTCGGTCACCGCGCTTTGCTGCTCGGCGGCCGTGGCGATCTGGGTGCTGAGGTTATTGATGTGGCTGACCGAGCCGGCCATTTCATCCAACCCGGTGTTCACCCGCGCCGTGGCATCCGCGGCCGACTGGCAGCTGGCCTGGGTGTTTTCCATCGCGGCGACCGAAGAACTCACGCCCGCCGTCAGGCGGGTGAGCATTTCGTTGATCTGCGACGTGCTGGCCTGCGTGCGTGCGGCCAGCGCGCGGACTTCATCGGCCACCACCGCAAAACCACGGCCTTGCTCACCGGCACGCGCCGCTTCAATCGCGGCGTTGAGGGCGAGCAGGTTGGTCTGGCCGGCGATTGCGCCGATCACGCCGAGGGTTTCGGTGATGCGCGCGGCATCCTGGCGCATGTTTTCCACGCTGTGGGTCGCACTGGACACTTCGCCGATCAACGCGCTGACACTGTTGGAGGCTTCACCGACGACCACGCGGGAACGGTCGGCGTGTTCGTTGGCGCGCTGGGTGAACGCTGCGGTTTCGGCGGCGTTTTGCGCAACGGTGTCGGCGGTGGAGCTCATTTCGGTGATGGCGGTGACGGTCTGGTCGGTTTCCGAGGCATGCCGTACCAGGATCTGGTTGGTGTGCGCCGACGTCCGCTGCAGCTGCTCAAGGCTTGACGACATAGCGCCGGTGGCTTGGGTGACTTCGCCGATCATGTTCTGCAGGTAGACAATAAAGCGGTTCACCGAGTGGCCGATGGCGCCCAATTCGTCTTCGGCACGGATGGTGATGCGTCGGGTCAGGTCGGCATCGCCGGTGGACAGTGCGTCGATATTGGTTTTCAGCGACTTCATGCGCTGCACCAGTTGGCGGATCGCATACGCGGCGAGCAGCACCAGCAGCAGGACCATAGGGATTTGCAGCAAGGCCAGGGTGCCCAGCACGTCATCACGCTGGGCGGTAATCAGTGAGGTGGGCAGGGCGGTGGCGAGGAACCATGGCGTGCCACCGATAGGGCGCATGTAAAAAGTGCTGGCCACGCCCTGGTTGTCGAACTCGTTGCGTTGCAGCGCTTGGTCGCGGTGGGCCAGGGCTTTGCTGACCTGGGCCGCAAACGCCGAAGTGCCGGTGAGTTCGCTGATGTTCTTCAGCACCACCGGACCGCTGATGCGGGTGCTGTTGCTGATGATCTTGCCGTCACCTTCGACGATCAGCATTTGCCCGCCGATGTCTTTCTCTTTGCTGGCCACCAGGTCATTGAAGAAGCCCAGGGTCACGTCGATGGTCGCGACACCATAAGGCACGCCGTCGCGCTGGATGGCCATGGCGCAGTTGGTGCGCGGCTCCTGGCTGGCGTCGTCCTTGTAGGCGGCCGCCCAGGCACATTGACCGCGCGGCGAGGCCAAGCCGCCTTTGTACCAGCTCTGGTCGTAATAGTTGGGCGCGGGGTCGCTGTTCCAGAACGTATTCACCGCCAGCTTGCCCGAGGCATCTCGGTGCCAGAACGTGCTGTGTTTGTTACGCCCCGGTGTGCGCTGGTTGGGCAACGGCCAGATCCCGCCCCCGAAGACTTTCAGCTCGCCATACTGGTCGACCAGGCCCGGCAGGACTTTGTCGATGGCATCGCTGTCGAGCAATGGGATGGTCTGGGTGATGGTGCGTTGTTGGGACTGAACCTTGTTCAGTTCGCCCTGAATCTGCTCGGCGACCTCGGCGATGCGGTTGAGCACCACCTGTTCTTCTGTCTGTCGCAGCGTGGGCGCGACCAGCTGGCCGATGCCCACCACGGTCAACACAAATAACACCAGGACGAACAGCACCAGGAACAGGGTATAGCGGGCTTGGATAGAGCGCAGTGGGGGCATGAGGTCGTCCTTACGAAGCGTTTATTGTCGACGCGGCTTTGTTAGAGCTTCGTAGGGCTATCGGCTTGGGAAGGCGGAGCTTTAGGTACGGTCGTGCAAGAAAAAAGAGCGCCGGGTGAGTGTAATGCCAGTCAGTTAAGAAGCAGCAAGAGCGAAAAGTCACCCGTGGCGAGGGAGCTTGCTCCCGCTGGGTCGCGAAGCGGCCCCAAAAATGGGACTGCTGCGCAGTCCGGCGGGAGCAAGCTCCCTCGCCACAGGTACGGTGCTCACCCTTAACTGACTGGCATTTTATTCAGATATCCAGCATGGCCATTACTGCCTCGGGGTAACGCAAGCCGGCGGTTGCCTCGATGGGGAAGATCGCCTCCAGTGCCGCGAGCTCTGCCTGGCTGAGGCTGATCGACACCGCCGCCGCGTTTTCTTCCAGATACCTGCGCTGCTTGGTGCCGGGGATCGGAATGATGAAGTCACCCTGCGCCAACACCCAGGCCAGCGCGAGTTGTCCGGCGCTCACGCCTTTGTCGGCTGCCAGCGTTTGTACCTGCTTTACCAGTTCGAGATTTTTGCCAAAGTTCTCACCCTGAAAGCGCGGGCTGAACCGACGGTAGTCATCGGCACCGAAGTCATCCGGGCTTTTCAGCGCACCGGTTAGAAAACCACGGCCCAGCGGGCTGTAGGGCACGAACGCGATGCCCAGGCGCCGGCAGGCGGCGAGGCAGCCGTTGTGTTCCTGGTCGCGGCTCCACAGCGAGTACTCGCTTTGCAACGCGCTGATCGGGTGCACCTTATGCGCGCGTTCAAGCGTCGCGGCAGAGGCTTCGCTCAAGCCCAGGTAGCGCACTTTGCCCTGCTGGACCAACTCGGCCATGGCACCGACGGTTTCTTCGATGGCGACGTCCGGGTCGATACGGTGCTGGTAATACAGATCGAGGGTCTCCACGCCCAGGCGCCGCAGCGTGCCGTTGATAGCCTCGCGGATGTAGTCGGGGCGGCCGTTCACGCCACGCTGCGCCGGGTGTGCCGGGTCGCGCACAATCCCGAACTTGCTGGCCAGGAACACCTGGTCACGTTTGCCGGCGATGGCTTGGCCAATCAGTTGTTCATTGGTGTGCGGGCCGTAGATGTCGGCGGTGTCGAGAAAGTTGATGCCCAACTCCAGCGCACGGTGCAGGGTCGCGGTGGCTTCGCGGGTGTCGCTGCCGGGTGTGTAGAAATCGCTCATGCCCATGCAGCCGAGGCCGATGGCGGAGACGAGCGGGCCGTTTGTTCCGAGTTGACGTGTGTGCATGGTTTCAGCGCCTTGGGTGGGAAGGGCTGCATTGTCACGCTCGACAAAATCGGGATAAACCGGCTAAAAGCACTATCACTATTCGTATTATCTGAATAATCAGTTCGAGGAGCTGCCTTTGGACCGTTTCAACGCAATGCGCGTGTTCACACGCATCGTCGAACTGCGTGGCTTCGCCAAGGCCGCCGACAGCCTGCAACTGCCGCGCGCGTCGGTGACCGTGCTGATCAAGCAGCTGGAAGCGCACTTGGGCGTGCAACTGTTGCAACGCACCACGCGGCAAGTCAGCCCGACGCTGGACGGTGCGGCGTATTACCAACGTTGCGTGCAACTGCTGACCGACCTGGAAGAAACCGAGGCGGTCTTTTCCACCCGGCGACAGAACCCACGCGGCACGTTGAGCGTGGACATGCCCTCGGGAATCGGAAGGTTGATCGTGATCCCTGCGTTGCCCGCGTTCACCGCGCGCTACCCGCAGATCGAACTGGAGGTCGGCCTTAACGACCGCCCGGTGAACCTGATCCGTGAGGGTGTGGATTGCGTACTGCGTGGCGGCCTTGCGCTGGACGAGTCGCTGGTGGCGCGGCCGTTGGCGATGATGGATCAACTGACCCTGGCGAGTCCGGAGTATCTGGCGCGCAGGGGAGTGCCCGCGTCGCTTGATGACCTGGCCAACCATCAGATGGTCGAGTACGTCTCCAGCGCGAGTGGCAAACGGTTTGGCCTGGAGTTCCAGGTCGGCGGCCACTTGCACACGTTGAACCTGTCGAAGGGCTTGGCGGTGAACAGTTCCGACGGCTATTTCGCCGCGTGTGAGGCCGGGTTCGGCTTGATCCAGGCGCCGCATTATCACGCGATGCGTCAATTGGCCGAGGGATCTTTAGTGGAAGTATTACCCCAGGTGAAGGTGCCAACCATGGCACTGTCGGCGTTGTACCCGCCGCATCGCCAATTGTCCCAGCGGGTACGGGTGTTTGTGGATTGGCTGGTAGCACTTTGCGCCCAGCCCGGCACCGGGTTACGGCGTGAGGTGGATGCGGGCTGATTGGTCGAGCCAAAGTTTTTCATCGCCTGTACCATAAGCGCCTGCCTGACGTGCTGGCGCTTATCTGCCGCGCAGGTCCGGCGATTCACACCGGCTCTATTCTTCAAGTTCAGGAACCCGTCATGACACAAAAGCAGCGTTTGAAGTACTCGATTCTGATTGCCCTGGCCGTACTGGCGACGATGTTTGGCCTGTCCTATTTGCAGAACACCGGGGTTATCAGCGAGAAGACATTCCAGACCATCGCCATTGCCGTCGCAGTGGTCGTGGTGGTGATCAACGGCATCATGCGCCGCAAGGTCAAGCTCTAAGCGAAAGGGCGCCCATCAGGCGCGACCTTCGAGTACCTTGGCAGCCTCTTCATGGAGGCTGTAGCTTTTATCCGCATTGAGGGTGATCACGCCCTCGCTGCACAGACGCTTAAGCACCTCGCGCACGCTGAGAAACGACAGCGGGATACCCAGCTCCAATAAATGGCTGTGTACGCCGCGCACACCCAGGGTGCGCTGGTTGTCGGCGGCGGTGAGCAGGGCGTCGATGACCTTCAGCCGGATCAGGCTGGTGCGCAAGCCAAAACACTTGAGCAAATGGCGGATACGCTGGTTGCCTTGCTGTTCGGGCACTTTGCCGAATGCCTGTGTACCGCTGCCGAAACTGGCCTCGGCAGCCGATGAATGTCCATCCGTGGGCACTTGCGGGTTGTACATGCAAAAACTCCTTTTCAGAGCCTGATCAGGAAAAAATGAGCGCTCTTAGTTAATAAGACGAACGAGCGAGCGAAATCATGAAGTGAAGGATGTAGAAATTTCGTCGGTATCCGTTTTGTCACATCCGCGCGGCCCTGATTAACGCTCCCTCCACGCTAAATTATTCCCGGTGGTTTGCGTTCTTACGGTGGGGTTATTGCCCCGTGTGAGGCGGTTAAATCTGACGGTGGAGTCTGCGTGATTATTTCCAATGGGTTGTCCAGGGTGTGTGTGGCCGGGGTATTGCTGGGGTTGAGCCTGGCTGCCACGGCGCGGGAGCAGGTGACGCAAGCGTCGGCGGATATCCGTCGTACCAGTTATGGCGTGCCGCATATCCGCGCCAATGATGAGCGTGGCTTGGGCTTCGGCATTGGCTACGCTTACGCCCAGGACAACCTGTGCCTGCTGGCCAATGAAGTCGTCACGGTGAATGGCCAGCGTGCCCGGTTCTTCGGCCCCGAACAGGCGACCCTGGAAGAGCGCAACAACCTGGCCAGCGATGTGTTCTTCAACTGGCTCAACCCGCCGGAGGCGGTCGCCGCGTTCTGGAAAGCGCAGAGCCCGCAGATCCAGCAGCGTATCGAAGGCTATGTGGCCGGCTACAACCGTTACCTGAAAGAGCAGGGCGCCCCGGCACAGTGCCAGGCGGCCTGGGTGCGGCCATTGGTGGCTGAGGATTTGGTCAAATTGACCCGTAGGTTGCTGGTAGAGGGTGGCGTGGGGCAATTCGCCGAAGCCCTGGTCGGCGCGACGCCACCTCAAGCGACAGCCTCTGTGACGAGCAACGCCAAGGCCTTTGAGCTCGCGGCCGCCAACCAGCAGCGCTTCGCCTTCGATCGCGGCAGTAACGCGGTGGCGGTGGGGCGTGACCGCTCGTTCAACGGGCGCGGCATGCTATTGGCGAACCCGCATTTCCCGTGGGTAGGCGGCATGCGCTTTTATCAGATGCACCTGACCATCCCCGGTCAGCTGGATGTGATGGGCGCTGCGTTGCCGGGCCTGCCGGTCATCAATATCGGCTTTAACCAGCATGTGGCGTGGACCCATACGGTGGATACGTCCAAGCACTTCACGCTGTACCGCCTGACCCTGGATCCCAAGGACCCCACGCGCTATATGCTTGATGGCAAGTCGGTGCCGCTGGATAAAACCACGGTGAACGTACAGGTCAAGCAAGCGGATGGCAGCCTCAAGGACCAGTCGCACACCGTCTATAGCTCGCCATTCGGCCCGGTGGTGCAATGGCCGGGCAAGCTCGACTGGGACAGCCACTACGCCTTCAGCCTGCGCGACGCCAACCTGGGCAATGACCGCGTGCTGCAACAGTGGTACGCGATGAACCGCGCCGCCAGCCTCAATGAACTGAAAACCTCGGTGCACACCCTGCAAGGCATCCCGTGGGTCAACACCCTGGCCGCGGATGACCAGGGCCAGAGCCTGTACATGAACCAGTCGGTGGTGCCCAACGTCAGCGCGGCCAAACTGGCGCAGTGCAGCGACCCGCGTGCCGGCCTGCAACTGATCCTGCTCGACGGTGCACACAGCGCCTGCGCCTGGGACATCGACCCGCGCGCGGCCCAGCCTGGGATCTTCGCGGCCGACCAATTGCCGCAACTGCAACGCACCGACTACGTCCAGCATTCCAACGACTCGGCGTGGCTGGCCAACCCGAAGGCGCCGCTCACGGGCTTCTCCCCGGTAATCAGCCAGGACCACATCGGCCTTGGCCCGCGCGCGCGTTTTGCCCTGCAGCGCCTGCAATCCCTGCAAAAACCGATCAGCGTCACCGACCTGCAAAACATGGTGATGGACAACGAGGTGTACCTGGCCGGCCAAGTCATGCCCGACCTGCTCGATTTCTGCGCCAAGCACCTCGGCGCCGACGCCACCGCTCTGCAACCCCTGTGCTCCAGCCTGAAAAACTGGGATCAACGCGCCAACCTCGACAGCGGCATGGGCCTGGTGCACTTCATCAACCTGGTGCAACAGCTGCAGCAAATCCCCGACGCCTGGCGCGTCGCCTTCGACCCGGCCCAGCCGCTCACCACCCCACGCGGCCTGGCGATCGACCGCGCACCCGTGGCGAAAGCGCTGCGCGAAGCCATGCTGGCCTCTACTGCCGACGTCGAAAAACTGGGCCTGACTGCCGACAGCACATGGGGCGATATCCAAGTCTCCGGCCAAACCCCAATCCACGGTGGCCCGCAGGAACTGGGGATCTACAACGCCATGCAAACCGTGCCCCGCGCCGACGGCAAGCGCGAAGTGGTCAGCGGCAGCAGCTACCTGCAAATCGTTACCTTCGACGATCAGGGCCCGCATGCCCAAGGCGTACTTGCGTTCTCCGAGTCCACGAACCCTGCCTCCGCGCATTCCAACGACCAGACCCAAGCGTTCTCCCAGAAAAAACTCAGCCCGCTGCCGTTCACCGAAGCCCAAATCAAGGCCGACCCGCAGTACCAGCAACTGCGCATCAAGGAGTAGGGCAGACGCGCAACCCCTTGATGGCATTACGAAATATTTTTGAAATCAAGGGGTTGCACGCGTTGGTAAATACGTACATAATGGCGCCCATCGAACGCAACGAAGCATTAAAAACTTCAATGTATTCAATGAGTTAGAGTAGAGGCAGGGTTATACAGCCCACTCAAGTTTTTATACGGTGAGTGTCAGCAGTTGGGGCATTGATCGTTTGAGGCCGAGTAGCAAAATGGTTATGCAGCGGATTGCAAATCCGCCTACGCCGGTTCGATTCCGACCTCGGCCTCCACTCTTAAAGCCCCGTAGATCAATGGTCTACGGGGTTTTTTATTGCCTGGGATTTGAGAAACACTTCCTCAACCCTGCCCCGTGGCGGAGGGCGAAATGTACTAGGACGAGAGTCGGCTGCCTCGACTACACAGGTTTCGCAGGCGCGTCATGAGACCCGGGATTCAAACCGGCAACCGGAATTGCTTGCGCAAGCTCTTATCAAACACCCCGGCGGGAGCGAAGCGGCGCAGCAGGCTGATTTGTTTCGCTGCCTTCCCGGCCGTGTAGCGAAGCTTGGGGTGAATATCGCTCGCCGCTTCTACGACTACCGTCGCTACGACTTCTGGACGATCGGCGTTGGGCATCACATCGGCCAGCAGCGCCTTGAACCCGGCGCGCGCCTGGTCGTACTCCTTCAGCGGTGAGTCCGGTTCTATGCCGTTCTGATCGAAGACGGTTCTTACGAATGCCGGCTCGATAATCGAGACTCGGATATTGAAGGCGCGCACCTCGTGATCAAGGGATTCCGAATAGCCCTCGAGCGCGTGTTTGACCGCTGAGTAATGAGCGGAGTAGGGCGCGGGCACTAACCCCAAGATCGATCCGATATTGATGATGCGTCCCTGGCCCTTTGCCCGCATTGACGGTAATACCGCATGGGTCATGCGGATTACGCCGAACAGGTTGACGTCGAACAGTGCCTGCACCTGCGAGATCGAGAACTCTTCCGCGCCACCCAGCAGGCCAACGCCAGCATTGTTGACCAGAAGGTCGATCCGCCCGGTCCGCGCAAGTACAGTGGAAACGAGGGCGCTGACAGCGTCGTCATCGGTCACATCACAGACGAGCATGGTCACCTGGGTTGGCGTGTCGGTGGCCTTGCGGCTCGTGCCGAACACGGTGTATCCCGCCTGTACCAGCGCCTCAGCGGTCGCGCGACCAATGCCCGATGAGGCGCCGGTCACGATCGCAGTTCTTTCGGAAGATGTACTCATTTGCTGCTCCAAGTGTGCGGCTCAATCAAAACGTCTTTCGTGGACGAAGAGGAGGGGTAGTTATTTGACTTTAATGATGACTTTGCCCTTGGATCTTCCTTGTTCGACATAGCTCAAGGCGTCGGCGGTCGAGTCGAAGGTAAATGTGCGGTCGATCACCGGTTTGATACTGCCGGACTCAACCAGCGCCGTTATCTTGTCCAGTTGCGCGCCACTGGCACGCATAAATACGAACGCATAACTGACTTTCTTGTTTCGCGCTTTCCTGCGGATACCGCTGCTCAACAGACGCATCACCAGGCCCACTACCCAGGGTAACTTTTGCGCCTGGGCAAACGCCGGCGTCGGTGGCCCGGAGATGGATATCAGTTGGCCTCCCGGCTTCAGAATGGTCAGTGATTTTTCCAGTTCATCCGCGCCCAGGCTGTTTAATACGACGTCGTAATCCTGAAGAACCTGTTCAAACTTTTGCGTCTTGTAGTCAATCACGACGTCTGCCCCGAGTGCCTTGACCCACTCCACGTTAGCCGTGCTGGTGGTGGTCGCGACAAAGGCACCCAGGTGCTTGGCGAGCTGGATGGCGACGCTGCCAACGCCGCCGGAGCCCGCCTGGATAAAGACCTTCTGACCCTGTTTCAGCCTGGCGCTGTCAACCAGCACTTGCCAGGCCGTCAACGCAACCAGCGGGAGGGCGGCGGCCTCTTCCATGCTGAGGTTTTCAGGTTTCAATGCCAGTGCGTTTTCATCTACCGCAATCAGTTCCGCGAAGGTGCCTATGCGCGCCTGAGGAGGGCGTGCGTACACCTCATCACCCGGCTTGAAGCGCCGCACGGAGGCCCCGACGCGGACCACCACCCCCGCCAGGTCATTACCCAATATCAGCGGGAATGAGTACGGCAGGATCAGTTTGAATTCGCCCGTCCTGATCTTCGCGTCGAGCAGGTTGACGCTTGTGGCATGCACCTGAACGAGCACGTCATGGGTGCCCACTTCAGGGGTGGGCACTTCGCTGATGCGTCCATTCTTTTTGCCGTAACGGTCGATCGAGAATGCCTTCATTTTGATTCAGCTCTCATGGCGTTCAATGGAACTTGACCGCCTCAGTTATTCAGGGATCCGCGTCAAGATTTGGTATGAAAAAGGGGCATGGCAGCCTAATGCCAGTCAGTTAAGAAGCAGCAAGAGCGAAAAGTAACCTGTGGGGAGGGAGCTTGCTCCCGCTGGACTGCGCAGCAGTCCCAGTCTTTTGAAACAAAGAGCTGGGGCCGCTTCGCGACCCAGCGGGANGCAAGCTCCCTCGCCAC
>NZ_LKEG01000036.1:194492-417586 GCF_001645105.1 Pseudomonas marginalis
ATGACTGGCATTAGGTATGGCAGCCCCGTGATATGGGGCGTATTTAGGCAGTGGTGGTGTATCGCTCGGCGACATCGGATTGTCGAATCTGCGCCAGTAAACCCTGACGTGCAGCCTGCAAGGCATCCCAGCGGGCGGCATCCTGCAAGGGAGGAATAGTCACGGGTTCGCGACGATCAAAACCTACCAGCGCCGCATCGACCAGATCGCCGACCTCCATCACGTCAGTCAGGGTATTGATGTCGATGCCTGCTCGCTCCCAGATCTCGGTACGCGTGGCGGCTGGCAAGACGGCTTGCACGTAGACGCCTTTGGGCGTCAATTCCAGGCTCATGCCTTGGGATAGAAACAGTACAAAGGCCTTGGTCGCGCCGTAGACCGTCATGCCGAACTCCGGCGCCAGGCCCACCACTGAACCTATGTTGATAATCGCGCCGTCCCCGGCCTGGGCCAGGCGAGGGGCGATGGCGCTGGCCAGCCGCACCAGCGCGGTCGTGTTGAGCGTCACCAGTTGAGCAACGCTGTCGGTGGACTGTTCGATAAAGCTGCCGGATTGCGCGGCACCCGCATTGTTTACCAGGATGCCAATGCTGGTGTCCTCGCGCAGGCGCGTTTCGACAGCCGCCAGGTCGCTGCTGTGGGTCAAGTCAGCCTGAAGTACCTCGATGGCGACCTTGTGTTTATCGCGCAGTTGCGCTGCCAGCGCCTCCAGTCGATTTTTGTCGCGGGCGACCAGGATGAGGTCGTGGCCGCGTTGCGCGAAGCGCTCGGCATAGGTGGCGCCGATGCCCGTCGAGGCGCCAGTGATGAGGACGGTGTTAGGGAGTCTCATGGCTTGATTCTCTGTTGTGGATGTAGGGCGGGAACGTTCGCAAAGGTGACGTTCAGGGGTGGCGTTGGCCGCTTTCAGTCAGTGGCGGGTAGTCGATGTAGCCCGCGGCGCCGCCGCCATACAGGGTGGCCGGGTCAAAGGCGGATAAAGCCGTATCGGTCTGGAGTCGCTCTACCAAATCAGGGTTGCCAATGAACGGACGGCCGAAGGCAATGAGGTCGGCTTTGTCTTCAATCAGTGTCGACGTGGCCAGGTTCAGGTCGTAGCCATTGTTGGCGATGTAGGTGTTATTGAAGCGTTGGCGCAAGGCGCCGAAGTCGAAGGGCGCCACGTCGCGAGGCCCGCCAGTGGCGCCTTCGACCACATGCAGGTAAGCCAGGCCGAGGGCGTTGAGTTGATCGACGAGGTAATCGAATTGGGCTTGCGGGTCGGTGCTGGACACCCCATTGGCCGGCGACACTGGCGATAGGCGGATGCCCGTGCGCTCAGCACCGATTTCGCTCACTACCGCCGCCGCAACCTCCAGCAACAAGCGCGCACGATTTTCAACCGAGCCACCGTAGGCATCCGTGCGCACATTCGCGCCGTCCTTGAGGAACTGGTCAAGTAAATAGCCGTTCGCACCATGGATTTCTACACCATCAAAACCAGCCGCAATTGCGTTTAACGCGGCGCGACGAAAGTCGCCAACGATGCCGGGCAGTTCGCTGATGTCGAGCGCCCGAGGTTCAGAAACATCCACGAAACGATTGTTGACGAACACCTTCGTCGCTGCACGGAGCGCAGAGGGCGCCACCGGTGCTGTGCCATTTTCCTGAAGGTCGGTATGGGACACGCGCCCCACATGCCACAGTTGCAGGAAAATGCGTCCGCCCTTCGCGTGAACGGCTTCTGTGACAGAACGCCATCCGTCTATCTGTGCCTGCGTATAAATCCCGGGGGTGTCTTGATAACCCTGGCCCTGCTGTGAGATCTGCGTGGCCTCGGAAATCAACAGGCCTGCAGAGGCTCTCTGACTGTAATAGGTCGCAGCGTGCTCGCTTGGAACAAAGCCCGCGCCCGCACGGTTCCGTGTCAGGGGGGCCATTACGATTCTGTTGGAAAGCGTCAGTGAGCCGAGCGTGTAGGGTTCAAACAAGGTCTTGTCGTTCATATCGATTCCATACTCGTTGATCAATGACGGCGACCTGCGCCGTAGTGGCAGAGGCTTGCAGTAAGGAATTTATGATGTCGATCATAATCAAAGATGTCAACGTTTTTGATTATGACTGACATCAGAGTATAGTCAGGCCATTGTTCAGGAGGCACAGGAGCGCAAAATGAAGATCACCAAAACGCAATCCATCGCCAACCGGGCTCATATTGTGGAGACGGCGTCAGCGCTGTTTCGTGAGCGTGGCTACGATGGCGTCGGGGTGGCAGAGCTGATGGCGACTGCCGGTTTTACCCAGGGCGGGTTCTACAAACACTTCGGTTCCAAAGCAGACTTGATGGCCGAGGCCGCTGAAAACAGCCTTTCGCAATCCCTGGCCAATACCTGCCACCTCGACGTTACGGGGTTCGTCAACATGTATGTGTCGCGCGAGCACAGAGACGGCAGGAGCGGCGGATGCACCATGGCGGCGCTGTGTGGCGATGCTGCCCGCCAGTCAGATGAGTTAAAGGCGACCTTCGCCAGCGGCGTAGAGAGCACCCTCGCAGCACTCGAGGAAAATTACCCGGCGGGTCCGGATACGACGAAGCAAGACGTCCGCGCAAAAATGATCGACCTGCTGGCGCATGCAATCGGCGCAGTGATGTTGTCGCGGGCGTGCCCGGATGACTCTGCTCTGGCGGATGAAATACTCGAAACGTGCCGTGCTGAGATCATGGCGTCGTTGCCGTTGGGTATGCAGAAAGGCGCTGACTGAGTCGATAGCGGACCACCACTCATGGAAACCCCATAGCTAGCGTCTATGGGGTTTAATGGTCAGGGGTTATACGTTTACTTATTGATTGCCAGATTTTTCCTAAGCACGAGCGCAAGCAGGTGAGGGTGTCGACTCTCCTGAAAATAAATCCATCCGCTTTACGCTCTCACGATCCGTTGTTCCTTAACCTCACTCGCATAAGCCTTCATTTTTTTCTGCTGCGCGGCCAACAACGCGCATATTTTCATCAACGTCACGGCCTCATCCGGCGTTCTGTCGCTACCCGCCATCGCCGTCAATTCAACCACCGACCACCCAATCACCGCCGCCGCATCTTCCAGGTCGTAGAACAATTCCTGCTGTGCAGTCCTGGGCCCATCGAGCCCTTGTATCAAATCGTCCATCTATTCCCCCATCAATCTCTGTCCGACACCCGTGTTACAGGTTACTTCCCCCCAGTCACATCCAGAAAGGTCCCGGTGATA
Source organism: Pseudomonas marginalis (assembly GCF_001645105.1). Lineage (GTDB taxonomy): Bacteria > Pseudomonadota > Gammaproteobacteria > Pseudomonadales > Pseudomonadaceae > Aquipseudomonas > Aquipseudomonas petroselini. Next base: position 197,720 of record NZ_LKEG01000036.1, read on the forward strand.
AACGACGCCTCTGAACTGGCCAGCCAAAGCACGGCCCGCGCCACTTCTTCGGGTTCTCCGCCCCGGCCCATTGGAATGCTGTCCTTGACGCGATCCACGCGGCCAGGTTCGCCGCCGCTGGCGTGCATGTCGGTGTAGATGTGCCCCGGGCGTACGCAGTTGACGCGTATGCCTTCGCGCGCGACTTCCTTGGACAGCCCGATGGTGAACGTCTCCAGGGCACCCTTGGAGGCGGCGTAGTCGACATATTCGTTTGGGCTGCCAAGCCGGGCGGCGCCCGAGGACACGTTGATCACGCTGCCGCCCTTGCCGTTGTGGCGCAGCGACATGCGTTTCACGGCGTGCTGTGCGCACAGCATCGGGCCGATGGCATTGATTGCGAAAATGCGTTGCATACGGGCGAAGTCGAGGTCTTCGAAGCGCGATTGAGGCGCAATGATGGCGGCGTTGTTGACCAGCACGTCGATACGTCCAAACGTCTCGTCAATGGCGGCGAACAGGTGAGCGACCTGTTCTGGGTCTGCACTGTCGGCGCGAATGGCCAGGGCGCATCGCCCCAATGCTTGCACATCGGCCACCACGCCGAGGGCGGCGGCCTCGTTGCTGACGAAGCTGATTGCCACATCGTAGCCTTGCGCAGCCGCCAGCCGCGCCGTTGCCGCGCCGACACCTCGGCTGCCGCCTGTGATCAAAATGAGGGGGGCTGAAGAGACAGTATCCATTGCTTGCGCCTTTTAGGAGGGCTGAGGGTTCAGCCGATAAGGATCGTGCCGGTCGCAATGACCACGCACGCGAGGACTTTTCGGACAGTCAGTGACTCGCCCAGGAAGTAATAACCGATCAATGCCGCGAACACTACGCTGGTTTCGCGCAACGCCGACACGGCACCCATCGGCGCCTCTGACATGGCATAGATAACGATGCCATAGGCCAGCAGGGAGACCAGCCCACCCAGGAAGGCCGTGATGAAACCTGGGCGCGGCGTGAGCAGGCTGCGCGTGCTGCGCAGGCCAACGTAAACCAGGGGCATCGTGATGCCCCAGAGCGCACACATCCACGCGGTATAGGCCAACGGCGCGTCGGACAGCCTTGCGCCGATGCCGTCCGTCACGCTGTAGGCCGCAATGAAAACGCCCGTGCCCAAGGCGTAAGGCAGGCTGGGGACGGCCAGCCTGCATTGTTTGAAGGCCAGTGAAATGATGCCGCCTGACACCAATACGATGCCTATCAGCGCGCCTGCGCTGACCGTCTCGTCGGCGAATGCGAAGGCGAACAGGGTGATCAGAATGGGCGAGGAACCACGGGCAATCGGGTAGGTTTGCCCAAGGTCGCCGACTTTGTAGCTGCGCACCAGGAACAGGTTGTAACCGACGTGCAACACGCCCGACAGGACCGCGTACGGCCAGCTGGCGGCGGCGGGCGGCGTGAGGAACAAGGCAATGACCGTGCTGGCGACGGCCACCGCCAGGCACATCACGGTCATTGACCACAGCCGGTCGTTGCCGGCGCGCAACAGCGCGTTCCAGCTGGCATGCAGGAGCGCGGCGAAGAGGATGAGTAGAACGATAGGAAAAGGCATGCGCCATATTAAGTAACATTATGGCTGGGCCTGAAAGCGAAGTCCGCTCATCCTGGCATGAGTGATTATTCATGCTTTATCGATAGCGCTGCTGGGCTTGGATTGATTCGGCCAGCAGCCAGTGACGGAAACTGATGATGTGAGGCTGGGATTCGATCCCTTTGGGGCAGACAAAAAAGTAGGCGACCGGTGAAGCGAACGGCACCTCAAACAGCCTCACCAGGCGACCGTCGTTGATTTCAGCTTCGACGTGGCCGCTACGGGCCAAAGCAATGCCATGGCCCAGTAATGCCGCCTCAATGGTCATGTTGGTATCAGCAAACCTGACGCTTTCGTTGAGCGCGCAACTCCCGACGCCGACGTGTTCAAACCAGGCTTCCCACTTGGGCACCAAGTCTGCGCCGTCGCGCGTCAGCAGCGGGTAACGCAACAGCTCGGCGGGCTCCTGCGGGGTGCCAAAGCGGTTGAGCAGGTCAGGGCTGGCCACCGGAAATATCTGCTCCCTGAGCATGAACTCCGAGTGCAGGCCGGGGTAATTACCGTTGCCCAGGCGGATCGCCACGTCTGAATCTGCGCTGGAAAACGTGATTGCTTTGTCGCTGGTCTCCAGCGTGATCAGAATCTCCGGATGCTGTTGCGACAAGCTCGGCAACCTCGGGAGCAACCATTTCAGGGCGAAGGAGTAGGTGGCGCTGACCTTGAGCCGGACCCTGCCTTTTTGTTCCCTGAGGTCAGACAGTGTGGCCTCCAGGTTCATGAAAAACTCGCGCACGATGGGCGCCAGCGCCGCACCGGCGGGGGTCAAGCGCAACGACTTGCCACGCTGGAACAGCTGCAGGCCCCAGAGGTCTTCGAGGTGCTTCAACTGATGACTGACGGCGCTCTGGGTTACATGCAACTCCTCTGAAGCCGAGGTGAAGGTCGCATGCCGGGTGGCAACCTCGAAAGCACGCAGCGTGGCGGTTGGAGGTAGGTCTCTCATTGGTCGGCCCCGGCGAGTCTTGTGGAAATCGTTTCCATGAATGAAGGCTCATGGTAATTGATTTGCGTACTTTGACTCGACCTCACGGTTGCCAGGTCTGCGCAAAGGGTTGAGGTAACCCTGGAGCGGTCTTCACGTTGTACCGTCACGCATACAAACCCTACCATCGCGTTACACGATAGCCGTGACGCCTTTCGGTTCGCACTGTCATATCCAGCGAGAAGTTAATCTCGTCAAGTAAGAGAGTGTGGTCATGAAGTTGAGTTATCTAACTAAGGCGGCTGTGGTTGTCGCGTTGTTGTCGACCTTGTCGGGCTGCTGGATATTCATGCCACCGGGAGGTGGCGGTGGTGGTCATGGTGGCGGACATGGTCAGGGCGGTGGCCCAGGTGGCCCAGGCGGTGGTGGCGGTCCGCGTTAACGGACAGGCAAAAATAGCGGCAAGCCATGATGAATGGTTTGCCTTTTTTTTGCCTGCCAATCGCAGTTTGGGCCGAGGCGTTTATTCCAGCGTGACAAATCCCAGGCAAAGAAAAGCCCGCGTGGGGAGCGCGGGCTAAAAGGATGTTCATTAGGAGCTGGATTCACCATAAGCGCCCATCTGTGAAAGGTTTGTGAAAGCTTTGGCAAAAAAGTGTATGCCTTAATCGTACTGTGGCTGTACGGGTCAGGGCGGTCCATAAGCCTTTACTGTCACAGGACTATCACCTGTGTTCGGATGCCGCGTCATGTTCATGTCTACCAGCCTGTTGTCAGCCTTTGTACTGTTCGCCTTCGTGTCCTCGATCACGCCAGGCCCCAATAACACCATGCTGCTCGCCTCTGGCGTGAACTTCGGGTTCCGCCGGTCGATGCCTCATGCGCTGGGGATCAGTATGGGGTTCATGCTGCTGGTGATCTCGGTGGGCCTGGGGTTGGGCGAGGTGTTCAAGCTGTTCCCATGGGCGTACACGGTGTTGCGCTACGTCGGCGCGGCGTACCTGTTGTACCTGGCGTGGAAGATCGCGACGGCGGGCGGTATGTCCGACAGCGATGATGCGCAGGGCAAGCCGATGACGTTCCTCGGCGCGGCGGCGTTCCAGTGGGTGAACCCCAAGGCCTGGATCATGGCGTTGGGTGCTATCACCACCTATACGCCGGCCGAAGGCTACGTCACCAATGTGCTGGTGATTGCACTGGTGTTCGCCGTGGTCAACTTGCCCAGCGTGTGCGTGTGGGTCGGGTGTGGCAGCGGCTTGCGCAACGTGTTGCGTGAGCCGCGCTGGCTGAGGGTCTTCAATGTGTCGATGGCGGGGCTGCTGGTGCTGTCGCTGTACCCGATGTTGTTTGCCGGTTGAGCGTCACACGGGGGAGATGGTCGCCAGCAGGCCGATGCCGATGGTCAACACCAAAAAGCCGAACAGGAAAAGTGCCATCTTGGTCATAAGGCCTCCGAAGGGAAGGGGGTAGGAATGGCGCTATTGTCCGCCCAAACAGTGTTTCGATACAGACGCAGATAGCGAAGAAAAAACCGTATCAGATGCCGTTGCCACTGTTCTGCTGCGGGCTTGATGCGGTTGCGGTTTGCTCAAGATCAGCGCCTGAGACAACTCACGTGTTTGCCCCTAAGATGGTGCACATTGCATCAACAATAAGAGTGGGCAAACCCTCGATGGAAAGACGTCAATTCAGCGGTGGCATGAAAGGCAAAAACCTGCGCTACCTCAATGAAACCCAACAGCCGGCCTCGGTCACTCGCGTTGGCTTCCTGTTGCTCGAACATTTCTCCTTGCCCGCATTCACCCAGACCCTCGACACGGTGGTTACCGCCAACCTGCTGCGCCCCGAACTGTTCGCCTCGCGCACCTTCGGTTTGGACGATGGCGAAGTCATCAGCGACCTGGGCCTGGTAATCCGCCCCGACGCGCGCCTTGATGGCGCGGCCCTGCAAGACCTGGAACTGTTGGTGGTCTGCGGCGGTTTCCGTACTGAACTCAAGGCCAGTGAAGACCTCATCCACCTGCTGCGTACCGCCGCCGAGCACGGTATCGGCCTCGCCGGTCTGTGGAATGGCGCCTGGTTCCTCGGCCGCGCCGGTTTGTTGCAAGGCTATCGCTGCGCCATCCACCCTGAACACCGCCCAGCCCTGGCCGAAGTGTCCAAGGCTGCCCACGTGACCAGCGAACCCTACGTGATCGACCGCGACCGCCTCACGGCTTCAAGCCCCTCCGGCGCGTTCCACATGGCGTTGGACTGGATCAAGGGCCTGCACGACAAGGCACTGGTCGAAGGCATCGAAGACATCCTGGCCTTCGAAGAGTCACGTTACCGGCGGATCAAACCCACCGAAAACGTCAGCGTCAGCGCGCCCCTGCGTGAGGTGGTGAAGCTGATGGACGCCAACCTCGAAGAACCCCTGGAACTGGACCAACTTGCCGTCTACGCCGGCCGCTCCCGGCGTCAGCTGGAGCGCCTGTTCAAGGAACAACTGGGCACGACACCGCAGCGCTACTACATGGAACTGCGCGTGACCGAAGCGCGGCGGCTGTTGCAGCACACCGAGCTGTCACAGGTGGAGGTGTTGGTGGCGTGCGGGTTTGTTTCGCCGAGTCATTTCAGCAAGTGCTATAGCTCGTATTTCGGATATCGCCCCTCCAAGGAGAAGCGGTTGGTGAAGTGATTGCACTCGACTCCTCCTGTAGTGAGCGGGCTTGCCCCGCGCTGGGCTGCGCAGCAGCCCCAATCAATACAAAACGCGGTGTGTCAGGTGCTCCTCACCGTCTGGTTTTGGGGCCGCTGCGCAGCCCGGCGCGGGGCAAGCCCGCTCACTACATAGGCTGCGTGTGCTGTTGTCAGAATCGGTCCAGACGATAAGGCGTGAGTGACTGCACTTGATCCTTGCCCGCCAACTCTCGCACCATCTCCGCCGTCACCGCCGCCTGCGTCAGCCCCAAATGCTGATGCCCAAACGCAAGCAACACTCTCCCTTCACACACTCGATCAATAATCGGCAGCGAATCCGGTAACGACGGCCGAAACCCCATCCACGGGGTGGCATCCCGTGCACTCAAATCATCGCGGAACAACCCCTTGCTCAGCCGATGCAGTTGCCAGGCGCGTTGCATGTTCGGCGGGCGGTCGAGGCCGGCGAATTCGACGGTGCCGGCCAGGCGCAGGCCGTCGGTCATGGGGGTCATGATGAATTTGCGCTCCAGGGAGGTGACGGCGAATGGCAGGCGATGCTGCTCGTGGGGCAGCATCAGGTGGTAGCCGCGTTCTGTGTCCAGCGGGATTTTTTTGCCGGTGAGCGCGGTGGTGAGTTTGGCCGAGTGGGCGCCGCAGGCGATGAGTACCTGGCGGGCGCTCAAGGGGCCCTGATCGGTGGTCAGTGAGACGCCATGTTCCTCAAGGCGTGCGTCCTTCACCTCGCGCTGGAGGAATTGCACACCTTGGGCCTTGGCGGCCTGGACCAGTTCGCACACCACGTGGTAAGGGTCGATAAAGTGCCCGGTGCCGGGAAAAAACAGCCCGCCCTGGAGGTGCTCGCTCAGTTGCGGCGCGGCCTGGCGAATGGCATCGCCGGACCAGACCACCACGGGCACTTGCTGTTGCTGCATGCGCCGTTGCAGGGCCTCGATGGCCGGGCGGGAGTCGGCCTGTTCAAACACCAACAGCGAGCCATCCTCGCGCAGCAACTGTGGGCGCCCGATGCTGTGCAGCAAGCGCTGCCAGGCGCCCAGGCTGCCTTCATTGAGCGTGCGTATACCCGCGACCGTGCGCTGATAGCTCGTCGGACGCAGGTTCCACAGCAGGCGCAGGAACCAGGGCAGGGCGCGAGGCAGGTATTTCCAATCCAGGCGCAACGGGCCCATGGGGTCCAGCAGCATGCCGGGCAAGCGCTTGAGGATCGACACGTCGGCAATCGGGAACACCTGTTCGGTGGCCAAGTGCCCGGCGTTGCCATAGGAGGCGCCCCTGCCGGGTGCCTGCTGGTCAACCACCACCACGTGCCGACCGAGGCGCGCCAGTTGCAGCGCGCAGGCGACGCCGATAATACCGGCGCCGACCACTACGATATCGGGATCGGACATCGCCTATGCCTCCCTCTGGCCGTCAAGCAAGCGTCGCAGCAGCAAAGGGTTGCCGTGCTGGAGCGCGGCGGGCAGCAACGCATCGGGGAAATCCTGATAACACACGGGGCGTAAAAAACGCTGGATCGCCGCCGTGCCCACCGACGTGCTGCGCGAATCCGAGGTGGCTGGGAAGGGGCCGCCGTGGACCATGGCATCACACACTTCCACGCCGGTCGGCCAGCCGTTGACCAGCAGGCGGCCGGCCTTGCGCTCAAGCACTGGCAACAGGGCCTTGGCGTCTGGCAAATCGGTTTCGTCCAGGTGCAGAGTGGCCGTGAGTTGGCCTTCGAGATGCTCGGAAACCTGGCGGACTTCCTCGGCATCGGCGCAGACGACTATCAAGGATGCGGCGCCAAAGACCTCGGCTTGCAGGTGTTCATTGGCCAAAAAAGCCTGTGCCTGCGTCACGAACAGATGCGCCTGGCCTTGGTTGGGACCTTCTGCCGCCAGCCCCTTGGCGGCGACCTCGGCATGTTCCGTCATTGCCGCCACCCCTGAAGCGTAGGCACTGGCAATCCCCGGTGTCAGCATGGTCTGTGCTGCACAGGTCGGTAGCCGTTCACCCGCAGCCTTGATAAAGCGATCCAAAGCGGGCCCTTGTACCCCAATCACCAGTCCAGGGTTGGTGCAGAATTGCCCGGCGCCTTGGGTCAACGAAGCGACAAAACCTTCGGCCAACGCCTCAGCCCTGGCTGCCAACGCCGCCGGGAACAGGTACACCGGGTTGATCGAACTCATTTCCGCATACACCGGAATCGGCTCCGGCCGCGCCTGCGCCGCTTGGATCAGCGCAAGGCCGCCGCTGCGAGAACCGGTAAAGCCGACGGCCTTGATACGCGGGTCGGTGACCAGCGCAATGCCGACCTCGCGGCCCGAACCGTACAACAGCGAAAACACACCCTCCGGCAGCCCACATGCTTTGACCGCCTGAGCCACCGCCCGGCCCACCCGTTCGCTGGTGCCAGGGTGAGCACCATGGGCCTTGATGATTACGGGGCACCCGGCCGCCAACGCCGAGGCGGTGTCACCTCCGGCCACGGAAAACGCCAGCGGAAAGTTGCTCGCGCCAAACACGGCCACCGGGCCCAACGCGATGTGGCGCTGACGCAGGTCTGGCCGGGGCAGCGGCTGGCGCTGCGGTTGCGCGTTATCGACCCGCACATCCAGCCATTCCCCGGCGCGGACGGTGCGGGCGAACGTGCGCAGTTGCCCGCAGGTGCGCCCGTGTTCGCCTTGAATGCGCGCGCTGGGCAGGCCGGTTTCGGCAACGGCGCGGTCGATCAGCTCATCGCCCAATGTTTCGATCTGCGCGGCGATGGCTTCAAGCAGCGTTGCGCGCGCCTCCAGCGATGTCTCGCGGTACCCGTCAAACGCCGCCCACGCCAAGGCGCACGCCTGCGCGACCTGTTCGCCGTCGCCGCCCAAGTAGGCCGGCTCCAAGGCTGTGTCGGTGGCGGGATTGATCGCCCGGATGGGCTCGCGATTGCCGCCAGTGGCGTGCTGACCGATCAGCATCTTGCCTGTCAGAGTCATGGAATCGTCCTGGAAAAAAAAGGGTGGCCGCTGCGAGCGCCGCAGCGGCACGCAAGGGCTCAGGCGACGTTCTGTTCCGCCGACCAATGGGCGTACCATTGCCGGAAGAGCACGTACTGCGTTTCTGCGTAACGGCGCTGAGCGTCGCTGAGCTCATCGGTCTCGTTGAAGTGCAGGGCGTACTCCTTATCGCCGTTAAGCACCATCAGGTGTTTGTAGTACAACACCAGGTCGCAGCCTTCATCGAACGACGATAGCACCGCGAGCGCGGCTTCCAGTTCACGTGCCTGGCGGCGGGCCTTGGCGTCGCCCTTGGCGGCTTTTTTGCTCAGTGCCACCAGTTGCAGGACTTCCCGCGGCAGTGCGTTGCCGATGCCGGTGATCGCACCCGTGGCGTTACAGTTGACGAAGCCGTGCACCACCTGGGTGTCGACACCGACCATCAGGGTCACGTTATCGTCCTGGGAGGTGATGTGTTCGGCGGCATAGCGCAGGTCGGCCCCGCCGCCGAACTCCTTGAAGCCGATCAGGTTCGGGTGTTCGCGGCGCAGTTCGAAGAACAGCTCGGCGCGGGTGGCGAAGCCGTAATACGGGCTGTTGTAGATCACGGCCGGCAGGTTCGGCGCGGCCTTGAGAATCGCCGAGAAGTGCGCCTTTTGCGCGGTGGCCGAGCCACCACGGGACAAGACGCGCGGAATCACCATCAGGCCATGGGCGCCGACCTTGGCGGCGTGGGCGGCGTGGGCCACTGCCTCACGGCTGTTGACCGCACCCGTACCGACGATGGTCGGCACGCCGGCCGCCACCAGCCGCGCCACGCCTTCCTGGCGCTCGGCCTCGGTGAGCAACGGCCAGTCGCCCATGGAACCGCAATACACCACGGCGCTCATGCCGATATCGATCAACTCGCGGCCCTTGGCAACCAGGGCATCGAAGTCCGGCTTGCGCGCGGGCGTGCACGGGGTCATCAGGGCGGGGATGCAGCCGGTGAAGATGTTGTCGCTCATTGTGCTAACTCCTGCAATCGTTCAGTTAAAGGTGGCCCGGGCTCAGATGCCCCAAGCGAAAGGGTCCTGTTCGTCGATCAGCAAGGTGCTGTCGGCGGTCATGTAGGCGCGGCCGGTGATGAAGGGGCGCACGCGTTCGCCGTCCCACTCATAGCGGCCCTCGAATTGGCTGCCGGTGATGCTCGCTTGTGTCCAGGTTGCTCCGGGCGCAAGTGTTCCATCGGCGGCCAGGCAGGCCAGCTTGGCGCTGGTGCCGGTGCCGCACGGTGAGCGGTCGTAGGCTTTGCCGGGGCACATGACGAAATTGCGGCTGTCAGCGTGGTCGTCGTCGGCGAACAGCTCGATATGGTCGATCAGCGCGCCGTCGGCACCGTGGATACCTTGGTCTTCAAGGGCCTTGAGCATCGCCCAGGTGTAGTCGGTGAGGGCATCGACGTTGTCCATCTGCAAGCGCTGGCCGTGTTCGGACACCAGGAAAAACCAGTTGCCGCCCCAGGCGATATCGCCCAGCACCACCCCGTGGCCCGGCACCTCCACCGGCACTTGGTGGCGATGGCGGTAGGCGGGCACGTTGCCCAGGGTCACGGCGCCGTCTTCGTGCAATGTCGCCTCTACCAAGCCGACAGGCGTGTCGATGCGATGCACGCCGGGTGCGATGCGACCCAAATGGTGCAAGGAGGCGACCAGGCCAATCGTGCCGTGCCCGCACATGCCCAGGTAGCCGGCGTTATTGAAGAAGATCACGCCGCAGACGGCGCCCGGCGTGACCGGCTCGCAGTACAGCGCGCCGACCAGAACATCGTTACCACGCGGTTCCAGAATGCAGGCACGGCGCCATTTATCATGCTCGCTGCGCAGGTTATTCAGCTGCTCAGCCAGGGTGTTGCCGATGAGCGTGGGGAAACCGTTCATCACCAGGCGCGTCGGTTCGCCGCCGGTGTGGGAGTCGATCACATGCAATCGCTTCATAAAACGCTCCAGAATCAGTGGGTGGCCGGGGTCAACGGGGCGCGGTCGAGGGGCTCGTCGACCGTTTCGCTTTCATCGGCTTCGTGTTCCAGGCGCACCAGATGGGCCGGCACGCCAGTGGCTGCGCCCCAGTAGTAAATGCCCAGCGCGCAGACCGCGACGACGAGGGTGTCAAACGGGTGGGCGAGTACGCCGATACCGCCAAAGCTGCCGAGCTTGGAGAGCAAAAGGGTCACCGCATAGAAGCCGATCAGCCACGCGGATGAGCGCACTTGCTGCTTGAGGTTGAGGTGCGCGGTCGGCACCCAGCGCGCGCACAGCAGGTACACCCCGAACATCAGGATTTGCAGGCCGAGCAGCCAGGAAACCGTACTCCAGCCCGACCAATACACGATCAACGCGGCGATGATGAACGACAGGGGGCCGAGCACCGCCATGCCCTTGACCCGGAACGGGCGCGCCATTTGCGGTGCATTGCGTCGCAGTGCCGCGACGGTGACCGGGGCGACCGCATAGCTGAGGATCAACGCGGCGGACACCACATTGATCAGCGCTTCCCAGGACGGGAACGGCAGGGTCCAGAACACCGACAAGCCAAAGGTCAGCCACAGCGCCGGGCGGGGGATGCCGGATTTCTCATCGATACGCGTGAAAATCTTGAAGAACGTGCCTGTCTGCGCCCAGCCATACACCACACGTGGGGTGGCATTCATGTAGATGTTGCCGCAGCCGCTGGGGGAGATCACCGCGTCGGCCACCACCAGGTACGCCAGCCAACCCACGCCCAGCGCCAGGGCGATATCCCGATAGGGCAGCGCCAGTTGTTTGCTGATCCCGGCCCAGCCATCGGCAAGCATTTCCGTGGGCACGCCACCGAGGAACGCGGTTTGCAGCAACACGTAGATGGCGGTCGAGAGCAGTACCGAAAGGATCAACGCAATCGGAATGGTGCGTTGCGGGTTCTTCACTTCGCTGGCCACCGAGATGATCGGCGTGAGCCCCAGGTAGGCGAAAATCACGCCGCCGGCCGACACCGCCATCTCGATACCTGACAGACCAAACGGCGCGAAACCCTGCACCTGGAAATTCGCCGGCTTGAAGAAGGTGAAGAGCACGCCAATCACCAGCAACGGCACAATGAACTTGAACACGCTCACCATGTTATTGGCGATGGCGAAGGTTTTCACGCTGCGGTAATTGAGGATAAAGAACAGGCACAGCAGGGCGAACTGCACCAGCCAGCCGAGGGTGGTCGGGTCGCTGGAACCGGCTTTGGTCAGCTCGGGAAACCACGCCGCAGCGTATTGGCGCGAGGCGACCACCTCGATGGCCACCAGGCTGGAGAACGCAATCAGCGTGATAAAACCCATGAGGTAGCCCAGCAGTGGGCCGTGGGAATAGACCGGGTAGCGCACCACGCCGCCGGCGCGCGGTAATGCGGCGCCCAGTTCGCAGTACACGATGCCCAGCAGCAGCACCGCGAAACCACCGATCAGCCAGGAAATGATGCCCGCAGGACCTGCAATGGCGGAGACGTGACTGGCAGCAAACAGCCAGCCCGAACCAAAGATGGCGCCCAGCCCGATAAAGGTGAGGTCCATCAATGAAAGTTGTTTCTTGAACTTGCCTTGACCTGACATAGCGTCGCCTTCTTGTGAGTTATTGGATAGGCATGCAGTGCCCCTACAGTGAACTCATGAACGGCGGCGCGATTGATGTTTTTTGCCGACAACGATGACGAAATCAGCACAGTTTGCACCGCTCGACAGCGCCTCGGGCATCGGGCAATCTGCTACGCGTCGAGGCCGTCAGTGGGGATCAACCGTCATGATGCAGAGCGCGTTTGCGACCCTTTGCCAAGGGCCTGAGGCCAATCGGCCCCACAGCATCGAGCAGCTATTGGCCGGCGTGGCGCAGTTACTGCCGATGCTCGATGTGATCCCCAATGCGGCGATTTTCATCAAGGACACCGAGGCCCGTTATGTGCTCGCCAACCACACCCTGGTGCAGCGCTGTGGCCTCAAGCACCTGCAACCGTTGCTGGGCAAGACCAGTGCTGAAGTGTTCCCCGCGCAACTGGGGCCGGGTTACACCGAACAGGATCAGCGCGTGCTGGAGCAGGGGTTTGTACTGGAGGACCAGCTGGAATTGCACCTCTATGGCACCCGTGAACCGGGTTGGTGCCTGACCCACAAGTGGCCGCTGTACAACCACATGGGCGCAATCATCGGCCTGGCGGGCATCTCGGTGGACCTGCAAACCGCCAGCGAAAGTCACCCGGCCTACCAACGCCTGGCGGCCGTCGACGCGCACATCCGCGCGCACTTCAACCGCCGCGTCACCCTGGGTGAGCTGACGCGCATCGCAGGCATTTCCGTGGCGCAACTGGAGCGCTACTGCAAACGCGTGTTCCACCTCACGCCCCGGCAGATGATCCAGAAGGTGCGGTTGGAGCATGCCCACCGCTTGTTGCACACCGACATGCCGATCACCGAGGTGGCGCTGCAGTGCGGGTACACCGACCACAGCGCTTTTACTCGCCAGTTCAAGGCCTCGACGGGGTTTACGCCGAGGCAGTATCGGGAGACCTGAGCACCTACCTGCTGGGGTGTTAATGAACATCCAACTGTGTGCAGGCTGCCTGTGGGATTCACCGCCGACCCAAGGGGCTGCTTCGCAGCCCGGCGCAGGGCAAGCCTGCTCACCACAGCAAGCCCGAACGGTGGTTGCTTTGTGTCAGTGCGGCCAGCGCAATGCAACGAATGGCCCGCACAACCCTCATATGTTCACGAGTAATGCATCACGACGACAGGTATCAGGCTTATGACGGCGGCTGAAAACAACCATGTGAACTGGCTGGTGGAACAATCGATGCTGCACGCGGCACGCCAGCGGGCCAAGCTCTATTCGGGCCAGGGCCGGTTGTGGCAGCAACCCTATGCGCAGACGCGGCCACGGGATGCCTCGGCCTTGTCGTCCGTGTGGTTTACCGCCTACCCGGCGTCGATTGTGACCCGTGAAGGCGGCACGGTGTTGGAGGCGCTGGGGGATGAAGCGCTGTGGCATGCCTTGTCGAAGATCGGCATTCAAGGCATCCATAACGGCCCGTTGAAAAAGTCCGGCGGCCTGAACGGCTCGGAGCACACGCCCACCATCGACGGCAATTTCGACCGCATCAGTTTCGAGATCGACCCGCAACTGGGCACCGAAGCGCAATTGCAGGCGTTGACGCGCATGGCGGCGGCGCACAATGCGGTGATCATCGACGACGTAATCCCGTCCCATACCGGCAAGGGCGCGGATTTTCGCCTGGCCGAGATGGCGTACGAGGATTATCCCGGCCTTTACCATATGGTGGAGATCCGCGAAGAAGATTGGCCATTGCTTCCTGACGTCGCAGAGGGCCGCGATGCGCAGAACCTCAGCCCCGTCCAGGTGGATGCCTTGCGTGACAAACACTACATCGTCGGCCAGTTGCAGCGCGTGATCTTCTTTGAGCCCGGCGTCAAGGAAACCGACTGGAGCGCCACAAACGTGGTGCTGGGCGTGGATGGCAAGCCGCGCCGCTGGGTGTACCTGCACTACTTCAAGGAAGGCCAACCGTCGCTGAATTGGTTGGACCCGACCTTCGCCGCACAGCAGATGATCATCGGCGATGCCCTGCATGCCATCGACGTGATGGGGGCGAAGATCCTGCGCCTGGACGCCAACGGGTTTCTCGGCGTGGAGCGCAAGCTGGACGGCACGGCCTGGTCCGAGAGCCATCCGCTGTCGATCACCGGTAACCAACTGCTGGGCGGGGCGATTCGCAAGGCCGGTGGCTTCAGCTTCCAGGAGTTGAACCTCACCGTGGATGACATTGCATCCATGTCTCACGGCGGTGCCGATCTGTCCTACGACTTCATCACCCGCCCGGCGTACCAGCATGCACTGCTGATGGGCGACGCCGAGTTCCTGCGCCTGATGCTGCGCGAAATGCACCGCCAGGGCATCGATCCCGGTTCGCTGATCCATGCGTTGCAGAATCACGATGAATTGACCCTGGAATTGGTGCACTTCTGGACCCTGCACGCCCATGACACCTTCCTGTACCAGGGCCAGACCTTCCCCGGCAATATCCTGCGCGAGCACATTCGCGAACAGATGTACGAACGCCTGACCGGCGAACATGCCCCCTACAACCTCAAGTTTGTGACCAATGGTGTGTCCTGCACCACCGCCAGCATCATCACGGCGGCGCTGGGGATTCGGGATCTGGAGGCCATTACGGCGGCGGATATTCTGCAGATTCGCCAGATCCATTTGCTGTTGGTGATGTACAACGCCATGCAGCCTGGTGTGTTTGCCTTGTCGGGCTGGGACTTGGTGGGCGCGCTGCCGCTGGCCGCCGAAGAGGTCGAGCATTTGATGCAGGATGGCGACACGCGCTGGATTCATCGCGGCGCCTATGACCTGGTGGACCTGAACCCGGACGCAGAATTATCCGCCGGCCATATGCCGCGCTCGAAAAGCTTGTATGGCAGCCTCAACAGCCAATTGCAGGACCCTGAGTCCTTCGCCTCGCAACTGCAAAAAATCCTTGTGGTACGCCGGGCTTACGACATCGCCGCCAGCCGCCAGATCCAAGTGCCGGAAGTGCAAAACCCAGGGCTGTTGGTGATGGTCCACGAATTGCCGGCCGGCAAAGGCACGCAAATCACTGCGTTGAACTTCGGCGCCACGCCGATCACCGAGACCCTGCACCTGCCGGATATCGCTGCGGGGATGGTGGTGGACATCATCAACGAACGGGTCGAGGGGGATTTGACGGCGGAGGGCGCGTTCACCATCACGCTGGATGCGTATGAAGGGTTGGCGCTAAGGGTCGTTAGCAGCGCCCCGATCTGACGCCCCCCGATACCCGGTCACCTTGCGCCTGGCAGCGCAAAGTAACCGGGTGAGTCTGTGCAAGGCGTTCGCAAAGGGTGAGCGGCAGCCTCCGGCAGGCTGCGCTTGGAACGGGCCATGAACCATTCCAACACCAAGTATTCCGGTAAGCCGCTGCGCCAGTAACGCTCACCGTGGCTGGGCAGGTGCACCTGTTCGCTGTCGGCAGGCCGGCCATAGATAAACACGTTCGCGATGTCGTAGGCATCAAACGCAGAACCCGCCACGCCAGGCTTGCGTACCACGTGGTCAGCGGCCAGCAGCACATCGAAGCGCCTTAGCCCGGCGCGACTCAATTGCCGGCCTTCCCGGTCGCTGCTGGCGGTGGCGATGCAGTGATAGCTCATGCGGTTCAGCAGCTTTTCGATCTGCACGACATGGGCGTGAAGCGAATCCACGATGAGGATCCGCAGGTGTTTGTCGATCATGGCGGGGTACCTGTCAGCTGTGCGCCGGGCGCGTTCCACATAGGGGTAGGGAAGGGGCCAGCGTACCGATGTCAGGCAGGAGATGATTTAAGACGGGTCTGAAAAAACACGGAGGCGAGCGAACATCCCGATTCGTGATGCCGCCCGCCACCTACCCGCGATGGGGGCTAATCAGTAGCGCTGCGGCACGATGAGTTCCGGCGGCGTCGGGCTGCGCGAATAATCCTCCTGCCTCACGCGCTGCGGCAGTTCGATCACCGGCAGCTCGACTTCTTCATACGGCATCTGCCCGAGCAAGTGGTGGATGCAGTTGAGTCGGGCTTTCTTCTTGTCATCGGCTTGTACCACCCACCACGGCGCTTCAGCGATGTGGGTGCGTTCGAGCATGATTTCCTTGGCCTTCGTATACGCTTCCCAGCGCCGACGCGACTCAAGGTCCATAGGGCTGAGTTTCCATTGCTTGAGCGGGTCGTGAATGCGACTGAGAAAACGCAGGTGCTGTTCCTGGTCGGAGATCGAAAACCAGTACTTGATCAGTTGGATGCCGGAGCGGGCGAGCATCCGTTCGAACTCCGGAACGGTGCGGAAGAACTCTTCGTACTGGTCCTCGTTGCAAAAACCCATGACTTGCTCGACACCGGCGCGGTTGTACCAACTGCGGTCGAACAGCACGATTTCGCCGGCGGCCGGCAGGTGTGAGACGTAGCGCTGGAAGTACCACTGCGTCTGTTCACGGTCATTGGGCGCCGGCAGCGCAGCCACTCGGCAGACCCTCGGGTTCAGGCGCTGGGTGATGCGCTTGATCACGCCACCCTTGCCGGCGGCATCCCGTCCTTCGAACAGGATCACCACCTTGTGGCCGGTCTTGACCACCCAGCTCTGCAATTTCACCAGTTCGCCTTGCAGGCGGAACAGTTCGCTGAAATAAATGCGGCGTGCGGCTTTTTCGCTTCCTTCACCGACGTGCTCATCAAACAGCGCGTTCAGGTCATGGCCATCTTCGGATAATTCCAGTTCCAGCTCTTCGTCACTGTGATCGAGCAATTCACGGTGGATGCGCTGTATCAAGGTGTCTTCTAGTGAGGACATGGCGGAACTCGCGTCGTGGGGGATGGCAAAGTCTTAGTCGCATTTTGTTACGAACCAATGACCACAAAATGCGGTGTTGTGGCGGGAGAGGGGGACAACTGGGCGTTTTGCCACTGCACGTTCATAAAACCGTAACAAGATTGTTGCAGAGTTGCCGAGCCCGAAATCACAAGGATTTTCCTTAATGAAACGTCTGATGAAGTCTGCTGCACTCGCCGTTGCGGTTTCTCTCAGTGCCACCTCGGTGTTTGCCGCCGAAAGCATCCGCCTGACCGGTTCCGGTGCGAGTTTCCCAGCGCCGATCTACCTCACCTGGTTCAAGGATTTCAGCAAGAAAACCGAAGGTGTCACGGTTGACTACCAGTCCAAGGGGAGCGGTGCGGGTGTACAGGACTTCCTGAACAAGACCGTCGATTTCGCCGCCAGCGACTCGGCCATGAAAGACGAAGACATCGCCAAGGTGGCCGAAGGCGTGCAACTGCTGCCGATGACCGCGGGTGAAATCGTGCTGGCGTTTAACCTGCCGGGCAATCCTAAAGAACTCAAATTGCCTCGCGATGTGTACTCGAACATCTTCCTGGGCAAGATCACCAAGTGGAACGATCCAAAGATCGTTGCCGCCAACCCAGGCCTGAAACTGCCTGACATGCCGATCACCGTCGTGGTGCGTGCAGACTCCAGCGGCACCACCGCCGTCTTCACCAAGCACTTGGCGGCGATCAACGCTGAGTTCCAGAAGGACTTGGGCGAAGGCAACACCGTCAACTGGCCCGCCAGCGACAAATTCATCAAGTCGCCGAAGAACGATGGTGTGACCGCCACCGTACGCCAGACCCCAGGCGCAATCGGCTACATCGAGTACGGCTTCGCCAAGCTGGCCAAGGTTGACTTTGCCCAACTGCAGAACAAGGCCGGCAAGTACGTGGTACCGAACGCCGAAAGCGGCGCCGAAGCCCTGGCCGCGGTGAAAATGCCGGAAAGCCTGGTGGCCTGGCTGCCGGATCCGGATGGCGCCAAGTCCTACCCGATCACGTCCTACACCTGGATGATCTTCCGCAAGGACAACGGCAACCCAGCCAAAGCCAAGGCCATGCGTGAAATGGTCGAGTACAGCTTGACTGAAGGTCAGAAAATCGCTGATTCGATGGGCTACATCCCGCTGCCGCCATCGGTGGTCGAACAGGTTCGTAAAGCGTCCGCCAACATTAAGTAAGGCTCGCCAGGCCGCTCTCGGTGAGGGTTTCATCCTTGCCGGGAGCGTTCCCCCCTTGTTCCGGAATTAGCCCATGAACACACCTTTTGTCGTACCGGATAACCCGGATTCTGCGTGCCAGCCGCCGTCCACGAAGGACTTCCTGGTTGACCGCACCTTCCGTGCACTTGCACGCATAGGCGTGGTGCTGGTGCTGGCGCTGGTATTCGCGCTGGTCTTCGAAGTAGGGCGCAAGGCACTTCCAGGCATGGAAAAGCACGGCTTTGATGTGCTCTTCGGCAGCGTCTGGGACGTTAACCAAGGTAAATACGGCATTCTGCCGGCGATTTGGGGCACGCTGTACAGCGCCTTCATCGCGTTGCTGATCGCCGGTTTTTTTGGCGTCAGCATGGCGATCTTCCTGACTCAGGACTTTTTGCCCGCCAAGCTTGCTGCAGTGTTTCGCACCATCGTCGAGTTGCTCGCCGCGATCCCCAGCGTCGTTTACGGCCTGTGGGGGATCTATGTGGTGATCCCGGCGATTCGCCCGCTGACCGCGTGGTTGAACAGCGAGCTCGGCTGGATTCCGTTTTTCGGCACCTCCTTGAGCGGGCCGGGCCTGCTTCCGGCAGCCCTGGTGTTGGCCATCATGATTTTGCCGACCATCGCTGCCGTCTCCCAGGACGCCCTCACGGGTGTGCCGATGAAAACCAAGCAAGCCGCCTATGGCATGGGTACCACCCACTGGGAAGCGATTCTCAAGGTAATGGTGCCATCCGCCGCGACCGGCATCTTCGGTTCGCTGGTGCTGGGCCTGGGCCGCGCCTTGGGTGAAACCATGGCACTGGCCATGTTGGTCGGTAACGCCAACAACATTTCTCTGTCGCTGTTTGCACCGGCCAACACGCTGGCGGCCTTGTTGGCGCTGAACTTCCCCGAAGCCGGCCCGAACGAGATCGAAGTGCTGATGTACGCCGCACTGGTGCTGATGTTCATCACGTTGCTGGTGAACGTCATCGGTTCGATGATCATGGTCTACGCCCAGCGGGGGACTAAACAATGACTGACCTTTCTTCGCCTATCACCGCCATGCCCAGCCTGCAGCGCCGGTTCGAAGGCCGTGCCCTGCGCAGCCTGGTCCTGACTACCCTGGTGTGGTTCGGGGCGTTGCTGGCCAGCGTGCCGCTGATTTCCGTGCTCTACATGCTGATCACCCGTGGCGGTGCACGCTTGAGCCTGGAAGTGTTCACCGAATTGCCGCCCACCGGTTTCGAGACCGGCGGTGGTTTCGGCAATGCCATGGCGGGCACCTTCGTCATGGTCGGTATCGCGGCCGCCATCGCAGTGCCGGTTGGCATTATGGCGGCGATTTTCCTGGCTGAACTGGGGCCGGACAGCAAGCTGGCAAACGCCTCGCGCTTTGCCGCGAAAATGCTCACCGGCTTGCCGTCGATTCTGGCGGGTGTGTTTGCCTACGCCCTGGTGGTGATGACCACCGGCACGTACTCGGCACCGGCGGGTGGCGTGGCGTTGGCCGTGCTGATGCTGCCTATCGTGGTGCTGACGGCCGAAGAGTCGATGAAGATGGTGCCCAAGATCATGAAGGATGCCGCCTACGGGATGGGCTGCACCCGTTCGCAGGTGATCTGGAAAATCGTCTTGCCCACCGGTATGCCCGCGATCCTCACGGGCGTGATGCTCGCCGTGGCACGCGCCGCCGGCGAAACCGCACCGCTGTTGTTCACCGCGCTGTTCAGCAACTACTGGATCTACCACGACGGCAGCCTGGCAGTCATGAATCCGACGGCCTCCCTGGCCGTGCTGATTTACAACTTCTCCGGCATGCCCTTCGACAACCAGCTTGAGCTCGCCTGGGCGGCCTCGTTGGTGCTGGTAATGATCGTACTGGTCGTGAATATCGTGAGCCGTATTTTCGGCAAGCCCAAGTACTAAGAACGGGAGCACCTGAATTTTGAACATGTCATCCGCGCAAATAGCCGCTCCGTTTATCACCCAGTCGCCTGTGGTCATGGACTGCAAGCTGGACAAGATTTTCTACGGCAACTTCATGGCGGTGCGTGACAGCCATGTGCCGATCGAGAAAAACAAGATCACCGGTTTCATTGGCCCGTCCGGCTGCGGCAAATCGACTGTATTGCGCAGCCTCAACCGCATGAACGACCTGGTAAAGGGCTTCCGTTTCGAGGGCCATGTGCATTTCCTCGGCCAGGACGTGTATGGCAAGGGCGTTGACCCTGTAGTCGTGCGCCGTTACATCGGCATGGTTTTCCAGCAGCCCAACCCGTTCTCGATGAGCATTTTTGACAACGTCGCCTTTGGCCTGCGTCTCAACCGCTACAAGGGCGACCTGGGCGACCGCGTCAAGCACGCGCTGCAAGGCGCCGCGCTGTGGGATGAGGTCAAGGACAAGCTCAAGGTCAGCGGCCTGTCGCTCTCCGGCGGCCAGCAGCAACGCCTGTGTATTGCCCGCGCCATTGCCACCGAGCCGGAAGTGTTGCTGCTGGATGAGCCGTGCTCGGCACTGGACCCGATTGCCACGCGCCGGGTTGAAGAGCTGATGGTCGAGTTGAAGAAGGACTACACCATCGCGCTGGTGACCCACAACATGCAGCAGGCGATTCGTGTGGCCGATACCACCGCGTTTTTCTCGGTGGATATCTCCCAGGGCACGCGCACCGGCTATCTGGTCGAAATGGGCGCCACCACGCAAATTTTCGAGAACCCACGCGAACAAATGACCGGGGACTACATCAGCGGCAAGTTCAGCTGACCGACTCATGCAGCGTTTTTCAGGATTGCCAATGTCTGCAACGCATCGTCTTGATCTGGCCGCGATTGAACGCGCACTGCGCGAGGTACAGAGCCGTTTTGCCCAGCTCAGCCGGGACTTTACCGAGCCACGCGACCCGCTGACGGACGAAGTGCTGCAGAATGTGCTTGAAGGCTACGCCCTGATTGACGACTATGTGGCGCGCGGTGTTGACCTGTTCGACCTCCAGCAACTGAACCTGATGCTGGAGATCAATGCCACCGTGCTCTGCGGCAAAGACCCGGTTCGCCGGCAGGAATACGCCCAACACCTGGCGGCCACCGAAGAGCATTTTTTCAACAATGTCGAGGGTGGCATCAAGGATTTATACGGCTGGTACTGCAGGCACCACAGTGAATCGGTGTGGAAGCGCGCCGCCGGTGTCTACGTGCGAGTCCTCAGCAGGCCGCAGTTGTTCGTCGAAGGCAATCACCGCAGTGGGTCGCTGATTGTCAGCTACCTGCTGATGCGCGAGGGCTTGCCGCCGTTCGTACTGACGCTGGACAACGCCGAGGGCTATTTCAACCCGTCCTCGGTCATACGTAACTCCGCTAAACATGGCGTAATGGCATTGTACGAATTGCCCAAGATCAAGAAGAAATATGCAGCGTTCCTGGAAGATAAGGCCCCTGACCCTATGGCGTTTTTCCTGAGCGACACACCGGCGCCCGTCTGCCAAGGGGGCCATTGATGGGAAGGTACCCAGTGCTCGACACAATCAAGCGGGTGTTCAAGCGTCAGCGTATCCGTATCTCTTTTGATATCGACGACACGCTGGCCTGCCAGCTTCACCACAGCGCGACCGAGCACAGCCGTTTGCCGGCGTGTGTACACCGTTGGCTGGGCGAGCCGCTGCGCAGCGGCACCCGCGCCCTGACCCGCGAACTGCGTCGCCAGGGTTGCAGCGTCTGGGTCTACACTTCGTCCGGCCGGACCCCGTCCTACATCCGCCGTTGGTTGCTGCTGTACGGCATTCACGTCGATGGCGTGGTCAACAGCGTGCGGCACAATCAAGCGCTCACGGAGCGCGGGCTGTCGAGCACACCGTCGAAATTCCCGCCGGCATTCGACATCGACCTGCATGTCGATGACTCCGAGGGTGTTCAGCTTGAAGGCTTCGATCACGGTTTTCGCGTTGTGGTCGTGGACCCGGAAGACGAGCAATGGGCGCGGCGCGTGCTGGATGCGGTCGCACAGGTCCAGGCACAGCTCGCACGGCAGCAACCGCAACGGCACAAGGTGCCTGTGCGGGCCTATCCAGGGCTGACGTTGAACGGATAAGCCATTCCCAGGGCTGAGCAAAAAGGGGGCGACTGATGGATCAGTCGCCCCCTTTTTTGGCTTATTTTTCGCTCAACGCACCAAGGAACTCGGTGTGCCGCAACACCTGCGAAAACATGGGCAGCGTGAAGTTTTCAGCAGCCTTTTGTTGCTCATCGGTGAACGTCGCCGTGCAGTCGCTCAAGGTCACCACGTTGTAACCCTTCTCATACCCTGACCGCACCGTACCCTCGACACAGCAGTTGGTCAGGAACCCTGCCACCACCAGGTTCTGGATACCGTTGTTGCGCAGCACCAGGTCCAGGCCCGTGGTCGCAAAACCGTCCAGCCCGCGCTTGCCTTCCACGAGAATATCGCCGGTTTCACGGGTGATCGCTTCCGAGATCTCGGCGCCCCAACTGCCGGTGCGGAACGCGCTGCCGTCGGCGACACCTTTGAGAATCCCATAGTGGCGCGTGGTCAGCTCCGGATAGCCGTCGGCGAACTGGATCGGCAGGTGGATGATCTTCACCCCGAGTTTGCGGGCCTGCTGCACCGTGGTTGCGGTGTTGGCCAGCATGTCGCCGGTGTGCATGACGTCTTTGACGGCGTCATGGAACACGCCGCCGGGCGTGGTGAAGTCGTTCTGGAATTCGATCAAGACAAGGGCGGTGGCGTTTGGATTCATGTTGGGTCTCCGATAGGAATCACTGTGGGGGAAGTCGGGACGGGTCCTTCAGCATAGTTAACCGCGTTCGTTAAGGCTGGGGATTTAAGGACAATGTACAGCAGCGCAGATCGGTCACGTCAGAATCAAACCAAATGGGCTTTTGGTTATTTGATTAAAAGTTTTATTGACTAAAGAATATTTGTCGGTTAATCATGACCTGGCATCTGCTCGCATGCAGAGTCATTTCCAGGGTTATCCCATGGGTCAGAACATCATGCCGTCATTGGCCAGCCTTTACGTTGAGACGAACGAGTCTTCCACCCAGCCCCGCTTGGCGCCTTTACTGATGCAGGGCTTCCCGGCGGGGCCGAAATACCGCGTCACTTGGCACAACTGGATGCACCCGCCCTTTAACCAGTGGGGGTTTCGCAACCTGGCGCGACTGCGTCCCTCCATCGATGTGCGCGCGGGCGCCGGCCCCGTCGGGCCCTTGAACACCGCGCCACAGGCGTTGGATGCCCTGTACTTCGACAGTGAGTGCGGGTTGAGCGTGAGTGTCATTGAGCATCTGCTGGCCAGCCAGACCGATGCCTTTTTGGTGATGCAGGGTGACACCGTGCTGTTCGAACGCTACTTCAACGGCCAGCGCGCCTGTGACCGGCACATCATGTTCTCGGTGACCAAATCACTGGTCGGCACCCTGGGCGAAGAACTGGTGACCCGCGGCGTGCTCAACCCCGAGCTGCCCGCCGCGTACTACGTGCCGGAACTGGTGGGCAGCGCGTTTGGTGATGCGACGGTGCGCCAGCTTTTCGACATGGCGGTGGGCATCGATTACAGCGAGGTCTATGACGACCCCAATTCAGAGAGTTCGCAGTACGGCTATGCCTGTGGCTTCCAGCCGGCATTGGCGCAATACGCTCAGTTCGAGTCGTTGTACCAATACCTGCCGTCGCTGAAAAAACGTGGCGTGCACGGCGGGTTTTTCCACTACGTGACCGCCACCACCGAAGCCTTGGCGTGGGTGATGGAGCGGGCTTCGGGCAACGCCTGCAGTGAGCTGCTGGAGGGCATCTGGCAGCAATTGGGGTGCGACCGCGACGGGTATTTCATCGCCGATCCGTGGGGGCGTAATGTCGCCGGGGCGGGCTTTAGTGCCACCTTGCGCGACATGGCGCGTTTTGGTCGCCTGCTGGCCAACAACGGCCGCCAGGACGGGGTTGAGCTGCTGTCATCCGAGACCGTCGCCCGCATCACCGCAGGGGCCGACCCGGCGATTTACGCGCAAAACGCCGAGTTCTCCCACTGGACACCCGGTGCGTCCTATCGAAGCCAGTGGTACGTGTTCAACGACCACAGCCAGGCCCTGATGGCCGGGGGCATTCACGGTCAATACCTGTTCATCGACAAACCGTCCGGCGTGGTGATCGTCAAGCAATCGTCGCTGAACGAGGCGGTCAGCCCGTTCGATACCGACAGCGTGCGCATGCTGCGCGCGATTGCCGCCCACCTGAGTCACTGACCTCGTCAAAAAATAAGAGTCTTGCGTTCTATTCACCTGGCTTGCCCAGGTGTTGGCCACGCCCTGCGTCGCCATTGACTGCCCTGTAACAACAATAATTCCACAGGAGCTTCTTATGGTTTTCACCAAGCGTTTCTCTCGAGCGCTCTTAGCGGTCGGCTTACCCTTGACCACCCACGTCGCATGGGCGGGCTACACCTTTGAGGACGGCAATCTCAAGGGTGAAATCAACCTCACGGTGGGCGGGGCGACGCTGTTTAGTCGTGGCGTCAACTTCGGCAGCGGCCGTGTGGATGCGCGCAACGGCAAAAACGGCGGCGCCCGGATCAACTGGCAAGAGTTCTACGTAAAACCGGGCGCCAAATTCGAGTACGCGGTGCAACCCGATTTCAGCCTGCTGGCGGGCGGTTCACTGGTGGCGGCAAGCACGTTCGGCGACGGTGATGCCGGTGGCTTCACCCGCAGCTCCGACGGCAAGGTCGCGGCCGAAGAACTCTACGGGGGTTTCCGCGCCGGCGAATGGAAGCTGACCGCCGGCCGCCAGAACTACATGATCGGCACGGGGTTCATCGTCATGGACGGTAACCTCGACCAGCACAAAGACGCTGCCTACTGGCTGGGCCCTCGGACCGCTTTCAAGGATTCGGCGATCCTGGCATGGGACCACGGCGCACTGAAGTCTCAGGCGTTCACCCTGCGCACCGATGATGATCTGGGCGACTTCCGGATGACCGGCGTCAACCTCGATTACAACCTCGATGATCAGGTGACGCTCGGCGCCATGGCCATGAAGGTCAATGCCCTTGGCCCGAGAGGCAGCACGCTTCCCCGTCGCCGGGACGGCATGCGGGTGTACAACGTGAGGGCGCTCAATGCCAAGGTTCCCGGCGTGCCGGCACTGACCTTGAACGCCGAATACGCGTTGGAGCGCGGCAGTGGCGAGGGGGTCGATTACGCGGCCAACGCCTGGTATGGCCAGGCGGACTATGCGTTCAGCACATTGCCGCTGACCCCGATCATCGGCTACCGCTACGCGAGTTTTTCCGGCGACGACAACCTCTCTGACAACCGGCAAAAAGCCTGGGACCCGCTCAGTAAGGGCTTTGTCGATTGGAGCACCTGGTTGATCGGCGACGTGGTGGGTAACTACCTGCTGTTCAACAGCAACGAAAACGTCCAGCAGTTCTCCCTCAAGACCCACCTCAACGAAACCGTGACCCTCGGTGCGATTCACTACCAGTTCTGGTTGGACGAGAAAAACTACATGGGTGCACCGGTCAACGATCGGCGCTTTGCCGACGAGAGCGTGGTATTCCTCGACTGGACACCCACGCCGTCGTTCTATACGTCGCTGTCGTACAACTGGGTCAAGCCACTGGCTGCCGCCAAACAGGTGTTCGGCGATGACCAAACGTTCAGTGCGCTGGAGCTGTATTTCACCTATCGCTATTAAGTGCTGCGAGCCATCGTGGCCGCGCTGGAGTGTTTTGATCATGAACAGATTTTTGCGTAACACCGTGCTGGGCACTGTCGCTTCGTTGTTGATCAGTGGTTTTTGCCTGGCTGAAGAACGCACCGTACGGATCTACAACTGGATCGAATACCTGCCACCCGAGGTGCTCAAGAGCTTCCAGGAAGAGACCGGCATTCGCCCGATTTACGATGTGTTCGACACCGTCGAAACCATGGAGTCCAAGCTGCTGACGGGCAACTCCGGGTATGACGTGGTGTTTCCCGGCTCCTCCAACCTGGGACGCTTGATCACGGCCGGTGCCGTGCAGCCGCTGGATCGCAAGCAGTTGCCAAACTGGCAGCACCTGGACCCGCAATTCATGCAAACCCTGGAAACCGCAGGTGACTCCGGCAATCGCTACGCCGTGCCTTACCTGTGGGGCACCACGCTGATCGGCTACAACGTCGACAAGGTGCGCAAAGCCCTCGGCCCTGACGTGCAGATGAACAGCTGGGACATCATCTTCAAGGAAGAAAACCTCGCCAAGCTCGCCAGTTGTGGCGTGGGTTTCCTCGACGCCGCCAACGAGATCCTGCCGATTGCCTTGCACTACAAGGACCTCGACCCCAATAGCCAGAAGCGCGAGGACTATGTACAAGCCCAGGCACTGATGATGAAGATTCGCCCTTACGTCAGTTACTTCAACTCGTCGCGCTACGGCATGGACCTGGCCAACGGTGATATCTGTGTGGGCGTGGGCTGGTCCGGCGGTGTCGCACTGGCCGCACGACTGGCAGATGCCGCCGGCAAGGGCGTCAAGGTCGAGATGGCACTGCCCAAGGAGGGCGCGCCGATGTGGTCGGACGTGATGATGATCCCGGCCAAGGCCCCCGATGTGGCGGAGGCCCATGCGTTCATCAATTACATCCTGCGCCCGGACGTGATTGCGCGTATCAGCAACAAGATCGGCTACCCCAACCCGAACAAGGACGCCACTGCGCTGGTGGACGCCAGCATCCGCAACGACCCGAACATGTATGTGCCTGACGAAGCGCGCAAGACCCTGTTCGCCCTCGAGCCGATCCCGGCTGCCGCGGAGCGCATCCGTACCCGCACCTGGACCGCCATCAAGAGCAACCGCTGATCAGTGTGGCCCGGTGCTTGTGGTGAGCAGGCTTGCCCTGCGCGGGGCAAGCCCTAATGCCAGTCAGTTAAGAAGCAGCAAGAGCGAAAAGTAACCCGTGGCGAGTGAGCTTGCTCCCGCTGGACTGCGCAGCAGTCCCAGTCTTTTGAAACAAAGAACTGGGGCCGCTTCTCGACCCAGCGGGAGCAAGCTCCCTCGCCACAGCGTTATGTGTCAGCGTTTAAGATTTATATACATGCCTATGCCCTCAGACCTGCATGCCGTAGAACAGCAACTCGGTGATACGCCTGACCTGCGTAGAGTGCGCATCGATATCCGGGTGTTCCTGGTTGACCAGCCTGAACAGTTGCAGGTGTGAGTAGTCGTTCAATAGGAATGCGGCCAGTTCCACATCGAGTTGCGGGCGCAGCTTGCCGGCCCGTTGCAGCTCCCTCAGCAGTTCACTGATTTGCGCCCTCAGGGCGTCGTTCATGGCCCGATAACCTGCGGGCAGTTCATTGCTGCCACCGAACAGGATCAGCGGCAACAGTTCACGCCACAGGCTGGGGTGCATGACTTCGAGGGCATAGCCCGTGAGCAGCCGTTCCAGGTGGCAGAGCGCGTCGACCGGGTCGTCTATTGCGTGGATCAGGCTGCGGGTATCAGTGATGGCCCGCTGATCGGCGTGGCGCAGGATCTCCAAGATGATTTCCTGTTTGTTGCCGAAATACTTGAACACCGTGGGCGGCGACACGCCGGCCTGGCTGGCGATCTGTTCGATGGTGGTGTTCTGGAAGCCCTGGCGCTCAAACAGTTCGATCGCCGCCTGGCTGATGGCTTGGCGGCGTTCGGCTTTTTGACGTTCACGCAGTCCGCTCACAGGAGATCCTTGTCACGAGTAGGAAAAAGGGGCGTTTGTAGCCCGGTACCTCTGCAAAATACTTAATTGGGTAAAGCTTTTAAAGCACTCATTTCCAATCACGGGGTTTGCCGCTGATGCTTCTTCAGCCGGTAGGCAAATTGCGCACGGCTGAGGCCCACGAGCCGGGCGGCGGCCGCGAGGTTGCCGGCGTTGTGTTGCAGCGCCTCATTGATCAGGCGCGACTCCAGGCCATCAATGGAAAAGCCCTGGTCCAACTGGCCAAGGGTGTCCAGCAGTGCGGGGCGGGGGGCTTGCAGTCCCGTGTTGGACAGGCTGCCATGGTCGTCCAGGCCATAGGGATCCGTCGGCAGGGGTTCGTTGCGAAACAGATGCACCAAGTCAATGGCTTGGCCTTCGTCGCTGGCAATCAGGCCGCGTTCGATCAGGTTTTGCAGCTCGCGCACATTGCCCGCAAAGTCGTAGCGCAACAGTACCTTCAGGGCGCGCATGGTCAGGCCCGCCGGGGTTCGGGCGTATTCCTGGCAGAAGCGCGTGAGGAAGGCGTTGATCAGCAACGGAATATCATCTCGGCGCTCACGCAGGGGCGGCAGGGCGATGGGGTAGACATTCAACCGGTAGAACAAGTCTTCACGAAACGTACCGTCAGCCACGGCTTTGCGCAGATCAATATTGGTGGCGGCCACCACCCGCACATCCACCTTGATCCCACGCACGCCGCCGACCCGTTCGATTTCGCGTTCCTGCAAGGCACGCAGCAATTTGCTTTGCCCTGCCAGGCTGAGGCTGGTGATTTCGTCGAGGAACAGCGTCCCGCCCTGGGCCCGCTCGAAACGCCCGGGGCGCGAGTGCGTGGCGCCGGTATACGCGCCGCGCTCGACGCCGAATAGTTCGGCTTCGATCAGGTTGTCCGGGATGGCGGCGCAATTGAGCGCCACAAACGGGCGCTCGTGCCGGTGACTGAGCTGGTGCAATTGGCGCGCAAACATCTCCTTGCCCACCCCGGATTCACCGCTGATCAGCACCGTCGCCGGGGTCAGCGCAACGCGTTGCAGGGCTTGCGTTGCGGCGTTGAACGCCGCGCTGGCGCCCACCAGCGCTTGCGGCGGGTTGACCCAGGCGCCGTGGTTCAGTGGGTGGTCGGGAGTGGTGGAGGGGGCGGGGCCGGTGACGGCCTGGGACACGTTCAGGTAGCGCAGGTCTTGCTCGACGTCACCCCATTGTTCGGCCGTCTTGCCGACCACCCGGCAGCATCGATGGCCCATGCCCCGGCATTCCACTTCGCGGAAAATCACCATTTGCCCGAAGAGGCCGCTGACAAACCCGATGGCATAACCGGTTTCAGTCCAGCACACCGGGTCCTGGCCGATGCCATAGGCGCTCACGTGCTCATCGGCTTCGCAGGAGTGGTGCCAGAGAAACTCGCCTTCGTAGAACCCCGAGTCGGCATCGAACTTGAAATGCAGCGGTTCGACCTTGGTCATGCCTTCCAGGGTGTGCAGGTGGGTCCCGGCGCGAAACACCGCGGCGGCATCGGCCTGTGGCCAGCGCTCGCGTATCAGCCGCGCATCCCGCGCGCCGGAGGCGTAACCGGTGCGGGTGAACAGGCCGCGCGCCTGCTCCAGCCCCAGGCGCTCGATGACTTCCCCGCGCAGGGCGCCGAACGAGGAACTGTGCAGCAACATCATGCGTTGGTCGTTGAGCCAGATACGCCCGTCTTCTGGGGAAAAGAATAGGCAGTCGGCCAGCTCTCCAGGCGTCGGCGAGCTGCTGTCGCTGAGTTGGCGGCTGTCGCCCCGTGGATGATAGGGCGCGGTGGCCACCCGATCATCGGGCAGCGCGCTGTGGGGATTAGTCATTGTTATGCCCCTGCAAAGCGAATGAACGATTTGAGTAACTGCTCAGATAGTTATTAAACATAACCTTATCAATTGAACAAGTGGCGAGGCCGTGGTTTTTGCCACGGACCGACACCTGATGGTTGAGTGGTACGTGGCGGGCCCCGGCATAGAGCCCTCGCCGATTTATGTCAGCGTCGCCGCGTGCAAGCGGCACAGCCTTTGCTCAAGACCTGATGCGGCGTTTGCCTATGTGCAGGCGATGACAATTACAAGAACCGGGAGTTGCCATGTCAGTGTCTGAAACCACCCACCTGTTACAGCGGGCCCTTGAGTCCGAATGCCTGTTCAACGGCGATTGGATACCCGCCTCGGGGTCCGTGATGCCTGTGATCGAACCTGCCACCGGCGAGCCCTTGATGCGGTGCGCCATGGCCAACGCGGCCGACATCGCCGTCGCCAGTCGCAGCGCGGCCCTGGCCCAACCGGCATGGGCCGCACTCGGCCCACGCGAACGCGCCGCCGTGTTTCGCAAGGCGGCGGACCTGGCTCAGCAGTGCTTCGCCGAACTGGCGCTGTATGTCGCCCGCGAAACCGGGGGCGCGCTGTTCAAAGGTGAGCACGAAGTGCGCGAGGCGATCGTGCTGCTGCACCAGGCGGCGGGCCTGTTGTCCCAGCCTCACGGGCTGGTGCTGCCCAGTGCGGCCGGGCGCCTGTCCTATGCGCGGCGCCAGCCCCATGGTGTGGTCGGGGTGATTTCACCGTTCAATTTCCCCCTGGTGCTGTCGCTGCGTTCGGTGGCGCCAGCCTTGGCGGCGGGCAATGCGGTGGTACTCAAGCCCGACCCGCAGACCCCTGTCAGCGGCGGTTTTCTGATCGCCCGGCTGTTCGAGGAAGCGGGCCTGCCCAAGGGCCTGCTGCACGTGTTGCCCGGTGCTGCGCCGGTCGGTGAAGCGTTGTGCCGTGACCCGAATGTGCAGATGATCACCTTTACCGGCTCCACGTCGGCAGGGCGCAAAGTCGCCGAGGTGGCCGGGCGCCACTTGAAAAAAGTCGCGCTGGAACTGGGTGGCAAAAACCCGTTGATCATTCTCGACGACGCCGACCTCGACCTGGCGGCAAGCAATGCGGCCTGGGGCGCCTGGCTGCACCAGGGGCAAATCTGCATGGCGACCGGCTTGATTCTTGCCCATGAATCCATCGCCGAACGTCTCACGCGCAAGCTGGTGGACAAGGCCCGGGCGCTCACCGTGGGCAATGCCGCCCGGGGTGAAGCAGCGCTCGGCCCGTTGATCAACCCACGGCAATTGCAGCGCGTGCACGAGATCGTCAGCGACAGCCTGCAAGCAGGCGCACGGTTGGAGGCTGGCGGCGAATATGACCAGTTGTTCTACCAGCCCACCGTGCTCAGTGGCGTACGGCCGGGCATGCGCGCCTTTGAGGACGAAGTGTTCGGCCCGGTGGCCAGCGTGGTCAGTTTTGCCACCGACGAGGAGGCCATCGAGCTGGCCAACCGCACGGAGTATGGACTCTCGGCCGCGATCATCTCGCCGTCCGTCGGGCGCGCCATGGCGATCGGCGAGCGGCTGAATTGCGGCCTGTTGCACATCAACGACCAGACCGTGGCCGACGAATGCATCAACCCCTTCGGCGGGCGCGGCGCTTCCGGCAACGGCGGCAGCGTCGGCGGGCCGGCCGACTGGGACGAGTACAGCCAGTGGCAGTGGGTTACGGTGAAAAACACGCCGCCTGTCTATCCGTTCTGAGTTTCGGCCGTACTGAGTCGTGGCCGTACTGAGCCCTGGCTCATCGGTTTGCTCCACCCATGCCTATACAAAAACAAGAGGGCTTGAACATGAACCTGCATAACAAAACCCTGGTTGTCACCGGTGTCGCCTCCGGCATTGGCGCCGAATTGGCGCGGCTTGCGCGTTTCCAGGGCGCCACGGTGATCGGCGTTGATCGCCATGAACCGCAATTGACCCTGGACGGATTCTTCCAGGCGGACTTGGGTGACCCTGCCAGCATCGATGCCTTGGTGGCGCGCCTGCCGGCACGGGTCGACGGGCTGTGCAACATTGCCGGCGTGCCCGGTACGGCACCCGCGCAGACGGTGGCCGAGGTCAATTACCTGGGGCTGCGGCATCTTACGCAAGCGCTGCTGCCCCGCATGCCGGCGGGCGGCAGCATCGTCAATGTCGCGTCGGTGCTCGGCGCGCAATGGCTGCAACGGCTTGAACTGCACAAGGCCCTGGCCGCCACGCAAGACTTCGCGGCAGGGCAGCAGTGGCTGGCGGCCAATCCGGTGGCGCAGGCCACCTGCTATCAGTACTTCAAGGAAGCGCTGATTGTGTGGAGCTTCCAGCAAGCCCAAGGCTGGTTTCGCGATCACTCGGTGCGCATCAACTGCGTTGCGCCGGGGCCGGTGTTTACCCCGATCCTGGGCGACTTTGTCAGCCTGCTCGGGCCGGAGCGGGTGGCCGAGGACAGCCAGCGCATGACCCGTCCAGCCCTGGCCGATGAGGTGGCGGCGGTGATCGCCTTCCTCTGCTCGGACGCCGCACGCTGGGTCAACGGGGTCAATCTGCCGGTGGACGGTGGGTTGGCCGCCACCTACGTTTAGGGCCTGCAACCGCGGTAAACCCCGGTGCGGATCCACCGTGCTGGGGGTCTTGAACAACAACAAAAATACAGGACACACAAGATGCTCAAGCCTATCTTGCGGACAGTTGCGGCCATGACCTTTGTCGCACTGTCATCGACTGCACACGCTTACGATTTGCCCGGACTCAACCTGGGCAGCACCAGTTTCTACGACGGCTCACCGGCACCGGCCGGCCCTGGCTGGTACCTGGAGGAGTACCTGACGTACTCCCGCGCCAGCCGTTTCAACGACGCCAACGGCCACAAGCTGGCGTTGCCCAAACAGGATCTGGAAGTGGTGGCGCCGACCACGCAGATCATCTACCTCGGTCAACCTTTGGCCAATGGCGCCATGCCCGGCTTCACCTTGATCAACACCTCGCTGGCCCATGTGGATGTCGATGATGGTTTGCATAACGCCGCGTTGAGTGCTCGTGAAGGCTTCGGCGACGTGACGCTTGGCGCCTTCCTGCAACTGCCGACCCTGAGCCGGGCCGATGGCAGCCCGCTGTTGACCCAGCGCGTCGAGGCCGATGTGTCGGTGCCGGTGGGGGCTTATAACCGCAATCGTTCGATCAACCCTGGCAGCAACTTCTGGTCATTCAACCCGTATTATGCGGCGACGTACTGGTTCAACCCGAAATGGTCGGCGAGCGGGCGTTTCATGTACCTGTGGAACGGCAAGAACGATGATCCACAGGCAGGCTTTGGGGATGTTTCCGATACCCAGGCCGGCCAGGCCTTGCATGCCAACCTGACGCTGCAATATGCCTTGAACCAACAACTGAGCGTGGGGGTGAATGGCTACTGGTTGAAGCAGATCACCGACACCCAGGTCGATGGGCACGACGTGAGTGGGCGGCGGGAAAAGGTCTGGGCCATGGGCCCAGGCCTGGTCTATGCCTTCAACAAGGAAAACGTGCTGTCGGTGAACGCCTACTTCGAGCAGCAGGCTGAGAACCGCACTCAGGGCAACAAACTGGTGCTCAATTGGCTGCACAAGTTCTAGGTGGCGCGGCCCGCACCATCACGCTGATGATGGTCAGCGCGGCAATCACTACCCCGGGGGAGGTCGCCAGTAGGACCCCCGCGGTGCCGGCGCCGGCTGCGAGCAGTTGGCCGGCCGCCAGCGGCCCGGCCACCGAACCCAGGCGGCCGACGGCTACCGCGGCACCGACGCCGGTAGCGCGTACCGAGGTGGGGTAGGAGGGCGGTGCCGACGCGTACAGCACCAACTGCGCGGCCATGACGAACAAGCCGGCGGCAAAGCCGGCAATCGCCATGGGCACGATGCCCACTGAGAGTCCGACGCC
Organism: Pseudomonas marginalis; assembly: GCF_001645105.1. Taxonomy (GTDB): domain Bacteria; phylum Pseudomonadota; class Gammaproteobacteria; order Pseudomonadales; family Pseudomonadaceae; genus Aquipseudomonas; species Aquipseudomonas petroselini. The sequence goes on from NZ_LKEG01000036.1 coordinate 231,069, forward strand.
CGCGAGGGCCGCCAGCAACCCGGCGTACACGCACAACACCACTTTGACGGCATTGCAGCGGTCCAGCAGCACGCCGCCAAGCAGTGAACCCAGAGCGCCGCCGATATTGAAGAGCATCTGCACCATGCCCGCCTGGGGTTTGCTGAAGCCTTGTTCCAGCAACAGCGACGGCAGCCAGTTGAGCAGCATGTACATCACGGTCAGGGTGAAGAAGTAGCTGAGCCACAACGCCAGTGTGGTGCGCGCGCGACCCTCGCCGAACAGCGCCTGGGACGTGGAAGGGCGGGCGCCGGGGGTGTTGTCGCGCTGTTGGCGAAAGGCGCTGGATTCAGGCAGCAACAGGATCATCAACGGCACGGCCAGCAAGGGCGCCAGGCCGCCGATGATAAAGGTGGTTTGCCAGTGTTCACTGGAAAACATCGCTACCACGGCAGCCAAGGCGCCACCCAGCGGTACGCCGCAGTACATCACGCTGATGGCGGTGCCGCGCTTGTGCTCACTGACCGCTTCGGCGCACAGGGCGATCAGGTTGGGCAGTGCCGCGCCCAGCCCCAGGCCGGTCAGGAAACGCACCAGCAACAGGCCCGAGTAGCTGTCGACAAACGCGGTGCTCAGGGAAAACACCCCGAACAGCAGCACTGCCATCACCAGGATTTTCTTACGCCCGATTCGGTCGGCGACCCAACCGCCGAAGAACGCCCCCGGCAGCAGGCCAATGATGCCGACGCTGAAGACCCAGCCGAGCATCTTCGGGTCCAGGGCGAACGTTTGACGTAACCCGGCGGCGGCGGTGCCGGCGGCTTGCAGATCGAACCCCTCGATCAGCGCAACGATAAAGCACAACGCAATAGTCAGCGTCGAACGACGCGATGGACTGTCCATGGGCAAACCTCATTGTTGTTTTTATGGGGATGGCGAGCTTCAGTGGCTGCTGGCGATTAAGATAACAAAGATAACTAAAAAATGAATCGCGGATAAAAACCCTTAAAAAATAAGAATAAATCGATCAAAAACATGTTGTTATGATTGAGATCCATATAAAGCTGAAAAATAGATAGTTTTATTAATGTTCGATTATCGCTCAGTTGCAGTTGACGAGCGCCCTCGGCTGTTTCCATTCTTGGCTCGCAAAGCCGACTGGGCCGAGCGTGTGACACCCCAAAAACAACAACAAAAAATGGACATCGAACATGCCAGAACTCCCGATGGAGGACGCCGTTGCGGCTGCGTCAGTCTCCTGTGTGTCGAACAACCTTTCACGCCTGCTGCTGGCGTCGCTGGCCTTGAGCGTGCTGCCCACCACCCCGCTGTGGGCGGCAGGCTTTATCGACGACAGCCACGGTACCTTGACCCTGCGCAATTACTACCTCGACCGTGACTACAAGGACGACGGTGCGAAGACCGCTGCACGGGAATGGGCCCAGGCGTTCATCCTCAACCTGGAATCGGGATACACCCCAGGCCCAGTGGGCTTTGGCCTGGATGTGCGTGGGTTGATGGGGGTCAAGCTTGACTCGTCACCGGACCGCAGCGGCACCGAGTTGTTGCCGGTGTCGGCCAGCGACAAGCGTGCCGCCGATGAATACGCGCGCCTGGCCCCGACCGCCAAGCTGCGGTTTGCCCAAACCACGGTGAAGGCGGGTGACGTGTCGATCTTCCTGCCGTTCGCCTTCGCCAGCCCGTCGCGCCTGTTGCCGCAGACCTTTCGCGGCACCACCCTGAGTTCCAAGGACATCGAGGGCCTGACCCTCAACACCGGCTATATCGACCGTATCAACAAGCGCGACTCCACGGACTACCAGGCCATGACCGTGGCCTCGCCCAACCGGCGTTTCAATGCCACCGCCACCACCTCGCACCTGGCTTACGTCGGCGGTGACTACCAGGTCAACAAAGACCTGAGCCTGCGCGTTTATCACTCGCAGGTCGCGGACCTCTACCAGCAGGACACCCTGGCGTTGCTGCATAACCTGCCGGTGGGGGATGGCGTGCTCACCAGTGACCTGCGCAGCTTCTTCAGTCGCGAGGACGGCAGTGCCAAGGCCGGGAACGTGGATAACCGCAACCTCTCGGCGCTGTTTGGTTACCGCCTGGGCGGCCACCGCGTGAGCCTTGGCTACATGCATTCAAGCGGCGAGACCGCCACGCCCTATATTTCCGGCACCGAGTTGATGGGCATGAGCGAGCTGACCATGAGTTCGGACTTTCTCAACGCCAAGGAGCGCACCTGGCAGGCCATCTATGACTACGATTTCGCCGCAGCGGGTGTGCCGGGGCTGAAGAGCCGGCTGCGCTATGTGCGCGGCGACAACATCGAATTGGCGGCTTTCAACGCCGAGGATCGCAAGGAGCGCGAGTTCCAGATGGAGCTGGGCTACGTGATTCAGAGCGGCCCGCTGAAGAACGTCGGGTTCATGGCGCGCAAGTCGATCTACCGCAATGACTTCCCAAGCGGCGCAGCCTTTCGCGACGAAAACCAGACCCGCTTCCTGGTGCTCTACACCGTGGCGCTCTGGTAGGCCGATCAGTCCTGATAGACCTTCTTGAGCAAGCGCAGCAGTTCTTCACGTTCCTGGCTGTCCAGGGCGGCGGTAGCGTCCTGGTCGCTCTGGGCGGCGATTTCCTTGAGCGCTTTGAGCAGGGTTTCACCGGTCTTGCTGAGGAAGATCCCGTAGGAGCGTTTGTCCGGCTTGCAGCGGACCCGCACGGCGAGGGCGCGGCTCTCCAGCTTGTTCAGCAGGGGCACCACCTGGGGTGGCTCAATCGCCAGCGCACGGGCCAGGTCGGCCTGCATCAGCCCAGGGTTCTGCTCGATGATCGCCAGGGCCGAGAACTGCGCGGGACGCAGGTCGTGGTCCGACAGCCGGCCGATCAGGTTCTGGAACAGCTTGAGCTGGGCGCGGCGCATGGCGTAACCGATCAGATCGTCCAGGGCTGAATCCAGCGGCGGCCGCACCTCCTCGTTGTCGGGCAGGGCCGGGCTGGGGGCGGCGATGTTGGAAGGCTTGGCCATTAACAGTGCAATCCTCAAGAGGTGGAGGTTAAGAAGGCTATCTAGTTTGCCGAGGTTGGCGAGCCCTGGCTATGCCGACGTTTCACAACACCAGAAAAACGCAGGTTTTACACCGGGAAAATATTGGTTATCCAGATTAATAGTTAATTGACATAACTATATTTGCGGTTTAATTTCGACTCATCTTCACACCAGAACAAGAGCGTACCGCCATGAGCAATTACGAAGGCCGTTGGACCACAGTCAAGGTTGAGATCGAGGAAGGCATCGCCTGGGTCATCCTCAACCGTCCGGAAAAACGCAACGCCATGAGCCCGACCCTGAACCGGGAAATGATCGACGTGCTGGAAACCCTGGAGCAGGATCCTGCCGCCGGCGTACTGGTACTGACCGGTGCCGGCGAAGCCTGGACGGCCGGCATGGACCTCAAGGAATACTTCCGCGAAGTGGATGCCGGGCCGGAGATCCTCCAGGAAAAAATCCGCCGCGAAGCCTCGCAATGGCAATGGAAACTGCTGCGCATGTATGCCAAGCCGACCATCGCCATGGTCAATGGCTGGTGCTTCGGCGGCGGCTTCAGCCCACTGGTGGCGTGCGACCTGGCGATCTGCGCCGACGAAGCCACCTTCGGCCTCTCGGAAATCAACTGGGGCATCCCGCCGGGCAACCTGGTGAGCAAAGCCATGGCCGACACCGTGGGCCATCGCCAATCGCTGTACTACATCATGACCGGCAAGACCTTCGGCGGGCAGAAAGCCGCCGAAATGGGCCTGGTCAACGAAAGCGTGCCCCTGGCGCAACTGCGCGAAGTGACCATCGAACTGGCGCGCAACCTGCTCGAGAAAAACCCGGTGGTGCTGCGCGCGGCCAAGCATGGCTTCAAGCGCTGCCGCGAACTGACCTGGGAGCAGAACGAGGATTACCTCTACGCCAAGCTCGATCAGTCGCGCCTGCTCGACACCGAAGGCGGTCGCGAGCAGGGCATGAAACAGTTCCTCGACGACAAGAGCATCAAGCCTGGCCTGCAGGCGTATAAACGCTGAAGGGCGCGGCCGCCTGGCCGCGCCGCTGTACCCCGCTTGAACGTATTCCCGATAAAGACAATAAAGAGGAATCACCATGCTGGACGTGCCCCTGTTGATCGGCGGCCAGTCGTGCGCCGCCCGCGACGGTCGAACCTTCGAGCGCCGCAACCCGGTGACCGGTGAAGTCGTCTCGCGGGTCGCCGCAGCGACCCTGGAAGATGCCGACGCCGCCGTCGCCGCCGCTCAAGCCGCGTTCCCCACCTGGGCAGCGCTGGCCCCCAACGAGCGCCGCACCCGTTTGCTCAAGGCGGCCGAGCAATTGCAGGCGCGCAGCGCGGAATTTATCGCTGCGGCCGGTGAGACCGGCGCCATGGCCAACTGGTACGGCTTCAACGTGCGCCTGGCGGCCAATATGCTCCGCGAAGCCGCGTCGATGACCACCCAGATCACCGGCGACGTCATTCCCTCCGATGTCCCCGGCAGTTTCGCCATGGCCCTGCGTCAGCCCTGCGGCGTGGTGCTGGGCATCGCGCCGTGGAATGCCCCGGTCATCCTCGCCACGCGGGCTATCGCCATGCCGCTGGCCTGCGGCAATACCGTGGTGCTCAAGGCCTCGGAATTGAGCCCGGCGGTGCACCGCCTGATTGGCCAGGTGCTGCAGGACGCCGGGTTGGGCGATGGCGTGGTCAACGTGATCAGCAATGCCCCAGAGGATGCCGCCGCGATTGTCGAGCGGCTGATCGCCAACCCGGCCGTGCGCCGGGTCAACTTCACGGGTTCGACCCACGTGGGGCGGATTGTCGGCGAACTCTCGGCGCGTCACCTCAAACCGGCCCTGCTGGAGTTGGGCGGCAAGGCGCCGCTGCTGGTGCTCGACGACGCCGACCTCGACGCAGCAGTGGCGGCGGCAGCATTTGGTGCCTACTTCAACCAGGGGCAGATTTGCATGTCCACTGAACGCTTGATTGTCGATGCCAAGGTCGCCGATGCGTTCACCGCCAAGCTGGCGGCCAAGGTCGCGACCCTGCGCGCGGGCAACCCCGAGGCGGCGGATTCAGTGCTGGGGTCGCTGGTGGACGCCCGTGCCGGCACGCGCATCAAGGCGTTGATCGACGATGCCCTCGCCAAAGGTGCACGGCTGGTGGTGGGCGGCCAATTGGAAGGCAGCATCCTGCAGCCGACCCTGATCGATGGCGTCACCGAACACATGCGTTTGTACCGCGAAGAGTCCTTCGGCCCGGTGGCGGTGCTGCTGCGCGGTGACGGAGACGAAGCCCTGCTGCGCCTGGCCAACGACTCTGAGTTCGGCCTGTCGGCGGCGATCTTCAGTCGCGACACCGGGCGTGCGCTGGCCCTGGCGCAACGGGTGGAGTCGGGCATTTGCCATATCAACGGCCCGACCGTGCACGACGAGGCGCAGATGCCGTTTGGCGGGGTCAAGTCCAGCGGCTACGGCAGCTTTGGCGGCAAGGCTTCGATTGAACACTTTACGCAATTGCGTTGGGTCACCTTGCAGAACGGGCCGCGGCATTACCCGATCTGAACAAGGCGCGGCGACATAACAATAACAAGGCGGCGTTGATCCGCCTTGATGGAGGACATCCTTGTGAGTTCCGAATTCCGACCGCAACCCCAGCCCACGCCGCGATACCGCGAGGTGTCCATCGGCCACGCGCCGGTGCAGGTCACTGAAGAACAGGGCGTGCTGCACATGCGTTCCCTGGAGCCGCTGGGTGAATTACCGGCACGCTTGCTCGATCGTTTGGTGCATTGGGCCCAGGTGCGGCCCGAGCAAACATTTATCGCCGCACGCCAGGCCGGTGGTGATTGGCGTCGTGTCAGCTACAGGGAAATGCTCGACAGCGTGCGCGCGATTGCCCAGGGCCTGCTGCGTTACGGCCTCTCGGCGGACAAACCGCTGGCATTACTGTCTGGCAACGACATCGAGCATCTGCAGGTGGCCCTCGGCGCGATGTACGCCGGAATCCCTTACTGCCCGGTGTCGCCGGCGTATTCATTGTTGTCCCAGGATTTCGCCAAGCTGCGGCATGTGTGCAACCTGCTGCAACCGGGCTTGGTGTTCGTCAGCGATGCGTCTGCTTACCAACGTGCAATCGACGCCGTATTGCCGGCCGAGACCCCGTTGATCAGCGTGCGCGGCCACGCGCCGGGGCGCACTCAGGCCAGCTTCGCCAGCCTGCTGCAAACGCCGGGTGGCGCTGAGGCCGAAGCGGCGTTCAAGGCCACCGGCCCCGACAGCATCGCCAAGTTTCTCTTTACCTCGGGCTCCACCAAGTTGCCCAAAGCGGTCGTCACCACCCAACGCATGCTCTGCGCCAATCAACAGATGCTGCTGCAGACGTTCCCGGTGTTCGGTGAGGAACCGCCGGTACTGGTCGACTGGCTGCCGTGGAACCACACCTTCGGCGGCAGCCACAACGTCGGCATCGTGCTCTACAACGGCGGTACGTTTTACCTCGACGACGGCAAGCCGACGGTCCAGGGCTTTGCCGAGACCCTGCGCAACCTCAAGGACGTGTCGCCCACGGCCTACCTGACGGTGCCCAAGGGCTGGGAAGAACTGGTCAACGCCCTGGAGCAGGACGCTGAGTTGCGCGAGCGCTTTTTCGCGCGGATGAAACTGTTCTTCTTCGCCGCCGCCGGCCTGTCGCAAAGTATCTGGGACCGCCTCGACCACGTGGCCGAACGGCACTGCGGTGAACGTATCCGCATGATGGCCGGGCTGGGCATGACCGAAGCCGCGCCGTCCTGCACCTTTACCACCGGGCCGCTGTCGATGGCCGGGTATATCGGGTTACCCGCACCGGGCTGCGAGGTGCGCCTGGTGCCGCTGGACGGCAAATTCGAGGGACGCTTTCGCGGGCCGCACATCATGCCCGGTTACTGGCGGGCGCCCGAGCAGACCGCCGAGGTGTTCGACGAACTGGGTTTCTATTGTTCGGGCGACGCGATCAAGCTCGCCGACCCGCAGCAACCGCAACTGGGGCTGATGTTCGACGGACGCATTGCCGAGGACTTCAAGCTCTCCTCAGGCGTGTTTGTCAGCGTTGGGCCGCTGCGCAATCGTGCGGTGCTCGAAGGCTCGCCCTATGTACAGGACCTGGTGATTGCCGCGCCGGACCGCGAATGCCTGGGGGCCCTGGTGTTCCCCAGGCTCTACGAGTGTCGCCGGCTGGCGGGCTTGAGCACCGACGCCAGTGACGCCGAGGTGCTGGCCAGCGCGCCGGTGCGCGCGTGGTTTAGTGACTGGCTGCAGCGGCTCAATCGCGAGGCCACCGGCAATGCCAGTCGCTTGGAGTGGATTGCTGTGTTGGATGAGCCGGCGTCCATCGACCGTGGGGAAATCACCGACAAAGGCTCGATCAACCAGCGTGCGGTGTTGCAATGGCGCGCGGCGAGGGTCGAGGCGTTGTATCGCGGTGAAGACCCGACCATCCTGCGCGCCGGACCCAAGCCTTGAGCGGCGCCGGGCAGTATTCGGCGTTTGCCGACGCGGCGATTTTCGAGGCGGTGCGCACCCCGTGGATCGACCTTGGCGGCGCGCTGTCCCAGGTGTCGCCCATCGATTTGGGGATCAAGGTGGGCCGCGAAGTGTTGGCGCGAGCCGGCATCGAGCCTGGGGCGGTGGACAGCGTACTGGCTGGCTCCATGGCCCAGGCCAGCTTCGATGCCTACTTGCTGCCACGGCACATCGGCTTGTACAGCGGCGTGGCGCAATCGGTGCCCGCGCTGGGGGTGCAGCGCATCTGCGCCACCGGTTTCGAGCTGTTGCGCCAGGCCGCCGAGCAGCTGCGTGACGAGGTGCAACTGGTCCTGTGCGTGGCCAGTGAATCGATGTCGCGTAACCCGATTGCCGCCTACACCCACCGGGGTGGCTTTCGTCTCGGCGGCGAAGTGCAGTTCAAGGATTTTCTCTGGGAAGCGCTGTACGACCCGGCGCCGGGCCTGGACATGATCGCCACGGCCGACAACCTCGCGCGCCGTTATGGCCTGAGCCGCGAGGCGGTGGACCGCTACGCCTGCGACAGCCATCAGCGCGCCTTGCAGGCACAACGTGACGGCGCCTGGGCTGAAGAAATCGTCACGGTCGATCACCAGGTGTTCGCGCTTGAGGGCTATCAGCCCAGAGGGATCAGCCTGGCACGCCGCGCCAGTGCCGTCAGCGCCGACAGCCACCCACGGCCCACCGACCTGGCTGCCCTGGCGCGTCTGCAGGCCGTGCATGCCGACGGTGTACAAACCGCCGGCAACAGTTGCGCGGTGGTCGATGGCGCGGCGGCCGCCCTGGTGGGGCGCGCCTCGGCCTGCACGCGTGCGCCCCTGGCGCGGCTGCTGGCCAGCGCAGTGGTGGGGGTGGCCCCGGAGTTCATGGGCATCGGTCCGGCACCGGCAATTCGCCTGCTGCTGCAACGCAGCGGGTTGAGCCTGGGCGACATCGGCCGTTTCGAGATCAACGAAGCCCAAGCCGCCCAGGTGCTCGCGGTGGCTCAGGAATTGGAACTGGACAGCGCCCGGCTCAACGTCCAGGGCGGCGCCCTCGCGCTGGGGCATCCGCTGGCCGCCACCGGCCTGCGCCTGGTCATGACCCTGGCGCGGCAATTACGCCAGCACAACCTGCGCTACGGGATTGCCGCCGCGTGTGTGGGCGGCGGGCAGGGCATGGCGTTGTTGATCGAAAACCCTGCCTATCGCGCTTGAAACGCACGATTCCTTTTTAGTCGATGAGGTGAGCCGATGTGGAGCTATGAGGCGCCTTTGCGCGATATGCAGTTTGTGCTTGAGCACTGGTTGCAGGCACCCGACACGTGGCGCCGCAGCCCGGCGTTCGAGGCCATGGACCTGCCGCTCGCGCTCCAGGTGCTGGAAGAGGCGGCGCGCTTCAGTCAAGGCGTGCTGGCGCCGTTGAACAGCCAGGGTGATCGCCAGGGCTGCCGGTGGCAGGCGGGCCAGGTCAGCACCCCGGACGGCTTCGTCGAGGCCTATCGCGCCTATGTCGAGGCTGGCTGGCCGGCGCTGGCGTGCGACGAGGCGGCGGGCGGGCAGGGCTTGCCGCAACTGCTCGATGCGGCGCTGCAAGAGATGCTCTACGCCAGCAATCACGCCTGGGCCATGTACACCGGCATCGCCCACGGCGCGTACCTGTGCCTCAAGGCCCACGCCGCCCCCTGGCTGCAGGCGCGCTATTTGCCCGAGATTGTCAGCGGCCAGGCCTTGCCCACCATGTGCCTGACCGAACCCCAGGCCGGCAGCGACGTCGGCTTGCTGCGCTGCCGCGCCGTGCCCCAGGCGGATGGCAGCTATCGCCTGAGCGGCAGCAAAATATTTATCTCCGGTGGCGAGCACGACCTCACGGCCAACATCCTGCACCTGGTGCTCGCGCGCGTGCCCGATGCACCGCCGGGCAGCCGTGGCGTTTCGCTGTTCCTGGTGCCCAAGCAGCTGGACGATGGCCAGCCCAATGGCGTGCGGTGTGACGGCATTGAACACAAGATGGGCATCAAGGGCAGCGCTACGTGCTCCCTGGTGTTCGAGGCCGCCCAAGGCTGGCTGATCGGCGAGCCCAATCGCGGCCTGGCGGCGATGTTCGTGATGATGAATTCGGCGCGCCTGCATGTCGGCCTGCAAGGCTTGGGGCATGTCGAGGCGGCTTGGCAGAACGCCCGCCAGTACGCCGCCGAACGCTTGCAGATGCGTGCGCCGTCGAGGCCGGAAGAGGTGGTCGCCCAGGCGGCTGACCCGATCCGTTATCACCCGGCCATGCGCCGCGTCTTGCTGGAGCTGCGCACCACCAGCGAGGGCATGCGCGCCATCGGCTATTGGGCGGCACACCTGCTGGATCAGGCCCAGCATGACCAGGACTCGTCGGCCGCGCAGTTGGCGCCGTTGCTGACGCCCATCATCAAGGCGTTTTTCACCGAACAGGGTTTTCGGCAGGCCAGCCATGCGCTGCAGGTGTTCGGCGGTTACGGCTACGTCACCGAGTTCGCCATCGAGCAAACCCTGCGTGACAGTCGCATCGCGATGATCTACGAGGGCAGTAATGAGATCCAGGCCAATGACCTGTTGCTGCGCAAGGTGCTGGGGGATGAGGGCCGCGCCTTCGGCCTGCTGCTGGACGCGTTTCGCGCCGAGGCCGGGCAGGGCGGACAGTCTGTCGAATGCGCAGGCTTCTGCGGTGCGTTGGGTAGCCTGTGCGACGCGTTGGCCCGTGTGGTGAGCGCCATACGTGAACGCGCGCACGAGGACAGTGAATACCCCTATCGGGCGGCGCCGGATTTCCTCCAGCTTTGTGGCGTCGCGTTGCTGGCCTTTGCCTGGGCGCGTGCCGCACGGGTGTCCAGGGCGCTGCCAGAGGATGACCCGTTGCGTGCGGCCAAGCTGCAAAGCGCCGGGTTCTTTTTCGATTACCTGCCGTCGCGGGTGGCGCAGCACCTGGGCGCCATAGACGGGGCACGGGCAGCGCTGGCGTTCATCTGACGCGGCCAAGTGCTTGCGGTACTATGGCAGCCCACGTGTTCTGGAAGTTGCCTGGATGAGTAAACCCGGTCAATTGGTGCTGGTTGCACTGCGCAAGATGATTGCCAGCGGAGAGTTGGCGGCGGGCGAGCGGCTGATGGAGATTCCCACGGCGCAGTTGTTCGGCGTGTCCCGCATGCCCGTGCGCATGGCGTTCCGTACCCTCGAGCAGGAAGGGCTGCTGGTGCCATTCGGCGGGCGCGGCTATCAGGTGCGCTCGGTCAGCCCCAGCGACATTGCCGGCGCGGTCGAAGTGCGTGGTGTGCTCGAGGGCTTGGCGGCGCGTCAAACTGCCGAGCGGGGGTTGTCTGACGAGGCGCGCAGGGTACTTGAACGCTGCCTGGTGGAGGGCGATCAACTGTTCGAAAAAGGTTACGTGACCGAGGATGACCTTGAGGTTTATCACGACCTGAACATGCGCTTTCATCAAGTCATCGTCGAAGGCAGCCACAACCCGGCGATCGCCGATGCGCTGGCACGCAATGATCATTTGCCGTTCGCCTCGGTGACCGCGTTGGCGGTGGATCGCGACGACATGGCCCGTGAATACCGGCGCTTCAACTATGCCCACATGCAACACCATTCGGTGTTCGACGCCTTGGTCAATCGCCAGGGCGCTCGGGCCGAAGCCATCATGCGCGAGCACGCCAATGCGACGTTGCGCTATGCCGAGATCTTCAGCTCGGCCACCGCCGATGCGCGCATGAAGGTCATCTTGCCCGGCGCATGACGGGGCTCAGATATCGAGCACCAACAGCGGGGTTTTCGAGCGCGAGCAGCAGGGGGTGAACTGGTCATTGAGGGCCTGCTCCTGCTCGGTCATGAACAGGTCGCGGTGTTCCGGTATGCCCTCCAGCACACGGGTCAGGCAGGTGCCGCAAATCCCCTGTTCGCAGGACACGGCAATCTCGATGCCATGGCTTTCCAGGACCTGGACCACGGTCTTGTCGGCGGGGATTTCAAAGACCTGGCCACTGCTGCCCAGCTTCACCGAAAAGCCGCCGTCGAGGCGGCTGTCCACCGGTGTCGCGCTAAAGTATTCGCGGTGCAGACAGTCTTCCTGCCAGCCCTGTGCGCGTGCGCTGTCGAGCACATGCTGCATGAACCCGCCAGGGCCGCAGACATACAGGTGCACGTCGTCGGCCGGGGTCGCCAGCACCTCGGCGGCGTTCAGGGCGGTGTGGGGCTGCTCATCGAAATGCAGGAACACCCGCTCGGCAAACGGCGACGCCTTGAGCCGCTGCACAAACGCCGCACGCTCACTGGAGCGGGCGCAGTAATGCAGTTCGAAGTCGGCACCCGCGTGGGCCAGGCGTTCGGCCATGCACAGGATCGGGGTGATGCCGATGCCGCCGGCAAACAGCAGGCTGCGCCGGGCTTCGTGGACCAAGGGAAATAGGTTGCGTGGTTCGCTGATCGCCAGGCGCGTGCCCTCGTGAACCTGCTCGTGCAAGCTGCGCGAACCACCCCGGGAGGCAGGGTCCTTGAGCACGCCGATCAGGTAGCGATGACGTTCTTCGGGGTGATTGCATAGGGAATATTGCCGGATCACCCCATCGGGCAGGTGCACGTCAATGTGCGCACCAGCACTGAAGGTCGGCAGCGGCTGGCCATCGACACTGGCCAGTTCATAGCTGCAAATGTCCTGGGCTTCGGTGTTACGGGATACCACCACCACATCGATCATGTTCAGTCCTCGCAGAGTTATCGCGTTGTTCAGGCGGTGGTGGTCGTGATCAGTTGCGGTTCGAGGGCGCGTTCCTTGGCAATCAGTCGCTCCAGGATCTTGCGCGACTGCACACCGCCCGCATCGATATTCAGCTTGAGCAGGGTGCGTTCCGGGTGAGCCAGCAGGTTCTGTTGCTGGCGCTCGAGCATCTCCAGGTCTTCGCTGAAAATCTTGCCCTGGCCCTCGCGAATGCTTGCGGTCAGTGCCTCATCGTGGGGGTTGAAGTTGCGCGCCATGCCCCAGAAGTACCAGATCGAGGTATCGGTTTGCGGGGTGATGAAGTCGACCACGATGCTCGCAGCCTTGTGTTCGGGAGCGGCGTTGTAGCCACCCTTGCCGGCGTGGGCCACGCCGACTTCGATCAGCACATGGCTGGGCGGGGTGAAGCGGCAGATCTGCCAGCGGTCCACCGGCACGTCATCGGCAAGGTTGTTGCCGCGTAAAGCCATGCGCCAGAACGGCGGAGCCATGATGTTTTCCATGTGCCGTGCGGTGACGACTTCATCGCCTTGCACCGTGGTGACGGGCGGCGCTTCGTCGATTTCCTTCTGGCCGATGCTGGAGGCATGCACGTAGGTTTCGTGGGTCAGGTCCATCAGGTTGTCGATCATCAGGCGGTAATCGCACTGGATATCAAACAGCCCGCCGCCATAGGCCCACTCATCGCTCACGGCCCATTCCAAGTGGTGGATCAGTGCCGGGTCGGCCTGGCTCTGATCGCCGGGCCACACCCAGATGAAGCCGTAACGCTCAACCACGGCAAAGGTCTTGTTGCAGGGAAAACCACGCACCCGCTGACCGGGCATTTCCACCGTCTTGCCGTCGCCGCCCATGACCAGGCCGTGATAGCCGCAGACCAGGTTGCCGTTGTCGACATAGCCCAGCGAGAGCGGCGCGCCACGATGGGGGCAGAAGTCCTCCACGGCCACGACGGCGCCTTCCTGGCCACGATAAAACACCATTTTTTCGCCGCAGATCTGTCGACCCAGGGGCTTTTGCGCGATTTCATCGGGGGTGCAGGCGACATACCACGTGTTCTTGGGGTACATGACGACTCTCCAGGCAATGGATTATTTTTATTTAATGGATCCATTAAATGGCGTGAAGGTTAATAGGTCAATCTTTTTACGGTTATTAATAGGGCGATTATCGGCCATTCTAAAAATAATGGATCCACAGTGTTGGGGTGATCTTCCGAGCACTGAATGACTTGACTCTGTCCCATGGGACACCTCGTACCCTTTTTTCAAGCGCCCACGCTGGCGCGCTGACAAAAGGAGCTGCTGTGAAAGGTTTATGTCTGGTGACGGGGGCCAACGGCCACCTGGGTAATAATTTAGTGCGCGCGCTGATCAGCCAAGGCTATCGGGTTCGAGCCGGCGTTCGTGACCTCAGTAATCACACGCCCTTTGCCGGGCTGGACTGCGAATTGGTGTATACCGAGTTGCAGGACAGTGCGGCCCTGGACAAGGCATTGGAGGGCGTAGAGGTGCTGTTCCAATCGGCTGCCGTGTTCAGGCACTGGGCGCGCAACCCGCAGGCCGAGATTGTCGAGCCGAATATCCAGGGCGCGCGACGTGTGCTGGAAGCTGCTTCACGTGCAGGTGTACGGCGTGTGGTCTACGTCAGTTCGGTGGCCGCCGTCGGTCACGATGGTACGGCGCTGGATGAGTCACACTGGAATACGGAAAGCGAAAACGCCTACTACACATCGAAGATTCTCTCCGAGCAGGCGGCCTGGCAGTGTGCGGAGGCGTTGGGGTTGAGCATGGTGTCGGTATTGCCTTCGGCCATGGTCGGCCCCAATGCCGGCTACCTCACGGATACCATGGGGTTTCTTCAATCCGTTCGGCAGCGGCAGATGCCTTTTGACCCGGGATTTCGTTTCAACTTCGTGGATGTTCGCGATGTGGCCGACGGGATGATACTCGCCGCCGAAAAGGGCCGGCCAGGGCAGCGCTATATCCTCGCCAATGAGCGTTCGTCGCCGCTCAGTGATTTGATCGAGGCTGCCAACACCCAAGCGCCTGGGTATCGCCAGCCTGTCTCAGCCCCACGCTGGTTACTGCTGGGCGTGGCCTGGCTCCAGGAGCGCCGGGCGCAATGGGGTGGCAAGTCCGCTCAGCTGCTTTTGAGCCAGGTGCGCCTGTTTCACAACGTGGCGCAGGAATACACCATCACCAAGGCGAAAAACGAATTGGGTTTCAACCCACGGCCGCCTGAAGTGGCGTTGAAGCAAGCGTTTGCTTATCTGCACAGACAGGCGCATCAACCTTATCAAGACCGGCGTCAGGACGAGGCGCAAACATTGAGTTCATCTCGCGTTTGAGTCCAATCAAGTGAAGATCAAGCGCCTGCAGTTCGGTGATTTTGTCCTGGACCTGCCGGCGCTTGTCGTCGACGGCCTGGTTGGCCAATGCCAGCGGAAAGGATTTCAACGTGTTTTTTGCGGCAATCAGCGGGTTCATCTCGGCCAGCTTGAAACCGGCCACTTGCGCCTTGCGTATGAGGTGGACGATTTCCAGGTGGTGAGCGTTGTAGAGGCGATACCGCCCTTCACGTTCCGGCGCGTTGATCAGGCCTAGTTGCTCGTACAGTCGAATGGCTTTCGGGGTGCAGCCGGTCAGCTTGGCGAGTCGTCCAATGAACATCTGTCAATTCCTTATGTGAGACAGCATTCACTTTAGCGGTGTTTTATCGCCAGAGCTGCACCCGCTGCCCCCTGCCAGTCGAAAAATATCGAGGTGGGCTCAGTAGCGAATCATCACCGACTTCAGCTCGGTGTAATCGTCAATGAATGCGCTGCCGAACTCCCGGCCGATGCCCGAGGATTTGTTGCCGCCAAACGGCACCGCCGGGTCCAGCATCGTGTGCATGTTCACCCACACCGTGCCGGCTTCGATGGCGGGCACCATGCGCAGGGCCTTGCCCAGGTCGTTGGTCCAGAGGCTGGCGCTCAAGCCGTAGGGCGTGTTGTTCATCAACGCCAGCAGTTCGTCTTCAGTGTCGTAGGGGAAGAAGGTTGCAATGGGGCCGAATGTTTCTTCGTTGAGCAAGGTGTCGTTGACGCTGTTGGCGAGGATGATCGTCGGCTCGACGTAGCAACCCGGACGGTCGATCAGGTGGCCACCGTGAATGATGGTGTTGTTTTCGGCGCGGGCCTTGGCGAAGAACTCGCCGAGTTTGAGTTGATGCTGGCGGTGAGTGACCGGGCCGAATTCGGTGCGCTCATCCAGGGGCGAGCCAATATTCAGCGCGCTCAAGCGCTGCGCCAGTTTGGCCATGACCGCGTCGATCTGCGAGCGATGCACGAAGAACCGTTCGGCCGCCGCGCAGATTTGCCCGGAGTGCAGAAAGCCCGCTTCGATGATGCCGCTGACAGCCTTATCCAGCGCCACATCGCGCAGGAACCCGGCCGAGTTTTTCCCGCCCAACTCAAGGGTGGCCCGCGTCAGACCGGCGCCCATGGCACTCTGGCCCACCGCAACCCCGGTCGGCACGGAGCCGGTAAACGACACTTTGTCGGTGCCAGGGTGTTCGATCAGGCCTTTGCCTACCGAGCCGCCCCCGGTCAAGACGTTCAGCGCCCCGGCGGGAAGACCGGCTTCAATCGCCAGCTCTGCAATGCGCAGGATGGTCAGCGGTGTAAATTCGCTGGGTTTGATGATGATGCTGCAACCGGTCACCAGCGCCGAGGCGAGTTTCCAGATGGCAATCATGGTCGAGAAATTCCACGGCACGATGCCGACCACCACCCCGACGGGCTCGCGCAGGGTGAAAGCGGTATAGCGCTCACCGGCGAAGGAGGGCAGTGACGGGGTGATGGTCTGGCCGCTGATCTTGGTGGCCCAGCCGGCGTAGTAACGCAGGAAATGCGCGGCCTGGTCGACTTCGAAGGCTCGGGCAATCTGGATGATCTTGCCCGATTGGCAGGTTTCTATCTGCGCCAGTTCTTCGCGATGCTGCTCCAGCAGGTCGGCGAGTTTGAACAGCACGGTGCCACGCGTGGCCGGAGCTGCTTGTGACCACAGCTTGAAGCCGCGCCGCGCCGAGGCCACGGCCGCATCGATATCGACCGGGTCGGCGTCGGCGACTTGGGCGATGACCTGGCCGGTCGCCGGGTTGGTCACCTCTACTGTCTGGCTGGAATGACTCTGGACGTAGCCGCCGTCGATGAACAGCGCATGGTGTCGACTGAGGAAGGCTTCAACGTGGGGCAGCAGTGGAATATCGCTCATGGGGGTTTCCTGGTGGCAGACATTGCAAAGCCCGAGGTTAATCCCAGTGACTGCACCGGGCTTGACTGTGGCTGCCGAGCGACATGTCTGTGGCTGCCAGCGCCTGCGGTCGGCTGATCACGTTAAGGCTATGAAAAGTACAATCTTGACTCTGGAAGGTGCATGTTCCGCCAGCCAGGCTCGCACCATACTGGCCCTGCATCCGGCGCCACTTCTCGATTTCACCAGTGGCCTGGACATCCAATAATAAGCAGGGCCATCCATGAAAAAGCCAAACCCGCTCCTCGAAGACCTCACGTCCATCTTGCCGACCATTGCGGCCAACGCGTTCATGGCCGAGCAGGACCGCAAGGTGCCTGCCGAAAATATCGCACTGCTCAAAAGCATCGGGCTGCACCGCGCCTTTCAACCCAAAGCGTTCGGCGGCATGGAGTTGTCATTGCCACAGTTTGCCGACTGCATCGCCTTGCTCGCCGGGTCCTGCGCCAGCACCGCCTGGGCCATGAGTCTGCTATGTACCCACAGCCATCAATTGGCGCTGTTCTCGGCCCAGTTGCAGCAGGAGGTCTGGGGCACCGACCCGAATGCCACGGCCAGTAGCAGCATTGCGCCGTTCGGGCGCACCGAGGAAGTCGACGGCGGGGTGTTGTTCAGCGGCGAAATGGGCTGGAGCAGCGGCTGCGATCACGCTGAGTGGGCGATCGTGGGGTTTCGCCGCAACAATGCCCAGGGCACCCAGGATTACTGCTTCGCGGTGCTGCCGCGCAGCGATTATCAGATACGCGATGACTGGTTTGCGGCAGGCATGAAAGGCAGCGGCACCAAGACGTTGATCATCGACAAGGCCCGGGTGCCCGAACACCGCATCCAGAAGGCCAAGGACATGATGGAAGGCAAGTCCGCAGGCTTTGGTTTGTACCCCGACAGCAAGATTTTCTACTCGCCCTACCGGCCTTATTTTGCCAGTGGTTTTTCCACGGTCAGCCTGGGTGTTGCCGAGCGGATGCTCGAGGTGTTCCGCGAAAAAACCAAGACCCGCGTGCGTGCCTACACCGGTGCCGCCGTCGGTGCCGCCACCCCGGCGTTGATGCGACTGGCCGAGTCGACTCACCAGGTCGCCGCCGCGCGTGCCTTTCTCGAAAAAACCTGGAACGAACACGCCGAACACAGTGAGCAGCAGCGTTATCCCAGCCGCGAAACCCTGGCGTTCTGGCGCACCAACCAGGCTTACGCCACCAAGATGTGCATCCAGGCGGTGGACCGCCTGTTCGAAGCCGCCGGCGGCAATGCCTGGTTCGAACACAACGAAATGCAACGCCTGTTCCGCGATTCGCACATGACCGGCGCCCATGCCTACACCGACTACGACGTGTGCGCGCAGATCCTCGGCCGCGAGCTGATGGGCCTGGAACCCGACCCGAGCATGATCTGAACCGGCTTTTGATAACAACAATCAGGGCTGCGCCTGACGCAGTCCGGGAGTCTTGCATGTCTGAATCGACCTTTGACCCACGCGCCTTTCGCCGGGCCCTGGGCAACTTTGCCACGGGCGTGACCGTGGTGACTGCCGCAGATGCCTCTGGCCGCAAGGTGGGCGTCACCGCCAACAGTTTCAACTCGGTGTCCCTGGACCCACCGCTGGTGTTGTGGAGTATCGACAAACGTTCGAGCAGCCACGGCGTGTTCGAGCAGGCCAGCCATTTTGCGGTCAACGTGCTGGCCGCTGACCAGATCGACCTCTCGAACAATTTTGCCCGGCCCAAGGACGACCGGTTCGCCGAGATCGAGTACCAGTCGGGGCAGGGCGGGGCGCCGGTGTTCGCCGATTGCTCGGCGCGGTTTCACTGCGAGAAATACCAGCAGGTGGACGGCGGCGACCATTGGATCATGATCGGCAAGGTCGTGGCCTTCGATGATTTCGGCCGTGCGCCGCTGCTTTATCATCAGGGCGCTTATTCGATGGTCCTGCCCCATACCCGCATGACCCAGCGCGACGAAGGGCAACCGCCCAGCAGTCATTTTCAGGGGCGCTTGAGTCACAATCTGTATTACCTGATGACCCAGGCGGTACGCGCCTACCAGTCCAGCTATCAGCCCCGGCAATTGTCCACCGGCCTGCGCACCAACGAGGCGCGGATGCTGATGGTGCTGGGGAACGACGCACGGCTGAGTGCCAGTGAATTGTTGCGGGAAGTGGCGATGCCGGTGCGGGAAATCGAGGACGCCGTGGCCAACCTCGAGCGCAAAGGGCTGGTGGCCGACGACGACGGTGTCTATTTGACGTCGGCCGGTATCGAACAGACCGAAGACCTCTGGGCCATCGCCCGTGAGCAACAGGAGAAAGTATTCGCCGAGTTCAGCCAGGACCAGATCGAAACCTTCAAGACGGTATTGAAGCAACTGATCAGCCACTGCTGACCACCAGGAAGATGAACCCCGAACCTGTGGCGAGGGAGCTGCACCGCGCAGCTCCTGAAGCCCTTCAGAAAGGCACGGCCACGGTCAGTTGGCTATAGAGGTTGGTGCGATTGCCTCCCACCTGGTTACCCCCGGTGTCGGCATCTTTCTTGGGTTGATAGATGCCCACCAGCGGGCTGATGATCAGGTGGCTGTTGACTGCCCACTCGGCGTACAGGTCCAGCTCACGGGCATCCAGGTTCAATGCATCGTTTTTGCGCAAGGTAGTGAAGTCGAAGTACAACGCGCCGACCGTCAGGTTCTCCAGCGGTGTCGCCCTGAAACCAACGTGATGCACACCGGTGTTGCTGTTGAACGGGCCGGCATAATTGGAGGCCACTTCGCCCTGGAACCACGTGCCGTAACCGGTGCTGAGTCCGGTGAACAGCGGGTCCCATTTTTGTGAGTAGCGTGTGTAGCGGTAGGTCAACTTCGGCGCCCAGCCGACATCGGCGAAGGTGTAGCCGGCTTCGGCATACCAGGCTTTTTGCGGCCCTGCATCCTTGTCTTGCCAGGCGTATTCGAAAGCGAAGCTGGCGTTGTCCATGCCCGCGCTGCCTTCGCCGCGCAGGCTGTAAGTGTTCAGGCCCTCGCGCTGTTTCTGGAAATCGCTGGCCCACTGGTCGGTGACGCTTATGCCATGAACCCAGGTCAACCCCAGCGTACCGGCGGCACCCGTGTAGTCGAGGGTGCCCGCCGCCAGCTCGGTTTCAGCCTGGGCACGGTTATCCGACTTGAGCCACAGCACCGAGCCGTGCAGCCCCTCTTGCCCACCCAGGCGCAACACGGCGGTGCGGTCGAACGCGTGACGTGCCGCGAGGTAGTAGGCGCCACCGCGATTCAACGCACCGTCCGCCGGGCCGTTGCCCAGATTGGGGCCGTCGTCGTTGATCAGGAACCCTCGTCCGATCTTGACCACTTGGCGGCCGAGGGAAAAGTCCACACCGTCCTTGCCCAGCGCCGGAAACAGGTCAGCCGAGCGCCACCCCAGGTAGGCGTCTTCGATTTTGGTCGTGCGCTCGCTGCCATCGGTGTTGCCCGCCGCGTCGCCGTCGCCCCAGGTGCCGGAGCTGACCCAACTGAGCGCGCCGTACGCGGTGCCGTTACCGGCCAGGCCCTGATCGCCGCTCAACCCATACTTGATGAACCCTTCGCGCCAGGTCGAGCCGCCCGGCGTGCCATCGTAGTTGTGACGGCTGTTGAACATCCCGTATACGGCCAGGAAGTCCGCGTTCAGGTGTGTGTCATCGTCGGCATACAGCGCATAGGCCTGTGCCGAAGAGTGGCCGACCAACAGTGCGATACCCAGGCCGACGGCCTTGGACAACCTGCGTGTTTTTTGTGTGTGCTCCATTGTTACGTTCCCCAGCGTGGTTGGACAGCCAATAGGTCGAGGACGCATTAAGATGATCCGCAGCGGGGTAAGTCTTTCACCTGCGTGCCACGTAATTGATCCTGCCCGCCAAGCCATAGGCCTTGGCAGGCAGCTGCAAAAGCGACGGCAGACATGGGCAAGACGATCAGCGCGTGTGAGGCGCACAGTGATTTTGCGCACGATGCCGTTTCGATCAGGGACTGGCTGGGGAGGGCTTTATCGCCGGCTCCTTGTACGGCTCGATGCATCCACTCAGAAATCCGCTTTCGAGGATCCGTACCATGTCGATCAATGACCGGCTCACACAGCATTTGAAACGGGGCAGCGTCGGGTTTCCGACCGCGCTGGCCAGCACCATCGGCCTGATCATGGCCAGCCCGGTGATTCTCACCGCGACCATGGGCTTCGGCATCGGCGGCAGCGCGTTCGCGGTGGCCATGCTGATCGCGGTGGTGATGATGCTGGCCCAGGCGACCACCTTTGCCGAAGCCGCCTCAATCCTGCCGACCACCGGCTCGGTCTACGACTACATCAACTGCGGCATGGGCCGTTTCTTTGCAATTACCGGCACCTTGTCGGCGTACCTGATCGTGCATGTGTTTGCCGGGACGGCGGAGACGATTCTGTCCGGGGTCATGGCCCTGGTGAACTTCGAGCACCTCAACACCCTGGCGGAGTCTGCCGGCGGTTCGTGGTTGCTGGGGGTGGGGTTTGTGGTGGTGTTCGGCATTCTGAATGCCTTTGGCGTCAGCGCCTTTGGCAGGGCCGAGATCATCCTGACCTTCGGCATGTGGACCACGCTGATGGTGTTTGGCGTGATGGGCCTGATCGCGGCGCCGGCGGTGCAGCTCGAGGGTTGGTTCGGCGTGTCGCTGGTGGGCACCGACCTGATCACCATTCTGTCGCTGGTGGGCATGGCGATGTTCATGTTCGTCGGCTGCGAGTTCGTCACGCCGCTGGCGCCGGACCTGCGCAATTCGGCCAAGGTGATGCCCAAGGCGATGATTTTCGGCTTGTTGAGCGTGGCCACCTGCATGTTTATCTACGGCGCCGCGATGAAGCGCCAGGTGGAAAACGTACTGCTGGATGCCGCCAGCGGCGTGCACTTGTTGGACACGCCCATGGCGATTCCACGCTTTGCCGAGCAGGTCATGGGGGATATTGGCCCGTTGTGGCTGGGCCTTGGCTTTCTGTTCGCCGGCGCCGCCACCATCAACACGCTGATGGCGGGCGTGCCACGGATTCTCTACGGCATGGCGGTGGATGGCGCGCTGCCCAAGGTGTTCACTTACTTGCATCCGCGCTTCAAGACGCCGCTGTTGTGCATCTTGGTGGCGATGCTGATTCCGTGCCTGTATGCGCTGTGGTTGGGCGGCAACACCGACAACATCATGCACCTGGTGCTGGCCGCTGTGTGTGCGTGGAGTTTTTCCTACCTGCTGGTGACGCTGTCGGTGGTTATCCTGCGTATTCGTCGTCCTGACCTGCCACGGGCTTATCGGTCGCCGTGGTTCCCGTTGCCGCAGATTCTTTCCAGCGTCGGCATCTTGCTGGGCATGTGGTTCATCACCCCGCCGGGCATGAACCCGGCAGATATTTATGTGCCTTTCGGGGTCATGCTCGGGATCACGGCGGCGTACGCGTTGTTCTGGACATTGGTGGTGCAGAAGGTCAATCCATTCAAGCCCGCTTCGGTCGAAGAAGTGCTGGCCAAGGAGTTTTCCCATGAACCTGGTAACGTTCACAACGCTTATCTCGAGCAGGCTGCAAAAGCTGTCTGAGCTGTTCAGTGCCCAACGGGCGCCGGCCGGTTACCGGCCGGGGGTCACGCTTGAATATGTTAGGCGTAACCTCGGGCTGGCGAGTTTCGCCTCGACCGGGCCTGCCCGTGCAGCGTTTCGCTTGGACGATACCGGCCTGCAGGTGGACGTTGCCGAACGCACCGAATCGCAACTGCTGATGCACCTGGTCATGACCGAATTCATGCTCACGGTGCCCGCCACAGAGCAGGGCAGTGCACGCTTTGAGCTGCACCACCGCGGGGCGATTCGACGCACGGGGCTGGCGTGTCGGCAACGCTCGGGAGAGCCGGCTCTACTTGCCAGGCTCGAGGCGGCTTTGAACGACGACCTCAGCCTGCATCAAGCGCTGATGGGGCTCGACTTCAAGCGCCTGCACATCGCGTTGAGCGGGCATCAATGGCAGGTGCGGCTGGAACACATCGGCGGCAGCGAGGTGGTCAACCGCATGCCGGCGTTTCGTCGCTACATTCCGTTGAGTGACGCTCAACGGGCAGGGTTGTTGACTGTTTTGGCGGGCTTGCAGCGGGTATTGGGCGCCGTCTGATCGGGATACTTGGCATCATTAGTGCTTCCACAGTCGCTATCACGGACTTGTTGCGCCTATATAGATAACATGTTAACTATTGGCCAACAAAAACAAGAAGCCATTGTGGAGATGCCATGAGCACTTATCAGTCTGCGCACTATGGGTTGGAAACCTGGACTCGGGACCTGCGGGCGGCCTGCGGCCATTTCGACACGGAACTGGCCTTCAACCGTTCGCTGTTCATCGGTGAAGTGTCCAAGCACTCCCGGGGCGGCCTGTCACTGGCCAACCTGCGGACCAATGCGGGGCTGATCAAGCGCGAGCGACCCAACGCCGATCACGATATGGACCAACATTGTTTCCTCGTCAGTCAGCGCAGCGGCTATTGCCAGATCACCCAGAACGGCCAAGTCATCCAGTTGGCCCCCGGCGATATGCTGCTGATGGACTCCACGGGCTCGATCGAGATCAGCCCGTTCGGCCTTATCGAACATGCGTCCCTGTCACTCTCACGCCATGAAGTGTGCAAGCAACTGGGTGGTGCACCGAAAACCTTCGGCAAGATCTCTTCGAGCAAGGCCTGTGGGCGCATGCTCCATGTGTTGATGGACCAACTGTGCCGAGAAGGCCTGGAGGGGCAGGACTCGATTGAAGAGGCCGATGCACTGCAAGCAGCGTTTGTCTCCTTGCTCGGGTCAGCCTTTGAATTGCACGACGCGCCGGGCGACTGCGCGGCGTCGTTGCAGGGCAGTAACCTGCGCAGCTACGTACAGAAAGTCATCGACGAATCGCTGACCCAGCCCGGCTTGAGCCCGGTGGGCCTGGCCAATCGCTTGAACATCTCGGTGCGGCATTTGTACCGTTTGTTTGAAGAGCAGGACGACAGCGTCTGCCGCTACATCCAGCGTGCTAGGCTCAAACGCAGCGCGGATGATCTGACCAACCCCTTCCTCAAGCGTGAGTCGATCACCTCGATCGCCTACAAATGGGGCTTCACCGATTCCGCGCACTTCAGCCGCTCGTTCAAGAAGCAATTCGACCTGTCGCCCAAGGACTTTCGGTCTACGCACCTGCAGCAAACGGTCGGGGCGGCGTAGGTTCGCATCGATCAATGAAACCGCTCACCCTGTCGGCCCATAACATTTGTACCGTGGCGGTCGAACACTTTGCCGACCACGGCTACGACGCCTCCTCGCTGAGCGCAATCGCAGAGAGGGCCGGCATGCGCAAGGCGTCGCTGTATGCGCACTTTGTCAGCAAGGATGCGCTGTTTCAGAAGGTCTTCGAGATTGCCTTGGCCCATGAGCACTCGTACATCGCGCAATGCTTCAAGGAGGAAGCCGGACACACCGGCGTGCCGGGGCAGTTGCACCTTGAACGGTTGAGCGGGCGTTATGAAGGGTCGGCGCACCTGCGCTTCCTGTTGCGCACGGCGTACTTTCCGCCGGCGGACATTCGCGGCGTCATCACCGCAGGATTCGAGGGTTACCTGGCGCGCATTCGCGATGACTTTCAGCGTGCAGCGCAAGGTCGGTACAGCACGGTGCAACCCGAGGCGCTTGAGGTGTTTTGCGACGCCTACCTGGGTGTCGTCGACAGCCTGCATGTGGAGCTGATCTACTCAACGCCCCAGGGTTACGTCAAACGGCTTGCGGCCTTGTCGCGGGTGTTCAGTGATTCACTGTCGATGCTCTAATGGGTGACCGCTCTTCAGCGGATACACCCCGATCAAAATGTGGGAGGGAGCTTGCTCCCGTTGGGCCGCGAAGCGGCCCCAGCTCTTTGTTTCAAAAGACTGGGACTGCTGCGCAGTCCAACGGGAGCAAGCTCCCTCGCCACAGGTACAGTGTTTGCCCTTAACTGACTGGCATTAGGGCAAGCCTCCTCCCACAGTTGATCCGGTTTACAGCCCGCCATCCACCAGACGGGTCTGCCGGGTGATGCAGACCATTACTGTCGATGCTTGAAAGGGCCGAGCGCTATTCAACTGATACATCGCGATCAACAGGTGGGAAGGGCTTGCTCCCGATGAGGGCGTGTCAGTGGGTGCATCCGGTGACTGACCCACTGCGATCGAGGGCAAGCCCTAATGCCAGTCAGTTAAGGCGTAGAAAGGGTAAAAAATAACCTGTGGCGAGGGAGCTTGCTCCCGTTGGGCCGCGAAGCGGCCCCAGCTCTTTGTTTCAAAAGACTGGGACTGCTGCGCAGTCCAACGGGAGCAAGCTCCCTCGCCACAGGTACAGTGTTTGCCCTTAACTGACTGGTATTAGGGCAAGCCCCCTCCAACCTTTGATCCGGTTTACAGCCCGATAGAGGTCATTTCACCTCAGGCAATGTCGACCCGCCATCTACCACGATGGTCTGCCCGGTGATGTAGGCCGCCAGGTCGGACGCCAGGAACAACATGGCCCCGGCAATATCTTCCGGAGCACCGAGCCGTCCCAGGGGCACGCGGGTGGCGATGTCGGCATTGACCTGGTTGTCGCCCAGGTTATCCATGGCAGGCGTGGCAATCATCCCGGGCTCCACGCCGTTGACGCGCACCTGGTAGGCGGCCAGCTCCAGCGCCGCATTGCGGATAAAACCGTTTACCCCGGCCTTTGACGCCGCGTAGTGGCTGAGCCCTGGGTAGGCAACCCGTGGCCCGGTGACCGACGACGTGACCAGCACACAGCCGCCGCCCTGGCGTTGAAACATGGGCAAGGCAGCCTGGGTCAACCAGAACAGGGCCGAGAGGTTGACCGCCAGCGTGCGCTCAAGAATCGCCGGGGTGATCTGTGCGAATGGCGTCAACGGAAAGTAGCCGGCGTTGTGCACCAGGATATCCAGGCGGCCCCAGCTGCGTTCGATTCCCTTCACCCATTCGAGTACCGCCGCCGCATCGGCCAGGTCAACCTCGATGGCCGCGACCTGGCACGCTCGCGCCGTCAGGTCGTCGGCCAGCGCCTGGGCTTGCGCCAGCTGAAGGTCGGCAATCATCACACGCGCGCCGCGCACAGCAAACGCCTCGACGATGGCCCGGCCGATGCCCTGCGCGCCACCAGTGACCAGCACGGTTTTGCCGCTGAAATTCAAGTCGTCAGGCATGTGCGCGCTCCATATGGGCATAGGCCAGTGTCGGCACATCGACGATGCTCGAACCGCCGTCGGCGACCACGCTGGCCCCGGTGATGATCGAGGCATCGCGGCTGGCCAGGAAGCGGCAGACCTTGGCGATTTCTTCGGCGCTGGCGGGGCGTCGTAACGGTACGTCGGCGCATACGCGGGCATAGGCTTGCGGCAGTGTGTCCCCATAAAAGCTCATCAGCGGCTGCATTTCTTCGTCGGCCATCGGCGTAGTGACCCAGCCTGGGCACACCGCGTTCACGCGCACGCCGCGTGGGCCGTAATCCCGCGCCAAGGAGCGATTAAGCCCGAGCAGCGCGTGCTTGGCAGTGGTGTAGCCGCACACTTCGGGACCGGCGGCCAGGGAGGCGATGGAGCCGAGCAACACGATAGTTCCGGCGCATTCGATCAGCAGCGGCAGGCAGGCGCGGGCGCTGTAGAACGCACTGTCCAGGTTGCTGCGCAAGGCCGCCTCCCAGGTGGGAGGGCTGGTCTCGGTGGCGCTGCCCACACCATGCCCACCGGCGCAGGCCAGCAGCACATCGAGGCGGCCGTAGCGCTCACGGATCTGTGCGACGAAGCCTTCCCAGCTGTCCGGACAGGCTGCGTCGCCGACCAAGACCAGGCCGCCGGTGTCCCCGGCCACTTGCTCCAGAGGCTCGCGGCGCCGGCCGATCAGCACCAGGTTGGCGCCCTCGGCGGCGTACAGCCGGGCGCAGGCGGCACCGATGCCCGTGCCGGCCCCGGTGATCACAACGGTACGTGGATCAGGCATCGGGATACTCCGTGCGGTTGAGCACTTGGCAGTAGGAGCTGACCGGAAAGTTCGACAGCTCATCGAAGGCCGCGCCGGCATAGCCGAAGATCTTGCCGTCGCTGCGGTGCTGTTGCAGGTCGATCAGGACCAGACCGAGGGTGGGGATGATCTTTTCGCGCCAGACGAACAGGTACAACTGATCGGCAATCTTGTAGTAGTCACAGCGGTCGGTGTCGCACAAGCCTTGCTCCACACCCTTGAGGCATTGCCAGGCATAGAACTGATCGTTCAGGTAGATGTGTTCGTAGACTTCGCTGGGGCTGTAGCGATACAGGTTGCGCAAGCCGGTCAGTTCCTGAGTGGGCGCGTGGGGGCATTGGCCGGGCTGCCAGGGTTGGTCCAGGCTGCCATGCAGGAAGTCCACGTCCACCGAGGTCAGGGCCTTGCCGGCCAGGGCGCGGCTGTAAAGGCCTTCCTCGGTTTGTTCGCGCTTGGGCATGCGGCCGATCACGGCGGTAAAGGACGACGTGGTGGTGTCCAGCACCAGGCTGATCGACCAGGCCTGACCGGCCTCGTGCTTGATGAAGTCGACCAAGTACAGGCCCGGGCGTACCGAGGTGGCGCGGTATGCGGCCGACCCGCTGGAGTGACCGTCGGCGGCGTGCCATTGCAACGCCTCGGTGTCAAAGCGATGCTCGATCTGCCAGCCGTTGGCGAAGTGCAGGTGGAAGGTCTTGCCGTTGAGGTCGGCAAGGTTGGGCAGGATAAACGCGTCGGGCGCGAAACCGTCGGCGAGGGCGCCTACGGTGATCCAGTCGGATTGGGTGGTCATGGCATGGCTCCGGTTGATGGAATGGACATCCCGGATCATGCGGCGGGCGAGGAGGCTCGCCTATCAACCGAAGGGTTGAGGCGGCTTAAAGAAACAGCGCGGCGACCAGCTCGGTGCGGCTGCTCACGCCCGTCTTGCGAAACAGGTGGATCAGGTGGGTCTTGATGGTCGGCAGGCCGACGCCCAGCTCCAGTGCCAATTGCTTGTTGCTTGCACCTTGACGCAATAACCAGGCGATCTGGCGCTCTTTGGGCGTAAGCCCGGCCAGCGCATCGTCGCAGGGCTGCATATTGGCCACGGCCATCTGCAGCAACGCCTGCAACGCGTTGAGCTGAGTCAATTGGTCGGCGGTAAACACCCCTTGTTCGGCGGTGCGCAGCAAGGAGATGGCCGCCTGCGGCTGGTCGGCGCGATGGGCGACGATCTCCACCACATCGACCACGCCGTAACGCTGCAGGAAGTCCCGGTAACGGTGGCTGTCACGCGGCGGCTGGCGTGCCATGGCGAAACCCAGGGGCACCACCGTCAACCCGCTGGACAGGCAATTGCGCGGTTGCAACGGGTCGAATTGGCGGTAGTTGTCCAGATAGTCGCGGTGCATTTCACGGCTCATGCCGTGCAGCCGGAAGTCGCACGCTTGCAGTTGGCGGTCGACACAATAGAACGCCGCCTGGCTGACGGGGACGAGCTGGGTAAAAGCCTGCAGGCAATGGCCGGCAACTTCCTGAGCGGGGAGGGTGTGCATGGTCAGTCACCTGCGCCGGAGGAAACGCTGCTGGCCGAAGCCAGCAGGCGAAAGCGATCAGACTACCGCGAAATAATGCTTCACAAAACTCTCGCTCACCACCTCCCACAATACCGGTGTGCCCTTGGTCACAAACCAGCTGTCGCCGGCCTTGTAGCGGGTGGTCTGGCCGGTGCTTTCGTCGGTCAACAGCACTTCGCCGGTGACCACCGTGGCTTGCTCGGCGAACGGGTAGACCATCCGGAATTTGCCTTGGGTGGTGCCGAAATAGGCGCTGCTGACGGGGTCGGTCGGTGCGCCGAAGGTCATTTTGCCAAAGGCGTTGACTTCACCTTCGAGGATCTCGGAGCCCAGGTCGGCAACGGTGCCCCAGGCATCGAGGTCCGACAATTGGGTATCTTTTTTCAGGGTTGTAACGGGCATGGCAGTTCTCCTGTGAATGAAACAGCGGGGCTTAACGGCGACCGTTGAAGTAGCCCGAGAGTTGGTGAAGGCTTTTGCCGGCCGTGAGCAGCAGTGGGCGGATATGATCCTTGCCCATGATCTGCGCATGCTTGACCGAGCTGATCAGGTCGTAGCGCGAAGAGCCTTCGCTCATGCCTTCGGCCAAGACCTTGCAGATGATGTGGCTGGGCGTAACCCCAAAACCTGCGTAACCCTGCACGTAGAAGGCGTTGGGGCGCCCGCTCAGCGTGCCGATCTGCGGGAACAGGTTGGCCCCGGTCGCCATCGGCCCGCCCCACGCCAGGTCGATTTTGACGTCCTTCAGGTACGGGAAAATCTTCAGCATCAGGTTGCGGTTCCAGGCTTTGAGGTCCAGCGGGATGTGCTCGACAAACGGCGTGGCGGCACCGAACAGCAGACGGTTCTCGTTGGTGACGCGGTAGTAGTCGATGACCGGCCGAATATCGCTGTAGGCACCGCGGATCGGGCTGATGCGGTGGATCATCTCGTCCGACAGCGGCTCGGTCATCAGCTGGAAGGCGTAGGTGTTGACGGTGGTTTTGTGCAGTTCAGGTTCCAGTTTGTTGAGGAAACTGTCGCAGGCCCACAACAGCTTGGCGGCTTTGACTGAACCTCGGCCGGTGCGCACGGTGATGCGCTCGCCGTAGCTGACCTCCAGGGCGGGGCTGTGCTCGAAGATGCGCACGCCATGACCGGCCAGCGCCTTGGCTTCGCCCAGCAGCAGGTTCAGCGAGTGCACGTGCCCGCCGCCCATGTGCAGCAACGCGCTGGTGTAGGCGTCGGAGCCGATGATCTGCTTGACCTCGGACCCGGCCATAAAACGGATTTCGTCCTTGGTGTTGATCGACTGGAAGTCCTTCTCCCAGGCGCGCAGGGTTTTTTCCTGGCGGGCATTGAAGCCCATGTAGCCATAGGCGTGGCAGAAGTCGGCGTCGATTGCGTATTTGGCGATACGGTCCTTGATGATGCCGGCGCCCAGCTCGCTGATTTCAAAGATCTGGCGCAGGCCCTCGTCGCCCACCTGGTTCTTGATTTTTTCCAGGTCATGGCCGATCCCCGCCATGATCTGCCCGCCGTTGCGGCCCGTACCGCCGAAGCCCAGGTAGCGCGCCTCGAGTACCACGATGTTGGTGATGCCTTTTTCCGCAAGTTCCAGTGCGGTATTGATGCCCGAGAAACCGCCGCCAATCACGACCACGTCGGCTTCTACGTCCTGCTCGAGCGTGGGAAAGCTGAGGTTGTATTTCTTGGTTGCCGAATAGTAGGTAGGCGTTTCGATATTGATCATGGCGCAGCCTGGAAAAGTGAAGGGATCTCGCTGCAGAGCCGACAAACAGCTCTGTGCCTGTTGGGGTGTATTAAGTGCCTTCCGAGCGGTAGGTGTCTTGATTCTGTGTGCCGCCGGCCTTGATCGTGGCTGCCAATGTCAACGATGAATCCGGCCGGGCAATAAAGCGGCACACGCCAATCGGCGGCCGGTGTTAGAGTGTTGTTAATCTGTTAACTAATTACGACGTCTCCATTTATGTCCAAACCGCGCCAATCCTTGACCCTTACTTTGCTCCAGGCGCGTGAAGCCGCCATGGGTTTTTTTCGGCCTTCGCTCAATCAACACGGACTGACCGAGCAGCAGTGGCGGGTCATTCGTATCTTGAGCCAGCACGAGGAGCTTGAGATCAATCGCCTGGCTGAGCTGGCGTGCATCCTCAAGCCGAGCATGACCGGTGTGCTGGTGCGCATGGAAGCGGCGGGCATGGTTGAGCGGCGCAAGGCGCAACAGGATCAACGGCGTGTGCTGGTGCGGCTGGCCGAGAAGGGGCAAGCGTGTTTCGATTCGATGAGCCAGAGCATGGAGGCCAATTACCAGCGTTTACAGGCGGACTTTGGCGAAGAGAAGTTGCAGACTTTGCTGGCCTTGCTCAACGAGCTTAAAGGCCTCAAGCGCTAATTAAGCGTGGGTGTAAACCGATCCAAATGTGGGAGGGGGCTTGCCCCCGATGGCGGCCTGGCAGCCGACCTGGATGTTGGATCAGACGGAGTACATATCCGTTATTTAGGTAACGGCCACTTAGGGTTCCGCTCTTACAGCGGCTCACTTTTGGAGAGACCCAAAAGTAAGCAAAAAGTCTTCGCCCCAACACTCGGCACCTCGCCTAGGCTCGGTGTGCCCTCACTCCGGCTTGAATCCGTGGGCCGCCGCCACGCGCCATCCATGGCGCGGGGCGGCTAACCCGGCGTCCTGCCGGGTTGCCCACGGATTCAAGCCTGCGTTCGGCCAGCGTGTTTGACGGGGCGCCTGAGATCAAGATCACAAGCAGATCACAAGCAGATCAAAAGCCGGCGCCTGCATCGTTAGTAGATGGCGCCAGCGGTGCTGGTGGGTGCCGATGAACCCTTGAACGCCGCCGCCAGGGTTTGTAGCCCGCGCATCAGCACTGTGGTGTCCACGCCCACCGCGACAAACGCCGCTCCCAGTTCGATGTAGCGCCGGGCCAGTGTCGGGTCGGCGCTGAGAATACCGGCGGCTTTGCCGGCGCTGCGGATGCGCGCAATGGCGTCTTCGATTGCCGTCTGCACCTGCGGATGAGCCGGGTTGCCGCGATGGCCCATCGAGGCGCTCAGGTCCGCCGGCCCGATAAACACGCCGTCGACCCCCTCCACGGCGGCAATCGCGTCGAGGTTGGCCAGGCCTTCGCGGCTTTCGATCTGTACCAGCAGGCATATCTGCTCATCGGCGTGGTCGAGGTAACCGGGAATGCTGTTCCAGCGCGACGCCCTGGCCAGTGCGCTGCCGACGCCCCGAACCCCGTTGGGCGGGTAGTGAATGGCATTCACCAGTTGCCGCGCTTGCTCGGCGTTTTCCACCATGGGCACCAGCAGTGTTTGCACGCCGATATCCAGCACTTGCTTGATCAGTGCGGTGTTGCCGACGACCGGGCGAATCACCGGATGGCTGGGGTAGGGCGCCACGGCCTGGAGCTGGCCGAGCATGCCGCGCAGGTCGTTGGGCGCATGTTCGCCGTCGATCAGCAGCCAGTCGAACCCGGCGTTGGCGGCCAGCTCGGCGCAGTAGGCATCGGACAAGCCCAGCCACAGGCCGATCTGGGTTTCACCGCTGCGCAGGCGCTGTTTGAAGGTGTTGACAGGCATATCCATCGAGCGATCTCCGGTTAGACGAATCGGCAGGCGATGGAGCCCAGCATGTCGTAATCGACATGGAAGGTATCGCCTGGGTTGGCCGCGACAGGGCGGGTGAAAGAGCCGCCCAGGATGATTTGCCCGGGTTGCAGGGTCACGTCATAGGCCGCCAGTTTATTCGCCAGCCAGGCCACGCCTTTGGCCGGGTGATTGAGCACGGCGGCCGAGACGCCGGATTCCTCGATCACGCCATTGCGGTAGAGCACGGCGGGCACCTTGCGCAGGTCGATCTCGGTGGGGCGCACGGCACGCCCGCCCATGACCACGCCGGCGTTGGCGGCGTTGTCGGAGATGGTGTCGAACACCTTGCGGGTCGCCTTGGTGTGCGGGTCGACTTGCTGGATGCGCGCGTCGATGATCTCCAGCGCCGGGATCACCCATTCGGTGGCGTCCAGTACATCAAACACCGTCACGTTCGGGCCTTTGAGCGGTTTTCCGAGGATGAACGCCAGCTCCACCTCGACGCGCGGCACGATAAAGCGTTCGAACGGGATGTCGGTGCCTTCATCGAAGAACATGTCGTCGAGCAGCGCGCCGTAATCCGGCTCGGTGATGTTGGACGAAACCTGCATGGCGCGGGAGGTCAGGCCGATTTTATGCCCGACCAGCTTGCGCCCATCCTTGATTTTCTGCGCTACCCAGGCGCGTTGAATGGCATAGGCGTCTTCAATAGTGATTTCTGGGTGATCCAGGGAAAACTGACGCACCTGCTCGCGTGAGCGTTCAGCCTGGTCGAGGCGGGCGGCGGCTTGCTGAATGAGGTGTTGATCAAGCATGGCAAGGGTTCTCTTACTGAGGGTTGACGATGGCCGCCTGGGTGCGCAGCACCAGCAAGCCACCGAGTGCAATGAGCAGCGCCAGCACGTAAAGCGCCAGGCTGGCGCTCTGGGTGGTGTCGCGCATCCAGCCGATCAGGTACGGCGCAAAGAACGAGGCGATGCTGCCGAAGGAACTGATCAAGGCGATGCCGGCGGCTTGGGTGTGGTTGGACAGGAACGCCGGCGGCAACTGCCAGAACATCGGCAACGCCGCGCTGGCACCCATGCCGGCGATGATCAGGCCGCCCAGTACCAGGGCCGGGTTGGCGGGGGCGAGCCCGGCGATGGCAATACCGGCCGCCGACATCAGCAAGGGCACGCACAGGTGCCAGCGGCGTTCGCGGTGGCGGTCGGACGAACGTCCGCAGCCGAGCATGAAGAAACAACCGGCCAGGTAGGGCACCGCACTGAGCAGCCCGACCTTGCCGTCACTGCCGATGCCGGCGCCATGGATCAGTGTCGGCATCCAGAACGCCAGGGTGTTGACCGCCAGCATTACCGCGAAATACACCGCCACCAGCAGCCACACTTGCGGATTACGGAGAATGGCCGAGAACGAGGTGATGGATTTGCGGTGTTCTTCCTGGTGCAGCTGCTCGCGCAGTTGCTGCTTTTGCACGGGCGTCAGCCACTTCACCGTTTCGAAGCTGTCCGGCAGGCATTTGAGCACCACCAGCCCAAGCAGAATCACGGGGGCGCCTTCAATGACGAACATCCACTGCCACCCGCGCAAACCGCCCAGGTCATGAAAGTGTTCCAGGATGCCGCCGGAGAGCGGCCCGCCAATCACCCCGGCCATCGGCACGGCGATGGCAAACAGGGCGGTGACTTGCGCGCGCCGACCGGCCGGGTACCAGCGGTTCAAAAACACCAGGATGCCTGGGAAGAAACCGGCCTCGGCCACACCGAGCAAAAAGCGCAGCACATAGAAGCCCATGGCGCTGTCGATCAGGAACATGCACGTCGACAACGCGCCCCACACCACCATCAACACGGCAATCCAGCGCCTGGGGCCCACGCGGTCCAGGGCCATGTTGCTGGGCACGCCAAACAGCGCGTAGGCCACGAAGAACAGGCCGGCGCCGAAGCCGTAGACCGTGTCGCTGAAGTTGAGGTCGGCGCTCATCTGCATTTTGGCGAAGCCGATGTTGATGCGGTCGAGGTGGGCAAAGAGGTAGCAGATCAGCAGCAGCGGCATCAGCCGCCAAGTCACGGTGCTGTGGGTTTGGTCACGGACGTCGGTGCCGAGCGTGTCGGCGGTATTGGCTGAGCTCATGGTTTTATACTTTTTGTCTGAGAGGCCGATGGAACGAGCGGGTGGGTGTGTCAGCCCACCTGCGCCTTGAGGAAGGCGTGCACGTTGTTTTGCTTGAAGTTGAGCTGCTCGTGCAGCTCGATCATTTCAAACGACAACGCCAGCAGCCGCTGGTCCTGCAGCGCGGCGAAGTGCTGGGTGATCACCGCGAAGAGTTGTTCGGCGACCTTCTGGCGGGTTGCCAGGTCGCGACCATGGCCGACCTTCAACGTCATGTGCACGAAGGCGTAGTCGTGCTTGCCATCGGCCATGCGCCAGGTGTCGAGGCGCACGCCACGGCTGCGGATGCCACCCAGGGGAAAAACGCCGCTGTCGCCCAGGGTGGCGTGGACTGTTTCGAACAGGCCAGGCAGGTCGGCTTGCTGTTCGATGTTGTCGGTGTACTCAACGATAAAGTGGGGCATGAGGGGCTCCTTGAGGCCGCACGGGGATACCGGGCGGCCATGCGCTCAAACAGGGAAAATGGCGTTGATCTGGCCGGTGCCCGAGCTGCCGAAGGGTTGCGTGATGATCTCGGCCGGCTTGTCGTAGTCCGGTCCGCCGAGCAACCCCAGGAGCATGGCGGTGTCATGCATCTTGCCTTCGCCGAAGCAATGCTCGGCGTAGTCCGGCAGCATGGCGCAGAACTCTTTCCAGCGGCCCTGGCGCCACAGTTCCACCACATGCAGGTCGACCTGCTTGTCGAATTCGCGGGTCCAGTTATGGATATTGGCTTCAGCATTGCGGTCGTCGGAGAAACGGTGCGACAGCGAACCCGAGGCCAGCACCACGACTTTGCGGTCGCTTTTTTCGATGGCCCGGCGCACAGCGGCGCCGAAGGTGAAGCTGTCTTGCAGGCGATGCCAGGCGCACCAGGCGGCCACCGACACCACGTTGAATGTTTGCTCGTCGGGTACGCCCATGTGCATGTAGCGCATCGGCACCAAGGTGCCGTATTCCAGCTCCAGGCTCGGGATATTGTGGGCCAGCGTGCGCACGTCGGCGGCGTTGGCCTCGGCCGCGATCAGCTCACCCAGTTCGGGGCAACCTGGGTACTCGTATTCCATGTTCTTGATGAAGTGCGGCAGTTCATTGCTGGTGTAGATGCCTTTGAAGTGCTCGCCACTGTTGACGTGGTAGGCGCTGTTGACCAGCCAGTGCACGTCGAACACCACGGCGGTATCGGCGCCCAGCTCGCGGGCGCGACGACCGATCTCTTTGTGACCGGCAATCGCCGCTTCACGGCAACCATGGTGTTTACCGGGAAGCTCCGACAAATACATCGAGGGTACGTGGCAGATTTTCGCCGCCAGGACGACTTCGCCCATGATGATTCTCCTGAAATTATTGTTGTTGTCTTAGGGGCTTCTGGTGTCGCTCAGACGCCCCAGCGTGGAATGTGATGGCTGCCCATCGAGATGCACACGTTTTTGATTTCGGCGAACACTTCGAAACTGTACTGGCCACCTTCACGACCCGTGCCTGAGCCTTTCACACCGCCGAACGGCTGACGCAGATCGCGCACGTTCTGGCTGTTGATAAACACCATGCCCGCTTCGATGCCATAGGCCAGACGATGTGCCTTGCCGATGTCCTGGGTCCAGATATAGGACGCCAGGCCATACTCGGTGGCGTTGGCCAGTTGCAGGGCTTCGGCTTCATCCTTGAACGGAATCAGGCACACCACCGGGCCGAAGATTTCTTCCTGGGCGATACGCATATTGTTGTTCACGTCAGCAAACACCGTTGGCTGGATAAACTGGCCTTTGCTCAAGTGCGCCGCCAGGTTGGCCGGGCGCTCCAAGCCACCGGCGAGCAGGGTAGCGCCTTCTTCGAGACCAATCTTGATGTAACCTGTGACCTTGTCGTAATGGGCCTGGGTGATCATCGAGCCGACCTGGGTTTTCGGGTCTTGCGGGTCGCCGACGATCAGGCGTTTGGCGCGCGCGGCAAACTCGGCGACGAACTGTGGGTACACGCTTTCCTGGATGAAGATCCGGCTCCCGGCGGTGCAGCGTTCGCCGTTGAGCGAGAAGATGGTGAACAGCGCAGCGTCGAGGGCGCGTTCCAGGTCGGCGTCCTCGAAGATCAGCACTGGCGACTTGCCGCCCAGTTCCATGGAGTATTTTTTCAGGCCGGCGGTCTGCATGATTTTCTTGCCGGTGGCGGTGCCGCCGGTAAAGGAAATCGCGCGCACATCGGGGTGACGCACCAAGGCGTCACCGGCGGTCGCGCCGTAGCCCTGGATCACGTTCAACACGCCGTTGGGAATGCCGGCTTCGACGGCCAGCCGGCCCAGCTCGTTGGCGGTCAGCGGTGACAGCTCGGACATCTTCAGCACGGCGGTATTGCCCAGCGCCAGGCACGGTGCGGTCTTCCAGGTGGCGGTCATGAACGGCACGTTCCACGGCGAGACCAACGCACACACACCCACCGGCTGGTAGAGGGTGTAGTTGAGCATCTGGTCATCGACCGGGTAGCTGTGGCCGTCCATGCGCGTGCAGACTTCAGCGAAAAAATCGAAGTTGTGCGACGCCCGTGGAATCAACACGTTTTTGGTCTGGTGAATCGGCAGGCCGGTGTCGAGGGTTTCCAGCTCGGCCAGGTGTGGCACGTTCTGTTCGATCAGTTCTCCGAGCTTGCGCATCAAGCGTGCACGTTCCTTGGCCGGTGTGCCTGCCCACTTGGGGAAGGCTTCCTTGGCGGCCGCCACGGCTTGCGCGACTTCCTCGGCACCGCCGCTGGCCACTTCACCGATGGCTTCACCGGTGGCCGGGTTGTAGTTGACGAACACGTCTTTGCTGTCGACCTCACGGCCGTTGATCCAATGTTTGATCATGCTGCTCAAGCCTCTTTACGGGCGTTGAAGAACGCCGTTTCGCTGACAATTCGGTTAACCAGGCGGCCCACGCCTTCGACTTCCACAATCACTTCATCACCGGGCACCACGTCTGCCAGGCCTTCGGGCGTGCCGGTGGCGATCATGTCGCCGGGTTGCAAGGTCATGAAGCTGGACAGGTATTCGATCAGGTAGGGAATGTCGAAAATCATGTCCTGGGTGCTGCCTTCCTGGCGCAGTTCACCGTTGATCCAGGTGCGCAGTGTCAGATTGCTCGGGTCCGGTACATCGGCCACGTCGACGATCCACGGGCCGACAGGCGTGGTGGCGTCGCGGTTTTTCACACACAGGTTGGGGCGGTAGTAATTTTCCAGGTAGTCGCGAATGGCGTAGTCGTTGCACACGGTGTAACCCGCCAGGTAATCCAGCGCGTCTTCGCGTTTGACGTTGCGCGCCGGCTTGCCGATCACGGCCACCAGCTCGCACTCGTAGTGCATGTAGGCGACGTTATCCGGGCGCCAGGTCACCTGGTTGTGGCCGGTGTACGTCCCCACGGATTTGATGAAAGCCAGCGGTTCGGTTGGCGGCGTGAAGGCCAGTTCGGCGGCGTGGTCGGCGTAGTTCAGGCCCAGGGCGAACATGTTGCCGGTGGCCGGCGGCAACCATTGCACCTGGTCTTCGGCCAGCAGGCGGCCGTCGGCCAGGCGCACGGCGTTTTCAGCTTCGACCTGTACCGAATGGACTTCACCTTCAAAGCGAATACGGGCGTGTTTCATGAGAGCTCCTCTGCCTTGATGTGATTGACCAGGCGGCCCAGGCCACTGATCTCGACCTCCACGGTATCGCCAGGCTGCACATCCACCCGGCCTTCGGGAGTGCCGGTGATCAGCACGTCGCCCGCGTGCAGGGTCATGAATTCGCTGATCTCGGCGATCAGCAATGGAATGTTGCGCACGAAGTTGGCCGTGGTGTTTTGCTGGCGGATCTCGCCGTTGACGTACAGGGTGATCGCGAGATTGTGCGGGTTCGAGACCTGCGCCGTAGGTATCAGCTCGGGCCCGATGGCGCAGAAACCATCGCGGCATTTGGCTTTGACGGCGGGGCGGTAGTAGCTGTCTTCCGGCAGGCTGAACTCGTTGACGAGGGTAAAACCGGCCACGTAGTCGAGAGCGTCGGCTGCACTGACGCGGCTGGCGTCCTTGCCCATCACCACCGCCAATGCCGGCCCAGGCTGCAGGCGTTCGCCCTGGCCGGGATGCACGACTTCGCCACCGTGTGAGTTACGCGTGTTGGGCGTCTTGATAAACAGCACCGGTTTGACCGGCGGCTTCTGATACGGCGGCGCTTCGAATTCGGCGAGGTGCTGCTTGAGCAACCCCTGGTAGTTCAGCGCGACACCGAAAAGGGTGCCCTTCGCGACGTCATGCAAGGCGCGGCTCATGCATTCTCCTGGCAGGTCCATGGAGGCCCTGGATTTAGTTAATGTGTTAATCGTTATAATTAAGATGTTAACTATCGTCAAGCGTGACAGACTGTTTCTTCGGTGGTTGTGCCGACCGAATCGGTGCAGGATGAGAGCCGCTGCACGGCGGCAATCACACTAAAAACGAGTAACGTGCGATGAGCGACCGTCAACCCATTCCGAACATCAACATTGGCCAGGTCTACGACCAGCGCTACAGCGATGCCGAAGTGCATTACGACCAGTTGGCCAACCTGGCGGATTTTTTCGGCCGTAACATGCCGGTGCATCGGCATGACCGGTTTTTCCAGGTTCACTACGTGAAAAGCGGCACCGTGCGCGTGTACCTGGACGACCAGCAGTACGTCGAATCGGGGCCGATGTTCTTCCTCACGCCACCCACGGTCGCGCATTCCTTCGTAACCGAGCCGGACAGCGACGGGCACGTGCTGACGGTGCGTCAGCAATTGGTGTGGCAACTGATCGAAGCCGACGCCAGCCTGGCGCCGACGGGGGCGCAATTGCCCGCCGCGTGTGTGGCCCTGGCGCAGTTGGGGCCGCAATACGCAGGCGATATCCGCCGGTTGGACGTTCTGTTTGAGTCGCTGAGCGACGAGATGAAAGCCCAGCGGTCGGGGCGCAGTGCGGCCCTGGACAGCCTGACGCGGTTGATCATGATCAGCCTGTTGCGGCTGTGTTCCCATTCGCTGAAAGCCACGCCTGCCCGCCACGAGGACTTGAAAATCTTCCACCGTTTCAATGAGCTGATCGAAGCGCACTACCAGCAGCACTGGCCGTTGTCGCGTTACGCCCAAGGCATCGGGGTGACCGAGGCACGGCTTAATGACGTGTGCCGCCGCATCGCCGACCTGCCGTCCAAGCGCCTGATCCTCGAACGCCTGATGCAAGAGGCCAAGCGCCTGCTGCTGTTTACGGGCAGCTCGGCCAACGAAATCTGCTACCAGCTGGGGTTCAAGGACCCGGCCTATTTCAGCCGGTTTTTCCAGCGTTACGCGCAGCTCACACCGGGGGAGTACCGCCAGCGCCAATCGGGGTTGCGTTGAGCCAGGCATAGCGGCTTCGCACCTTGGTCTTGTTGATCGTGTGCGGATCATCATGCGCATCGCAGTGGCGCGACAGAATGGCTTTTACACAGAACCGCTTGTACTTTTCACCGTGCCCACGCCGCTTGCAGCCGCTGGCCGGCGACACTAAGCTGCCGGCTCGCCCATTCAAGTGGTGCCGTTTATGGCCAACCCAAGACCTTCGCTGACCCTGACCCTGCTGCAAGCCCGTGAGGCCGCAATGGCCTTCTTCCGTCCGGCCCTGAACAAGCATGAACTGACTGAACAACAGTGGCGGGTCATTCGGATCCTGCGCGAGCTGGGTGAACTCGAAAGCCACCAACTGGCTTTGCAGGCCTGCATCCTGAAGCCGAGCATGACCGGTGTGTTGACACGCCTGGAGCGCGACGGCCTGGTGCGGCGGCAGAAGTCCAGCCAGGATCAGCGCCGGGTGTTCGTGGGCCTCACCGAGCGCGGCCAGCAATGCTTCGTCTCCATGAGCGCAGGCATGGAAAGCAACTACCAGAAAATCGAAGAACAGTTTGGCGCCGAGAAAATGGAGCAACTCCTGGGATTGCTGAACGAGCTGAAAAATATCAAGCCTTGAATGCACGACACCTATAGTTAATAGGTGAACGTGTTTGCCCGGCGAGGGCATTGCGCTGGCCAATCTTCACTATCCAATTTCGGCACAAATACACGACCCGCCCCAGGTTCGGAATGGAACTTGCGTGCGATCTGACCTGTAAGCCTTGGAACTGAAAAAGGTTGGGTCGATGAACAATAATAATGTGCGGATGCCTGCGGCCTCGGTGGTGCTTCCACCGGCGCTACCCCTCCAGCGTTTTCTGACCAGCGACATCGATGAACACGCACGCAATATGGGCGGCTGGCAGGTTCGCTACGATCAGTTATCGCCGGGCGCCTTTGAAGGTGAGCTGGTGGAGTTTCGCTCGGGCTGGATGCAACTGGTGCGCGACCGCTCTAATCAGGCCATGATCAAGAGTGGCGCAGCCTGGAAAGGCGCCATCACCTTCAGCCTTCCCTTGAGTGCCGACGGCCCGGTGTATTGCTCGGGTCACCCGATCCATGCGCCCAGCCTGTTGGTGGCCCACGGTGAAAACCTTCCCGAACTGCACACGCCACAGCACTTGGATTTGCTCAGTGTGGCCATTGAAGAACACGCACTGGCACACGTCCTGGAGCGTCAGGGCAGTGAGT
Organism: Pseudomonas marginalis; assembly: GCF_001645105.1. Lineage (GTDB taxonomy): Bacteria > Pseudomonadota > Gammaproteobacteria > Pseudomonadales > Pseudomonadaceae > Aquipseudomonas > Aquipseudomonas petroselini. Next base: position 271,571 of record NZ_LKEG01000036.1, read on the forward strand.
TTCGAATTACCGATCTTCCCAAGTGTTACCGCTTGGGCGATTCATCTGTGCAACGTGAACTCGCAGGGTTGTTCGATGCGCTGGCGGGTTGCGACCAGGGCCGTGATGCCGTGCTGGGGCATGACTCGATCCGGCGCGGCATACGGGATGCGGTGATGCTGCACGTGCTGGAGTTGATCGCGCCGGACCAGGCGCCGCCCCTTAACCCGACGGCGCGCAAAAGGATGGTCGACCGGGCGCGCGAATATGCGTTGAGCCACCTCGACGAACCGCTGTCGATCCTTGACCTGTGCAACCACATCGGCGCCAGCCGGCGCAAACTTCAATACTGTTTCCAGGAAACCCTGGGCATCAACCCGGTGGCCTATCTGCGTGCGCTGCGCCTCAATGCGGTGCGCCGCGAACTGCGAACCCGCACCCAATCCCATGGCGTACAAGAAGTGGCGGCGCGTTGGGGGTTCTGGCATTTGAGTCGGTTCTCGAGCGATTACCGCACCATGTTTGGCGAAAGCCCATCACAGACCCTGCGTCGCACTCAACTCTGCTGAAAACGGATAACCGGCAGACGCTGGCGCTTACTAGGATGGCCCACACCACTTGATGGGAGGGGCATTCGATGATTCATAACAATAATGCACGCGTCGCACGGACGACGCTGTTTACCCTGGGGCTGCTGGGTTGCTGCGCCAGCGTGCACGGCACCGAGAACGGTGCGCCGACGACCGCTGTCGGTGTGTACGATTTTGGCGCGGGCATGATGCCGCCAGCCACACCGTTCGGGACGCTGGGGCTGCGAACGGCGTTTTACTCCGCCAACGTGCAGAAGGACCGTCACGGCCGCTCAGTTGACAACCACTTCTCACTGGATGTGTTGTCCATTGGCGTCGCCTACATGCGCATGACGGATTACACCGTGCTGGGCGCCCAATACGGGTTCGGCACGGTGGTACCGTTTTTCAAGATGGACGCCTCCGTCAAGGTGCCGACGCCGGTCGGGCCGCTGAGCCTTGAGGCTGATCCGTTTCGCATGGCGGACGTGCAATTGCTGCCGGTGATCCTGCAGTGGAACCTGTCGCCGAATCTGTTCATCAACACGCAGTTGCAGATCCAGGCGCCCACCGGTGATTACGACAAGAATCGGTTGATTTCGCCGGGGCTCAACCATTGGACGTTTTCGCCAATCGTCAACGCGACCTACATCACCGACGGCGGCTTTGAGGTTTCGTCAAGCGTTGAGGTCGACGTCAATACCCGCAACCCCGCGACCGATTACAAGAACGGTGTCGAGTACCGGCACGAGTTTGCCGTGGGTCAGCACGTGGGGCCGTGGACCTTGGGCCTGGGGGGTTACTACTACCGCCAGTTCACCGATGACGATGCGCCCGGGCTGCAATCGGGCAACCGTGCGCGGGTGCTGGCCATCGGGCCGGCAGTGAGTTACTTCAAGCCCGGTCTGCCTCCCGTGTGGCTGCATGCCTACAAGGAAACCGATGCCCGCAACCGTGCCGAGGGTTACACCGTGGCGCTGCGTATTTCGCAAAGTTTCTAGGGGGCTGCGCATGAACTCATCACATTCCGATTCCTTATCTCCACGGCAAGCCACCGGGCGTCGTGAAGGGCTGGTGCTGATGCTGGGCAGCAGCCTGACCATCATGGGCGCCGTCATGGTGGCGCCGATCCTGCCCAAGCTGGGGGCCGAATTCGGCCCGCTGGAACCCCGCGCCGACCTGCTGGTGCCCTTGGCGGTCACCGGGCCGGCCCTGGCGATTGCACTGTGCGCGCCCCTGGCCGGCTGGTTGGCCGACCGGGTCGGGCGCAAGGCCTTGCTGGTGATCGCCACGCTGTTGTATGCCGTGCTCGGGGCCATCCCGGCGCTGCTGGATAACTTGCCGGCCATCGTCGGCGTACGCCTGGTGTTTGGCGCGGCGGAGGCGGCGGTGATGACCTGCTGCGCCACGCTGATTGCCGACTATTGGCACGGCGAGGAGCGGCTGCGTTACATCAATCGGCAGGTGGTGACTATCGGCCTGGTGGGCTCGTTGTTCTTCGTGGTGGGCGGGGCGTTGGGCGAGCACTCCTGGCGCTTGCCCTTCCTGTTGTACCTGCTGCCGCTGCTGTTGGTACCGGTGATGATCAAGGTGCTGTGGGAGCCTGCGGCCACCCGGCGGTTGGTCGAGACGCCTGAGCAGGGCAGGGTGGCGATGCTGCCCTTGGTGGTCGGTTACCTGCTGATCCTCAGCGGCATGGTCCTGAGTTTTGTCGTGCCGATCCAGGCGCCGATTCTGCTGGTGAGCCTTGGGGTGACGTCGAGCACGATGATCGGGCTGTCGGCGGGCCTGGCGCTGCTGGCGACCTTGGTCGGTTCGTTGGCCTGGCCGCTGCTGCGCCGCCGCGTCGGCATCGCTGGGTGCAATGCGCTGTTGCTGAGCCTGCTGGGCCTGGGGTTATGGCTGCTGATGCGAGGGCAAAGCTACAACGCGGTGCTGGTAGCGGTGCTGATTCACGGCGTGGGCGCGGGACTGCTGGTGCCCAATGCGATGGCGCCGGTGATGAATGCCCTTAACGCCAAAAACCGAGGGCGCGGCCTCGGCGGGTTCACCGCGTTTTTGTACTTCGGCCAATTTGTCAGCCCGCTGGTGGTGGCCGTGCTCAGCGTTTACTCGGGTGACTTGCCTCACGCCATCCAATGGCTGGCATTTGCCAGTTTTGCCTCGGCCCTGGGATGGGCGCTGGCAGGCCTGCAGGCACGGCGCAAAGCACTGACCCAGACATTCGGCTCAAGTCATTCGTAAGAGAGGAAATCAAGATGGACATCCAGAACCTGCTGGACAGTGAAGACGCCACCGGCCTGGCCGAGTGGATCAGGCGCGGTGACGTGCAACCGGGCGAGCTGTTGGAGGCGGTGATTGATCGCATTGAACTGGTCGAACCGCATCTCAACGCAGTCGCCGAGCGGCTGTACGACTCCGCCCGCGAGGCCGCCCTCGCATCGCGCCCCGGTCGCGGGGTGTTTGCCGGGGTGCCGACCTTGATCAAGGACCTGTTTTCACCGGTCAACGGCGCGGCGATGACCAATGGCTCGCACGCGCTGGGAGGCTTTCGCGCAGACTTTGACGCCGAACACGTGAGCCGTATCCGCCGGGCCGGTTGCGTGATTCTCGGCACCAGTACGTCACCCGAGTTCGGTACGTCGTACTCCACCGAGTCCAACCGCTTTGGCGCCACCCGCAACCCCTGGAATGTCGGCCACAGTGCCGGTGGGTCCAGCGGCGGCGCGGCAGCCTTGGTGGCGGCACGCGTGGTGCCGTTTGCCCATGGCAACGATGGCGGCGGCTCCTTGCGTGTGCCAGCCTCCTGCTGTGGCGTGTTTGGTCTCAAGCCCAGCCGTGGGCTGTTGCCATCCGGGCCGATGGTCGGCGAAGGCTGGGCCGGGATGGGCACCCCCCATGCCATTACCCTGTCGGTACGCGACAGCGCTGTGCTGCTGGACGCCACCGCCGGGATCGACCTGGGTGCGCCGTACGCCGCGCCGCAGCAGGTGCAGCCTTATGTCACGGTACTGCAGCGTGACCCCCGGCCTCTGCGTATCGCGCTGGTTGAGCAACTCGAGCCTTGGCCGACTTCCCGCGAAAGTCTGGAAGCCGTGCGCCAGGCCGCCCGCTTGTGCCAATCCTTGGGGCACCCCGTTGAACCGGTCAGCTTACCCGTCGCGATGCCGGCGTTTCTCGCCCAGGTCTTCACCATCATCGGTGCAAGTACTCGCCACTATCTCGACGTCCTGGGACAGATGCGCGGTTTCGCGGTACAGCCTGAGGAGCTTGAAGCCCGTACCCGCATCATTTTGCGCAGCAAAGGCGATGTCAGCGGTGCGCAGTACGCCGGGGCGGTGGAGGGGATTCATGCCTTGGGTCGGCAATTGGCGGTGTTCATGCAGGATTACGACCTGATCCTCACGCCGACCCTGGCGCGTGAGCCGGCACCGATCGGTGAGCTGGACCTGCAAGACGATCGCTTGAGCCTCGATGAGCTGATTGAGCGGTTTCACAGCTATTCGCCATTCACCGCACTGTTCAACGCCAGTGGGCAACCGGCAATGTCGGTGCCGCTGTACTGGAGCGCGGCAGGCCTGCCGATGGGGGCGCATTTTGCCGGTCGTTTTGGTGAGGAAAGCACCTTGTTTGCACTCGCGGCGCAGCTGGAGCGCGCCCAGCCCTGGCGCGGACGGATACCACCGGTCAATGCCTGTCAGCGGTCAGCTTCGATGCGCCGGTGAAACGCTAAGTTTCGTTTCTGGCTGGCCAATCAGCGGCAGTTTGGTCAGCATGTTTTTTAGTGCCAACGCGTCCCACGGCAGGTGTTCGGCAATACCGATTCCGACCACATCGATGACGTTTGCCACATCCCCGAGGAGGCGAACAACCTGCGCCATGGTCATTTTTCCCTGAGCGATGCCGTCCCATGTGCTGGCAGGAACGTCAGGGTTGGCGAACAGTAATGAACGAAACAGCGTCGGGTCCAGCACGTCCAGGTCGAAGTGGATCGCCAGATGCTTCGCTCCTGTCGATTTCAGCCATTGCAAGACGGGCTCGCTGGAATGCGCCAGTTCGCCAGGACTTGCACTCGACAGACCCAGCCTGGCGATCATTGCGGTTTCAACGTCCATCGTTGCTTGCAGGCCTGCGTACATCACATTGGCGGGTTTGATTGGACGCTTCACGGCTTTCAGGAAATCAGGGTCTCCTTCGCCCAGCAGGTTGCCCAGCACCATCGCGTGGGCGTGCTGAAAGTCGTTGGGCGTCAGGATGTCCGGGTGAGCATCCACCCAGAGAATGGCCAGGTCTGCGTCATAACGCTCGTTCAGGTAGGCAAACGGCGCCAGGTCCACCAGGCAGTCGCCGCCCAGAACAACAAGGCGATCCGGTTGATGCTTGTCGATCAGCGCACGCGCAGCGTGCAACTGGCGCAGCAACGCGCTTCGGCCGATGATCCCGCCTTCCGGCGTAAGTGTTGAGCCGTCAGGGAGATTCACAGGAACCTCTTCGACCGGGCCGAGGTGTTCAGGCGCCAGCCAGGACAGAAGCTGGGCGCCGAAGTGATAGGGCGGGTTGTTGCCACCTTGCCATTGTGGAAACAGCAAACGCAGGGTCTTGCCGTTGGCGTCGGACATGCAAAATTCTCCGGTTCAGGAATAGACGGAATCAGTCGGTTGCTACCGTATTCGCTTAGCGGATGAAGATATGCAGGGCTATAGTTGACGCTTTGTTGCACAAGGCGCGCATATGGACCGGTTGACTGCGGCAAAAGTCTTTCTTGAAACCGTCGCCAGGGGAAGCATTTCGGCGGCCGCCACGCACCTGGGGATGTCCAGGGCGATGGCCACGCGTTACATCGGGTTGATGGAGGAATGGGCCGAGATACGGCTGCTGCACAGGACCACACGCAAACTCAGCCTGACCGCCGCGGGCGAACAACTGCTGCCTCTTTGCAAGGAACTGGTGGCGCTATCGACCGACGTCAAGGTGCTGGGGTCGCAAGCCGAGAGTGCGCCCAAGGGCCTGCTCAGGGTCACTGCACCGTCGATTTTTGCCGAGTATTGCCTGACGGATCTGCTGATGGAGTTTCTCCAGCTGTACCCGGCTGTCGCCATCGACTTGCAGATTGCCGATGGCATGACCAATCTTGCGCAAGAGGGCATTGACCTGGCGATCAGGGTGACTGACAACCTTGATCCGGGGGTGATCGCGAAGAAGCTCGGCGAGGTGAATTCGTTCATCTGTGCCAGCCCGGCCTATCTCCAGCGCCATGGCGTACCGGGCGACGTGAGAGACCTGGCCGTCCACAATTGCCTGACCTACGCGTATTACGGACGCAGCCTTTGGCATTTCATCGTTGACGGTGAGAACGTCTCGGTGCCGGTCACTGGCAGCTTCAGCACTAACGAGGCATCGATTATCGTGCGTGCTGCGCTGAGCGGAACAGGCGTGTCGATGCTCCCGCATTTCGCTGCCGAGCAGGCCATCAAGGAGGGGCGCCTGATTCGACTGTTTCCTGAATATCGCATCAAACCCATCGGCATCCATGCCGTTTACCTGTCACGCCAGCGTATGCCGAACGCCCTCAAGACCTTGCTGGACTTTCTCTCCATGCGTCTTGCCGGTTGAGGACAGCGGTCGTCATCGAGAGGCCAGTGAGTTCCGCTGGTCGAAGGTGATGCGTGCTTGTTCGATAGTCGCCTGATTGACCCGCGCCCACTCGGCAAGCAGCTCCAGCTGAGGTTTGAGCGAGTGGCCAAGGGCAGTCAGTTCGTAATCAACCTGGGGAAAGCCGTTCGCGTTCGTCGTCCTCAGTCAGGAGCAATTACGTGCCGGTCTGAACCAGGCCAGTCTGCCGGAGGACGTCGTCAACGTGGTGATCAGTATCCAGGAAGACTTTGCGCAAGGCGTATTCGACGTCGTGACCGGTCACGTGGAGCAATTGTCCGGTCGGGCGCCCAAATCCCTCGAGCAGGTTTTGACGGTGCTTTCAGACAGTGCGCAGAACCCGGTCCTATGAGTCGCCTCAGGAGTGATCTGTTCGGTAACCAAAACATGGACGTCGAGCATGAATGCTCGACGTTCTGGTGTCGCGGCCTGTCATAATCTGCGCGTAATGCAGGCGCGCCTGTACCCTGGACCTTGCAGCAAATGCAGCAGTGATCCGCAGGCACCTGTCACACTCGGCCATCCGGCCTGATTTCACCCCCCCCTCATGGAGTCCATGCCATTCATGGTGCTGTTCAATCGATTGGGCGCGTTTTCTATCCAGGCGCGCAGGGCACTGGGACTGGTGTGGGAAACCTCACGGCCACTGTTCTTGGGGCTGTTGCTGGCGACGATCGTCGCCGGGCTGCTGCCCGCCTTGGCCGCCTGGATTGGACAGCGCATTGTTGATGGCGTGGTCGACGCCATGCAGGTTCACGCGGCCGGCAGCCAGGCGCCGGTGTGGCCAGTGATGCGCTACGTGTTGGCTGAGGCCGGCGTGCTGGCGTTGTTGGCGGCTGCGCAACGGGCGTTGTCGATGCAGCAGTCGCTGCTGCGGGTGAGGTTAGGCGTCAAGGTCAACCTGATGGTCCTGGAGAAAGCCCAGACCCTTTCGCTGCTGCAATTTGAAGACGCTGAGTTCTACGACAAACTGGTACGCGTGCGCCAGGGTGCTTCGACGCGGCCGCTGAGCCTGGTGACTAAAGGACTGGGGTTGGTGCAGAACCTCATCTCGCTGGTCAGCTTTGCCGTGCTGCTGGTGCATTTCTCTCCCTGGGCCTTGTTGATCCTGGTGGTCGGCGCATTACCCGTGTTCTTCGCCGAGACGCATTTTTCGGGCAATGCGTTCCGCCTGTTTCATCGACGGGCACCGGAGACGCGTCAGCAGAACTACCTTGAGTCCCTGCTCTCCCACGAGGCCCATGCCAAGGAGGTCAAGCTGTTCGGCCTGGCACCGCTGTTCCTGCAGCGCTATCGCGACAACGCCCAGCGTTTGTATACGGAAGACCGCCAATTAACGGTGCGCCGTGACGCGTGGGGGTTTGCATTGGGCCTGCTGGGTACCGCAGCGTTTTACCTGGCCTACGCTTGGGTGGTACTCGACACCGTGCGTGGCCAGACGAGCCTGGGCCAGATGACCATGTACATCGTGCTCTTCAAGCAGGGGCAAAGCGCAATCACCGCCAGCCTCAGCGCTATTGCCGGGCTGTACGATGACAGCTTGTTCCTCTCGGACCTGTATGAATACCTGGAAACCCCCGTGATCACCCCGCGCGGCCGGCTCACCCAGGGCGTGCGCCCTGGCGATGGCCTGCGCTGCGAGCAAGTGGGGTTTACCTATCCAGGCGCCGCCTCTGCAGCGCTGCGCAATATCAGCCTGCACTTGGCACCCGGCAAAAGCCTGGCGCTGGTGGGTGAAAACGGCTCAGGCAAGACCAGCCTGATCAAACTGCTGACCCGTCTGTATACCCCGGATGAAGGCCGCATCCTGCTGGATGGCAGCGACCTGCAAGAGTGGGATGAACACACCCTGCGCCAGCGCATCGGGGTGATTTTCCAGGACTACATTCGCTATCAGATGACCGTGGGTGAAAACCTCGGCGTCGGCGACGTCGATGCCCTGCACGACCAGGCACGCTGGCGCAGCGCGGCCACTCAAGGGGTTGCGGCCGAATTTATCGAGCGCTTGAGCCAAACCTATTCAACCCAGCTGGGACGCTGGTTCGGCGGCCAGGAACTGTCCGGTGGGCAGTGGCAGAAAGTTGCTTTGTCGCGGGCTTACATGCGTCAGGACGCCGACTTGCTGATCCTCGATGAGCCGACCTCCGCGCTGGATGCCGGGGCTGAAGCGGCAGTGTTCGAGCACTTCCGTGAGCATGCCAAGGGCCGCATGACCTTGTTGATTTCCCACCGTTTTTCCAGTGTGCGCAACGCGGATCACATTATTGTGTTGGAACGCGGGCAGATTCTGGAGGAGGGCAGTCATAGCCAACTGATGGCTGCCAGTGGACGTTATGCCGACCTGTTTGACGTGCAGGCGCGGGGCTATCGCTAGAAAACCCATCGTCGTGCAGCGGTATAGGGTACGCACGGTTTATCTTGTGGCCCCCTGGCGCACCCGACGGTCGGTCAGTTGAGATGTTTTTGCTGGGCGCCAGGCATCCGCGTGTGGCCGAACAGATGCCCAGCCAAAGGGATTGGTCGTTATCGTGCAGGTAAAGCTGGCTCGGCGGGTGGTGTTACATTTGCTACGACTGATCGTTTTATCTCTGTGTTTTCAAAAGTGATCCCAAATCGGCCAGACAGCTCCTTTCGCCCCTTGGATGTTAATGCCAGTGCCCGACTGTCAAGGTCTTGGATAACCCATTTGCGGTTTATGGCTGTCTGTAGGACCGCTGCTCCGAGTGCTCCGGCAAGATGAGGGCGGCGCATGCTCCAATCCAGGCATGAGCACGCGAACTGACGTCGTTGGGCTCTTACCTGTTCTATCTCGATACCGAGCCCGGTCATCGCTTGTTCGCCGTTCATCGTAAGCTGATACATGCTGTCCCCAGCGACCGACGCGGTTAACCAGCCTGACGCGATGAAATGGTCGTGCAGTTGCACAGCGAGTGTTCCAGCCATGTGGTCATAACAGGTACGTGCGAACTGCAATCGGGTCGGGGTTGTGGACACATACCGTGGACCAGTGTTTTGGCCGATCACCATCAGGGCCTCAATAGCCTGGGCCACTTGCGCGTCCGCCAGGCTGTAATAGCGATGCCTGCCCTGCGTGTGCAGCCTTACCAACCCGTCCTCTTTCAGTCGTGCCAAATGCGCGCTCGCCGTGGATGCACCGACGTCGGCGATGGCGGCCATTTCGGTACTGGTACGGGCGTGACCGTCCATCAACGAACACAGCATTTTCGTCCTCGCAGGCTCGGCAATGGCGCCGGCTACCCGAGAAATCGCGGTGTCATTGCGTTGAGCGTCCATATTTCGTTCCTGAGCGAATCGTTGGCATGAGGGGTGTTCGATAGTAGCCGTTCTTTGTGAACAGGACTTGCGCAATGACGCCTTTTGAAGCCGCTACCCATGCTGATCCCTACGGTTATTACGCAAGCCTCAGGCGACAAAATGGCTTGTTATTCGATGCAGAGCTGGGTTTATGGATTGCGAGCAGTGCCAAAGTCGTCGAAGCCATTTTGGGGCATCCCGACTGTCGGGTGCGCCCGCTAAGCGAGCCGATTCCTCCTGCCATTGCGCGTGGCGCGGCAGGAGTGATTTTTGGTCGTTTGATGCGCATGAACGAGGGCCCGCAGCATCTGTGCCCCAGGATGGCTATCGAGCCTGCCTTGGCTTCTGTCGGGAAAGAAAGCCTCTCAGAGATCGTGTCACGCGTGGTCGAGACCCTCGATGACCCCGTTGAAGACCTGGATGAGTTGATGTTCACGTTACCGGTTTCCGTCATCGCAGCCTTGATAGGCCTCCCATCCGGGCGGCTACACGAAGTCGCGAAGCTGACACGGGATTTTGTCGCCTGCCTGTCGCCGTTAAGCGACGAAATTCAACTCGGCGAAGCTCATTCCGGGGCCACTCGGTTAAATCAATTATTCAGTGCGCTATTGAGTGAACAGGAGGACAGCAGCCGCTTCATGAGTCATATCCGGAGCGCCTGCGCAGCCACCGCCTGGAGCGAGCATGATGCATTGATCGCCAACCTGATCGGCTTGTTATCACAGACCTGCGAAGCCACCGCAGGCCTGATCGGCAATACCCTCGTAGCGCTCCATCGTCACCCTGATCTGACTGAAGGCATGCAACCTGAGCCGATGCTCGTTGCAGACTTGGTGGCAGAGGTCGCGCGCTACGACTCCCCGGTGCAAAATACCCGGCGATTCGTTGCAAAGCGATGCACTATCGGGGATAGCGTCCTGGAGGCGGGTGATACCGTTCTAGTGTTACTCGCTTCAGCCAACAGGGATCCCTACGCAAACCCACACCCCGATAGCCTCTTGCTAAAACGGACGCAACGACGAACCTTCAGCTTCGGCTCAGGACGACATGAATGTCCAGGTCAGCAACTGGCATTGACTATCGCCGCTGAGGCGATTTTGGCATGGTTGCATCGACAGCCAACCTCATCGGTTCGTCCTTGCCAGTGGGGGTATTTGCGCTCCCTTAATGGTCGCATCCCTCAGTTCAATCGTGATCGGGACATTCACCGTTATTTATGAAGCATGAACCAAGACCTATCCAAACCGATAACAGTTCTTACCGGCGGATTTTGCTTCATACATCGCTATATCCGCCCTGGATAAAACCTGATCAACACTCTCCGGTCCTGCAGCCGCGCTCTCGGTAATGCCGATGCTGACACCGAGACCGTCATAGTCAGCATGTGTATCGGTGTAATCGCCAAGGGTCTTGATAATGCGCTCGGCAACGAGTGCGGCGGATGCCTTATCGGTACCCGGCATTAACACAATGAATTCGTCCCCGCCTATGCGTGCCACTACGTCACTCTTGCGCACCACCTCGGTGATGATGGCAGAGAAGGACACGAGTACGCCGTCGCCGGTCGCATGCCCGTTCGCGTCATTGATTTTTTTGAACCCGTCCAAGTCCAGGTAAAGGACGAAAAAACCCGCATCCTCTTTGGCGTTCGAGCTGAGCGAGGCGGTCAACATATTCAGGATGCCTAAGCGGTTCAGTACGCCCGTCAGTTTGTCGTGGGTGGCTGAATGTGTGCTCTGTGCTTCTGCAATGTAGGCTTTCGTAAGGTTGGCATTGAGGTTGTTCAGCAGTACCCACAAACCGGTGAGGTACATCGGGGCCTGTAGGATCAATACCCGTAACATCGGTTCCGGTTGAAACAGCGTGGCCAGTTTCAGCGGTATATCCGTGAGCAGGATCTGGGTGAAGGCGTATCGGGGGATGCCTTGATTCCGCATGGCAATAGCGCCGTTCATGCTGACCGCCGACGTACAGGCCAGCACTTGCAGCACAGGGTCCATGCTGATGACGCACGCCGCCGTACCCACGCCGATTTCGGCAGCCCAAATCAAACCGAAGAGCAGCGACAGGTCCGCCGCGTAGGGTAATTTGGACGCTTCACGGGTTAAAAAACGTTGCAGTAAAAACCAGCGGATGATCCAAATCACAATGTCGGCTACCCACCAACAGATGAAAAACACGGTGGGATGGAGTATCACGGCGACACTGCAGACGAGCAGCGTGTTCAGCCCCGCTGCCGCCAGCGCCGCTCGAGAGGAGAGGGGGCCTTTGAGTAGCTTTAAACGAATGTCCCGATCGAGTTTTTCATTGTCTTGAACAAACCAACGGATAAACGATGTCCTGGGAAACGAGTGATGATTAGGCATAGTGTTATTCCGCCAAAAAGCGATAACCGGTAGTGGCCTTTTAGCACTATTTTGCCATCCTCGGGTAAACGGTTTTGCCTGGGGTCCCTTGAGTTGTGCGCGCGCGTGGCGCTAGCGGAAATTATCGACGTAGCCCTGCTGGGAGGTGCCGCTGCTCCGAAGCGGTCGGGGGAGTAGGATCAACAAGCGAAAGCGGTGCAAAAGGAGGTTCTCCAGAAACTGTCACCTACTTCAGGGTTGAGGGCGGCGGATCTGGCACTAAGACCAGTCAGAACCGTATTACTGCCAATGAGGATGGAACCATCACCATCATTCGTACCGCTGCCGACGCTCTTATTGAGGTTTGGTAAAAGGTGTCGCGGGTGTTGATCGAAAATCAGGTCAGCTAATAATTGCTAAGTTAAAGTGAGGTGAATAAATGGAGGCCTTTGAAAAATATGGAAAATACAAGGCGCAAGCCGTATCAAGAATCGAACATGTAAAAAGCCACTTGGACGGCGGCTTTAATATCGAAAGATGTGTAGTAAATATAGAAACCGGCAAAGGTGATCCAATTGCGTGCATGGATAGCTTATCGTCGCATGCATATGCGCAAGCTATAGAGGAATGGTTTAGCAATTCGTCATTGGAAAAGATGAAAGCCTGGTTTTTTATAGCGGACAGTCTGCGTCGGCACCGGTATTCACTGAAAACCGACAAAATGAACTTCATGACGAAGACGTTTGATTTTTTAGCTGGCTTGGTTTCTGATAATGAATCCTTGATCAGTTGGTTCTGCAATAACGACGATATCTTTGATGCTAAAAGAGTTCAGGCGACCACTACGGCGGACTTTGTAGCGTATCAAATTAGGTTGGCGGTTAAAGGTGACTTTACTCAGTTGATCGAGCGGTGTGCCAGAATGATTGCGCATCCACCTTCGGGACCCAAGAAGAGATTCATGCTGGATAATGAGTTCTTCATTGCGCTGGCCGAGGGTGATACGTCAAAAATGGAATCCGTCTTGCGCGAACTAACAACACCCGCCGCAATAAAGAGAAGGCTTAGTAGTGAAAGTGGTTATTCCGAGGGGCTGATTTCTACGGTTGGTGTTATTTACGCAAAAATTGCCTGGCGGCACGGTTATCAAGTAGCTATAGATACACCCTATATTCCAGCGGAGTGGCTACCCGTGAAACCGCTGGATTGCTATGATGTTCATTATGACTTTCTGAAATAGCAGGGTTGATGAAATATGAACAATCTTTCGAAAGATGCCCAGGTGCGAAGTCAGCTGTTTGAATCTCTTGTGGGTCGCTACAACGCAACATTGATTTCTGGTCGATACGGCGGCGACTACAACAATGATCAACTCGCGATTAGCGAGGCTGATGGGAACGTCACCTTGTTTTTGGGTTTAAAATTATTGGACAGTGAAGGTGCTTTACAGCTGGATGCTGCATCGCTTGGTCCGCATTTACAATACTCTAAATCGTGGTTCTCCGCGTTGATCGCTAGTTTGAAGTGCTCTCCAGACACTGTTCAATTTTCAGTTAAGATTGAATCTGCGCTTGCGAAAATTTTACTTGTGGCGTGCGTAATATGTATGGATCCCGTGACGCAAGATATTAAGTTGTTGCGTATTGCAATTTGATTCGCGAAGGAAGGGCATCAGAAAAGTAACTGCCTTCCCTTCGGGGACTTAATGCTCGGCCAGATATATTTCCGGCCAACAGCCTCGAGCATTTAAATTGAAGTGTATGTTCATTAATAACAGGTGCTGCATCTGAGAAAAGTGCATGGATTTATTTTCTTTGTCCCCTTTTTCACTCAGAAAAATGGATTTACTAATGTTGAGAAGATTAAAGTCGTCATTCTTCCTGTTATAGGGGAGTGGAAGAGTGCGAAGTCAATAAGGGGTATGACTGATTAAGAATTTGATGGGACGGTGCTTTTGCTAATGAGATCTGTGGGCTGTAGCGTTTAAGTACATAAAGATAAATAGCCTGTTAAATTAATGTCTAGCCCTTAAATACGTTCACACCTAATTCAATGGGCCCACGACCTGCCGATAATGTTCTGCTCCCTGCAACGTCTGGCGAGTCAGCTTGATCTCCAGGCCTTGGGGTTCGTCCTTGCGATTGCCGCTCAGCTGACGCCAACCCTGGCCAGGCTCCCAGACACGCACCTGTAGGTCACTCACTTTGTCCAATACGGCCACGCCTTCGCCTGGTGCGGGAAGCGGGTAGCGGCTGCGCGCGGGTGCTGCTGCGCGGTATAGGGTTTGGTCCTGCAGCCACCAGCGTACCCGTTGCAGACCGTCTTCCGACGCGGCTGCGCTGCGGATCACGTCTAGGCGAAAGCGCTGATTGTCTGCGCTGCGTACGCTGATCGCCGGCGGTGCTTGCGCAGGTTCGGTCTCGTGCTCGGTAAGGTTCGGCACGCGCAATTCGGTGCTGGCGCGCAGGGCCAGGTCGCGTTCCAGCTGGTTCAGGGCGCGCAGTAGGGCTTCGGTGTGTTCGGTGCTCGCCTGCAGATGCTGGTCGGCACGGCTGACGCTGTCGAGGCCGCGCCAGGCAATCAGGCTGACGATCGCCATCAGCATGATCGCCACCATCACTTCAATCAGCGTAAAGCCGTGCTGCCGAGTATTCATGGCGTGGCCTCCACGCGAAATTGTCCGGCCGCGGTGCGCCGTACCGAAAGGCTGTTCTGACCGTCCGAAAGTTGCAGTTGCAACGGCGTATCGAACCACTCGGCGTTGAGTACGACCCGTTGTTTGGGGACGACGCGTACCTGAACCGCCTGTGTGTCCCACGCACGAGGGCGCAGTTGCGGGTCGCTGTTGAACTGATCGAAGCCCGTAGCATGTTCATTGCGGCGGCTGAAGTGAAAACCTTTGGTATCTGCCAGCCAGGTGATCGGGCGCCCGTCGGCCAAGGCTTCGGCCTGGGCGACCTGCAGCAGTTGCACCAGGCGATTGGCGTCCTGGCGCAGCAGGTGCAACGGGTCGGGCTTGATACTCAGGCCGACCGCCGCACTGGCAATGCCGATGATGATGAGCACCACCATCAGTTCGATCAGGGTAAAGCCGTGTTGCCTGGCCGCTGTCATCGCGCAACGCTCCGTCGTCGTGGAGAACATACCGAGAGTTGTCCTGTAGACTGCCTGACAGGACAACAAGGAGGTTTCGTCTTGGCATACACTTTTCGTTTATCGCCCGCGCAATGCGTGCAGTCGGCGGCGTTGCTCGCGACGTTGGCGGGCGTGTTGGTCTGGTCATCACTGCTGCTGACCCCGGTCCAATCCAGCGCACCGCCGGCCGAGCGCGAAGGCGCCGCAGTGGCGGTCGACAGCCCGGCATTGCAGTGGTTTTCCAATCGGCTTGCAGTGCTGGATATCAAGGTTTCAGGGATGATGACCGGTGCGCATGGCGCGGTCGCGATCCTCAGTCTCAACGGCATGCCACCCCGTGGGTTTCTGGTGGGGGAGCGCTTGACCCAGGGGGTGCGCCTGGTGGCGATTGAGCGCGACACCGTGGTGATTGAGCGCGGCAGCGAACGGACTCGATTCAAGGTCAGCACGCTGCCCGACGCTCAGTCGATGCCACGATTGACCCGGCCCTGAGCCCGCTCATTCGCTTTTTTCCACGGGCTGGGCGAGCAGCGTCTCGAGCCGCGCCAACGGCGGCGCCTCGCGTTCGCGGTCCGAGACCTGCAGCGTGACGCGCATCAGCCGGGGGGCTGCACTCGGCGCGATCACTTGCCCGCAGCGCAGTTGCAGGCGCCCCTGATCACATTCGAAGGCTTTGTGCCCCGGTACCAGCCGGCCTTCCAGGCGCAGTTCGGCCAGTCGGCTCTGCGCCGCCAGCAGTGCCAGTGATCGGTCACGCAGCAGGCCATTGCTCTGGGTCATCAGGCCCGCAACGCGCACGGCTGCCGACATGGCCACGGCAATAATCGCCAACGCCACCAGCACCTCGATCAACGTAAAACCTTGCTCCTTGCGCGACAGCTCCATGGGTGACTCTTTACCGAAAACCGGCATGCAGGATAACACTCGAAAACAGGCAGATGACTCAGCGTGCGGCTGAGTTTTTTCAATACACCATTTAGTTCATTTGTTACACTGCGCGCCGAATTGCAAACAAGCCAAGGATGGTGGATATGGATGTCGCTCGCGTCAAATTTCAGTCTGCAGGTGGCCGAGGCCAGCAGGGGTTCACCCTGATCGAGATCATGGTGGTGGTGGTGATTCTCGGCATCCTCGCGGCCATGGTCGTACCCAAGGTGCTCGACCGTCCGGATCAAGCCAGGGCCACGGCGGCCAAGCAGGACGTCTCCGGCCTGATGCAGGCACTCAAGCTCTATCGCCTCGACCACGGCACTTACCCGAGCATGAACCAGGGGCTCAAAGTGCTGGTGGAGCGCCCGGCGGACGCCAAGAACAGCAACTGGCGTTCCTACCTGGAGCGTTTGCCCAATGACCCGTGGGGGCGTCCTTACCATTACCTGAACCCTGGCGCGAACGGCGAAGTCGACATCTTCTCCCTCGGTGCAGACGGGCAACCTGACGGCGACGGCGTGAACGCCGATATCGGCTCCTGGCAGCTCTAAGCGCTGCCATGAAAAAACCGTTGCTCAATAGCGCGAAACAGCGCGGCATGGCGATCATCAGCGCCTTGCTGATCGCCGCCGTGGTGGCGGTTATCGCCGCTGGCATGCTCACCCGGCAGAGCGTGTTTACCCGCTCGCTGGAAGCTGAACAGTCACGCCTGCAAGGCAGTGCGGTGCTGCTCGGCGGCCTGGAAACCAGCCGGCAACTGCTGTGGGATGCGCGTCGCAAGGAAGCACCAACGCGGCGTGACCAGGCATGGGCGCAACCGATCAAAAGCGCCCTCCCGGGTGCAGGTTTTGATGGGCGCCTGGAGGATCAGCAAGGCAAATTCAACCTGCGGAACTTGATCGCCGGCGAGCGCGTCAATGCCCGGCAATTACGCAGTTTTGAGCAGCTGTGCGCTATGCTCGGCATCGAGGCTGGCGTTGCGCAACGCATCAGTCAGCGCGTCATTGCCGCTTATCCGCGCCAGGAACATTCGCAAAGCACGACGCAAAACCGGTTTAACAGCGGCCGCGCGACTTCGCCCGACGCCAACGCCAATCCCGTTCCTGCAACCCGGCCGATGCTGCGCAGCCTCGACGACCTGCGCGGTATCCAGGGCGTGAATGAGCGGGTGTTGGCGCGCCTGGCGCCCTATGTCAGCGTTATCCCGGTCAGTACCTGGGTCAACAGCAATACCGCCAGCGCTGAGGTACTGGCCGCGGTAGTGCCTGGGCTATCGCTGACCCAGGCGCAGGCCTTGGTCGCAGAGCGTGATCGGGGCCAGTGGTTTATCAATCGTGGCGACTTTCTCAATCGCTTGCGTGCGCCGCAGTTGAGCGTCGACGACCTTGATGTCGGCATCACCAGCGAATGGTTTCTGCTTCACGGTTACGCCCGTCGTGACAAGCGCCGGGTCAGGGTGGACGCATTGTTGTATCGCTCGGAGAGCGACATGCCCAAGGTGATCTGGTCGAGACTGGGCGTATGAGTGTGCGCATTGCCTTGCCGCCGCTGAACAGCCTGACGCCGGACACTGAGCTTGCGTTCGCACGCCTGGACCGCAACGGTCGCGTCAGCCAGACCGGCGTCAGTACGCTGGCGTTGCTGGGGCAGACGGCTCAATCGCAGAGCGTGGAGTGCTTTCTTCACCCCATGGACAGCGTCCTCACACAGTTGCAGTTGCCACCGCTGTCGGCCGCGAAGACCCAGGCGGCGGTGATATGTGCGGCACAGGCGCTGATCCTCGGTCGCATTGAACAGATGCATATCGCGCACAGCCCTGGCGATGCCGATGGGCACGTGTTCCTCAGTTGGTTGCCGACGTCGGTCCTGGAGCGTTTCGGTGAGGTGTTGAGCCAGCACCGGTTAAAGCTGCGGGGACTTTATCCTGCACCCTATGGCCTGCCGGTGCCACCGGCCGGGCACATCAGTGCCTGTGTGCTGGAGGGGCATTTGCTGCTGCGCCATAGCCTTGAGCAAGGCGTGGTCGAACCGCAGGTTCAGGCGAGCCTGGACGCGCTGGCGGCCAGTGGCAGCCGCTTGGCCTGGTTCGGTGACGACACCCCCGCTGCAGTGATCGAGCCACAACCTGCGCAGCAACGATGGTCTGCTGCTTTACCTACGTGGGGATTGCACGGCGGCGTCGGCAAGGCACCAGGGTCGCAAGCGGGTTGGGGCAGGGCGCTGGCCTGTTGCGCGCTGGCAATCGGCGTGTGGCTGCTGGGCCTGAACCTGTACGCCGCGCGTGAGGCCAGCGAAGGCCAGCAACTCAAAATGCAAATGAGTCAGCGGGTCAAACAGGCGTTTCCCGAGTTGCCGGTGATCCTTAATCCACTGCAACAAGCCCGTCAGCAATTGAGCGCGCGGCAGAACCCGGCCAGTAACGACGCATCCCAGCGCTTTGCCGGCCTGATGCTGCAAGCCGCCGACGCGATGCCGTTCATGGTCGGCAATGTGCAGGGCCTGGTCTTTGAACAGGCAGAGCTGCACGTGAGTTTGACCGCCGATGCGCGGCGAAATACCCCAGATAACGCCTGGCAAGCCACCCTGGCCCAGGCCGGCGTCGCGGCTCAGGCCACGCCGACGGGCTGGCGCCTGCGCCCGGCCGATGCCGAATCCCGTGAACCCGACTCCGGTGCTGCAAGCGACAATGAATAAGCATTCCTTGACCCTTTGGCGTGGCCAATGGCAGCACTTCAACGCGCGCACACGGGGCGTTTGGCGAGGCCTGTCACGGCGGGAAAAACGCATGGTCGCGGGCACTGCGCTGCTGCTCGTCGGGCTGCTGAGCTGGCTGGTCCTGATCCAGCCGGCCTTGAAGAAAATCGAATATTGGCAGGCTGAAACACCAAAGCTGCGTGCGCAAACCGAGGCACTCGAACGCTTGCTGCGCGAGGTGCCGACACCAACCGCCGGCCAGCCGCTCGAACCGGCCCTGCGCCAAAGCCTGGATGCGCGCGGGCTGGTCGGATATTACCAATTGACGCCGGTGGAGACCGGCTGGCAGTTGACGTTCGAAACTGCACCGGCTGACGCAGTCATCGGTTGGCTGGTGAGCAACCCAAGGCAATTTTCTCTGGAAGTGGTCGAGGCCCGTTTGCAGCGTGCAGGCGAAGCCAAGGCCGATGATACGGCAGGCACTCTGTCGGGAACTGTCCGCATGGATCAGGCGCTTGGCGCTAAGGAAGCTTCATGAAGTGGTCAGGTTCCAATTATGTACGCAACGCCGCGCCGTTCCTGTTACTGGCACTGAGCGCGTGCAGCACGCAAACGGCTTCCAACGCGCCATCGCTGCTGGTCGACAGCGAACTCGGCCAGCCCCTGGCCAACACCCAGCGCAGCGGCGACGTACTCCTGGAACGCCAGCGCGCCCAGACGCAGATCGAGCGGCAAGCGCGGCCGCAGCGTACCCTCGTCAATCCGGTGCGCCGGGGCGGCGCAAGTATCGGCGGTACAACGCTGAGCAACCCGCTTGGCAGCCAGCCGGTGAGTCTGAATTTCGTGGATGCCGACATTCAAGCCGTCGTGCGCGGACTCTCCCGCGCCACCGGCCGGCAGTTTCTGGTCGACCCACGCGTAACCGGTTCCCTGACCCTGGTGTCTGAAGGCGAAGTTCCGGCCCATCAGGCCTACGATATGTTGCTGGCGGCATTGCGCATGCAGGGCTTCAGCGTGGTCGACGTCGGCGGCGTGGCCCATGTGGTACCGGAGGCCGATGCGAAATTGCTCGGTGGGCCGGTCTACAGTGCCGACCGGCCGGCGGCGAATGGCATGCTCACGCGCACGTTTCGCCTGCATTATGAAAACGCGGTGAACCTGATCCCGGTGCTGCGCCCGATCGTCTCGCCGAACAATCCGATCAATGCCTACCCCGGCAACAACACCCTGGTCATCACCGACTACGCCGACAACCTGACGCGCGTGGCGCAGTTGATTGACAGCATCGACAGCCCCAGCGCGATCGACACCGATGTCGTGCAGGTCCAGAACGGCATCGCGGTGGACATCGCCGGTATGGTCTCGCAGCTGCTGGAACAGCCTGGCAGCGACGCCACCCAGAAGATTTCGGTGGTGGGCGACCCGCGTTCCAACTCGATCATCATCCGTGCCGGCAGCCCGGAGCGCACCGAACTGGCGCGCAACCTGGTGTACAAACTCGACAACGCCCAGAGCAATCCGAGCAACCTGCACGTGGTGTACCTGCGTAACGCCCAGGCGGCGAAGCTGGCCCAGGCACTGCGCGGCTTGCTCACCGGTGAAAGCGACAGCGGCACCGGCGATACCGGACGTTCGGTGCTGAGCGCGATGGGTGGCAACACCAGCGGCGGGCAGAGCGGCCAAAACAGCCCAAGCAGCACCAGCCAGACGTCGAGCAGCGGCAGCAGTTCCAGCAACGGCACCGGCATGGGCTACGGACAGAGCAGCGGCAATTCGAGCAGCCAGGCCGGCGCCCAGGCCACGGACCAAAGTGTCGCCTTCAGCGCCGGCGGTGTCACGATCCAGGCGGACGCCACCACCAACACCTTGCTGATTTCCGCGCCCGAGCCGCTGTACCGCAACCTGCGGGAAGTCATCGACATGCTGGACCAGCGTCGCGCACAGGTGGTGATCGAGAGCCTGATCGTGGAGGTCGGCGAGGACGATGCCAACGAATTTGGCGTGCAATGGCAAAGCGGTGACCTGGCGGGCAAAGGGGTGGTCGGAGGCACTAACCTGGGCGGCAGCGGGGTGCAGACCGGCGGCCTGACCAGCATCGACGCGCTGCCCGGTGGCCTGAGCGTGGGTTACCTCAGCGGCACGGTGAACATCCCCGGTGTCGGCAATGTCATGGACCTCAAAGTGCTGGCCCGCGCCCTCAAGAGCAAGGGCGGCAGCAACGTACTGTCAACGCCGAACCTGCTGACCCTGGACAACGAAGCCGCGAGTATTTTCGTCGGCCAGACCATTCCGTTTGTCAGCGGCAGCTACGTGACCGGAGGCGGTGGCACCAGCAACAACCCGTTCCAGACGGTGACGCGCGAGGAGGTTGGGCTCAAGCTCAATGTACGGCCACAGATCTCCGAAGGCGGCACGGTCAAGCTCGATATCTACCAGGAAGTCAGCAGCATCGACGAACGCGCCTCCAGCAGTGCGACGTCGGCGGGCGTGGTGACCAACAAGCGCGCAATTGACACCAGCATCCTGCTCGATGACGGGCAGATCATGGTGCTCGGCGGCCTGCTGCAGGACGGCTACAGCCAGAGCAACGAGGCGGTGCCCTGGCTGTCGAGCATTCCCGGGCTCGGCGCATTGTTTCGCAATGAACGCCGGGCCACCACCAAGACCAACCTGATGGTGTTCCTACGGCCCTATATCATCCGTGACAGCGCCGGTGGACGGGCGATCACCCTGAACCGCTACGACTTTATCCGCCGGGCCCAGGGCGCACTGCAACCGGAGCGCAGTTGGGCGATGCCGGACATGCAGGCGCCGCAACTACCCGCCGCGGCCGTGGGGGTGCCGGCGGCACCGGGAAGCGGACAACCCCGCGCGACGATTCGCGCAGTGCCGCTCCAATGAACGCGTTGCCCTACGCCTGGGCCAAGGCTCAACGCATCCTGCTGCGCAATGGCGAGGAGGGCGCGGTGCTGACGGTTTGCCCATCGACACCCGGCTGGTCGATCAGCGAGGTGCGCCGGCAGTTCGGCGCGGCGCGGCTCGAGCAGGTGCGGGACGAGGAACTCGACGGCTTGCTCGCCGCAGCCTACGCTGACACCGGCAGCGCGGCGGCGGTGGTGGGGGCGGCGGAAAACGAAGTCGATCTTGACCGCTTGATGCAGGACATCCCGGAAATCACCGACCTGCTGGACACCCAGGACGGCGCGCCGGTGATCCGCATGATCAACGCGTTGCTCACCCAGGCGGCGCGTGACGAGGCCAGTGATATTCACATCGAGCCTTACGAAAGCCATTCGGTGGTGCGTTACCGGGTCGACGGCACCCTGCGTGACGTGGTCTCGCCGCGTAAGGCGTTGCACGCGGCGCTGGTGTCGCGGATCAAGATCATGGCGCAACTGGACATCGCCGAAAAACGCCTGCCCCAGGACGGCCGCATCGCGTTACGCGTGGCGGGTCGGCCGATCGACATCCGCGTATCCACGGTGCCCACCGGCCACGGTGAGCGGGTGGTGATGCGTTTGCTCGACAAACAGGCCGGGCGTCTGCAACTGGAAACCCTCGGCATGGACGTGCAGGTGCTGGCCAAGCTGGACAACCTGATCCGCCAGCCCCACGGCATCGTGTTGGTCACCGGCCCCACCGGCAGCGGCAAGACCACCAGCCTCTATGCCGCGCTCGCACGGTTGGACGCCAGCACCAGCAACATCCTCACCGTTGAAGACCCGGTGGAATACGACCTGCCGGGCATCAGCCAGATCCAGGTGAATGCCAAGATCGACATGACCTTCGCCCTGGCCCTGCGGGCGATCCTGCGCCAGGACCCGGACATCATCATGATCGGCGAGATCCGCGACCTCGAAACCGCACAGATCGCAGTGCAGGCTTCGCTGACCGGGCACTTGGTGCTGGCCACGCTGCACACCAATGATGCGGTATCGGCGGTCAACCGGCTGATTGACATGGGCGTCGAGCCGTTCCTGCTGGCGTCTTCGATGCTCGGCGTGTTGGCGCAAAGGCTGGTGCGGCGCCTGTGCAGCCACTGCAAGCAGGAAGACCCGGCCCACCCCGGCACGTGGCGGCCGCTTGGCTGTGCCGCCTGTAACCACACCGGCTATAGCGGCCGCACCGGCATCCATGAGTTGTTCTGCATCGACGATGAGATTCGCGCGTTGATCCACCAGGGGGCGGGTGAACAGGCCCTGCGCCTTGCGGCGCGCGAAGCGGGCATGTTCAGCCTGCGCGAAGACGGTGAGCGTTGGGTGCGCGCAGGGACCACGGCGCCGGAAGAAATCCTGCGTGTGACACGGGACGCCTGATGAATCGCTACCGTTTCGAAGCCGCCGACGCCACCGGCAAGCTTGAGTCCGGGCACCTTGAAGCCGATAGCCAGCGCGCCGCGTTCGGGGTGTTGCGCAGCCGTGGTCTTACCGCGCTCTCGGTGCAGCTTGAAACCCCTGTGCCTGCCGGCGGTGGTGCAGTGTTCAGCGCCAGGTTCTCCGACAACGACCTCGCCTGGGCCACGCGGCAACTGGCGAGCCTGCTGGGCGCCAGCCTGCCGTTGGAGGCCGCCTTGAGCGCCACGGTCGAGCAGGCGGAAAAAAAGCATATCGCCCAGACCTTGAGCGCGGTGCGCGCCGATGTACGCGGCGGTATGCGCCTGGCTGAGGCCCTGGCGACACGGCCACGGGATTTCCCCGCGATCTATCGCGCATTGATTGCCGCCGGTGAAGAGTCCGGCGACCTCGCGCAGGTCATGGAGCGTTTGGCCGATTACATCGAAGAACGCAACAACCTGCGCAGCAAGATCCTCACCGCGTTTATCTACCCGGGTGTGGTCGGGCTGGTGTCGATTGCGATCGTGATCTTTCTGCTCAGCTATGTGGTTCCGCAGGTGGTCAGTGCGTTTTCCCAGGCTCGCCAGGACTTGCCGGGGCTGACCCTGGCGATGCTCAATGCGAGTGATTTCATTCGTGCTTGGGGAGTGTTGTGTTTCGGTCTCATGGCCGCCGGCTTCTGGGGATGGCGCCTGTATTTGCGTAACCCGGTGGCGCGCCTGAACTGGCACAGCCGGGTGCTGCGCTTGCCCTTGATCGGGCGCTTTGTGCTGGGCCTGAACACGGCGCGGTTTGCCTCGACCCTGGCGATTCTGGGGGCCGCCGGGGTGCCGTTGTTGCGTGCCCTGGAAGCGGCGCGGCAAACCCTGTCCAATGACCGCTTGAGCCTCAGCGTGAGAGATGCCACGGCGAAGGTGCGCGAAGGCGTGAACCTCGCGCCGGCGTTGCGCGTGGAAAATGTGTTCCCGCCGGTACTGATCCACCTGATCGCCAGTGGCGAAAAAACCGGTTCGCTGCCGCCAATGCTGGAGCGGGCGGCGCAGACCTTATCGCGCGATATCGAGCGTCGGGCCATGGGCATGACGGCGTTGCTGGAGCCACTGATGATTGTCGTGATGGGCGCGGTGGTGCTGGTGATTGTAATGGCCGTGCTGCTGCCGATTATCGAGATCAACCAGTTGGTGCAATAGCTGCAAGCGCGCACTAAAAAGCCCCCGTCACCGAGGGCTTCTTTTTACTGGGTACAACCGTTCAGTCAGAGCTTGCCGGCGCCGGCCTTGGCCTTGACGTCTGCAGCGACTTTGTCCGCCGCCAGCGGTGTGTAGTTGTAAGGCGGGGTCCAGCCGATGCTTGGGGTCCAGGGGCAGGTCAACGCGCTGCCATTGAGGGTCGAGCCGGTGTCGCGGTATACGCTGCCACCGTAGTCGCCGGCGATTTTGTCGCAGCCGCTGATGCCGCTGATCTCGAACGCGTTTTTCTCGGAGAAGATTTTCGAGCCCTTGCCGACGCCATGCGCGTACGAGAAGGGGTAGACCTTATCGCTGGTGCTACCCACGTGGTAGTTGTTGTACAGGTGCACCTGGCCGAAGCGCACGCGCGGGGCGCGGGCCGAAATGTTCTCGAACAGGGAGTTGTGGATCGTCACCTTGAGCTTGCCGTCATCGGTGGTGCGGCTGTCGCTCGAACCGATCAGGTTGTTCTTCTCGTGGGACTTGAAGGCGGTATACGAAATGGTCACGTAGTTGGCGCCGTTTTTCACGTCCAGGGCGCCGTCGTGGTGCTGTTTCGGGCGACCGTTAGCGGTGCCGTTCTGCGCATCGGTGCGGCGGCCGTCGGTGAAGGTGACATGGTCAACCCACACATTGTTGGCGCCTTCGATGGTCAAACCATCGTATTCGGAGTTCCAGTTACCTTCCTTGCCATCATTGGCATCCCAGATCGGCTCTGGGTCCCAAGGGTTCTCGATGGTGAGGTTGCGAATGATCACGTCGTTTTCTTTGGCGTAGAAGAAACCTTCGCGGATTTCGGCGGTGCTGCTGGTGCCGACGATGGTGGTTTTGCCGGGAATATCCAGGCGGCCACGCTTCTTCATATCCGCAGTCGTCGTATAAGCCTTGCCTTCACTGACGTCGATCACGCCAGTGATTTTGATGATGCGTCCGTTGGTTCCCACCGAAGCACTCAGTGCGGTTTTCAACTCGGCAGCGTTTTTGACCGTGTAGATGTTAGCCGCGGCAGCCTTGGAGCCGCCCTTGGTGCCGCCATTCTGAGTGGCCCAGCCCGTCGTGGCCGAATCCAGCCAAATGTCCGCAGCGTGAGCCGGCAAGCTGCCAAGCACGAGTACGCCGAAAATAGCACTGGCGAGTTTGCACGCGGTGAAGGTTGATGGTGTTGTCATGAATAATCAGATCCTTGATTAACTTGAGGTTTTAAACACGCACAGGGGTGGCGTGTTTCTCGAGCGGACGTCCGTGTCATCGGTGCAGCGAATCGAACGTCCGCTGCATGAGAAATACTATCATGTGTCGTTTTGTTGTCGTACAACTGAATGCGCTTTGATGTGCATTCATTCGCAAGTCGAGCGTTTTGTTCTTGATCAACAAGCGGGGCGTCTGCCGACGGTGACGGGCGCCAAGCCGAATCAGCTCAAGTCAGAAGGTTGATCTCGTCCGTCAAATCGGCGACCCCTGCCAACATGAACTCGATCGTCGGCTCATCCACAAATCGGCCGTCATGGATCTTCTGATTGACCCCCGGAATCACAATCTGCTGGCAGTTGATCACCCGTGACAACGTGGCGTTCAGCGTATCGCGCAATTGTGCCTGGGCCCGTACCCCACCCAGCACACCAGGTGAGGACGTCATGATCAATACCGGTTTGTTTTTCAGCGGTGAGTTGAAGCCAGGGCGAGACGCCCAATCCAAGGCGTTTTTCAGCACCCCGGAAACCCCATAGTTGTATTCGGGCGAGCAGATAATCAGGCCATCTGCCTGGCGTATGGCTTCTTTAAATGCGTGCACGGCATCAGGCAGCGCATCAGCCTCCAGATCAGCGTTGTACAAAGGGAGATCGTTGAGGGCGAACACCTGCAGTTGCACATGGTCACCCAAGCGGCTGGCTAGGGTGTTGAGCACCGCAGTGTTGGTGGACTGCGCGCGCAAGCTGCCTGATAGCCCGAGAAGGCGGTGGACGATGTGGGTCATGGTAATCCTTGCAAGTGTTGGGCGGAGGGGGTGACGCCGATCATCACAAACAGCGCTCGAGCGATGTGTTCACTCTTGTTGTGCCAGGCATGTCGCGTGCCGTTCTGGATCACGATATCGCCAGCCTTGACTAGGCGGCTTTCACCGTTATCCAGTTCAAGCCACATTTCACCTTCCAGGATCACGCCATAATCGATGGTGGCGGTGGTGTGCATACCTGGGCTGTCCGGCTCAAAACACTCAATCAAACCGGGCAGGGCCGCGCTCAACTCGGCATAGGCCTTTACGCCGTCTACAAGGTTATGCATGACACTGTCGGGAGGGAAATCAAACAGGGCAATGCTGGTGCCGCCTTGGGCAGGAATCAGCGAAGCAAGCGCCAAGGTCGGGTCGCTGCCCTGAGCGAGCAGTACCGGGAGGGCGGGTGTCGACCAGATTTGCGCCATGCCATGCCCCGGAATGGAGCTGAAGGATTGGGCCCTGGGGGCCAAATCGTCAGACACAAAAACGGAGTGGCCTTGTTCGTTGTGCCCGGTGACCAGTCTTCTTATTTTCATGGAGATTACTCAGCGCGCAAAAAGGGGCAGCGAGGGGATGCGCTCCTCGCTGCGTTCACTCAAGGGCAGATCACATAGTTGCTGAACCCGCCATGGCGATTTTCGATGCCAGTAATTGCATGGTTGACGTTTTCCAGGCTGAAGGTGGTGTGCTCGAAGAACGACAGATCCAGCACGCCGGACTCCACCATGTCGGCCATGGCTTGGCCCTGCCCGGTGGTGAACCACGCCGACCCGCTGAGTTGGACGTCGTTATCCATGATCCAGTGCAGGTCGATAGGGACATCACCCGCAATGGCGCCGATGTTGATCAGGTGACCGCCCCTGTTAAGGGATTTAAGGGCTTGGATCAAGCTCTCGTGGGGGGCGCCAGGGCCCAAGGCGTCGATGACGATATCAACGCCTTCGCCCCGGGTGACTTCGCTGGCCCATTGTTGCGTGGGCGTTGTTCCAAGGGTGTGAATCTCGATCCTGCCGGGGGCTGCCAGGTCTTTAACCTTCTGGAACAGCTCCTGGTTGCGCGCGGTGCCGAGGATTTTGCGCACGCCCATCGCCAATGCCAGCGCCACGGCGCCCAGCCCGAGTGTGCCGCTGATGCCGTTGATCAATACGGTACTGCCAGGACCGGCACCGGCCCGCAGCAGAGCCTTATAGGCCGTACCCAGGTACCCGAGGCGTGCAGCCGTTTCGAAGCTGAGGTTCTCGGGCAGTTTGACCAGGCTGTATTGCGGCGCGGGGATGTACTCGCAGAGACCTCCGTAGGGGTAGTCCTCAAACATCCGTGGGCTCTTGGCAGTGAAACCGAAGTAGCCGTTGAAGGTGTAGGCCGTGCAGGCGATCGTATTGCCTGCACGACAGGCGCGGCAGGAACCACAGTGGCGGCCGGGGTTGACGTACACCCGGTCACCCACCTTGAAGTCGTAGACCTGATCACCTACCGCTTCGATAACACCGGCAGGGTCCAGCCCGAAAATCGCTGGCAGCTTCGGTAAGGGGCTGTGAGGGAACCATGTGACCCAATGGGTGAGGATGTTGTGCAGGTTCGGCACGATGCCGCAGGCCTTGACCTTGACCAATACCTCGGTAGGGCGGATGCCGGGGGTTGGCACTTGCTCGATAACCATTGGTTTGCCGCCTTCATACAGGCGTGCGGCACGCATAGTGTTTGCAGTCATGATGTTCTCCAACACACATTTTATTTTTGTAGTGGTAAGGCACTTGGAGCTTATGTTTACGTTGTGCTGTTATCGCAGCCCGTCTGCGCCCTTCACATCGAAGGCGCTAAGGCCGCCCAGCCGCGCATGGATGCGTCCGCCCGTGGCCATCGCCAGGCCAAACGCGATCTCGCCGCGACGCGGACCATCCCACACGGTCATTTCCGCCACACCGAAATGACTGCGCACGTAGGCGGCCTGAATGTGCCCGAGCGGGATCATTACCCGCGAGCCCGGGCCCGCAATGGTTTTCGCCGCCGGCACAATCGCTTTCGGGTTGCCCAGTGCCTCACGCATCGCCCAGCCTCCGGCTTCATGCCAGACCGCACCGTGTTCCAACTCGCCGTCTTCGCCGACGATGGCACCCTTGCCATACGCCTGCACATGTTCCGCGCCGCCCAGCGCGTGGATCAAGCGCTCCGACAATTCGGCCCCCAAACTTCTCAGCGCCTGCATGAACGGCAGCACGTCCTCAACATATTGGCCGGCGTAGGGGTTGGCAACCACCGCAGTGGCCACCGCTATCCTCAACGGCGCTGACGCGACTGGCCCGCCCTCATGGAGGACTTCCTCCACATCCAGTTTGATCTTCCTTACCCTCACAAGCGTCATGCCGAACCTCCTGATACGAGCGCCTCAAACGGCGCATTATTTTTTAAGCTGGCCTTTCGAATTATGCATTTAATAATGTATGGTGCAAGAAGTAAGTTTTTGTGCACAAAAAACAGGAGAGAAACATGAAGCTGATTTCTTACCGCAAAGACGGCAAAGCGCATTTCGGCGCGGTGCGGGGGGATGGCGTGATTGAGCTGACCGAGGCCTTTGCCTCGGTGGGCGACCTCGCGACGTTCCTGGGCGACCCGGCCTTAATGGACGAAGCGCGGCGGCTCGTAGGCAGCCAGCCGGCAGACTATGCGTTCTCCAGCGTAGAGCTGGAAGCGGTGATCCCCAACCCAGGCAAGGTGATTTGCGTGGGCATCAACTATGTGGCGCATGCCGAGGAAGCCGGGCGCAAGGTCGGTGAATTCCCAGTGATTTTCCAACGCTTCGCCGAAACACTGTTGCCCCACGGTGAGCCATTGGTGCGGCCGCAAGTGTCGGAGCAATTCGACTTTGAAGCCGAATTGGCCGTTGTGATCGGCAAGGGTGGATCGCACATCGACCCGGCGGATGCGATGGCGCATGTCGCCGGCTACACCTGCTTCAACGATGCCAGCGTGCGTGACTGGCAGTTCCATACTCATCAATACGGCATGGGCAAAACCTTCAGAAAAACCGGTGCGCTGGGCCCCTGGCTGATTCCCGCAGCGGACATTCCCGATTACCGTAAGCTTGTGGTGCGCGGGGTGCTCAACGGCGAGCAATTGCAGGAGGGCAGTCTTTCAGAGCTGGCCTTCGATATTCCGCACTTGATCGCCTATGTCTCCAAGGCACTGGCATGGAACCCGGGCGATATCCTGGCCACTGGCACGCCAAGCGGGATCGGCTTCAAACGCAACCCACCGATCTTTCTAAAACCCGGTGATGTGTTTGAAGTTGTGATCACCGAAATCGGCACCCTGTCCAACGGCGTTATCGACGAAGCCTGAGCGTTGTCCTCTGCACAATCATAAAAACTGGAGGTTTCACATGCCCGCTCTACCCACTATCAACTTCACTCATACCGGTGTTTTCTGCGCAGACCTCGACCGCATGGTCGATTTTTACTGCCGTGTCCTGGGTTTCATCGTCAGCGACAAAGGGGTTGCCTCGACCGGCCACCGACTGTTCTTCATGACGCAAAATCCTGAGCTGCATCACCAGGTGGTGCTCTTCGACGGCAAGCCTGCCGACCTGGCATTTAACCCGATCAACCAGTTGTCCTTCTTGCTCGATTCGCTCGAAGACCTGAAAACCTACTACCAGTTTGCCAAGCGCAACGGCATTCAAGGCATTGCCCAGGTCGACCATGGCAACGCCTGGTCCCTGTACTTCAAGGACCCCGAGGGCAACCCCATCGAAATGTATGTGGATGCGCCGTTCTACACCGCCCAACCCTGCAAGGAACCGCTGGATCTGGAACTGCCGGCCGAAGTGATCCTGGCCCAGACCCATGCCATGTGCCTGCGCCGTCCTGGCTTTCAGACCCGTGACGAGTGGAAGAACTCGATACGCGCGAAGATCGAAGAGCAACGCGTGCGGCTTGGCTGATCGCGTCATGAGAAGCCCGGCTGATGGGGGCCCCGTGCCTGCCCATCAGCCCCACGTTGCACCTGATAAGCACAAGAAGCGGAGTAGACGATGGACTACGATGTCATCATTGTTGGAATGGGGCCGGTAGGTGCCGTATGCGCGAACCTGGCCGGTATGTGGGGGCTCAAGACCCTCGTCGTGGACAAATCCGAAACGGTCTACACCAACCCCCGCGCCATGGGGTTCGACCATGAGGTGATGCGCGTTTTCGGCAATATCGGCTTGGCCAATGAGATCGCCGCGCATGTGATGCCGTATCGCCCCTCGGAGTATCGCACCACCGGTTCCCACCTGATCAAGCGCATTGACGCAGCCAAGCCGCCGTTTGCCTTGGGCTGGGCACCCAATTACGTATTTTCTCAGCCACCGGTAGAACACGCGCTGCGCGGTAAAATCGCCGGCCACAAGAGTGTGACCGTGGAACTTGGCGCCGAAGTGCTGGCGGTTGACCAGGCCCAGGTGCGGATTCAGTCCAGGGATGGCAGCGAGCGCACGGTAACGGCGGACTACGTCCTGGCTTGCGACGGCGGCACTAGCCCGATTCGTACCCGGCTCGGGTTGAACATGGAGGATCTGGCCTTCGACGAACCCTGGCTGGTGGTCGATGTGATCCTCAATGAGGGCGCGGGAGAGCATTTGCCCAAGACCAACGTACAGTTCTGCGAACTGGCGCGGCCTTGCACCTTCGTGGTGGGGCCGGGGCGGCATCGACGCTGGGAGTTCATGATCAATCCGGATGAGCAACCCTCGGAGATTTCAAAACCCGAGGTAATCAAACAGCTCATCGCTCGCTGGTTACCGGAGGCTGACTATCAACTGTGGCGCGCCTCGGCGTATCGCTTCCATGCGTTGATCCTGGAGCAGTGGAAGGCCGACCGTGTGTTCTTCCTCGGCGATGCCGCGCACATGACGCCGCCGTTTTTGGCGCAAGGCATGTGCCAGGGGATTCGCGATGCGTTGAACCTGGTCTGGAAGCTCGCCCTGGTCAAGAAAGGCCTGGCGGCGCCGGCGTTCCTCGATACCTATCAGGCTGAGCGTATCCCCCACGTGCGTCAAACGACCCAGGCAGCCAAGGAGTTCGGCGGGGTGATTTGCGAACGCGACAGTGAGCGCGCGGCATTGCGCGATGCGCACTTGATCCGGCAGATGACCGAGCAACCGGAAGGCATCATTCGTCAATCGCTGATCCCAGGCTTGAAGCATGGGTTTATCGCAAATGTGGCGCCGGCCGGCGAGCTGTTTCCTCAGCCGCGGGTAATCAATCATGAAGGTAAGCAGGGGTTGCTGGATGAGTTCACCGGGCAATCCTTTCGCGTGATCATCGCGCCAGGGTTCGACGCCAGTGCGTTGCTGCGGTGTCTGCGCAGCAGCCAGTCACTCGATGGCTTGCCGATTGAAGTGGTGCGGTTGGTCACTTCGCAGCAGCCTGGTGCGCGTACGGTGGATGACTACGAAGAGGTCGATGGTCTATTGGCGCAATGGCTGGAGCTGCGTGGCTGCAACGTGGTGATCGTGCGTCCGGACCATTATGTGTATGGCGGTGCAGTGACCGTGGCCTGGGCCATGGAGCTGCTGGAGGGCATGGAATTGGCCTTGAGTGGCAAGCGACCGGACGCCGCTTGAACCTGTAGGAGCGAGCTCGCCACAGCAAGCTCGCTCCTACCTTGTTATTGCAACGTGGCCTGCTGGCGTTCAATCGCCTCGATTGTGCGCTCCAGCGTGTCCTGGATGTGATTGCGCAGCAGCGTCACCGCTCTATCGGTATCGCGTGCCAGGGCTGCATCCATCAGTTCCTGGTGCTCATTGCCTTTGTGACGCTGGCGGATACGTTGCTTGGCAGAAAAGCGCCGGTAACGCTCGGCACGGTCGAACAGCGAGTCGATCATCTTCAGCAACAGCGGCGACGGGCACGCACCAAACAGTGAAAAGTGGAACGCCTTGTGCCGGGTCGACCATTCATCGTCAAGCACCAGCACACCGCTGCCGAGTTTTTTCTCCATCAGGTTCAACCGGTGAAACGCGCCGAGTACTTCGGCTTCCCAGTGGTCATCGCCGTATTCAATCGCATCGCTCAGCGCTTCGCACTCAAGCAGGCAGCGCATGCGCGTGATATCGCGAAAGTCTGCGGTGGAAATCGGCGCCACCCGAAAGCCCTTGTTATCGCTGGACTCGACGACGCCGTCCTGGGCCAGGCGGTTGAGCGCTTCGCGGATAGGGGAGCTGCTCAACCCGTAGGTCTTTGACAGTTCGGCCACCTTGAGCTTTTCGCCGGGGGCCAGTTCACAACAAACAATCGCCTTTTTCATCTTCGTCAGCGCGACTTCGATCAGCGGACTGTTGGCGGAGGGGGTCATGGTGGGTGTCCTGAAATTTGCACTAAACGCAGTTTATGCGCAAAAACAGATTTAGTGCAAAGCCTCATTGCAAATCCGGAATGTGCTTGACATTGAATTTTTACAGGAATAGTTTTTGTGCACAAAGTGTTATTTGGTGCATTAAAAATAACATTGCGCACATGCGGTGCGAGGGCGCCGCGAGTGGATGCCCGTTAACAAAAACAACAAAAACAGGAACATCACGATGAAAACAGCCAACCTGCGGCCCTGCCCGTTGCCGGTCTCCGGCCTCGCCTGCGCCGTCAGCGCAACCCTGCTGCTAAGCCTTTCAAGCACGGTGCACGCCTTTGCAATCGATACCGGCAACCCTGACCTCACCGCCACCTGGGACAACACCGTCAAGTACAGTAACGCTTGGCGCGTGAACAAGCTGGACTCAAAAGTGGCGGCGGGTCCGGGTACCTCCAACGGCAACATCAACCTGGACGATGGCGACCGCAATTTTGACCGTGGGTTGATCTCCAATCGCCTCGACCTGCTCTCTGAATTCGACATCAAGTACAAAGACGTCGGCGCCAGGCTCAGTGCGGCATCCTGGTACGACAACGTCTACAGCCACGACAACGATAACGACTCGCCCGGCACCGCCAACTCGGTGAGCGTCGACCACGACCAGTTCACCAGCGACACCCGGCGCATTCACGAAAAACGTACGGAAGTCCTAGACGCCTTTGTCTACGGTTCCCGGGAAGTGGGCAACACCACGTTATCCGGGCGCCTTGGGCAGTTCACCCAGATCTACGGTGAGAGCCTGTTCTTCGGCGCCAACGGCATTGCGAATGCACAATCCACGGTCGACCTGGTCAAGCTGCAATCGGTCCCCGGTTCGCAGTTCAAAGAGATTCTGATGCCCACCAAGCAGGTGTCGGGCAACTGGCAACTCACCGATACCGTCAGCGTCGGTGCCTACTATCAGTTCGAATGGAACAAGACCCGCCTCCCGGCGGCGGGCAGCTATTTCAGTGGCGCGGATTTTGTGGGTGAAGGCGGGGAGCGGGTGTTCTTTCCGACTGGCGCGTTGCTGCACGGCAAGGACAAGGACGCACGCAATTCCGGACAGTTCGGCGCCCAACTCAAGTTTGCCATCGAGGACTGGGAGTTCGGCCTGTACGCGGCCAAATACCACGAAAAGACGCCAGTGTTTTACTTCCGCCCGGCTGCGTTGGTGCCGGGTGCCAATGACACGTTCATCAACGTTTACCCCGAGGACATCAAGGTCTTCGGCGCCAGCTTCAGCACCCTGGTGGGCGAAGCCAATATCGCCGGTGAGACCTCGATCAGGCTCGACACGCCATTGGCCGGTGTCGGCGGCACCATCATCACTGGCATGGATTCCGACAACGATTCCAATCCGGCTTACCCCATTGGCCGGTCGTGGCATGCTCAGGTGTCGATGGTCAACGTCTACGGTGGATCAGCGTTGTGGGATGGCGCGTCACTCGTCGGCGAGCTGGCATTCAACCGTCGCCTGAGCGTAACCAAAAACGCTGACCAACTGGACCCCAACACCACGCGCGACGCCTTCGCGCTGCGCTTCACCTTCGAGCCGCAGTACTTCCAGGTTTTCCCCGGCATCGATGTGCAAATGCCCATCACGGTTGGCTACAACCCATCCGGCCGTTCTTCGGTCACGCCCCAGGCGTTCGGCCCCGAGCATGGCGGTGACCTGACCCTGGGCCTCAAGGCGGATTACAAGAAGCAGTGGTACGCGTCATTGAGCTACACCAACTTTTTCGGCGAGGCCGGGCCGGTGATCAACTCGGCCAACTCATTCACCTACCAGCAAAACATGAA
This sequence comes from Pseudomonas marginalis, assembly GCF_001645105.1. GTDB lineage: Bacteria > Pseudomonadota > Gammaproteobacteria > Pseudomonadales > Pseudomonadaceae > Aquipseudomonas > Aquipseudomonas petroselini. The sequence goes on from NZ_LKEG01000036.1 coordinate 305,921, forward strand.
AGACCGGGACTTCGTGGCGTTCTCGATCCAGCGAACCTTTTAAGCAAAGAACAGGCGGACACTGATAATGACAAAAAATAAATTGCTGCTGCTCTCGACCTTGTCGTTGGCGATTTGCGCCGGCTCCGCCTTTGCGGCGGTCAGTCCTGACGAAGCGGCCAAACTCAAGACCACGCTCACGCCCATGGGCGCGGAGAAAGCCGGCAATGCCGATGGCAGCATTCCCGCGTGGACCGGTGGGCTGACCAAGGAGGTGGCCGGCGCCAAATTCGGCGACGTGCCCGCCGACCCGTTCCCCGGTGAGAAGCCTGTGCTGAAAATCACCGCGAAGAACGCTGCGCAATACGCGGACAAATTAAGCGAAGGCACCAAGGCACTGTTGGCCAAATACCCTGACACCTATCACTTGGACGTGTATCCGACACATCGCACTGCCGCCGCGCCCGAAAGCGTTTATCAAAACACCTTTGCCAATGCCACACAGTGCAAGACCACCAGCAACGGCCTGTCGGTGGAGGGCTGCTACGGCGGCATTCCATTCCCGATCCCGAAAACCGGCAACGAAGTGATCTGGAATTTCCTCTTGCGGGTCGAAGCCGAGTCCATCCAGATGGGCTATGCCAACATCATCGGCAACGCCGACGGCACCCAGACCCTGGCCAGCCGTGGCGTCGAGAACTGGCAGTATCCCTACTACTACAAGGAGGGCAACGCACAGGCCTGGAACGGCCAGTACGCCTTACTGCGCTTCTTGACCAACGAGCCACCGTTCAAGGCCGGCGAATCGCTGGTGACCCACGACAGCGTCAACCCCGCGGAGCCGCGTGAAGCCTGGCAATACCTGGTGGGCCAACGCCGCGTAAGGCGTGCGCCTACGGTGGGGTATGACACGCCGGACTTTGTCGCCTCGGGCGCCAACTACTTTGACGAGGTCCACGGTTTCATCGGCCATCCGGACCGTTATGAGTGGAAACTGGTGGGCAAGAAAGAGCTGTACATCCCCTATAACGACAACAAGTTCAATGCCGAAAAACGCGACGATGCCTTCGTCGCCAACCACTTGAATGCCGACAAAGTGCGCTGGGAACTGCACCGCGTCTGGGAGCTGGAAGCCACGGTTGCGCCGGGCAAGCGCCACGCGGTGCCCAAGCGCAGATTCTTTATCGACGAAGACAGCTGGACGGTTTCCCTGGTGGATGGCTATGACGCTGAAGGCAAGCTGTGGCGCGTGTCCCAGGTGCTGCCGTTTGTAGTGCCATCGATTCCTGCGGTGGTGGTCAAGCCGGTGGTGATCTACAACCTGCAAGCCAAGACCTACAGCGTTGTGCAGAGCCTGAACGGTGAAACCTACAGCGTGATCCCGCGTAAGCCGGAGAATTTCTTCACCGGCAACTCGGTGGCTTCCGGGTCTGTGCGCTAAGCCTCGCACCTGCGTGTTCAACACTGTGTTCCGGGGGCAACCCCGGAACCGCATCATCGAGGCTCGAAAATGCGTATACACACACTCAAAGCATTGCTCGTGACGCTGCTGATGAGCGCCGTGGCGTGCGCGGCGGAGCAAATGCCGGTGCAGCCGGCGATCGCCAGTGCCCTTGCCGCCCAATCCGTCATGCTTAGCGTGGCGCGCGCCGGTAAGCGCTTGGTCGCGGTTGGCGAGCGGGGCTTCATCATTGCCTCCAACGACGAAGGCAAGTCCTGGCAGCAACTTAATTCGCCGGTCAGCGTGACGCTGGTCAAAGTGCGCTTCATCGATGACGTCGAAGGTTGGGCGGTCGGGCACGCCGGTGTGGTGTTGCATACGCGCGACGGCGGGCTGAACTGGACGCGACAGCTGGACGGCATCCAGGCGGCAGCAATCGAACTGCAAGACGCCACGCGCAGCGGCGATACAGAGCGCATCACCCAAGCTCAACAATTGGTCGACGAAGGCCCGGACAAACCGTTTCTGGACCTGCTGTTCGTGGATGCTAATACCGGTTGGATCGTCGGCGCCTATGGCCTGGCCTTCGTGACCCACGACGGCGGGCAAAGCTGGCAGTCGTTACGCGCTGCACTCGACAACCCCTCGGGCCTGCACCTCTACGCCATGGCGCGCTCTGGTGCAGACCTGTTCATTGCGGGAGAGCAGGGCACGCTGTTGCGCTCGCGCAACCAGGGCCAGACGTTCGAGGCATTGGCCTCGCCGTATGAGGGCACCACATTCGGCCTCCAGGCCACGCAAAGCGGCGTGCTCATGATGTTCGGCTTGCGCGGCAAAGCTTTCGAGTCGCGCGATGCGGGTGACAGCTGGCAGCGCCTCGACACCTTGCAGCCGATCACGCTGACCAGCGGCCTCAGCCTCGCCGATGGTTCGGTGCTGCTGGCTGACGAATCGGGGCGCGTATTGCGCTTTACCGGCGAAACGAACAAGGCCGTCGCCATTGAGGTGCCGCAATCGAGTTACTTCACGGGCATGGCGCAAACCGCTGCCGGCAACCTGGTGATCAGCAGCGCACGCGGCATGCTCTCGTCCGAATTGTCGGAGCACGCGCAATGAACAGTTTTACCCGCCCTGCAGAGCCCGAGGTCAGTTTGAATTCCAGTGCGTTTGATCCCGCTTCCGGCACGCTGGTGGAACGTGTTTTGTTCAACCACCGCAGCATTATTTTAGGCCTGTGCGTGTTGCTCAGCCTGGTGTTGGGTTATCAGGCGCTGAGCCTGAAGCTCAATGCCGCGTTCGAGAAAATGATCCCCACCGATCATCCCTACGTGCAGAACTATCTGAAAAACCGTAGCCAGCTGGGGGAGGGCGGCAACACCTTGCGTATTGCCGTGGAGGCGACTCAGGGCAGCATTTTTGATGCAGCCTATATGGAGACCTTGAAGAAGATCAACGACGAGGTTTTCCTGCTGCCAGGTGTTGATCGCTCCTACATGAAGTCTTTGTGGACCCCCGCGACCCGCTGGATCGGCGTCACCGAAGAGGGCTTCGACGGCGGCCCGGTTGTGCCGGACAACTACGATGGCTCCGCTGCCAGCCTGGAACAGGTGCGGCAGAACGTGGAGCGGTCCGGTGAGGTGGGCAAGCTGGTCGCGTCCAACTTCAAGTCGAGCATCGTGCTGCTGCCATTGCAGGACATCACCAGCGATGACGGCAAACCGTTGGATTACAACGCGCTGTCCGCTCAGCTCGAACAGATTCGCGCAAAGTATGAAAGCAACGCCGTGAAAATCCATATCACCGGGTTCGCCAAGGTGGTGGGCGACCTGCTGGACGGCATGCGTCAGATGCAGCTGTTCTTCGCCGCGACCCTGGTGATTTGCGGCATCGTATTGTTCTGGTACACCCGCTGTGTGCGCAGCACGTTGCTGGTGCTGCTGTGCTCGATCATTGCCGTAGTGTGGTTGTTGGGCCTCTTGCCAACATTGGGCTTTGACCTCGATCCCTACTCGATCCTCGTGCCATTTCTGGTGTTTGCCATCGGGCTCAGCCATGGCGCGCAGAAGATGAACGGGATCATGCAGGATATCGGTCGCGGCGCCGACAAGCAGGTGGCCGCACGCCTGACCTTTCGCCGACTGTTCCTCACCGGGCTGATGGCGTTGGTAGCCGACGCTGTGGGTTTTGCCGTGCTGATGATCATCAAGATCCCGGTGATCCAGGACCTGGCCATTGCCGCGACCCTTGGTGTACTGACGTTGATTTTCACCAACCTGATCCTGTTGCCGATCCTGTTGTCGTACACCGGGGTCAGCAAGGCTGCTGCGCTGCGTGAGGCGGCGAATGACAAGTTCGCACAGTTGGACAGCCACCACGGTCGGCATGCTTTCTGGGCCTTTCTCGACCGTTTTACCGAGCGCAAATGGGCACGTGGCGCAATTATCGTGGCGCTGCTGCTGGGCGCTGCCGGCTTTGCTGTCAGCCTGCAGGTGAAGATCGGCGACCTCAACCCTGGCGCGCCGGAGTTGCGCGCCGATTCGCGCTATAACAACGACAACCGCTTTATGGTCAGCAACTTTTCCGCCAGCAGCGACAAGTACGTGGTGATGGTGAAGACACCGCAATACTTCTGTGCCAAATACGAGACGTTGGTCGCCGTGGATGCACTGGAAGCGACGTTGCAGCAGTTGCCTGGAGTGGTCTCCACGACTTCGCTCGCGGCGCTGAGTAAACAGGCGGCCGCCGGCATGAACGAAGGCAGCATGACCTGGTACGAGATCCCGCGTAACCAGGGCCTGTTGAACGCCATCATCACCCGCGCGCCCCGCGAGCTGTTCAACCAGAACTGCGACTTGTTGACGGTGTATGTCTACCTTACCGATCACAAGGCCGACACCTTGACGAGTGTGGTGCAGGCCGTCGAACACTTCGCGGCGACTCACAACACGGATCAGATCCAGTTCCTGAATGCGGCGGGCAATGCCGGTATCGAAGCGGCTACGAATATCGTCGTCAAGCGCTCCAACGTGCAGATGCTGTTCATGGTCTACGCCGCCGTCATCGTGCTGTGCTTCATCACATTCAGGTCGTGGCGTGCGGTGGTGTGCACGGTGTTGCCGCTGATGCTGACCTCGATTCTGTGCGAAGCCTTGATGGTGGGCCTGAACATCGGGGTCAAGGTGGCGACGCTGCCGGTGATCGCCTTGGGCGTGGGGATCGGCGTGGACTACGCGCTGTATATCCTCAGCGTGACCCTGACCAACCTGCGCCAGGGCGCGAATTTATCCAACGCGTACTACCTGGCGCTGCTGTCTACCGGCAAAGTTGTGGTGATGACCGGGATCACGCTCGGTGTAGCGGTGCTGACCTGGGTGCTGTCGCCGATCAAGTTTCAGGCGGACATGGGCATCCTGCTCGGGTTTATGTTTATTTGGAATATGGTCGGGGCCCTGATTCTGGTGCCCGCGCTCGCGCACTTTTTGCTTAAACCCACCCCGCAATCGGAGTTGAATTGAAGATGAGTCTTGCAACGGTTGGAGTGGTGGGGGCCGGCACCATGGGCAACGGGATCGCTCAGGTGTGTGCAAGTGCTGGTTTAACGGTCAGGTTGCTCGATATCTCCAGGGAAATGCTCGACAAGGCCGTAGCGACCATCGACAAGAACCTTGGACGGCGGGCAATGGAGCCTGCCCATAAGCTCGCGGTGCTCGCCCGAATAGAGCTGAGCACCGACTACGGGTGCCTGCAGGATGCAGATATTGTGATTGAGGCCGCTACGGAGCATTTGTCGCTCAAGCACGACGTGCTCAAGCGCGTGGTGCAGCACGTGAGCCCGCAGTGTGTGATTGCGACGAACACGTCGTCGCTGTCGATCACCCAGTTGGCGGCGAAACTGTCACACCCGGAGCGGTTTGTCGGCGTGCACTTTTTCAATCCGGTGCCGGTGATGCAGTTGATTGAGGTGGTGCGTGGTTTGCGCACATCTGATCATACCTACACGCAGGTATTGGCGCTGGTTGCGCGGCTGGACAAAGTCGCAATCACCAGCGCCAACCGGCCAGGGTTTGTGGTCAACCGCATCCTGGTACCGATGATCAATGAGGCGGTGTTGGTCTATCAGGAAGGCATCGCCAGTGCGAAAGACATCGACAGTGCCATGGTCCTGGGCTGCAACCAGCCCCTGGGACCTCTGGCATTGGCCGACCTGATTGGCCTGGACACGGTGCTGGCGATTCTCGAGTCGCTCTACGCCGGTTTCAGCGACAGCAAGTATCGACCGGCGAGCATGCTCAGGGAGTTGGTTGCGGCGGGGGACTTGGGCCGTAAAACCGGGCGTGGCTTTTATGACTACGGTTGAGCACGGTGAGCGCTTGGCCAGCCACCGTGACAAGGCCGTAGAACTGTTCGCCCGCAAGGGGTTTGCCCAGGTGGGTATGCGCGAGTTGGCAACGTGCATGGGGTTGGCGCCGGGATCGCTGTATTACCACTACCCGAGCAAACGACACCTTTTGCTGGATATTCTGGAGGAGTTCTACGAGGAACTGCTGGCAACATTGGCGCGGGTGGATGGCCGGTGCGGCGACAGCGTGGGCGCCGTCATCCGCGCTCACGTCAAATTGCGTCAGCAGCTGCCCATGCACTTTCGCATAGCCCTGCGCGACAGCGGGTGCTTGAGCGAGGAGCAGCAGCAGGGCATCGAGGCGTTGCGCGGCCAATACGAATCGCGTTTGTTGGCCTTGTTGGATTGCCCACGTCAGCCTAGTCGGGCGCTCACCTTCGGTTGCGTCATCGCGTCCCTGCTGGGCATCGTGCATGCATGGTTTAGCACGCAACGGTGGGAAGACGGGGACACTGCCAGGCTGATGGAAGTGGCATTAGTCGGAGCCATTGAGCGGCTGCTGGGGCTGCCGGCCAGCTAGTGGAGGCGCTCATGTCAGGGCTGCGCGCGAGGCGAGCACTCAAGCGCCGACGCCAATAGCGACTGCTGGGCAGTTTTATATGTTCCAGAAAGTAGTAATCCACTGAATCGTTCTGATAACAGAGTGAATATAACAACTTATGCCGTTTATGATGATAAAGGTATGATTCTCCAAGGGGGCGATGTGACGGGTGATGCACAGGCAGGAATTCCCACGCCTCATGCTATCGACTAGGGCCGCAACACGTTGTCGGATCGATTGATCACAGGACAATTTCCGTCGAGCAAAAGACCTCCACGGAACATTAGTGAAGAATAAATTCCATGAAGATAATTAAGTCGACAGATCTTGTCAGTTCTCCAAAATACGAGCGTTGGAAAACCCAATGGGAGGATCAGTCCGAGCTGGATGAGTTTTTTTATATAAGTGATGTTGTACACCCTGAAGATGCCTTGATGTTTTGTAAGGTGTTATTCCCCGATTTTGTTGTTCACGAATCGGGGGTGTTTCTGGAAAGCAGGTTTACTGTTGAAGCGTTCTCCAGCTGGATGGAGACTTGCAATAGTGATGTAGTGGCGGTTGAGAAGGTTTTGAATCATATGCATCTGTATGATGTTTTTGGAGGCTGCAGTGACAGAGTGGATGAAGCTGTTTATGAACAGCTGTGCAGGATTGTTGCCCAGTCATGGAGGATGGTGTTGCTGAGTAAATTTCCAGAAAAGAAATTTAGTGTGCAAGCGATAGTGTCTGATCAGGAATATGGTCCAGTGGTTACTTTTTCTCAGGTCAGAGAGTAGTTTTTATGGGTGTTTTCTAATCCCGGTTTTGTACGATGGGAGTTTCGGCTTGATCGCTACCACGCTGGAGCGTGACATGGACGCGAACAAAGGGGCCTGAGTCAGTTTTGAAATCCAGCGCAGGGTAGGGGCACTCAAGGCAGGGCGTTTATGGCGTGTATGACCGCATCGGCGATGGTCTTTGTAATAAGCCGACGTTGCCCCTTATCAACCTTCGGGCTCAGCCAGGTGGGTAGGCTGTTCAGCATGGGCAAAATCGCAGTAAGCGCACCCTCGCGCAACGTCCCGCCGGGCGGATGGCCCAGTTGGCCGACCAATTTCATGAATTCTGACTCATAGGCTAGCCTCAATCGCTCAATGCGTGCCTGCATCGGGGCGCCCAGGCAATTGGCATCCATCACCGCTAACTTGAAGTGCCCGGTCATCTGTTCATGCAATTTAAGATGGCCTTCGATCAGTTTTGTCAGGCGTTGCGCGGGCGTCAATCTTCGGGTCTTGAGCAGGTCGACGTGCGACAACAGTGCCTGATACAGCTCTGTCAGCCATTCAAACAGCATGGCTTCCTTGCTCTCCACATGATGATAAATCGCCCCTGGGCTGATGCCAACATGCGCCGCCAATTCGCGCATGCTGACCTGGCTGAAACTACGTTCCTTGAACAGCTCCAGGGCTCTGCGCTGAAACTCCGAGCGGCTCAGCGCGGGAGCCATACGCCCGTGAGTCATGTGTCGATTGCCTGCTGTTTGGCAACTTCCTGGTTGCGCAGAATGAACCGCTGCACCTTGCCACTCGGGGTCTTGGGCAGTTGTTCGACGAACTCGATTTCCCGTGGGTACGCATGCGCAGCCAAGCGCTGTTTGACATGCAGGCGCAGGACTTCCGCCAACTCCGCACTGGGCAGGTACTGACGGTTCAGCACCACAAACGCCTTGATCAGCTCGGTGCGTTGCGGGTCGGGCTTGCCGATCACCGCGGCTTCGACGACTGCCGGATGTTCGATCAGCGCACTCTCGACATCGAAAGGCCCCACGCGGTAGCCGGACGTGGTGATCACATCGTCGTTACGGCCTACAAAGCTGATACTGCCGTCCGCATTGAGCTCCACGATATCGCCGCTCAAGTAGTAACGGTCGACAAATGCCTTGGTGGGCATATGCAAGTAGCCATTGAACCAGCACAGGGGCGAGCGCTCGCGGTCGACCGCCAGTACACCCGGCTGACCCGTCGGTAATTCCCGGTGCGCATCATCCAGCACGACAATCCGGTACCCCGGCACCGCGTAACCGGCAGAACCCTCACGTACCGGATGGCGTAGCCCATGGTGATTGCACAGCACCATGCCAATTTCGGTCTGGCCGTAATGGTCGTGAATGACCACGCCGAGCTGTTCGGCGAACCAACGGATGACTTGCGGGTTGAGCGGTTCGCCGGCGCTGCTGACGACACGCAGTTGACCACGCACGGCGTCGGCGAACTCGGCCCCGGCAGCAATCAGCAGGCGATAGGCCGTGGGTGAGCCGGCCAGGTTGCTGATCGCATACTTGGCGATAATCCGGCAGGTGCTGTCCACGGTGAAAGGGCCGTCATGGAACAGCGTGGCCCGGCCGCACGCCAGTGGTCCGGTGACTGCGTAATACAAGCCATAGGCCCAGCCGGGGTCGGCGAGGTTCCAGAAATGATCGTCTTCGCGCAGGTCGATTGAATCGCGCATATAACGTTTGAAGGCCAGAATGGCGCTCAAAGGCACCTCAAGCGGCTTGGCAGGTCCTGTAGTGCCCGAGGTACACATCAGCAGGAAAGGCGCACTGGCATCCAGCAGCTCAGGCGTGCAGTCGGCGTGTTGCCGGCTGAGGGCGTCCCAGAAACCGTCATCGCCCGGGTGCTCTGGGGGGCCGTCGGCCACGATGACGCGAGGGCAGTCGGGGATGTCATCCAGCTTGGGACGATTGTGGGAATCGGTCACGATCCAGCGTGCCCCGGAGCACGCCAATCGCTGCTCGATCGCCTTGGGCCCGAATGCGGTAAAGAGCGGTTGGTAGACCGCGCCGATGCGCCAGGTCCCGAGGACAGTAATCACCAGTTCAACCGTGCGTGGCAACAGTCCGGCGACACGGTCTCCCGGCTGTACCCCTTGCGCTCGCAGGAAGTTAGCGAAGCGCGCAGCGTGCACCTGCAGTTCGCTGAACGTGTAACGCGTGGCGCGACCATCCCGCGTTTCGCAGTACAACGCCACGGCATTGCCATGAGCGTGCCGGTCGCAGCACTCGATGCAGGCGTTCAAGGCTTGCGGTTCGCCGTGCAAGTCTTGAGCCGCCAGTTGTAGATAGTCGAAGGTTGACACTGCTGAGTCGTAATCGCGCATAACGTACCTGATTATTATTGTTGGAATTTGCCCTGTGCCCACGCACGCCGCGCAGGCGCAGGGATGTGACTAGTTGTCCATCATCTCGGCCGCTTGCTGGGTCGCCTGGCTGGTCCGCGTGGCGAGTTTGCGCACTTCATCGGCGACCACGGCAAACCCGCGACCGGCTTCGCCTGCTCGCGCCGCCTCAATGGCGGCATTCAACGCCAGCAGGTTGGTCTGGCTGGCAATGCCCTGGATGGTGGCAACAATCTGCGTCAGCTTGGTGAGGGTTTCCTGCATCACCCGATGTTGTTGCGCCTGCGCCTCGCGCATCGTGCTTTCTTCATGGTGGGCATGTATGTCGGTGATGGCACCCACCACCCGTTGCGGGGAGCCGTCCTGCGCGCGGCGCGTTTGCCCGCGGCCGCGAAACCAGCGGTACGTGCCGTTTTTGTGCTTGAGTCGATAATCCACATCGAACGGCGTCTTGCCGCTGCGGTCGTCCACATGGGCGACGAATGCGCCGATGGCCCTTGCGCTATCGTCGGGATGCAAGCGCGAGGTCCAGCTTTCCAGGGTGTTGGGGAACTCCTCAACCGTGTTGCACCCCAGCAGTCGGCGCATTTGCGAAGACCACCAAATGGTATTTTTCGGGTTCGCCGGGTCGCCTGCCACCACCTCGATGTCCCAGAGCCCGTCATGCAGCATCTCCCGGGAGATATCGAAACGTGTGGCCGCCAGTTCGAGCGCTTCGTTGTGCAGGTACTGTGCATGAATGTCACGCACGGTCCCCGCGATGCAGAACGCTGCGCCTTGCGCATCGCGCCGTGAGGCACCGCTGATGCTGCACCAGCGGTAGTCATCGCCGGGTGCAGGCTTCATGCGCACCTCGAGTGCAAATGCCGTCCGCCCGCTACGATCGGCAAGGTGCCTGGCGAGCGCTGCCAGATGCGCTTGCCGGTCATCCGGGTGCAACTGTTCACTCCACGCGCCGAGCTGATCCATCGCCTGGGCCGGGTTCGACGCAGGCCCCGTCCACGTCATCGCACATTCCGGCCCAGGTGCAGCGGTTCCATCCAGCTCCAGTTCCCAGAACAGCTCACCTGCGCCCTGTATGATCAGTGCCCAGCGCGCTTGCCATTGCTGCAACAGCTTGTCACGGCCGGCCAGGTGCTCTTCCAGTTGGCTGACGCGAAACGTCAGTGCGCTGGCCTGCTCCTTAACGGCTTGCCGCTCTTGCCGCAGGTGTTCGACGCTTGCCAGGATGCGGTGCACTGACCGGTTGTTCGACGACAATGGCGTGCTCGCCTGCCCAGGCTGGTCTAGCCGGTCGGCGAGCTGCGCCAATACCCGGTGTGTGGTGCGGCGGAAAAAGAGCATGGGGCACCTCTACCTCGGTCAAATGGGAACAGCCTGCAAGGATTGCATCGGGGCCGATAAGGCCTGGGCGTCAAAGACGTTCGCGCCTGGCAGCGTTTGCCAGGCGGATGGGCCGGCGGCGATTTCCTGGGCACTCAGCAGGCAGTCATCGAGGGCGCGCTGTAACACGTGGGTATCCAGATCCTGGCCGATAAAGACCAACTCCTGCCGGCAATCGCCGACAATGCTGTCCCACTTGGTCATGATGCTTCGCAACCGATATTCATCCCGCGGCCATTGCGACGGCTCGATGAAGTTCCACCAGTGCCCGACATAGGCCCACTGGAACTGCCTGCCGCTGTGCACCAGCAGGCCCGTTTCCAGGTGCCGGCTGGCGAGCCAGAAGTAACCCTTGCTGCGCAACAGGCGCCCGTTGCACCAGGGGCGCTGCAGAAAATCGAATAATCGCTGTGGGTGAAAGGGGGCACGCTCGCGGTACACCCATGACGTCACGCCATAGGTGTCCGACTCGGAGGCCGGTGTGTCGTCGGCCAGCATTTTTTTCATCCAGCCGGGTGATGCAGCCAGGCTGGGTAAATCAAACAGATGGGTACCGAGAATGCCTGATAGCTCAACGTTGCCGTGTGTCATCGGCATGATCCGCGCGGTCGGGTTAAGGCCGGTGAGGATCGCGTGCACGGCCTGGTAACCGGGCTCGTCGATCAGGTCCAGTTTGTTGACGAGAATGACATTGGCGTACTCCACCTGCTCAATCAGCAGATCTGCCAGATGGCGTTTGGGCGCGTCCGCTTGGGCGTCGTCGCGGGCCACGATGTCTGGCGCGTCGAGCAACGCCTGAAAACGACTGCCATCGACCACCGTCACCAAGGTATCGAGCCGCGCCAGTTCGCTGAGGCTGAAGCCTTCTGCGTCAAGGAATGCAAACGTCTCGGCAACCGGCATCGGCTCGGAAATGCCCGTGGACTCAATGAGCAGGTAGTCAAAACGTTGCTGGCGTGCCAGGGCACTGATCTGCTCGAGCAAATCGGCGCGCAGCGTGCAGCAGATACAGCCATTGCTCATCTCGATCAATTCATCTCGACCACGGTGTAGCGCCACGTCGCGCTGCACCTCTTCGGCATCGATGTTGACGTCGCTCATGTCATTGACGATGACTGCCACTCTCAGGCCGTCGCGATTGCGCAAGATATGATTGAGCAGGGTGGTTTTGCCGGCGCCGAGGAAGCCAGAAAGCACGGTCACCGGCAGTCGGCCCGCCTGGGCGCCGTCAATCATAGGTTCACCGCTTGCGCGCTGGCGGCCTTGTCCAAGTAGCTTTCGAACAGGTCGACCACCACAAAACCGTCGTCGGCTGCATCCCCCCACAGGTCTTTGACGCGAAACTCGACGTGGTAGGTTGGCTGATGCGCAGCGCTCAAGTCTCCATGACCTATGGCGTCTGGGAACGGCCATTTTTCTGAAGTTCGGTGCAGGACCACGCCTTCCTTGCCGCGCACATAGGCCGGCATGCGGATATGCCCGGCCACATACTCGTCGCGCACGACAACCCGGTCGCCGACTTCAAAAGGCGGTCGGCCAGTGATCGCCGGGCGACCCTGCGCATGCGCGGGGTTCGCCAGCTTGAAGTGAGCACCCAGGGCCTGATCGAGCTCCGCCTGGGTGATGACGCCGGTTTCGACCAGCAGGGTGGCGGTGGCGATGACATAGCGTTCGTAGTACTGGGTGCCGACATGCTGGCGCACGTCCAGGCGTTCGACGGCGTGGCGCACTTCGTCCACGCTGAACTTCTTCAAGTGATCGGCACCGATAAACATCAAGCTGTACGCCAGGTGCTCCCAGTCCTGCTTGAACACAGGTTGGTAGCTCAAGCTGTTGACGGTGTGAGGGACTTTGCCAAAGCCTTGGAAACCGCCGAGATCGTGAAAGCCATCCATCGTGGATACCTCTTAATAGCGAATGAATAGAGAATGAAAATTGAAAGAAACTAAGCCCCCTGATTAGGCGACGTACGGTAGCGCCACGCCAATAAGGACATCCTTGGTAATCAATTTTCGAAGTGCCTCTTCATCCATGGATTCGCTCCCCTTTGGCCGCAGAGGCAGCACCAGATAGCGGCTTTCGGCGCTGGTGTCCCACACCTTGATGGTGACCCCATCCGGCAGCTCCGTGCCCAGCTCATGCAGCACGGTGCGCCCTTCGCGAACCAGTCGGGCGCGGAACTCGAAGCCCTTGTACCACTCCGGCGGCAAGCCCAGGACGGGCCAATTGGTGCAGGAGCACAGGCTGCACACGATCACGTTTTTCACACTGGGCGTGTCTTCCAGCGCAACAATGTATTCACCCTGCGGGCCGGTATAGCCAAATTGGGCGCATGCAGCGGTACCGTCCTTGAGCAGCAGCTCGCGGAACTGCGGGTCCACCCATGCCTTGGCCACCACCCGAGCACCGTTCCGCGGGCTCCATTCGTGTGCCATCAGCTGTGTCATGTGCTCGATGTAACCGTCGGGGATCAGGTCCTTTTGTTTGAGCACGTGCAGTAATGCCTGTGCTCGCTCACCCGGGGTTGATGTTTTATTTTCAGGTGTGGTCATCAGTTGGTTCCTCATCGTTGAGCTTCTAGGCAGCGCCCGGCGGCTTATTCTCTTGCGCTGCAAGGGGACGCACCGGCTACTAACTGTTTTTCCAGTCAACCGATGCCTCGAATGCCGCGGCAGCCTGGTAAATCGTGCCTTCGGCATAGTGTTTGCCCACCAGCATCAGCCCGACAGGTAAACCGTCTACCAGGCCACAGGGAATCGACATGGCCGGATGGCCAGTGATGTCCTGTGCGGAGGCATTGCCGATCATTTCCAGCGCTCGGGCCACGTACTCGGTGACCGAGCAACCGGGCTCCGGGTGGGGCTGGGCAATGATCGGCACGGTAGGCATCACCAGCAGGTCATAGCGCGCCAATGCGGCGTCATAGCCGGAGCGTGCCAGGCGCCTGAGGTTTTGTGCCTTGGCGTAGAAACGACCGTTGTAGCGCTCCAGACCGTATTGCCCGACGAACATGCACAGCTTGAGAGACGCGGACAGGTCATTCGCCTGGTCGCGCCATCCGGCTTGCTTGTCCAGCAACCCGAGGTCATACAGACCTTGCCAGTTAAAGCCGGCCCCATTGCCGTGCATCATCTGCATCGTCAGGCCTTCACAGCCGATGGGGTGCCACAGCGCACCGGCAATCTTGTGCTCAGGCACTGACACCTCTTCGACCCGCGCACCCAGCCGTGCAAATGCGTCGATGGCCTTGCGCACAGACGAGGCAACACGCGGGTCCTGGTTGGCCAGTTCAAAGCCTTCGCGCAGCACTCCGATCCTCAGCCCGCTCACACCGCGTTCCAGGTAATCGCTGTACGTGTCGACCTGGGGCGCGGCTTGTCGCGGATCGAGCCCATCCGCTCCCGCCATGACCTCCAGCATCAAGGCGTTGTCGCGTACGTTTGCCGTGATGGGGCCGGCATGATCGATAGTCGCCTCGATGGCCATGATCCCGGTGTAAGGCACCAGTCCGTGGGTCGGCTTCATCCCATAAGTGCCGCAGAATGCGGAAGGAATCCGGATCGACCCTCCTTGGTCACCGCCGACTGCCAGGTCAACCTCGCCCGCGGCAACCAGTGCGGCGCTGCCGGAAGACGACCCACCCGAGGAAAATCCGTGGCGATAGGGGTTGTGCACCGGCGCCGGATCGGAGGTGTGACTCCCCCCGGACAGGCAGTAATGCTCGCAGGTTGCCTTGCCGAGGATGGTTGCGCCGGCATCCAGCAAGCGGGAGACAACGGTGGCATCAAATGATGGAACGAAGCCTTCAAGGGGCTTTGCACCATTCATCATGGGGACGCCCGCGAGTGAAATATTGTCCTTGAGTGCGACGGTTTTATTCGCCAACTTGCCTTCGCGCGCACCGCTGACTTCCGTGCGGAAGTACCAGGCGTTGAGCGGGTTATGTGCAGCCGAGGGTCGATAGCCCGAACTGCGTTCGTAACGCACCGGCGGAATGAAGTCAGGCAGCTCGTCAATCAGGTCATAAGCATCGAAGCTTGACTGCATAAGCGCCAGGTATTCGTGGGCTTGCTCCGCACTGATCTGCATGTGCAGGCGGCTCGATACATCCAATAGCTGTTCAAGGGTGGGGCGAACAATTGGCATGGTTGGGCTGTCCTTATCGTAAGTGGCCGAAGAGCACTGCTGCTCATCAATATCAGTGGGCCTGGCGCTCAAGATAGTCCGCGCCTCAAGTCGCAGGCTTGGTTGAGAAAGACATCGACTTGGCTGAGCCGGACACCGCTGTGCAAAGGCGCAAAGGGCACGCGGTCGCAGACCCTTGGGTTAAAAAATGCGCGCATAACGCAGGTTCATGCGGAAGTCTTCCTTGGTGCCGTTGTCCACCGAGAGGTCCTTGCCCAATTGCAGTTGGATCTGGTCTTGGGGGGTGACGAATTTGGTGGCGGTGAGACGGAAGTTGGTGGTGCCAAGCTCGTTATCCTGATTGACGTGCTCAATGTTCGTCTCACCTCCCCAGGTGCGTCCGAAGCCGATACCAAACGCGGTGCTGGCGTCTGGCATGTAACGCCCCATGATCTGCGCTGCGTAGGAAACGTCCTGCTTCATACGGTCGGCATTTGCACCGAAATCAGTGTTGTTGCCATACCAGGTGGCACCGCCGACCAGGTCCATCGCCCATTTTTCTGTGAAGTGTTTGACGTACGCACTCTGCAGTTCGAATTTCCAGCGGTTCTCGCCGAGGTTGAGCGCGTCGTCCTTGTCATACGTACCCGTCGGCACATACAGGTAGGGGGCGATACTGAGGGTGTCGCGGGCTTCGTTGAATCGCCATTTGACCGGCGCGGTGAGGATCAAGTCGCCAACGCCGCGAGTGCTGCCCAGGGCTGAGGCGTCACCTGCGCTGGAGACGTGTCCGAAAGGCAAAAGGAATTGCGGGTCGATGGTGACGGTGTCGGAGAGTGCGTAGACATGCAGTAGCCGCAGGATGCCGATGTCAGAGCTCACCCTGAAGTCAGAGCTGACCTTGTGGCCGTTGGCATAAGCCGAGTCCGTGGTGGCGTGCTGGTAATAAATCGCCCCGATCGTAGCGCCGACCGGGTATTGCTCGTAATCGCCGGGCGCTACTTCACCGGCGTTGGCGTGAAGCGCGGGCAACAGCGTAGAGAGCGTCAGCAGGCGGATTTTATTCATCATTTATTCCTCGCACAGGGAGACCGGCCACCCGAGGAGGGTGGCAAGGCGGCAGAAAGGGGGGATAAACGCCGATGGCGCTCAGGTCGTTGGCGGCAGCGCGTCGCGCAACATGCCGGTCTGCGGGTGACAGTTGATGTACTCGAAGACCTGGCTCTTGGCGTCCGACACGGACACTTCGTGGTACAGCCTTAACTTTTTCAAACCCGCGGCCACGCGGAAAAACGTCACGAAAATACGCAGGTGAGTCGGGTGAGATTCAGCCCAGCGTTCGAGTTTCTCCACCGAGCGCCAGTGACCGATGTTGTAGCTCAGGTCGAGAAAGTTGCCGTCCAGGTCGATATTGCGCACGAACCTGTTGCTGTAGCAGCCCAATGGCTGGCCGTTGTCACGCAGGAAGTCCATGCCGTCCTGCAACGTCGGCAAGATTTCGTCGAGGTAGAGCGAGCGCTCCTCTGCCTCGGCATCCGCCCAGTCCTGGCCGGAACGAATCAGTGTGAGGTTGTCATGCCCCAGGACCAAGACCCGTCCGCCCTGGGCCGGGTCACCCGCGATCACTTGCAGCTCGCTCGTGGGCTTCATCCAATCCGTCTGGGAGATCGGGAAACGGTCGCGCATCGAACCCCAGTAACCGTGCTCTTCGATCTCTCCACTGGTCGTATCCATTACTGCGCCGACACCGGGCAGGTTCTCCTGGAAGGCGTACAGCGTCTCGAACTGCTCGGTGCGCGGCGCGGTGATTTCGCGGAAATAACCAAGGCCTTCACCGAGCCGATCCGGCGAACTCCACCAGTCATTCACTTGGGGTGACCGCAACCAGCGACAGTGGGCGGCCGGGTCTTTCCAGTACCCGACCACAATCAAATTATCAAAGCCGCTGCTGTCGGTGTGGTGGGTCAAATCATAAGTCTGCGGGCCATCGGCCAGGCTGAAACTGCCGACGATGTGACGCATCGCCTGTAATGCAGGTTCGCGCTGGTCGCCGCCGCGATATTGCACGCCCAGATAGGCCATCACCACTTGTTCCAGTTGCTCGTCAGCGCGTGCGACCCACATAGGGAACGGCGGTTGATACTCGTCCGGTACACGGCGGGACAGGGTGCGCGGGCATTTGAGATGTGTGTCGATTGCAGATTCCATCTTGAGCTCCTCGTTATTTTCGTTCAGGCCTACGGTTGGGCGTCAGCGCGTCGATGGCGGGTCGCGCTTGGCGATCTGCCGTCGGTGCAGCAGCTGCATGGCACTCCATTCAATCAACCAATAAGCCGACTCTTCAGGCGCAAGGTCGCGCCGCTGCAGAAGCCAGGAGGAATCAGCCAATCGTTGTGAGTTGTGTCGATGCATGGCGTGCCTCATCAGCGGATGAATGAGCTGCTGTGAGGTGGAAATTAGGCTGGGCGAGGAGGGGGCGCTTTGTTCGGCGAGACAACCATTTGGTTGGAAAAGACAAGGCTGGAGCTGACGTTTTCCCGTGATCCGCGCTGGTGCGCGTGCGCCGACCGGGTGACGTGCCATGCCCTTAATTGGGGATGGCGGCACCGGGCGACAGCCTGCGAAGGCCGCCGACAGTCGCGATGGAAATCACGTGGCAGCGCACTCAAGCAGGCCTGCCACTGCGCTTGGCCTGTTAATTGCTTTTCATGCCTGAAAATTGGCCGCACGTTACACCTTCTCGAGCGCCTCTTGCATCGTTGTCGAGGTCAGTGTCATGAACCCAAGCACTCAGTATTCGACCCTTGCTGTTCCGGCACCCCGTCGGTTTGATTATTGGAAAGAAGTGGTCTGTCGCCATTGCCTGGCCGCCGATAGCAAACCCTTGTCCCAGAGCAGCTTTGATGGTTCGCTCAGCGTCAATACCGTCGGCGCGCTGGACATCTGTTCGCTGTCTTCGCCGCTGCACTACTGGGAGCGTTCCGAGCAGCACCTGCGCAGCGGTCCGGCCGAAGATTTATGGTTGGGTTTCGCTCGAAATGGCCATGGGCAAATAGAACAAGGCTCAAGAAAAGCCAACCTGGCAACCGGCAATTTGTTTCTTTATGACGCAACTCAGGCGTTTCGCTTCAGCCTGGGTGGTACCGAAAACCACTTGATCCGTATTCCGAGAGCGTTGCTCACCGAGTGCCTGCCGCGTATTGCCGAGTACACCGCGATGGTCCTCGACGACCGGCGTCCTGGTGTCGTTCCCTTACGCGAAATGCTGCATCAGGCCGCGAGCGCGCCGGCATCGCTGCAGGACGAGCGCATCTCGAATCGTTACTCAAGTGCTTTGCTTGATCTGCTTGTGATCAGCCTGGAACTCCAGGACCTGAAAACAAGCCATCAGGAGATGGACCTCTACGGCCGCATCATGAAGTACATCCAACGGCACTTGACTGAGCCGGACCTGTCGATTGAAGCCATCGCCAAAGCCCACAATGTGTCCACCCGCACCGTGACACGGGCCTTCGCACGCTACCAGAAAACCCCCGTTGCAGAGATTTGGAAAGAACGCCTGAATGCCAGTCGAGAAGCGATTGAACGCGGCCAGGTACGCAGCGTGTCCGAGGCGGCGCTGGACTTCGGGTTTTCTGACTTCTCCCATTTCAGCCATGCGTTTCGCAAGGCATTTGGTGTGGCGCCGAATACGCTGTTACGCCGCAATTGAAATTGCCGGCGTGTCAAATCGATGAGAGAGGGGGCGATTCACTCGCCAAGGTCTGTAGCCTGTCGATTCAGCAGAACCCTGTTTCTGCTCGATGTCCTGAAAAAGCTAACCGCCAATCACTCCAGCCATAACTTGGCCGGGATGATTGGCGGTTTTGCGTTTTTATCGCTCTCCAAACTTCGAAACCAGCACCGTTCTCAGTCTGGGAGTCTTGGCGCCGCGATGCCTGTCGATCCTTGTTTCGCCCGCTGCCTCTGTCCATCAGGCAAGTAAGGCCGCGCGCCGCAGCAAGGTGCTTGCTCGGCGCGCGGAGCGGCAGATCACCAGTTGAAGTTCACCGAGGTCAGCAGGGTGCGCTCGTCACCGTAGAGACAGGTGGAGAAACTGCACTGCGCGTAGCGCTTGTCGGTCAGGTTGTTGGCGTTGACGGTCACGTCCCAGTGTTCGTCGATCTTGTAGCGCGCCATGGCGTCGAACAGGGTATAGGCTGGCATGGCCGAATCCATACCCGAGGCCTGTGTTGTACCCATGTAGCGAGCGCCGGCGCCCACGGTCAGTTTCGGAATGCCCCAGTTGATTAAGTCGTAGCGGGTCCACAGGGCTGCCTGGTGGTAGGGCGTTTCGTCGGTACGTTGACCCACTTCAGCGGCGATAGCGCTCTTGGTGGTGCGTGCATCGGTATAGGCGTAGGTGGCGATCACGCTGAGTGCCGGGGTGAGATCCGTCTTGGCTTCCAGCTCGAGACCGCGGGAACGTTCCTCGCCGGTTTGGCGGAACTCGTCGGTGGCTGGATCCTGCTTGAGCACGTTGGTCTGGGTCAGCTCGTAGACGGCTGCGCTGAGCAGCATATTGCTGTCCTTGGGCTGATAGCGCACGCCAACTTCGTACTGTTTGCCTTCGGTGGGGGCGAAGGTCTGGCCGGTGACTTGCGCAACGGAAACCGGGAAGAACGACTCGCTATAGCTGATATAGGGCGCCAGGCCGTTGTCCGCCAGGTAGACCAGGCCCGCACGCCAAGTGGTGGCTTCGTCGCTTTGGCTGGCCTTGGCGCCATTGCGATGCGCCGTCTGCTGCTGGTCAGCCCAGTCGTGGCGGCCACCCAACTGCAGGACCCACTTGTCGTCGAACTTGATCTGATCCTGGAAATAGGCGCCTTTTTGCAGCATATCGAGCTGCGAGCCACGGTCCAGGGCGGGGCTTCTGTTGGCCACTACGGGCTGACCATAGTTGTAGCGACTCAGGTCCAGGCTGGGGGCTGCGCCTCGGAAGTTATGGGAGTCGTAGGAAGTATCATAGCCGTCGAAACCGACCAGAACGGTGTGCTCGACGCTGCCGAACTGCCATTTCGATTCGATATTGGTATCGCTGCCCAGGGTTCGAGCACGCTCACGGCGATCACTGTATTGCCGTGCAAGGATGCCGGTATTGGCGGCATTGCGGATAGCCGCTGCGGACGTCTGCGCTTGCAGGTAATTCCACTTCACATCGGACTCGGAGTAACGCAGCTTGTGATTAAGCGTGAAGTGCTCGTTGAAGTGGTGGGTGAATTCGTACCCCAGGGCCGACATCTCGCCATTCATGTCGTCGTAGCCCGGCTCGCCGATAAAGTCGTGGCGGCCGATCTTGAAGGCGCCGTCACCCACACCTTTGACCAACTGATAGGGCAGGGGCGCGGGGAAACGCGTATCGGTCTTCTGGTAGAAGGACAGCAGGGTCAGCGATGTGTCTTCGTCAGGGCGCCAGGTCAGCGCCGGGGCGATGTAGATCTTGTCGTCGTTGAGATGATCCTGCTGGGTGTCGCTGTTGCGGCTGAGCAGGGTCAGGCGATAGCTCAGGGTGTCGCTACCGGGCAGTGCGCCGCTGAAATCGGCGGCGAGCTGCTTGCGGTCATTGGAGCCCGCCTGCAGTTGAAGCTCATGAAGCGGCGTTTCGGTTGGGCGCTTGCTGACGCCATTTACCATGCCGCCGGGTGAGAGCTGGCCGTAGAGCACCGAGGCTGCGCCACGGATGACCTCGACGCGCTCCAGGCCATAAGGTTCCTGAATGCCGTCGTAGGAGTTGTTCTGCAGGCGCAGGCCGTCTCGCAGCGAGCCGCCGGTGGCGGATTCGACGGAGAAGCCGCGGATGCGGAAACGGTCCGCAGTCCGGTTGAAAGAGGTCGCGCTGGCGGTGAACCCTGGCGTGTAGCTCAGCGCCTGGGCCAACGTTTCCGCCTGGCGGTCGCGGATCTCGTCGCTCGTCACCACCGACAGCGACTGCGGTGTCTCGGTGATCGGCGTGTCGGTCTTGGTAGCGCTCATGTTGCGTTTGGCTACATAGCCGACCACATGCTCGGTGGGCTGTTCAACGCTTTGCCCGGTAACGTTGATGGCATCAATCTCCAAGGGCGCAGCCGTGGGGGCCTGGTTAATCTCAGCGGCATGCAGGCTGCCCGAGCCCAGGCTGGCCATGGCCAGTGCTAGTGCGGTAAGGCTGAAGGCTGGGCGTCGGGCGAAACGTTCGGGGCTTAGGTGCGTAACCTGGCGCATGGCGAAGGAACATCCTCTGGTCTTCTGGTATGTGTGCGCAATGCGGAGGACTTTCTGTGATCCTTCACGCCAATGCGCCGTGGCAGTCAGCAATAGCGGGCGAACTCTACATCTAAATGAGAAATATTTGTACTAGCTCACGCGTTATTGTCATCACCAAGATATTACTGCAAGCTAATGCGCATAAATGTTCAAGGCCTGGACGCTGCCTGATAGGCAATGTCCGCTCTGGGCTGGATGAAATTCGCGGTGAACCCGCATGCCCGGCAATCTGCGCTGGCTCTGAGCCAAGAGGGCGCTGGCGCGGTGGTTCGAATTCGAGTGTGTATGCATGTTGAAAGCGATGGGGCTTCAGCTTCAATTCGACGGATTGAAGGTGCTGGATGACATCAGTCTGACCATTCCCGAGGGCTGCTTTACCGCATTGATCGGGGCCAATGGTTGTGGCAAGACCACGTTGCTGAACGTGCTGGCGCGCATGCTACGCCCGGCCAGCGGCGACGTACTGCTGCAGGGTAAGCCCCACGTTCAGCTCTCGCGACGTGATCTGGCCAGGCAAATAGCGCTGTTGCCGCAACGCACCGCTTCGCCTGCCGGGATAACCGTGCGCGAGCTGGTCATGCAGGGGCGCTATCCCTGGCAAAGCTGGTGGCAGCAGTGGAGTGACGCCGATCAGCAGGCGATCGACCGCGCCGTGTCACTGGCCGACGTCGGCATGCTGCTGGACCGCACCCTGACCAGCCTGTCCGGGGGGCAGTTACAGCGTTGCTGGATTGCCATGACTCTGGCGCAGGAGACCCCGGTCATCCTGCTCGACGAGCCCACCACCTTTCTCGACATCGCTCATCAGATCGCCTTGCTCGAATTGCTCGCCGACCTGCGTGACCAGGGGCGCACTGTCGTCGCGGTTCTGCATGACCTCAACCAGGCTGCGCGCTATGCCGATCAACTGGTGATGTTGCGTCAGGGCAAGGTGCACGCCCAGGGCACGCCTGCCGAGGTCTTCACTCCAGCCAACCTTAAGGCTGTGTTCGATCTGGATGCGCATATTCTCATCGACCCCCATTCCGGTGATCCTCTGTGCGTGCCGGCTTCGCCTGCTCGCCTGCGCGCGCTCAACAGCCAGGTAGCCCGATGACGGCTGGGTGGCGTTGGCCGATCTGGTTATCGATCTTCATCGGCATCGGCCTGGCGTCGACGCTGCACCTGGCAGTGGGGGCCAAGTCGATCCCCTGGAGCGATGTCTGGCAGGCGTTGCTGGCGTATGACCCGAGTAATTCTGATCACAGCGTCATCCGCGGTTCGCGCCTGCCGCGCCTGTGGGTGGCGATGACTGTGGGCGCCTGCCTGGGGCTGGCCGGCACGGTGATGCAGGCGGTGGGCGACAATCCGTTGGCCGACCCGGGCATCCTCGGCATCAACAGTGGTGCGGCCTTGTTCGTGGTCATTGGCTTGCTGGTGCTACCCGGCAATGACATGACCATGATTCCCCTGTTTGCCTTCAGCGGCGCTCTGGTGGCCGCCATCGGCGTCATGCTGCTGGCCGGGCGCACGCCCAATCCGGTGCGCCTGACGCTTTCCGGAGCGATGATGGCCGCGCTGTTCGGCGCCATCACCGCGATTCTGCTGCTGCTCGATCAGCAGGGGCTGGACAGCCTGCGTCGCTGGCTGACCGGCTCGCTGGGTATCAGCGGGGCAAACCTGCCAAGCTGGCTATGGCCCTACCTGATCGTCGGCATGTTGCTGTGCCTGATCAATGTGCGGGCGTTGAATGCCTATCGGCTAGGCGCGCAGGTGGCCTCCAGCATGGGCGTCAACCTGTTGCGTATGCGGCTGTTGAGTTTGGCGGCCGTGGTACTGCTGTCCGGTTGCGCGGTGGCGTTGGCGGGCCCCATAGGCTTTGTCGGGCTGGTAGTACCGCATGCGGCGCGGCTGCTGGTCGGCCACGACCTGCGACAGCTGCTGCTGGCCGCGCCGCTGCTGGGCGGCTTGCTGCTGGTGCTGGCCGATGTAGTGGCGCGCACCCTGGTGAGCCCTTACGAACTCAACACCGGCATCGTCACCGCGCTGATCGGCGGCCCGGTCTTCGTCGCGCTGGTACTGAGGAAGCTCAAGTGAGTCGCTGGCTGACCACGCCAAGGCGTTGCCCCGGGTTGCCCTGGATCGGTCGACCCATCGATGTGTTGGCGGCGTCCGTGTTGCTCTTGTTGCTGATGGGCCTGACGCTGTACGCGGCGAGCGTAGGCAGCTACACGACGGGCATGGCTCAGCTCTGGCAGAGCCTGTTCGCCGATGAGACGGCGCTGTCGGCCAACGTGCTATGGGAATTGCGCCTGCCGCGCATCCTGCTGGCGATACTCGGGGGCGCGGCGATGGCTCTGGCGGGCGTGTTGATGCAGTCACTGACGCGCAACCCACTGGCTGCGCCGGGATTGGTCGGGGTGGAGGCGGGCGCGAGCGTCACCATGTTGCTGATCCTGGTGCTGTGGCCGGAGGCCTTGCCGCTGCCGCTCTATCCTCTGGCAGCATTGCTCGGGGGGCTGGCGGTGGCGCTGTTTATCGTCGCACTATCTTGGCGCGGAGGCATTGCCCCGCTGCGCCTGATTCTGGTGGGCGTGGGGCTGACGGCCATGCTCGGTGCCGTCGCCGATCTGTTGATCACCTACGGCAATATCGATCGGGTCGAATCGGCGCTGATGTGGCTTGGCGGCAGCCTGCATCGCAGTGGTTGGCCGCAGGTGCAGAGCCTGCTGATCTGGCTGCTGGTGGCGGGCATGCCCCTGTTGTTCTGTCATCGCCAGCTCAATCTCCTGCAGTTGGGCGAGAGCGTGGCGCTCAGTCGCGGCCTGAATGCACCGGTGATAATGCTCCTGCTGTTGCTGTGCAGCGTCACGTTGACTGCGGCAACGGTGGCCAATATCGGCGTGATGACCTTCGTTGGCCTGGTCGCGCCGCACCTGGCGCGGCAGTTGTGCGGTGACCGGCATGGCGCGTTGTTGCCGCTGTCGGCCCTCTTCGGGGCCGTACTGGTTCTGCTGGGTGACACTCTGGGGCGCGCCTTGCTGCCGCCGTTGCAACTGCCGGCCGGTCTGGTGGTGGCGATTATCGGTGCGCCTTATCTGTTGATTTTGCTGGCGCGGCAACGTAATCGTTGACGCGTCGTCACTGAAGGACATGACGAAGATGATGGTGAAGTTCAAAGCCCTTTCCCTGCTGGCCTGTGTACTGCTGGGCCTGAGTTCGATGCAGGCTGTCGCCGCCGACACCCGTGTGTTCGAGAACCGTTTCGGCCGTGTCGAAGTGCCAGTCGCACCGCGTTGCGTGGTATCCCTGCATGACCTCAGCCTGACCACCCAACTGCTCGAGCTGGGCATAACCCCTTGCGGGTCCACGGGGCGCAAGAAGCTGTTCTCGGACGTGTTGTTCCGTGGCGCTCAGCAGCGCTTCGATGTTTCCGGCATTCGCTATGTCGGTTCGCACCAGTCGCCCGATCTAGAGGCCATCGCGGCGCTCAAGCCTGACCTGATCATCGGGCTGTCCTATCACCAAGACCTGAAAGAGCGCCTCAGCCGCATCGCCCCGGTGGTGCTGCTGCCGGCGCGCGAGGCCGACATCAAGACTTACGCCAAGGAGCTGGCCGAACTGGTAGGCAAGCAGCAGCGCTACGAGAAGCTGCTGAACGAATACGAATGGATCGTCGGCGAATTCGCCAAGCGGGTGAAGGAGCCGGGGCGTATCACGGTAACCACCCTGGAGGTCTATCCGGACGGTTTCCAGCTGATCGGCCGTTCCGGCATGGATGACGTAATCGCCGACTTCGGCCTGGGGCGCGTGGCGGCCTTCAAGGAGGCGCGTCAGAACGTGCCTTACAGCCTGGAGCGCATTGGTGACTTCGACAGTGATTTCATCATCGATACCTATGAGGAAATGCTCGGTTCGGAGGCTGGCACCGAGGCCTTCCGCCGTTCGCCGCAGTGGCAGAACCTGTTCGCGGTGAAGAACCACCAGTTCCTATATTTCAACCGCAGTCGTTTTGCCGACACCATGCAAGGCATGATCGGCTCGGCCTACCTGCTGCTGTCGCATATCGGCGAACGCGATTACAACCTGCAGGACAAGTGAGCCAGCTAGCCTGGGTAAGCGGCTACAGCCGCCCAGGTGATGGCTAAATAATGCCTCGGGCTCTGCTGCTTCGCGGCTTGTGTGCAGCAGTAAGTGCCCGGAGCGTCAAGCTCAATTAATATTAATTCCTGTTTGATAATGAGTCGGTTTTGCGATAATTTTGTGCGCCTCGTCAGTAGCACCAAGGAACGCAGATGCTTACCGATTTGCTCAACCGTGCAAACCATTCACTCGATGAGGTTCAGGCGGGTGTCGAGGGAACGCTGCCCTTCGTGTTACGCGCCCCTGTGCCAGGCGACTCCTGGCGTGATCACGCAGAGCTCATCCGGCGTGCCGCCGACAGCGAGCTGCAGACCACCGGTGGCATCCTCTTTCGCGATTTCGCCTTTGGTGACGCCAACGACTTCGAGGATTTCGCCCGCAGTTTCGGTCACGAGCTGCTGACCTACGACTATGCTTCCACGCCACGCACCAAGCTCAACAGCCGCGTCTATACCTCGACCGAATACCCCGCTCACCAGGTCATTCCGCTGCACAACGAGCAGTCCTACTCGTTGAACTGGCCAATGAAAATCTGGTTTCACTGCATCCAGGCCGCGCCGGTCGGCGGTGAGACGCCCATCGCCGACAGTCGCCTGGTCTATCAGCGCATCGATCCCGCCATCCGCCAGCGTTTCACCGACAAGCGCCTGATGTACGTGCGCAACTACGGCAATGGTTTGGATCTCTCCTGGCAGCAGGCGTTCAGCACCGAGGACCGCAGCGAGGTCGAGCGCTTCTGTCGGCTCAGCCACATCGACTTCGAGTGGAAGGACGACGGCGAGCTGCGTACGCGCCAGGTCTGCCAGGCCGTCGCGCAGCACCCGGTCACCGGGGAGTGGGTCTGGTTCAACCAGGCGCATCTGTTCCACATCTCCAACCTCCCGGCAGCGCTACGCGAAACGCTGGTGTCGATTGTCGGCGAGGAGGGCGTGCCGCGTAACGTCTTCTACGGTGATGGCTCGCCCATCGAGCTGGAGGCGCTGGAGCATGTGCGCGATGTCCTGCAGCGCACCCAGATCAGCTTCTCCTGGCAGGCGGGCGATGCGCTGATGCTCGACAACATGCTGGTCGCCCATGGTCGCTCCACCTTTCAGGGGGCACGCAAGGTGGTGGTGGCCATGGCCGAGCCCGCCTCGGCCGTCTGACGCTGAATAATCCTCAAAGCCACTACCAGGGTGGCTGACCTTGAATCCGCACGATGAAGGACAACACATGCTCGATCGCTTGATGCATGACTGCTGGCTGCGCGGTATCCGCATGTCCGCGAGCGAAGGCCGCCTGATGATTTCCACTGGCGTGCCTGAGGCCCTGAGTACCGAGCTGGAGCGTGAGTTGCAAGCGCGCAGTGCTGAAATTCTGCCTTGGTTGGCGCGCCACCCCGACTACTTCCAGGCGCGCCCCCTCAACGATAACGAGCAGGCCCTGTGGTTCCTGCAGCGTATGGAGCCCGGCAGTTGCGCCTACAACATCGCCTTGGCCGGGCGTATCAGGCCGCAGTACCTCTGGGCGGACCTGCCGCATCGTCTGGAGCGGGCCTGGCAGGTGGTGCAGCAGCGTTATCCGCACCTGTGCAGTGCCTATGTCGAGCGTGATGGTGAGTTGCTGCAGTGGGACAGCCGCCCGCATCCCACCTCACTGCAATGCGAAATCTGGCAGGGCGCGGAGGCGGCCAGTGTGCAGCAACGTGTCATCGAGCTGGCCGACAAACCCTTCGACCTGGCTGCCGGTGAGATCAGCCGGCTGGTGCTGTTGAGCAACCAGTTGGGCGACCGTGTCGAGCACACGGTGCTGCTGGGCATCCACCATATCGCCTCCGACCTGACCACCTTCGACGTGCTGTTCAGTGAGCTG
The DNA here is from genome assembly GCF_001645105.1 of Pseudomonas marginalis. Taxonomy (GTDB): domain Bacteria; phylum Pseudomonadota; class Gammaproteobacteria; order Pseudomonadales; family Pseudomonadaceae; genus Aquipseudomonas; species Aquipseudomonas petroselini. The sequence goes on from NZ_LKEG01000036.1 coordinate 333,200, forward strand.
TTCGCCCTGGTCGATGGCGATGTGCTTGCCGATGTCGATCCCGAGGCCTATCGGAACTGGTCCAGCGCGTTGTACCTGCGCAGCGAGGCGATCGAGGCCGAGGAACTGACCTGGTGGCAGGCGCAACTGGCCAATGCGCCGACGCTGGAGCTGCCCACCGACTTCGCCCATGGCAGCACCCAGGGCTTCGAGGGCGGAGAGTTGTCGTTCCATTTTGGCGCGGAAAACAGCGAGCGGCTGCTTGCGGTCGCCAAAAGCCTGGGAGTGACGCCCTACGTCTATTGGTTCTCACTGTTCCAGCAATTTCTCGGGGTGCTGTCCGGGCAGGAAGATTTCGTGCTCGGTACGCCCAGTGGCTGGCGCCTGAAGCGCGAGCAGGCTGAACTGCCGGGCTATCTGGTCAACCCGTTGCCGGTGCGCTGCCGTTTGCGTCGTGACCTGTCCAGCGCTGAGTGGGCCAAGCAAGTGGCTGCCACTGTCCGGCAGACCTTGCGCCATCGTCACTATCCCTTCGCGCGCCTGGCCAAGCATCTGGATCTGCCGCGGCAGAAGGGCCGGGCACCGGTGTTCCAGCACATGTTCACGCTGAACAAGGAGCGTGACGTGCCGTTCGAGCGCTACATCGAGCGCATGATTGGCGAGCAGCGTGGTGCGGCCCACGAATTGAACCTGGTGATCATCGATGACCTGCCCGAGTTCGTCGGGCGCTGGCGTTACAGCAAGGCGCTGTATCGGCGCGAGAGCGTCGAGCGTTTTCAGGCGCAGTTCCTTGCCCTGGTCATGGCGGCCATGGAGCAGCCGGACGTGCCGTTTGCCGAATTGGACTGGCTGCCTCTCGAGCAGCGTTCGCAATTGTCTGGCGAACACCTGCCGGTACCGGAAGAAAGCGCCTGGCAGGCTTTTACCAAACACTGCATGGAGAAGCCCCAGGCCATCGCCCTGGAGGATCAGCACGGGCAACTCAGCTATGCCGAACTGGCCAGGGCCGTGGCCGCCCGTGGCGAGCGCCTCCACGGTTCGCTGAGTGCGAGCGGTGACAGGGTTGCCCTTTGCCTGCCGCGCAGCCGCGAACTGGTGATGCACATGCTCGCCGCCTGGCAGTGCGGCGCGACCTATCTGGCCCTCGACCCGCAGTGGCCCGAGTCGCGTCTGCAGGACATCTGCCTGGATGCAACGCCCAGGGTCTATGTGGGGGAGGGCGAACGGCCAAACTGGTTACCGACGCAGGTGCAGTGGCTGACCGTGCCGGTCGAGGCGCTGTTCAGCGATGCGCCGCTGCGCACCGGCGTGCCGGCGGACTTGCCGGCTTACGTGGTGTATACCTCCGGCTCCAGCGGGCGGCCCAAGGGCGTGGAGGTAACCCAGGGCAACCTTGTTCACTATGCCAGCGCCTGCCTGGCACGCCTGCGCTTGAGCGCCGACGCCAGCCTGACGAGTCTGGCCAGTTGCGCCACGGACCTGGGCCACACCGCCTTGTTCGGCGCGCTGCTCAGCGGCCGGCGCTTGTGCCTGCTGGACGAAGCGCTGGCCTTCGATGCCGAGGAGCTGGCGGCGTTTCTCGGGCAGCAGCCCGTGGACATGCTGAAGATCGTGCCCTCGCACCTCAACGCCTTGCTGGTGGCCAGCGAGCCGCAACGCCTGTTGCCGCGCCAGTGCCTGGTACTCGGTGGCGAAGCCCTGGGCGCCGATCTGCTGGCGCGGGTGCGCGCCCTAAGCCCGCAGCTGCGCATCGTCAACCACTACGGGCCCAGCGAAACCACGGTGGGCGTGCTGACCCACGACGTCGAAGGTGAGGGTGACGCACCGCTCGGACGCCCCCTGGGCAACGTGCGAGTCAGCGTGCGCGGGCCGGATGGCGCAGTGCTGCCGGCTGGCGTCAGCGGCGAGTTGTATATCGAGGGCGCGACCGTGGCGCGTGGCTACCTGAGTGCCAACGAGGTCGATCGGGCGCGCTTCGGTGCACTGGGTTACCGCACGGGTGACCGGGTACGCCTCGATCATCTGGGGCAGGTGCTGTTCCTCGGGCGCCTGGACGAGCAGGTGAAGATTCGCGGCTACCGCGTCGAGCCTTCGGAAGTGGCGGCGCAATTGCGTGCGCTGCCACAGGTAGATGACGTGCGCGTACTCAACGCACCGACTTCATTGACCGGCAACCGCCTGGTGGCCTTCCTGGTCGCCGCACCGAGCGCATTGGCGGACATTCAGGCCGCGTTGCAGGCACGCCTGCCGGACTACATGCAACCGGCGCAGTGGCATTGCCTGGAGGCGATGCCACTGCTGGCCAATGGCAAGGTCGATCGTCAGGCGTTGTTGAACCTGGCCGAGCAAGCACCGCGCAATCTTGAGGCGCGTACCGAACAGCCGTTGAATGCATTGGAAAGCGCCTTGCTGGCGATCTGGCGTGAACTGCTGGGTCACCCGAACATCGGCCCGGACGACAACTTCTTCGCCCATGGCGGTGATTCGATTCTCGGCCTGCAGATCATTGCCCGCGCACGCCAGCAACAGATTACCCTCACCCCCAAGCAGCTGTTCGCCGAGCCCAGCGTGCGGGCGCTGGCGCGGGTGGCGCAGACGCCACAGCGCGCCAAGGTCGAGCGGCTGCTGGTGATTGCCCGGGAGATTCTGGAAAAGCCCGAGCTGCAAGCCGACGACAACTTCTTCGCGGTCGGTGGCGACTCGATCCTCAGCCTGCAGATCATTGCCCGTGCCAAGCAGCAGGGCCTGCAGCTCAAGCCCAAGCAGATCTTCGAGTTCCCTTCGGTCAGCGGCTGGGCCGAGCAGGCCGTGGACCTCGCCAGTGTGGCCGAGCACGCCAAGGTCGATAGCGCCGAGCCGAGCGCCGCTTTTGCCCTGACGCCGATCCAGGCCTGGTTCTTCGACCAGCGGCAGACTTCGCCACAGTACTGGAACCAGTCCCTGTTGCTGGCCGTTCACCAGCCGCTGGAACCGGCGCGCTTGGCCCAGGCACTGGCGATCTTGTTACAGCGTCACAGCAGCCTGCGGTTGATCTTCGAGCAGAGCGGGCAGGGCTGGCAGCAACGCTATCAGCCGCTGTCGGCGGCGATGGCCGACACGCTGCTGCAGGTGGTCGAACAGCCGCTGGACGACGCGCTGCTGCAGCAGTGGCAGCAGGGCTGGCAACTGGATCGAGCTCCGTTGATCCGCTGGGTATATTTCACCGGCAGCGGGCACCTGCTGTGCACGGCGCATCACCTGCTGGTCGATGCGGTGTCCTGGCAGGTGCTGCTCGAGGAGCTGGGAAGCCTGTACCACGACCCGCAGGCTTCGTTGCCGGCGGTTTCCACCCGCTTCGATCGCTGGAGCGAGGCCTTGCAGCGTCATCGCCAGGCCCCCGAGGTGCTGGCCCAGCTCGACTACTGGCAGGCGCAGTTGGCCGAGGAGGGCGAGGTCGCCCGTGATGTCAGCCTGTATGGCGAAAGCCGCACGCTGGAAACCAAGCTGTCCCTTGAGAAAACCGAATGGTTGCTGGGCGACTGCCATGGGGCCTACAGCACCCAGGTGCAGGATCTGCTGGTCGCGGCACTGGCTGGCTTGATCGGCCAATGGCTGGGGCGCGAGCAGGTCACCCTGGAGATGGAGAGCCACGGTCGCAGTGGCTGGGAGCAGGGCCCGGATCTGTCGCGCTCGGTGGGTTGGCACACCAGCCGCTATCCATTGGCCGTGCGTGCCGCCGAACAGCCGGAGGAGGCGATCATCGCCGCCAAGGAGGCATTGCGCCGCGTACCGGAGCAGGGCATCGGCTACGGCCTGCTGCGCCTCGATCCACAGCACGGGCTTGGTGCTGCTTCGCTGCTTACCTTCAACTACCTGGGACGGGTCGACCAGTGGCTGGGTGGTTCGCGCCTGTGGCGCCTGGCGCAGCCGCTGTGCCCGGCCATGCGCGCCGCCGACACTCGCCGCACCCATCTGCTCGACGTGACCGCCCTGGTCGATCAGGGCCAGTTGCACATCGAATGGCGTTACGCCCCGCACGTGCATGACCAGGCCCTGATTGGCGCACTGGCGCAGCAGTTCCAGCAGGGTATCGAAGCCCTGCTCGAACACTGCCTGGCCCCCGAGGTGGGTCGCGCAACCGCTGCCGACTTCGCCGACTCGGGGCTTTCCGACGACGAATTCCTCGGTCTGCTCGAGCAACTGCAATGAGCACCCCCGGCGCCCCTACATCCCCAGCCCATGGCAAGGAGACCCTCGGCATGAACGACAAGGTCAAAGCACTTTCCCGCAATATCGAGGCCATCTATCCCCTGGCTCCTATGCAGCAGGGGTTGCTGTTTCACAGCCTGATGCACCCGGGCAAGGGCATGTACCTGCTGCAGTACCGCCATGTGATGGTGCTGCCGCAACTCGACCTGCAGGCGTTCCGCCAGGCCTGGGCACAGGTGGTGGAGCGCCACGAGCTGCTGCGCACCTCCTTCGTCTGGAAGCAGCAGAAGCGGCCGATGCAGGTGGTGCACAAGCAGGTCGAACTGCCGATCAGCTATGAGGACTGGTCGGATATCGACGAGGCCGAGCAGCAGGGGCGTCTGGAGCATATGCTGGCCGAGGAGCGTCGCGAGGGGCTGGATTTCACCCAGGCACCGCTGATGCGTGTGCGCCTGTTCAAGCTGGCCCCGGACACCTACCAGTTCGTGCGCAGCTATCACCACATCCTCATGGATGCCTGGTGCTTCTCCATCATCATGATGGACTTTCTCGACGGTTACCGCGCCGCGCGTGAGGGGCGGCGTCTGGAGCTGCCCAAGCCACGCCCGTACCGCGACTTCATCCGCTGGCTGGAGCAGCAAAAGCCTGAGGATCATCAGGCCTTCTGGCAGCAGCGCCTGGCCGGTTTCGACACCCCCACCGAGTTCGGTTTCGGCCATCCTGGCCGCGTGATCGATGCGCCGGAGCCGGTGGAGGATTGCGTCGAGCACCTCAGCGTCGAGCAGACGCGGGGCCTGCAGCAGGCCGCCAGTGGTCTGGGCATCACCCTCAACACCCTGGTGCAGGGTGCCTGGGCCTTGGTGCTGGCGCGCTACAGCGGCAATCGTGACCTGCTGTTCGGCGTCACCGTGGCCGGGCGCCCGGTGCACATGCAGGGCATGGAGAGCATCGTCGGGCTGTTCATCAACAGCCTGCCGCTGCGCTGGAGCTGGCAACCGCAGCAGTCCCTCGGTGCCTGGCTCAAGGCCTTGCAGGCCGAGAACCTGAGCCTGCGCGAACATGAAAACGTGTCGCTGGCGCAGATCCAGAGCTGGAGCGAGGTACAGCGCCAGGACCTGTTCCAGAGCCTGTTCGTCTTTGAGAACGCGCCGATCTCCGCCAGCCTGCGCCAGGGCCAGTTGGACTACCTGATCAGCGACATGGCCAACCGCACCCACACCAACTATCCGGTGACCGTGGTGATCGTGCCCGGCGAGCGCCTGCACCTGCAGTTGACCTACCAGACCGACTGGTTCCTGCGCGAGGAAGTCGAGCAGATGCTGCGCCACTTCCGCACGCTGCTGCTGAACATGGGCGACAGCCTGGCCAGCGAGGCGGATATCCCGTTGCAACGCATCGCCATGCTTGATGCGGCGGAGATCGCCCAACAGCACGCCTGGGCCAGCGGTGACCTGGCGGCGGACGCGGCGCAACTGCAGCCGCTGTACGTCGAGCGCCTGCAACAGCAGGTGCGTCGTACCCCCGAGCGAATCGCCGTGGTGCATGGCGAGCACAGCCTGAGCTTCGATCAGTTGAACCGGGCGGCCAACCGACTGGCCCGTCATCTGCGAGCCAATGGGGTTCAGGACGGCGACCTGCTGGCGTTGCTCGATGAGCGTGGCCTCGACCTGGTGATAATGATCCTCGCCACACTCAAGGCTGGCGCCGGCTGGCTGCCCCTGGACCCGCGCAATCCGCCGCAACGCCTGGCCCAAGTGCTCACCCAGAGCCGTTCGCCGCTGCTGCTGCATGGCGTGGAGCAGGGTGAGCTTGCACAGCAGGCGCTCCAGCAGATGGCGCAGCCGCCGGCGGCGATCCGCTACGAGCCAGCGGCCCTGAGCGGCTACAGCGATGCCGACCTGGACATCCCCGTGCATGGCCTTTCGCTTGCCTACTGCATCTTCACCTCGGGCTCCACCGGCACGCCCAAGGGGGCGATGGTGGCCCATGCCGGCATGCTCAACAACATGATTGGCAAGTTGCCGGGCCTGGGCCTGAATGAAGATGACGTGATCGCCCAGAGCGCGCCGCAGTGCTTCGACATTTCCGTCTGGCAGACCCTCGCCGGCCTGGTGCTGGGGGCGCGCACGGTGATTCTCGGCGACTGCGTGATTCAGAACCCCGAGGCGCTGGCCGAGGCCATCGCTCGCCATGGCGTGAGCATTCTCGAAGCAGTGCCGTCGCTGATGCAGAGCCTGCTCGAGGCGGGCCTGGAGCGCACCGCACTGCGCTGGGTATTGGCCACTGGCGAGGCGCTGCCACCGTCGCTGGCGCGGCGCTGGTTCGAGCGCTACCCCGGCATCCCGCTGATGAACGCCTACGGGCCGGCCGAATGCTCCGACGACGTGGCCTTCCATCCGCTCACCGAGCGCCTGGCTGAGTCTCGCAGCAGTGTGCCGATTGGTCGCGCCACCCTGAACAACCGTCTGTACCTGCTCGATACTGATTTGCAACCGGTGCCGCGCGGTGCGGTGGGAGAAATCTTCGTCGCCGGCGTGGGGGTTGGCCGTGGCTATATGGCCGACCCGGCACGCACGGCGGCGGTGTTTTTGCCCGACCCCATCGCCAACGACGGCAGCCGCCTGTATCGCACCGGCGACCTGGCGCGTTTCCTGGCCAATGGCGAGCTGGAGTACGTCGGTCGTACCGACCACCAGGTGAAGATTCGCGGCCACCGTATCGAGCTGGACGAGATCGAAGCCTGCCTGACCCGTTACCCAGGCGTGCGTGAAGCGGTGCTGCTGGCCCGTGACGACCAGCAGCGCGCCAAGGTGCTGGTCGCCTACCTGGTGGCCGAGCCGCAGCCCTCCATCGAAGCGTTGCGCGAGTTCGTTACCGCCAACCTGCCGCCCTACATGCTGCCCAGCGCTTTCATGCTGCTCGAGCGCATGCCGCTCAACGCCAACGGCAAGATCGACCGCAAAGCCCTGCCGGCGCCCGACTTCGCCGCGCAGAGCGAGGCGCGCTACGTGGCGCCAAGCAGTGAGCTGCAAGCGCAGTTGGCCGAAGCCTGGCAGGGCGTGCTGGGGCTCGCGCGGGTCGGCATTCAGGATCACTTCTTCGAGCTGGGCGGGCATTCGCTGCTGGCCACGCAACTGATCGGCCAGATCGGCAAGCTTAGCGGCAAGGAACTGCCCCTGCGCGTGGTCTTCGAGCGCCCGACCATCGCCGCCATGGCCGAGTGGCTGGAACAACAGCAGCCCAGCGAGAAAACCACGCCGATGCGCCTGCCGCGTCCGCAGACCCTACCGCTGTCGTTTGCCCAGCAGCGCCTGTGGTTCCTCCAGCAACTGCAGCCGCAAAGCCCGGCCTACAACCTGGCCGGCGCGGTTCGCCTGAGCGGCGACCTGCATGTCGCTGACCTGCAGGCAGCTCTGCAGGCCCTGGTCGATCAGCACGAAGTCCTGCGTACCCGTTTTGTCAGCGACGGCGGTGAGCCTTCGCAGCTCATTCTCGCCAAGGCCGAGCTGGCCTTGCCGCTGATCGAGGTGGTCAGCGAGGCGCAGTTGCACGACCTGCTACGCCAGGACGCGATGACTCCGTTTGCCCTGGACAGCGCGCCGCTGCTGCGTGCCTGCCTGTATCGCCTCGGGCCGCAGGCGCACGTACTGGCGCTCAATTGCCACCATATCGTCGCCGATGGCTGGTCGCTGCAACTGATCATCGACGGTCTTTGCAGCCATTACCGCGAGCTGCGCCAGGGGCGTAAACCGGCGTTGGCCGAGGCGCCGATGCAGTACGCCGAATATGCCCTGTGGCAACGCCAGTGGATGGACAGCGCCGCCTGCCAGGACGAGCTGGCCTACTGGCGCGAGCAGTTGTCTGGCGAATTGCCGGTGCTCGAACTGGCCGCGGACTTCCCCCGGCCGGCCCATGCCAGCCAAGCCGGCGGGCGCGTCGAGCAACGCCTCCCGGATGCGCTGGCGGCGCGCCTGCGGGCATTCAGCGCGAGCCACGGCTGGAGCAACTTCATCCCCATGCTCTGCGCCTTCCAGCTGCTGCTGCGCAGCCGCAGTGGCGAGCACGACATCCTCGTCGGGGTGCCGGCCGCCAACCGCCATCACGCGGCGTTGCAGCCGCTGGTGGGCTGCTTCGTCAATACGCTGGTCTATCGCCAGAAGCTTTCCGGCACGGCCAGCCTGCTGAAACTGATGCGCGAGTTGCAGGCGCTGTCCGTGGCGGTGCAGTCGCATCAGGACCTGCCCTTCGACTACCTGATCGAACAGCTCGGCGTGGCCCGCCAGGTCAGCTACAACCCGTTGTTCCAAGCGATGTTCAACTACTTCCCGGGCCATGCCCTGGAGCGTTTCGACCTGACCGAGCTGATCGCCGAGCCGCTCGACAATCGCCCGGACAGCGCCCTGTGCGACCTGCATCTGGACGTGCGCGACAGCGAACACGGCATTGCCCTGAGCCTGCAGTACAGCAGCGAGCTGTTCCGTGAGCAGACCGCGCAGGCGATGCTCGAGCAGTATCTGGCGCTGCTCGATGCCGTGCTCGAACAACCGCAGCAGGTACTGGGCGAACTCGCCTGGCCGCCCGAGCAGCGCGCGCTGGCGCGCTTGCACGGTGAGCCTGTGGAGGGCCGGGAAGACATCCTGCAGGCCTTTGCACGGCAGGTCGCCGGGCAGCCTGAAGCCATCGCCGTACAGGCCGGCGAACGGCACCTGAGCTATGCCGAACTGAACCAGGCGGCCGAACAGCTGGCCGCTGCCTTGCAGGCCCGTGGCGTCGGCGCCGAAGATCGTGTGGCCCTGCGCCTGCCGCGCGATGCGCGGCTGCCCATGGCCATGTTAGCCATTCTCAAGGCTGGCGCCGCCTACGTGCCGCTGGCCGAGGACACCCCTGCCGAGCGCGGCCGTTACATCCTTGCCCATGCGCAGCCGCGGTTGTGCCTGACCAATGCCGAGGCCCTGGCGGAACTGGCAGAGTGGGGCAGTGCCGTCGAACTGCTGGATATCGATGCGCTGACCACCACCGAGTCCTACCGCGCGCCGAGCGTGCATATTGCCCAGCTCGCCTACGTGCTCTATACCTCGGGTTCCACCGGCCAGCCCAAGGGCGTGGCCATCGCCCGTGGCAACCTGATGAACCTCATGCTCGGCGTACAGCAGGTGCTGCCATTGACGGCGCAGGACAGGGTGCTGGCGCTGACCACAGCGACCTTCGATATCGCCATCGTCGAGCTGCTGCTACCGCTGAGTCGCGGGGCCAGCATCCTGCTCGCCGACCGTGAGCAGGCACGCGACCCGCAAGCCCTCGACCGCCTGATCGAGGCCGGCCAGCCGACGGTGATGCAGGCCACCCCAGCCACCTGGCGCATGTTGGTGGCGCACACCGGGCGCAGTTGGCAGGGCGTGCGCGCCATTTCCGGTGGCGAGGCCCTGCCGTGCGCGCTGGCCGAGGCCATGGAGCAGCGTGGTGCCCAGGTGATCAACGGTTATGGGCCGACCGAGGCCACCGTCTACAGCACCTTCGAGCCGCGTCAGGGCGAGAAGGGCGGGGTGGAGGTGCCGATCGGCCGGCCGGTGGTCAACACCGCCGCCTATGTGTTGGACGCCGACTTGCAACCCGTGGCTCCGGGCGTTTCCGGCGAGCTGTACCTGGCGGGTGCCAACCTGGGGCGTGGCTATTTCGCCGCACCTGCCCTGAGTGCGGTGAGCTTCCTGCCCGATCCTTTCGTGCCGGGGGCGCGCATGTACCGCACCGGCGACCGCGTGCGGCGCAACGCCAAAGGCAGCCTGGACTACCAGGGGCGCCTGGATTTCCAGGTCAAGCTGCGTGGCTTCCGTATCGAGCTGGGCGAGATCGAGGCCCTGCTGGCGCGGCTCACCGGGGTGCGGGAAGCGGCTGTGGTGCTGCTCGGCAGCGGCGACAGCGCGCGCCTGGTGGCTTACTACTCGGTGACGCAGGCGGCGGGTGCTGACGTGGGCGACGCCGCGCTACGCGTGCAACTGGCGCAGCACCTGCCGGATTACATGCTACCGAGCCAGTTCGTGCGTCTCGACAGCTTGCCGTTGAGCCCCAGTGGCAAAGTCGAACGCAAGGCGCTGCCGGCTCCACTCCAACATGAAGGTCAGCGCGACGGCGAGCTGAGCAAACCCTGGGAGGCGCAACTGGCCGGACTCTGGTGCGAGCTGCTCGGTTGCAACGCGGTTGGCGCAGGCGACAATTTCTTCGCCCTCGGCGGCCATTCGCTGCTGGCGGCACGGCTGGTGGCGCGCATCGCCGAGCGCTACGAGCGGCAACTGCCGCTGCGCAGCGTGTTCGAGTGCCCGACCCTGGGTGAACTGGCGGCCATCCTGGCCACGGCCGAGGGCGCAGGCGAGAGCATCCTGCGGGCATTCGGCGAGGCGCCGGCGCCGCTGCACTTCACCCAGCAGCGGCTGTGGTTCCTCGACCGCTTGCAGGGCGATACCCAGGCCTACCACCTGTCACTGGCCATGCACCTGCACGGTACGCTGCAAGCCGAAGTCCTGGAGCGCGCGCTGGCACAACTGGTGGAGCGCCAGCACAGCCTGCGCAGCGTGTTCAGCGAGACGCAAGCAGGCGCGCGGCAGCAGGTCGTGCAGTTGCACGGCACGCTGCTCAGCGTCGAGCCCTTGCAGCAGGATGTGCATTCGCCCGCCTTCGCCCGCACCTTGAGCGAGGAAGCGCAGCGCGCCTTCGACCTGAGCGCAACGCCGCTGTGGCGGGTGCGGCTGTATCAGGGCGAAGGTCAGAGCGTGCTGCAGGCCACCTTGCACCACATCATCGCCGACGCCCGCTCGCTGGAGATCTTCTTCGATGAGCTGCAACGTCTTTACCAGGCCGAGCTGGGCGCAACCCAGGCGGCGTTGGCGCCGCTGCAGCTGCAGTTCAGCGATGTCGCCGCCAGTTGGCAGACCCCTGCCGGGCAGGCACGCATTGAAGCGCAGCTGGACTACTGGCGGCAGGCCCTGGCCGGCGAACCGCCGGTGCTGGACCTGCCCACCGACCTGCCACGTCCTGCCGAGCAGGGCTACCACGGCCGGCGCCTGCGTTTCGAGTTGCCCGTCGAGTTGGTCGAGCGCCTGCGTGGCACCGCGCAGCGCCATGGCCTGACCGCCTTCGCGCCTCTGCTGGCAGCATGGAAAGTGCTGCTGGCCAGGCATTCGGGGCAGCGTGAGCTGTGGATCGGCCTGCCGGTGGCGCAGCGTCAGCAGGCGCACACCGACAACCTCATCGGCTATTTCGCCAGCACGCAGGTGCTGCGTAGCCAGATCGATCCACTGCAATCGGTGGCGTCGTTCTGGCAGGCGTTGCAAGCCACCCACCTGACCGCGCAGCAGCACGGCGACGTGCCCTTCGAACGGCTGGTGGAGGCTTTGCAGGTACGCCGCGATCTCAGCCATACGCCGCTGTTCCAGGCGCTGTTCAACCTGATCCAGCGCGATGACGTGGCGGCGGTCGGCCAGGGTTTTGCCGGCCTGCCGGCGCAGCGCCTGGATGTCGAGAGCGACAGCGCCCTGGTGGACATCGGCCTGCATATCGAGCAGCACGGCAGCGCCTGGCACTGCGTGCTGGAGTACAACACCGAGCTGTTCGTCGCCAGCACCATGCAACGCTACGCCGACGAGTACTGTCACCTGCTCGACGGCATGCTGGCGCGGCCCGAGGCGCCGCTGTGGGATATCGACCTGGCGAATGCCGATCATGCCCTGACACGCCGTACGTGGAACCTGCCAGCGCATGCGCTGAGCGAGACGCAGGATCTGATCGCGCGCTTCGAGCGCCAGGCCCTGCACACCCCGGATGCGCTGGCCGTGGATTGCCAGGAGCAACGCTACAGCTATGCCCAGCTCAATGCCCTGAGCAACCGCCTGGCCCACTGGCTGCGCGCCCAGGGTGTCGGCTGCGACGATCTGGTCGCGCTGTGCCTGACCCGTGGCCCCTGGCTGCTGCCCAGCATCCTGGCGATCCACAAGGCGGGCGCGGCCTACTTGCCGCTGGATCCGCAGCAACCGGGCGAACGGCTGCGCTTCATCATCGAGCATGCGCGGCCGCAGCTGGTGCTCAGTGAGCAGGCCTGCGCCGACGTACTCGGCAGTGTCGACAGCCTGGCCGTCGACCACCTGCCGCTGGACGAACAGCCAGCGCACGACCTGGCATTACCGGTGGCGCCGCTGCAGCGGGCCTACGTGATCTACACCTCGGGCTCCACCGGCACACCGAAGGGCGTACAGGTCACCCGTGGCAACCTGAGCAACCTGCTTGCCGGCCTCGACCGCCAGTTGCCGCTGACGGCCGAGGACGTCTGGCTGGCCAGCACCACCTACGCCTTCGATATGTGCAAGCCGGAGCTGTTCCTGCCGCTGCTCAAGGGTGCGAGCATCCTCCTGGCGCGCCGCGAGCAGGTGGTCGATGGTCATCGCCTGTTCGATCTGCTGCGCCGTGCCACGGTGTTCCAAGCCACCCCAGCCGGCTGGCAGATCCTGCTGGAAACCGGACGTGACGACTGGCCGGTTCTGCGCGGCCTGATCGGCGGCGAAGCAGTGCCGGCCGAACTGGTGAGTGCGCTGCAGGCCAAGGGGGTGAGGCTGATCAACGCCTATGGCCCGACGGAAACCACCGTCTGGTCGACCACCCAGGCGCTGCGGGAAGTACCGCCCGGTGTCGCCGATATTGGCATGCCGCTGCTCAACACCCGTTGCTACGTACTCGACGAATGCCTGCGGCCAGTGCCGCTGGGCAGCACCGGCGAGCTGTATATCGCGGGCAGCGGGGTGACCCGTGGTTACCAGCGGGCGCCGGCGATCACCGCAGCGGCGTACCTGCCCGATCCGTTCGCCAGCGAGCCTGGCAGCCGCATGTACCGCACCGGCGATTTGGTGCGCCGACGCACCGATGGGCGCCTGGCCTATGTCGGACGCGCCGATTTCCAGGTCAAGGTGCGTGGTTTCCGCATCGAGCCGGGGGAGATCGAATCGCTGCTGCGCCGTTATCCCGGCGTGGACGAGGCGGTGGTCATGCTCGATGCGCGCAGCCACAACCTGTTCGCCTGGCTGCAGGCCGCGAGCCCGGTCGACGAGGTGGCGCTGCGCCGTCATCTGGAAAGCCTGCTGCCCGCGTACATGGTGCCGGCCGGCTTCATCCAGGTGCAGCGTTTCGCCCTTAATGCCAACGGCAAGATCGACCGCAAGGCCCTGCCGGCGCCGCAAGCGCAGGCAGAGCAAGGCGTGGCCCCGCGTACGGCGCTGGAGCACGAACTGGCCGAACTGTGGCAGGAGCTACTCGACCTGCCGCAGGTCGGCGTGCTCACCAGCTTTTTCGAGCTCGGTGGCCATTCGCTGCTGGCGATGCGCCTGATGACCCGGGTGGAGAGCCGCTTCGGCGTCAAGGTCGAACTGCGCAGCCTGTTCCACAACCCGACCATTGCCGGCCTGGCCGAACAGATCGAAAACCCGCAGCGGCCTTCGACCGACCAGGCACTGGATGAGATGCAGCGTTTGCTGGCAGAGATGGAAGACTGAAGATGAATGCGACCAACCAACAGGCCTTTGTCGAGATCGCCCAGCGCCTGGCCTCACTGCCGGCGGACAAGAAGCAACTGTTCCGTCAGCGCCTGGCCGAGAAGGGCATCGATAGCTGGCGCCTGCCCATCGTCCCGGCCGCTGGCAGGGAGGGTGCAGCGGTGCCGCTGGCCCATGCGCAACTGCGTTTTCTCTCGGCCGAGGCCCTGAGCAGCCGTGCGCTGTACAACCTCTGCTCGGTGCTGCGCTTCGATGGCCGTCTGGATCTGGCGTGCCTGCAGCAGGCCATGCAGCAACTGGTGGAGCGACACACGATCCTGCGCACTCGCTACGTGGCCGATGCCCGAGGCCACTTGCAGGCGCACTGCGAGCCCTGGACGGCGGGCCTGCCGGCGGTCGAGCCGTTACCCCGCGAGGCGCTTGCCGACCCGCAGCAATGGTGCGCCGACGAGTACGCCCGGCAACTGGCCGAGCCTTTCGACCTGAGCCGCGAGGTGCCCTGGCGCTGGCGCGTGTTCAGCGACGCCGAGCAGGGCAGCACCTGGCTGTTCTTCACCATCCACCACGTCGCCTACGACGCGTGGTCGGCCCAGCAACTGACCCGCGAGCTGGCCGAGGGCTACCGTGCCTCGAGCCTGGGCGCGCCAGCCCAGTTGCCGCCGCTCGACATCCAGTACGCCGACTATGCCGCCTGGGAGCATGAGTGGCTGGCCAGCGACGCCTGCCGCCAGCAACTCGATTACTGGTGCAGCCAGTTGGCCGATGCGCCCGGTCCGCTGGCCTTGCCCTTCGATCATCCGCGTCCGCCCGCGAACCAGCGCCGTCATAGCGGCGCGGTACGGGTGCGCGAACTGCCAGCTGACTTGTCGGCGCAGGTGGATGGGGCCATCCGCGAGCAGGGCGTGACCCTGTATATCTTTGGCCTGACCGCCTTTGCCTGGCTGCTGGCGCGCTACAGCGGCGAGCGTGACCTGTGCCTGGGTACTTCGGTGGCGCAACGCGATCGCCCCGAGCTGGCGCCGCTGATCGGGCCGCTGCTCAACACCCTGGTGATTCGCCAGCGCCTGGAGGACGACCCGGACTTTCGCAGCGCCCTGCTGCGCACCCGCGACAGCGTGGCGGCAGCGTTCGACCAGCAGACCCTGCCGTATGAAAAGATCCTCGAAGCCCTCGACCGGCCGCGTTCCGGCCCGTTGTTCCAGGCCATGTTCGTGCAGGTCGAATTACCCGAAAGCCGCACCCTGAGCCTTCCGGGGGTAAGCGTCGAGGTGCTCGACCCGCCGCAGCGCCATGCCCGTTTCGATCTCACACTGCGTCTGCTGCGTTGCGCCGACCAGCGCCTGCGCTGCGAGCTGGAATACAGCGACGAGTTGTTCGAGGCGGCCACCATTGAGCAACTGCTCGACGATCTGCAGGCCATCCTGCAGGAGGCATCAGTCAATCCCGGGCAGCGGTTGTCGGCACTGCGCCTCGCCTCGCCGGGCAGCGAACTGCATGGCCCCGCGCTGGGCGCCAGCCCTGAGCCGCTGGATCGACAGGTGCAGCAGTGGGCCACGCGCACGCCGCAAGCACCCGCCCTGTGCGATACGCGGCAGTCGCTGGCCTACGGCGATCTGGCCAATGCCGTACAGGCACTGGCGCTGCGCCTGGCCGAGCAGAGCGTCGGCCCCGGCCAGGTAGTCGCCCTGTGTATGCCGCGCAGCGCCGAGCAGGTGCTGGCGATGTTGGCCTGCTGGCAACGTGGTGCGACCTGCCTGTTCCTCGACCCGGCGCAGCCCGTGCAGCGCTTGCAGCAACTGCTTGAAAGCAGCGCGGCGAGCCTGCTGCTGACCCTGGCCGAGGCGCCAGCGCTGAACGGCGCGGTCGCGCGTCTGCAACTGAGCGCCGCCGATCTCGCCGCGCCCGCACCGTGCCAGCCTGTGCCCAGCCTTAGCCAGCCTGAGCAGGCCGCGTACCTGATCTACACCTCGGGCTCCACCGGCCAGCCCAAGGGCGTGCTGGTCAGCCATGCCAACCTGGCGCATTACGCCGCCGCCGTCAGCCAGCGCCTGCAGGCCAGCGCCAGCAGCCGTTGGGCGACCCTGGCCACGGTCGCCGCCGACCTCGGCCTGACCTGCGTCTTCGCCGCCTTGCACTCAGGTGATCCGCTGATCCTGCCGGAGGCCGCGCTGGCCTTCGATCCACCAGGTTGGGCCGATTTCCTGGCCCAACATCCCGTGGACTGCCTGAAGATCGCCCCCTCGCATTTGCGTGGCCTGCTGGCGCTGGACGATGCCCGGCGGGTACTGCCGCGGCAGTTGCTGATCCTGGGCGGTGAAGGCTTCGATGCGGCGCTGTTCGCCCGCATCCGCGAACTGGCGCCGCAGCTGCGCGTGTTCAACCACTACGGCCCGTCGGAAACCACCGTCGGTGTGGTTTGTGGCGAGGTGACGGAGGCCGGGCAGGGCGCTTACCTGCCGCTGGGCCAACCATTGGCCGGTGCCGAGCTGCGGATCGTCGATGCGGCGGGCCAGCCCGTGCCGCGCGGCGTGGCGGGCGAGTTGCTGATCGGCGGCCCTCAGGTCGCGCTGGGCTACCTTGGCCAGCCGCACGTCACTGCCGCCGCCTTCATCGATGACGCAGGGCGGCGTTTCTACCGCAGCGGTGATCGGGTACGCCTGGATCACCATGGGCGTCTGGCGTTCCTCGGGCGCCAGGACGATCAGGTGAAGATTCGCGGTTTCCGCGTCGAGCCCGGTGAGGTCAGTACCTGGCTGAGCCGGCAAGCGCGGGTACGCGAAGCCGCTGTGCTGGCACGCGAGATTCAGGGGCGCATGCAACTGGTGGCCTATCTCGCGCCGCGCCTGACCCCGGACGAACTGAGCGCCATCCAGGCGCAGGCCCGGGCGCAATTGCCCGAACCGCTGCAGCCGGCGTACTGGTCGAGCCTGGACGCCTTGCCGCTGACCGCCAATGGCAAGCTGGATCGCCGCGCCTTGCCCGAGCCTGAAACTAACGTGGCGGTGGATGAGGGCGGGCAGGCGCCCCAGGGCGTCAGCGAGCAATTGCTGGCCCGGCTGTGGTGCCAGGTGCTCGGCTGCGCCGCGGTCACTCGCCAGGACGATTTCTTCGCCCTCGGCGGCGATTCGATTCTCAGCTTGCAACTGATCGGCCTGGCCGCACGCGAAGGGCTCCGTCTGCAGCCGCGCGACGTGCTGGAACAGCCGACCCTGGCGGCCATGGCAGCAAGTGCCGACTGCCGCGCACAGCCGCGTCTGGCCAGTATTCTGGCGGCCTTCCGCGAACTGCTGGGCCAGCCGCAACTGGGGCTGGACGACGACTTCTTCGCTGCTGGTGGCGATTCGATTCTCAGCCTGCAACTGATCGCCCGGCTGCGCCAGGCCGACCTGCGCCTGATGCCGCGCCAGTTGCTGGAAAACCCCACGCCGCGGCAACTGGCGGCCGCTCTGGAGCCAGCGCCTGCCACCCGCAGCGAGCCGGCAGAGGCGTCGCCAGCGTTGGCCAGTGCCGTGGCGCGGCTATCCCATGCCCAGGAGCGGCTGTGGTTCATGCAGCAGCTCGAACCCGACACCACTGCCTACAACGTCACGCAACTGCTGGTCTTGCAGGGTGAATTGCACGTGCCACGCTTGCGCAGCGCCTGCCTGAGCCTGATCGAACGTCACGAAGCCCTGCGTTGCCGCTTCTTCGAGGACAACGGGCAGGTGCGTCAGCGCCTGGTGGAGGCGCCCGAGGCCAGCTTCGCCCTGCACGATTTGCGTGCATCGCCGGCGGATGCACGGGAGGCAGCGATTGCCCTGGCCGCGCAGCGGGTCTTCGACCTGGCCCAGGGGCCGCTGGTGGCCATTGACTTGTTCCAGTTCGCTGAAGACGACTATCGCCTGCTGTTCAACGCCCACCATATCGCCGTGGACGGCTGGTCCATGGGACTGCTGGTGCAGGATCTGGCCGCCCTCTACGAGGGCCGTCAGCCCGCGCCCAGAACGGGCCTTTTGCAAGTGATCGAAGCGCAGCGCCAGACGCTGGAAGGGGAGGCCGGCCAGGTACTGCTCGATTACTGGCAGCAGCGCCTGCAGGGCTTGAGTGACGAGCCGCTGGCCCTCAGCGAAAGCCCGCGCCCGGCAGTGCAGGCGTATGCCGGCGCGCGTGAGCAGTTCCCGTTGCCAGGCGAGCTGACCTCGGCAATCGCGGCCCGTGCCAAGCAGCTTGGGGTGACCCCCTTCGTGCTGTATTTCGCCGCGCAGCAGCTGCTGCTCTGGAAACACGCCGGGCGCCGCGATTTCGCCATCGGCCTGCCGGTATCCGGGCGTGACGCGGCGGACAGCCAGGCGCTGGTCGGTCTGTTCGTCAACACCCTGGCGTATCGCGTGCAGCTTGATGAGCTGGAAAGCCTGGAGCGTTTTCTGCAGCGCCTTGGCCAACGCCTGGCGGATGACCGGGTCCATGAGCAATTGCCGTTCGAGCGCCTGCTCGACGTGCTCGAGGTCGAGCGCAGCCTCGACCGCACGCCATTGTTCCAGGCCATGTTCAACTACCAGGTGGATCACCTCGGCGAGCGCAATCTGCAACTGCCGGGCGTCACGGTAGCGCCCCTGGCATTGCCGCAGGGGGCAATCAGCGCCAAGTTCGACCTGACCTTCAACCTGTTCAGCCAGGGCCGCGGCGATGAGGCCAGCAGCCAATTGATAGTCGAGTACGCCACCGCGCTGTTCGACCCGGCCCGCATTCAGTGCCTGGTGGACGATTACCTGGGCGTGCTGTCCAGCTTGGCGCATCTCGATCTGCAGCAGCCGCTGCTGGCGCTGCCACTGCGGTCGGTACAACGCCTGCACAGCGGGGGCGAATCTGCCGAGCTGGACATCGAGGCGGATTTCGTGACCCGCTTCGAGGTTCAGGCCGCCTTGCATCCCGAGCGCACCGCGGTGTTCTGCCGCGACCGACAACTGAGCTACGGGCAGTTGCAGGCACAGGCCAACCAGCTTGCGCACTGGTTGTTGGCGCAAGGTGTGACGGCGGAATCCACGATCGCCTTCTGCCTGCCGCGCGACGAGCGCCTGCTGGTTTGCCTGCTGGGCATCCAGAAGGCCGGGGCGCAGTACCTGCCGCTCGATCCAAGCCATCCGCCTGCGCGGCAGGCGGCCATTGTGCAGCGGGCACGGCCGCATCTGCTGTTGTGCGACCTTCAGGATGAGCATTTCCCGGCCACGTTGCGCTGCCAGCTCTGGCGGGACCTGGCGTTACAGGCGCAGCCGGCCGATGCACCGGCGCTGCCGAGGCACCTGCAGCAACTGGCCTACACGCTCTACACCTCCGGCTCCACCGGGCAGCCCAAGGGCGTGCAGATCAGCCGGGGCAACTTTGCCAACTTCCTGCTGGCCATGGAGCGCGCCTTGCCGCTGGAGGGCGTGCAGCGCTACCTGGCGCTGACCACCGTGACGTTCGATATCAGCGGCCTGGAACTGTGCCTGCCGTTGGTGCGCGGCGGTAGCGTGGTGCTCGCCGATGACGAGCAGCGCCAGGACCCGCTGCTGCTGGCGCAGTTGATACGTGAGCGGGCGGTGGAACTGATCCAGGCCACCCCGGCGACCTGGGCGATGCTGCTGCAGGGGGATCGCCAGGTGCTGGCCGGGCAGGTCGCCCTGGCCGGCGGCGAGGCCCTGGCGGCGGAAATGGCCAGCGAGCTGCAGCAGCTCGTCGGCTGCCTGATCAACGTCTACGGGCCGACCGAAACCAGCGTCTGGTCGACCCAGACGTTGGTGGAGGAGCTACATCAGCCGGTTGTGCCAATTGGCCGGCCGCTGCTCAACACGCGCTGCCATGTGCTCGACGAGTTCCTCTGTGAGGTTCCACCAGGCCGTGCCGGCGAGCTGTATATCGCAGGCCTTGGACTGGCCCGTGGATATGCCGGGCAGCCGGCGCTGAGCGCCGAGCGTTTCATCGCCGACCCGTTCGGCGGCGCTGGCGGGCGCCTGTACCGCACCGGCGATGTGGCCCGCTGGCAGGCCGATGGGCAGTTGTATTACCTGGGCCGCAGCGACGATCAGATCAAGCTGCGCGGCTTCCGTATCGAGCTGGGCGAGATCGAGGCGGCGCTGCTCGGTCACCCGGGGGTCGCCCAGGCGGTGGTGGCGGTGCAGGGTGAGCACCTGGCCGCGTTCTGGGTTGCCAGTCTGTCTGGCGAGCCGAGCGCAGACGAGCTGCGTGAACATCTGCAGGCACGTCTGCCGGTGTATATGCTGCCAACTCATCTGCAAGCGCTGCCAGAATTGCCGCTCAACAGCAATGGCAAGGTGGATCGCCAGCAATTGCCGCAGTTGCGCAACCAGCAGCAGGCGGCAGCAGGCAGCGCGCAGCGGCCGCTGAGCGCCAGCGAGACCCTGCTGAGGGAGATCTGGGGCCAGGTGCTGCAGCTCGAGCAGGTGCCGCTCGATGGGCATTTCTTCCAACTCGGCGGACACTCGCTGATGGCCGCGCAGGTGCGTTCGCGGCTGCGCGAGCAGGGGTTCGAGGTGCCGCTGCGCTGGCTGTTCGAGACGCCTTCGCTGACGGAGCTGGCGACGCGCCTGGAAACCCAGGCCACCGCCATCGACCCGGCTGGATTGAACATCGCGCGGGTCGATCAGCACATCGACCAGCCGCTGTCACCTGCGCAGCAACGGGTCTGGCTGATGCAGCAACTGCAGCCGAGCGACAGCAGCTTCAACATGAGCAGCAACGTGCGCCTTCGGGGTGCCCTTGATACCCAGGCGTTGCAGCGGGCCTTGCAGCGTGTGGTAAGGCGCCATGCGATCCTGCGCACCACCTACCATCAGCAGCAGGGCGAGGCGCGCCAGCGCATCCAGGCGGATTTTGCGTTGACGCTGCAACTGGCGACCGTGAGCCAGGCGCAGTGGGCGCAGGCTGAACATGAGATGGCCGCGCGCCCGTTCGACCTGAGCGTTGAGGCACCGCTGCGCGCGGTGCTGTATCGCCTGTACGAGCAGGAACATGTGCTGCAACTGGTGCTGCACCATATCGCCTCCGACGGCTGGTCCGGCTCGGTGCTGATCGGTGAGCTGGTCGAAGGCTACGAGGCCTACAGCCAGGGCCGGCTGCCCGTGGAGCGCGAACTGGCGATCCAGTACGTCGACTATGCCGCCTGGCAGGTTTCAGCGGCGCTGCGCGCCCGTCAGCGCCAGGGCCAGCAGTTCTGGCAACGTACCCTGTCCGGCGTACCGAGCCAGGTGCCGTTGCCGTTCGACTTCCCACGCGGCGAGCGCGATAACAGTGGTGGTGCGGCCTTGGACTTCCAGTTGCCAGCGGCGACGCTGGCACGCCTGGAGGCCTTGCAGCGTGAGAGCGGCTTATCGCTGTTCATGTTGCTGCTGACTGTCTATGCCGCCGTGCTGCAGCGCGAGACCCAGGGCCGCGACCTGGTCATCGGCACCGACGTGGCCAACCGCGAACACCCGGCGACCGAGGCGCTGATCGGCTTCTTCGTCAACCTGCTGGCGTTGCGCATTCGCCTGCAACCGGAGCTCAGCTTCCGTGAGCAGGCGGCATTGGTGCGCGATGTCTGCCTGGATGCCTTCGCCTGGCAGGACACCCCGTTCGACCAGGTGGTGGAATGTCTCGACCTGCCGCGTGGGGCCAACCAGCATCCGCTGCTGCAGACCCTTTTCGTACTGGACAACACGCCGCGTCAGCCGCGCCGCCTAGGCAATCTCGAGGTCACGCCGGTGAGCCGTGAACAACAACACTCCAAGTTCGACATGGCGCTGTTCGCCACTGCCGACGGCGATGCCCTCAGCCTGCGCTGGGTGTATCGCACCAGCCTGTTCCGCCCAGCCACCATCGAGCGTTTGCGCGACAGCTTCCTGGCGCTGCTCGAGGCTGCGCTGGGTGCGCCGGACAGCCCCATCGATGCCTTATCTCTGCCTTCCAAGGGAGCTGCTGCCATGTCCACCACCACGGGCAACCCGCTGCAACGCAAAATGAGCAAGCTCGGCAAGCTGCGCCAGAATGGCCCGGCTGCCGCGGCCACACCGATCGAAACCCGGCCGCTGCGTGCCGGATCCAGCTTCCCCCTGCTGGTGCAACTGCGCGAGCGCGAGCTGGCCCCCGCCGTGTGGGCCGAGGCCCATCGCGAGCAGGTGGAAAGCTGGCTGCGCGAGCACGGCGGGATTATTTTTCGTGGTTTCGATCTGCCGACCCCGGCGGACTTCGAGCAGTTCTGCCAGGCATTGTGCCCGGAGCTGTACGGCCAGTATGGCGATCTGCCGAAGAAGGAGGGCGGCAACAAGATCTACAAGTCCACGCCCTATCCGAAGGACCGCATGATCATGTTCCACAATGAGAGCGCTCACCAACATCGCTGGCCGCGCCGGCAGTGGTTCTATTGCGAGACGCCGGCCACCAGCGGCGGGGCCACGCCCATCGTCGACAGCCGTGAGGTGTACCGCGAGCTGCCGGCCTGGCTGCAGGTCAAGCTGCGTTGCAAGCAACTGATGTACGTGCGCAATTTCAGCGCCAGCCTGGATGTCAGCTGGCAGCACTTCTTCCAGACTGAAGAGCGTGCTGAGGCCGAGCGCATCTGCCATGAGGGCGGGATCGAGTTCGAGTGGCGCGGCGCCAACGAATTGCACACGCGCCAGGTGTGTCCGGCGGTGATCCTCCACCCGCTGACCGGCGATGCCAGCTTCTTCAACCAGATCCAGCTCTACCATCCGGCGTTTCTCGATGCCGATATCCGTGAGCAGTTCCTCAAGGGGCGCGATAGCGTCATGCCCCGGCAGGTGTTCTACGGTGATGGCAGCGAACTGGAAGAGGCCGCCATCGAGGCGATCAATGCCGCTTACGAGCGTTGTGCGGTGCGCTTCGACTGGCAGCGCGGCGACGTGGTGATGCTCGACAACATGCTCGCCGCCCATGCCCGCGACCCCTTCGAGGGCGATCGGCGCATCGTCGTCGCCATGGGCGATATCTATCGCCGCGATCAGGTCGCGGCCGCACCGGCGACGGCTGAGGAAAACGCTCTGGAGATGACACCATGATGGATCTTGGCCTGCCTCTTTCCCCGGCCCAGAAGCAATTGGCCGAGGCCAACCCGCAGGCGTACCGCTGGGTGCGCATGACGCTCGCCGGCGTTGCGCCAGAGCGGGTCGAACAGCGTCTGCGTGACGCCCTGGGCCAACACGATGCGCTGCGCCTGCGCTATCAGCGCCCGCTCGGCGCCACTGGCCTGCGCCAGCGCGTGGCCGAGCCGGGCGAGTTGCGCCTGGACTGGCACCAGGCGGGTGCCGGCACCGATGCGGCGGCCTGGCAGCGCGACGCCCAGGCCCAGTGCCTGGCGCAGCAGCCCGACCTGCTGGCCTGGTGGCGCGACGAGCAGCTATGGCTGGCGCTGCCGGCCTGCTCGCTGGACCTGCACAGCCTCGAGCAACTGCGGCGTGAGCTGCTGGGGCAGGGCGCGGCACTGGAGGCCGAGCCGATGCAGTACAGCGACTACGCCGAGTGGATCGCCGGCCTGCAACTGGACGAGGACGCCGAGCAGGGCGCGCAGTTCTGGCGCAACCTGGCCCTGCAGGAGGTGCCGGGGCTGCGCCTGATCGAGCGCTATGGCATGGCCAGCGGTGCCCGTGGCTGCGTGCAGCAGGCGCTGGAACCTGCACTGTGCAGTTCCGTGCAGGCACTGGCCGGGAGCGAGGCTTTGGCCATCGAACCACTCGCCCTGGCAGCCTGGGGCGCCTTGCTCGGCCGCCTGAACGGTCAGCGCCATGCGCAGTTGGGCCTGCAGCACGACCCGCGTGACGACTATGAGGAGCTGCAGGGCGCCTACGGGCTGTTCGAGCAAACGCTGCCCATGCAGGTGCATTTGTCCGAGCACGCCAGTTGGGTCAGTCTGGCCCGGCAGCTGGCCCGGCAACTGGAAAACGCCGTGCTCTGGCAGGAGTACCTCGGCCAGGCCGAGCTGCTGCCGGAGTGGCGTGCCAGCTATCAGGCCGGGCTGCGCGTGCAGCATCTGGCCGAGGTACAGGCGCTGCAGGCCTTGTCCTTCGACACACCGGTGGAACTGCAACTGCACTGGCTGCTGGATGAATCCGGCCAGGGCCAGTTGGCGCTGGTGTACGACACCGGGTTGTATCGCCGTGAGCAGATGCAGCTCTTGCTGCGCCGTTACGTGCACTGGATCGGCCAACTGCTGCAGGCGCCGCAAGCGCCGCTGGACGGCCTGGATACCTTGCTGGCGGAGGAGGGGCAGCCCACAGTGGCTGGCGGGGAACTGCCAACGGACGTCGATATCGTCGAGCGATTCCGTGCCCATGCGCGCCACCAGCCGCACAGTCCGGCGCTGCGCGATGGCCGGCGGCTGTTGTCCTATGCCGAGGTGGATGAACTGAGCGAACGGGTGGCCGGTAGCTTGCAGCAGGCCGGCGTTGGCCCTGACCAAGTGGTGGCGCTGCTGCTGCCGCGTGGCGCGCAGATGCTGGTCGCCATGCTTGCCTGCTTCAAGGCCGGCGCGGCCTATCTGCCGCTGGACCCGGCGCTGCCACCGCTGCGTCTGACCAGCATTCTCGAGGATGCCAAACCTGCTGTTCTGCTGCATCTGGATGAGTCGAGCCTGATCTGCGAGGTGCCCAGCCTGGCCTGGTCGGAGGCCAGCAGCGCTGCACCACTCGCCGCGCCTGTGGCCAGCGCGCCGCAGCACCTGGCCTATGTGCTTTACACCTCGGGCACCAGCGGCAAGCCCAAGGGCGTGCAGATCGAGCAGGGGCAGCTACGCCACTACGCGAGCCAGATCACTCACGCGCTGGATTTGCCGGCAGGTGGTCATTACGGGCTGGTGTCGTCGCTGCTCGCCGACCTGGGCAATACCGTGCTGTACCCGGCGTGGCTGCAGGGGGGCTGTGTGCACCTGCTGAGCCAGGCCAGCGTCACCGATGCGCAGGCCTTCGCCGAGGAGCTGCGCGATCATCCGCTGGATGTGCTGAAGATCGTTCCATCGCACCTCGAGGCCTTGATCGGCGAGCATCCGCTGGAGGGTGTGCTGCCGCGTCAGGTGCTGGTGCTTGGCGGCGAAGCGGTGGGTGAGAGCCTGCTGGCGCGGCTGGCAGCGGCAGGGTCTGGTTGCCGCCTGTACAACCACTACGGGCCGAGCGAAACCACGGTCGGCGTGCTCTGGCGGGCCATCGACAGCGAGCAGGGGGCGAGCGGCACGGCCCTTGACCAGGTGCTCGGCAACAACCGCATCTATCTGCTCGACGAACAACAGCGCCCCGTGCCTTGCGGGCAGGCGGGCGAGTTGTGCGTGGCCGGGGCCAGTGTCGGCCGTGGCTACCTGGGGGATGTCGGCAGTTCGGCATTCGGCCAAGACCCGCGGTCCGGCGCACGCCTGTATCGCACCGGTGATCTGGCGTTGCGCCAGGCCGATGGCGCCTTGCGCATTCTCGGGCGCAATGATCAGCAGGTGAAGATTCGCGGTTTTCGTCTGGAACTGGCGGAGGTCGAACAGGCGTTGCGCAACCTGCCGGGTGTGGAGCAGGCGGCGGTGTTGCTTGATGGTGAGCGCTTGTTGGCCTTCGTTGTGGAGGAGCCAGGGCAGAGCCGGGCCGCGGACCTGCTGCGCGACGATTTGGCCCAACAACTGCCGGACTACATGCTGCCCGCCGGCATCTTCGCCCTGAAAGCCCTGCCGCTGACCAGCAATGGCAAACTCGATCGGCAGGCGCTGCTGGAGCGTGCCCGGCAGCGCCTGCAAGGTGCGCGGGTGGCCCCGGTCGGCGAACTGGAAAGTGCCGTGCTGGAAATCTGGTGCCGCGTGTTGGGTGTCGAGGATCTCGGCGTGACCGACAACTTCTTCGCCACGGGCGGGCATTCCCTGGCGGCGATCAAGGTGGTGGCACTGATTCGCGAACAATTGGGGCTCAACCCGCCAACTAATCTGCTGTTCGAGCGGCAGACCGTGCGCGAACTGGTGCAGAGCCTCGATCAGGGCGCGAATAGTGAGGGCTGGCAGGTACTGAACGACGTGGCCGGTGAGGCGCCGGCCTTGCTCCTGGTACATGGCGCGGAGGGTCACCTGAAAGACTACCGACCGTTGGTGGCGCAACTTGGCGAACAGCAGGCCGTTTATGGTCTGGCGGCATTTGGCGAGGGTTGGGAAAGCAAGGATCTGGGCAGGCTGCTGCAGCGCTATGTGCAGAGCATTCCTGAGTCGCTCAAGCAGCGGCCGCTGGTGGTACTGGGCTGGTGCCTGGCTTCGCGCCTGGCGCTGCTGTTGATTGCGCACCTACAGTCAGCCGGTTTCACCATCAAGGCCTTGGCGACGGTGGATCATGATCCGCAGCGCAGCCTTGCTGGCGACGGCGACGAGGGTGGCCAGTTGCTCGCCGACTTGGTGTTCCTGTGTCGCAGCCGTTCACGGCCGCTTGGCGATACGTTGCGCGAGCGTCTGGCCCGGCAACTGGTCGATTGCGATTATGCCGAGGGGGTGACCCGCATGCTGGCCGACGCCGAGGTGCGTGAGCACCTGCAATCCCACGGCGCTGATGCCGAGTTGCAGGCTGTGATGGTGCGCTACCGGGCGATCAAGACGCGCCTTTACGAACAGACCTTACCGGTGGTCGACGTGCCCATCTGGTTGTGGCGCAGCAATGCCCACGGTGATCTGCGCACCTCCTGGCAGGCGCACACGCGCAAGGCGCTGCATGATTGGAGCCTGGATGTCGGCCATCATGCGATCGTTGCCGAACCGCGTCTGAGTGCGGATCTGATGTCCTTGCTAGCGCCAAGCATTGCGCCGCAACACCCAGCCGAGAAGGTGTCGAACTGATGATGTTATTGAAGGAACTGCTGCATGATGCGCGCTGGCGCATTTTTCTGGCGGTGCTGTGCAGTGCCTTGAGTGCGGCCAGCAGCATCGGCCTGATCGGCTATATCAACCGCAGCCTGGAGCAGGGACTGGATGACCTGAGCCAGGCGCTGGCGCTGTTCGCCGGCCTGCTGTTGCTGCTGTTCGTCAGCGGCACCCTGGCCCAGTGGCTGCTGGTGCAGATTGGCCATCGCCTGGTCTATCAGTTGCGCCTGCGTTTGGTGGGCAAGGTGTTGGGCACCGCCCTGGAGCGCATTGAGCGACTGGGCAGCCCGCGCATCTACAACGCGCTGACCAAGGATGTGACCACCGTGGCCACGGCCTTCAAGCAATTGCCGATCTCGCTGTACAACGGCTTGCTGCTGCT
The DNA here is from genome assembly GCF_001645105.1 of Pseudomonas marginalis. GTDB lineage: Bacteria > Pseudomonadota > Gammaproteobacteria > Pseudomonadales > Pseudomonadaceae > Aquipseudomonas > Aquipseudomonas petroselini. Next base: position 360,114 of record NZ_LKEG01000036.1, read on the forward strand.
GGCTGGCCTGGCTTACATGGCTTGGCTGAGCCTGCCCTTCTTCGCCCTGACCCTGGCGGTGATCGCCTTCGGCGTGCTGATAGACGTGCTGCTCGGGCGCAAGGTCAAGCGCCTGATGCAGCAGGTGCGGCAGCAGGACGACCGGTTGACCGAGCAGTTCGAGGCAACCATTAACGGTCGCTGCGAACTGGCCTTGAGCCGGGAGCGTCGGCAGATGCTGTACAACCAGCGCCTGGAGCCGATCGCGCAGGCCTCGCTGCAGGCCTCGGTACGCGCCGATACCCTGTGGGCGATCAACCTGAACTGGACGTCGCTGCTGGTGTTCGTGTTGATCGGTACGCTGTTCTTCCTCGGTCAGGGCCTCGGGCTGCTGAGCCAGCAGGTGGTGATGGGTTACGTGTTGGCGATCATGTTCCTGCGTACGCCGATCTCGATGATCCTCGATGCCGTGCCGGCGGTGATCCGCGGCCATGTGGCCTTGCAGGCCATCGATGACCTGGCCCTGGGCGAGACGGTGCACTTCACCTTGCCGCCCAAGGCTGCCGAGCCTTTCCGTGAGTTGCGCCTGAGCAACGTGCAATACCACTACCCCGGGCAGAGCGACGAATTCGCCTTCCAGCTGGGGCCCATCGATCTGCACGTTCGCCGTGGCGAACTGATCTTTATCGTCGGCGGCAATGGCAGCGGCAAGTCGACCCTGGCCAAATTGCTGACCGGGCTCTACCAGCCAGGCGAGGGGACGGTCGCGCTCAATGGCGTGACGCTGGACGTCTCGAACAGCGAGTGGCACCGCGAGCATTTCGCGGCAATCTTCGCCGACTTCTATCTGTTCGCCGATGTGCTCGGTGAGAACGGCCAGCTCGATGGGCTGGAGGAGCGGGTCGATCACTATCTGCAACGCTTGGGGCTGTCGCACAAAGTCCAGTTCGTCGAGGGACGCCTGTCTACCACAGCCCTTTCACAGGGGCAGCGCAAGCGCCTGGCCCTGCTGTTGCTGATGATGGAGGGGCGCGAGGTGCTGCTGCTCGACGAATGGGCGGCGGACCAGGACCCGGTGTTCCGCCACGTGTTCTACCACGAGCTGCTGCCCGAGTTGCAGGCGGCCGGAAAAACGGTCATCGCCATCACTCACGATGACCGCTACTTCGACGTGGCCGATCGCATCTACCGGCTTGATTACGGCCAGTTGGTGGACTATGACCACACCAGCGAGAAGCCTTTCCAGTTGGTCAGGTAGCCGCTTGGAGCGGCTTATTCGGGTACTTTGTCGCGGTCGAGTGGGCAACTGCTGCAATAGCCGATGCCGGGCAGGCGGTAGCGAATGCAGCAGATACGGCGTAACCGCTGCGGTTCGTTAGCGCCGACGTCCTTGTAGTACACCGGGGCGAACAGCGGATTGCGCCGGCCATCGGGGCGCAGGCGGCTCTCCAGCACGGTTCTGGCCGGGGCTGCGCAATCGAACGTTGCCAATCGATGCAGTTCGATTTGGGTAGTAGCGAATTCGAAGAGGTTGCCGGCGTTGCTCCAGAACAGTCGTGGCGAGGCTTTCGAGACGCTGGCCATTACCTCGATCACCGGTTGCAGATGCCGCTCGATCAAGGCGTCGAAGCGCGCGAAGGGCGCGCTGGGTGGCAGAACGCTGCCTTCATGGGGCAGGTGCAGGCCAAGCGGCTTTCCCGTTGCCGAGAGGGTGACACCGACATCACTCAGGGCGATAGGCAACTCGCGCTGCAAGAGCAAGCTGGCCGCCACGGCGGGTGCTATGAAGCAGAAATACCATTTCGACCAGATAGAGGTCAGCGCTATGAAATCGTCGCTGCCGTGGCGGGCTGCCAGTTCACGAATGAACTCGGCGAAATAGTCCGGCTGAAACAGTTGCGAGGCGGCAATTGCCTGCTGTTGATCACTGGCCAGTTGCAGGTTTTCCCCATAGTCCGCCAGCGGGCCGCTGAACAGCGGGGCGAGGCTGGCGATCATCCTCGAGGCCCAGTGTCACCGTCAGGCGGCATTGCGCAATACGTGGTCAGGGAGGCTGTGGGTCGAGGCATAGTCAGTCGCTTGCTGTTGAGACTCGTTATCACTGGTGGCGATCAGTATAAACAAACCGGGGGCATGCAGGCGAACTCTGTCTGTGACAGCAGGGGTCTGTGACAGCAGGGCGTGTAAACGCATCACGCCAATACCTAATGATAATTATTATTAACTGTATTATCCTACGGCCGCTCGCATGCGAAGCTTACCCTACGAGCACTCGCACCTTCAGTGGAAACGGAGTGGAACATGAGTCTGGACAGTCCTGACACGCGATTTTTGGTTGTAGTCAACTTCGAGGAGCAGTATTCCCTCTGGCCGGATTACAAGGAGATACCCCAAGGCTGGCGCGCGGCCGGCAAGCAGGGCAGCAAGGATGAGTGCCTGGCCTATATCGAGTCGGCCTGGACTGACATGCGGCCTTTGAGCTTGCGTCAAGCCATGCAGCCCCAGGATCGCGGCTGATGCCTTGCGCACCCATTGAGCTGGTCATGGCCTTGCAGGTGACGTTGCCCGGTAGCCGATAGCAGCAACTTGGAATCGCCTGAGTTGGCTGGTCGTTCGCGGCATGACGCACGTTCCGGCAGCGTCGTCAGATAACGCGCTATCCGCGCGACACGAGGATGCACTCATGAATGCAATCACCCCGATCACCAACACCGCGCTCGAACTCCAGTACCGGCACACCGGGCTAAGCCAGCGCTACTGCCTGGACAGCACGCCGGCATTGCAGCGGCAAATGCAGCGTGAGTCGAATGCGCGCAGCTACCCACGGCGCATACCGCTGGAGCTCAAGCGGGCGCAGGGGGTGTACGTTGAGGACTCGCGGGGGCAGGTGTACATCGATTGCCTGGCCGGTGCCGGTACCCTGGCGTTGGGGCACAATCACCCGGTGACCGTGGAGGCGATCCAGAAGACCCTGGCCTCGGGCATACCGCTACATGCCCTCGATCTGAGTACGCCGATCAAGGATGCCTTCGTAGAGACGATTTTCGATCTGCTGCCTGGCGACTTCGCCAAGGACGCGCGCATCCAGTTCTGTGGCCCCACGGGGGCGGACGCAGTGGAGGCGGCGCTCAAGCTGTCGCGCACGGCAACCGGGCGGCAGAGCATCCTGGCGTTCCATGGTGCCTATCACGGTATGACCCTTGGCACGCTGTCTGTGAGCGGCAACCTGGGGCCGAAAAATGCCTTGGGTGGGCTGCTGGCGGGGGTGCAATTCTTGCCGTATCCACATGACTACCGTTGCCCGTTCGGCCTGCGCGGCGAGCAGGCGATCGACGCCAGCCTGCATTACATCCGCCACCTGCTCGCCGACCCGGAAAGCGGCGTGACCCAGCCGGCGGCCATGATCCTGGAAACGGTACAGGGCGAGGGCGGGGTGATTTCCGCCCCTGATCGCTGGCTGCAAGGGTTGCGGGCGATCACGCGTGAGCACAGTGTTCCCCTGATTCTCGACGAGATCCAATGCGGTATCGGGCGCACCGGCGATCTGTTTGCCTTTGAGCGCAGCGCCATCACCCCTGATGTGGTGACGCTGTCGAAGGCCATTGGCGGTGGTCTGCCGCTGTCGGTGGTGGTCTACCGGGGCGAGTTGGATCAATGGCAGCCCGGTGCCCATGCCGGCACTTTCCGAGGTAATCAACTGGCCATGGCCGCTGGCGATGCCACCTTGCGCTTCATTCAGCGCGAAGGGATCTGCAGCCATGTGCGCAACGTCGGAGCACGCTTGCAGACACTGCTGCACGGGCTGCAGGCCGAGTTCGACTGGATCGGCGACGTGCGCGGCCGTGGTCTGATGCTGGGTATGGAGATCATCGATCCTGCCAGCCAGGATGCCCTGGGCCAGCCCGCTGCCGATGGCGAGCGGGCGCGCAAGCTACAACGTGCTTGTCTGGAACGTGGCCTGATCGTCGAGCTGGGCGGCCGGCACGGCGCAACCGTTCGCTTCCTGCCGCCGCTGATCATCAGCGAAGCGGAGGTCGATTTGGTTGGGCAGATTCTCTACCAGGCGTCGCAAAACGTGGAGATCGTCTGTGCATAGTCCTTATTGTGTGATTTCTCAGAAAGGTCGCGGAAATTAGACAATGCGCACCAGCGGGGCTTTCTCACAGCGTATTTTGACTGGCTTGAACACGGCGCTGATTGCGTTGATCGCATCCGCAGCCTTGTTCATTAGCGGGTTCAAGAACAATACAAAGCTAGGGGAGGCGCCCCCCAGTGAAAGCGAAGGCAGGGGTGCCCACAGAATGGCGCTTCGGGTATCCGCCGGAATGCCACGGCACTTCGCGAAGCGTGACCATGATTGGCTGATCGCCCAGGCACGCAACCTCTTTCACGTTATGGCTGCCTGACGCCAAGCCTGAGTGAGGGCGCCAGGTTCACGCCGACGGCGTGGGCCGTCACTCACGCATGGCGATTTCTGACAGAAAACCAAAATTGAACTGGGTGGCTTTCAGTGTACTTACAGACTGCTAGTAGATGGAGGTTAGGGGGCTCTCGATAGTCAGGCGGTCTGTTCCCTATTCATGGCAACAATTTCCTCGTGTATGAAATTGCTACCGGGAGTCATGAACCTGGTCATCAGGGCATCCCGGTTTTGAGGCGCCCTCAACTTATCTGCCGCGCACAAGGCCGACTTCAACTCTGGCAGCTTCAGTTCGGTGCAGTAGGCCGGTGTGCCCGGTTGCTGACGCCACGAGTCTTCAAGGCTACCAGCGGCAAGCGCGGTGAAGCCGGTATCCTCTACAAGATCTTGCGCGATTGCCTCAGCATTGATGTCACCGCCAGCTACAGGTAGGGCTATGCGTGAGGAAGCCCCGACCGGTTGGCCGTGGCCGGCAAGAGTTGCTGCGAGGACGGCATTCCACGCCTTAACAACCGGGCGGCCAATCTGCTCGCTTACCCAAACGCTCTCGGGCTTGCCGTCGTCCACTTCTTTGATTGGCCCGTCTCGTCTTGGATAGTAATTGGAGGTGTCGATGATGACGACTTTCTCGGGAATACGACTCAATGTTTGCCGCAGATCCGGGTACTTTGCAAAGGGGATCGAGAGGATTATGGCATCCACGTCGGACACAGCATCTTCTTTGGTCACCGCGTGCACACCGATTTTGTTGGCAAGGTCCTCAAGGGTATGAGGACTCTTCGAGTTTGCCAGTTTGACTTCATGGCCGCACGCAGCGAGCTTACGGGCAAGAGTCGCCCCAATGTTGCCTGCGCCGATAATTCCGATTTTCATTTCAATCGCATCCTCACCTACGAACAATAATCAAGCTATTAAGCGGTGCCGATCAATTCTTGAGCGCTGCGGATGAGCGCTTCAAATTGATTTTCCATGGCACCCTTCTCGAGATCCATCATGGCGACGGCGAACTTATCTGTTTAAAACTGAGCACGCTGAGCGAGCACCCACTAAGTGTCCAGGTAAGCAGCAGAGGCTACTCATACGGTTGACGTCATTCTGCCGGTGGTTTGTAGTCCGCAAGCATTTTCAAGACCTCATCATGTGATCCGTTCGCTTCAGCAAACCGTAAGGGTTTGGCGCGCTCGACGACAAGTTCGCGTGGGGTTGGAGAGATCTCGAGCAGTTCGAAGATTTCATCCAGAAACTCGTCCAAGGGCATGGCGTGTTCGTCGTTTTCCTGCCCAAGCAAAGTGGTACGTACACCCGGCGGCGCAAGCTCGATAACCTCGACCGGCGAGTCCTCTAGCTGCACTCGAAGACTTTGAGTGAACGAATGAACTGCCGCTTTGGTTGCGCTGTAGGTCGGTGTCGCAGGTAGCGGGACGAATGCCAACGCCGAACTGACATTCACAATCGTTGCACTGGGCTGCTTGATCAGCTGGGGGATGAATGCATATACCATGCGAATCGTGCCAAGTAAGTTAGTTGTCACGATATCTTCGGCGGTGCTCAGGTATGCCGGGTCAGTCAGATCCTCCCAATGCATGATGCCAGCATTGTTTATGAGGACGTTCAGATTTGGGTGGCTGACCGCAAGCGCTTCGCTGGTGCGCTGGATGGATTGTGGATCGGAGACGTCCAGCAATACTGATTCAATACCTGGATGCTCCGACACTATCTTGTCGAGCAGAGCCTTGCGACGTCCCGCGATGATTACTATGTTGCCCGCCTTGTGAAGCCTAAGTGCCAGACCAAGGCCGATACCTGAGGTGCCACCAGTAACCAGAATCGTATTGCCAGTGCTGTTCATAGTAAACTCCAGAAATGATGCGTAAGCGGACAAGTGTCCACTTGCAAACCGTACCGGACAACTGTCCGCTTAGCAATACATTGAAGGAAAACTTTGCCCATGACTGACGAATTGGTGATGCGTTCTGACGCCAAGAAAAACCGCGAACGGATACTGGAAGTCGCTGTGCTCGAACTGACCAGCGATCCTGCGGTTGCGTTGAGCACGATTGCGAAGAAGGCCGGGGTGGGGCAGGGCACGTTCTATCGCCACTTCGCCACCCGAGAGAAACTGGTATTCGAGGTCTATCAATTCGAGATGCAACAGGTGGCATCGTTGGCGGAACAGCTTCTCGCGACAAAACCGCCCAAGGAGGCCCTGCGAGAATGGATGGACAGCCTCGCTGAATACGCAATGACAAAGGCAGGACTCGCTGCTGCGATTCAACAAGCTGCGTCTGTTTACGAGTTCCCAGGGAAATCGGGATACGCTCCAGTCCAGGCCGCCGCCGAGTTGCTTTTGAGGGCGAATGAAAAGGCCGGAACTATTCGTAGCGGGATTACCAACGACGATTTCTTTCTAGCCATTGCTGGCATATGGCAAATGGATGCTCAGAGTGAATGGCGCTCGCGCCTCGCCAGATTGATGAACCTGGTGATGGATGGTCTGTGCGCGGGTAGCCCCGAGAGCCTGAAGAAAAACGTGTAGCCTTTAGGGCAGCCCTATTGCCAGCAACCTTGTGGTCACTCCGCCCGCCTGTTTCAGGGTCAATTTGAATCGTGCCCTGACTTCAAGTAGGTCTTGGCCCACTCACGATAGTTATCCGAGAGCGTGTATTTTGAAAGCAGCTCAGGAAGGGAAAGCTCGTTTGCGTGTGTGCCGCTTTGTTCGCGCAGCGCCTCGTAGGTCGCTTTGATTGCGGACAAATAAGGGGCATGCCCATTGACCACGACCCGCACGTTGGCGGCACTCAGTTTCTCGACATCGCTCAGGGCCGGATTGCCGTAGTTGATCAGCATGATTGGCACGCTGAGGTGTGCCGTGAGTGCTTCCAGGTGCTGGAAATCCTTAACGCCAACCAGGCAAATCGCATCTGCCCCGGCCTTCTGATAGGCCGCAGTGCGAGCGATGGAGTCTTCCAACGTGGTAGCGGCCACATTCGTTCTGGCAATGATGCTGAGCGCATCATCCGAACGGGCAAATCGCGCAGCGTAGATCTTGGCTGCGGCTTCTTGCCTTTCGATAAGCACGTTCGACTGCTCGTCGTACTTGGCCGGTAGGTGGGTGTCTTCCAGCGTCAGGGCGGCAACACCGGCTTTCTGAAGCTCGGTCACTGTTCGCATGACATTAAGTGCGTTACCGAACCCATGATCAGCGTCGCCGATGATTGGGATTTGACTGGCCCGCCCGACTCTAGAAACCTGTTCGACGTATTCATCAAGCGTGAGCAGTGCAATGTCAGGTGCCCCGAGCACTTGAAGCGAGGCGACGGAACCACCTTGGATGGCAACCTCAAAGCCAAGGTCGGATGCCATACGAACCGAGATAGGATCGAACACGGAAGCGGCAAATTTGCAGGCGGTTCCCTGGAGTAAATCGCCAAACGCCTTGCGCAATTCATGATGAGATCGCTCAATCATTTTGTCGGCTCCATCAAATTCATTCGAGGACTTATTGGGATCGTTCCGCGTTGAACGAGACCTGGAAATCACTACCGGTCATGGCCATGGTTGAAGCGCAAGTGACCGGTAAACGTGGCTGATTACTTTTGCGGCAACAATGCTTTTCGCGCTGCCTTTTCGTGTTTCATTGCGGCAATCTCCCGCTCGCAGGCTTCGACGTCAAAGGAGTTGTCCCATTTGGCAATGGCGATGGTGCCGATACCGTTGCCGATCAAGTTGGTCACGGCACGCGCCTCGTTGAGGAAGCGATCGATACCCAAAAGCAGGACAAGGCCTACCAACGGAATGGAGTGTATGGTCGTGAGCGTTGCCGCAAGGGTGATGAACCCGGCACCCGCCACGCCAGCGGAGCCTTTTGAGGTCAGCAGGAAGACACCCAGCAGAATCATCTGATCCATAAACGTCAGTGGCGTATTGGTTGCCTGTGCGATAAAAATCGCTGCCATGGTGAGGTAAATACAGGTGCCATCCGCATTGAAGGCATATCCAGTGGGTAGCACCATGCCCACCACTGACTTCTTGCAGCCCAGCTTTTCAAGTTTCACCATCATTCGCGGAAGCACGGCCTCGGTTGAGCAGGTGCCAAGCGTGATGAGAATTTCATCTTTGAAATAACGAAGAAATGGCATCAGCGGCATGCCCGACCATCGAGCAACCGTACCTAGCACTACCACGATGAAAATCAAGGTCGTGATGTAGAGCGCAACCAGCAACTGGCCGAGTGACAGCAAGGTACCAATTCCGTACTTGCCTATCGTGAACGCCATCCCGGCGCCGGCGCCAATCGGCGCCAGGCGCATAACCATTGCCACGATCTTGAACAGCCCTTGCAGAAACAAGTCGATGGTATTGATCAGCGGTTTGCTGGTTTCACCCATTTGAACGAGGGCAATGCCCATCAATACCGAAATCAAGATGACCTGAAGCATGACGCCATTCGAGAATGCGCCAATGAAGGTGCTCGGGATGATGTTGAGAAAGAAATCGATGGTGCCGCCCTGATCACTGGCGGCCTGGCTGTACTTGGCGATAGCGCTGGCATCAAGCGTGGTAGCGTTGATATTCATCCCGGCGCCTGGCTTTACGACATTGACCACAATAAGGCCAAGGACCAGCGCAACGGTTGAAAGGATTTCAAAGTAGAGCAGCGCCTTGACGCCGATGCGCCCGACCTCCTTGATGCTGCCCATCTTGGCGATACCCACCACGACGGTACCGAAAATAATCGGCGCCAACAGCATTTTGATGAGTTTGATAAAGCCATCCGCAAAAGGTTGAAGCTTGGCTCCGAATTGCGGTTCAAAGTGACCGATTGCAGCGCCGATGACGATACCGATCAACACCTGCACATACAGCTGGCTGTACCAGCGGGACTTGGACATTTCCACGGAAGCACCTCATTTTATTGTTGTGATGGGCATGTGGTTTGGCGTCAGTGGATGACGCCTGAGTCTGCGGCCCCTTTAAAAGAAACCGCAGATCGAGGTTGATCAGCCTTCGCCTAACTCGCGCATGACTGCGTACAAGGCGGACTTGGCTTCGAAACCAACACCTGGAATATCCGGCAGGCCGACATAACTATTTTCCACCTTGATTCCGTCGGCGAAGCCGCCGAAAGGCTGGAACACGTCGGGGTAAGATTCGTTGCCGCCCAGGTGCAGGCCGGCTGCGATGTTCAGGGACATCTGGTGGCCACCATGCGGAACCACGCGGCGGGAAGACCAACCCATTTCGTCCATCACCTTCAGGGTGCGCATGTACTCCACCAGCCCGTAGGACAGGGCGCAGTCGAACTGGAGGAAGTCGCGATCAGGGCGCATTCCACCGTGACGCAGAAGGTTACGGGCATCCTGGTGGGAGAACAGGTTTTCCCCGGTGGCCATGGGCAGCTCATAGTGATTCGCGAGCTCAGCCTGGAGCGCGTAATCAAGCGGGTCGCCGATCTCCTCGTACCAGAAGAGGTTGTACTTCTTGATGGCTTCAGCGTATGCAATACCGGTCTGAAGATCAAAACGACCGTTGGCATCGACCGCCAACCGACGACCATCCCCCACCACTTCGAGTACCGCTTCGATGCGACGGATATCTTCGTCCAGCGGTACTGCACCGATCTTCATCTTGACGACGTCGTAGCCACGATCCAGATAGCTCTGCATTTCTGCTTTGAGCTTGGTCTGGTCTTTGCCAGGGTAGTAATAGCCACCTGCTGCATAGACCCATACCTTGTCGTCTGCCACCCCGTTACGGTAGCGGTCAGCCAGCAGGCGATAGAGGGGTTTGCCTTCAATTTTGGCAACGGCATCCCATACAGCCATGTCGATGGTGCCGACTGCGACCGATCGCTCACCGTGACCACCTGGCTTTTCGTTCGTCATCAGGGCTTTCCAGATGGCAAACGGATCCAGGTTATTGTTTTCATGGTCGACAAGAGTATCTGGATCAGCTTCGGTGATCCTCGCCAGAAAGCGATCACGCATCAAAGCGCCTTGACCATAGCGACCGTTGGAGTTGAAACCGTATCCGATGACAGGTTTACCGTCGCGAATCACATCCGTGATAACAGCGACGACCGAGCAGGTCATTTTGGAAAAATCGATGTAGGCGTTGGCAATTGGAGAGGCAATAGAAACTGTTTTTTCGCGGATGTCTACGATACGCATGACGGGTTCCTCTTGTTGTTTGTGGCCCCACGTTATGCTTTGCGATGTCACCCGCCCAATGCTATTAATGCCGTACCCTATGCACAGGAGGCATGGCCCTTGGAACTCGTTTGGCTCGAAGATCTTTCAGCGCTTGCAGAGTACGGCAGCTTCGTTCGGGCGGCAGAAGCGCGGCATGTTACTCAGCCAGCTTTCAGCCGCAGAGTTCGCTCATTGGAGAACTGGATGGGCGTTGAGTTGTTTGTGCGTTCACCGCAAGGCGCAACCCTTACCGAAGCAGGAAGGCAAATTTTGCCCAGTGCTCAGGAAGCGGCTCGACACTTGTACAGGATGCGCAACGAGGCTCAAGAGGTAGCAGGAATGGCAGCCAAGTCGCTGCAATTCGCAGCGACTCATTCCCTGTCATTTACATTTTTTCCGAAATGGCTTCGAAGCTCAGAAAACGGTGCGCCAATTGAGGCTGTGCAGCTGCACTCAGATAGCATGGCTGTTTGTGAGCAGATGCTGATACATGGCCAGGTTCAGTTTCTGCTCTGCCACCGCCATCCCGATGTTCCGCCTTTACTGACGCCTGATCAGTTCACCAGCAAGAAAGTGGGCGAGGACGTTCTCGTTCCCCTCACGAGTGCATCCACTAACTTCGGCACCTCTCCTGCGGCATTGCCATACCTCGCTTACACCCATGAGTCTGGACTGGGGCGTATCGTCGCCCACAGATTGCGTGGCAAGGAAGATTACCTCCACCTCAAACCACTTTTCAGCAGCCACCTGGCAGCGGTACTCATGTCCATGGCCTTGGAAAGCAAAGGAGTGGCGTGGCTGCCCAAGAGCCTCACCGAGCAAGAAATCCTGGATGGGCGCTTAGTCAGAGCGCTCGACGAAAGCTGGGATATACCCCTGGAAATTCATCTGACCCGCCCAAAAGCAATTCTCAGTCAGTCTGCCGAAGAATTCTGGGGTAGGGCGGGTGGTGACCCGCAGCCTTCCACATGACGCGTTGCGCTGCTCGTTAGAAATACACGGCGGCGAGGCAGAGTTAAGCGCGGCGCGGCTTGATTCAGAGACTCTCAGGATCGCCAAAAAAGCATTTTGACTTGGCTGTAGAACAGTAGTTTCAGCTTGAAAAACACGAACTATGTCCCCAGTTGTGCCCCCAATTACGCTGAGTGTTCGAGCGATCGCGAATGGCGATTTCTGACGCGGACCTACTTCGCTGGCATTCTGACAACGGTCGGACTGCAACAAGTCATGTTGTTTGGGATTTTAATCTGACGGACTGTGCCATACGGTGTAGGGGGGCAGGAAGTGTGTTGGCCGGACGGTTACTGTTCTGGTAACTCATCCACATATCTACCTTAAAAAAACGGCCAGTGAAGTTCGTAAAGTGGGACGAGTTGCACAATGTACTGCGCTGAATGATGCATTGAAGAGAGGGTCAGCATAAGGGCTGATCCGCATCCCGACCGACCCAAGTCAATACAGTAGCGAGGAATCCATAGCCTGACGGAGTTGTGACCTGGTTGGAAATCGGTCACGAGTTGTCAACGGTGACTTGGATCCGTAAGCTACAGGCATGAACCAGCCATCCATTTTCTCGCCCGGCGTTCGGGGCCCAGCCGATCATGACATTCGAGATCAGATTGTCGCGGCGGCCAACGAACATTTCAGCCAGTACGGTTACAGCAAAACCACGGTTTCCGACCTGGCCAAGGCCGTCGGCTTTTCCAAGGCTTACATCTACAAATTCTTCGATTCCAAACAGGCGATCGGCGAAGCCATCTGCTCAAATTGCCTGGCGGAAATCGTTGCGGCGGTTGAACAGGCCATCAGTGTCGATGATATTTCGTCGACGGAGCGCTTTCGACGCTTGGTCAGGACCTTGATCTCCACAGGTGCAAGCCTGTTCTTTACCGATCGAAAGCTCTATGACATTGCCGCTCTTGCGGCGTCAGAAAGCTGGCCGAGCACACAAAATTACGACGCACAGATTAAACGTTTCGTTTTGCAGATCGTGCGTGAAGGGCGGGAAAGCGGCGAATTTGAACGCAAGACTCCATTGGATGAAACGGTAGATTCCATCCATTTTGCGCTGCGGCCTTTCGTCAACCCGTTGCTGCTGCAATACAATCTTGACTTCGTTGAGACAGCACCCACGCTCACCTCAAACCTGATATTGCGCAGCCTCATGCCGTGATTCCAGGTTGCGCATTCTGCGCAGCCTTCATGTGAACGTCGAAAAAATACCTTTTCAGTTTCAGCCATTGCATCGAGCAGTGGCATACACGTTTTTGCCTGGGTTGTGACCATTGACATAATTGGTCACATGGCTAAACATGGCGCCTCAGTTTTGGCGGCACTGCCATGATTCAGCGCCGCTCTGTTAGTTGCGCGGCGATTGCCGGGTTTTTTGGGCGCGCCGGACTGTGGCCTTTTTACGTGATGCAAACGAACTGAAACCCATAAAAAAACTACGGCTAACCGGTTCTTTCCGGTGATCACGAAGAGTTCCAATAATGATAAAAAACTTGTTCAAACGTCCACTTGGACTGGCTGTCGTGCTTGCTTCTTCTAATGTGCTGGCGAGCGGTTTTGCGCTCAACGAACAGAGCATCAGCGGGATGGGCTCCGGGTTTGCCGGTCGCTCTTCTTCGGCTGAAGATGCGAGCACGGTCTTCGGTAATCCGGCGGGTATGGCTCGCTTGAAAAGCGAGCAGGTCAGCGTGGGCGGCGCGACGCTTTTCGCGAAGTCGGATATAAGCCAGACGCGCAGTACATTTGGCGGTCAAGAAGACGGCGACATGGTGCCAGTGACCACGGTACCGATGGGGTACTACGTCAAGCCTATTGATGAGCATTGGGCATTCGGTGTGGGGTTCTATGTGCCGTTTGGTCTGATGACCGATTACGGCAGCGATTTTGCTGGCCGTTACTATGCCAACAAAAGTGAAGTCACGACCCTTACGTTTCAGCCCACGGTCAGCTATGCCTTTAACGATAAAGTATCGATCGGGTTTGGTCCTACCATCAACCGCATCAGCGGCGAGCTGTCCGGGATGGTGCCCAATCCGCTGAGCCCCGGTCGCAATGACGGCAAACTCAAAAGCACTGGGGATGACACGGCTCTGGGTTTCAACGTGGGTATTTTGGTGCAGGCCACAGACCGAACCCGCCTGGGGATGACTTACCATTCCAAGGTCAGCTACCGCCTGGATGCCAAGACCAAGGTCACTGACGGTCTCTTTAGCGTGCTGGGGGTGAGTGGTCGCAGCTATGACGCTTCGCTGGCGGTGGATACTCCAGAGTCCGTGGACATGTCGTTGACTCATCAACTGGATGATGACTGGACCCTATACGCTGGGAGTACCTGGACGCGGTGGAGTCGCTTCAAGGAATTGACCAGCGAGACCAAAGGGTTGCCTCCTTTGTTGAATGCTCAGCTAGGTTCCGTCACCGAAGAGCAGAACTGGCATGATACGTGGGCTCACGCGATCGGCGCGGCGTACAAGCTAAATGATCAGTGGGTGCTTCGTTCCGGCTTCTCGGTCGATCAGTCGCCCACCAATAACACCGATCGAGGGCCGCGCATTCCTACGGGCGACCGGAAAGTGTTCAGCGTCGGCGCAGGCTGGACCCCCGCAAACAACTTCACAATTGATGTTGCCTACTCTTATCTGTGGGAAGAGAGTGTTCAGATCAATCACGTCTCCGCGACCAGGGGCGCATACAGTTCCAAGTATAAAAACAGCGCGAGCGGTCTTGGAGCATCGGTCAGTTATCGGTTCTGATTGGCTGCTGTTCCACACGCGGCCCTGCCGTACGGCAGGGTCCGTTATTTATCGAGTCGCCACCGGCTGGGGTTCAGGCGCTTGCCAGCCACCGCCGAGCGCTCTGAAGGCGGCGACCGCCGCCCGTGCCGATTCTGTTCGAGCTTGCGCACGAGCATCGGAAGACCGCAGCAGGGTCTCGTCGGCGTGCAGAACATCGATCAGGCTGGCTGTGCCCTTTTCATAGGCTGTGAACGATGATTGACGAGCCTGTGTCAGAGCGTCTTCGCCAGTGGTGAGGGTGGTGGCTTGAAGTTCCCGGTTCACTAGGGCGGAGAAGGCGTTTTCAACATCCTCGGTGGCACGCAGGACAGACTGGCGGTAAGCGGCCAGGGCTTCGGCTTCCTGCCCCTTTGCCTGGTCAATCTGTGCGTTTATGCGACCGAAGTCGAAAAGCCTCCAGCGCAGGCCCAAGACGCCTGCCGACTGGCTGGCACCGCCGGTAAACAGGTTGCCGCCGGATACGGCCGTGGCACTGCCGAGCAATGCGCTAAGTGAAAACTTCGGGTAGTACTCGGCGTTGGCCTCACCGATGCGTGCGTTGGAGGCCGCGAGGCGGCGCTCAGCCACAATCAGATCTGGCCGGCGGCGCAGCAAATCGGCGGGTGTTCCAGTGTTGTTCAGTTGTGGTGCCAGAGGAATCGTGCCCTGACTCGCCAATTGCGTTCGATGCGTGCCTGGAGGTGTGCCGAGGATCACATCAAGCGCATTCATGGCGGCATCCAGGCCGGTTTGCAGGGCCGGCACTGTCGCCTGGACTTGCGACAGCGCGCCCTCCGTTTGGCGAACCTCATAGCTGGCGGCGAGGCCTTTGCCATAGAGCAGTTGGACTTTTTCCAGCAATTGCTCCTGTGTTTTGACTTGTCGGTTTGCGATGTCCAGCCGGGCCTGCAATCCACGGATCGTGATGTAGATATCAGCCGTCTGCGCAGCGATGGCCAGGCGTGTGGCGGCAACGCCAGCCTCGGAGGCCTGGTACTCGGCCAGTGCGGCCTCGCGTCCACGTCGCAGGCCGCCAAATACATCCACCTCCCAGCTTGCATCAAGGTTGAGCTCGTAGGAACTTCCGTATCGATCAAAGCCAGGGGTTGAATTGAGCACTTGGCCGAGTGGCGTCTCGATTGACTGATAGGAACGCGCAGCCTGACCATTGATGTTTCCCGAGGGCAGTAAAGCGGCATTCGCGGCGCCCAGTCCTGCGCGCGCTTGTGTGACTCGCGCCGCCGCTTGAGCCAGGTCCAGGTTCTGCGCAAGGGCTTTAGAGACGAAGTCGGCCAACTGTGGATCACCAAAGCCTTCCCACCACGCGACAAGACTCGCCTGCGCCGTAACAGGCCGCTGTTCAACAGCGGCCTGGCCCATATATCCACCGGAAAGCGGCGCGTCAGGACGCTGATAGTCCGGACCGACCGCGCAACCTGCTATCAGGCTGGCGCTCACCAAAAGAGCGAGGGGGTGAAGGGAGGGCATTGAGATTCCTTGAATCGAATGTTGGTATGTGACCATATTACTTAATGGTCACATTCTGTCAATTGACACTATCGAGCCGCGGGCAGAGTCACCGATAACAGGCGCTCTTCGCGCTTTAAGGTTGGTGCACGATGACTGTGACCGTTGACAATTATGGTCACAGGTCTAAAAATATGATTTCCATCCTATTATTGAATCAAGGGAATCTATGCGCCGGCTTCGACCTGTCCCTATTGCCGCTTGCTTGTTGCCTCTCGTCCTGACGGCGTGTGGTGACTCATCCACCGCTCAAGATCCGCGCACGCAAGCCCCTCTGGTGAGGTCGGCAGCGGTTCAGGGTTCCTCCGATATCTCGCGTTCTTTCACTGGGGTGGTCGCTGCCCGTACTCAGGGCGATTTGGGCTTTCGGGTGTCAGGCAAGATCCTAGAGCGTCTGGTTGACACCGGTCAGACCGTCAAGCGTGGCCAGCCGCTCATGCGCCTCGACCCGATTGACTTGGGTTTACAGGCGCGGGCACAGCAAGAGTCGGTTACCGGCGCTCGGGCCCGAGCCAAGCAGACCGCGGATGACGAAGCGCGCTACCGTGATCTGGTCGCAGCAGGCGCGGTCTCTGCATCGGCCTATGACCAGATTAAAGCGGCGGCGGATACCGCGAGGGCGCAACTGGGCGCTGCGCAGGCGCAGGCTGACGTGGCGCGCAATGCTTCGGGTTATGCGGTGCTGGTGGCGGATACCGACGGCGTCGTGGTGGAGACGCTCGCTGAGCCTGGGCAAGTCGTCAGTCCGGGGCAGCCGGTGGTTCGGCTCGCGAGGGCAGGGCAGCGCGAAGCGATCGTGCACCTGCCCGAGACCGTGCGCCCGGCAGCCGGGTCTTCCGCACAAGCGACACTTTATGGCAACACCACCGGTGCTGTTACCGCAAGGCTCAGGCTGCTGTCGGACTCGGCGGACCGTATGACTCGCACCTTCGAGGCGCGGTATGTGCTGGAGGGCGCACTGGCGAATGCACCACTTGGTTCGACTGTCACGGTCAGGATTGCCGAAGGCGCGGCGCAGGGGCCGGTGTTGCAAGTACCCATCGCGGCGGTTTATGACCCCGGCAAGGGGACGGGTGTGTGGGTCATCGCCGGTACACCGGCGAAAGTGAGTTGGCGGCCTGTGCAGGTCCTGGGTTTAAGCGACGATTCAGCACGCGTCGCAGGCGATCTCAAGGAAGGCGAGCCTGTTGTAGCTTTGGGCGCACACCTGCTGCGCGATGGCGAAGAGGTGCGGCTGGCTCAACAGGGTGACGTCAAGGTTGCGGGGACTCATCCATGAGCGAGGGTCGTTTCAACCTTTCGGCGCTCGCCGTACGCGAGCGCTCAATCACGGTATTTTTGATCTTCCTGATTGCCGTTGCGGGGATCCTGTCGTTCTTCCAGTTGGGGCGCGCGGAGGATCCTCCTTTTACGGTCAAGCAGTTGACGGTGATCACCGCGTGGCCGGGAGCGACTGCCCAGGAGATGCAGGATCAGGTCGCCGAGCCGCTTGAAAAACGCCTGCAGGAGCTGAAGTGGTACGACCGCTCGGAAACCTATACCCGCCCAGGCCTGGCGTTCACGATGCTGTCATTGTTGGATAGCACGCCGCCGTCGCAGGTGCAGGAGGCGTTCTATCAGGCGCGTAAAAAGCTCGATGATGAGGCGATCAAACTGCCGGTCGGTGTCATCGGGCCGATGGTCAACGACGAATTCTCGGACGTGACATTCGCCCTGTTTGCCCTGAAAGCCAAAGGTGAGCCACAGCGCCTGTTGGTGCGCGATGCCGAGTCGTTGCGCCAGCGCCTGTTGCATGTGCCGGGTGTGAAGAAGGTCAATATTATCGGGGAGCAACCCGAACGTATCTTTGTCTCGTTTTCCCATGATCGTCTGGCCACCCTGGGCGTATCGCCTCAGGACATCTTTGCCGCGCTGAACAATCAAAATGTGCTCACGCCCGCCGGCTCGATCGAAACCGAGGGGCCCCAAGTCTTCCTGCGCCTGGATGGCGCCTTCGACAAGTTGCAGAAGATTCGGGACACGCCTATTACGCTCCAGGGACGCACGCTCAAACTCTCTGATGTCGCGACGATTGAACGTGGTTACGAAGATCCCAAGACCTTTCTCGTCCGTAACAACGGTGAAGATTCGTTGCTGCTGGGGATCGTGATGCGCGATGGCTGGAACGGGCTGGACCTCGGCAAGGCGCTGGATGCGGAGACGGTCAAGATCAACCAGGGTATGCCGCTGGGCATGGCGCTCACCAAAGTCACCGATCAAGCGGTCAATATCGATTCCGCCGTCGGCGAGTTCATGGTCAAGTTCTTCGTTGCACTGCTCGTGGTGATGCTGGTGTGCTTTCTCAGCATGGGCTGGCGTGTCGGCGTTGTGGTGGCGGCCGCTGTGCCGTTGACACTGGCCGTGGTGTTTGTGGTGATGGAAGCCACAGGGAAGAACTTTGACCGGATTACCCTCGGCTCATTGATTCTGGCGCTCGGCCTGCTGGTGGACGACGCCATCATTGCTATCGAAATGATGGTGGTGAAAATGGAAGAGGGCTACGACCGCATCAAGGCGTCCGCGTACGCCTGGAGTCATACGGCTGCGCCAATGCTGTCCGGTACGCTGGTGACGGCGATCGGCTTTATGCCCAATGGCTTCGCGCAGTCGACAGCCGGCGAGTACACCAGCAACATGTTCTGGATTGTCGGCATCGCGCTCATCGCCTCCTGGGTGGTGGCCGTGGTCTTCACCCCGTATCTTGGCGTGAAGATGTTGCCGGACATCAAGACGGTCGAAGGTGGCCACGCCGCCATCTACAACACCCGTCACTACAACCGCTTCCGCCGTGTGTTGACGCAGGTCATAGCGCGCAAATGGCTGGTGGCCCTTACCGTTATCGCTTTGTTTGTGGTGTCGATCCTCGGCATGGGGCTGGTCAAGAAGCAGTTCTTCCCGACTTCGGACCGTCCTGAGGTGCTGATTGAGGTGCAAATGCCCTATGGCACCTCCATTGAGCAGACCAGCGCCACCACCGCCAAGATAGAGGCCTGGCTGCAACAGCAGGATGAGGCAAAAATCGTCACGGCCTACATCGGGCAAGGTGCACCGCGCTTCTATCTGGCGATGGCACCGGAACTGCCGGATCCGTCATTCGCGAAAATCGTGGTGCTGACGGAGAGCCAGGAGGCTCGTGAAGCTCTCAAGTTCCGTCTCCGCGAGGCGGCTGCCGAAGGCCTTGCGCCAGAAGCGCGGGTCAGGGTCACGCAACTGGTGTTTGGTCCGTACTCACCGTTCCCGGTCGCCTACCGGGTGATGGGGCCTGACCCGGTAAAACTTCGCGAAATCGCCAGCCAGGTGCAGGACGTGTTACAGGCCAGTCCGATGATGAGAACCGTCAACACCGACTGGGGCCCGCTGACGCCGACGTTGCATTTTACGCTGGATCAGGATCGTTTGCAGGCCGTGGGGTTGACGTCAAGCGCGGTTGCACAGCAACTGCAGTTCCTGCTGGCGGGCGTACCGATCACGGCGGTTCGCGAGGACATTCGTTCGGTGCAGGTGGTCGGGCGTGCGGCGGGTGATATCCGCCTTGACCCCGCCAGGATCGAAGGCTTTACCCTGGTCGGCACGGCGGGTCAGCGGATCCCATTGTCTCAGGTAGGGGAAGTCGATGTACGCATGGAGGATCCGATCCTTCGCCGTCGTGACCGTACGCCGACCATCACCGTACGAGGCGACATTGCCGAGGATCTGCAGCCGCCGGATGTTTCGAGTGTGATTGTGAAGGAACTCCAGCCGATCATCGACAAACTGCCGGATGGTTATCGGATCGAGCAAGCGGGTGCAATCGAGGAGTCGGGCAAGGCCGGTACGGCTATGTTGCCGCTGTTCCCGATCATGATTGCCATGACGCTGCTGGTCATCATTCTGCAGGTCCGTTCAATCTCCGCAATGATCATGGTGTTCCTCACCTCGCCGCTGGGGTTGATTGGTGTAGTGCCGACCTTGTTACTGTTTCAACAACCCTTTGGTATCAACGCGCTGGTCGGGCTGATCGCCCTCTCGGGCATCCTGATGCGCAATACGCTGATTCTGATCGGGCAAATCCACCACAACGAACAAGAAGGACTGGACCCTTTTCATGCGGTGGTCGAAGCCACGGTACAACGGGCCCGCCCGGTCTTGCTGACAGCGATGGCGGCAATCCTGGCGTTCATCCCGCTGACCCATTCGGTCTTCTGGGGGACGCTGGCCTACACCCTGATCGGAGGCACGTTTGTCGGGACCATTGTGACGCTGGTATTCCTGCCCGCGATGTACTCCATCTGGTTCAAGATCCGTCCAGAGCCTGCGAGCAGCACTCATACAGCGAAACCCACACAAGCATTTTCGACTGATAAATGAAGAGGGTTCAATGAGTCATCTCAACGGTCAAAAGCGAATCGTAGTCACGGGCGTCGGCCTTGTCGGGCCGCTGGGGTGCGGCGTTAACGCGAGCGTGCTGTTCCGCCGCTGGTCGCCTGAGACTGAAGTGTGAGGGCAGGTTGTGCCCAGGAGGCAGCACAGATGAGTCGCTGTAAAGGCAGCAAGGCAGATGCGACGCGCGCTCTGATTTTGGACGCAGCGGCCAGGTTGTTTTCCAAATTTGGTGTAAACGAAGTCAGCATTGCCAGAATCATGGCTGAGATAGGCATGACCAATGGAGGGTTCTATAAGTACTTCGGTTCCAAGGAAATGCTCGCGGCTGAAGTCTGCCGTCTTTCGTTTCGCAAGACGCAAGGTATATGGGAGGCGCAAGCCGCGCGGGCTGGATTGGCCTCTGAAAACCCCTATCGATATTTGATTACTCAGTACCTTGATTCTGCTGAAGATGGCCGGTGTGCAATCGTTGCGTTCAGTCATGACGCGGTGGGCGCGCCCCCCGAGAAATTGTTTTTGAAATCCTATCGAGAGGGGACAAGGGTTTTGTTTGAAACTTTACTGAGTGTGGCCCGGGCGTCGGGGCCTGGGAGGACGAAGGAGCAACTGCTAGTCGACTTCTCTGCAATGCTCGGAACAGCGCTTCTGCGTCGGACTTTCGGGGTCGAGCAGTGGGTGCAGGAGATTGAGAGGGCTTTGCTGGATCAATTGGACTGATACTCCTAGACAGCGTGCTGATAACCCCTAAGCACTGCTAGCGGTTTGCCTGAAACAGCACGCGGGCTACATATCGCCAACACAAGTGAGAGGCCTTGCAGCCGCTATGGACGATGGCTCGATGACGTGATGTTCAAGTTTGAAGAAATCAAAGTGTCTCGCTGGGTGAGCGCCTGGAAGGCATGTCTGCTCAAATATATACACCTAGCTTAAGTCATGCAGATCCCGGCCCAAGGGAGGTGTCAAAGACCATTCAGAAAATCTGACCTTCAACCCTTGGCGCTGGGGTGTACAGCATATGGGGCCAACCTGGTAACTTTCGGCATGTGGAAACGGTGCAAGTCTAAGCAATGGCCAGGTCGTTCCATCTGTAGAGTATTGCAAGCGCAGCACACCACCGGAAATTGTAATACGAAGCCAAAAATCACCTGGGTCGCCAGAAAATCCGCTAGGCGCCCAGTCAGACAGACACCGGGTGAGGACGCTGCTGATCATCGGATTTCCATCGTTAAATTCAATACCTGCCTTGACCCAGGTCTCCTCATTGAGCCTGACCATTATTCCAGCTTGATCGAACGTTCTGTCGCGAAAACAAGTCGCTTGAAATATCGTCAATAATGCCGGGGCCGCCTCGAAGGTCACTCCTAACCTTCGAGGCGGTGTCATGGCCTCTCTGATCATTGCCCTTTGAGAGCAATTGCCACTGCCGCTGAAAGGGACGTCGTGGCTCTGCTGATCAGCGTCGAAAGCTGATGGCTGTCGTCGAAAAGTGCGTCTTGGGATGCGCTGACATCGTAGTCCGCCAGGGCAAGTGCGAGCGGCTCCGGTAGGCCGAAATTGATTAACGCAGAGGCGTAGTCACTTTCAGGCAAGTTCTTGTAGGGAATGTTCCTACCCGTTTGCCGAGAAACCTCGGCTGCGAGTTCCGATAACGTCCAGGCGCTGTCACCCGCCAACTCGTAAACCTTCCCCTCTTGATCGCCACGGGTCAGCACGACGGCAGCGGCCTGGGCGAAATCTTCCCGTGTCGCCGCGGCAATCTTTCCGTCACCGGCACTGCCGATAAATACACCGGCCGATAACGCGCCAGCAATAAAGCCGGTGTAGTTCTCGGTATACCAACCATGACGCAATATCGTGAATGCCAATCCCGACGCTTTGAGCTCGGCTTCCGTTTGCCGATGCTCCTCGGCGAGGCTCAATGAAGAGGTATCCGCGTGCAGTAAACTTGTATAAACAACGCGATTCACACCGGCTTGCTTTGCGGCGTTGATGACATTTCGATGCTGTGAGAATCGCTTGCCTATTTCGCTCGAGGAAATGAGTAGAAGCGTGTCGACTCCGTTGAGCGCCGCGACCAGAGTTGTCGGATTGTCGTAGTCGGCAGCACGTGCGTCCACGCCTAGATCACTGGCCTTGTCAGGGCTGCGCACCAGGGCGACTAGGTTGGACGCGGGTACTTTTTGCTTGAGTTTCTGGACAACGAGGCGACCCAGTTGGCCGGTGGCTCCGGTGACGGCGATCATGAGGGGGGTCCTTTTACAAAATGTGATAGAGCAGGCAGAGTAGGGCCTTAACTAACTTTTCGTAAGTACGTACCTAAAGGTAAGTAAGCATGTCAGATTCCGAGCCCTCTGGAGCAACCCGTCCCGCAACAGTGGCCAACCGACTGCGCAGCGGTGAATTATTCGACCCGGATTGTCCCTCAAGGATCGTGCTTCAGCACATCAGCAGCCGCTGGGGAGTATTAGTATTGGTGGCCTTGCTCGCGGGTACGCATCGCTTCAGCGATCTGCGTCGGAAGATTGGAGGCGTCAGCGAAAAGATGCTTGCGCAGACCCTACAGTTTTTGGAATTCGATGGCTTCGTTCTGCGCAAATCTTATCCGGTTGTTCCACCTCACGTTGAGTACAGCCTCACCCCTATGGGAACTGAAGTAGCCCGTCATGTTGAACGCCTGGTTGACTGGATCGAAGGCAATCTGCCAAATATTTTGGACGAACAACGCTCTCGCCAGATTTTATAAGGACCTCGCGAGCGCTGGCACGTTGACCCGCGAACAGTGTGGTCGGGCAACAGATTTTGCTCGATCGACTCAACATTGATGTCACCGCCAGCTACCCAGGTAGAGCTATGCGTGAGGAAGACCCGGCCGGTTGGCCATGGTCGGCAAGCGTTGCAGTTACGCGCAATGCCCAGCGAGTCTTTATCTTCACGTCGGATGACTGAGCGACGGAGGTTTTCTGGCTCCCGCTGCAGAGTTTAACCAGAGCAGCATTGCGGCGAGAGAGGCAGCGACTATCAGCGTAAGCCACATGATGACCAGCAGGGTGAAGGTGACACTGTTGTTTAACTCACGAAAAATGCCGAAGGCAAAAGCCGTGTACCAAGACACCCCCGAAACTGCACCGGATGCGAGAAATAAGGCCGCTCTTTTGCGGGACACGCCAAAGAGCAGGGGGCGACTCAGGTCGCTTAGGGCTTCTGGCAGCACAAGCGCGTGGATGATTATTCCATTGATGGTCAGCACGATCACCACAATGACCTTCGCCCAGAGTTTGGGGTTTTCAAACTTTTCCGGCGACTCCATCGCGTAAAGGGCAAGGAAACCAAGGCCTGAAAGCCACAGAAGACAGAGTCCAATAGTGACCGCGTCGCTGATGAATTGAAAGGTGCGTCCGATTTCAACCGGGAGGCTACCCCTGCGCATCCAACGCAAGATCCAGAGGTCCAGCATCGTCGCCCCACCAAGACCGAAGCACATGCCGAGCAGGTGTATACCTATAAGGATTGTCAGCACCTTTAGCTGTGGGAGTGGATCCGGCAATGGAACGCTAAGCGCGAGTGTGTCGGCGAGTAAGTAACCACTGCCGGACAGCGCAAGCAGGCCGCCTAAAATCATGAAAGACGTGCGTATCTTCATTTATTACGGCCTTGGATGAGTGTTTTTACTTGGACGCGTGCGCAGTTTATTTCCTGGAATAGGCTGATAAAGCGGCTGCTATCTGCAGCGTTGCTGCAACCAGGAAGATGAGTTTCGGGTTAAATGAGGCCAGCGACGACAGCGCCCCATCAGCCGGTGGCACGGGCGTAGCCCCTGCTCAGGAAGGGACCGGTGCTTGGGCATCGATCAGGGTCAGGCTCTTCAGCTCCTCCCAAAAGGCTGCTGGGATACCGACCTTCATCGCCTGCACATTGGAAACGATCTGCCCCGGCGTGCGGGCACCCGGAATGATTGCAGACACTTGCGGATGTGCTGCCGCGAACTGCAGGGCGGCAGTATGAATGTCGATGCCATGTCGTTTGGCAACCGCCATGATTCGCGCGCGCTTTTCCACCGCCCCGGCAGGCAGATCCAAGCTGAAGTTATACCGGCTGCGCCCTCCCAGGAATCCATCGTTCAGTGGTGTTCCAACCACAACGCTGGTGCCCTTCCTGCTCAACGCCGGAAAGGTGTTGCGTAACGCATCGCCGTGCTCAAGGAGCGAATACTGGCAGGCAAGCAACACGATGTCGGGAGTCGGGTCATCACCGGCCATTGCCTGAACCACAGCATTCGGCGTATTGACGCCGAAGCCCCATGCCTTGATGAGCCCCTCATCACGCATCTTTTCAAGTTCGACCATCGCCCCTGTGCGCGCAATGCGATACGCCGCTTCCCAACCGCCTTCCAGTTCGCTGTTATCGGGCGAGATGTCATGGATAAAGACGATATCAATACGCGGCAGCCCCAGCCGCTGCAGGCTGTCTTCCACGGAACGCCGTGCGCCTGCTGCGGTGTAGTCATACCGGTAGTTAAAGGGCGCGGGTGACTTCCAGATGGCATGGTCCGCGCGCGGGCCACCCGCGGCAGTCAAAACGCGTCCCACCTTGGTGGAGACCACATAGTCGTTTGCATCTTTGCCGTGCAGAAAGCGGCCTACCCGATATTCACTCAAACCAAATCCGTAGAAAGGCGACGTGTCGTAAAGCCTTACACCCGCGTCCCAGGCGGCCTGTAGAACCAGGCCGGCCTGCTCGTCGCTGAGCGGCGCAAAGATATTGCCAATCTGTGTCCCGCCCATGCCAAAGCGTTGAGGCGTCATGTATCGCAGGGTAGGCGAGGGCGAATTGAAGGGTAGGTCTGTGCGCACTGGCCGGCCTTCCGTACGCATCACGCTCCCACGCTCTGTCAGTAAAGAGGGGGCTGGGGCTGCCGAACTTGCGACACTCGATGCTGGCAGCAAAGCGGCCGCTGCAGTACCCACTGCCGAGTAAGTAAGAAAATCTCGTCTGTCCATCCAACTTTCCTTTCGCAACCGAGGTTTCACGGGATCATCGAAGCCGGTATTCGTACTAGAAGTTAGAACAACCAGGGTTGGCCGGGTGACCCTAATACGCCCTATTTTTTGCATAATCCTGCCGATATGCTTGTGCTGAGCACGCACTCTCAGCAGACTCGAACATTCCGTAAACAGGGGCGCATGTAATGACGAGCGGTTCCTTCTCGCAGTTCGGTTCCGGCCATCTGCAT
The DNA here is from genome assembly GCF_001645105.1 of Pseudomonas marginalis. Taxonomy (GTDB): domain Bacteria; phylum Pseudomonadota; class Gammaproteobacteria; order Pseudomonadales; family Pseudomonadaceae; genus Aquipseudomonas; species Aquipseudomonas petroselini. The sequence goes on from NZ_LKEG01000036.1 coordinate 385,647, forward strand.
TCTCTGGCGTTGCGTGATCCCATACAGCCCAACGAGCGTCTCCAGGCACTCAGGCGGCTGATCGAAAAAGTCACCCGGCAGATTGGTTTGAACGAGGTCTGCAAAACATCCATTCCAGGTCTGGCCTTTTATCGAATGGCTGACTTGGGTACGCCCACTTACTGCATTTATGAGCCTTGCGTGGCCATCATTCTGCAGGGGGCGAAGGAGATCACGTTCGGCGAGGAGGCCTGTGAGTTCGGGCAGGGGGCGTTCTTCGTCACGTCGGTCGACATCCCCACACTGGCTCGTGTTACCGCTGCCAGCGAGGAAACCCCCTATTTATCCGTCGTATTGAAGCTCAACCTTGCCATGCTCAACGAGGTGATCCAGACCTTGGAACCCCCCGCGCCGGAAACGGCTACTGAAGCGCGGGGCTTCGTATCGGGTGCGGCGTCGAGTGAGATGCTCGATGCATTCGCTCGACTCGCTACGCTGATCGAACGGCCGCTTGAAGCAGGCTTGATGTCGGATCTGATCAAGCGGGAAATATGCGTTCGGCTATTGCTAAGTAGTGCAGGGCAGTGGCTGCGCAGCGTCACGCGCGACGGTTATCGAGACAAGGGCATCGTGAGAGCCATTGAATGGCTGAAACATCACTACGACAAACCGCTGCACGTGGCCGATCTCGCCGAACGATCAGGAATGGCCAGCTCTACGCTGCATCACAGTTTTCGCAAGCTGACAGGCACCAGCCCTGTTCAGTATCAAAAAGCGTTACGGCTGCAAGCCGCACGCAGCCTGATGTTGACCGATCGGGTAGACGTGAACACCGCCGCATTGCGCGTCGGCTATGAAAGTGTCGCTCAATTCAGCCGTGAATATGCCCGGCGTTTCGGAGCCCCGCCCTCGAGAGACATCAAGCACGTACGCGAGCAGGGTGGAATGCTCGACTAGCGGCGCTTCAAAGGGGAATGTGGGTGGTCGACAAGACCTGACGCAACCCCATGAACGATCGAATCTGGCGAACCCCTGGCAGGTAAAGCAATTGTTCCGCGTGGAGCCGGTTGAAACTGTTGCTGTCCTTGGTTCGTATCAACATGAAGTAGTCGAATTCCCCCGTCACCACATGGCACTCCATGCAGCCGGACACTATTTGTGCGGCTGCCTCGAATGCGGCGAAGGATTCCGGTGTGGAGCGGTCCAGCACCACTCCGATCAACACCACCATTCCCGCATCCAGCGCGACATTGTCCAGCAGTGCGACTATGCCTTTGATCAGGCCGACTTGCTTGAGCCGCTCGACGCGCCTGAGGCACGCCGGTGCACTCAATTTCACCTTCTCTGCCAGCGCCACATTGGAGATGGAAGCATCTCGCTGCAGGGCCTTGAGAATGGCGCGGTCAGTTCGATCCAGTGGCTGCGGCACCGGGGCTGATACGCTTGGCTTCTTGCGAGTATTTATTGCGTTCATAACTATTTGCTCGCAATTAAAGTGTGTTTGATATTTAGAGTGTGAAATTATAGTTCTTCAAGTGATAAAAGTTTGCAACACATCTTTTTAGAAAACTTCTTAATATTGACCTCGTCGAAGCCCGTCTTAAAGCACCTGGAAGGCAACCTTTGCCTTTCGGTCTGGCGCTTTGATGTCCAGTAATCAAGGAGCCGCGTCATGAACCTGAATCGTTTTAAACGTTATCCGTTGACCTTCGGTCCTTCTCCCATCACGCCCTTGAAGCGCCTCAGTGAACACCTGGGTGGCAAGGTCGAGCTGTATGCCAAACGTGAAGACTGCAACAGTGGTCTGGCTTTTGGTGGGAACAAAACGCGCAAGCTCGAATACTTGATTCCCGAAGCGCTCGAGCAAGGCTGCGATACCTTGGTTTCCATTGGCGGTATCCAGTCGAACCAGACCCGCCAGGTGGCAGCCGTTGCCGCTCACCTGGGCATGAAGTGTGTGCTGGTGCAGGAAAACTGGGTGAACTACTCCGATGCGGTGTATGACCGCGTTGGCAATATCGAGATGTCGCGCATCATGGGCGCCGACGTACGACTGGACGCCGCCGGGTTCGACATTGGCATCCGGCCCAGTTGGGAGAAGGCCATGGACGATGTGGTGGAGCGGGGTGGCAAACCGTTTCCGATCCCTGCGGGGTGTTCCGAACATCCCTACGGCGGCCTTGGGTTCGTCGGCTTTGCCGAAGAAGTGCGAGAGCAGGAAAAACAACGGGGGTTCACGTTCGACTACATCGTGGTCTGCTCTGTGACCGGCAGTACCCAGGCCGGCATGGTCGTCGGTTTCGCCGCGGACGGCCGTTCGAAAAACGTTATCGGCATTGATGCCTCGGCCAAGCCAGAGAAAACCAAGGCACAGATCCTGCGTATCGCCAGGCACACCGCAGAGTTGGTGGAACTGGGCCGTGAGATCACCGAAGACGACGTGGTGCTCGATACACGTTTTGCCTACCCGGAATACGGTTTGCCCAACGAAGGCACGCTGGAAGCCATTCGTTTGTGCGGGAGCCTGGAAGGTGTGCTGACCGATCCGGTGTACGAGGGCAAATCCATGCACGGGATGATTGAAATGGTCCGCCGTGGTGAGTTCCCCGAAGGCTCGAAAGTGCTGTATGCGCACTTGGGTGGGGCGCCTGCGTTGAATGCCTACAGCTTCCTGTTTCGCAATGGCTGATTAACGCCAATAACCAGGGAGCTCACGAAGCGATGGGTGAGTCGGCATCAATATTGAATGTCACGACCCCATCGTCGAATCGCCACCCGGAGCACGTTGCTCCTATCCAACCGCCGGGAGTACCGCCATGCATGCGATAACGCAATCCGCAGTCTGGATCAAGAAGCCTTCGGCGGATGCCGGAGTGGTGATCGTTACCAGCGCCGCGTTGCCTCAATACATGATTGACAAGCTGCACGTGGCGATAGATGAGTGGGACCAGGTGGCTTATCTAGCCGTCAAACAGTCCGAGGCATTGATGCTCGACTGGTTGCAGGTCGGGTCCAGCCCGGAGCCGTCTGCCGGGGGCTACGCGTGCCATGCCAGCCAACTGTTGCGCGGTGTCTCCCACGGCAGCTTTTTACTGGATGTCGAAACTGGCACGGATTGCGGCATGACGTGGCTGGGGTCCGTCTTTGGTCATCCGCTGCGCGTGATCGAGCTTGGAAAAGTAGCCTCCTCCACTGCACAGATGGATCAACAGGTGGAGGTGGTGTTAGCGGCGACCCGAAGCCTGGCGAAAAGCGTGTTGCAGGCACGCGGCGTCATTTAACCAAGGGCCTGGTCCATTCGACTGTTGGAACAATAAAGGCATCGCTTATGAGCCGAACTGTCGACTGTCGCACCCACGCAATGAAGTGGATGCGCGAGCCTTCAAGTTGCACGCGTATCGTGGTCATCGTGTGTGGACTTGATAGCGTTCATATTGACTTGATCCATCAGGGGTTCAGCTGTTTTGACACTGTTGCGCTGATCCATGTCGATACGGTGAACGCCGTGCCTGGCAAGCGCGTTGATGTGCAAGGGGTCAAGAGTGACTGTTCTTTTATCTTGCTCGGTGAATTGGATGAGCGTTTATTGCATAGCCTTTCCATGGGTAAGCGATGCCTCTACTCGATAGCGCCAGACGGGTCCGCCGAATGTTCCGTCATTGCAGCAGTAGAACAGGTCAAACGCTTCGCCCGAGTGAGCCATTTGCACCCCCTTGAAGTGATACCCGACAGCGGCAGGCGCTGTCTGTGAACCTGTCGGACACCCTCACCTCGGCGACGCGTAGAAGCCCACGACCTCAAACGCTTTCGCCGACCGCCAGAATGGTCGCCACCAAGGCCAGGGCGCGAGGCACCAGGGTGTCCAGTTCCAGGTATTCGCGATCAGTGTGAACCTTGCCACCCACCGGACCGAGCCCGCACAGGGTCGGAACGCCCAGGCTGGCGGTGAAGCCGGAGTCGGCGCAACCGCCGGTGAATTCGCCTTCGACGCTGAAACCCAGCGCCAGCGCTTCTTGTTGGTAGAGGCGTAGCAGTCGTTCGCTGTGGCGTGCTTCCATCGGTAGAAAGGTCGTCGCTTCCTTTAGGACGGCGCGGGTGCCGATCACTTCTTCTTCGGCGATGATGGCCTGGATTGCGCTGAAGATCTGATCCCAGTGCTTGAGCTCGATGAAGCGCACGTCCAGCCGGGCGCAGGCGCTGGGCGCGACGGTGTTGCTTGACGTACCACCGGATATCAGCCCAACGTTAGTGGTGATGCCTGCCGGGTAATCGGTCAAGGCATGCAGCTTGACGATCTTGCGTGCCAGGGCCTCGATGGCGCTGGCTCCGTCGGCATGGTTGACCCCGGCATGCGCCGCGCGGCCGCTGACTTCGATGATCAGCGTAGCCCCGCCTTTGCGTGCGCTGACCACGTTGCCGCTGGCCCGGCCGGGTTCGGTATTGAGCACGGCGCGGGCGGCACGGGCGGCGTTTTCGATATGCGGCCTGGCGCTGCCGGAGCCGATTTCTTCGTCGCCGGTGTACAGGACCTGCATCGGATAAGGCAACCTGCCGGCGCGCGTGAGGGCCATGAGGGCGAAGCAATTGAGCACCAGGCCGCCTTTCATGTCAGCGACGCCGGGGCCATAGGCGAGGTTGGTGTCGCGGCTGTAGCCGCGAGTCGTGGTGGTGCCTTTGGGGAAGACCGTGTCGCGATGGCCCAGCAACAGCACCGGTTTTCCAGAATCGCCTGGCAATTCGGCGAGCAGCACGTCACCAAAACCCTCGACCGGGATGCGCTTGAGCAGGATGCCGTCGGCCTCCAGTTCAGCCGCGAGCAGCGCGCCCACAGCGTCGACACCCGCCTTGTCATAGCTGTTGGAGTCGGTGTCGACGATACGCTGCAGCAGCGCCTCCATGGCTTCGCGCTGGTCAGCAAGCCAGTCCAAGGCCTGTTGTGGCGTGGCGCTCATTGCGCCTGCTCCCGTAACTGATGTTCCCGCGTCAGGCGTGCCGCGTCGTTACCCAGGTCCCAGAACAGCCCGGCCATGATTTGCAGGCTTTCCTTGACCACCGGCGCCAGCAAGTGTTCGTTCGGCGCATGCTGTGAACAGGCCGGGTACGAGTGCGGCACCCACAATGTTGGCAGGCCCAGCACGTCCGCGAACACGTCGTTGGGCAGCGAGCCACCGAGGTTTGGCAGCAGCGCAGGTTTTTTGCCGGTGGTCTGTGCCAGGGAACTGAGCGCCCAATCGACCCAAGGGCTCTGCGGGTCCAGCCGAGTGGCATGCATCACGTCGATGCGGCTTTGCTTGACCTCGACATTGCTGAAGCCATGCGCATCCAGGTGGGTACGCACCGCCGGGATAAAGGTCGTGTAGTCGCTGTCGACCACGAAGCGGATATGGCAGTGGGCGTTAGCCTTGCCGGGAATCGCATGCACCGGGGCGTCTGGGTTGCCGGTCTTGAAGGCGATGACGTCGAGGGTGTTCCAACCAAACACCTTTTCGCTCAGCGAAAGCGCCGGGTTACCCCAGTTGGCGTCGATGTCCGGATCGCCCGGTCCGCCACCCACGGCAATATCGGCCAATGCCTGTCGAACCGGCTCCGGCAGTGTCTCGGGCATCAGGCCCGCCACTTTCACCCGACCGTGTTCATCGACCATGCTCGCGATGGCATTGGCCAGGATGATGCCGGGATTGGCCAGCAACCCGCCCCAGTTGCCGGAGTGATGGGCGCCCTCACGTAAATTGACCACCAGCTCGAAGTTGAATACCCCGCGTGAGCCGAGAAAAATTGTCGGGCGTGATGCCGCCAGGCGCGGGCCGTCCGAGGCGATGAAAATATCCGCCGCAAGCTCTTTGCTGTGCGCGGCACAGAATGCGTTCAAGCCCGGCGAGCCTTCTTCTTCGCCCATTTCCAGCAACAGCTTGACGTTGAAACCCAGCTGGCCATCGCGCGCCTTGAGCGTTTGTTCCAGCGCAGTCAGGTTGATCAGGTGCTGGCCTTTGTTATCCGCCGTGCCGCGGCCGTACCAGCGATCGCCTTCGGCAATCACTTGCCACGGCGACAGGCCTTCGCGCCATTGCGCCTCATAGCCGCGCACCACATCACCGTGGCCGTAGCTGAGCACGGTCGGCAGGTCCGGGTGTTCAATGCGCGTGGCGATCATGAAGGGGCCGCGCTCGGCCACCGGGTTGTCATAGATCTTGACGCTGAAACCCATCGCCTCGACATGCGGGGTGATGAAGTCATTGAGGTAGCGATACAGCTCGGGCTGGCTGTCCGCTGCCTGGCTTTCGGTGTGCAGGGCGACGCTACGTTCGAGCAGATTGAAAAACTCGCCGTTGTCGAATTGCGCTGTGGTGTTGCTGATAGCCAGTGAACGACTCATGAGTGGACAAGCTCCAGTGTTTGGGCAGAAGTGTCGTGAAGGTGGCAACGCACGTTGCCGCCGATAAGCGGACCATTGGCCGGGTAGGCCGTTTTGCAGGGGGCGAAGCAGCTCGGGCAGCGCGGATGGAAGGCGCAACCGGAGGGCGGTGACATGGGGTTGGGGAAGGTGCCGTGCAGGCCGATGTCGGGAATGCCCAGGCGCGGATCGGGCGTGAGCACCGAATCCAGCAAGGCGCGGGTATAAGGGTGACCGGGTTGAGCGAACAATGATTCGCGCGTGCGTTCTTCGACGATGCGCCCCAGGTACATCACGGCGACCCGGTCGGCGAGGTGTTCGATGACCGCCAGGTTATGGCTGATCAGCAGATAGGTCAGGCCGAATTCGCGCTTGAGGTCCTGCAGCAGATTGAGAATCTGCGCCTGCACCGACACATCCAGCGCTGATGTGGGCTCGTCGCAGATCAACACGTCAGGGCGCATGATCAGCGCCCGTGCAATCGCCACCCGCTGGCGTTGCCCGCCGGACAGCTGGCTCGGGTAGCTGTCGATCACCCGCTTGGGCAGGCCGACCACATCAAGCATCGCTTCGGTCTTCTTGCGTCGCTCGGCGGTACTGCCGATGCCATGCACGATCAGCGGCAGGGTAACGATTTCGCGCAGGGTCTTGCGTGGATTCAGCGAGGAATACGGGTCCTGGAAAATCGGCTGAATATGCCGGGACATTTCCTTGCGATCAGTCGCCGCCAGGTGTTTGCCATTGACCAACACGTCGCCGCTGGTGGGTGGCAACAGACCGAGCAGCATCTTGGCCAGGGTACTTTTGCCGCAACCGGACTCGCCCACCAGGCCGAGGGTCTCGCCACGCATCAGGCGCAGGGAAACGCCATCCACGGCCTTCAGGGTGGCGGCGGGTTTGAAAAAGCCCTGGTTGATCCGAAACTCACGACGGATGTCACACAGCTCCAAAGCGATGTCTTTTTTCATGACCTTGCACGCTCTTGCAGGCGAATCGGTGCCGAGGCCGGGGCGGCGAGCAGGCAGCGCGCCATGTGCCCGTCCTGTTCGACTTCGGGGATGTTTTGCGCGCAGGCCGGTATCGCCTGCCCGCAACGATTGCGGAACGCACACCCTTGCTGTTCGCCGACCAGACTCGGCACCAGGCCTGGAATCGAACCCAGCGCCTCACCCGGTTTGGTCCGGCCAGGGATTGGAATACTCGCCAGCAGCCCCCGGGTGTACGGATGCTGCGGATTCTCGAACAGTTGCAGGGCAGGGGCGGTTTCGACGATTTCCCCGGCATACATCACGGCGACCCGGTCGGCGATCCGTGCCACCAGCCCAAGGTCGTGGGTGATGAAGATCACCGCCAGGCCGAGTTCTTTCTGAATGTCGCGGATCAAGCGAAGGATCTGCGCTTGAATGGTCACGTCCAGCGCCGTGGTGGGCTCATCAGCGATGATCAGGTCCGGTTCGCACATCAACGCCATGGCGATGATCACCCGCTGGCGCAGGCCGCCGGAAAGCTGATGCGGATACTGACGCAAGCGCTCGGTGGCATTGCTGATCCCGACCTTCTCCAGCATCTGCGCGGCCCGCGCCAGGGCCTCTTTGCGTGAGACCTTGCGATGCTGGGTCAGTACCTCGCTGAGTTGATCGCCAATGCTGTAGGCCGGGTTCAGCGAGGTCATCGGCTCCTGGAAGATCATCGCCAGGTGGTTGCCGCGCAGGTCGCACATGCGCCGCTCGCTCTGGCCGAGCATGTCGATGCCGTCCAGCGTCAGCCGGGACGCGGTGCGTTTTGCCTTGCGTGGCAACAGGTCCATCAACGCCAGCGAGGTCAGGGATTTGCCGCAGCCGGATTCCCCGACGATGCACAGCATTTCACCGCGCTCGACTTCAAAATTCAGGCCGCGTACGGCATGCAGCATGTCATCCGGCGTTGGGCTGTTGCCCATGGGGATGTCCACGCGCAGGTTTTCTACATGGAGTAGTGCCATGTTCGGTTCCCTCTATCAGTTACGGCGGTCTATCAGTTACGGCCGTCGGGCAGGATCAGATCGCGCAGGCCATCGCCGACGAGGTTGATGCCCAGCACCAGAATCATCAGGGCGACGCCGGGAATGGCGATGACCCACGGGGAAAAGAACATGTAGGGTTTGCCTTCCGCGATCATCAGGCCCCAGGACGGCGTCGGTGGCTGCACGCCAACCCCGAGGAACGACAGTGCTGACTCCAGCAGGATCGCGTGGGCCATTTCCAGCGTCGCGACGACGATCAGTGCGCCGACCAGATTGGGCAAGATTTCACTGGCCAGAATGCGCAGGGTCGAGCAGCCAAGCGCCTGGGCCGACGCCACATATTCAGCATCGCGAATCTGTTGCACCGAGGCCCTGACCACCACCGCGAAGCGATCCCATAACAGGCAGCCGAGCAGCACGATCACCACTTTCAGGGAGCCGCCCATCAGCGAGGCCGAGGCCAGCGCGACCATCACGACCGGCATCGCCAGCCGGGTGGTGATCAGGTAGCTGATAAACCCATCGACCTTGCCGCCGTAGTAGCCCGCCAACAGCCCCATGACCGTGCCGATAAAGCCGGAAATCAGCGCCGCTACAATGCCGATAAACAGCGAAATACGTGCGCCGTAGAGCAGCCTCGACAGGTAGTCACGGCCCAGCTTGTCGGTGCCGAGCACGTATTCCCAGGTGCCGTTGGCCATCCATACCGGCGGTTTCATGCGCAGCATCACGTCTTGCGCATAAGGGTCGTAAGGTGCCAGCCACGGCGCGAACAGTGCACCCGCGAAGATAATCAGCAACAACACCGCGCCGATGGCGAAACCACGATGACGCAAGCTCTTGCCAAGTACTCGGCTCAGGCTGCTCGGTGGTGGCAGGTAGTCATTGATCGCGAGGGTAGTGGGGGTGCTCATGTAAGCCTCCTAGCGCACACGAATGCGCGGGTCGAGCAGTGCGTTGAGCACATCGGCCAGCAACGTGAGGATGATGTAGATCACTGCAATCAACAGGACCACGGCCTGTACCACCGGAAAGTCGTCACGGGCGATGGCGTCCCAGGCAAGTTGCCCGATGCCCTGCAGGGAGAACACGGTTTCGATCACCACCGAGCCGCCGAGCATGAAGCCGAACTCCACCGCCGCCAGCGCGACGACCGGAATCAGGGCGTTGCGCAGTGCGTGCTTGAACAACACGCGGGCAGGGCGCAGGCCCTTGGCGCGGGCGGTGCGGATGTAATCGGAACTGAGCACATCAAGCATGCCGGCGCGGGTCAGGCGCATGATTGCCGGCGTCGCGTAGTAGCCCAGGGCAATGGCCGGCATGACGAAATGCAGCAGGGTCGAGTTGCCGGACACCGGCAGCCACTTGAGCGTCACCGCGAACACCACGATCAACATCAGCGCAAACCAGAAGCTTGGCATTGCCTGACCCAGCACCGCGATGCTCAAGGCCAGCCGGTCAATCCAGGTGTCGCGTTTGACCGCAGCCAATACGCCCAGTGGAATGGCTACCAGCAAGGCGATCCCCAGCGCCATGGCACCTAGCCCCAGGGTAATCGGCAAGCGGCTGGCGACGAGGTTGTAGACCGATTCCTGAAAGAAAAACGAGTTGCCCAGGTCCAGCCGCAGCAAATCGCCCAGCCAGTTGAAGTACTGGGTCGGCAGCGGTTTGTTCAAGCCGTACTGCACGCGAATCTGTTCGATCTGTTCGCTGGTAGCTTCCGGTCCGCCAATGGCGGTGGCGAGGTCGCCGGACAGGTGCAAAAGAGAAAAGCTGATCACCGACACGGTAATGGCAACGCAAATGGCGATGCCCAGGCGGCGCAGAAGGAATCCAAGCATGGCAAGTTTCCTCATATCCAATGGATGACACGTGTGAGGACGTGTCCGTGGCGCACGAGAGTCCGTGCGCCCGGTTACGTATTACTTCCACGTGGACTCGACGAAACGCGGCAGCTCATCCGGGTACGGTGTGAACGCGAGTTCCGAGGTGTAGGCGTAGTTCATCGAGTAGTTGAACAGCGGCGCCCAGTAGGCCTGCTCGCTGATGCGCTGCAAGGCCTTGCGGTAGTTGTCCTTGCGCACTTGCGGGTCGAGGGCATTGTCGGCGGTCTGCAGCCAGCCCTGGACTTGTGGGTCCTTGATATTGTCGTCCGGATTGCCCTTGAACCAGGTACCGGCCGACGCCGAGGTGTCGAGGATCGAGAACGAGCCCCAGGCCTGAAACGACATGGGCACCTTGCCGCCACGTTGCTGATCGCGCAGGGCGGCATACTTCAAGTAGCGCAGCTTGGCGTTGATGCCCACTGCGCGCAGGTTGCCGATGATTGCTTCGACGTAATCACGGTCGCGATAAGCGAAGATTTCTGTCTCGAAGCCATTTGGGTAACCGGCTTCGGCGAGCAGCGCCTTGGCCTTGGCGGGGTCATAGTTGTAGACCGTGGCCGCGGTGGTATCGCAACCGAACTGGCCTGGATAACAGGCAACCTGCAACGGCTTGGCTTCGCCGCCCACCAGTTGCGTGGCCAGCGCATTGCGGTTGATCGCATGGTTGATGGCCTGGCGCACCTTGAGGTTCTTCATTGGTGAGTTTTCAGTGGAAGTACCGCGCGCATCAAGAATCAGGAAACCGATGCGCATGGTTTCGCCACTGGTCACGGTCAGGTTCGGCATACCTTTGAGGTCGACCGCCTGATCCGAGGTCACACGCCAGGTCCAGTCGACACCGTCGGTCATCAACTCGGCCAGACGGGTTTCTGCATCCGGGATCACGCGGAACTTGAGGTGGCTGATATGTGGCTTGCCTTGTGGGCTGTCCGGGAAGTAGTCCTTGTTGATCTCCATGGTCACACCTTCGCCGGCCACCACCGACACGGCTTTATACGGCCCGGTGCCAATTGGCTTGCGACTGAATTCGGCCAGGCCGACCTTCTCGAAGTACTGCTTGGGAAACATCGGAACGGCGTTGGACAGGTATTCCAGTGCCGGCGGGAAAGGCTTCTTCAAATACAGGCGGACGCTGTAGTCACCGGTTTTTTCGGCGCTCTTGATCCAGTCTACGTTTTGCACGGTAACGACTTTGGCTTCGGGCGACACCACGTAGTTGAGGGTGAACACCACGTCGTCGGCGGTGAAGGCGTCGCCGTTGTGAAATTTGACGCCCTTGCGCAGCTCAAAGTCGATGGTGGTGTCGTCGACCTGCTTCCAGCTGGTGGCCAGCATGGGTTTGTATTCGCCGCTTTTAGGATCGCGGTAGATCAGGTTGTCCCAGATCAGCCGGCCGAGAATCACGCCTTCGCGTAAATCGTTGTGATAGGGGCTGATGTTTTCAGGCTCGCTGTCGGAAGCGTAAACCAGGGTGTCGTTGGCTTTGCCGGCATGCGCCGGAAAGCTGCTGATAAGACCCATCAGCGCAATACTGCAGGCGAAACCTTTGATGCCCATGCCGTCGTCTCCGTTGGCGAGAGTGGTTGAATCAAAGGGCAGCGAATCGCAAATGCGTAGAAGGAGGAGGAAAAGGACGGGCACTGTTTTTTTTGGTCTGGACACGAATGTAGGGAAGGGCTATCAATGCCACAAGCACAATATTTCGATACTTCCTTTGCCGAAAAGGCAATTCTTGGGGGCTCCGATGCAGCTGTATGGCGTGCAGTCCACGGCACTGCGCTATTTTCTTGAGGTCGCGCGATGCGGATCGATCAGCGAGGCCTCCGTGCGGCTGAATGTGGCGGCATCAGCGGTGAGTCGACAAATTTCCAAGCTTGAGTTGGCCCTGGATGCCAGCCTGTTTGAGCGTCGTGCCCGCGGCATGGTGCTCAGTGAGGCGGGGGCGCGACTGGCGGCGTATGCGCGCAAGTCGCAGCTTGAGGCCGAGCAGGTGGTGCTGGAAATTACCGAGTTGCATGGCTTGCAGCGGGGCCATGTGCATGTTGCCTGTTCGGAAGGATTTGCACTGGAATACATGCCCAGAAGCATCAGCGCGTTCAGGCGTGAGTACCAGGGCATTCATTTCACGCTGGAGGTCTGTGCGCCCGCTGAAGCGACCGAGAAGGTTCGCTCCGGTGAAGCCGACCTGGCGATGACGTTCAGCTTGACGCCGCAAAAGGAAATCAAGGTTGAACATGTCCTGAGCGGGGCGATTTTTGCCGTGGTCTCCAATGCCCATCCCTTGGCCGGGCGCGAGTCTGTCAACCTCGCCGAGTTGCAACCCTGGCCCATTGCGTTACCCAAGGCTGACACTACGATACGGCAACTCTTCGACATCTGTTGCGGCGTACAGGGGTTGTTGTTCGACCCGGTACTGACCACTAATTACGTTGCCGCGCTCTACAGTTTCGTCCGTGAAGAGGGAGGCATCAGCCTGGCCAGCGAAATGACCTTGCACCAACAGGTGGCGGACAAGCAGTTGCAATGCTTGCCGATCCTTGATGAAGGCATGCAGGCACGGCGCATCGAACTGCAAAGCATGGCTGGGCGCAATCTACCGGCGGCGGTTTCGGCGTTCAGGGATTTTCTGATCGCTGAGTTGGCGAAGGCGAAGCGGCTTTGAAACGATGAGGTTACTCGCATCTTCCACCTTGGAAGATCAGCGAGTTTTTCTGTGCTGACTGATGGGGGGCTGTTTGTCCTGCCTCGTAGAGGAAATGAACCTGAAACCAACCTCAATTTGCGGAACTGTCCAGTTGGCTAGACGTAGAATCCAATGGTGTTGCTAGGAATCACTTTTTCTTGACCCTTGATGCATCCGAAAAACAAATCCAAGATCGATTCTTTCCTTTTAGCGTCTGTAGGTATTTGAAAAGCAGCATCGAGCCTAAGTCTCACGACTTAGGCGTTTGATGATGGCACTCTCTGATCTGGCCGTGCGGCAAGCCAAGGCCGCCGAGAAAACCTACGGCATCCCCGAAACTGACGGTTGCGCTACTACTGGCTCGGCAAGCAAAAGCGCATCTCCTTGGGCACCTATCCTGAGATTGGTCTGCGTGAAGCACGCACCTTGCGTGATGAAGCCCGGGCGCTCTTCGCGAAGGGTGTCAATCCCCATGCTGACCGCAAATATAAGCGACACGCTGCGGCTGTGAACAACATCCTGGGCAAGTAAGCTAGGCTGTTCGCACAACAGGCCGTCGGTATTTGACGGCCTGAAAACAAAGGCGCTATCAATGTCGAAGCATTTGCTGTTGGGCTGGACCCGTTCCTTGTGCATGCTTGCTGCCTTGAGCGGCGCGGCCACCATGGCAGTTGCTGCCCCGCCTGAAAAAACCGCTACGGCGGCATCGGACACGCAATCGGTGTCCCTGGCAGGCGGCAAGCTGAAGTTCGTGCTGAAAGGCGTCGAGGCCCGTACCTTGAACAGCGAGAACGGCGGCACGATGTACTTCGATCCGGAAAGCGAGCGGGCCATCATCGTTACCGAAGGTCCGGCGCCGACTGCGGGCACCACCCCGGACGCTGCGTTTCGCCTTGCCGTGGATACCTTGAAGGAAAAGCAGCAGGCCGCGTCACCCAACTTTCGCATGACTAGCGAGAAGACCATTCAGGTGAACGGCTTGAAGATGTTCCGCCTGGACGGCACCGACGATTTCAACGGCCTGAAACTACTGGTGGCCTCGTTGATGACGATGAACGATCAGAAGATCACCATCATCGAAGTGATGTCCAGCGTAAACGACCCGGCCAGCCATACCGCTGCGTTGAAGAACATTCTGGGCAAGTAAACCGCAGGTTTCCGGGCTGGGCCTTTCAATCGCTGGGTTGCTGGTTACAACATGGAGGATCTTCAACGCCTCAATGTTGCTAAGCGCAACATTACGTTCCACCCATCCGCGCCCCTCCGCAAAGCCCAGGACGGCGCGGATGATCGTGCGCTGGCGGCGCAACTCAGTGATGATCGTAGTGATGTGCTCCAACTTGATCTCGCTGATCGGTTATTTGCCAATGGCAGGCAAGATTTGGTTGTTCAGCGCTCCGGTAAAGCCCGAGATGGATTTGGTCACCCGGTCGGCAGACTTGAATGCCAACCATTGCTCGGCCACGTACGCGAAGGTGCGCTCATCATTGTGCAACTGTGCCTTGATCTTGGCGGTCTTGGCCTTGAGCGGAGCGGTGTGTTTGCCGGGTTCGGTCAGTGAGCGGATCAAGGCATCGCTGAGTTTTCGTTTGAAAACAACCGCATTATCTTTTGCTGGGTATGAGGAGAACTCATACCCCCATGACTTTTAATGGTTACAGCCCCGCCAACCCCTAGTGTTAAAAAATCGCAAACACAGCTCATCAATAACAAAAAGAGCGTTTGCAATCATGACTAAGCCCCACTGCCGCGTCCCCGCCAGCCTCGTGTTGCGCTCTTCGTATCCCGATGTTTGCCACGTGATCTTTACGATCCGCGTGCGCTTCTGATCACCCCCAAAAAATCCAAAAAGAGTAACGACCCATGAAAGAACTCGACCTGTACATCGGTGAAGGTTTCGAAGGTCCTGGCGTGAATGCCGCGCACATCAACATCCTGATCGGCCCGCGCAACGGGCCGGCGGGGCAGGCGTTTGCCAACAGTTTGGCGTCGCCTAGCCAGGGGCATTGCCCTTTTATGGTGATCGCCCAACCGAACATTCCGGTCAAGCCGATGACCCTTTACGTCAACAAAGCCGCGATCAGCAGCGACTTGCACGGCAACGCCACCTGGGGCGCGTCCCAGGCCGGGATTGCCAAGGCTGTGTTAGAGGCGCTGCTGGACGGCACGTTGCCACCGGAAGCCGAGGACGAGTGGGCCATTGTCACCGCCAACTGGGTCAACCCGGCCTGCGATGACCTTGATGCGGTGTACCTGAATAACTACAACGCCTGCCGCACCGCGATCCGCGCCGCCCTGACCGGCAAGCCGGAAACCGCACAACTGGCGGATGTGGTCGCTCACATCAGCAACCCTTTCTACACCCCAAAAGCCTGAGGTCTGCGCCATGCAATACATTCGTTTGGGCAACTCTGGCCTGCAAGTCTCCCGCCTGTGCCTGGGCACCATGAACATGGGCACCCCGGACTGGAAACCGTGGATCTTCGATGAAAAGCAAAGCGAGCCGATCGTCGCCCATGCCCTCGATAACGGGGTGAATTTCATTGACCTGGCAGACTTCTATTCCGCGGGTGTCGGTGAAGAAGTGGTGGGGCGCATCGTTAAGCGTCTGGCCCGTCGTGAAGACTTGGTCATCACCACCAAGGTCGGCTATGGCACCCGCAGCGGCATCAACGCCAGCGGTCATTCGCGCAAGCACATCATGGACAGCATCGACGCCTCTCTGAAGCGCTTGAACATGGATTACGTCGATGTGTTCATGCTGCATTATTTCGACCTGAATACCCCGGTTGAAGAAACCATGAGTGCGATGAACGACATTGTGCGCTCCGGCAAGGCTCGCTACATCGGGGTGTCGACCATGCTCACCGGGCAACTGGCGAAGATCCTCATGACCTGCGAACGCAACGGCTGGGTAAAGCCGATCAACATGCAGCTGCAACTGAACTGCGCCTACCGCGAAGAAGAGCGCGAGATGATTCCGTTCTGTCGTGATCAGGGTCTTGGCGTTTCGGTGTTCAGTCCGCTGGCTCGCGGCTTGCTGACCGGTGATGTGCAATCGACCCGCAACCAGACCGACTTCTTCACTCAGCAGATGTACAGCGACGAGGCATCGTTCGAGATCGCTCATTCGGTGCAGCGCGTGGCCCGCGCCCGTGGGGTCTCGAACGCGCAGATCGCTCAAGCCTGGGTTGCCAATCATCCGGGCGTCGATTGCATGCTGGTCGGCGCCGACACCACCGCGCAGTTCGACAGTGCCTTGGCAGCCTTGGAAACCAGGCTCGACGCCGAAGAACTGCATGAGTTGGAACGCAACTACACCCCGTGCGACGTGATCAACGATTACACCGCCGGCAAACGCATCCTGCGCTCGGCCCGTCCGGGGCTGGAACGCTTTACTTTGACCGAGGCTGTGGCATGAGCACGCTGATCCGTAACGGCAATTTCATCGACGGCCAATGGTCGAGCGGGGGCGCGACCTATCCGGTATTGAACCCGGCCAATGGCGAAGTGATCGCTGACGTGCAAAGGGCCGGCGCCGAGGAAACCAACCTCGCCATCGCCGCAGCTAATCGTGCCTTGCCGGCCTGGCGAAAATTGACCGCCAAAGAACGCAGCCAGCGCCTCAAGCGCTGGAGCGAATTGATGCTGAGCAACCAGAAAGACCTGGCCACTTTGCTCAGCCGCGAACAGGGCAAACCGCTCGCCGAAGCTATGGGTGAAGTGGTCTACGCCGCAAGCTTTCTGGAATGGTTCGCCGAAGAGGCCAAGCGCGCTTACGGTGACGTAATCCCGAGCCATAAGGCTGATGCGCGAATCATTGTGGTCAAGGAAGCTATCGGTGTGGTTGCGGCGATCACCCCTTGGAACTTCCCGCTGGCAATGGTCACGCGCAAGGTCGGTCCGGCGCTGGCGGCGGGTTGCACAATGATTCTCAAACCGTCGGAGGAGACGCCGTTGTCAGCCTTCGCTCTGGCCGCGCTGGCCGAGCAGGCGGGGATTCCGGCCGGGGTGTTCAACGTGGTTTCTGGTGACGCCGTGGCGATTGGCGGGGCGCTGCAAGCGTCCGGCATCGTGCGCAAACTGTCGTTTACCGGCTCGACACGTACCGGCAAGCTGCTGATGCGCCAAGCGGCGGATACGCTGAAAAAAATCTCGCTGGAATTGGGCGGCAACGCGCCATTCATTGTGTTCGACGATGCTGATCTGGACGCTGCTGTCAAAGGTGCGATGGCCTCGAAATTCCGCAACACCGGCCAGACCTGCGTCTGCGTAAATCGTTTCTTCATCCAGGACGGCGTTTACGAGGCGTTCACCGGCAAACTTGCCGAAGCGGTCGCCGCGATGCGCGTCGGCAATGCGCTGGACGGTGAAACCGAGCAAGGTCCGCTGATCAACGCGGCGGCGTTGGCCAAGGTTGAGTTGCACGTGAGTGACGCCTTGGCGAAGGGCGCCACGCTGTTGTGCGGCGGTCGTCGTCATGCACTGGGCGGTACGTTCTACGAGCCGACCATCCTCACCGACGCCAACAGCGACATGCTGATCGCCCAGGATGAAACCTTTGGCCCGGTAGCCGCGTGCTTCCGCTTCAAGGACGAAGCTGAAGTATTGCAACGGGCCAATGACACACCTTACGGATTGTCGGCGTACTTCTACAGCCGCGACATCGGTCGCGTCTGGCGCATGGCCGAAGGTTTGGAGGCCGGCATGGTCGGGATCAACGAAGGCATCATCTCCACGGAAGTCGCGCCGTTTGGCGGCATCAAGGAGTCTGGCCTGGGTCGCGAAGGCTCCAAGTACGGTCTGGAAGACTATCTGGAAATCAAATACCTGTTGATGGGCGGCCTCTGACCCCAACCGTAACGCCTGTGGGAGTGAGCAAGCTCGCCCCACAGGTTCGAGCGCTATCGATTTCTTTTCTCCTTCAATAACAACAACTGGAGACGAACATGTCCGCCCAATCGATAAAGATCGATGACCTGCCCATCGGGCGCTTCCACCTTAAAATCGCCGGTCTGACGTTCGGCGCACATTTTACCGACGGCTATATCCTGGGCCTGATCGGTATTGCCTTCACACTACTCAGCCCGCAGATGCAGCTAGATGCCTTCTGGCAAGGACTGATCGGCGCTTCGGCACTGATTGGCCTGTTTCTTGGCAGCCTGTTCTTCGGCTGGATTTCCGATAAGGTCGGGCGGCAGAAAATCTTCCTGGTCAGTTTTGTCCTGATTACCCTTGCTTCGGTCATGCAGTTCTACGCCGAAACGGCGATGCAGTTATTCCTCTGTCGGGTGATAATCGGCATCGGACTGGGCGGCGACTTCAGCGTCGGCCACGCAATGCTCGCCGAATTCTCGCCCAAAAAACACCGGGGCGTGTTGCTGGGTTCATTCAGCGTTATCTGGACTTTCGGCTATGTTGCCGCGACCTTCGTCGGCACCGCCATGCTCCATCTCGGCGATGACGCTTGGCGCTGGATGCTGGCCTCTTCAGCCATTCCGGCAGCGTTAATTCTGATCGCGCGGATCGGTACGCCCGAGTCACCCCGCTGGTTGGTCAATCAGGGGCGGATTGCCGAAGCACGGGCAATTGTCAAAAAACACCTGGGCGATAATATCGAACTCGATGAAACCCGCTCTACCGAAACCCGTTCCGGCTATGCGGTGCTATTCAGTCGCGAATACCGCAAGCGCACCGCGTTCAACTGCCTGTTCTTCGTCTGCATCGTGATGCCGTATTTTGCGATCTACACGTTTCTGCCGTCGATTCTGCAGAAGCTGGGCTTGGCGGAGGGCTTTGGCACTGAATTGATGTTGAACATGCTGCTGATCATCGGCGCATTGATCGGCATCTGGTGCACTGTGAAGTTCTCGCGGCGAGGCTTTCTGATCAATTCGTTCATCATCCTAGCGGTGGCCTTGTTCCTGCTGGCAGCTCTGCCGGGCAGCGCGCCATTCCTGATGGTTCTGGTGTTCGGCGTGTTCACGCTAGTGTTGTCAGCGGTGAGCAACCTGGTGGGCGTGTTCCCGGCCGAGAGCTTTCCGACAGAAGTGCGGGCCAGCGGGATTGGCCTTGCTACGGCTGTGAGTCGCTTGGGCTCTGCGGTCAGCACGTTCCTGTTGCCGGTGAGTGTGGCGGGTATCGGCTTGAGCCCAACGATGGGCATCCTGGCGTCGATTCTCGCACTGGGCGCGATCATTTCCTGGGCCTGGGCACCGGAAACCAAATCCCTGACACTGAGCCAGGCGTGCAAGGCGCAGGGTCCGATGGAGAGCGCGGCATCCGCTGCCACAAAGGTCGCAGCCCCAATCTAAAACCCACCACACACCCAATGTGGGAGCGGGCTTCTCCCACATTTGAATGTCGGTGTTTCAGGGATTGCTGACCAATCCTAACCAATCAGTAAACAACTGCACTTTCGACAGCCCCTGTTTCTCATTCGCCACATCCAGCCAATACCCATAAGGCCCAAGCACTTCCACCGCAGTGATCGGTAACAGGCTGCCATTCGCCAGTTCCTTTTCAATCATCTGTCGGTCAATCACCGCCAATCCACCACCGGCCAGTGCCGTATGAATCACCTGGTCCAGCGTGCTGAATTCCAGCCCTTGCGCGGCATCGACATCCTCGCGGCCCATCGCCGCCAACCAGTTTTCCCACACCTTCAAGCGTTTGCCGTCATGCAGGATGTGCAGTAGCGGAAACTGTCGCAGATCCGGCGGCTGGCCGTTGACGAACAACTCCGGGCTGGCTACCGCCATGTGCCGTTCCATCACCAGCAACTGACTGCTGCAATGGTTGACCGCTTCGAGGCCGAAACGAATGTGGCAGTCGATTTCCGCGAGGTTCTCGTAGCCGTTTTGGTGGGTCACGCTGAGGCTGATGTCCGGGTAGCGTTGACAGAATGCGCGCAAGTGCGCCGACAACCAGCGCGTGGCCCAGGTCGGTGGTGCGACGATACGCAGGCGTTGGCGCAGGTTGGGCACGCGCACTGCTTGCAGGGCGCGTTCGACGTGGTCGAAGGCATCGCTCAATTGGGGGGAGAGGGCGAGGCCTGTTTGCGTTAGCGACAGGCCTTGGGGCGTGCGGATAAACAGCGCCACGCCGAGATAATCTTCGAGTTGCTTGATCTGACGGCTGACAGCGCCTTGGGTGACGTTCAACCCCAAAGCCGCTTGGCTGAAACTACGATGCCGTGCGACCTCTTCAAAGACGCGCAGCATGTTGAGCGAGGGCAGTTGACGCATGAAAAGGATGACTCCATACCGGCCTTCGACGCAGGAGTGCGCGGGCAGGTTTATTGTTTTTGGTGAATAGTCTGTACGGTGTATCTGACTCCTTTCTGAGAGGCTGATGCAAGTGGTGTTTGGGGTAAAAGTCTTCGCGAGCAAGCCCGCGCCCAGAGGTTATGCGCTAAACCTGTGGGCGCGGGCTTGCTCGCGAAGAGGCCTTCAGAAACGCCAAACAATCCGGATCAGAAGTAATACCCAATGTTCATGTACAGCTGATTCTCCCACTGGTTACTCCCACCCGCCGCCAGACTTTGGGTGTAGCTGCTGCCACCAATGTACGGGTCATTTTTTCCGTACAGCCATTCCGTCGCGATCCACAGTTTGCTGAAGGAAAACGAGGTCCCCAGGATCAGCCGTTGCGAGGTCTTGAACGCGTCGGCGGATTTGTCGAAGGCGCTATAGTTGGCGTACAGCTTCACACCGCTGATCTGGTCGAACAGGTATTTGCCGGCGACGTCGTAGCTCAGGTCGGCGACGTACAAGTTGCCGCGACTGGCGACGTTGTAGGTGCCGTCGTACCCGCCAAGCGTGACGACTTCATCGCTGCCACGGTTACGCGGCGACATTTGTTGCCGCGCCGCTTGCAGTTGCACGCCCCACGGACCGTTCTTGCCGAGGTAGTGCACGGCCACTGCGTTGCGACGGCCATCGTTATCGGTGTCCTTGTTTTCCAGGGTAGAGGTCAGGCCGGAGAGGCCGATTTCGGATTTCCACGCGCCCAGTTCCAGGGCCTTGGCCACGCGCAGCACCACGGTATTGCGTTCCTGGTTGTCGCTCCCGTCGCCCACGTAGCTGTCGGCCCCGGACACCACGCTGGAATACGTCACCCCTTTGCTCGTGCCTTTGCCTTGCCACGCCGGGCGCAGGTAGTAGCCGGCCTGGATATTCCAGTCGCCACTTTGCTGGATGTACTTGGCGCCGACTTGTTGCACATCTTCCAGGCCGATGACGTTGCCCAGGGTTTCGTAGAAGGTGCTGCCGAAGTACGGCTGCAAACCGAACGGCACGGTATTCAGGCCCACCTGCACTTGCTGGTCGGGATTGAACTTGTAGCCGACCCAGGCGAACTTGGCGAATTGGATATCGCCGTAGTTCTTGGTGTACTGGTAAGGGTAGGAGCGTCCGTAGAAGCGGTACTGGGCCTCGCCGATCCAGGTGTCGGAGTTGTACTTGGCGCTGAGGAACACCGTGTCCAGGCCAAACTTCTGGATATCGCGGTCCGGATCGTAGTCCCAGCGCGCCCGAATGGCGCCGCCGAGGTCAAGGTTGTCGGTGACCTGCACTGCCATGGCCGGGGCCGCGAAAGCGCCGAGCAGCGGAATGAGAGCGATGGAACGGACCGCAATCTGAGTAGTTGTGCGCACAGTGATACTCCTGGTTTTTTAGTTATCGTTGGCAACAGCACCCCATGGAGCAGCGAACGCTGCTACCTGGGAAAAGGGTTGTTGATTCAGTTGGCTTGCGGTCGAATCAGCCTCAGCGTGGGTTCGATGGCAGAAACTTCCGGGATCGCCGAAGCACCGGGTGCCGCCGCGAGCAGTGTCTGGGTGTAGGTGTTTTGCGGTCGCAGCAACACCTGTTCCGCCGTGCCGTACTCCACCACTTCGCCCTGGCGCATCACCGCGATGTAGTCACTGATTTGCGCCGCCACGCGCAAGTCATGGGTGATGAACAAGATGCTCAGGTTGAGGCGCTGTTGCAGCTCGGCGAGCAGCTCCAAAACCTGTTTCTGCACCGAGACATCCAGTGCCGAGACACTTTCATCCGCGATCAGCACTTCCGGTCGCATCGCCAGGGCTCGGGCGATGCCAATGCGCTGACGCTGGCCGCCGGAGAACTGCCGGGGCTTGCGCTTGAGGGCATCACGCTTGAGCCCGACCTGTTCCAGCAGATCACCGGCCTCGGTCCACGCATCCTTGGCCGACAACCCGCGCAATTGCGCGGCGCGGGCGATGATGTCGCCGACCCGGTGCCGTGGATTGAGCGAGCCGTACGGGTCCTGGAAAATCATCTGGATCCTCCGCCGATTGGCCGCCAGCGCGGAACCGTGCAATGCCAGGAAATCCGTGTCACCCACCCAGACATGGCCGCTGTCGCTTTCCACCAGCCGAATCGCCGCTTTGACCAAGGTGCTTTTGCCCGAGCCGGACTCACCCACAATCGCCAGGGTCTTGCCCCGTGGCAGTTGCAGAGAGACATCCTTGAGCGCCGGGACCAAGCGGCCGCCGACGTTGTAGGTCTTGGTCAAGTGCTCGATGCGCAACGCCAACTCACCGTCGGCGCACGGCGCGTGCAGCTCTGGGTGCAGCGCCGGAACAGCGGCGATCAACTTGCGGGTATACGGGTGTCTCGGCGAGTTGAGTACTTGATCGCGCTCACCGATTTCCACCAGCACACCCCCCTCCATCACGGCGATGCGGTCAGCGATTTCCGCCACTACGCCAAAATCGTGGGTGATGAACAGGATGCCGTGTTGACCACGACCGCGCAGGTCGCGAACCAGTTTCAGCACTTGTGCCTGTGTGGTTACATCCAGCGCCGTCGTTGGTTCGTCGGCAATCAGCAAATCCGGGTTCATCGCCAGCGCCATGGCAATCACCACCCGTTGGCATTGGCCGCCCGAAAGTTGATGCGCAAAGCTGTTGGCGATCCGTGGCGGATCAGGCAATTGTGTTGAATCCAGGAGGGCGAGCATACGTTCGCGGCGCTCCGTGGCGGGCATCTGCGGCGCATGAATGTCGAAGATTTCCTCGACCTGCTGACCAATGCGAATCGCCGGATTCAGCGCCGCCATGGGCTCCTGGAAAATCATCGCAATGCGGTTGCCGCGCAGCGTGCGCAGAGCGTTTTCGTCCATGCGGCAAATATCGTCGCCGAGGAAATCAATCACGCCTTCAGTATGGCGCAGGCCTTTGGCGTAATCGCCCATGATTGCGGCCGAGAGCACCGATTTGCCGGAGCCGGACTCGCCGATCACGCAGAGAATTTCGCCCTTGCGTACATCCAGGCTGATGCCCTTGACGGCGTGGCTACGATCGGCGCCGGCGGGCAGTTCGATGGAGAGGTTTTCCACTCTCAATACTTGTTGATGACTCATGCTCAACTCCTTGCGCCTTTTTGGGCGTGTTCGTCCAGACCGTCCGCCAACAGGCTCAGGCCCAGCATCAGGGTGGAGATGGCAATGCACGGGAAGATCACCAAGTGCGGGAAGACGATGGCCATGCTGCGGCCTTCGTTGATCATGCCGCCCCAATCCGGCGTTGGCGGTGGCAGGCCGAGTCCTAGGAAGCCAAGGGCGCCGATCATGATCGCGGTGTAGCCGATGCGCAGGCAGAAATCGACGATCAACGGGCCGCCGCAATTGGGCAGGATTTCCACCAGCATGATCCGCAACGACCCTTCGCCCTGAGTGATGGCACTGAGCACGTAATCCCGGGAACGGATGTCGATGGTCAGTGCGCGCATGATCCGGAAGATCGCCGGGGCACTGGTGAAGGTCACCGCAATCAGAATGTTCAGCGCCGAAGCGCCGAGGGCGATGATGATCACGATGTACAACACCAGCACCGGGAACGACAGCACGGTGTCGGCGACATAGGACAGCAGCGCATCGACCCAACCATTGAAGTAGCCGGCGCACAGGCCCATGGCGATGCCCACGGCGAATGCGGTCAGCGTCGCCAGAATCGACCAGAACAACACGGTGCGCGTGCCCCAGATCAGCCGCGAGAGAATGTCCCGGCCGATCATGTCGGTGCCGAGTAGAAAGTGCATCCCGTTGCCATCCGGCGTCATCGGCGTCAGCAGTGGGGTGAAGCTTTCCAACGGGTCGTGGGGCGCCAGCCACGGCGCGAACAGCGCCATCAACGCCCAGCCGCCTACCAGCAGCAAACCGAGTAACGCAAGGGGATGTTTGAACGAATTGAGGAAGTTCATTGGCCACCTCCGCCAAGACTGCGCAACGTTATGCGCGGGTTGAGCCAGGTGTAGGCAAGGTCCGAGAAGATTTTGGTTGCGCCGACTACGATGCCGCTGATCATTGCGCAGGCCTCGATCAGGTAGACGTCATGGTTCAGCGATGCGGTGTAGAGCAGCGAGCCGAAGCCTTTGTAGGCGAAGAACACCTCGACCACGATCACGTTCGACAGCAGCCACGGGATGTACAGCATGATCACGGTGATTGGCGCGATCAGCACGTTACGCAGCGCATGGCGCAACACGATGCGTGAGGTCGACGCGCCTTTGAGGCGCGCGGTGCGGATGTACGGCGCCTGCATCACCTCGACCATCGAGGCCCGGGTGATCCGCGCCAGATAGCCGATGCCGAACAGGCACAGCACCATCAGTGGCAGCGCCAGTTCCACTGGGTTGAAGCCGTCGCTCATGCTGCTCACGCCCGGCAGCCAGTTAAGCCAAAACACGAAGATCGCCGAGACAAACACCGCACTGGCGAAGTCTGGAATCGACGTGGTGACAATCGACAGGAATGACACCAGCCGATCCACCGCCGAGCCTTGGCGAATCCCGGCCAGAATGCCGAGGGTCAACGCCACCGGCACCATGACCGCCAACGCCAACCCGGCGAGGATCAACGTTTGCCCGAGGTTCGGCAGCAGCAGATCAATCACCGGCTCGCGAAAATGCACCGAGGTGCCCCAGTCGCCGCTGAGAAAGTCCTTCAGCCACACCAGGTAGCGCCAGACGAAGGGTTGGTTGTAACCATGTTCCACCAGCCATGCAGCGCGCTGGTCGGCGGCGGAGTAGGGGCCGAGGACGTTGATTGCGACGTCTTCGATATTCAGTTCCAACGCCAGGAACACGATCACTGACACCGACAGCAAGGTTGCCGCCAGCGCCAACAACTTGCGCAATAGAAATTCAGCCATGCTCGCACGCTCCGGCTAATCAAGGGATGGCGGCCCGCCGCAGCTGAGTGGGCGGGCTCGTTCGGGGCGCTTGAATCAGGCGCTCAACCAGACTTGATCCATTGGGTAGAAGTCCGAGGGGTGAACCTGGAACCCCTGGACCTTCTTGCTCGCGGCGGTGAATTTGTCGCCCCAGAACGGCTGGACCATGACGCAGGCGTCTTGCAGGATCTGCTCGACGCGTTGCATCGCTGCGGCCCGTTGTTTCGGGTCGATGACGCCCATGGCGTTGTCCAGCGCTGCGTCGAACGCCGGGTCGCTGTAGTGGCTTTCATTCCAGGCCGCGCCGCTGCGGTAGGCCAGTTCCAGCGACATCACACCAAGCGGGCGGTGCGCCCAGTAGGTGAGGCTGAACGCGGCCTTGTCCCAGATCGGCCAGTATTGCGTGGCCGGGATCACTTTGAGGTTGATACGAATGCCGGCCTCGGCGCAGTTTTGCTGCAGGATCTGCGCGCAATCCTGTTCGTAGCGACCCTGGGTGTTCCCGACGATCAGGTCGATGTCGATGCCGTTCGGGTGGCCGGCGTCGGCGAGCAGTTTTTTCGCACTCGCCACGTCCCGCGCACGTTTGGGCAGCGGGAAGTATTCCGGGTGGGATGGCGCGACGTGGTGGTCTTCGCCCAATGTGCCCATGCCGCGATAGGCGATCTTCAGCATTTGCGCGTTGTCGGCACAGAGCACCACGGCTTTGCGAATGCGCAAGTCGTCGAACGGCTTCTGGTCGCAGGCCATGCGCATGACGATGGTTTGTGCCGACTTGCAGGTGAGTAATTGCGCGCCCGGCAGGCGTTTCGCCAGATCCAGTTCGGCCACGGTCACCCGGTACAACACGTCCACTTGCCCAGCCTGCAGCGCCGCGAGATGGGTGGAAATATCGGTGCCCATGTCGACGTAGCGCAATTCGTCGAGGTTCGCCGGTTTGCGCCAGTAATCGGCACGCTTGGCGAAGGTCGCCTGCTTGTTGACCGCGAATGACACCAGCTTGAACGGCCCGG
This sequence comes from Pseudomonas marginalis, assembly GCF_001645105.1. Taxonomy (GTDB): domain Bacteria; phylum Pseudomonadota; class Gammaproteobacteria; order Pseudomonadales; family Pseudomonadaceae; genus Aquipseudomonas; species Aquipseudomonas petroselini. Next base: position 411,800 of record NZ_LKEG01000036.1, read on the forward strand.
TGCCCAGCGGGTTTTTTGCCCAGTCGTCACCGGCCTTGAAGCTGCGGTGGACGATGGCGCAGGTGAAGGCGTTGAGCATTTCCGGGATTGCCAGCATCGGTCGCTTGAGCACCAGGCGGAACTGGAAGTCACTGACTTTTTCGAAGGCTGTGATGTCCTGGAATGCCGTGCGGTTGACCGACTTGGAATCGGCGGCAATCCAGCGCTCGATGTTGTGCTGCACGTCCTCGACGTTGAAGGTGTCGCCGTTGCTCCACTTCACGTCCTGGCGCAGGTTGAAGGTCCAGGTTTTCAGGTCGTCGGACGGGCTCCAGCTTTCGGCCAGATACGGGTGAGTGATGTTGTCGGCATCGACCCAGGTCAGGAATTCGAGGCTGTTGCGCAGCAGGTTCGAGGCTTCGATCCAGGTAATCAGCATTGGGTCCTGGATTTCCTGGATTGCACAGGCAAACCGCAGGCTGCCGCCCTGGCGCGGTGTCAGCGCTTCCGCGGCATGGGCCGAATTACCGAGCAACGCGGAACCGAGAAAAGTGCTGGCGCTGGCGGCGGTGACGCCCAGCAGCGCGGCAGTGCGCAGAAATTGTCGACGATTGATCTCGCCACTTTTGACTTGGGTGCACAGGTCGTTCACCGCGGGATGCGGCAGCGCGCCATCCAGTGTCATTAAGTCTTTCATATGCCTCTCCGATAACGTGCAAAAGTGCGTTTTTCGACTGGCCGCAGATGGAGCGAGCGGCAGACGCGGTCGGTTCGATGAACCGAGACTGTCAGTGGCCGGCAGCGCAAAGGCGCAGGCGTGACAGGCGTGAAGCCGGCAGTAGAACAAGGCGCAACGAAATCAGAAGGGCGGAGGCGAGGTATGACATAGGGCTGCTCTCATGTTGTTTTTATTAGAGATGCCCGCAGTTTTGTCATTTGGGCAACGATCGACAAACGATAAATTCAACGTTGAAACGTTCGATAAATGCATGTTACTGACCGTAATCAAGGCGGCCGCCTGAGCTAGACAGGCCGGACGGAGGAAAGCGCGGGTACAAACACTGCGCGGTGGCCGCAAACGCCCCTTGTTCCGGGTGGGAACAAGGGGAAGAACGGACGGTGTCGAAGGAGGTGACGGCGCCGTCCGGGGCAACTCAGCGCGGCATCAGGCGCGGATCGAACGGATAATCCGAGAGCAACTCGATGCCGTGTTCGTGGATGTAAATCTGCTCTTCGAGCTTGACCCCTTCGCCGCCCGCATCGTGGCCGATGTAGCTTTCCACACAGATGGTCATGCCGGCTTCGAACACCCCGTCGTAACCCAGCGCGTCAATGTCTTCGCGGTGCACCACGTACGGGTACTCACCCGTCATGCCAACCCCGTGGGCCAGGGCGAAATAACGGTTGGCCTTGTAGTTGTCAGGGATTCGCCAGGCCAACTCGGCGTACTCCTTGAAGCTGCGGCCGGCCTTGAGCATTTCCATGTTGGTCTGCACTTGTTCGTAGGCCAGTTTGTACAGCTCCTGTTGCTTGGCGGTGGCGGCCTGTTCGCCACAAAGGAACGTTCGCGAGAAGTCGGCGTAGTAGCCGAAACGCCCGACTACGTCAGTGTCCAGGGCGACCAGGTCACCGGCTTCGATGGGCCGTGTGCTGCATTCCTGGAACCACGGATTGGTGCGCGGGCCGGAGGACAACAGGCGGGTCTCGACGTAGTCGCCGTCGGTGGCGATCACGTGCTGGTGCAGGTGCGACCACAGTTCGTTTTCGCTGATGCCCGGCACCAGCTTGCTTTCCATCAAGCGCACACCGGCCTCGGTGGCACGCAGACTGGCGCGGATCATCTTCAGCTCGTTCGGCACTTTGATGCAGCGTGCTCGCTCCAGCGGTTCCTGGGCGTCGAAGATCTGGTAGCCGAGTTTTTGCAGTTCGAACGCAGCGGCTGAAGTCGCGCTTTCGATGGCGACGCGTTTGTTGCCGCCGCCGTGCTGGCGCACCAGTTCACCGATTTCTGCTGCCCATTCGGCGGTGACGTTATTGAGGAAGCTGTCGCAGAAGTAATAGGAGATGGCTTTGGCCGGGCGCACTTCGTCGACGGTGTTGAGCTGTTCTGCCAGGTGCAGACAACCGCCGAATTCGAAGACCACGACCGGGCCTTCTGCCGGGATGAAGGCGTAACGTGCCGGATTTCGCGCTGAGTACACTTGCATGTTGCGCGAACCAGTGGCGTAGCGCATATGGGTCGGGTCGAACAGCACGCACGCGGCGTAGTCACGCTTTTTCAGTTCGTTGCGCACCCGTTGCAAACGGTCGAGCTGGATCTGCTGGATCTCGTCGTACGTCGGTTCGCAGTCGGCGGGGTTTCGGTTAGGGCCGGACAGACTCATGGGGTGTTCCTCGCAGGGCAAATACGGTTGGTTTTTTCTAAGGATTTTTTTTCGCATGAATCAGTCGAGCAACTGGTCGCTGCGCACCAGGTTGCGTTCGGCTTGCAGGTGGGCTTCGGACAGGCGTCCGTAAAGCTGCTTGGTGCGCTGGGCACGACCGATGATTCCGGGCTTTTCGGAGTAGGCGAAGATGGCGGTATTGCGCTCGGTGGCGCCCTCGACCCGGGTTACCCGGTGCACTGAAAAGCGACCCTTGAAAATCTGCAAGTCGCCGGGGTTGAGTTCCAGTTCCTGCACGCGGCTGCGGTCGTCGCCGCGTACCACGTTGCCGACGGCGCCGAGGTTTTCCTGGGTGCGCGTGCGTATCATCGGCGCGTACTCGAACAGGCCACCAGCCTCGGGCTTCTGGGTCATCATGCTGACGATGAATTCGTTGGTATCGAAGTGCCAGGGCTGCTCGGTGCCTTCGGGCATCACGTTGATCACCAGCCCGGCGAACGGGTCGGCGTATTCGAAAATCTCCGGCTCGTTGAGGCAGGCACCGATAAAGCGCTTCATCATCGGCGAAACGTACAGGCGATGAATGATCGCGTCCGGGGCAATCATGTCCCGCGTGACAAAACCGCTGGTGCGCTCCATGAATGTGCGGCGCGGGTCATCCTGGGGCAGGGCGGGGTCGTCTTCGGTGAAGTAGGCGTTGACCTTGCGCACCGAATAAAAGGTCTTGCCCGACAGCGCCTGACCCTCGGCACGCGCCTGTTCCAGCGCCTCGGGCCGCAGGAAGTTCTTCAGCAGGCAGCAACCGTCCTCGGCCAGTTCGGCACGGGCGTGTTCGATCAGCGCCTGCAAGCGGACATGGCCCGAATCATGTATGGGGTACAACTCGGTATTAATAATGTCGCTGATATCGCCCACTTCGGCGTCGGCAAGTTGAAGGCTCATGCAAGTCTCCTGAAACTATCAATTAACAGTGTTTGGCGTTGAATCGATAGTTGCTTAAAGAGGTGCGAAGTGGAAATTACAAGTTGTGATCGAATCCATCGGCAGGGGCGATAGTTATGTCAGGCGAACTGGATGGAAGCTTACTGAAAGTGTTTGTCGCGATTATCGAGTGCCACGGATTTTCTGCGGCGGCCGAGCGCCTGCACAAAACCCAATCGACCATCAGCCAGAACTTGCAGCGCCTGGAAGAGATCGTCGGCACGCCGTTGGTTCAGCGCACCAGTCGCTCGGTGAGCCTGACACCCGGCGGCGAGACATTTCTCATCTATGCGCGGCAGATCCTCAAGCTGCATGCCGATGCGATCAACGCCGTGCAGCTGCCTGATGAGCAGGTGTGCATTCACGTCGGCATGCCCGAAGACTATGCCCAGTTTTGCCTGGCCGGGGTGTTGCGCGACTTTCAGGCGCAGTTTCCCCAAGTGCGGCCGGATATTTGTTGCGAGATGTCGACGGCGCTGGTCAGTCGTTTGCAACGCGGTGAATTGGACCTGGTGCTCGGCGTGCAACATGCCAATTTGCAAGCGGGTGAATACCTGTGCGACGAGCCGCTGGTGTGGGTGGCGGCTGAGGGGTGGTGCGCCGGTGCGCAGGCATCGGTGCCGCTGGCGGTGTATGCCGAGGGCTGCGCCTTTCGAGCCAACGCCGTGCGGGCGCTGGCCGAGGCCGGGCGGGCGTGGCATGTGGTTTACACCAGCCAGAGCCCGCGTGGCATTGGGATAGCCATTGAACAGGGCCAGTCGGTCGGTGTTACGGCGCGGCGCCTGGTGCCGGCAGGTTGGCAGGTGCTGGATGAGGCTCAGGGCTTTCCGCCGATTGAGCCCGCGCGGTTGATGTTCTGGCGTTCTACTCAGTGCGAGGCGCAGGCGGTGGAGGCTTTGGTGGATATTCTGTCGCGTCGCTTAGGCCGTTCAGAGTGGCTGGCCGAGCGCCGGCTCACAGCGTTGACAGCGGGCCATCAGCCGCAGCAATAACAGGCTGGCGGTGACCCAGCAGACGATCCAGCCGTGCACCAGGCCAAACTGCCCGGTCGCCTGCAGCAGCCAGCCGCACAGCCAGTTCGCGGTGGCGCTGCCCAAGCCATAACCGACCATGCTCAGGCTCACCACTTGCAGGCTTTGCACAGGGCTCAAGCGTGCGCTGAGGTAGGCGGCCATCAGGCCCCAGACCGGGAAATAGAACAGCGCGAACAGCCCGGCCGCCAGCCAGGTCAAGTTCAGGCTCGGTTGCCAGAGTAGTGCGAGCATTGCCAGGCCGAAGGCGCTGATGCTCAATGCCATCACCCTCAATGCCCCCCAGCGATCCGCCAACGCGCCCAGCAACAAACCGCCAACGACCCCGCCGATTCCGATCAGTGTCCACAGTGACCCGGTGATCTGCGCGTTGGCGCCCAGCCGTTCGCTGGCAAACGCCGAAAGGAAATTCAGGAAGGGACCGCTGATCCCGCCTATGAAAGCGCTGAGCAACAGTATGTGCAACGCCACCGGGTATTCCATGCACAGGTTCACCCATTGTCTGAGTACCCGGCGTAGCGACGGCGCGCTGCTTTGCTTGATGTGTTGGCCTATTGCCAACGGCGCCAAGGCCCAAAAGGTCAGCAGCGTGACAATCAAGGTCAGCCCGGCGCACATCAGCCAGAAGTACCGCAACGAGATGCCCTGCAACAGGGCGATCAGCACACCGTTAAGGCAGATCGCGAACGCCGCCCCAGACGACGCCAGGCCCAGCACGCGGCTGCGATGGGAAGCGGGGATCACTTCGCCGACCAGTGCGGCGATGGCGTTCCAGTTCGACACGGCGCAGGCCGAGACCAGTGCCAGGCATAGCGCGAACGGCAGCACCCACGGGGTGGCGACCGCCAAGGCCAGCAGCGCCGGGCTCAAGGCCATCGTCAGCTTTACCATGTTGCGCGGGCTGATCCACGCCGCGGCGATGCCGCTGACAATGGACGCACCCATGTAGAACAGTTGCAGCAGCGCCGCGATGAACGCGGCCTGGCTGTAGCTCAGCTCGAACACCTGGCGGATCTGGGGTAATAAGGCCGAATAAAGGAAGATACTGAAGCCGTGGGTGGTGGCGTTACACGCGGTAAAGATAAGCGCCAATAAAACAATACTTCTTGTGGGTGAGTGTGTGTTGATTGGCATGGGGTTGGCTCGGTCAGTTTAAGTGCGATGGAATGGGGCGCAGGTGCAGGAACTGCCCTATGTAAGTGCGTTAAATTAGACGGGTATTTAATTGAGTAAGACTAGCGCCCTTATAAATAAAACAGCCAGTGCTTAATAGTCGTGAGTGTGCTGCGAAATACTCATGCTATTTATACGTCAGCGACAGTGGCGGGGCTGAAACCGACGTCATTGAATATTGCCAATTACTTATGGCGAGGGAGCTCGCTCCCGTTCGGCTGCGAAGCAGCCGCCATCCA
>NZ_LKEG01000037.1:0-507 GCF_001645105.1 Pseudomonas marginalis
CGAGTGTTCATCTCGATGAAGTAGAAACGACCGTTCTCGTAGAGGAACTCGAAAGTACCGGCGCCACGGTAGTTGATGTCGATGCACGCCTTGACGCAGCGTGCCAGCACTTCCTGGCGAGCCTTTTCATCCAGGCCCGGTGCCGGTGCTTCTTCCAGTACCTTCTGGTGACGACGTTGCAGCGAGCAATCGCGGTCGCCCAGGTGGATGGCGTGGCCCTGGCCGTCGGACAGTACCTGAACTTCCACGTGACGTGGGTTGGTCAGGTATTTTTCCAGGTAGACCATCGGGTTGCCGAACCAGGCGCCCGCTTCGGAGCGGGTCTGCTTGGCGGCTTCGATCAGGTCNTTCTTCCTTGTGCACCACGCGCATGCCGCGACCACCACCGCCACCGGCGGCCTTGATGATCACGGGGTAGCCGACTTCGCGACCAATGCGCAGAGCGGTTTCTTCGTCTTCCGGCAGTGGGCCGTCGGAGCCAGGAACGGTGGGTACACCGGCGGCGAT
>NZ_LKEG01000037.1:521-5455 GCF_001645105.1 Pseudomonas marginalis
GTTCGGTATCGGCCGTCGAGTAAACAGCGACGGTCTTGATGCCCAGTTCTTTACAGGCGCGCACGATACGCAAAGCAATTTCGCCACGGTTGGCGATCACTACTTTTTGCAGTTTTGCGACTTCACTCATTCTGACCTCCGCGTCGCTCAAACAATTCTGAACATGGGCTGGTCGTATTCAACGGGCTGACCGTCTTCGACCATGATTGCCTCAATGACCCCACTGCAGGTTGCCTCCACGGTGTTCATCATTTTCATGGCTTCCACGATGCACAAGACATCGCCCTTTGCCACGGATTGGCCAATCTCAACGAACGCTGCTGAAGTCGCCGATGCCTTTCGGTAGAACACGCCCACCATCGGTGCCGAGATAACCGTCCCGACGGGTTTAGGCTTGACCGGAGCCTGCTGCAGTTCGGCTATCTGTGGAGCGTCCACCGCGGGGATGTGAGCGGCGGGTTTACTGTCTCGACGAAGGCGGACCCGATTGTTGCCTTCTTTGAAATCGATCTCCGCCAGGCCCGATCCTTCGATCAACTTGACCAGTTCTTTTACTTTTTCAATGTCCATGCTGCTGCAACCTTATGTGTGGGTTGGGGGCTAAACGAAGCGTCGAACTATCTAAGGAGGTTGCCCTTGGACGTTTCACGCAGCGTGAGAATCGCCAGCAAGGCACACACCGCAGCACCCGCCATGAAATAGCCCGGTACCAGTAAATTGCCGGTCTTGGTGATAATCGAGGTGACCACGTAGGGGGTGATCCCGCCGCCCAGGATGGCGCCCAGGTTGATGCTGATCGCCATGGCCGTGTAGCGCACACGCGTTGGAAATTGCTCGGCGTAAGTGGGGTAGCCTACCGATTGCACGATTGGCATGGGCAAGGTGGCGACAAACATCGCCAGCGCAGCAATCCAGAGGCTGCCGCTGTCCATCAGGATCATCATGGGAATCACCAGAATGGCGTAGCCCAGAAAGCCGATGCTCAGCGCCTTCCTGCGACCGATGCGGTCTGACAAACCACCCCAGAAGGGCATCATCGCCGCCATGCACAGGCTGATAACTGCAATCACCCAGTAGACTTTGGATTTTTCGAAGTGCAGGTAAGTTGTGAGGTAGATGTTCATGAACACCATCCCGATGAAGTAACCCGCATTCTGCGCAGACGCGAAGACGATGACCCGCAGCAGTGCCGGCATATTTTTGCTGAACACCTCTTTGACCGGCGCTACCGGAGGCTTTTCCTTCGCCAGGAAGGCTTTGAATTCCGGTGTTTCTTCAACGTTATGCCGCATATAAAAAGAGAACATAACCAGCGGGATGGACAGGAAGAACGGAATACGCCAGCCCCATGCCTGCAATTGCTCGGCACTGAGCAGCCCGGTGGTGATACCGCAGACAATCGCACCGGTGGCGCCACCCACAGCGACACCCAGCGGTGTGAATGAACCGAAGAACCCGCGTCTGCCGTTGGGCGAGGACTCGGCTACGAACGCCGCGGCGCCTACTACTTCGCCACCGGCGAAGAAACCTTGGGACAACCGCAGCAGCACCAGCAGGATAGGCGCGGCCAGGCCGATCTGGGCGGTGGTGGGCAGCACGCCGATCAGTGCAGTTGCGGTGCCCATCCCGATCACGGTGCTGAGCAGCACTCGACGGCGACCGATACGATCGGCAAGGCGACCGAGCAGCACGCCGCCGATCGGGCGGATGACAAAGGCAATGCCGAATACCGCCAACGTGGCGAGGAGGGCCGCGGCGGGGTTATCACCGGGAAAGAACAAAGGCGCGATGATGGTCGCCATATAGCCGTAGATACTGAACTCATAGTATTCAACTGCGGTGCCGGTGGCCGAAGCCATGGCCGCGCGCTTGGCAATGACGGCCGACTGCGTTGTGTCACCGGTGGCGTTTGCATCGACGTCGAGGTGCGGCGAATGCGTAGTTTCAGAAAGAACACGAGACATAAATACCTTCCACTCTGGCCAATGGCCAAAAGAGTTAAGTGGCAGAGGGTCCTGCCTTGAAAGTGACGTCCTGAAAACCGACAGTGCACGGTTCATCCGGGCATTCAGGCGCCCAGATGCATCCGTAATTGACTATTCAGCTTTCAGACGAGGTTTAAGCTCGGCAGTTAAAACGAGGAGGTTGATTCGCGAGGCATGGTTGTTTCCTTTTTATTATGGGTAAACGTTGTGGGTGTCACTTAAGTACGCGCACGCGCGGGCTTTTGAATGGTGATGCCTTCTTTGAGCAGTGCGTGCTTGATCGCACGGGCAAACGCTGCAGCGCCGGGCTGGTCGCCGTGTATGCAAAGCGTGTGTGCTTTCACTGGTACCCAGGTCCCTTGGGTGGTGCGCACTTCGCCCAGGTGCAGCATGTTCATGACTTGATCGATCGCATCGTGGAGGTTTTCGATCATTGCGCCAGGCTGGTTGCGTGGCGTCAGTGTGCCGTCCTCCTGGTAGCTGCGATCGGCAAACACCTCCTGTGCCACGGTCAAGCCACAGGCTTGGGCGGCGGTGGCCAAGGCACTTCCCGACAAGCCGAAAAGAATCAGGCCCGGATCAATGTCCTTGACTGCTCTGCAGATCGCATCGGCAGTGGGGCGGTGCACCGCCGCGAAGTTGTAAAGCGCACCATGGGGTTTGACGTGGCGCAGTTCGACCTTGGCGGCTTTGGTAAAGCCCAGCAACGCACCGACTTGGTAAACGATGAGTTCGTACACTTCATCCTCGGACAGCGTCATCATTCGGCGACCGAAACCTTGCAAGTCGTCAAAGCCAGGATGGGCACCGATTGCCACACCCAACTGTGCTGCCAGCGCCACGGTTGAGCGCATGGAACGCGAATCCCCAGCGTGAAAGCCGCAGGCGATATTGGCTGAGGTGAGGTGTGGAAGAATCGCCGCATCGTCGCCTGCGCGATAAATGCTGAAACCTTCGCCAAGGTCGCTGTTGAAATCTATTTCAGGCATTAAAGGCCTCCATCGCTTTGAGCGTGCGAGCGCGGGTGAGCAGCAAGGCTTCGGCGGCGCTCAAATCTATAAGAGAGAATCGCAACTTGTCGCCCGGCAGTAATTGCGCGAGCCGTGGCAAATCGACACTGGCTACTTGGGCGATACGTGGATATCCGCCGGTCGTTTGTCGGTCAGCCATCAAGATCAGCGGCTTGCCGCTGGAGGGCACCTGGACGGTGCCGAACGCGACACTTTCCGATAACAGTTCTTTGGGCGAAGACAACGCCAGCGGTGTGCCATCGAGTCGGTAGCCCATACGGTCCGAGTCACCGCTCAAGGTGTAGTCATGGTTCAAGAAGTGCACTTGGGACTCAGCGGAGAAGTCCTTCCATTCTCGCCCTGCGATCACTCTGATCTGTTCGCAGGCAACTGCTTCATACAGCCCAAAGTGCGAGCGGGGGCTGAGACGTGGCGGGTTGGCAAACGATGAGCAGATGGGAATCAAATCCCCGGCTTGCAGCGCGCGACCGCGCAGCCCGCCGAACCCGCCTCGGGAGTAAGTGCTGGTGCTGTTCATCAGCGGTTGCAGCAAAAAGCCGCCAGCTACCGCGAGGTAACCGCGGGCACCCTGTCGCCGTTTGCCGAAACTCAAGGTGCTGCCTGGAGACACCAGGGCTGCTACGCCGGGCTTGAGCGGAATCGCATCCAGCTCGGCGCCGAGGTCCGCGCCGGCGAGCGCAATCACAGCTTTGGCCTGAAAGTGCAGCGTCGGGCCCTGGAGGGTCATTTCCAACGTGCTGAAGGTACGAGGATTGCCGACCAGCAGGTTGCAGAGGGCATGCGCATCCTCATCCATCACGCCGGTCACGGGGACGCCCCAATGCTGGAACCCATGCCGCCCGGTGTCCTGGAAGGTAGAGAGCATGCCGGGTTTGATTACCTTGATGGTCACTTCGCGTTCTCCCGAGCCAACAGATCAAACTCATGACGGGTAATGGGTACAAATCGAATCTGGTCGCCGCCCTGTAAACGACACGGCGGCTCACTCAAGGGGGAAAACATCGGCAGCGGTGTACGCCCGATGAGGTTCCAGCCGCCGGGGAGATCAGCCGGGTAAATCACACTTTGTCGGTTAGCGATGCCAATGCTGCCTTGCTTGACCAGCGTGCGCGGTGTCGCGCGACGCGGCAGCGACAGGGCGCTGTCGTGCATGCCGATATAGGGATGGCCAGGCGCGAAACCGACCATCAACACATCCAGCCAGTCGGCCGTGTGAGCGGTGATCACCTCATTGGCGGTCAGGCCACAGGCGTGCGCGATACCTTCAAGGTCCGGAGCATATTCCGGGTCGTAGCACACGGGAATATCGAGGCGGGCGCCGGTCGTTGCGGCAGCACTGCGCGAATCCTGGAGACGCTCGGTCACAAGTGTGCAGATCGATTCGTAAGGCGACACACCGGGGAAAAGGCTGGCAATTGACTCGGGAGAGTAATGAACGCCGACGGTCACCATCGCAGAGACAACATCCGTGACGCCTGGCAGCTTGCCTTGAGCAGCCAGAGTGCGTAATTGACTGCCGACCGAGGCGGCCTGGCGGTTTAGGTCAATGGAAAATACGCTGCCAAATATCAGGATCACGCAGCGGTCACCGCAGGGCTCGAACTGCCATTCAGCGGGTGAAAGAGGCGCTCCTGGCGGCTCATCCAAAATGCGACTGAGGTCGGACATAGTGTTCTCTATCCTCATGCGGCAGGCTAAGCATCGGCCAGGCGCGTGCAGCGAGACAGAGAAAGCACAAGCTTTCACAGGTATCCGGCGCAACACAGCAAGGCTTCACGGCTTGAGAGTGCGCCGTCGCTCTAATGGCGACGGTCGCTTGAACAACAGATTACTTGGCGAACAGCTGGCTCATATCCTTGAACGCCTTGAACTCCAGCGCGTTGCCGCACGGGTCGAACAGGAACATGGTGGCTTGCTC
>NZ_LKEG01000037.1:5503-15900 GCF_001645105.1 Pseudomonas marginalis
GAAGTGACGTGTGGCGGCCAGATCGTAGACGGGAATTGCCAGATGGAAAGGGGAGAGGCTCACGGTGGTTTCCTATTGATTTGTTTTGATCTGAATCAATTCTTATCCGGAAACACGGTGGGGAAAAGCGCAAATTCTGTGTCCTGAGCACGAATAATTTCGATGAGTAAATCGGTAACACAGGCTTTTGCACCATTGTTGTTCGTGCTGCACCACGATGGTTCGTACAAAAGCTGAAAAGCTTGCGGTGCGGCGGTTGATTTTCTATTGCCCCTATGCATTCGGGAGGCATCACACCGCATCAAGAACGCAGGCCCGGAAAATGTTGAACAGGGGCGAATGTTTTTGCCGGTATTTCGAGACCAGTACGATCTCCCTGAAAAACGTGAGCTTGCGCAACTCCAGGACCCTGACGTCATCCGCATGTTCGAGCCATAGACCCGCCTTGGGTACCAGTGAAACGCCGAGCCCACTGCGTACCATTTTGACAATGGCATCCAGTTCATCCAGCTCCAGTGCCTGATGCACATGAATTTTTTGCTGCTTGAGAAACTGGGTGACCAGCCGCCCGCCAAACGAGCCTCGGTCATACCGCACGAAGGGTTGTTCCGCCAGAATCGCCAGCGGGTCGTCGCCCACCACCTCTTTGGACGTGATCAATACGAAAGCCTCGCGTGCGATGACTTCGGCATGCAGGTCCTTGGGTAGAGAAAACGGCGGTCTGATCATGATGGCCAGGTCCAACTCGCCGGCGTCCACTTGGCTGAGCAGGTTCAACGACACACCCGGTACAAGGTTTGTTTCGATAAAAGGCGCTTGTGATTTCAAGGCCACCAGCGCCTGCGGCAGGATCCCGGTCTGAACCGTGCCGATCGCGCCGATTCGCAGTGCTCCGTGGAAGTCATTACCGCTGTCTGCGGCACCCATCCGACCGAAAAGCCGCAGGATTTCCTCGGCCAGGGGAATGGCACGTTGGCCTGCTGAATTAAGTGTGGCTGAGCGTCCGGTACGATCAAACAGTTTGACGCCCAATGTGTCCTCGAGACTTTTGATCTGGGCGCTGACCGCAGACTGAGTCAAACCCACCTGTTGTCCCGCCGCCGCGAAAGTCCCTCTTTGCGTAACGCAGATGAACGTCTTTAACTCTCTGATCATGCCGAGCCTTGATCAATGATGGGGGGTGGTGCGAAGAGTAGTCATTTTCAATTTATTTACCAACTGCCATCCAACGACCTGCGCTTTTCCCATGTTGATCTATTCCCGTTAGTCAGTCGTGAATCAAGGGCGAGTCATCGGTCTTATTAAGTGGACGCCGCTCGGCAAGCGCGAACGGTCTTTACACCTCACTTAGACGCGAAACGCCCCCCGAGCTGCGACAACCCGGAAAACTGCTGTTGTAACTGTTTGCAGGCCTCCAGCGTGGTATTCAGGCAGTTCACGGATTGTTCGTTAAGCGCGTTGATTTCAACGATATCGACGTTGAGCAACTCGATCACCGAGGTCTGCTCCTCTGTCGCTGCGGCCACCGACTGGTTGACCCCGTCGATAGGGGTAATCCCGTGGGTGACGGCATCAAAACGTTCCCCCGCTTGCGTTGCAATCACGATACTTCGCGCACTGAATTGTTGACTTTCATCCATGGTGGTCACGGATGTCCGGGAGTCCGACTGAAGTTCTTCGATCATTTGTTGAATTTCCTCGGCGGACGATTGGGGCCTGTGGGCCAGGCTCTTGACCTCGTTGGCGACCACCGTAAAACCGCGACCGGCTTCTCCCGCACGTGCCGCCTTGATGGCCGCATTCAACGCCAGCAGGTTGGTCTGCTGGAAAATGTGAATTTCATCGACAATGCTCATCTGCAGATAGACGTCGCCCGCCGCTTCGCCGGCATCACCTTGTCGGTGTTGCCGTGCTGGATACGACGAGTAGAAGTGGGGGCGTCAGCTAGTGTTCAATCATCTCGCGTACGTGCCGGGCGATGGCCAGGCAGGACGTCAGCCCAGGTGATTCGATGCCGAACAAGTTGATCAGGCCTGGGACGTCATGCTCCCGTCGGCTGCTGATGAGGAAATCGCTGGCGGGCTCGCCGGGGGCCGATATTTTGGGGCGGATGCCGCTGTATCCGGGTTGCAGGCTGCCCTCCGGCAACTCTGGCCAATAGTTGCGAATAGCCGCATAGAACCCGCGCGCGCGATCCGGGTCGACCTGGTAGTCCTCGGCGTCGACCCATTGCGTGTCCGGGCCAAAGCGGGCCTGTCCGCCCAGGTCTACGGTCATGTGTACGCCAAGACCATCGGTGTCCGGTGCGGGGTAGATGAGGTGCGAGAACGGGACTCTTTTTGCCAGGCTGAAGTAACTGCCTTTGCACAGATAGTCCTGCGGCACGGTGTGGGGCGACAGTCCTTCTATTCGCCGGGCCAACGCCGGGGCGTGGAGGCCTGCCGCGTTGATGAGCCGTCGGCACGACAGCGCCGTGGGCGTCTCTCCGCCAACACTCAGCAGAAAGCCGTCGGCTGTCACGCAGGCGCTGAGCAACGGTGCGTGGAAGGCGATGCTGGTGCCGGCCGCTTCGGCATCACCCTGCAGTGCCAGCATCAACGCGTGTGAGTCGACGATGCCGGTGGAGGGTGAATACAAAGCCGCGATGCACTGCAGCGCGGGTTCCAGCGCGAGCGCCTGAGCGCGATCCAGCAGACGCAGATCGTCTACGCCGTTCTCAAGCCCTCGCTGCAACAACAATTGCAACTGGTTCACTTGCGCGTCGGTGGCGGCGACGATCAACTTTCCGGTTCGGCGCGTAATGACGCCGTGGGACGCACAATACGCATATAGTGCGTGTCGCCCTTCGACGCACATACGGGCCTTGAGGCTTCCTGGGGGGTAGTAAATACCCGCATGGATAACTTCTGAGTTACGCGAGCTCGTGCCGATACCGATTGCTTCTCCCGCTTCGATCACCAGCACTTCGTTACCTGCCTGGGCCATCTCGCGGGCTATCGCCAGCCCTATCACGCCCGCACCCACTACCACGCAATCGATATCGACACTCACGTCACGACTCCTTTGGTTGCTTAGATGCCGCCCAGGCACATGTATTTGATTTCCAGGTAATCATCGATGCCGTATTTGGAGCCTTCACGGCCTAACCCGGATGCCTTCATGCCGCCAAAAGGCGCCGTTTCGGTGGAGATAATCCCGGTGTTGATCCCGATGATGCCGTACTCGAGGGCTTCGGCTACGCGGAAAACGCGAGACAGGTCGCGCGCGAAGAAGTACGCCGCCAAGCCGAACTCGGTGTCATTCGCTTGGGCAATGACGTCGGCTTCGCTGGAGAAGCGAAACAACGGCGCCAAGGGACCGAAGGTTTCTTCGCGGGCCACCAGGGCGGTCTTGGGCACGTCGACCAAAATGGTCGGTTCGAAGAAGTTGCCACCCTGCGCGTGGGGATTGCCGCCCTGAATGACGCGCGCGCCCTGGCTCACGGCGTCGGCAATGTGCTCCTGCACCTTCAGCACCGCTTTTTTATCGATCAGCGGACCGGTGGTGATGCCGTCGTCCAGCCCATTGCCCAAGCGCAGCTTCGACACCGCGTTCTGCAATTTATCGGCGAACGCATCGTAGACGCTGTCGTGGATGTACAGGCGGTTGGCGCAGACGCAGGTTTGGCCGGCATTGCGATACTTAGACAGCAGCGCACCCTCGACAGCGGCGTCCAGGTCCGCATCCTCAAACACAATGAACGGCGAGTTGCCGCCCAGTTCAAGCGAGACTTTCTTGATGTCTTGAGCGCATTCGGCCATCAGTTGACGACCAATTTCCGTTGAGCCGGTGAACGATAATTTGCGAATGATTGGGTTGCTGGTCAATTCAGCGCCAATCTGCACGGCTGACCCGGTCACGACACTGAGCACGCCTTCGGGTATTCCAGCGCGGGTGGCCAACTCGGCCAACGCCAAGGCAGAAAACGGTGTCTGGCTGGCAGGCTTGATCACCATGGTGCAGCCGGCAGCCAGTGCCGGGCCGACCTTGCGTGTGATCATGGCGCAAGGGAAGTTCCACGGGGTGATGGCGGCAGTCACGCCAATCGGTTGTTTGATGACCAGCAGGCGCTTGTCGGGTTGGTGGCCCGGAATAATGTCGCCGTACACGCGCTTGCCTTCCTCGGCAAACCATTCGATGAACGACGCGGCGTAGGCGATTTCACCTTTGGCTTCTGCCAGGGGTTTGCCCTGTTCGAGTGTCATCAGGCGGGCCAGATCGTCTTGGTTGGCCATGATCAGATCGAACCAGCGGCGCAGGACAGTGGCCCGGTCCTTGGCGGTGCGGGCGCGCCAGGCAGGCAGCGCTTGTTCCGCCGCTTCAATGGCGCGACGGGTCTCGGCGGCGCCCATTTTGGGTACCTGGCCGAGTATTTCGCCTGTCGCCGGATTGTTCACGTCCATGTGCTGTTCATTGTCTGCGTCGGTCCAGACGCCGGCTATATAGGCTTGTTGGCGGAACAGGCTGCTATCACGCAATTTCATAAAAACTCCGGTTGGACGTTTCGCAAAAGGGAAGGAATGACCCGCTCAAACGTGCTGGCCACCGTTGACCTGGATCTCTGCGCCATTGATGTAGGAGGCACCTGAGGTACACAGGAAATGAATGAGGGACGCCACTTCTTCCGGCTTGCCAAGCCGATGCATTGGAATGTTGCGTTCAACAATGTCCTGGGTGCCGGGGGAGAGGATCGACGTATCGATTTCCCCAGGGGCGATAGCATTCACCCGAATGCCGTGCTGCCCATAGTCGTAAGCCATTTCTCGGGTCAATGCGGACAAGGCTGCTTTCGACGTCGCGTAAGCGACCCCGGCGAACGGGTGGACTCTTGAGCCTGCAATCGAGGTGACGTTGATGATGGTGCCTTGCGCCGCTTTCAGCTCGGCGAACAAACCCCGGGCGAGCAGGGCGGTGGAAAACAGGTTGACGTTGAAGACCTGCAGCCAGGTGGCATAGTCGGTTTCCAACACACCGAGTCGGCCGCCTTGCGGTCCTTTAGGGCTCATGCCGGCGTTATCGACCAGTGCATGCAGCTTGCCATCACCGAGTTTCTCTTTGATCAGGTCGATGCTGGCTTCAATGCTGCCAATGTCCTCGAGATCCAGATGGATGTGGTTCTCCTGACCGTCCGCCCAGGGACATTCGGTCGCCCAGCTCTGTCGGGAAGCGGTGAAAACGCGCCAGCCCGCGGCATTGAAGTGTTTGACCGTTGCATGCCCGATGCCTCTGCTGGCACCTGTCAGCAGCAGGGTTTTTTTCTCACTCATGGGACGTCCTCAATTGGTAGGGTTTTTGATGTTTGATGCATCATGTTTAAAAGAATATGTACTGTCAACTGGTTCTTCTTACCTTTGCACGGCGCGCTTAAGCGGTGCGTGCGCACCTTTCTTTGCACTGCGCGAGTGCCAAGTCCCCTTGGATATTACGGCAGCGTTGAGGTGCTTTTCGCACCCATCACCTGTGGTCAAGCTGGCACACTTTATGCTGCGAACATGAAATATAAAACATGATGCATCAAAAATAAAGGTGTGCCTAAAATGAAACCGTGTAACCCAGAACGACATTTTCAAAACAATAATAAGCAGGTGCAGCCATGAGCATTGCCCCCCCTTATGTACGCTTTAGAGGCGTGCAGAAGAGCTATGACGGCGAACAGTTGGTGGTCAAAAAGCTTGACCTAGACATCCAGCGTGGTGAGTTCCTTACCTTGCTCGGGCCTTCGGGCTCTGGAAAAACCACCAGCCTGATGATGCTGGCAGGCTTCGAAACGCCCACCGAGGGCGAAATCCTGCTCGACGGCGAGCCGTTACATACGGTGGCGCCGCATCAGCGTGGGATAGGCATGGTGTTTCAAAACTACGCACTGTTTCCCCACATGACGGTGGCGGGCAACCTCGCATTCCCTCTTAAAGTCAGGCGAATGAGTGCCGGCGATATCGACGTGAAGGTCAAGCGTGCATTGGACATGGTCCAGCTCGGTCACCTCGCGCAACGCTACCCGGCGCAGTTATCCGGTGGGCAACAGCAACGTATCGCACTGGCGCGTGCGCTGGTGTTCGAGCCCAGCCTGGTGCTGATGGATGAGCCCTTGGGGGCGCTTGATAAACAGCTGCGTGAACAGATGCAGTTGGAAATCCGACGCTTGCATCGCCAATTAGGCTTGACCGTGGTGTTCGTCACCCATGATCAGGCGGAAGCCTTGACACTCTCTGACCGTGTCGCGGTTTTCAATGATGGTGTGATTCAGCAAATCGACACGCCCAAAGCGCTCTATGAGCACCCCAACAATTCTTTCGTGGCCCACTTCATCGGTGAAAACAACGCGCTGCCGGGAACGGTTGTTTCGGTTTCCGGGGCGGAATGTCGCGTGCGTCTGGCGAATGGTTCCGAGGTCGGCGCCCGCGCCACGACGGTTCTGTCTGCCGGTGATTCCACATCGTTGTCGATCCGTCCGGAACGGGTCGGGCTGAACAAACCGTCCGCCAATAGCCTGCCGGGACGTATTGAGGAGCTGATTTATCTGGGCGATCACGTTCGGGTGCGGCTCAACGTTGTCGGGCATCGGGCGTTTACCGCAAAAGTCCCGATCGCTGAAATGCACGATGACTGGCTGACCGGTCATACGGTGCCTGTCGGCTGGTGCAGTCACGACGCCAGCGCGCTCGATCCATTGGTCCATCACTAAAAAAAGCGTTGCCCAAAACACTGCTGAGGAGCGTTCCCATGTTCAAGAAAATCGCGGTATTGGCGTTGATGGCTGGCGTAGCAAGCCAGGTGCAGGCTCAACAGCTCACGGTTGTGTCGTTCGGAGGGCTGAATAAGCAAGCCCAAGAGAAGGCGTTTTACCAACCGTTTTCCAAGGTGAACAACGTCAACATTGAGGCCGGTGAGTTTAACGGCGAGATGGCCAAGATCAAAGCCATGGTGGAGACCGGTCAGGTCGGCTGGGATGTGGTCGAGGTTGAAAGTCCAGAGTTGGTGCGCGGGTGCAGCGAGGGGCTGTTCGAACCCTTGGACTGGGCAAAGCTGGGCGACCATAAACAGCTGGTCGACTCGGCAGTGAGTGAGTGCGGGGCGGGTATTTTCATCTGGTCCACGGTGTTGGCCTACGATTCCAAAAAACTCGCCAAAGCCCCCACCGGGTGGGCGGATTTTTGGGATGTGAAGACCTATCCAGGCAAACGGGCGCTGCGCAAAAGCGCGAAGTTCACCCTTGAAATTGCGTTGTTGGCCGATGGCGTTTCCCAGGGCCAGCTCTACACCGTGCTGGCCACGCCCGAGGGCGTCGACCGGGCCTTTAAAAAGCTCGATGAAATCAAGTCGAGTATCCAGTGGTGGGAAGCCGGCGCTCAACCGATGCAGTGGCTGGTTTCCGGCGACGTTGTCATGACCTCCGCCTATAACGGGCGCGTCACCGCAGCGCAGAAAGAAGGACACCCGTTCTCGATTGTCTGGAATGGCAGTCTTTACGATCTGGATAGCTGGGCGATCGTCAAGGGTTCGAAGAACAAGGCATTGGCCGAGCAGTTCATCGCATTCGCCAACCGTCCCGAGAATCAGAAAGTCTTCGCCGAAACCATTCCCTACGGGCCGACCAACACGTTGGCCATTGCGCAGATCGACGCCAAGGTACGCCCCGATTTGCCGACCGCTCCCGCTAACCTCAAAGGCGCACGCGGGGTGGATACCGATTTCTGGATCGAACACGGTGAAGAGCTGGAGCAACGCTTCAACGCCTGGGCGGCGAACTAATCAGCCACCACCGGCTTCATCTGTTTGAAGCCGGTTCAGCCTTATACTTGGAGACCAGCATGTCAGAAGTCAGCCTGACGGCTATCGATCATTCAGCCGATAAGGGCGCCTCTCTCAAGCAGCGATTGCTGCATGCCGAGCGTGCCTATCGCAAGCGATCCGTTCTGCTGATCGCGCCGCTGTTGATATTTCTACTGATCAGCTTCGTGTTCCCGATCGGCAACATACTTTGGAAGAGCCTCGACAACCCGGAAGTCAAACGGGCATTACCCACGACGCTGCAGGCGCTGCAGGACTGGGACGGCGAAGGCCGGCCGGATGAGAAAGTCTTTTCGTCGTTGGTGATGGACCTGAAAACCGCCAAGGCCGAGGGGCAGACCCCAGGCTTGATCAAGCGACTGGGTTATGAAGACGGTCGTTATCGCACGCTCCTCAACATGGCCTTGCGCAAGTTGCCGGATAACGACGCCGAATCGATCAGTCGGGCGCTGATCGCTCAATCGACGCTTTGGGCGGAGCCGAGTACTTGGCGCAGTATCCAGCGCGCAGGGCGCCCGCTCACGGCGTATTACGTGCTGGCTGCGTTCGATCACCAGGTGGATGCCCAGAGCGGCGATATTGTCGAGCTGCCCAAGGGACAGGCGCTGTATCTCTCCGTTCTGATGCGCACACTGTGGATGGCCAGTGTGGTCACGCTGCTGTGCGTACTGTTCGGCTACCCGGTGGCCTACTGGCTGGCCAAGCAACCGAGCAGTCGCGCCAACCTTTTGCTGATCATGGTGTTGTTGCCGTTCTGGACGTCTTTGCTGGTGCGTACGGCGGGCTGGATCGTACTGCTGCAGAACGGTGGGTTGATCAACAGTTCACTGATCGGCCTCGGACTGATCGAGCAACCCCTACAGCTGGTGTTCAACCGGGTGGGGGTCTACATCTCCATGACCCACATACTGCTGCCCTTCGTCATCCTGCCGCTCTATGCGGTCATGAAAGGCATCTCCCCCAACTACGTCCGCGCAGCCGTTTCACTCGGTGCGCATCCCTTCCGCGCGTTCTGGTCGGTCTACGTGCCGCAGACCTTCGCGGGGGTAACGGCAGGAGCGCTGCTGGTCTTCATCATGGCTATTGGGTACTACATCACCCCCGCGCTGCTGGGCGGGCCGGGTGATCAGATGCTGAGTTACTTCGTCGCGTTCTACACCAACACCACCATCAATTGGGGGATGGCTGCGGCACTGGGCAGCCAACTGCTGATCATCGTCCTGCTGCTGTATTGGGTGTATTCGCGCATTACCCGTCCAGCCAACCCCGCCCAGCGTGCATGAGGTGTTCGATGAATCATCATTCCACAATGATTGAGCGCCTCTGGTCGCCGATCTTCAGTGTGTTCAGCTTCAGTCTGTTGGTCTTTCTGGTGGTGCCGATCCTGGTGATCGTGCCGCTGTCTTTCAACGAAGGGTCGTTTCTCAGTTACCCGCTGAGCGGTTTCTCATGGCGCTGGTATCAAGAGTTTCTCGGTTCCCAGGAGTGGATGCGGGCGCTGCGCAACAGCTTGATCATCGCACCGGCTGCCACGTTGCTGGCCACCGCGCTCGGCACCCTGGCCGCCGTGGGGCTCGCCCGCGGAGAGTTTCGTGGCAAGGGGCTGGTGATGGCCGTATTGATTTCGCCGATGATCGCGCCCGTGGTGATTATTGCGGTGGCGCTCTACTTTTTTTTCGCCCAATTGAATCTGCTCAACAGCTACCTTGGCCTGGTGCTGGCTCACGCTGCGCTGGGAGTGCCCTTCGTAGTGATCACCGTGGCGGCGACGTTACAGGGCTATGATCGGAATTTTTCCCGTGCAGCCGCCAGTTTGGGGGCGCCGCCGTTGTTGGCGTTTCGCAAGGTCATGCTGCCGCTGATTGCGCCCGGCGTGATCAGTGGGGCCTTGTTTGCGTTTGCCACCTCCTTCGATGAGGTGGTGGTGACGCTGTTTTTGGCCAGCCCCGCACAACGCACGTTGCCGATGCAAATGTTTGGAGGCATTCGCGAGAACCTCAATCCCACCATCGCTGCGGCGGCGACCTTGATGGTAGGCGCGTCTGCCGTGCTGTTACTGCTGATGGAGTGGTTGCGTCGGCGCAACGAAAAACTTCGCGGCAGCAGTACCGTTTGACACGTTATTCCGACCCACCCTGGCTGTGCTTACTGAGGTAATTGATGAAGGTCCTAGTCTCTGTAAAGCGAGTGATCGACTATAACGTCAAGGTTCGCGCCAAAGCGGACAACTCTGGCGTCGACCTCGCAAACGTAAAAATGTCGATGAACCCTTTCTGCGAAATTGCCGTGGAAGAGGCTGTTCGTTTGAAAGAGCGCTCTATAAAAGAAGGGCGCGTGGCGACTGAAATCGTCGTGGTTTCAATCGGCCCGACCACTGCTCAAGAGCAGCTGCGTACCGCCCTGGCGCTGGGCGCCGACCGCGCTATCCTGGTCGAGTCCGCTGAAGAGCTGACCTCCCTGGCCGTGGCCAAGCTGCTCAAAGCGGTTGTCGACAAGGAACAGCCTCAACTGGTGATCCTCGGCAAACAAGCCATCGACAGCGACAACAACCAGACGGGCCAGATGCT
>NZ_LKEG01000038.1 GCF_001645105.1 Pseudomonas marginalis
GAAACCGGTACCGTCGAGACGGATAAAGAGCTGCTGCGTAACCTGGTCGCCTACTACTGCGTCCTGGAAGGCATCTTCTTCTACTGCGGCTTCACCCAGATCCTCTCCATGGGCCGTCGCAACAAAATGACCGGCGTGGCGGAACAGTTCCAGTACATCCTGCGCGACGAGTCGATGCACCTGAACTTCGGTATCGATGTGATCAACCAGATCAAAATCGAAAACCCGCATTTGTGGGATGCCGAGATGAAGGAAGAAGCGACCCAGATGATTCTGCAAGGGACGCAGCTGGAGATTGAATACGCTCGCGACACCATGCCACGCGGTGTGTTGGGGATGAATGCGGCGATGATGGAGGATTACCTCAAGTTTATTGCTAACCGTCGTTTGTCGCAGATTGGGTTGAAGGAAGAGTATCCAGGGACGACGAATCCGTTCCCGTGGATGAGCGAGATTATGGACTTGAAGAAAGAGAAGAATTTCTTTGAGACTCGGGTGATTGAGTATCAGACGGGTGGGGCGTTGAGCTGGGATTGACTTCGCCGGAAACGGATATTCAACCTTAAAAATGTGCTCGCAATGCGGAGCACATTTTGAGAAAAATAATGAACACAGAAAAACTATACACCACCATTGTCAAAACAATTGAAACAATAGAGTCGGATCAAGATTTTTTTCCAGTAATTAGTGCCCTTTATAAAACACATGAGGAAACCGCGAAATCTTTAAGCGGAGAAATAAGATTCAGCACGAACCACTCCACCTTATGGCAAAATTTCAGCGCACAACAATCCTCCCTAATCACAAGAACTGCAGAAGCCGTACGGATCTCAAAATTTAGCAAAATAACAAAATCGATAACAAAAATTGAAGACAACCTCCCAAGAGATGAGATAGAAGCGATTCATGAAATAGAAAGCGAGCTGGGAAAATTCATGACTGCGCTGGACAACTATCTAGACAGTGGAAACCTAGACACATCCTATGCACTAACATCTATTGCCAATCGATTTTTTATCGCCCTAGAAAAACTGAAATACCTGAAATCAGTTCTAAAACAAACAACCGCAAAAGAATTAATAAACAAGCCACTAGAAAATGAAAGCTTAAAAATATACTTTCCAGATCACGTATCTCTTGAAGGCTTTTCAAACAAGCTACTATTTTTAAGTATCCTTCTTGAAGAGTGTTGTAATCTTCTGAACCTAAGCACTGGCGAAGGACAGGTTGAGATTCAAAAAATTGAATCAGGTAGCTTTTTTGCCAAAATTTCAGCCAGCCCCCTAGTAATAGCGCTCGCAACAACAATAATCACGCAAAGCGCAATGTATACGTACAACAGGCTGGATCCATCTCAAAACATAAACAACCTCAAGCAATCTACAGAGGTCTTAGAAAAAGTCTTAGGCATCAGGGCAACACTGGTAGCAAACAATATCGAGACCGAAGGCCTTGACGAAGCAATAAAAAAATCGACCTCTGCAATTGCAAAAAACCTGAATCGCTTTTTAGGTGACAGTTCTGAAATTCAAATAAACGACCACTTGATATCTACTCACAATCATAATTTCGAAAAGCTAAGCTATACCAACCAGTTAGTTATAGAAGATCGAAGCGAGCCAAATCAGTAAAAACATCAATAATGCAGGCTCTACATAAGAGCCTGTAAAAACAACATATCTATACGACCAGACTAACTCTCTGCTGAACGAAACTACCAACCCTCACATCCACAATGACATCTCCTACAAAAACATATCCTTGGTTAGTTTCTCCAAAATTAATAACCTCTTCAGCCGATGCCAAAGAAACGCCCAACGTAGAAGCTAGCCGGAAGTCATGCTGATGATCAGCGAATCCGGTATTTACGCATTACCGGGCTATTACTACACGCCGGGGAATCGTCTGCTACGCCGCTGACTCACTCATGAAGTTGTTCCGACGTAGCGGGATAGCATCTGCGAAGGCTGCGGCTCAAACGCGCCTTTTGAAGTCGACGGTTTGCCATTTCTTGAAGTACATCACGTCAAGCACCTCGCCCAGAAGGGTTCGGATCGCATCTCCAATGCTGTAGCCTTGTGCCCCAATTGCCATCAGCGTTGTCACCGGTCGAGTGACCGGGATGCCTTCACCGAGGGGCTTTACGCCAAAGTCGGAAGATTGGCACGGGAGTAAACTCCTGCTGTCACACCTGATGCACACTCAAAAAATACTAGATAGGACCGAGGCCAACCCGTGAACCCAGACATGCTCGAAGCCGGCCCCGCTGACGCCAAAGTACTTTCCGTCTTTGACTTCGACGGCACCCTCACCCACCACGACAGTTTCGTGCCGTTCCTCAAGTTCGCCTTTGGCACCGGTGAGTTTTATGGCCGGATGGTCAAGCTGGCGGTGCCTGGGCTGCGCTTTTTGTTGCAGCAGATCAGCCGGGATGAGTTGAAGGCGCAGTTGATCCGCACCTTTATGACCGGGGTGGAGAAGGCGTGGGTGCAGCAGAAGGCCGAGGAGTATTGCCAGCGCAATTGGGCGCGGTTGATGCGCCCGGCCGGCGTGCTGTCGGTGGAGCAGGAGTTGGGTTCGGGGGCGGTGGTGACGCTGTGTTCGGCGTCGCCGGCCTTGGTGTTGCAGCCGTTTGCCGATCGTCTTGGGATCAAGTTGATCGGGACTGAGCTTGAGGTGGTGGATGGGGTGCTGACCGGTAAGCTCACCGGGAATAACTGCCGGTGTGAGAATAAGGTGCTGCGGCTTGAGGCGGTGTACGGCGATTTGGGCGAGTATCGGCTGCGGGCCTGGGGCGATACGCGTGGAGATCGGGAATTGCTGGCGGCGGCGCAGGATGCGCATTTTCGGCATTTTCATGCGAAGAAGAAACGGGCTCGGTTGAAGCGGTGATACGGGTGGGGTTGGCAGATACTCGCTAGGCGCCTATCCAGTTCTCCACAATCAAGCCATTTACGCGCTTGAACTCACCCTCATTGTTAGTCACCAACACCAAGCCTGAGCTTCTAGCGTGCCCGGCAATGTGTAGGTCATTGACGCCAATAGGCGTGCCCTTTTTCTCCAGGTCTGAACGGATCGAGCCGTAGTGAAAAGCCGCCTTGTCGTCGTAGCTAAGGACATCGAGCCGGGAAGAGAAGTCTTCCACGGCGCGCGTGTTTTTTTCTACAAGCTGACTCTTTTCTGCGCCATGCATCAGCTCTGCGAGGGTGATTGAGGAGATAACCATGCGCCCTACGTTGGCGTTGAATTTCTCCAGTATCTCAATCGGCCGACGCTTGATGATGTAGATCACGATGTTGGTATCAAGCATGTACTTAATCATCAAAGGACTCTCGTTCTTGCTGGGTTTGATCGGCGCGCTCCTCCATAAAATCCTCAGATACCGATTCACTGGCAAGAAAAAAGCTGTCCCAAGTGTTTTCCACAGGCGAAATGATCAGCTCTCTCCCTACAGCACGGACCTCGACAGTTTTCACTCCCGCAGGAAAACGCATGTCGGCAGGGATGCGGATATTTTGCGTCCGATTGTTAGTAAAGATGGTTCCAAAAGACATAGAGAACACCTCTCTGGGTAGGGAAAGACCAAGAAGAATGATAGATCGAGGATGCTCTATTGCATAGCTCTATGGCAACCGTCCGACGACTGTCTATTCTTAGCGCACTAGCATGGGGGGCTAGGGGTCAATCATCCAATTCACCCCTCCTGATAGCTGCTTGTTGCTTCCTACTATCAGGAAAACGCTAATGCACTCTGAAATTCGCTAACAAATCGGCTATCCGCGTTGAAAACGATAACGGTCCGTAGAGATGCGATATGAGGTCGTGGGCTCGACAGGGAAACCGAGTCGATCCCTTCGCAGCCTCGCTGAAGCTCGACAGCTCCCACAGTTGATCTCTGTCGCTCGGAGGGGACTGTGTTTGGCTTGAGTGTTATGTCGTGGCTTTGAGCTCTACGCCCAACGCCGTCGCAAAGGCTTTTACCATCGGACTGCGCGGCGCGTTGTGGCGCAGGATCAGGTTGAAGGCGGTGCTCAGGTGCACGTGCTCCGGGCACAGTGCGCGCAGGCGCCCTTCCCTTACCAGTGGCGCGGCGTAGTGTTCGGGCAGGAAGCCGAGGAAGCGGCCGGTGAGGATCAGGATGGCGACGGCTTCGACTTGCGAGGCCGAGGCGGACTGGCTGTCGTAATTGACGAAGGTGGCCTTGTCGCGATGGATCGCATACCGGTGGTTCACTACTTCGTATTGGCGCAACACGTCGGACGTGATGTCGCTCGCGTTGAACAGCGGATGTCCTACAGCGCAGTAGACGTGGGCTTTTTCTTCGTACAGCGGGAAGTAGTCAAATTCCTCTCGGCGTTGGTACACCGGCACGATGCCGACGATCAAGCGCCCTTCCACCACGCCACGTTCAACTTCGTCCAATTGCGAGGCATGCAGGCGCAATCTAATTTTTGGTGATTCGCTATGTAATTTCCCCAACGCGGTAATTAGCGGGGAATTAACGTCGGACACGGTGTTATCAATAACCCCCACACTAAGGTCGCCGATCAGTTCGTTTTGCGCCGAACTAAGCTTGTCGCGAAAACTGTCCACCGAGGTAAATAACTCGATGGAGGCCTGATACACCAACTTGCCTTCTTCGGTCAGGCCGAACCCTTCCCTCCCCCGTGTACACAGGCGCATGCCGATGCGGATTTCCAGGTCGGAGATCTGTTTGCTGATGGCTGCCAGGCCCACGTTCAGCTCGTTTTGCGCGGCGCTGAAGCCGCCGGCTTCGACCACGGCCATAAATACCCGCAGCAATTTGAAGTCCAGCCCGCTCAGTTGCAGGGGCGGTCGTGTGCCGGGTTTTGGCGGTAGGTTTCCAGAAGTGGAAAGTGGAGTTTCCATAATACGCGTTGACCTCAAGTGCCATATTCAACAGGCTTAAACCCAGTCCTTGAACATAGCCAGGCGGCGATAATGAACATAAACAACCGCCCTTGGCAACCTTGAATATGGCGCGTCAGACGCTCATTCAGTCTAATTGAAAACTTATTTTTACTGCCTCCGACTCTTCTAAAAACAAGCGTGAGGAATACCCATGTCCCAGCCCACCGACCGCCTTTGGGGCGCTCGTTTCAAGACCGGTCCGTCTGCTGCATTGGCCGCGTTGTCGCGTTGCCCTGAGCGCTATTTTCGCCTGACGCCCTACGACCTGGCTGGCTCCCGTGCCCATGCCCGTGAGTTGCAGCGCGCCGGTTTGCTGGATGAGTCGGAGACCTTGCGTACCCTCGAAGCCCTGGAGGGGATCGGCGCTGACTTCACCGCCGGCCGCCTGCATCCGACCCTGGATGACGAGGACGTGCACACCTTCATCGAACGCGTATTGACCGAGCGCCTCGGCGCCTTGGGCGGCAAGTTGCGCGCCGGGCGTTCGCGTAACGACCAGACGGCCAATGACCTGCGGCTTTTCCTACGCGACCATGCGCGCACCATCACCACTGAGGTGTTGGGTCTGCAACAGGCGTTGGTGGAGCAGGCTGAGCAGCATATCGAGAGCATCTGCCCCGGCTTTACCCATTTGCAGCAGGCGCAGCCGATTGTGTTTGCCCACCATTTGCTGGCTCATGCGCAGTCGATGCTGCGGGATGTGCAGCGTTTGGTGGATTGGGACGCGCGTACAGCGCTGTCACCGTTGGGTGCGGCAGCCATGGCCGGTTCGGCGATTGCGCGCCAGCCGGAGCATTCGGCCAAGGAAATGGGCTACACCGGGCCGTGCGAAAACTCGATTGACGCCGTCGCCAGCCGTGACCATGTGGCGGAGTTTCTGTTTGTGGCGGGCATGCTCGGGGTGAATATTTCGCGGCTGTCGGAGGAGTTTTGCCTGTGGTCGTCGCGCCAGTTTCGCTGGGTGGTGTTGGACGATGCCTACGCCACCGGCAGCTCGATCATGCCGCAGAAGAAGAACCCGGACATTGCCGAATTGGCGCGGGGCAAGGCTGGGCGCTTGATCGGCAACTTGACCGGGTTGATGTCGACGCTCAAGTCGTTGCCGCTGTCGTACAACCGCGATTTGAGTGAAGACAAGCACAGTGTGTTGGACAGCGTGGACACCTTGCTGCTGGTACTGCCGGCGATGGCCGGGATGGTTGCGACCATGAAGGTACAGGTGGAAGAGCTGCGGCGCCAGGCGCCGATGGGCTTCACCTTGGCGACGGAGGTGGCGGATTGGTTGGCCACCCGTGGTGTGCCGTTTAAAGAAGCCCATGAGATTACCGGCGCGCTGGTGCAGGCCTGTGAGAAGCATGAGATTGAGTTGTGGGAAGCCTCGCCGGCGATGTTGGCGGAGGTGGACGCTCGGTTGCTGCCTGAAGTGCGGGACTGCTTGACCCTGGAGGCGGCGATTGCGGCGCGCAGTGGGTGGGGTGGGACGGCGCCGGAGCGGGTGCGCGAGCAGATTGGGCGGTTGAAGATTGCATTGGCGGCTCAGCAGCAGTGGGCTGAGAGCTATCAGGGCTTTCGGATTTAAGCCTGTCAGAGGTGTGGTGCTGGGGCTGACGCTTTCGCGAGCAAGCCCGCTCCCACATTTGGACCAAGTACATCAGTAGTAGCGTCATCAGTTTTGGAGAATCACCATGAACCAAACCCCGGCCGAGCGCTTGGAAATAGAGCGCAAGTTGTCCGAGAACCAGTTCGATATCACGCAGTACGAACACGTGCCGCGTCGCTATTACGGGCGGATGTTTTTTGCCACGTTGATCGTGATCGTATTGGCCGCGCTGTTGCGCGCATTCGCCAACGGCCAGATCGAATGGTCCTACATCGGTCAGTTCCTCACGTCTGAGGCCATCCTCTGGGGCCTGATGAACACTATCGTCATGTCGATCCTGGCGATGGCGCTGGGCGTGGTGATCGGGGTGATCACGGCGATCATGCGCATGTCGGCCAACCCGATCCTGCGGTATGTGGCCATTACCTACACCTGGCTGTTCCGTGGCACGCCGTTGATTCTGCAGCTGCTGCTGTGGTTCAACCTGGCGCTGATTTTCCCGGTGATCGCGATTCCCGGCCTGTTCAGCATCGACACCGTCGACCTGATGACACCGTTCGTGGCCGCCCTGCTCGGCCTCAGCATCAACCAGGGCGCCTACACCGCCGAGGTGGTGCGCGCCGGCTTGCTGTCGGTCGACACCGGCCAGTACGAAGCCGCCAAGTCCATCGGCATGCCGAGCCTGCAAGCGCTGCGTAGGATCATTCTTCCGCAGGCGATGCGAGTGATCATCCCGCCTGTAGGCAACGAGTTCATCAGCATGGTGAAAATGACCAGCCTGGCCAGTGTGATCCAGTACTCGGAGCTGCTGCACAACGCGCAAAACATCTATTACGCCAACGCCCGGGTCATGGAGCTGCTGATTGTGGCCGGCATCTGGTACCTGGCGGTGGTGACTGTTCTTTCATTTGGTCAAAGCCGCCTCGAGCGTCGTTTTGCCCGCGGCGCCGGCAAGCGTTCGTAAGTTTGGGTTGAGGAGATTTGCCCCATGAGAAGCATCGTCAAGGCCGTCAACCTGAACAAGTATTACGACCAGTATCACGCGCTGCGCGACATCAATATCGAGGTCGAGCAAGGCGAAGTGATGTGCATCATCGGCCCGTCCGGCTCGGGTAAAAGCACCCTGCTGCGTTGCGTCAACCAACTGGAAAAAATCGACAAGGGCGGCCTGTGGGTCGACGGCGAACTGGTGGGTTACCGCGTCATCGGCAACAAGCTGCATGAGATGAATGAAGCGCAGATCGCCCGCCAGCGCCTGGCCACCGGCATGGTGTTCCAGCGCTTTAATTTGTTCCCGCACATGACCGTGCTGCAGAACATCATCGAAGGCCCGTGCCAGGTGCTCAAGCGCTCGCCCAAGGAAGCCATTGAGGATGCGTTGGAGTTGCTCGCCCGCGTGGGCCTGGCGGACAAACGCAATGCTTACCCGGTGGAATTGTCTGGCGGGCAGCAACAGCGCGTGGCAATTGCCCGTGCGTTGGCGATGCGCCCCAAGCTGATGTTGTTCGACGAACCCACATCAGCCCTCGACCCGGAGCTGGTCGGCGAAGTGCTGTCGGTGATGCGCGATTTGGCCACCACCGGCATGACCATGATCGTGGTCACTCATGAATTGGGCTTCGCTCGCGAAGTGTCCAACCGCATGGTGTTTATGGACGCCGGCCAGATTGTGGAAGCCGGCAGCCCTGAAGAAATTCTAATAAGCCCACAAAACCCGCGTACCCAAAGCTTTATTTCTGCCGTTCGCACTTAACTAGAAAACTAACGAGAACGCCCCCATGAAAAAATTGTTTATCCCCACGTTGCTCGCAGGCCTGATGGCCTCCACTGTTGTTTTCGCGGCTTTGCCGGCGGCAATCAAGGACAAGGGTGAGATCAGCGCGGCCATCGTGCCGAACTATCCACCGATGGATTTCAAGGACCCCGCCACCAATAAGCTCACGGGTTTCGACTTCGACTTGGGCAATGCCTTGGCCGAGCGCCTGGGCGTGAAGATCAAGTGGCAGGAAACCGGCTTCGAACAGATGCTCAGCGGCCTGACCACCAAGCGTGTGGACATTGTGCTGTCGGGCATGAGCGACACCGCCGAGCGCCAAAAGGCGGTGACTTTCATCGACTACTTCACCAGCGGCCCGCAGCTGTACACCCTGGCCAAGCGTGAAGACCTCAAGGAATTGACTGACCTGTGTGGTAAAAAAGTCGGCACCAGCCGTCGTACCACCTGGCCGTCGGAAATTGCCGCGTGGAGCAAGGAAAACTGCGAAGCGGCAGGTAAGCCGGCGATCGTGGTGATCGGCACTGAAGGCTCGGCGGATGCACGGGCACAGTTGCAGCAGAACCGCCTGGATGCGGCGATGCAGGGCAGCGAGACGATTCCTTATTTGATGGCGTTGGACAAGGGCAAGTACAAGCCGGTGGGCCTGGCGATTTCCAAGCAGTTCACCGGGCTGGGGATTGAGAAGAGCAACACCGAGCTGGTCACGGCGATCAGTGAAGCGTTGCAGGGCATGATTGATGATGGGACCTACGGCAAGATCCTGAAGAAGTGGGAGCTGGAGCAAGGCGCGGTCGAGAAGATCACCATCAACTCCGGCCAGTAAGTCAATCCAAGTGTGGGAGCTGGCTTGCCTGCGATGGCGGCGTCATCTTGCATAATCATTGCCTGAACCACCGCTATCGCAGGCAAGCCAGCTCCCACATTTGATGTGTGTTGTCTTTAGAAAATAACAAGGACACTTGCCCCCACCGTGGCCACCTACTCCCTGGTAATCCGCCGCCTGCTGGTCTGCTCGGTGACCATCGTGGTCAGCCGTGCCATGACCAGCCCGCTGTTGGCCTTGCTGCTCAGCACACGCCTGGGCCTCAACCAGCAGGACATCGGCCTGCTGATGGGCATCGCCGTATTTATCGCGACACTGCTGGGCCTGTACGGCGGCTACATCATCGACCGCCTGGAAAAACGCAAGCTGCTGATCCTGGCCATGCTCTCGAGCGCCATCGGTTTTCTGTTACTGACCTTTGCCAGCAACCTTTACCTCACCACCTTGACCCTGGTCATCACCGAAGCGGCGTCGGCGCTGTTCCTGATCGGCTCCAAAGCCATCATCAGCGAGAACCTGCCGGTGGGTGACCGTGCCAAGGTGTTTTCCCTGCGTTACACCCTGACCAACGTGGGCTACGCGACCGGTCCGATGGTCGGCGTGGTGATCGCCGGGCACCTGCCGCTGGCGCCCTTCCTGATCGCCAGCGCCATCGCCTTTGGCAGCGTGTTCCTGATGATCGGCATCCCCCCCACCCAACGGGATGACAGCCACAAACCCTTGAGTTTCCTCAGCACCCTGCGCACGTTGCGCAGCGACCGCACGCTGATCCTGTTCACCAGCGGCAGCCTGCTGAGCACCATTGTCCACGGGCGCTACACCCTGTATCTGTCGCAGTTTTTGCTGGTGGCCTACAAACCCGCCGAGGCGTTGAAGATTCTGTCTGCGGTGCTGGCCTGCAACGCCATCACCGTGATCTTGATGCAGTACCAGATCGGGCGGTTTATCAAGCGTGAGCAACTGCGTTACTGGATCGTGCTCGGCACCTTGCTGTTCATTGTCGGGCTGATCGGGTTCAGCCTGGCCGACAGCCTGGTCACCTGGTGCCTGGCGATGTTCGTATTCACCTTGGGCGAGATGATCATCTACCCCTCGGAGTTCCTGTTTATCGACACCATCGCTCCCGATGCCCTGCGCGGCAGTTATTACGGTGCGCAAAACCTGGCCGCGTTTGGCGGGGCGATGAGCCCGGTGATTTGTGGGTATTTGCTGATCAATGCGGCGCCAGCCAGCATGTTCTATGCATTGGGGGCGCTGACGGCGGTCGGTGGAACGCTGTGCTTCTTGAGCGGCCGAAGGGTTGCAGTTTCTTGCTGATATTTGCGCGCGATCCCGCTATTAATAGCGAAACTTCTCACGGACCCGAGCCCCATGAAATTCGACACGGCCTACAGCCTGAGTCTCGACGACAAGCTGTCGATCTACGACGTACGAGACCTGAATTTCGACGAAACCGCCGATTTCGATTCCGACAAGGACAGCTTCCTCTGCCCCAACGAAGCCTGCCGTGCGGCGTTCGATACGGGCAATACGCTGAGC
This sequence comes from Pseudomonas marginalis, assembly GCF_001645105.1. GTDB lineage: Bacteria > Pseudomonadota > Gammaproteobacteria > Pseudomonadales > Pseudomonadaceae > Aquipseudomonas > Aquipseudomonas petroselini. The sequence continues at coordinate 10,672 of NZ_LKEG01000038.1, forward strand.
ACCTTCAACGCGAAGAACGTTAACTATCAGCGCACACCCCATTTCAAGAACAAGACCAGCACCCAGCATATCGACGGCTGCCGTTACGCCAGCACCCACAAGACCGCGACCGGTGAAGGCGACGACGAGCGTGAAGACAACTTCCCCTCGGAATTTGTACTCACGCGCCGTCAATACGAACGTAAGGCCCCGCTTGCCGGGGCTGAGGGAAGTGCCCCACGCGAGCCAGCGAAAGCGCCTTCAAACCGTAGTTCTTCGCCCCACAGCGCCCACGACACCACACCGGACAAAACCAGCGTCTTCGCCCACCCGGTGGAATGCTATGTGTCGAATATCGACGACAAGGACAAGCTCAAGGCGATGCCGCTGAAGATTGGCGACCACACCGCGACCTACTGGACGTTTTTCAAGAAAATCGAATACCTGCAAGACAACAAGGGCCTGATCTACTGGGGCAAGATCAAGGCGATCAAGGACTACACCAAAAGCTTTCGCATCGACTTCGAGAAGAAGGTGTGGCTGGACAAAAAGCCCTATTCGGTCAACGTCTATCTGAGCAAAAAACTCATCGACACTTACCGCAAGCGCAAGGCGTTCCTGGAACAGATCAAGGCGGCGGTGGACAGTGAGCGGGCGCTGTATTGCTTCTTCTACGGGGTGACGCCGGCGTTGAAACACGTACCGAGCACAAAAAAACCCGAACAGACGTTCGGGGTGTTCAGCGCGAATATCGAGAACCTGGATCACCTTATTATCCGGGAGGCGCCGGGGGTGGAGTAACGGCTGATTAAACATCCAGTTGATGAGCGGTCAAAACAACTGTACAAAAACACAGTATAGTTTGCCCTCCCCCGTCGAATCCTGGAGAAAACCATGTCCTCTCTGGCAATGAGCTCTTTTGTAGAACAGCAGATCGTCCTGCATCAATTCACCGCCAAGCACAGCGTGCAGGCCCGCGCGATGCTGGGCTGGAGCACCGAAGACCTGGCCCGGTTGGCGGGCGTGACGGCGCAAGCGGTTCAGCACTTCGAAAGCCAGGGCGACGTGGGCGATGAAACCCGCCTGGCATTGGCGTTCAGGCTGGAGGCTGAGGGGCTGGTGTTTTTTCCGGGCTTTGCGCCGGGGTGGGGAATGAGTGTGCGTCGGTTCGACCTTCCTTCAACCGAGCCCACTGCCCACAACAGCGCCCGACGCTCCCTTTGCGATGTACTGGGATGGCCGGTCAAAACCCAGGTTTGATTGCCACCTGGGCGGCCTGCTCATACCCATGGGCCACTGCCAGCAAGGTAGGTTCAGCCCAGCGGGTGCCGAAAAAATAAGCACTGGTGGGTAAACCGTCCTCATCCGTCCCGGAAGGTACGGCGATCCCTGGGTAGCCGGCTGCCGCGACACCGAAGAAACTGTTTGTCTCGAAATCCGACACCATGACGTCCAGGTTCTCCGAGGTGATAGGGTCATCTATGGCGTTGCGGAAATCCTGGATGAGCGCGTCCCACAGTGGCTGGCGCTGCTCCGGCGTCAGGGTTGAGGCGCTGATTTCCTTGAGTAGTGGTTGATGATCCTCGTCGGCGCCATCACGTTCATCGTTGAACCTGATGAGTTCGGTCAGTGATTTGACCGGTAGTCCCGAGCGATTGGCCAAGTAAGCATTGAGTTCCTCTTTCGCGTCCGAGAACAACAACTCGTCATAGCGTGAAGCATCGGCCAGGCGCATGTTGACCGGCACCAATACCGCGCCTTGCTCGCGAAGCACCTCAAGTGTCCGACTGAATTGCGCACTGTTCACCACCGGTAGGGTTTCACCCTCTTTGGAAAACGTCGCAGGGTAACCGATACGCTTGCCCTTCAACGCACCTGGAACCAATAGCTTTGTGTAATCAATGCCTTGGGGCGCTCCCACGCTCGCCGCGTCCTGGGGATCGCTGCCTGACATGGCGTTGAGCATCAACGCAGCATCCATTACCGAGCGAGCCATCGGGCCTGGCGTGTCCTGGTGCTGGCTCGCAGGAATAATCCCGTTGCGGTCCAGCAGGCCGACGCTGGGTTTGAGCCCCACCACACCATTGCGGGCGGCCGGCACAATGATCGAACCATTGGTTTCAGCCCCCACCGCCAAGGGCGCCAACCCTGCCGCGACTGCGGCGGCAGAGCCGGAACTGGAGCCCCCGACGTCGGCATCCGACTGATGCGGGTTACGGGTTTGCCCGCCCCGGCTGCTCCAGCCATCGGGGCCTCCACGAAACCCGGCCATTTCACTCATGTTGGTTTTACCCAGGATGACCGCGCCCTGCTTGATCAGGTAATCCACCAACGGGGCATTCTTGCCGGCACTTGCCCCCACAAGCCCAAACGCACCTGCACTGGTTTGCATGCCTGTGGTTTCGAGGGTGTCCTTGAGCAAAATGGGAATGCCATGCAGTGGCCCGCGCACCTTGCCGCTGGCTCGCTCGCGATCCAACTCGCGCGCAGCCTCAAGCGCTTCAGGGTTGAGTTCGATAACAGACCTCAGTTGAGGGTCCAGCCTGCGAATCCGCTCTTGCAGGAAACTGACCAGATCGACCGAGGTGAGCCCACCCGGCCGGGCCATTTGCCTGCCAAGCTCATTGACACTGAGGTATTCGGTACCGGGGGCGACTGGCTTGGAGGCCGCAGGTAAGTAGTCGCCTGCAATGGACTGCAGGGCCAGCTGGGCAATCGAGCCCAGACCATACGCAATAGAGAACATAAGACCTCTTCGGGGAGTCAGAAACGACGAAGGACCCACATCGATCCAGGCCCCAGTCTAAAAACCTCTCGCCCTCCCAGCATTGCGACGCACGTCGCTTACACCGTGGGATTAGTCAACACGTCGAGTAGCCCGGCCTGTACCGGTGTCAGGCGCCGAGCATTGCGGTACACCCGCACCAGAATCGGCAGCACATCCTTGGAAGATCGCGCGCCATAGAACCACAGCGTTGAACCGTCCCCGAGCGGCTCGCCAAGCCTTGGGTAACCCGTCCAGCAGGCCGCATGGAACGCAGCGCTTTGACTGTCGGACACCAGCGCATCCAAGCGGTATTGACTCATGAGCGTGTCGATTTCATTGCGGGTGTGCAGATCGAACCTCAGGGAGTCATCCGCTCGCTGTGCAGGCACTGGCACCAGTGTCAGCCCAGCCAGACGAAGGGTTTCCAGCGCCAGCGTAAAGAGCGCACGGTGCTCAATACGTTCGTGGTCATTGCCGTGCTCGTACCGTTCTGCAACCCCGACGCACAGCCCAGTCGTTCTCCGGTCTGCCGTGAAGGTGGTGTTGTTCTGCACCAAAGGCACCTCCACCATCACCGGCCCGGAAGGATCGATGCCGCTTAAGGCAATCAGCGATAGCGATGGGTCACGCACGGGTTTCACGGGCAGGGCAGGCGCGTCATACCCTGGAATCGGGATGCCGCCCGCGGGGCGTTTGTCGCCACCGGGGGCCGTCCCGAAAGCGATACCGCTCGGGGCGGGTGTATCGACGGAGGAAGTGGGTGGCACTGTCGCCAGACCTGCTATCTCCGCCGGCGAAGATGACGGTGGCGGCGAAGGTGAGCCCGGTCGACAAGGCACGCCCAGCAGCCAAATTTTCCTACACTTGATGTCCATGTGGACAGCCCTCCGGAAGATGACTTTCCGAAGGATCATCGCACCCTCATCCGAGGCCTGGAACTGCTTGGAAACACCCGGAAAACTCCTTTTTCCGACGCGTCTTCCGACTGCCAGCCCAGTCGTCAGCCAGCCAAGTGCTCTTGCGCACCTTGTGTTTCCACCTCCAGCCACCACGCATACCCACGCTCAGGCTGGTTCAAGCTGAATGCCTGCCCCATCGGCGGTGTGGTAATCGACACGTTGCGCTCCCAGGCCAGCGCCATGATCCGGTCAAACGGTTCGTGCCAGGCATGGAACGCCAGGTCGAAGGTGCCATTGTGAATCGGCAGCAGCCAGCGCCCCTTGAGGTCGATATGGGCTTGCAGGGTTTGCTCAGGTTGCATATGCACGTGGGGCCAATCGACGTTGTAAGCACCTGTTTCCATCAGCGTCAGGTCAAAGGGGCCGTACTGTTCACCGATACGTTTAAAGCCGTCGAAGTAACCGGTATCGCCGCTGAAAAAGATCCGCAGCGCGCCGTCGATCATCACCCAGGAACACCACAGGGTCTGGTTGGCGTCAAACAGCCCGCGCCCGGAAAAATGCTGCGCAGGTGTCGCGACAAACCGAATACCGTCCACCTCAGTGCCCTGCCACCAATCCAACTGGCGCACTTTGCTGGCCTCCACCCCCCACTTCACCAGCAGGTCACCGACGCCCAACGGCGCAAGAAAATAGCGGGTTTTCTCGGCCAATTGAACGACAGCCTTGCGGTCAAGGTGGTCATAGTGGTTGTGGGAAAGAATCACCGCTTCCAACGGTGGCAGCGCTTCAAGACTGATGGGCGGCTGATGGAAGCGCTTGGGGCCGGCCCAACTGAACGGTGAGGCACGCTCGGCGAACACCGGGTCGGTGACCCAGAATTTACCGCGAATTTTCAGCAAAACCGTCGAATGCCCGAGGCGGAACACGCTGTGATCCGGGGCGGCCAGTAATTGCTCGCGGGTCAGCGATTGCACCGGGATCTGCCCCACCGGCCGCGTACTGCGCGGTTTGTTGAACAGCATGTTCCAGAAAATACGCAAGGTCTTGCCAAAGCCTCCGTGCTGCACGGGGGGCTCGTTGCTGAAATGCGCCTGATCGTGCCTGGGCGCTGCTGGCGAAGAATCGACACGGGACGAGATCGTGGCCATTACCGGGTGACTCCTACGGATCGCTTATAAGTTACACTGCACAGTGTAGTTTCAAGATTGCAACAAAATCCGGAGCAAGTAAACTGCCGAGTGTAATTTCCTTGAAGAGCCGAACGCCACCCATGACTGCCCCTCAACGCCTCACCGACCGCAAGCGCGAAGCCATCGTGGCAGCGGCCATTGCCGAGTTTCGCGCAAACGGTTTCGAGGTCACCAGCATGGACAAGATCGCCGCCACCGCCGGCGTTTCCAAGCGTACGGTGTACAACCACTTCCCCAGCAAGGAAGAGCTGTTCGCCGAAATCCTCCACAAACTGTGGGCCAGCAGTGTTGCACAGCTCGACGTCAGCTACGCCAGCGACCGCCCGTTGCGCGAACAATTGCGGGGGTTGCTGGAAGCAAAGATGAAGATGATGTCGGACGTGAATTTCCTCGACCTCGCCAGGGTCGCTATCGCTGCCACCATCCATTCGCCGGAACGTGCGCAGGACATGGTCACCCGCCTGAGCCAACGCGAAGAAGGGTTTACCCAATGGGTGCGTGCCGCCCAGGAAGATGGCCGGCTCAACTGCAGTGACCCGGCCTTTGCCGCCCACCAGATCCAAAGCCTGCTCAAGGCGTTTGCCTTCTGGCCACAGATTACCCTTGGGCAACCGACCCTGGATGCGGCCAGCCAAGCCAGCGTAATCGAGTCGGCCATCGACCTGTTCCTGGCCGGCTACGAAGTCAAAACACCGGGCCAGCCGTAAAAAACCGTTGCACGAGCGACGTCCCAGGTCGTTTTTGACGCATTCGCCCTCTGTTTTGCGCAAATGGCCTGGAAGGACACTGATTATTCCCCCGCGAATAATTGACAATATTCGTGGGCATTCTCCGATCAGCGGTGAAGCCCACGAACATGTGTCGTCGTATCTGCAAAAAAGAGCTGACCCAGGAATTTATGGAAAACAGACAAGGCAAAGGGCTTTCCTTTGCCAGGCGTATCTACAGGCCAAGGATTATCGGCACAGCCATGTGCTGTATCAGCGTGATAGCGGCCCTGTACCCGCTCGCGATGCCGGGTTGGCTCTGGGCGCTGTTATTGGTCAACGCTTTCGTCTGGCCACACGTGGCGTATCAATGGGCAACCCGCTCCAAATACCCCTATGACGCCGAGCAACGCAACCTGCTGTATGACGCACTGTTCAGTGGGTTCTGGGCGGCGACGCTGCAATTTAGCCCGCTGACCACCGTGACCTTGCTGTCGATGGTCGCCATGAACAACGTCGCTGCCGGTGGTAAGCGCCTGCTGATACGCGGCGCACTGGCCCAAGTGCTCGGCGCCGCTATCGGCGCTGTGGTGTTCGGCCTGCACTTCAACCCGTCGGTGAGCCTGGTTGAGGTTTACGCCTGCCTGCCCATGCTCACGCTCTACCCCATGGCCATCGGCATGGTCTGCTATCAACTGGCGATCAAACTGTCGGAACACAAGCGAGCCCTCAGCGCCCTGAGCCGTATCGATAGCCTCACCGGCCTGCTCAATCACGGTTCATGGAAAGACCTGCTGCACCTCAAGTTCCACAAGTGCCAGCAACAGCAAAGCCATGCCACCATTGCCTTGATCGATATCGATCACTTCAAGCGAATCAATGACACCCACGGGCATATCGTCGGCGACACGGTACTGCGGCAATTGAGCCTGGAGTTGCGGCGTAACCTGCGGGAAAACGACCTGGCCGGGCGTTACGGAGGCGATGAATTCTGTGTGATTCTTCCACAAATGTCGCTGGAACAAGCCGCCCAGGTCATGGAGCGCATGCGTGAAACCTTCAACAATTACCGCAACCCGCAGATACCGGAACTGCGCGTGAGCCTGAGCATCGGCCTGGCGGGGTTCCAGCCGTCCTTTACCAATGCCGCCATGTGGCTCAATGCGGCGGACCGGGCGCTGTATGCCGCCAAAGACACCGGGCGCAACCGGGTCAGCGTAAGTGACGACAAGGTCGCCTATTCCGCCTGACGTTGTCCGATAACTGCTCGTCTGAATAGTGCGCCCTGCACCCCAGGCAGCAGCATAATGCCACCATTGGTCGCCTGCCCAAAAAAGGTCCTGCCCCTGGGGCGAACTTCCCGTCAGGCTGATCACTCTGAACCCGTTGTTCCACCCCGTTCTGTCGGCACAAGGAAGCTGACAATGAGCAAGTCAACCGTATGGCGTATGCCTTACGGGGGCAGGCGCATACCCAAGGAAACTCCAGCAGTCGCTTGCCCGAGCACCCGACCATGTTTTTTAACACCCATAAACAAACCATCAACACCCTGCAACACACCGTCGCCCAACAGGCCAGCCTGCTGGATGCCATCGAGCGCGCCATGGCGGTGATCGAATTCGACCTGCACGGCAACGTGCTGCGCGCCAATGCCAACTTCCTGCAGACCATGAACTACCGCGCCGAGCAGGTGGAGGGCCAGTCCCATCGCATGTTCTGCACCCCGGCGTTCGCTCGCAGCGCCGAGTACAACCAGTTGTGGTCGAACCTGCGCAATGGCCAGTTCCAGTCCGGCACCTTTGAACGAGTGGCCGGCAATGGCCAATCGGTGTGGCTGGAAGCCAACTATAACCCGGTGCGAAATGACGCCGGCCAGGTGATAAAAGTGGTGAAGTACGCGATGGACGTCACCCCACGCCTGCAGGCGGAAAGTGAAGCCAATGCCAAACTGGAGGCCATCGGGCGTGCCATGGCGGTGATCGAATTCAACCTCGACGGCACCATCATCACGGCCAACGCAAACTTTCTGCAGCGCATGGGTTACACCTTGGCGCAGATCCAGGGCCAGCATCACCGCCTGTTCTGCACCGCGGAACTGGCCGGCAGTTCGGCCTACAGCGACTTCTGGCGACGCCTGAACCAGGGCGAATTGTTCAGCGGCCAGTTCGAGCGGGTCGATAAAAACGGCCGGACCGTATGGCTTGAAGCCAACTACAACCCGGTGTACGACGCCAGTGGGCACCTGTGCAAAGTGGTGAAGTTCGCCTCGGATATCACCGCCACGGTGCAACAACATGCGGCCGACGCCGCCAGCGCCGCCCAGGCGTACCACATCTCCCTGAACACGCGGGACATCGCCGAAAAAGGTGCCGAGGTGATCCAGCAAACAGCCAGCGGCATGCGCGACATTGCCGCGGACATCGATGGCTCCTCGCAACTGATCGCCAAGCTGGGTGAGCGTTCGCAGCAAATCACCGCCATCGTCAACACCATTCGGGGCATCGCCGACCAGACCAACCTGCTGGCACTCAACGCCGCCATTGAAGCGGCGCGGGCAGGCGAACAAGGTCGCGGGTTTGCCGTGGTGGCTGATGAAGTCCGGCAACTGGCAGCACGTACCAGCGGCTCCACGACGGAAATTTCCAGCATGATCGCAATGATCCAGGACGAAACCCGCCAGGCCATCCACAGCATGGACGGCACCCGCGACCGCGCCGCACAAGGTCTCGACCTGGCCGATCGCGCCGGTACGGTGATCCTGCAGATCCGCGCAGGCACGAGCGAGGCTGTGCAGGCGGTGAGTGCGTTTGCCAATGAACGTGGGGCCAACTGACCCGATCTTCATGCGGGCAGCTGGGGGCTCGGTCTATAGTGCACAACTGTCTATTTGTTGAGCACCCGAGCCCGCCATGACCCCAGAAAAGCCCGAAGCCGCCCCCGTCGACCACCTGCGCTTCCACCGCCGCCACGCCCATTTGGCGCCGACCTTTGGTAACGACACCTTCGCCCTCAAGGCCGAAGCCTTCGCACGCTTCTTCGGTACGCCCACGTTCCTCGGTGCGCAAACCGCCATTGTGGTGCTGTGGGTGGTACTGAACATCACCGGCATCACACATTTCGACATGTACCCGTTCATCCTGCTCAACCTGGCCTTCAGCCTGCAATCGGCCTATGCCGCGCCCTTGATCCTGCTGGCCCAGACGCGCCAGGCCGCTCGCGACAAAGCCCAGTCCGACGCCGACGCGCAGCACCGTGAAGCGCTGGCCGTTGCCAACACCGAACGCCAGGCCCAGGCCGCGCAGACCACCAAGCAGTTGCTGGAGCTGCTGGAACAGAACACCCGACTCACGGAAATGACCAAACAGCTGACAGAACATATCGAAAGCCTGACGTGCGAAATGCATGAGCACTTTGTGCGAAAAACCTAAGGCAAGCGCACATGCCCACTCAGCTCATCAAACAGTGTCACCACCGAGCGCAACGCCCGGCAGTCAGGGCGCGTAAGCAACCACAGCGCCGTATCGTGCCCCGCCAACGCGGGGCCCAGCGGTTGCAGGCCGTCGTCGACTAGAAAGTCGGGCAACGCCGCCACGCCCAACCCCGCCCGTACCAGCTCGGTGACCGACTGCATGCTGTTGCAGCGATAACTCAAGCGCACGCCGGGCAGGTGCTCGCGGCGCCAGGCCACTGTGGGATGATCGGGCAGGAAATCATCCGGGGCGATCCAAGGCAGGTCCGCCCACTCCCGGCCCGCGTATTGGCTTGCCAACCCTGGGCTGGCGCACACCCGATAGGCCACGCCGCCCAAACGGCGGCCAACCAGATGCTCCGGCGGCGCGCGGGTGAGGCGCAAGGCAATATCCGCATCGCGGCGGCTGAGGTTGGCGAAATCATTCGACGTGCTCAGCTCCAAGGTCAGCGCCGGGTACTGCGGCATGAACTGCGCCAGGGCCGGCAACAGCAAACCTTGCAGCACCGAGTCGGTACAGGTCAGGCGCACCGTGCCGCTGATCACCTCACCGCCCTGCTCCACACCGATGCGCGCCGCTTGCAGCGCTTGTTCGGCACATTCCGCCTGCTGCGCCAGGTGGCTCGCCAGGCTCGTGGGCAGGTAACCGGCGCGGCTTTTTTCAAACAGCGTCTGGCCCAACGCCGCCTCCAGGCGCCGCACTGCACGGAACACCGTGGACACATCCACGCGCAATAACGTCGCCGCCCGCGCCAGGGTACCGCCGCGCACCAGGGCGAGGATCAGCGACAGGTCAGGGTAGTCAATGGAATAGTGCGTGGCTGCATTGAGCATGTGGGCAAACGCCAATTTTGATTGCGTGAACGCCAATTTATAATGCCCCCCAGGACACCACAAGCCACGGGATGTACACCATGAACGCCACGCCCTTGCACCTCGCCCTGATCGGCGATTACAACCCTGATGTTATCGCTCACCAGGCGATTCCCCTGGCGCTGCAACAGGCGGCCGACACGCTGGGCCTGACCCTCCATAGCCAATGGCTCGACACGGATGCGATGCCAGAAACCCTCCACGACTTCGACGGTTTCTGGTGCGTCCCCGGCAGCCCCTACCGCGACACCGATGGCGCACTGCGGGCGATCCGTTTTGCCCGCGAACAGCGGCGACCGTTCCTCGGCACCTGCGGCGGTTTTCAACATGCCGTACTGGAATACGCGCGCAATCTGCTCGGTTGGAAGGACGCCGAGCACGGCGAGCTCGCCCCACAGGCCAAGCGCGCGGTGATCGCGCCGTTGAGCTGTACCCTGGTGGAAGCCACCGACAACGTGCATCTGAAGCCCTACACTCGCATCGCCGACGCCTACGGCACCCTTGATCTGCTGGAAGGTTATCGCTGCCGCTACGGCGTGAACCCTGAGTTCGTCGATGCCCTGCTCGAAGGCGATCTGATCCCCAGCGGCCATGATTCGGCAGGCGACCTGCGCGCGGTGGAACTGCTCGATCATCCGTTCTTCGTGGCCACGTTGTTCCAGCCCGAACGCAGCGCGCTGAAAGGCGTCACCCCGCCCTTGGCGATTGCCCTGCTCAACGCCTGCCAGGCGGTGTCGGCATGATCGCCCATACGCCCAACCCGCCCTACTACGCGGTGATTTTCAGCTCACTGCGCACCGAGGGCGACCAAGGTTACGGCCAGGCGGCCGGCCGCATGCTCGAACTGGCGCGCGAACAACCGGGGTTTCTCGGCGTGGAATCGGCGCGGGAAGACGGCCTGGGGATCACCGTATCGTACTGGGAGAGTGAGGCGGCGATCCTGGCCTGGAAGCAGCAGGCCGAGCACCAGGCGGTGCGCGAACAGGGGCGCGCCACGTGGTATTCGGCCTTTCAGACCCGGGTATGCAAAGTCGAGCGGGCCTACGCCTTCCAGAATTGAAAGACAGGCCCCTCGTGGGCCTAACTCACCAGGCTGCGCAATGCAGTGATCTGCGGGATTTCGACCCGGCGCATATACACCCGCAGTGGCTCGGTGATGTTGATGCGGTCATCGACGTTCTGGTCCAGCAGCAACTGGATGCGTTCGCGGGACAGGGTCATGGTCTGCTCCGGGGCCGGCAGCCAGACGAATTCGGCGGTGGGGATGATGCCGTCATCGGCCACGTCCATGCCGAAAGCGTCTTCGCTGAAACGTACGATGTACTGGCCCGTCTTGCGGTTGAGGCCAACAAACCCGTGGAGTTGGTCGGCGGCCTGGCAGATAAGCTCGGAGGTGATGCGCATGGTAAACCTCACTGAAAAGTCCCACAGGGACTGGAAAGATGGTTTACACGCGTGGCGAAAGTACTGCCCTCTGACGGGGCAGCTTCGCGCAAGAGTACTGCAATGCATCCCCTAAAAACCCGAAAAACTTTGGCCGTGCGCACGTTAATGTCGGTTTGGTGATAGCGCCTTTCGCAATCAATTGTTAAAAAGGAGGCCTTCTCAAAGCTACCTCCACGAAAGGACTTCGCATATGCCTGTCACGTTTACCAAGAGCGCCCTGCTGCTCGCCCTGATGCTCGGCCTCGGCCAGGCACATGCGCAAGACCCGATCAGCCCGGCTGAATTGGCGACTAACGAAGGCATCCCCTACCCTGCCGTGATCGCCCACCGTGGCGCCTCCTATGACGCCCCCGAGTCCACCGCCGCCGCCTACAAGGTCGCCCGCGACCTGGGTGCCGATTACCTGGAAATGGACCTGCAGCGCAGCAAGGACGGCGTGCTGTTCGCCCTGCACGACAACAACCTGCAGCGCACCACCGACGTGGCCACCAAGTTCCCCGACCGCAAGGACGCCCCGGCCAACGAGTTCACCTGGAAAGAATTGCAAACCCTCGACGCCGGCAGCTGGTTCAACGCCGCCTACCCGGACCGTGCGCGCCCAGGTTTCGTCGGCCTGAAAATCCAGAGCCTGGACGACATCATCAAGATCGCCGAAGGCAACCCGCAGCACAAACCGGGCCTGTACATCGAGACCAAAGAACCCAAGCAATTCCCAGGCATCGAAGCCGACCTGAAGAACAAGCTGCTGGACAAAGGCTGGCTGAGTTCGGCCGGTTCCAAGCTGGGCAAGAGCAACACCGGCGTCGGCCAGGGCAAGGGCCGCGTGGTGCTGCAAACCTTTGAAGTGGCAAGCCTCAAAGCGCTGCAGAACGAAATGCCCAACACCCCGAAAATCCTGCTGTTATGGGTGGGTGAAGGCAGCATCGAGCCGAAAAACAAGCAGACGTTCGCGGAGTCCGGCGAAACCACCAAGGCCGCTTATTACGCCAAGCAAGAACCGAAGGATGCTGCCGAGTTCGAAAAATGGATCGACGAAGCCAAGAGCCTCGGCGCCATCGGCACCGGCCCTTCGGCTGAGCTGACCGCCCATGGGGACCAGAGCTACACCGACCTGGTGAAACCCGAAATGAACAAGTTGACCCACGACAAAGGCCTGCTGGTGCACGTGTACACCGTCGATGAGCCGGTGGACTTCGACAAGGTGATGAAAGCCGGCGTCGACGGCATCTTCACCAACCGCGCCGCCGAACTGCTGAAGTTCTACAAGCGCTGGCCGTCGTCCAGCGTGCAGGATCTGTTGAACGACTATAAGTACTGAGTCAACGGCCTGATCCTCGGGGCGCTGGGGCGCATAGAGGCCAGTCGCTAACCGTTTCATCCGAGTCTCGCTTTTACAGGAGGCTCAAGCCTGAAAGCCTGCGTGTTAATCGGATTGAACAAACGGCGTAACGGCTTGAACTAATTAAGGATGAATTAAGTTGCACTGGCTAACCTGATCCCACTTAAACAGCTCACCGAAGAAGGACACACCATGAAAACCCTGACTACGTTGTTCGCCGCTACCGCCCTGACCCTGACCGCCGGCCTGGCCCAGGCGGATGTTCGCCCGGACCACATCGAAGGCCTGCTCAAGTCCGGCGCAGTGATGCCTTTCGAGAAACTCAACGCGGCCGCTGTGGCCAAACACGCCGGTGCCACCATCAACGACACCGAGCTGGACCACAACAAAAGCGGCGTACTGGTCTACGAAGTTGACCTGACCGACACCACCGGCAAGAAGTTTGAAGTGAAACTCGACGCCAAGACCGGCGCCGTGCTGGAAGACAAACTCGATACTTGAGTGACCGCCTCACATAAAAACCGCGCTACCTTTGGGTAGCGCGGTTTTTTTATGCCTGCGGGTAGGAAAACCCTCCCCCTAACGAATGAAATAACGCCTACAGCGCACAAGGTCGCTAAAATCCCACTCATTGGCCGGGGCATAACGCTCACCACCTTACGGATCGAGAGTGCTGCATGGGGCAAAAAGCCGCCGACATCGCCACCATTGGCAGAATCAGTGCCGTCCCCGCGATGCTCAAAGTCATCAGCGATATGACCGGCCTGCGCTTTGCCGCCGTCGCGCGGGTGACCGACGACACCTGGACCGCCTGCGCCGTGCTCGACCAACTGGACTTCGGCCTTGGGGTGGGCGGTGAGCTGGACCTGGCCACCACGATCTGCCACGAGATTCGCGGCTCCCACGTGTCCGTGGTGATCGACAAAGCCAGCGAAGATCCGGTCTACCACGACCACCACACCCCGCGGCTCTACCAGTTTGAAAGCTATATTTCGGTGCCGGTGTTCCGCACCGACGGCAGATTCTTCGGCACCATCTGCGCCCTGGACCCCAACCCCGCCCATCTGCGCAGCAGCAGTATCCAGAGCACCATGGAGTCGTTCGCCCGGGTGCTGTCCTTGCAAATCGAAGCCGAAGAAGCCGCGCATTACACGCAAGCGCAATTGCAGGAAGAACGCGGCACCGCCGAATTGCGCGAGCAATTCATTGCAGTGCTCGGCCACGACCTGCGCAACCCGCTGTTCGCGATCAACTTCAGTGCGGAACGGCTGCTGCGCAAATTCCCCGACCCGGCCACCGACACCCTCGTACGCCATATCCTCACCAGCGGTCGCCGCGCCGCGCAGTTGGTCGAAGACCTGCTGGACTTTGCCCGTGGCCGCCTGGGCAGCGGTATCCCGCTGAACATCGGCGATTGCCAGGGTTTGCAGGAGGCATTGCAGCATGTGGTCTCGGAAGTGCAGAGCGTGCACCCGCAACGGGTGATCCAGGCGGATATCGGCGACCTGCAGGGCGTGAGCGGCGACCGCGATCGCCTGGCGCAGTTGCTCTCCAACCTGGTGGCCAATGCCATCCATCATGGTCATCACGATGGACCGGTGGAGGTCACGGCAAAAATCGAGCAGGGTCGTTTCAACCTGAGCGTGAAAAACCCCGGACAGATTGACGCCCAAGCCTTGCCCCGGCTGTTCGAGCCCTACTCGCGCCCCGCCAAGGACACCCCCCAGGCCGGTCTGGGACTGGGGTTGTACATCGTCAAGCAGATTGCCGACGCCCATGGCGGTGAATTGAGCGTCTCCACCACCGCTGAGCACGGCACCGTGTTCACGTTCAGCCTGCCAACGGCCTGATCAAGCGCCGAGGCGCGCCGTCACCTCGTTCAACTCGCTCGACAACCCGCGCAGGTTGTGGCTCGCCGCTTCGGTGCGCTTGACGTTGTCGAGGTTGGCCGTCGCCACCGTGGTGATCTGCGTGATATTGCGCGAGATGTCCTCGGCCACCGACGTCTGCTCCTCGGCCGCCGTGGCAATCTGGCGATTCATGTCACGGATGGCCTCGACGGCCTGGGTGATGTGCGCGAGCATGGCGCCGGCCTGGGTGACCTTCTCCACACTGTCATCGCTGCACGACTGACCACTCACAATCGCTTCGGCCGCATCCACCGCGCCGGTCTGCACCGCCTCGATAATCCCGTTGATCTCGATGATCGACGCCGCCGTGCGTTGCGCCAGGCTGCGCACTTCATCGGCCACCACCGCAAAACCGCGGCCGGCTTCGCCTGCGCGCGCGGCCTCGATGGCGGCGTTCAGTGCCAGCAAATTGGTCTGCTCGGCGATGCCACGAATCACTTCCAGCACCTTGCCGATGCGCACGCTATCGGTTTCCAGACGACGGATGATGGTGCCGGTGTTGAGGATCTCGTTGCGCATCTGACCGATGGTCGCGATGGTGACCTTCATCACTTCGCCGCCTTCACGGGCCGAGTGATCCGCCTCGTCGGCCGCACGGGAAGCACTGGCGGCGTGGCGCGCGACTTCCTGGGCGGTGGCTGACATTTCGGTCATGGCCGTGGCCACCTGGTCGGTGCGGTTGAATTGATCGCTGGTGCCGGTCGCCATCTGCCCGGCGATGGCATTCAGTTCGCCGCTGGCGCCGACCAGGTCGGTGGCGCTGCGCTGCAAGCGGCTGAAGGTTTCGGCGAGGAAGTCGCGCAAGGTATTCGCGGCAGCGGCCAAGTGGCCCAGCTCATCCTGGCGCCGGCTGGCCACGCGCTCAGCGAAGCGACCGTGGCTCAGTTGCGTCACATAGTCGATCAGGCTACGGATCGGCAGGATCAAATTGCGGTTGATCAGCCACAGGCTGAACAGGCCGATCAACACACCGGACAGCAACATGATCGCCAGGCCCACCAGCACGGTGCGCTCGGCGTAGGCACTGATGGCCTTGGATTGCTGGCTGCCTTGTTCGCGCAGGTCACTGACCAGCGCGCTCATCTGCTCACTCGCGGCGCGATCCACACCCTTGACTGCGGTGTCGCCGACGGTTGCATCGCCACCCGCCGCCACGTAGGCATCGCGGCCCTTCTGGTAGGCCACACCCAGTTGCTGGTGTGCCTGGCGCAGGGTTTCGATGCGCTGGTTCAGGGCCGGGTCGCGGGTGGTCTGGGTGACGAGGCGCGTGAGGATGCCTTGCACATCGCGTTGGCGGTCCTGGAACTGACCCCAGTATTTCTCCATGTCCTGCGGCTGCTTGCCGCGCAGCAACACGTTTTTCCATTCCTGCACCTGCACCTTGAATTGCAGGTTGGCCTCGTCGATCAATTGTGAGGTCAGCAATGGCCCATCGATCAAACTGCGGTAACTCTGCACCCCGTTGGACAGGAAATTGAAACACGCCAGGGCGATCAATAGCATCGCCAACAGGCTGCCACCGAGCAGCGAAAGGATTTGTGCTCTCAAAGAGGTTCGCAAAACATTCATCGGGGAAAAGCCTCGATACAAGGAAGTGGTGCATGCACGCCGTAACGTCCCTGTCATCAAAAGCACCGCCGGTCCACAGCGGTTGCTAATGCCTTGGATCGGCCGTGCTAGAGGCTTCTTGAACGGTTCCTGACAAAAGGTCAAATAAATGTCATCGCAACGAAATAAATCGCAAGCCGTCACAAAACTGTCAAATTCCCTTGCAATGATTCGCTACGCGCCCTGTGAAACGTCCTACAGGCCTTTTCTCTGCGAGCCCTCATGAACCACAGCATCGACCACAGCCACCAGGACTCCGACCTGTTTGGCTTGCTTTACGGTTTCCGTTTCCGCCCCGGTGAAAAGGGTGAGCAAATCGATTCGGCCACGGCGCTCCAGGCGCTGCAACAACCGGCCGACCCGGATGAGTTTTTGTGGCTGCACCTGAACCTCGCCCACGCGGCGTGCGAGCGTTGGATGCAGGCACACCTGGATTTGCCGGAAGAATTCTTCGAAGCCCTGCATGAAGGTTCACGCTCCACGCGTATCGAACACGTCGACTCGGCCTTGTTGGCGGTGGTCAACGACGTGGTGTTCAACTTCAGCAGCATGGTGTCGTCGGATATTTCCACGCTGTGGGTTTGCGCCCGCAGCCGCCTGCTGATCAGCGCGCGCCTGCAACCGCTGCACTCGGTGGACAAGTTGCGCTCGTCGGTGAAAGCCGGTGAAAGCTTTCGCTCGCCGCTGGCCTTGCTGGTGCACTTGCTGCGCGACCAGGGTGAAGTGCTGACGCAGATCGTGCGCAAGACCAGCATCAGCGTCGACCATATCGAAGACCAGTTGCTGTCTTCGCGCCTGTCCACCAACCGCGCGGAGCTTGGTGCCGCGCGCCGGGTGCTGGTGCGCCTGCAACGCCTGCTGGCGCTGGAACCGGGCTCGCTGTTGCGCCTGCTCAACCGGCCGCCGCAGTGGCTGCAGAAGGAAGACGTGAAGGAATTGCGTAAATCCACCGAAGAGTTTGCGCTGATCATCAACGACCTGATGGCCCTGGGTGAGCGGATTAAGTTGTTGCAGGAAGAGATCGCCGCCAACCTCAACGAGCAAAGCAACCGCACGCTGTTCACCCTCACCGTGGTGACGGTGTTGGCCTTGCCGATCAATATAATCGCCGGTTTTTTCGGCATGAACGTGGGCGGTGTGCCGCTATCCCAAGACCCGGAGGGGTTTTGGATATTGGTGGCGTTGGTGGCGACCTTTACCTTGATTGCCGGGCGATGGGCCTTCAGGAAGCGCAAAGACTACTGAACTGGAACGCAGTTGACATGTGAGAGGGGGCTTGCCCCCGATAGCGGTGGATCAGGCAGTTTGTCTTTAGCTGACCTACTGCAATCGGGGGCAAGCCCCCTCCCACATAGGTTCTGCGGCGTATACAGGATCAGCGGCTATCCCAATTCCATCAAACACTGACCTATGGCAGCATCTCTGTAACATTCTGCAATGACTATGAACGGCATCCTCACAACACTGGATGCTCCGGCATGGCCACCCCTTCCCTGACTGCCTCCACCCACACCTCAGTTGCAGACCCCAAACCCAGGCTGGACAAGAAACCCAGCCTGGTGACGGTGATCATCTTCTTCGCCGTGCTCGCCATGGGGCTGTTGTTCACCGCCTACAGCCTGATGCATGACATGCATGAAATGGGCGCCCAACTCACCACGTGGACGCCGTTTTTGCTGCTCGGCGTGGCGCTGTTGATCGCCTTGGGTTTCGAGTTCGTCAACGGCTTCCACGACACCGCCAACGCCGTGGCGACGGTGATCTACACCAACTCGCTGCCGCCGCATTTCGCGGTGGTGTGGTCGGGCTTTTTCAACTTCCTCGGCGTGCTGCTGTCGAGCGGCGCGGTGGCGTTCGGGATCATTGCGCTGCTGCCGGTCGAGCTGATTTTGCAGGTGGGTTCATCGGCCGGTTTCGCGATGATCTTCGCCCTGTTGATCGCCGCGATCCTGTGGAACCTCGGCACCTGGTGGCTGGGTTTGCCGGCGTCGTCGTCCCACACCCTGATCGGCTCGATCATCGGCGTGGGTGTGGCGAATGCCTTGATGCACGGGCGTGACGGCACCAGCGGCGTGGACTGGAGCCAGGCGATCAAAATCGGTTACGCCTTGCTGCTGTCGCCGCTGATCGGCTTCGCGTTTGCGGCCATGCTGTTGCTGGCCCTGCGCGCCTTCGTCAAAAACCGTGCGCTGTACAAGGCGCCGAAAGGCGACACCCCGCCGCCATGGTGGATCCGCGGCATGCTGATCGCCACCTGCACCGGCGTGTCCTTCGCCCATGGCTCCAACGATGGGCAAAAAGGCATGGGCCTGATCATGCTGATCCTGGTCGGCACCCTGCCGATGGCCTACGCGCTGAACCGCACCATGCCGGCCGAGCAGTCGTTGCAGTTCGCGGCCGTGGCCGAAGTCACCCAGGTCGCCCTGGTGAAAAGCGCACCGCAACCGCTGAGCGGCGATCCGCGCCCGATTCTCTCGACCTACGTACGCACCAAGGAACCCACTGCAGAACTGGTGCCGGCCCTCGCGGCCCTGGCCGGACAGATCGGTGAGGAAGTCAAAGGCTACGGCTCCCTGGCCAAAGTGCCTGCCGAAGCCGTCGGCAACGTGCGTAACGACATGTACCTGAGCAGCGAAACCATTCGCCTGATGGACAAGGGCAAGGTCGGTAATTTCGACGCCGATACCCAAGGCAAGCTGCAACTGTTCAAGCAACAGATCGACAATTCCACGCGCTTCATTCCGCTGTGGGTCAAGATCGCCGTGGCAATCGCCTTGGGCCTCGGCACCATGGTGGGCTGGAAGCGCATCGTAGTGACCGTGGGTGAAAAGATCGGCAAGACCCACCTGACTTACGCCCAAGGCGCCTCGGCTGAAATGGTGGCAATGCTGACCATCGGCGCGGCGGATATGTATGGGTTGCCGGTGTCGACGACGCATGTGTTGTCGTCGGGTGTGGCGGGGACCATGGTGGCGAACGGGGGCGGGTTGCAGATGCGCACTATCCGCAACCTGGCGATGGCGTGGGTACTCACGTTGCCGGCGGCGATCCTGCTTTCCGGCAGCCTTTACTGGCTGTTCACCCAACTCTTCTGACACAAAACCAAAGCAAAAGTGAACAGAGAACCAAATGTGGGAGGGGGCTTGCCCCCTCCCACAGTTTTATCCAGCGAACAGTCCAGCCATCATCTTCAGCCGCTTTTTGTAGATCCGCCGCGCCTCCAACGCCTCCTCCAGTGTCACCGCCACAAACCCCGCCCGCTGGTTCGGCTGCATCTGCCCGATCAAGTCCAGGTCGGCGCTGATCACGGTGCCAATCATCGCGTAGCCACCGCCCGACACCGCGTCCCGGTGCAACACAATCGGCTCCAGCCCGGCCGGTACCTGGATCGAGCCGATCGGGTAGCAACTGTCGACGATATTCGACGGATCCGATCCCGCGCCGAACGGCTGCTCCCGTGGCTGGAAGCTCAGCGCACTGCCGCCTTTGAAGCGATAGCCGATGCGGTCAGCTTCGGAACCCACGGTCCAGGGCTCGGCAAAAAAGCTG
Organism: Pseudomonas marginalis; assembly: GCF_001645105.1. Lineage (GTDB taxonomy): Bacteria > Pseudomonadota > Gammaproteobacteria > Pseudomonadales > Pseudomonadaceae > Aquipseudomonas > Aquipseudomonas petroselini. The sequence continues at coordinate 30,411 of NZ_LKEG01000038.1, forward strand.
CTTTTGGCCGCAGCGGTCAGGCGCTCGTAATACAGGCCAGGCACCACACGCAGGGTCACATCGCCACCCACCGACCGGCGCAACGCCATCGGCAGGCTGTTGCCCGCACGGCCCGTGCCGCTGGGTTCGCCGATGGGCAATTCATCGCCTGCCTGCAAGCGTCGCCCGTGAAACCCGCCGAGTGAGCCAAGGGTATAGGTGGAGCGACTGCCGAGCACCAGCGGCACGTCAATGCCACCCGCCACCGCGAGGTAGGTGCGCGCGCCGGCCTTGGGAAACTCAAAGCGCAAGACCTGCCCGGCGCGCACCTGGAATGCAGTGTCCTGATGCACGACTTCACCGTCCAGGCGCGGTGACATCAAGGCGCCGCTGAGTGCCACCAGCGCGTCCTGCTGAAACTCAAGCTCGGGGCCGATCAGCGTGCATTCCAGGCCCGCCGCGCCCACCGGGTTGCCCACCAGGTGGTTGGCCGCACTCAGCGCGTACTGGTCCAGTGCGCCCGACGGCGGGATGCCCAAATGGTAATAACCTTCGCGGCCAAGGTCCTGCACGGAGGTGGCGAGGCCGGGTTTGAGGACCTTGATCATGCCAGCGCCTCCTGCAGGGTTTTCGGATAGCCGATGGGGTCGGCGAGAAAGGCGTCGAGGGAAAACTCCACCGGACGGATGCGCAAGTCGAAGCGTCCTGCGTCCACCTCGGCGACGGCAAGATCGTAGGCGTCGCGGTCCATGGGTTTGAACTGCACGATGTCACCGGGGCGGAAGAACACCATGTGTTCCTTGAGGTACGCCAATTGCTGCGCCGGGTCGTAGATGGGCGCCGGGGTCACGCCGAACATCTGGTAACCGCCGGCACCGCGCACCGAGTAGATGCAACCAAAACAGCCGCCATGGCCGAGGGTCAGCTTTGGTGTATCGGTGCGCGGCCGCAGGTACTTGGGCACCTGCAATTGGCGCTCGCGCTCGACCATCTGGAACATGAACGGCAAGCCCGCGACAAACCCGACCATCGACACAAACCACGGCGCGCCGCTGTGGGCGGCGATAAACGCATCGACATCGGCCAGGCCATTGATGCGCGCGGCGTACTCCAGGTCGGTGCCGCTGGGGTCCTGATGGCGGTCGCGAAAACGCATGAGCGTTTCATGGGTCCAGGGGTCGTTGTAGAGCACCGGGATTTCGATGATGCGCGTGTGCAAGGTGCGCTCGGCCACGGCCTGCGCTTCGGCGGTCTGCACCGCATCGAGCAATACATGGGGGGCGATGCGGTCGGGGTCGAAGCGAATCTGGAACGACGCATTGGCCAGGCACACATCCAGTACGCCTTCGAGCGCCAGGCGTTCCACGGCGCGTGTCACCGCCATGCCTTTGAAAAAGGCTTCCAGGGACATGCTGTCACTGACCTCGGCAAACAGGTGTTCATCACCGCCGAAGCTGTAGCGGATGGGGGACATTTCAGCCATGTCTGTTCCTCTTGGAATCATTGTAGAAAGGCAGGCGAAAAAAAAATGTTCAGGGCGTTTCTTGTTGTGGTGACTGGGCTTGCTGTGGTGAGCGGGCTTGCCCCGCGCTGGGCTGCGAAGCGGCCCCAGTAAGACCACCGCGTAGCGTCAGGCTACACGCGGCGTCGGGTTTAGGGGCGGCTTCGCCACCCAGCGCGGGGCAAGCCCGCTCACTACAGAAACCCATTCGTTACCACGATTCCTGCTTGATCCAGGGCTTCGCGGGTGGCTTCTACCAACTCAAGCGCGCCGGGCGTGTCGCTGTGCAGGCAGATGGAATCGAATTCGATAAACACGTCTTCGCCTTCTACGGTGCGCACCAGACCGGTCTGGCACGCACGCAAGACTCGCGCCGCGACCGTTGCCGGATCCAGCGCCCGGACCTGGCGGGTAAACACGATGGAGCCGCTGAGATCGTACTCACGGTCAGCATAAAACTCGCGCACCACCGGTTGTCCCAGCTCCGTCGCGACCCGCCAGATCACCGAATTGGGCATGCAGTAGAGCAACAGCGTCGGCTCGAGGAGTTGCAGGTGCTGCACCAGCAACCGCGCCGCTTCTTCATCGCGGGCGAGGTGCATATACAGCGCGCCATGGGGTTTGATGTGTTGCAGGGTCATGCCCTGGGCCCGTGCGATTTCACGCAGGGCGCCGAGCTGGTAGAGCATGTCGTCGACCAATTCCTGGGCCGGCGCGTTGATGTGGCGACGGCCAAAGCCGACCAGGTCCCGAAAGCCCGGATGCGCGCCGATGGCCACGCCCAATTGCTTGGCCCGCTCGACCGTACGACGCATGGTGCCGGGGTCGCCGGCGTGAAAGCCGGTGGCGATATTGGCCGAGCTGATGTACGCCATCAGCTCCGCATCCACACCGTCGCCGATGGTCCAGGGGCCGAAGCCTTCGCCCATGTCCGAATTGAAATCCACTGCCTGCATCGAGGTCGCTCCGCCTAAGTGATGCTGGAAAAGTAGGCTGCGGCTTGACCCCTTGGGAAGATCTATTATCAGATGGCCCATCTTCTGAAAATCAGATAGACCTACATTTTGGAGAGGCCGATGTCCCTGACCCTGCGGCAAGTCCGCTACTTCGTCGCCACCGCCGAAATCGGCCAGATTTCCCAGGCGGCCATCCACCTGAACATCTCTCAGTCGGCGGTGACTACGGCAATCAAGGAACTGGAAGCCATGCTCGGCGTGCAGTTGTTCGTGCGCTCGGCCCAAGGCATGAACCTGACCGACGCCGGCCGGCACTTTCTCAACCGCGCCTATGTGATTCTGCGCAGCGTCGATGACGCGCTGAACAGCCCGCTGCCCGACTACCGCGCCAGCGGCGTGCTGCGCCTGGCCGCCAGTTACACGGTACTCGGCTACTTCCTGCCGCACCACTTGCAGCGCATGGAACACTGGCACCCGGACGTGACCATCGAGGTCTTCGAGCAGGAGCGCCAGGCCATCGAACACGGTTTGCTCGACGGCCAGTTCGACATGGCCGTGGTGCTCACCGCCAACCTCACTCACCCGGATATTATCTCGGAAATCCTGTTCAATTCGGAACGCCGCCTGTGGCTGCCCAGCCATCATCCCTTGTGCGAACGTGGCGCCGTGAGCCTGGCCGATGTGGCCCGCGAGCCCTATATCCTGCTCACCGTCGACGAGGCCGAACACAGCGCCATGCGCTACTGGGAACAGGCCGGGCAAACGCCCCAGGTGCGGCTGCGTACCAGCTCGGTGGAGGCGGTGCGCAGCATGGTCGCCAACGGCAGCGGCGTGGCGATCCTGTCGGACCTGGTGCATCGGCCCTGGTCATTGGAAGGCAAGCGCATCGAAACCCTGACGGTGACTGATCCGGTCACGCCGATGAGCGTGGGCCTGGCCTGGCACCGCGAGCGCACATTCACCCCGGCGATGCAGGCGGTACGCGATTACTTCCACGATGCGTTCCTGGCCCCGCAGCAATTATCGGCGCGGCGTTAGAGCTGGGATTGCAACGTTGCCGCCAGCCAATCCATGAACACCCGCACGCGCTGCGGCAGGTGCCGTTGGCCCGCATAGAGCAGCGATACATCCAGCGCTGGCGCGGGGTAATCCGGCAGCACTGCGACCAGTTCACCGCTGGCCAATAAATCACCGATGCCCAAGGCCGGCACCTGAGTAATCCCGAAGCCCCCCAGGCACGCCGCTTTGTACGCATCGGTGCTGTTGACCGTCACGCGCCCGGCCATGGCAATACGCTGCACCTTGTTGCCCTGCACGTATTCAAACCCCGCCGAACGCGCGCCCAGTGGTCGCACGTAATGCACCAACTGATGCCGCGCCAGGTCGGCCAGGGTCTCGGGCACGCCATGACGTTGCAGGTAGGCCGCGCTCGCGCAGTTGATCATCGGCAGGCTGCACAAACGCCGTGCCACCACCGTCTGGTCCGGCTGTGCGCCGACCCGCAACACGCAATCAAACCCCTCGGCGAGCAGGTCGACCTGGCGGTCGGTGGTGCTGATTTCCAGCTCGATCAACGGGTGCGCATCCATGAATGGCGGCAGGCGCGGCAGGATCAATTCCCGCGCCATCACGTTGGGCATGTCGACTCGAATACGCCCGCTGAGTTGCGCTTCATCCTGGCGAAACAGCCCCTCCAGCTCCTCCATGTGCGACAGCAAATCCTTGCTGCGCTCATACAGCACACGCCCGTCCTGAGTCGCCTGCACCGTGCGCGTAGTGCGCTGCAACAGGCGCGCGCCGAGCAGTTCCTCCAGCGCCTGCACGTGCTCGGACACGGTTGAACGCGGCAAGCCCAGGCTCTCGCCGGCCTGGGTAAAACTCGACAGTTCGGTGACGCGCACGAAGGTGCGCAGCAGCTCAAGTTTGTTCATGGGATTGTTCGCCTTATCCGGCCAGTGATTCCGGTATAGCGCTGTTTATCACGATATGGCCGGACAAATAAACTTCTCCCAACGCTCAATCCCAGAGGACATCACCATGACCCGCAAAATCGCATTGATCACCGGCGCCAGCCGCGGCCTGGGCAAAAACACCGCGTTGCACTTGGCAGCTCAAGGCGTCGATATCATCGGCACTTACCACAGCAAGGCCGATGAAGCGCAGGCGTTGGTCGCCCAGATCGAACAACGGGGCGGCCGCGCGGTGATGCTGAAACTCGACGTGAGCCAAAGCGCGACCTTTGGCGATTTCGTCGACGAGGTTGCCAGCGCACTCAAGGATGTTTTCGCACAGGATCACTTCGATTTTCTGATCAACAACGCCGGTATCGGCATTCACGCCAGCTTTGCCGACACCACCGAAGCGCAGTTCGACCAACTGGTAGCGATTCAATTCAAGGGCCCGTTTTTCCTCACCCAGAAGCTGTTGCCACTGATCCGCGACGGCGGCCGCATCCTCAATATCTCCAGCGGCCTGGCGCGTTTCAGCCTGCCCGGCTACGCCGCTTACGCCGCCATGAAAGGCGCCATGGAGGTGCTCACCCGCTACCAGGCCAAGGAACTGGGTGGGCGTGGCATCAGCGTCAATATCCTCGCCCCTGGCGCGATTGAAACCGACTTCGGCGGCGGCGCGGTACGCGATAACGCCCACCTCAACGCAATGGTCGCCAGTAACACTGCACTGGGCCGCGCCGGCTTACCGGACGATATCGGCGGAGCGATTGCCAGCCTGCTGGCCGACGGTAGCCACTGGATCACCGGCCAGCGGATCGAGGCCTCGGGCGGTATGTTTCTGTAGGAGCTTGTCGCGCAGCACGTCATACCCCCAGTGATACACATAGGTGTACGGCAGGAAGAACAGCAGGACACCGATGTCGAGCATAAACGCCTGCATCAGGCTGATATTCAGCCACGCCGCGATCAGCGGCACGGCCACGATAATCAGCCCGCCTTCAAACATCAGCGCATGCAGCACCCGCGTCCAGCCACCCGCGGGGAGTTGCAGGCGCACCTTGAGGCGGTCGAACAGGCTGTTGAACACGATGTTCCAGGTCAGTGCCAGCAGGCTCAGCCCCAAGGTCACCGCGCCCATTTCCAGGGCCGGCCTGCCGGTGATCCACACCAGCAGCGGTGTACAAATCAACAACGCCAAGCCTTCAAAGCCCAGGGCTTGGCAAACACGTTCAGTAATCGACTTGGTAGGGCTCATAACCTGCGCTCCATGAATGACGAGGGTTGCCATGATCACGCCCTGACTCGATACTTCATAACCAATAACCATCGACCAAGGCGATAGACATGGCGTCCAACGAAGTGCTGCAAGCGTTTGTCCAAGCGGCCACCCAAGGGTCGTTTTCCGCCGCAGCGCGCAAGCTGGGCAAGAGCCAGTCCACCGTCAGCGCGGCGGTGGCAAGCTTGGAGATCGACCTGGATGTGGTGCTGTTCGATCGCAGCAGCCGCAAGCCGACGTTGACGCCAGCCGGCCATGTGCTGCTGGAACGAGCCGAGCAGGTGCTGGAAGCCAGCAGCCGCCTGGAACTGGCGGCGAGTCAGTTAGCCCAGGGGTTGGAGCCGAGGCTGACGATTGCGATGTCGGACACGTATCAATCGCAGCGTTTTGAAACCGCGATCATTGCGTTCGCCGAGCGTTACCCCGACCTCGAACTGGAATGGCTGATCGCCGAATGCGACGACCTGATCGACCTGGTGCAAAGCGGCCGGGCGCAGATTGCGTTTATCGAACAGCAGGACGTCTACCCGCCTGACCTGACACGCTCGCCGGTGCAGGAGCGCACCGAGATCGCGTTGTTCGTGTCGCCGCAACATGCCTTGGCCAGCCTCGACAGCGTCGACCACCAGACCTTGAAACACCATCGCGAATTGCGCTTGGCGAGCATCGTCAAACCTTACGACAACCGCGCCGCTGGCCGGGTCTGGTCCGCCGCCAGTTACCTGATGTTGATGGAGATGGCCCAGCTGGGTTTCGGCTGGGCGCCCCTGCCCCGCTGGCTGGTGGAGCGTTTTGGCAACGCCAGCCTGCAGGAACTCAAGGTGCGCGGCTGGCCACGCTCGGTCACGGTGGATGCGTTGTGGTCGCGCCAGCATGCACCGGGGCCGGCAGGGAGTTGGTTGTTGGCCACGATGCTGGAGTGAGCCCTCTGGACAATGAAGACAGTGTGGGAGCGGGCTTCATTGTCTGGGGGATTGGAGTTCGGCCAGGCGTTGTTCGAGGAAGCGTTTTTCCAGGGTTTGCTGGGTCAGTGACAGGGCTTTTTCGTAGGCCGTGCGCGCCGCTTCGACACGCCCCAGTTGCCGACAGAACTCGCCCCGCGCCGAATGCGCCAGGTGGTAATCCTGCAACTCGCCGCGCGCCAGAATCCCCTCTACTTGCTGCAACCCCGCCAGCGGGCCATCGCGCATGGCCCCCGCTACGGCGCGGTTCAGTTCGATCACCGGTGACGGCATTGTCCTGAGCAGCACATCGTAGAGCCCGACGATTTGCGGCCAGTCCGTCTGGTCTGCACGTGTGGCTTCGGCATGCACCGCCGCGATGGCGGCCTGCAGCCCATACGGGCCAAAGCGCCGGGCGCTCAGCGCCTGCTCCGCCAACGCACAGCCTTCGGCGATCAGGGACGCATCCCACAGCGAGCGGTCCTGTTCATCCAGCAGCACCAATTCGCCACTCGCCGAGGTGCGCGCCGAGCGTCGGGACTCGTGCAACAGCATCACCGCCAGCAGCCCCATGACTTCCGGCTCGGGCAGCAACGCCATCAACAGACGCCCCAGGCGGATAGCTTCGCGCGTCAACGCTTCACGGGTCAGGTCAGCGCCCGTGGAGGCCGAATAGCCTTCGTTGAACACCAGGTAAATCACGCGCAACACGCTGTCGAGACGCTCGGGCAGCTCCGCCAGGGACGGCACCTGATACGGAATGGCGGCCTCGCGGATCTTGCCCTTCGCCCGCACGATACGTTGGGCGATGGTGGCCGGCGTGGCCAGAAACGCCCGAGCGATTTCCTCGGTGGTAAGGTCGCAGATCTCGCGCAAGGTCAGCGCCGCCTGGGCGTCGGCCGCCAGCGCCGGATGGCAGCAGGTGAAGATCAGGCGCAGGCGGTCGTCTTCCACGTCTTCATCACTCCAGTCAGCCGCCTCCAGCGCATCGGCCTGCGCCTGCAGCAACGGGGTAAAACGCGCCTGGCGGCGCAGACGGTCGATGGCCTTGAAGCGCCCGGTCGAGACCAGCCACGCGCGTGGGTTGTGCGGCACACCGTCCAGCGGCCAACGTTGCACCGCGACGAAAAACGCTTCGTGCAGGGCTTCTTCGGCCAGGTCGAAGTCGCCGAGCACGCGAATCAGCGTCGCGAGCACCCGCCTTGATTCGCTGCGATAGATCGCCTCGACCGAAAGGGTCAATCGCGCATGCCTTGGGTGACCAGGATTACCAGGCGGTCGAGACTCTGACCCCAGCCATCGTGAAAGCCCATGGCTTCGTGGGCCTGTTTGTCTTCGGCACGCCAATGCATGGCGCGGGCGGTGTAGAGGGTCTTGTTGCCCTCGACCTCCTGCAGGGTCACTTCGGCGGTCATGAACGGCTTGCCCGACGGAATCCAGCCCGGCGTAAAGGCGTCGGTAAACACCAACCGCCGTGGCGCGACGATCTCCAGAAACACGCCCTGGGTCGGGTATTCCGTACCGTCTGGCGCACGCATCAGGGTGCGAAACAGGCCTCCGACCCACAGGTTCATTTCGCACTCGGGGGTGGTCATGCCGTGGGGGCCCCACCATTGCTGGAGCAAGGTGGGCTCGGTCCAGGCACGGAACACGCGGCTTCGCGGTGCATCGATCACGCGGCTGATGGACAATTCAAACTCGGCAGGTTGCGTAGACATGGGGTAAACCTCTTGAGTCTTATGGTTGTTGTTCAGAGATTCAATTCGCGCACGGGGCGCACTTCCACACTGCCGACCCGGGCGGCCGGAATGCCGCCGGCCACCTGGATCGCTTCGTTCAGGTCCCGCGCCTCGATCAGGTAGAAGCCGGCGAGCTGCTCCTTGGTCTCGGCAAACGGCCCGTCGGTGATCGACACCTTGCCATGGCGCATGCGCACGGTGGTGGCGGTGGTGACCGACTCCAGCGCTTCGGCGGCCAGCATGCGGCCACTGCCGTGAACGGACGCCGCATAAGCATGGCATTCCGGGTCCTTGGGGCTGTCGGGCAGACTGTGCAGCAACGCTTCGTCGCTGTAGACCAGGCACAGGTATTTCATGACGTTCTCCGTTTTCGGACTACTGACTATAGATCGCGATGGTCAAGGTTTCAGGTCGAACAGACCGGTGCCGGTTTCCATGTCGAAAGGCGCAGACCAGTGCTCATGCACCACTTTCCATTGGCCATTGATGCGCTGGTAACCGGCGGTCACGCGCATCCAGCAGGTTTTAAGCACGCCATCCGGCCCGGTGCCACCACAGTGGGCGAGCCAGTGGGCAAAGGCGCTGTCGTCGGCGGCGACGATATGCAGCTCATGAAAGTCAAACACGCCGGGGCCGGGGCAAAACTCCATGCAGGCCTGCCAGTGCGCCTGGTAAGCGGCCTTGCCCTTGAATTGCAGGGCGCTGACGGCGTCGAACGCGACGATATCGTCGGCGTAGAAGCTGACAATTTTCTCGACATCCTTGGCGGTGACGGCGTGTTTCCATTGTTCGATCAGGGTGTTGATGGCGGTGCTCATGGTGATACTCCTTCGGGAGGAAAAGCGCGGAATACACCCTTAATCGAATAAGCCAGCAGCAAATCGACAACCCACTGAAAAATAATTTCGCCCCCGGCAAACCCGCTAGAATCCAGGCCTCTTTGTAGGATTTCGGATGCGCCACTGATGGAAACCCGCCTCGTCCCCTATGAGACGCTGAGCCTTGTGCAGAAACAGCACCTCGACACCCTGCAAGTGCATCCCGAGCAACTGGCGTACTCCGGCGATATTTACTGTGCGCTGAACAGCCTGCTGGTCAACCCCAACCCCAACGCCATCAAAGGCTTCGCCCTGCTCGCCGACGACCTGCCCGTGGCCTTCCTGCTGCTCAAACGCCCACCGTGCCTGCCCCATTGGGCGGATGAGCACAGCGCGACCTTGCATGCGTTGCAGGTGGATCGGCATCAACAAGGGCGCGGGTTCGGCAAGGCCTGCTTGCAGGCGCTGCCGGCGGCGGCACTGGACGCGTGGCCGCAGATCAAGGGCCTGGAGTTATCGGTGGACGCGGACAATGTGGCGGCGATGGGGTTGTATCTCAGGGCTGGGTGGGTGGATAGCGGGGAGGCGTATAAGGGCCGGATTGGGCATGAGCGCCGGCTGGCGTTAGTATTTTGAACGGTAAGGAGGAGCTAAGCATGCTGACAACCCTCGAACAACTCGAAACCCTCTATGGCCTCCCCCACGAGCGCGCCGTGCGCAAGGAAATCCCGTTTCTCAACGAGGACTACCAGGCCATGGTGCGGGCGTCGCCGTTGGTGGTGGTGAGTTCGTCCGGGCCGGACGGCATCGACGGTTCGCCGCGCGGCGATGTGCCTGGGTTTGTGCGGATTGTGGATGAGCGCACCTTGGCGATTCCGGACCGGCCGGGGAACAATCGCGTGGATACCTTGCGCAACTTGGTCCAGGACCCGCGGATTGCGTTGCTGTTCATCATTCCAGGGGTTGGCGAAACCTTGCGGGTGAACGGCCGGGCGCAGATTTCCATCGAGCCTGAACTGCTGGAGAGTTTTGCGGTGAATGGCAAGCCGGCGCGGTCGGTGATTCTGGTGCAGGTGGAGGCCGCGTATTTCCACTGTTCCAAGGCGTTTGTGCGCTCGGACTGCTGGAACCCGGAGAAACATTTGGACCGCTCGGCGTTGCCGTCAGCGGGAGCGTTTCACAAGCGGCTCAATGATGGGCAGTTTGATGCCGAGGCGTATGACCGGGAGATGCCGGAACGGGTCAGAAGTACGTTGTACTGATGTCCCGTAGGAGCCGGCGTGCCGGCTCCCACAAGGGTCGCGGTCAGCCTCTTTCGCCTACCGGCAACCAGATTTCCACCGTCCCGGTGCCCTTGCGCCCGTCAAAATCGGCACTGTAGCGCTCGAAATCCGCGCCCATCACCTTGTAGCCCGAATGCGGCAGCCATTCGAACATGATGCGCTCGTACGTTTGTTCCAGTGCCTGCACCGGCCCGTAATGCGGGAACACGGCATAGTTGAGCGGCGGAATCTCGATGGACTCGAAGTTGCTCGGTACGTCGCCCTTGGTCGGGACCTCGACACCGGCCATGTAGTCGAATTCGCCATGCTTGGGGTTGTGGCAAACGCCATACGCCTCACCGCCAACCCGTTTCTTGATGTCCTTGATGCAGGTATCGAACAATTCCCACAGCTTGGGGATATCCCCCACGGTGGCCTTTGAGTAACGCCCTTGCACCCCGGCGATCACCAGGGCTTTACCGGCTTCCATGCGTGGCTCTAACGGTTGTTTTGTCTGCTGATCCATACGAACAGTCTCCTTCTTATGAGGGAACAAACCCGTATCGAGTATAGGGGCATATCCGCGCTGGACTCCATGCAGAAAATTTTCCTACGCATCTGGACAACTGGCCATCATCGACCGTATTGTCTGCCCCGCAGGCCACCGCAGTGGCCGACGTCGCTCGGACGGTTCCGGGCGCTTACGTACTCTCGAGGCAACAATGGCAGACCAAGGTTCGCCGCGCCGCTTTGCGCGCATAGATCGACTCCCCCCTTACGTTTTTAATATCACTGCCGAGCTGAAGATGGCTGCGCGTCGGCGCGGCGAAGACATCATCGACTTGAGCATGGGTAACCCGGACGGCGCCACTCCCCCGCATATCGTGGAGAAAATGGTCACCGTCGCCCAGCGTGAAGACACGCACGGCTACTCCACGTCCAAAGGCATTCCGCGCCTGCGCCGGGCGATTTCGCGCTGGTACAAAGACCGTTATGAAGTGGACATCGACCCCGAAACCGAGGCCATCGTCACCATTGGTTCCAAGGAAGGTCTGGCGCACTTGATGCTGGCCACCCTGGACCAGGGCGACACGGTGTTGGTGCCGAACCCGAGCTACCCGATTCATATCTACGGTGCCGTGATTGCCGGCGCCCAAGTGCGGTCGGTGCCGCTGGTGCCCGGCGTGGACTTCTTCGACGAGCTGGAGCGGGCGATTCGCGGCTCGATCCCCAAGCCAAAGATGATGATCCTCGGCTTCCCGTCCAACCCCACCGCGCAGTGCGTGGAGCTGGACTTCTTCGAGCGCGTGATTGCGCTGGCCAAACAGTACGACGTGCTGGTGGTGCATGACCTGGCCTACGCCGACATCGTCTACGACGGCTGGAAAGCCCCGTCGATCATGCAGGTGCCGGGCGCCAAGGACATTGCGGTGGAGTTTTTCACCCTGTCCAAGAGTTACAACATGGCCGGCTGGCGCATCGGCTTCATGGTCGGTAACCCGGAACTGGTCAACGCCCTGGCGCGGATCAAGAGTTACCACGACTACGGCACCTTCACCCCGCTGCAGGTGGCGGCGATTGCGGCGCTGGAAGGCGACCAACAGTGCGTGAAAGACATCGCCGAGCAGTACCGCCAGCGCCGCAATGTGCTGGTCAAGGGCCTGCATGAGCTGGGCTGGATGGTGGAGAATCCGAAGGCGTCGATGTACGTCTGGGCGAAGATTCCCGAGCAGTATGCCGCCATGGGGTCGCTGGAGTTTGCCAAGAAATTGCTGCTGGACGCGAAGGTGTGTGTATCGCCGGGGATTGGCTTTGGCGAGTATGGCGATGACCATGTGCGCTTTGCGCTGATCGAGAACCAGGACCGCATTCGCCAGGCGGTGCGGGGGATCCGGGGGATGTTCAGGGCGGATGGGTTGGCCCAGAAAGCCTGACCCGATCCACCTGAAGAAATGTGCTCAACATGTGGGAGGGGGCTTGCTCCCGATAGCTGTGGGTCAGCTACAAATAAGCTGACTGATCCACCGCCATCGGGAGCAAGCCCCCTCCCACAGTTTTAATTGGGTTTTCAGCCCTGCTTCATCGGGTGTCTGTCAGACCACCAACGACAGCAACATAATGAAGATCAACGCCACGACCGACAGAATGGTCTCCATCGCCGTCCACGTCTTGAACGTCTCAGCCACGGTCATATTGAAATACTGCTTCACCAGCCAGAACCCCGCATCGTTGACGTGAGACAGAATCAACGACCCCGCCCCCGTTGCCAGCACCAGCAGTTCACGGTTAACGCCTGGAATCATCCCCACCACCGGCACCACGATGCCCGCGCCGGTAATGGTTGCCACGGTGGCCGAACCGGTTGCCACACGAATCACCGCCGCCACCAGCCACGCCAGCAGGATCGGGTTGATCTGTGCGTTCACCGCCATGTGGCCGATCACGTCACCCACGCCGCTGGTCACCAGCATCTGCTTGAAGCCACCACCGGCACCGATGATCAGGATGATCGCGGCGGTCGGCGCCAGGCTGGCGTCAAGCAGCTTGAGGATCTGCTTGGAATGGATGCCCTGGCGATGGCCAAAGGTGTACAGCGACAGCAGCAACGCCAGCAGCAGCGCGGTGATCGGGTGACCGATCATGTCCATCCAGTTGCGCACCACGTTGCCTTCGGCAAACGCGATGTCGGCGAAGGTTTTCAGCAGCATCAGGAACACCGGCAGCAGCACGGTGACCAGGGTGATGCCGAAGCTCGGCAACGACTTGTTATCGGTCTCGCGGGCCAGTTGGTCGACCAGTTCCTGGGACGGGTTGCCCGGGATGTACTTGGCGATGAACGTACCGAAGATCGGGCCGGCAATGATGGCGGTCGGCAAGGCGACGATCAGGCCGTACAGGATGGTCTTGCCGATGTCCGCGCCAAACACGCCGATGGCCAGCAGCGGGCCGGGGTGCGGTGGCACCAGGCCGTGTACCGCCGACAGGCCGGCCAGCAGCGGGATGCCGATCTTGATCAGCGACACACCGGTACGGCGCGCGACAATGAACACCAGCGGGATCAGCAGCACAAAGCCGATCTCGAAGAACAGCGGGATGCCCACCAGGAACGCGGCGAACATCATGGCCCACTGGACCTTGTCCTTGCCAAAAGCGCGGATCAGGGTCTGGGCGATCTGATCGGCGCCGCCGGACTCAGCCATCATCTTGCCGAGCATCGTGCCCAGCGCGAGGATGATGCCGACAAAGCCAAGCACCCCGCCGAAGCCGTCCTGGAAGGCCTTGATGATCTTGTCCACGGGCATGCCCGAGGTCAGGCCGAGGAAACCTGCGGCGATGATCAACGCAATAAAGGGGTGAACCTTGAACCGGGTGATCAACACGATCAGCCCGATGATGGTGACGACTGCATCTAACAGCAGGTACGACTCGTGGGACATGCCAAACATGGGGGGTCTCTCCTGTTTGTTGTTGTTATTAAAGCGGGTGTTGAATTTCCTGCCGGGGATAGCGCTATCTTTTCCGGCAAAAAATTATTTGGATGGTTCAAAACCGTGTTTCAGCCACCAGGCATTGGTCTGCTCGGCCAGCTCCTGGACGCTGTCTTCGCTGGCGTTGAGGGCCAGGGTCAGCGGCTCGCCTTTGGGCGACTCAAGGGTGGCGAACTGGCTGTCGATCAGGCTTGCCGGCATGAAATGGCCGGGGCGATGGGACACGCGGTCAGCGGCCACGGCGCGGGTCAGTTCCAGGAAGACGAAACCCAGGCCCGGCGCGGCTTCGCGCAGGTGGTCGCGGTATTTCTTTTTAAGCGCTGAACAGGTGAGTACGGGATGCTCGCCCGCTTTCAGCGAACGGCGCAGTTCATCGCACAGGATGTCGAGCCAGCCGGCGCGGTCGTCGTCGTTGAGGGGGTGGCCGGCGCTCATCTTTTCGATGTTGGCGGCGGGGTGAAAGCTGTCGCCTTCAATGGCGGTTGCACCGTTCAGGCGGCACAGGGCCTCGCTGACGCTGGACTTGCCACAGCCGGAAACACCCATGATGACCAGGGCGGTAACAGGTTGACTCATGGAACACCTCAGGACGCAGATAGCGCTACCTTTGCACGCTGTAAGGCTAGTGCAAAAACAGGCTTTTCCCGCGCCGTCTTGTCTTTTTTTATGGAGTGACGCGTGCATCCGCTCCAACGCGTTGAACAGGATCAGGCAACCCTTTGTTCAAGAATTTGCAGCCCTTTGGAGACAGCGCTACCTTAGTGCCTCGATTTTTGTTTGGCAAGCCGCCTGATGACCTCTAAGAACGATAAAAAAATGCGCACTACCGGTCGCCCGACCCTGAACGAAGTCGCCCGCCTGGCCGGCGTCAGCCCGATTACCGCCTCCCGTGCCCTACGCGGCATCAGCACCGTCGCCACCGAACTGGTGGAAAAAGTGCAACACGCCGCAGCCGAACTGAACTACGTGGTCAACCCCGCCGCCCGCGCCCTGGCCTCGGCCCAGAGCCATTCGGTGGTGGTGCTGGTGCCGTCGCTGTCCAACCTGCTGTTTATCGAAACCCTCGAAGCCATCCACCAAGTGCTGCGGCCCAAGGGCTTTGAAGTGCTGATCGGCAACTCCCACTATTCGCGCGATGAAGAAGAAAACCTGCTGCGCAACTACATGGCCTATCAGCCACGCGGTTTGTTGCTGACCGGGTTTGATCGCACCGAAAGCGCCCGACGGATGGTCGAGGCCAGCAATGTGCCGTGCGTGTACATGATGGACCTGGACCCGAACGCCGGCGTGAACTGCGTGGGGTTCTCGCAGCTGGCGGCGGGCGAGACGGCGGCAGCGCATTTGATCTCCCGCGGGCGCAAGCGCCTGGCGTACATCGGTGCGCAGTTGGACCAACGCACCTTGCTGCGTGGCGAAGGTTTTCGCCGAGCGCTGCAACAGGCCGGCCTGTACGACCCGGCGCTGGAGTTGCTGACGCCACGCCCCTCCTCCGTGGGCCTGGGCGGCGAGTTGTTTTTACAGTTGCTGGCGGCGCATCCGGACGTGGACGCGATCTTCTTCGGCAACGACGACCTGGCCCAGGGCGCGCTGCTGGAAGCCCTGCGCCATGGCATCAAGGTGCCTGAGCGTGTGGCGGTGCTGGGCTTCAACGACTTGCCGGCGTCGTCGTTCATGGTGCCGCGCCTGAGCAGCATCAGCACCCCGCGTGAAGCGATTGGCCGGCGGGCGGCGGAGCATTTGTTGACGATCATGGCGGGCAACAAAATCGCCAAGCCGGTGGTGGACATGGGGTTTGAGTTGCAGGTGCGGGAGAGTACGTAGGACGCCTGTAGGACGCGACTGACATTGCGGTAAGCGCCTTGCCAAGAGGCGGGCCATGGCAAAACACACCCCCCTGCACCTAATGCCAGTCAGTTAAGACGTAGAAAGGGTAAAAAATAACCTGTGGCGAGGGAGCTTGCTCCCGCTGGGCCGCGAAGCGGCCCCAGCTCTTTGTTTCAAAAGACTGGGACTGCTGCGCAGTCCAACGGGAGCAAGCTCCCTCGCCACAGGTACAGTGTTTGCCCTTAACTGACTGGCATTACCCCCTGCACCTGTCAACTTTGACAGTAGGCAACCGCAGATGTGTGCGTTACAAATACAGCCAATGGATAAGCAAAGCCTATCCAGCTTTCACTTAGAAAGGATATCGCCATGAACATTAAAAAATCAATTACAGTCAAGGGTTCAGTCAACGCCGACGTCAACTTGCTGACCGATGGTTTTAGGTCTACGCAAGTTGAATTAGCCAATGCTAGTGCCTCTAGCAAATTCATCTCTTCCCAAGACAAGGCATTAAACCGTTTTCTATTCTGGGTGAATAACGATATCGTTCCAGGAACCTACAACTTCGAAGACACAAACGAAGTACAAGCCACTTACATTCACGCCTGTGATGGCTACCAGCTGAATTACCGCCCCGATAGCGGTTCAATTACTATACTAAGCGTCGACTTTATAAATTCCAAAATCCAAGCCACATTTAATTTCACGACACAACCGGGAGATCCTTACCCTGAGTTGACGGTGAAAAACGGGCTGATTGATATTTCTGGCCGGCAGAATTAATAGTCCAAACACACTCAACGACCGCCTGTATCGGCAAGAGCGAGTGGTGACATAAAGTTCTTGTCGCAGGCTAATAACTTAACGACTTCATCAAATCTCTTACTCACTCCATTTCCGATATTGCCCACAGGCTCCTTCTGATCACCGCGCTGTTAAGGCCCTACTCGGTCAACCTGTGGGAGGGGGCTCCCGATTGCAGTGTGTCAGCAAACATAAATGCCACCGACGCACCGCTATCGGGAGCAAGCCCCCTCCCACATTTTTCACTGTGCCCACTTGGAAATATCGCCGTGGCGGCCTGCCCCTGCTAGATTGATCCTTCTCCAAATGCCAGGGAAGCACCATGGGCCACTCACTGAAAATCTTGGGTCGCACGTCCTCCATC
This sequence comes from Pseudomonas marginalis, assembly GCF_001645105.1. Lineage (GTDB taxonomy): Bacteria > Pseudomonadota > Gammaproteobacteria > Pseudomonadales > Pseudomonadaceae > Aquipseudomonas > Aquipseudomonas petroselini. The sequence continues at coordinate 47,315 of NZ_LKEG01000038.1, forward strand.
AACGTGCGCAAAGTACTCTGGACCTGCCAGGAACTGGGCATCGACTACCAGCGCGAAGACTGGGGCATTGGCTTCAAGCCCACCCAGTCCGCCGAATTCCTCGCCCTGAACCCCAACGCCCAGATCCCCGTATTGATCGACGACCACGGCGTGCTGTGGGAGTCCAACACCATCTGCCGCTACCTCGTGAACCTCTACCAACGGCATGACCTGCTGCCCGCCGAACCCGCACCGCGCGCGCGGGTCGAGCAATGGATAGACTGGCAAGCCGTCGAACTCAACCGCGCCTGGGGCGATGCCTTCACAGCCTTGGTACGCGGCAACCCGGAGGGTCTGGACGCGACGCAGATTGCCGCCGCTGTGCAGCGGTGGAACGACAAGATGGGCATTCTGGAACACCATCTGACCAAGACCGGTGCCTACGTGGCCGGCGACGAATTCACCCTCGCCGATATCCTGATCGGCCTCTCGGTACACCGCTGGCAGATGACGCCCATGGAGCGCCCGCCCTACCCCGCCATCGCGGCGTACTATCAACGCCTCAGTCAGCACGCTGGCTTCAAGGCCTTTGCCCTCGACGGTCACAACTAAACCAAGGACGACACCGTGAAAGGACTCAACGTACTGCTGACAGGCGCCTGCGGCAGAATCGGCAAGACGTTTTTCGAAGGCTCGAAAGACCGCTACCGCTTCACCCTCACCGATCGCATCGCGCCAAATTTCAACGTGGGCGAACACCGCTTCGTGCACGCCGACCTCAGCGATCAATCCAGCCTGGCTGCCCTGCTCGACGGCATCGACGTGATCGTGCACCTGTCGGGCATCCCCCATGCCAGCGCCTCGTTCGACGAGTTGCTGCCCAACAATATCCTCGCCACGACCTACCTGTTCGAAGCCGCTGTGAACGCCGGGGTAAAACGCCTGGTATTCGCCAGCAGCGCGCAAACCATAGAAGGCTACCCGGTGGATCGCCAGATCACACCCGGCATGCCCGTACTGCCCGCTAACCTGTACGGCGTGAGCAAATGCTACGGCGAGGCGTTGTGCGGCTACTACGCGGCGAAAACCCCGCTGTCGACGATTGCCCTGCGCATCGGCGCCTTCGAGTTCCCCGAAACCCACGACCTGAACAACGCCCGCGACCTCAGCGCGTGGCTCAGCCCCCGTGATGCGGTGCAGTTGCTGCAACGTTCGGTGGAGGCCGAGGGCGTGAAGCACTTGATAGCCCATGGTATTTCCAATAACCGCTTCAAGCGCTTGGATTTGAGCGAGACCACGCGGGTGCTGGGTTACCATCCCCAGGATGACGCGTTTCAAACATTCGAGATTCCGATCACTTATTGAGTTTCCCCATGCCCACACTCTCCAGTACCGACGGCATCGACCCCCTCCGCGCCGCCCACATCAGCGCGCGCATCGACCGTCTGCCCGCCGTCGCTACCGTTTGGCGCTTGGTGGCGCTGCTGTCGATTGGTGGTTTTTTCGAGCTGTATGACCTGTTCCAGACCGCCTACATCAGCCCCGGCCTGATCAGCGACGGGATTTTCCACACCGGCAGCGAAGGCGTATTCGGCTTCTCGGACCAGGCGGCCTTCGCCTCTGCGACCTTCCTGGGCCTGTTCCTCGGCGCCAGCCTGCTCAGCCCCATCGCCGACCGTTTTGGGCGCCGGGCAATCTTTACCTTTGCGTTGATCTGGTACACCGTCGCCACCGTGTTGATGGGCATCCAGACCTCTGCCTTGGGCATCATCTGCATGCGTTTCCTGGTGGGCATCGGCCTGGGCATCGAGCTGGTGACCATCGACGCCTACCTCTCGGAACTGGTGCCCAAGCGCATGCGCAGTTCGGCGTTTGCCTTTGCGTTTTTTATCCAGTTCCTGTCGGTGCCGGCGGTGGCGCTGATGTCGTGGTGGCTGGTGCCGCAGGCGCCGTTCGGCATCTCGGGTTGGCGCTGGGTGGTGCTGTCGAGCGCCGTGTTCGCGTTGTTTATCTGGCAACTGCGCAAACGCCTGCCGGAATCACCGCGCTGGCTGGCACAGAAAGGCCGCTTTGACGAAGCCGGGAAGATCATGGACAACCTGGAAGCGCGCTGCCGAAAGGATCACGGCAAACCGCTGGACGAGCCCGAACCGCAAGCCGTCAGCGTGCAGGGCAGCGGCCGCTTTGCCGACATCTGGCAACCGCCGTACCGCCGCCGCGCGTTGATGCTGATCGTGTTCCATGTGTTCCAGGCCATCGGGTTCTTCGGCTTCGGCAATTGGCTGCCCGCGCTGCTCTCAGGCCAGGGCGTCAGCGTGACCCACAGTTTGCTCTACGCCTTCATCATTACCCTCGCCTACCCGCTGGGGCCGTTGTTATTCGTGAAGGTGGCCAACCGCTTTGAAAACAAATGGCAGATCGTCGGCTCGGCCCTGGGCGCCGTGATCTTCGGCAGCCTGTTTGCCCTGCAAACCACGGCGGTGGGGCTGGTGATCTGCGGGGTGATGATCACCTTCTGCAATGCCTGGCTGAGCTTCAGTTATCACTCGTACCAGAGCGAACTGTTCCCGACCAACATCCGCGCACGGGCGGTCGGGTTCTGTTACTCGTTCAGCCGCTTGTCGACGGTGTTCAGCAGCCTGTTGATCGGCTTTATCCTCGAACACCTGGGCACGCCGGGCGTACTGGCGTTTATTGCCAGCAGCATGTTGATCGTGATGATCACCATCAGTTGGTTCGGGCCACGCACGCGTAACCTGGCGCTGGAAAATATCGCCCATTGACGGCAATGAATGGCCGCCGGCAGGACAACCTTTGCCGCGGCGGCCACAGCTTCCCCAGTAAAACCGGGGACTTTGACCCCGGCACGTTACTTGCTCCTCCTGAGGCACCGAACATTTCCCCAGGTGACCGATCATGCTGGTTAACAACAACACCCAAGCCGTGTCGACCCTTCAACAGATCAAACGGCCCGACATGGACCCCGCCAACGCCGCTGCCAGCGCGCTGTACAGCGGTGCCTTGCAAGCTGCGCAGCAAAGCGTGACCGTGCCGGCCGCGCAGAAGGAGTTGGACAAGGCGACTGACCGTATCGACGAAGCCTTCGCCAAGACCCGCGTGCAGTTGCAGACCACCACGGAGGCCGTTACCGCCTCCACGGCGACAACAGACGTGCCGAAAACCGGTTCGACCACCAGCACGGCGCGGTCCGAGTTCACCGATTACATGAGCAAATCCCCGGCCGAGCGCATTCGTGAGCAGTTGCTCAAGGAGCAGGGTTTGACCGAGGCGGATGTGCAGAACATGTCGCAGGAAAAGCAGGACGCTATTTCCAAGCAAGTGGCGGAACGCTTGAAGCAGCAGCAAGAGCAGCAGGTAGCGGCGAAGACCACTGACCCGCAGGCGCGGGCGGTAAAAGAAACCCTGGCCGCGATCTAAGCCCCTTAGCCTGTAGTGAGCGGGCTTGCCCCGCGCTGGGGGGGCGAAGCCGCCCTAAAACCAATCGCCGCATTCCGCCTGACAGAATGCGGCGTTTTTATTGGGGCGGCTTCGCCCCCCAGCGCGGGGCAAGCCCGCTCACTACGCAAAGCGTGCTCGGGGTTACTGCAACTGCAACGTGGAATTGAACTGCCCGATCGCCTCCACCACATGCCGTGAGCCTTGCTGAATCTCCAGGATCACCTGCCCCGCTTCGTTCGCCAACTCTACACCCAGCCCTGTGCGGCTCAAGCTCGATTGCATGCTCGACACGGCGCTCAGGGACAGGTCGTGGTTCTTGCGCACCACATCAACAATTTCCACCGTCGCCTGGCTGGTCCGCCCCGCAAGGCTGCGCACTTCGTCGGCCACCACTGCAAACCCGCGCCCATGCTCACCGGCCCGCGCCGCTTCAATGGCAGCGTTGAGCGCCAGCATATTGGTCTGCTCGGCAATGCTGCGGATGGTCTGCACAATGGCGCCGATGATGTCCGACTGCTTGCTGACCGCGTCGATACTCACGGCCGCCTGGTTCAGGTCGAGGGAGATTTCTTCGATGATCTGCACAGTTTGCTGCACCACTTCCGACCCCTTACGGGCGCAGGCATCGTTTTGCACCGAGGTGGCGTGAGCCGAGTCAGCGGCGCTGCGCAGGGTGGTGACTTGGTCGGTGATGTCGCTGGCGAACTTCACCACTTTGTACAAGCGGCCATTGGTGTCGAAGATCGGGTTGTAGGAGGCTTCCAGGAACAGCGTCTTGCCGTATTTGTTTTTGCGCTCGAAGCGGTGCGAGTGGTACTCGCCGCGGTTGAGGGACGCCCAGAACGCCTTATAGGCGGGCGACTCCACTTCGCTGCGGTGGCAGAACAGGCTGTGGTGCTGGCCGACGATCTCATCCAGGGAGTACTGCACGGTTTTCAGGAAGTTTTCGTTCGCGTTGATGATCTGGCCCTGGGGCGTAAATTCGATCACCGCCATGGAGCGGCCGATGGCGTCGATCAGGCTCTGGTTTTCATGCTCATGGTGAACCCGTGAGGAAATATCCGACGCGACTTTGATCACGCTCAACACGTGATTGTCTTTGTCCAGCACCGGCATGTAGCTGGCTTCGAGCCAGACTTCCTGGCCCTGTTTGTTCAAGCGCATAAAGGTGCCACTGAGCGCCTCGCCCCGCGCCAGGTCACGCCACAGCTTGGCGTAGGCGTCGGTTTGGGTGTAGGCCTCGTCGCAAAAAAGGCGGTGATGTTTGCCGCAAATCTCCTCGGCGCTGTAGCCCATGGCTTTGCAGAAGTTGTCGTTGGCGTCGAGGATCACGCCACTGGGGTCGAACTCGATCATGGCCATGGAACGGCTGATGGCGGCGAGTTTGGCGTTGGATTCAGTGAGCGCGCAGGAGAAACGTTCGATTTGTTGCAGGTCGGATGTGCGATGGCGGTTGAACATGGTCAGATCACCCTTGATTACCGGCGCCCAGAAGGCGCATTCCATTCATTTGTTGGCTATTGCTGGCACACCTTCATGGGGAAATAACCATCCAAATCGCTTTATATGCCAAGCGTCATCAACGGTTCTGGATGAGCATAGACACGGCTTGGCGCTATGCAAGGCCACTAGTCAGCCAGCATTTTTAACAATGCGCCGGCGGCAGCAGAGGGCGGACAGTGTTGCGCTGCGACCAGGGAGAACTCGCGGTGCACGGGCACGGCCAGTGGCATCACACGCAGGCCCTGGCGTTGGACTGGCAGGGTCATTTCCGGCACCAGGGTCACGCCGACACCTTCGCGAACCAGGCTGAAGGCACTGCTCCACTCGCGCACTTCCACGCGAATATCAGTCAGCGTCAGCCCGGCATCAGCGCCCAGGCTGCGCGCATTGGCGGTGCAGCCACCAGTGGCCAGTACAAAGGGCTGTGCCAGCAATTCCTCCAGCGTCACCGTGGCCTGCGCCGGACGTTGGGCGAGCGCGTGCTGCACCGGCAACACCGCCAGCCAATTGTCCCGCCCCAACACCGTGGCATTGCGCCCAGGATGGGGGTTGAGCACTACGCCGAAGTCGATCAGGCCTGCGTCGAGCAACGTGTTCACTTCGTTGTCGGTGACTTCAAGGGTGGTGACCTCTATACCGGGGTGAAGCTGCGCGAAGCGTTGTAACAACGGAGTGAGATAGGCCACCAGCACCATGGGGAAACTTGCAATGCGAATACTCCCACGCAGCATGGGCCTGGCTTCGTCCACGGTGCTGCGAATCGCCTGTAAGGCTGTGAGCATCACCCGCGCCTGCTCGACCACACTCAAGCCCAAGGCAGTGGGCAAGGTCTTGCGCGGCTCGCGGGTAAACAGCTGCGCACCCAGTGATGCCTCCATACCGGCCATGGCCTGGCTGGCGGCGGATTGGGTCATGCCCACATGCTCGGCGGCGGCGGTGATGCTGCCGTGATCGGCCACCGCCACCAGCAGGCGCCAATGCATCAGGTTCATCATGGCAGTAGCGATCCTTATGGCAGGGGTCTGAAGGTTTAATTTTACGCAAGGTGCCACGCCCACGAGACTGGCGCAAACTCAACGGAGCTGCCCCAGATGAAACTGTATTTCGCCCCCCACGCCTGTTCCCTCGCCCCGCATATCGTCCTGCGCGAATTGGCGTTGCCGTTCGACCTGGTGCGGGTTGATAACCAGGCCAAAACCACCGCCGATGGCGAGGATTTCCTGCAGATCAACCCCAAGGGCTACGTCGCCGCGCTGAGGCTGGACAATGGCCAGGTGCTGACCGAAGCCAGCGCGATCCTGCAATACTTGGCCGACCTGAAACCCACCGTCGGCCTGGCCCCGGCCAATGGCAGCTGGGAGCGCGTGCGGTTGCAGGAATGGCTGAATTTTATCGCGACCGAAGTGCATGGCGGGTTGGCGGTGTTCTTCAACGACGCCATCCAGGGCGAGGTGCGTGCCCTGTTCCAGGCCACCCTCTTCAAGCGTTTCGCGGTGCTGGTGCAGACGCTGGAACGCCAGGATTATCTGTTGGGCACCGCATATTCGGTAGCGGACGCCTACCTGTTCGTGGTGCTGCGCTGGGCAGGGTTTCACGCTATTGATCTGGGCGAGTGGCCGGCGCTGGCGGCGTTTCAGCAGCGGATCGGCGCACGGCCGGCCGTGATTGCCGCCCTGGCAGCAGAAAGCCGATGAACTGAAATGCAATCAACCTGTGGGAGCGGGCGTGCTCCCACAGTTGATCGGCTTCGCTGCAGAGAACGGGTTTCAAGCGGCCATCTGGGGCTTACGGTAGAGGCTGGAAAATCTTGCAGAGGGTTTGCTTCCAAGCGTGTCACTCAGTGACCGAACAGGCCTGTCTCAGTTTTCTTGGCTTTTTTGTCGGCGCGTTTTTCATCTGCGGTCTTTGCCGGTTTCTTCTTCGCGGCTTTCTTTGAATCCATACCTTTGGCCATGATGCGTGCTCCACTGACAGGGGATGTAGCAGTGGGTATACCACCTATTGCAAGACAGAAGGCGCTTATAATCCCCGGCCCTTGATAACGCTTGCCTGAACACCATGCCCCCATTGCACATCGAACCGCTGGCAGAGCCGCTTTGGCCGTTGCTGAATAAATTTTACCGCAGCCACAATTCGCCGATGAAGGCGCTCAAGGGCGGGCGTTTGTGGGTGGCGCGCGATGGCGAGATTGTCGCGGGTCTGTGCCTCACACCCGTGGTCGGCGGGCAGTGGCTGACCGGAGTGTTTGTTGATCCGGCCTATCGCGGCCAGGGGCTGGCCGCGCGGGTGATCGAGGCGGCGGTGGCCGATGTCGAAGGTACGGTGTGGTTGTTGTGCCATCCGGACTTGGAGGGGTTGTATCAGCGCATGGGGTTCAGTCAGGACACGCTGTTGCCGCAGTCTCTCAGCGAACGGCTGGTGCGCTACAAACGCAACAAACCGATGATCGCGATGGGCTTAGATCGTTTGGTGAGGTCGACCTCGGATAATGTGTGATCCGAGCGTACAGGGCCCATGCTAGCCTCGGCGGCACAGTGGCCCTTTACAGGATGATCATGAAAACCACACTCGCAGCTCTGTCCCTCACCGCCCTGCTCGCCCCGGTTTTAAGCCAGGCAGCCGAAGCCACCTTCACCGCCCAGCAGTACCAGAGCGTGCTCGCCGGCAGTTGGCGCGACCCGGCCAACAGCGCCCGCGACGGTTATCGCCATCCGCGACAGACACTGGCGTTCTTTGGCCTGGGCGCCAAGCAAACCGTGATCGAGATCACCCCCGGTGGCGGCTGGTACAGCGAGGTGCTGGCACCGCTGCTCAAGGATCACGGGCATTACATCGCGGCGGTGCAGGCCGCGAGCAGCAGTGCCTATGCGCGCACCTCGGAAGAGAACCTGAAAAAGAAATTCGCGGCTGACCCTGTTCGGTACGGCAAGGCTGAGGTGGTCGAGTTCGACCCCAAGGCGCCGGTGTTCGGCAAACCCGCTTCGGCAGACGCCGTGCTGACATTCCGTAATGTGCATAACTGGGTCGCGGCCGATACCGCAGCGAAGACGTTCAGTGCCTTCTACACCGTGCTGAAACCGGGTGGCGTGCTGGGCGTGGAGGATCATCGGGCCAAGGAGGGGGCCGATCTGGACGCGATCAAAGACAGCGGTTACCTGACCACGGCCCAGGTGGTGAAACTGGCGACGGATGCCGGGTTCAAGCTGGCGGGACAGAGCGAAATCAACGCCAACCCGAAAGACACCAAGGACTATCCGGCCGGGGTGTGGACGTTGCCGCCGACATTGAAATTGGGGGAGCAGGATAAGGCCAAGTATGTGGCGATTGGCGAGTCGGATCGGATGACGTTGCGGTTTGTGAAGCCGGCCAAATAACCCGACTTGAAAGGCGTTCCAACAGTGGGAGCGGGCTTGCTCGCTCCCACCGTTGGGTCTCATTGGGCCTGAACGCTAGGCGTCGGCCGTGGGATCCATGTCTGGAAACATCACCTCGATAAACCCGAACTTGCTGAAGTCAGTGATCCGCGACGGGTATAACCGGCCGATCAAGTGATCGCACTCATGCTGCACCAACCGCGCATGAAAACCATCGGCAAACCGCACGATAGGTTCGCCCTTCGGATCAAACCCTTCATAGCGAATCTGCTGGTAACGGCTCACCGCGCCCCGCATGCCGGGCACGGACAGGCAGCCTTCATACCCCTCTTCAAGCACCGGGCCCAGCGGCGTGATCAGCGGGTTGATCAGGATCGTCTGCGGCACCGGCGGCGCGTCCGGGTAGCGTTCGCTGGCCTCGAAACCGAAGATCACCAATTGCAGGTCTACGCCGATCTGCGGCGCGGCCAGGCCGACGCCGCCCACGTGTTCCATGGTCTGGAACATGTCATCAATCAATTGCCACAGTTCGGGGCTGTCGAACATTTCCGGCGGAACCGGAGGCGCGATACGCAGAAGGCGTTCGTCGCCCATTTTAAGGATTTCACGAATCATCGATCAGACTTCGTCAGGGGTGGGCTTGGAATGGTCCCGGCCAAGGCCTGAGACGTGCTGTTTTTCAACGGTGTGGCCGAGTTCATCGAACTCTTTTGCGCCAGGGTCCTTGCCCTCGGCGGACATGTGCTCGATCACCGCATTCATCTCCGCGCCCAGCAACAGCACGGCCGCAGAAATGTAGAAGTACAGGAGCAACACGATGATCGCACCGATGCTGCCATACATGGCGTTGTAGTCGGCAAAGGTTTTGACGTAATAACCAAAACCCAGAGAGGCCACGATCCAGACCACCACGGCCAGCACCGAACCTGGAGTGATAAAGCGAAATTTCTGCTCGACGTCCGGCATCACGTAATACATGAGGGCCACGGCAAACATCAGCAGGATCACGATCAACGGCCAGCGCACGATGGTCCATAAGGTGACCACAAACTCCTGCATGCCGATCTGCCCCGCCAACCACTCCATCACCTGCGGGCCGAGCACCATCAACGCTGCAGCGGCCAACAGCATGCCGGCGATGCCGACGGTGTAGAAAATCGACAGCGGAAAGCGCTTCCAGATAGGCCGACCTTCGACCACGTCATACGCGGCGTTCATCGCACTCATCATCAGACGCACGCCGGCCGAGGCCGTCCACAGCGCAATCACAATACCTACCGACAGCAGGCCACCCTTGGATTGCTGCAACTGGTCGATCACCGGGTTGACCTGCTCCAGGGCCTGGGGCGGCAACACCAGCTCGGACTGCAGGCGCAGCCAGGTAAAGAAGTCCGGCAGGTGCAGGAAACCGATCAGGGCAATCAGGAACAGCAGGAAGGGAAACAGCGAAAACAGCATCTGGTAGGCCAGCGCCGAGGCGTAGGTGGGCATCTCGTCATCGACAAATTCCTTGACGGTGCGCACCAGCACTTTGTGCAGCTTGAGGCCTTCTAGTACCGGGAAAATCATAGCGTCTCCTTTCGCCGCAAAAGGAAGGTTCGTGGGCGACTCAGGGGCCGTTTTCTACATCAAGGTAGCCTATTTGGCGACCTTGAAACAATTTCGAAACTTTAACCGCATCAGGTGACACAAAAACGGCCATCCGTGGATGGCCGTCGGGCTGCGTGAAACCAGCCAGCGATTCAGGCTTACTTGGTCGCTTTTTTCACGGCGTCTTTGGTATCGCCGACAGCTTTCTGAACTTCGCCTTTCTTTTCCTGCACCACGCCTTCAGCGCGCAGTTTGTCGTTGCCGGTGACTTTACCGACGCCTTGCTTAATGTTGCCGACCGCTTCGTTCGCTACGCCTTTAACCTTATCGGATGTACTGCTCATGGTATTTCTCCTGAAACAATCGATGGTTTTTGGTCATTACGTAAAGATTGACCTGAGGCCGTTCGGCAGAGTTTCAATTATTTTTGCGCAGGCATTTCATCGTCGGTTGCAGGTTTGGCTTTATGTTTTGCGGCCAACCCACGAGAATGCCCGGCACATTCAGGCTATAACGCTGAATAACAGATCCCGTAGGAAGGTTATGAAACTCAATAAAGCACAGGCCATCGCCCGCAGAAACACTGAACTGGGCGGTGCCGTACTCGGCGTCAACAACTGCCACTTCACCGACCTGGACAGCAAACGCAACATCTGGTGGTTCGACTTGCCGGTGGTGCGGATTGGCGTGGGCCAGTACGAGTGGATTCATCTGTTGATGCATAACGCCGAGACCGACCAGTTGCTGCACCTGAAGGTGCCGACGGTGTTCCTGCGCGAGAATCTTGAAGGCCTGGTGGTGCGCAACGCGGGCAAGCGCAAGCCGGAGATCACGCTGGAGCTGAGCGCGGATAAGGATTCGTTCTTGAAGGATGTGCGCCCTGCAGGCGCCGGTGTGAGCTTCGCGCAGTTCGCCCTGTTTTAGAAAACGCATAAACAATGTGGGAGGGGGCTTGCCCCCGATGGCGGTGTGTCAGCTACAGATTGCTGACTGATACACCGCTATCGGGGGCAAGCCCCCTCCCACATGGGTATAGCGTTACTTTTTCAGACCGAGCTTCTTCAACTCTTCATCGCGCAACTCACGCCGCAGGATCTTGCCCACGTTGGTGGTCGGCAACGCATCGCGGAACTCCACGGCCCTGGGCACTTTGTAGGCGGTGACGTTGGCGCGCATGTGCTCCATCACCTGCTCCTTGGTCAGGGTTGCGCCTGGCTTGACCACGATAAACAGCTTGATGTGCTCCCCGGACTTCTCGTCCGGCACGCCGATGGCCGCGCACTGCAGCACGCCCGGCAAGCCCGCCAGCACGTCTTCCAGCTCGTTGGGGTACACGTTGAAGCCCGAGACCAGGATCATGTCTTTCTTGCGGTCGACAATGCGCATATAGCCGTCGGGCTGGATGATCGCGATGTCACCGGTCTTCAGCCAGCCTTCGCTGTCGAGCATCTCGTCGGTGGCTTCCTGGCGCTGCCAGTAGCCCTTCATCACTTGCGGCCCCTTGACGCAGAGCTCGCCGGTTTCACCCAGTGCGAGTTCGGTGCCGTCGTCGGCGATGACTTTACACACGGTGGACGGCACGGGAATGCCGATGGTGCCGATCTGGATGTGCTGGATCGGGTTCACGGTAGCCACTGGGCTGGTTTCGGTCATGCCGTAGCCTTCGCAGATGCCACAGCCGGTCACGGCCTTCCAGCGTTCAGCGGCTGCCAGTTGCAACGCCATGCCGCCCGACAGGGTGACTTTCAGCGCGGAGAAGTCCAGCTTGCGGAAGGCTTCGTTGTTGCACAGCGCGACGAAAAGGGTGTTCAAGCCGACAAAGCCGCTGAACTTCCACTTCGACAGCTCCTTGACCATCGCCGGCAGGTCGCGCGGGTTGCTGATCAGGATGTTGTGGTTGCCGATCAGCATCATCGCCATGCAATGAAAGGTGAACGCATAGATGTGGTACAGCGGCAGCGGCGTGATCAGGATCTCGCAACCTTCGTTGAGGTTGGAACCCATCAGCGCCTTGCATTGCAGCATGTTCGCGACCAGGTTGCGGTGAGTGAGCATCGCGCCCTTCGCCACGCCGGTGGTGCCGCCGGTGTATTGCAGCACGGCTACATCGCCGCTGGCCGGGTTGGCGTCGCTGACCGGCTGGCCGTGCCCCTTGGCCAACACGTCGTTGAACTTGATCGCCTTGGGCAAGTGAAACGCCGGGACCATTTTCTTCACGTACTTGATGACGCTGTTGATCAGCAGGCGCTTGAGCGGCGGCAACAGGTCAGCGACTTCAGTGACGATCACGTGCTTGATGGCGGTCTTGGGCACGACCTTTTCCGCCAGGTGAGCCATGTTGGCCAAGCAGACCAAGGCCTTGGCCCCGGAGTCGTTGAATTGGTGTTCCATTTCCCGCGCGGTGTACAGCGGGTTGGTGTTGACCACGATCAGGCCGGCGCGGATGGCACCGAATACGGCAACCGGGTACTGGAGGACGTTGGGCAACTGCACGGCGATGCGGTCGCCGGGCTTCAAGTCGGTATGTTGCTGCAGGTACGCGGCGAAGGCGCCGGACAATTCATACAATTCACCGTAGGTGATTGTCTTGCCCAGGTTGCTGAAAGCCGGTTTGTTGGCGAAGCGCTGGCAGGACTGCTTCAGTACCGCCTGAATATTCGGATACTCGTCTGGATTGATTTGTGCAGCAATCCCGGCGGGGTACTTATCCTTCCAAAAGTCTTCGTTCATGGAAGCCCACTCCTCAGCGACGTCAGCGACGCGAATTCATCATCGCATTTGATGCGATTATTATTGGTGTATGTTTTTTTTAGGTGAATCTGGCGCTTTCAAGCAGGCCGAGACGTCACAAAGCGCGCCGAGAGTAGCAGCTTTGCCAAGGGCCGCCTAGAGCCAAAAGAGGGGACCACGGTCATAAACACGACTGTCCTACAATATTTGGTCACACTTTAAACCAAGCCAAAATAGCGGCATAAATGGCTCTGGAACGGGGCTTTCAGAACAACACAGTACAAATGTGGGAGGGGGCTTGCCCCCGATGGTAGTGGTTCAGTCTACACATCTGGTGACTGCCCCACCGCCATCGGGGGCAAGCCCCCTCCCACTTTTTTTCAGCGCATTTCAGATCAGGCAATATCGCGCAACTCACGCCGCAAAATCTTGCCAACCGGCGTCATCGGCAACGACTCACGCAACACAATATGCTTGGGCACCTTGTACCCCGTGAAGTTGGTCTTGCAGTACGCCTTCAATTCCTCAAGGCTCACCCCTTGCGCACGCGCCACCACAAACAGCTTCACCGCCTCGCCGGTGCGATCATCCGGTACGCCGATCACCGCACAGTTGGCCACCGCCGGGTGGGCCATCACCACGTCCTCGATCTCGTTGGGGTACACGTTGAAGCCCGAGACGATGATCAGGTCCTTCTTGCGGTCGACAATGCGCACAAAGCCATCGTCATCGATCACTGCAATGTCGCCGGTCTTCAGCCAACCTTCGGCGTCCAGCGCTTCGGCGGTGGCAGCCGGTTGCTGCCAGTAGCCCTTCATCACCTGCGGGCCCTTGATGCACAGCTCGCCGCGTTCACCCAACGGCAGTTCGAGGCCCTGGTCATCAATCACCTTCATTGCCGTGGCGGGCACGGGAATGCCCACGGTGCCCAGGCGTGATTTGTTGCCGTAGGGGTTGGTGCTGGCCACAGGGGACGTTTCGGTGAGGCCGTAGCCCTCGCCTATCGCACAGCCGGTGATCTGCTCCCAGCGCTCGGCCGTGGCCTTGATCAGCGCGGTGCCGCCGGAGTTGGTGAGCTTGAGGTGGGAAAAATCCAGGCTTTTGAAATCCGGGTGGTCCATCAAGGCCACAAACAACGTGTTGAGCCCCAGCAGCCCGGTAAAGCGCCACTTTTTAAGCTCCTTGATAAAGCCGCCGATGTCGCGCGGGTTGGTGATCAGCACGTTGTGATTGCCGGACACCATCATGCACATGCAATTCGCGGTGAAAGCATAGATGTGGTACAGCGGCAGCGGCGCGATCATCACCTCCTGCCCTTCCTTGATCAGTGGATGGCCGTCCTCGCCGGTCTGGGACATGCAGGCGCGCACCTGTTGCATGTTTGCCACCAGGTTGCCGTGGGTGAGCATTGCGCCCTTGGCCAGGCCAGTGGTGCCGCCGGTGTATTGCAGCACGGCGATGTCATCCAGGGTCACCGGGTGGCGGGTCACGCCCAGGCCCGCGCCCATGCGCAGGGCGCGCTTGAACGACACCGCGCGCGGCAGGCTGTAGGCCGGGACCATCTTCTTGACCTTGTCGACCAGGGTGTTCACCAGCCAACCCTTGGCGGCGGGCATGAAGTCGCCCATCTTGGCTTCGATCAGGTAGTCGATCTCGGTGTCGCTGCACACCTCTTGCACCCGCGAACCGAAGAGGTTGAGGTAGACCAACGCACGCACACCGGCATCCTTAAACTGGTGACGCATCTCGCGCGGGGTGTACAGCGGATTGGTGTTGACCACGATCAGCCCGGCGCGCAAGGCACCGAACACGGCAACCGGGTAATGCAGCACGTTGGGCATCTGCACCGCGATGCGCTCGCCCGGCTTGAGGTCGGTGTGCTGCTGCAGGTAGCCGGCGAACGCCGCGCTCTGGCGTTCAAGCTCGGCGTAGGTCAGGGTGATGCCCATGTTGCTGAATGCCGGACGGTCGGCAAAGGCCTTGCAGGAGCGCTCGAAGACTTCGATCACCGACTTGTAGGCCGCGAGGTCGATGTCATTGGGTACGCCCGCCGCGCGTTTGTCATTCCAGAAATCAGGTTGCATTATTCTTGTCCTCTTACCTGAGTGTGTCCGGCCGCTGCTGGTGTAGAACCTCTACATCTATAAAAAGCGGAGCTCAGGGGACGTTAGCAGCTATGGCCAAACAGGCAAATACAGGAAAGAGCGTCATTAACTGCGTGAATCTTCCTACAAGGCCCTGCACTGATCAGACGCTTCCCTTGGGATGAGCTATACACTGGAACGAATCTGACCAGACCTTGAGCAGACCTTGAGAAAAGGAACCGCCATGAACCACAGCACCTTCTGGCTGACCGCGAATGACCGCTGCCGCCTGTACGTCAATCAATGGATGCCCGACGGTCCGCCCAAGGCCCTGGTGATGCTCTCCCATGGGATGGCCGAGCACAGCGGGCGCTACGCACGCCTGGCCGAAGCCTTGTGCGGTGCCGGCTACGGCCTTTACGCGCTGGACCAGCGTGGCCACGGCCGTACCGCCGATGAAGGCACGTTGGGTCTGTACGCAGAGAAGGACGGCTGGAACAAGGTGGTGGGTGACCTGGCCAGCCTCAACCAGCATATCGGCCAGCAGCAGCCGGGGTTACCGATCATTCTGCTCGGCCACAGCATGGGCAGTTACATCGCCCAGGCCTACTTGGTGCACCACAGCGCCAGCCTGAACGGGGCGATCCTCAGCGGTTCGAATTTCCAGCCGGTGGCGCTGTACCGCGCCGCGCGGGTGATCGCACGGGCCGAGCGCCTGCGCCAGGGCTTGCGTGGGCGCAGTGCGCTGATCGAGTTCCTATCGTTTGGATCGTTCAACAAGGCGTTCAAACCCAATCGCACTGCTTTCGACTGGCTCAGCCGCGACCCGGCGGAAGTCGACAGGTACATCAACGACCCGCTGTGTGGGTTCCGCTGCACCAACCAGCTGTGGATCGACCTGCTCGGCGGCTTGCAGCAAATCAGCAAAGCGTCCAATCTCGCGCAGATCGATCCCGGCCTGCCGATCCTGGTGATGGGCGGCGAATGTGATCCGGTGAGTGAGGGCAAGCGTCTCAAACACCTGGCCCACGCCCTGCGTGAAGCCGGCTGCCAGCACCTGCAATTGACTATTTACCCGCAGGCGCGTCACGAAGTGTTCAATGAGACCAACCGCGATGACGTCACCGCGGATGTGCTGACGTGGCTCGACCAGGCCCTGACCTTGCACAGGCCCGCCCACTGCGAATGAATTCTCATTTAAAATCAAACAGTTAAATTACCGATTAGCCACAGGATGCACCTTTAGATGACCCAGGTAACCAACACCCCGTACGAAGCCCTCGAAGTCGGCCAGACCGCCAGCTACAGCAAATTGGTGGAAGAGCGCGATATCCAGCTGTTCGCCGCGATGTCCGGTGACCACAACCCGGTGCATTTGGATGCCGAATACGCCAAGGCGACCATGTTCAAGGAGCGTATCGCCCACGGCATGTTCAGCGGCGCCCTGATCAGTGCGGCGGTGGCCTGTGAGTTGCCTGGGCCGGGCACGATCTATATCGGCCAGCAGATGACCTTCCAGAAGCCGGTGAAGATCGGCGACACGCTGACGGTGCGCCTGGAAATCCTCGAAAAACTGCCAAAGTTCCGCGTGCGCATTGCCACCCGTGTATTCAACCAGCGCGATGAGTTGGTGGTGGACGGCGAGGCGGAAATTCTGGCGCCGCGTAAGCAGCAAGTCGTGACCCTGACCGAGTTGCCGCCGATCAGCATTGGCTAAAACTTATGCAATACGAATGTGGGAGGGGGCTTGCCCCCGATAGCGGTAGATCAGTCACAAGATGCAGTGATTGACACTCCGCAATCGGGGGTAAGCCCCCTCCCACATTTCTTACAGCATTTACAGCACAGGGCTTACGACTGGGCGCGAGCCTGGTTACGCAGGGCTTTCACTTGGTCGTGATTGCGTTGTGCGCCGTGGAACTGACGCTCAACCAGGTCACGAATGCCCAGCAGGTTGTGCTTGTTGATCTTCTCGATCGCTTCCTTGTAAGCCTTCAGGGCGTGGTCTTCACCGCGCTCGGCTTCGTTCAGCACGGCCTCTTCATCTTTACCGGTGACCATCGACTTCACGTCGACCCAGCCACGGTGCAGGGCGCCGGCAACGCTGCCGGACTCTTCCGGATCGCCACCCAGAGCACGAACAGCGGTCTGCAGCTCGGCAGCCGCAGTAGCACAGTCAGCAGAACGTTTCACAAACAGGGCTTTGAGCTCTGGATGCTTGATGTCTTCAGCACAAGTCGCGAAGCCTTTCTGGCCGTCTTTGCTGGTCTCGATCAGGTCGTTGAGTACGGAGATCGATTCTTTATTGATGTCAGTCATTTTTCAATTCCTTGTGCGGGTTTAGAAACGTGTCTTAGTAATTGCAGCGCCCGTGCCAGGTTTTGATAAACAATTTTTCTATTAATTATCAATAGCTTACGAATTATTGAACCATCTGTATGTACGTTATTTGCATGATCTGTCATTTGGCCTTCATGCAGAATGCCTGTATTTTCGAAGACCTCGCCTCTACCGCCTGAAGCTCATGAACCCGGAAAAACTCGAACTGCTGATCACCCGCGAAATGCCCTTCGGCAAATACAAGGGACGGATCATCGCCGACCTGCCCGGCCCTTACCTGAACTGGTTCGCCCGCGAGGGTTTCCCCCACGGTGAACTCGGCGGTTTGCTGGCGTTGATGCAGGAAATCGACAGCAACGGCTTGTCTGAACTGCTTGAACCCCTGCGCGCCAAACACGGCAAGCCCGCCCCTCGTCATTAAGAGCCACCTATGCCACGGAATGCAGACAACGAACGTCACTGGCAGGCCGTCGCGCAGCGCTATGCGCTGGAGCCCGGCCCGATCAATCTGGAAAACGGCTATTTCGGCCGCATGAGCCACGCGGTGCAAACGCACTATCTGGAGCAGGTTGCGTTTATCAACCGCAGTAACTCGCTGTATGTGCGTCAGACGTTCGAGCAGGGTGAGAATGTGGAGATTCGTCGACAACTCGGCGAGCTGATGGAGGCTGATCCCGAATCGCTGGCGTTTACCCGTAACGCCACCGAAGCCTTGCAATCACTGATCCGCAACTACAACTGCCTGCAACCGGGTGACCAGGTGACCAGGTGCTGATCAGCGACCTGGAGTACGACACGGTCAAGGGGGCCATGCGCTGGTTGGCGGGTTACCGTGACGTAGAGGTGATCGAACTGTCCCACACTCACCCGGCCAGTTTCGACAGCCTCGTGCAAACCTATCGTGACGCGTTCACTCAGTACCCGCGCCTCAAGTTGATGGCGCTGACCCACGTTACCCACCGCACCGGGCTGGTCATGCCCGTTGCCGCGATTGCCCAGGCGGCGCGCGAGCATGATATCGACGTGATCCTCGATGGCGCCCATGCCCTGGGCCAAATCGAGTTCAACCTCGCCGAGTTAGGCATTCAGTTTGCCGGTTTCAACCTGCACAAATGGATCGGCGCGCCGCTGACCCTGGGCTTTCTGTACATCGCCCCGGAGCGCCTGGCCGATATCGACCCGGACATGGGCGAGTTTCACTACCCGGCTACCGACGTACGCGCACGCACGTCCTACAGCACGCCGAACTTTCCGGCGCTGATGACACTGCCATTGGTGTTTGAAGAGCACCGGAAGTTGGGTGGCTCGGCGGCCAAGGGTGCGCGGGTTAATTACCTGCGGGATTTGTGGGTGAACCAAGTGCGGGCTTTGCCGGGGATTGAAGTGCTGACGCCGGATGATCCCAGGTTGTATTGCGGGATTACGGCGTTCAAGTTTGTCGGAAGGGACCAGCAGGTGATGGTGGATCGGTTGCTCAGGGACTTTGACTTGTTTACTACCACGCGTGTCGGTGCAGCATTTGGCACGTGTATCCGGGTAACGCCGGGGCTAGTGACTTCAGCTGCGGACATCGGCGTGTTGGTGAACGCGATTACCCAACTGAACGCAGACTAAAAATGTGGGAGCGGCGTTGAATTCAAGTTTTCTGCAGGCAAAAAAAAAGCGGCACACCGACCAAGTGCGCCGCAAAAATGCCGTTAAGCACAGCAACAACGATTCGGTAAATCAGCTCAATCCAGCAGCGCCAGCGCCTGCGCGGTGACTTCCTGGATGCGGGCCCAGTCGCCGTTCTTGACCCATTCCGGGTCCAGCATCCAGCTACCGCCCACGCACATCACGTTTTTCAACGCCATGTAGTTTTTGATGTTGGCCGGGCCCACGCCGCCGGTCGGGCAGAACTTCACTTCGCCGAACGGGCCGCCCAGGGCCTTGATGGCCGCGACGCCGCCGCTGACTTCGGCCGGGAACAGCTTGAAGCGGCGGTAGCCAAGGCCATAGCCTTCCATGATGCCCGAGGCATTGCTGATGCCCGGCAGCAGCGGGATCGGGCTGTGCACCGAGGCTTCCAGCAAGTCGCGGGTAATGCCAGGGGTGACGATGAATTGCGAACCGGCCACTTCGGCCGCTTCTAGCATGTGACGGTCGAGTACGGTGCCGGCACCGGTGCACAGTTCAGGACGTTGCTCACGCAGCACCTGAATGGCCTTGAGGCCGAACTCGGAGCGCAGGGTCACTTCCAATGCGGTCAAACCACCGGCTGCCAGGGCATCGGCCAGCGGCAGGATGTCCTGTTCGCGGGCGATGGTGATCACGGGCAGGATCCGCGCCTTGGCGCAGAGGCTGTCGATCAGGGCAACTTTATCCGCCATGGACACGGTCGGTTGAGGGCTTTTCATAGCGGCTGATCCTTGGCTCATGGGCACCAGTAAATCTCTAATGTGGGTTGCAAAAACGCGCGAATCGGCATGGCAGCAACGTCGTTGCTGGCCAGCGCGGCGCTCAAGGTGGTCAACTTCGAACTGCCGGAAATCGACAGCACGGTGTAGTTCGCCGTGGCCAGCAACGCGCGACTCATGGTCAGGCGCTGGTGCGGCACGGTCGGCGCCAGCATCGGCCAGCAACGGCGGGTACCGTCGGCCTGCAGTGCTTCAGCGAGGTTCGGACTGTTGGGAAACAGCGATGCGGTGTGGCCGTCATCGCCCATGCCCAATACCAGCACATCAATGGCGGGCAGCTCGGCCAGCAGGCGATCGGCCTGTTCGGCGGCCTCTTCAAGGTTGGCCGCAGCGCTGTAGAGGCTGAGGAACTTGGCCTTGGCCGCCGGGCCTTGCAACAGGTTTGCTTTGAGCAAACCGGCGTTGCTGTCCGCGTGCTCCACCGGTACCCAGCGCTCATCGGCCAGGGTAACGGTGACCTTGGACCAGTCCAGGCCTTGCTTGGCCAGGTTCTGGAAAAAAGCGACGGGGCTGCGGCCGCCGGAGACGACCAGCGTCGCTTCGCCACGCGCACTGATGGCCTCACGCAGTTGTTCGGCCACGTCATTGGCCAGGCCGTCCGCCAACAAGGCAGGCGTACGGTACTCATGGGCCGTCACACCCTGAGGCAGTTTCAATTCAGATATCGCCATACCACGACCTCCCATCCCGCGTGATCAGTGCAATCGAGCTCATCGGCCCCCAGGAACCCGCCGCGTACGGCTTGGGCGCATCACCGGACTTTTTCCACCCGGCAATCAACTGGTCACACCACTTCCACGCGGCTTCGATTTCATCTTTGCGAACAAACAGGTTCTGATTGCCGCGCATCACTTCCAGCAACAACCGCTCGTAGGCATCCGGGATACGGGCGCTGCGGTAGGTGTCGGAAAAATTCAGTTGCAGCGGGCCGCTGCGCAGTTGCATGCCCTTGTCCAGGCCCTGCTCCTTGGTCATCACGCGCAAGGAAATACCTTCGTCCGGCTGCAGGCGGATGATCAGTTTGTTGCTGATCTGCAGGCGCTGCTCGGGGGCGAAGATGTAGTGGGACGGTTCTTTGAAGTGGATGACAATCTGCGACAGCTTTTGCGGCATACGCTTGCCGGTGCGCAGGTAGAACGGCACCCCGGCCCATCGCCAGTTGCGGATATCGGCACGCAGGGCGACGAAGGTCTCGGTGTCGCTCTGGGTGTTGGAGTTCTCTTCTTCCAGGTAACCCGGCACCGGCTTGCCGGCGCTGTAGCCGGCGATGTACTGGCCGCGTACCACTTGGGTGGTCAGGCCATCCGGGCTGATCGGGGCCAGGGCCTTGAGCACCTTGACCTTCTCGTCGCGGATGCTGTCGGCGGACAGGTCGGCCGGCGGGTCCATGGCGATCAGGCAAAGCAGTTGCAGCAGGTGGTTCTGGATCATGTCACGCAGTTGGCCGGCCTTGTCGAAATAGCCCCAACGGCCTTCGATACCGACCTGCTCGGCCACGGTGATTTCCACGTGGGAGATGTAGTTTTGGTTCCACTGGGTTTCGAACAGGCTGTTGGCGAAACGCAGTGCGATCAAGTTCTGGACGGTCTCTTTGCCCAAGTAGTGGTCGATGCGGTAGGTGCGGTTCTCCGGGAAAAACTGCGCCACGGCATCGTTGACCTTGCGCGAGGACTCCAGGTCCGAACCGATGGGCTTTTCCAGCACCACGCGGGTGTTTTCCGCCAGGCCGACCTTGGACAGGTTCTCGCAGATCGCGCCGTACACCGCCGCCGGGGTGGCGAAGTAGGCGATCAGGCGTTGCGCAGTGCCGGCGATTTCCGCCAGGGCCACGTAGTCATCGGCTTTCATGAAGTCGACGTGAACATAGGTCAGGCGCGCCAGGAAACGCTGGGCGATGGTTTCGTCCAGTTCCTTGCCAACGTATGTGCGCAGTGCTTGTTCGATGTGCGCCAGGTGCTGCTGCTCGGAACCGGCTTCACGGGCCAGGGCCAGGATGCGCGTGTCGTCGTGCAGGAGCCCCGCGCCATCAAGTTGGTAGAGGGCAGGAAATAACTTGCGCAGCGCCAGATCACCCAAGGCGCCAAACAGGGCAAAGGTGCAGGGTTCTACGGTTATCGAAGGCATGATGTTTGTTCTTTTATCAAGTTAAGCTACAAATACCTTTTTTCAAGGCATCACTCAAGGAAAAATGTAGTAATAACCACAACATTTTCCCGAAATACGCATTCCGAGTGGTGGTGTTCAGCTACCCTCAGTAGGATAGGCCACCGCAAAAGACCACTTATCGATTGGTTACCACCCTAATTTGCATCGTCGCCCGAAGGAAAGACTGAATGGACCGCGTGCGAAATCTTCTGGAACAGATCCGGAACCGCCTCGAAGAATTGAACAAGGCCGAGAAAAAAGTCGCCGAGGTCATCCTGCTCAACCCGCAGCAGGCGACCCGCTTCTCTATCGCCGCCCTCGCCCAGGCGGCCTCGGTCAGTGAACCGACGGTCAACCGTTTCTGCCGTTCGTTCGGCGTCAGCGGTTACCCTGAACTTAAATTGCAACTGGCGCAAAGCCTGGCCAGTGGCGCCGCGTATGTCAGCCGTGCAGTGGAGGCCGATGATAACCCTGAGGCCTACACCCAGAAGATCTTTGGCAGCGCCATTGCGTCCCTGGACAGCGCCTGCCAGGCCCTGGACCCCGCGCTGATCAGCAAGGCCGTGGACCTGTTGATCCAGGCACGGCAAATCCACTTCTTCGGCCTGGGCGCTTCGGCCCCGGTGGCCATGGATGCGCTGCACAAGTTTTTCCGCTTCAACCTGGCCGTGACCGCGCACGCGGACGTGCTGATGCAGCGCATGATCGCGTCGGTGGCACACACGGGCGAGTTGTTCGTGATCATTTCCTACACCGGGCGTACCCGTGAGCTGGTGGAAGTGGCGCGTATCGCGCGGGAAAACGGCGCGTCAGTGCTGGGCGTGACGGCTGAGAACTCACCGCTGGCCAAGGCCAGTACCGTGAGCCTGAACATTCCGCTGCCGGAAGACACCGACATCTATATGCCGATGACCTCGCGGATCATCCAATTGACGGTGCTGGATGTGCTGGCAACCGGCATGACCTTGCGCCGTGGCGTGGATTTCCAGCCGCATTTGCGCAAGATCAAAGAGAGTTTGAATGACAGCCGGTACCCGGTGGGCGACGAGTTCAACTGAGCCAGCCTGTGTGTTGGTTTCACTGGCCTCATAGGGGGCAAGCCCCCTCCCACAGTTTAATTTGTGAATACCTTCAAATGTGGGAGGGGGCTTGCCCCCGATGAGGCCATCAACCACACCGCTAAACCCCAGCCCGCGCCTGCAAACTCAGATGCGCCCGCTCCCCCGGCGCCAAACTGGCCCCCGCCATCGCCGACTCCACGCACACAAACCCCGACGCCTCGTTGAAGCTCACGCCTAACAACGGCCGACTGCCTGGGTGCCACACCACCGTGTCGGCGCTGTCACCCGTATCAATGCACAGTTCACGCTGCCAGGCGTGGTCCTTGAGCTGCAATTCGCCTTCGTGATGGAACACCCGCTGGCACCCGCCCTCCACCCGCAGCTCGCCTTCCTGCTGGCAAACCTGGCGATTGAGCTGGTCGTAACCCTGCGCACCGTCGAGCCCAGACAGCGCTATCTCGTCAACGTGACCAATACGCCAGTAAGCGTGCAACGCATGGCTCAATTGGCACGGCAGCTCGTCCTGATGCTCGGTACTCAGGCGCAATTCCAGGGTGTCGCCCAAGTGCGCGTGGAGGTCGACCTGCCAGTCGCACAGCTGCAATTGCCAGTGCAGGCGCACGCCGTCATCGTCGGTGCTGCTGTCGAGCAGTTTCCAGTCGATCAAGCGCGCCCAGCCATGGGACGGCCAGGCATTCTCACTCGGATGGCGGCCATACCACGGCCAGCACACCGGTACGCCACCACGGATGGCGCCGACTTGCGGCCACTTGGCTGCACACCACAGCCAGGGTTTTTGGCCACGGGGCTGGAAATGCAACAGTTGCGCGCCCTGGCGACTGAACACCGCCTGGCACAGCGGGTGGTCGATCACCAGCACATCGCGCATCTGGAAGCGCTCCCAGGCGAACACCGGACGCTCGCGCAGGGATTTGAAAAAGCGTTGCAGCGGTTGCTCATGCATGTGCCACGGTCCTGAATATCTTCACAATGCAACCCAAAAAAAAGCGGATAGCCATGGCTACCCGCAAAATGCGCACAGAGAGAAGGAGCTTATCGCAACAGCGTTAGAACGTAGACTGAATTTTCAGGCCCGCCACCAGCGCGTTGTCGACTTTATCCACACCGCCCGGCTGGACGACGTATTGCAGGTTGGGACGCACGGTCAGCCAGTTGGTGACGTGGAAGCCGTAGTTGATTTCGAAGTTGTACTCGGTTTCGCGGATCGGCGAGAACAGCGCGTTGTCGTAGTCGTTCACGCCATTGGCGACGTTGAGCAGTTCGGCGTTTTTCTTCACGTCGTCGTTGACGTGCAGACGCGCGGCACCAATACCCACGTCGTCTTTTGGACGCGCATCGAATGGGCCTTTGTACACCAGCATCAACGACTGGTAGTTGTCGACCAGGTTGGTTTCCTTGTCGTGGAAGGTCGCGTTGGCCGCGATGTTCAGGCCACGCGAAGCGTCGCCGTTGTGCGTGGTGAGTTGTTGCTGGGCAACGAACCAGTAGCCTTTCTTGCTGCTGTGGGTACGGTATGCAGCACCCGTGGTAGCGGCATCGTTGCCGTTCACGTCTTCACGTACGTCAGAGGCATCGGCGGCACTTTTGTAGTAACCCACACGGTATTCGCCCGGCAGGTTATTAACCTTCGGCGACCAGACCAATTCCACCGGAATCACGGTACCTTTGGTGCCGCTGCCGCTGAGCTTGAAGCCATTGCCGTGCTCGAGTTGCGATGGGTTCTGGTTGTACGCACCGATTTGCGCATACAGCTCAGGCGTGATGTTGTATTTCACGCGGATCGCGGCCTGGCTGACGGGCCAGTTGTACCAGGTGTTCACATAGTTACCGACCTGCGAGCCGCAGAACGACAGGTTCTGGAAGTCGCATGGGAAGGTGTTGAAGTCTTCGCCTTCACCGAAGTAACCGAGTTTCACGTCCAACTTGTTGTCGAACATCTGGTGCTGGATCCAGAACTGGGTCAGACGCACCATGTGGCCACGGCCGTAGACTTCCATGGACGAACTCAGCGTGCCGGCACGCGGGTCGCCAATGCGGTCGTTGGAGATGTTCTGGCCATTACGGTTGGTAAACTGGATCTTGGCCTGGGTGTTATCCCAGCCCCACAGCTTTTGCAGGTCCAGTGCTACGCCCAGACCGAACTGGTCAGAGTAACGGCCGGTCCTGTCGTCGTTGTAGCCGCCGCGCAGGTTGGCGCCCATTTCCCCTACGTAGTCAGCCTTGATGTCGATACCTTGCTCGATCAGCTTGGTACGCTCACCACCCCAATCGCCGGTCATCCACTTGGAGTCGGCACTGAATGCATCGGCCGCCATCGCATTGGCGGACAAAACCAGGGCTGCTGCAGCTGACATTTGGCAGATCAGCCGAGTGTTGTTGTGTTGCTTTTTCATCCCTACATCCTCGTCTTTATTGTTATTAAACTGTTTTTATCTAACGCGGGTTACTTTTTTATTTAAAACAACAACTTAGCTGCTTCAGCGGCCTTTGAATTGGGCCACGTTGTCGGCATGCCCCTGTGCGGGCAATGAAGAAGCAGTGCCTAGGCGTTCGCCAGTGTTGGCGTCGAACAGCAATACCTTGGCCGGATCAAATTGCAGGGTCAGGGTCTCGCCGACCTGGGGCGCCACATCCGGCGCCAAACGGCAGCAGACCTTGGTGTCATTGAGCTGCACGAACACCAGGGTGTCCGGACCGGTCGGTTCGGTGACCTGGACTTCAGCGCGAATGCTCGACGAACCGTTGCCCTCACCCGCCGCCAACACGATCTGCTCCGGGCGCAGGCCCAGAATCACATCACGGTCCTCCAGGCCTGCGTCGTTCATGCCTAACGGCAATTCGCAACGGGCCTGGCCGCTGTCGAGCAGCGCGACCAAACGACCTTCCTTGCGTTTTAGGCGCATAGGAACGAAGTTCATTGGTGGTGAACCGATAAAGCTTGCCACAAACAGGTTGGCCGGGTCGTTGTAAATTTCTTTCGGCGTGCCGAATTGTTGGATGATGCCGTCCTTCATCACCGCCACTTTGTCGCCCAGGGTCATCGCTTCGATCTGATCGTGGGTCACGTAGACCGTGGTGGTCTTGAGGCGCTGGTGCATCAGTTTCATTTCGGTGCGCATCTCGACGCGCAGCTTGGCGTCGAGGTTGGACAGCGGCTCGTCGAACAGGTAGATCTTCGGCCGGCGCGCCAGGGCACGTCCCATGGCCACACGCTGTTGCTGGCCACCGGACAGTTGACCCGGCTTGCGGTTGAGCAGGTGTTCGATCTGCAGCAGCTTGGCCACGCGCGCCACTTCGGCGTCGATGTCCGCCTGGGCCATCTTGCGGATCTTGAGGCCGAACTCGATGTTCTGGCGCACGCTCATGGTCGGGTACAGCGCGTAGGACTGGAACACCATGGCGATGTCACGGTCCTTGGGGCTCATGCCGCTCACGTCCTGGTCGCCGATCATGATCGCGCCGCCGGTGATGGTTTCCAGGCCGGCGATGCAGTTCATCAGCGTGGATTTACCGCACCCCGAAGGGCCGACCAGGATCAGGAACTCGCCTTCCTTGATCGACAGTTCGATGTTCTTCAAGGTGTCGGGCAGGCCGGCGCCATAGGTCTTGTTTACATTGCGAAGTTCAAGCGTAGCCATGATTACCCCTTGACCGCGCCGGCCGTGAGGCCGCGCACGAAATACTTGCCTGCGATCACATAGACCAGCAGGGTCGGCAGCCCGGCGATCATCGCCGCCGCCATATCCACGTTATATTCCTTGGCCCCGGTGCTGGTGTTGACCAGGTTGTTCAGCGCCACCGTGATGGGCTGGGAGTCGCCGCTGGAGAACACCACACCGAACAGGAAGTCGTTCCAGATTTGGGTGAACTGCCAGATCAGGCAGACCATGATGATCGGGGTGGACATCGGCAGAATGATCTGACGGAAGATGGTGAAGAAACCGGCGCCGTCCAGGCGTGCCGCCTTGATCAGCGCATCCGGAATGCTCACGTAGTAGTTACGGAAGAACAGCGTGGTGAACGCCAGCCCATAGACCACGTGCACAAACACCAGGCCGGTGGTGGTGCTGGCCAGGCCCATCTTGCCGAGGGTGAACGACGCCGGCAGCAGTACGGTCTGGAACGGCAGGAAGCAGCCGAACAGCAGCAAACCGAAGAACAGCTGCGAGCCACGGAAGCGCCAGAACGACAGCACATAACCGTTCAACGCACCGATGGCGGTGGAGATCAGCACAGCGGGAACGGTGATCTTGATCGAGTTCCAGAAGTAGCCATCCACGGTGGCCCAGGCCTTGACCCAGCCGATACCGGAGACCACGGTCGGCCAGCTCAGCAGGTTGCCGGTGCTGATGTCTTCCGGGGTCTTGAAGCTGGTCAGCAGCATCACCACCAGCGGCACTAGGTACAGCAGCACGGCGAGGATCAGCACCGCGTAGATCGCGATGCGACTCAGGCTGATGGCAGGTTTGGAGGCGAGACTAGTCATTACGTTTGGTCCTCAGCTCGGAATAGAGGTAAGGCACGATGATCGCGAGGATCGCACCGAGCATCAGGATTGCACTGGCCGAGCCCATGCCCATCTGGCCACGGCTGAAGGTAAACGAGTACATGAACATCGCTGGCAGGTCGGACGAGTAGCCCGGGCCGCCGGCCGTCATCGCCGCCACCAGGTCGAAGCTCTTGATCGCAATGTGCGCCAGGATCATCACTGCACTGAAGAACACCGGACGCAGGCTTGGCAGCACCACGCTCCAGTAGATGCGCGGCAGGCTCGCACCGTCGATCTGTGCGGCACGGATGATCGATTGATCAACGCCACGCAGGCCGGCGAGGAACATCGCCATGATGAAGCCCGAGGCTTGCCAGACAGCGGCGATCACCAGGCAGTAGACCACGCGGTCCGGGTCGATCAGCCAGTCGAGACGGAAGCCTTCCCAGCCCCAGTCACGCAGGAGTTTGTCCAGGCCCATGCCCGGGTTGAGCAGCCATTTCCAGGCGGTACCGGTGACGATCATCGAGAGCGCCATCGGGTACAGGTAAATGGTGCGGATAAAGCCTTCACGACGGATTTTCTGGTCGAGGAAGATCGCCAGTGTCACGCCGATGACCAAGGTGATGCCGATAAACATCCCGCCGAACAAGGCCAGGTTCTTGCTCGCGACCCACCAGCGATCGTTGTCGAACAAGCGCTCGTACTGTGCAAGCCCTGCCCATTTGTAACTCGGCAGGAACGTCGATGTGGTGAACGACAGTACAAACGTCCACAGGATGTAGCCGTAAAAGCCCACCAACACGATGAACATGCTGGGCGCCAGCACCAGTTTGGGTAGCCAGCGCTGCAGTGCATCGAACGGCGAGGCTTTGCTGAACACAGCAACAGAACTCATGGGAAAATCCAGTACAGGGAAAAAGGACTACAGCCTGTCGGAGCCAGTGTGTTGTGGCGAAGGCGCTCCGCCTTTGGGGGTGCTTCGCACCCCAGCGGGAGCAAGCTCCCTCGCCACAGCAACCCGACTCCTACAAAAGGTGTTACTTGGCAGACTTGATCGCAGCGCCGAGTTTCTTGGCGGTGTCGGCCGGGTCGGCTTTCGGGTCGTTGATGTAGTTGGTCACGACATCAAAGAACGCACCTTGCACAGCCAGGGTGGTGGCCATGTTGTGCGCCATGCTTGGCTGCAGGCCGCCGGTCTTGGCGTCCGTCAGGAAGTCCTTGGCGGCGGTCTGGGCGCAGGAGTCGAAGCCGAGCTTGTCCATTTCATTGAGCATGTCGGTACGAACCGGGATCGAGCCTTTGTTGATGCTGAAGACTTTCTGGAAGTTTTCACCCAGCACGACCTTGGCAATGTCTTGCTGACCCGCAGCCGTGCCTTTGTCTTTCTGCTTGAACACCGCCAGGGAGTCGATGTTGTAGGTGAAGGCTTTGTCGGTGCCTGGGAAGGCTACGCACTCGTAGTCTTTGCCGGCGACTTTCTTGGCGGCCGTCCATTCGGACTTGGCCCAGTCACCCATGATCTGCATGCCGGCCTTGCCGTTGATAACCTTGCCCGCTTCGAGGTTCCAGTCCTGGCCTTTGCCGTCGACGTCCATGTAGGTCGCGACTTTTTTCAGCTCAGTCAGGGCCTTGACCATTTCCGGACCGGTCAGCGCGCCGTTATCCAGGTCGACCAGGGCTTTTTTGTAGCCATCTGCGCCCATCACCGACAGGACGACGGCTTCGAACACCGTGCTGTCCTGCCACGGCTGGCCACCGTGGGCAAGCGCGATGAAGCCGGCTTTCTTCAGCTTGTCGCCCGCGGCGTAGAATTCTTCAAGGGTGGTCGGGTTCTTGGTGATACCGGCTTTCTTGAAGACTTCCGGGTTGATCCACAGCCAGTTCACGCGGTGGATGTTGACCGGTACGGCGACGTAGTCACCGTCGTACTTCACGGTATCAGAGACTTTCTTGTCGAGCAGGGAGTCCCACTTTTCTTCTTTGGCGACGTCTTTGAGCACGTCGGTGTCGAGCAGGCCAGTGGAGGCCCATTCCTGGATGTCGGGGCCTTTGATCTGGGCAACGCCTGGCGGGTTGCCGGCGACCGCGCGGCTTTTCAGCACGGTCATGGCCGTGGCGCCACCGCCACCTGCGACGGCACCGTCTTTCCAGGTGAAGCCGTCTTTCTCAACTTGGGCCTTCAGGACATCTACAGCCGCCTTCTCACCACCCGAGGTCCACCAATGCACAACTTCAACCGTCCCTTTCGAGTCGGCGGCAAATGCACTGAGGGGAAACAACGAGGCAATGGAAATAGCGACGGCGAGGCGATTAATCGCGTTCATCTGAGTACCTTTTCTTGTTGTTATGCATGCAAGTCTTAAGCTTGCGCTGCACGGAGTTTAAACATGGATTTTTGAGGCGCAGGTAACAAAGGGATGTACAAATGTCACCAAGTGGTGACATAAAGCCCAGCCCCGATGGCACTGGCCATACTCGGTGCCAAGGGCAGTGCAGGCAGCACGACCGCTTGCCAAGCATGGTACAGGTCTGGCTTGCCGCCCCAGATGTTGCTGCTGGGTTGGTTGTGCGGGCTGAGTTCGTGGTGCCAACTGCCGTGGAGACGGTCGATAAAGTGGGCCTCGCAAAACTCCCAGAAACGCCGGTACCAGGTTTCGTAATGCAACTCGCCCGTGCGCTTGAGCAACGCCTGGGCAGCGGCGCTGGCTTCGGCATGGGTCCAGTGCAGGCGTTCGCGCACCACTGGACGATGGTTCCAGTCCAGCGTGTAGACGATGCCGGGGGCGCCATCCACTGCCCAGGCGTATTCACAGGCACTGGCGAACAAGCCCTTGGCGTCAGTCACCAACCATTCTGGTGTGACGAGCCCGGCTTGCAGGCGTGCCGCCTCCAGGTGCAGCACCAGCCGTGCCCACTCGAAGCCGTGGCCGGGGGTAATGCCATAGGGACGAAAGCCATCGGCGGGGTTGTCTTCGTTATAGCCGAGCAAAGGTTGCCAATAAATGTCGAAATGCTCGATCACCATGAACTGGTTACCGGCGGCGTGGGTGTGGATCACACGCTCGACGATCCGCAGCGCGCGGTCCAGCCAGCGCGTATCGCCGGTCACATCGGCGAGGGCGAGGAAGGCCTCGGTGGCGTGCATGTTGCTGTTGGCGCCGCGGTAGGCCTCGACGCCGCTCCAGTCCTGGGCAAACGACTCGAGCATCACGCCCTCCTCCTCGCTCCAGAAAAACTGGTCGATGATATGGATGGCGTCGTTCAGCAGGGTGCGCGCGCCGGGAGCGCCGGCCACAACCGCAGAGCTGGCGGCCAGGGCGACAAAGGCGTGCAGGTAAGCGGCCTTGCCACGGTTGCCATCGAGGGCGTGGGGCGCGGCGAACCAGCCGCCATGCTCAGCATCGCGTAATGGGCCGTTGAGGCAGGCAACCCCGTGTTCAACCAGCTCGGCATAACCGGGCAACCCCATGGCGTGGGCCATGGCGAAGCTGTGGGTCATGCGGGCGGTGTTCATGGTTTCGGCGTGAGCATCGGCCGGCAATTGGCCTTTATCGTTCAGGTTGCCGAAGCCGTCGGGCAGTCGAGAAGCCTTGGCAAATGCCAGCAGACGCTGGCCTTCGGCGGCGAGCCAGGCGTGATGAGCAGGCGCGTTCAGCCAACTGCTGGCAGGCAGTGGTTGCGTGGTCATGGGTGGCCCTTATTATTTTTTGTGGGATGAACGGAGTCTAAACAAGGGCACGGTGGGGGCAAGTAACGAAGGGGAAGGGAAATGTCACCGAGTGGTGACATTTGCCATTACACCCTTATTGACCGAGGGGCGTGATCTTCGCCGGCGCGTTGAGTTGCTGGTTGAGGGTCTGCACTTGGCTTTGCAACGTGGTGATATTGCGCGTGGTCTGGATGCGGAACACATCAAACTCTTTATTGGTGGGCGCATCGCTGTTGACCGACTGGTTATCCTGCGCGCTTTTGAGCACTACCAGATCCTGCTCGATTCGCGCGATGGCCGCACTGGGGTTGCCCTGTTTCTTCAAGGCCGCCACGTCAGCGGAAAGCTCCTTGATTTCGCTATCGCGCTTGCTCGCATCACCTTGCGCCGCCTTGAGCGTTGCCACAGCGTCGGTCAGGGCCTGGACCTGGCCTTGCAGCTTGCTGTTGGCGTTGGACAGCTCAGTGGTGCTGGCCGTCATTTGCGCCAGGCGCTTATCCAACTCGGTCGCCTGGCCGGCCACGCCGACTTGCTGTTTACCCTGCTCCAGCAACTGGCTTTCAAGTTGCTTGATCTGCAGTTTCAGCGCCTCGCTGCCATTGTTGACGCTGGCTTCACTGGCCACCACCTTGCCGGAAATATCCTGCAGGCGCCCCGCCGCTTCTTCGCTGATGCGCGCAAAGCTTTCCTGGGTGGCAACCAACTGCTGGCCCATCAAGGAGATCTGCTGGAAGCTCCACCAGGCCAGGCCCGCAAAGGCGATCAGCAACGCGCCGATCAAGGCCCACAATGGGCCGGTGCTGGCGTTCTTGACCTTGACCACCTTGGTGGTGCGTGACCGCACCGAGGTGGCGGGAGAAGGCTCGAAATCATCATCATCCCCGACATCGGCCCGCAGGCTGGGAACGTTGTCGAAGTCGTCTTTAGCATCGTTGCGCATGAATCAACCCTGAATCGGTGAAATGGCGAGCGACGGGAGTATAAACCGTGATCCCGGCGCACTGATCGACCCGGAACGCCGAAATCGGTTCCCGAAGTGTTGCCTGTTGTGTGCTTACTGGATCCCCGGCGCCTGGGCTTTCCACCAACTGCAGAACTCGTCGAGGGCGGTCCACAGGCTGACCTTGGGCTCATAGTCCAGATAATGCCTGGCACGGCTGATGTCGAGGGTGAAATCTTTGTTCATGACTTGCATGCCCAGGCGAGACAACGCGGGCTCCGGCCGCCCCGGCCACATCGCGCAGAACGCTTCGTTAAGTGCCGCCACGCTGTAGGACAGGCCGTAGGACCGATACCGCGTTACCTGCGGCATTTCCATCTGGCGCATCACATAGTTCACCACATCCCACACCGGCACTGGCGCACCGTTGCTGATGTTGTAGGCCTTGCCGAGTGCCGAGCCGGGGGCAAGCAGGCTGCTGAGCAGCGCCTCGTTGAGGTTGTGCACGCTGGTGAAGTCGACCTTGTTCAGCCCGTCGCCGACGATCGCCAGGCGGTTCTTGCGCTGCATTTTCAGCAAGCGCGGGAAGATACTCATGTCACCCGCGCCCGTCACGAAGCGCGGGCGCAAGGCCAGTACCTCGAGGCCGAACTCCTGGGCGCCGAACACCTTCTGCTCGGCCAGGTACTTGGTGGCGGCATAGGGGTGCTTGAAACGCTTGGGAACTTGTTCTTCGGTCACGCCCAGATGATCGCGGCCATCAAAGTAGATCGACGGTGACGACAGGTGGACCAACCGACCGACGCGCTGCTTGAGGCAGGCTTCGACGACGTTCTCGGTAACGAGCACATTGCCTTGGTGGAAGTCCTGGTAACGCCCCCACAGCCCGACGGCGCCCGCGCAATGCACCACGGCTTCGACATCGCGGCACAGGTCACGCACCAGCGCGGCGTCATTCAAATCACCCTGGATAAACTCGGCGCCGCGCCTGACCAGGTGCTCCACACCTTCGGCGCGTCGCCCGTTGACCCGAACGTCCAGGCCCTGCTCCAAAGCGAAACGCGCAAAGCGCCCGCCAATGAAGCCGCTTGCGCCGGTGACCAGAATCTTCATGTATTACCCCGTGCTCTTTCATTTTTCATCGCTGTTGCCTTGACGCGCGCCATCACTCCAACGGCACCAACCATTGGCCACACGCCTGGGCCAGGTGGTCGGTCAACAAGCCCAGCAGTTGCCCGCCACTGCGCCAATGATGCCAGTACAACGGCACATCGATGGGCTTATCTGGTAATAACTCGACCAATAGGCCCTTTTCCAGTTGGTCACGTACCTGCAATTCCGGCACTAGCCCCCAGCCCAGCCCCGCTTCCGTCAGGCGGATAAAACCTTCGGAGGATGGGCATAAATGGTGCTCGAAACCGCCGTCCACGCCGAGGGATGCCAAGTAGCGGTGTTGCAGGAAATCATCCGGACCGAAGACCAAGGCCGGCGTACGCGCCAGTTGGTCCGCGCGCACGCCGTGCGCAAAGTGCCGGGCAATAAAGGCCGGACTGGCCAACGCGCGATAGCGCATGGCACCCAGCAAGAGGCTGCGCGCGCCCGCCACTGGGCGCTCGCTGGCGCAGATACAGGCCGCCACCTCCCCGGCGCGCATGCGCTTGAGGCCCACGGTCTGGTCCTCTACGACCAGGTCCAGCAGCAGATGCTGCTCGGCGCAAAAACCGCTGACAGCCTCTGCCCACCAGGTGGCGAGGCTGTCGGCGTTCAACGCGATGCGCAGGCGCTCGGGCATGCCTTCGTCGTCCAGCGCCGGCACCTGGCTTTGCAGGTCACGTTCCAGCAAGCGCACCTGTTGCACGTGGTTGAGCAGACGCCGGCCGATATCGGTGGGCGTCGGCGGCGTGGCGCGCACCAGTACCGGCTGGCCGATACGCGCTTCCAGCAACTTGATGCGCTGGGAGATCGCCGATTGCGAAAGGCCCAAGACTTGAGCGGCACGCTCGAAGCCCGCTTGTTCTACCACCGCCGCCAGCGCGGAAAGCAATTTATAGTCGAACATCAGTTTCTCTAATGAGCGATCAGCAATATTTGTTTTTCTTATACAGCCTGCCTCATGAGAATAGCCAGCATCGCTTCTCTCTATAAGGAACCTCCCATGGCTGGCGAAACCGCTCTGGCAACCCTGCTGCGCAGCATGAGCCCCCATCTCAACGACGGTGACTATGTGTTCTGCACCCTGCCCGATCACCGGATTCCTGCCGGTTGCGAGGTGATCGGCAGTTTCCGCGAGCAGGAAGGCCTGACGCTGATCCTCGAACGCCAGCACGCGCAACAGACCGGGCTGGCGTTTGATTATGTCGCCGCGTGGATCACCTTGAATGTGCACTCGGCCCTGGACGCCGTGGGCCTGACCGCCGCGGTCGCCAGTGCACTGGGCAACGCCGGCATCAGTTGCAACGTGATTGCCGGCTATTACCACGATCACCTGTTCGTTGGCCGTGCCGATGCCCAGCGCGCCCTGCAGGTGTTGCAACAACTGGCAGCGGACGCGGAGTAAATCCTATGTGGCAGAGTTATCTGAACGGTCTGCTGGTAGCCCTCGGCCTGATCATGGCCATCGGCACCCAGAATGCTTTTGTATTGGCGCAAAGCCTGCGCCGTGAACATCATTTGCCCGTGGCGGCGCTGTGCGTGGTGTGCGATGCACTGCTGGTGGCTGCCGGGGTGTTCGGCTTGGCGACGGTGCTGGCGCAAAGCCCGGTGCTGCTGGCGGTCGCACGTTGGGGTGGCGCGGCGTTTCTGCTCTGGTACGGGACGTGCGCACTGCGCCGGGCCTGTTCGAAACAGAGCCTGGACCAGGCGGATAATCTCAAGGTGCGCTCACTGCGTGCGGTGCTGCTGAGCGCGTTGGCCGTCACGTTGCTCAACCCTCACGTGTACCTGGACACCGTGTTGCTGATTGGCTCGCTCGGCGCCCAACAAACCGAGCCCGGTGCCTATGTGGCCGGTGCCGCCAGCGCTTCGTTGCTGTGGTTCTCCACCCTGGCGCTCGGCGCGGCGTGGCTGGCACCCTGGCTGGCACGCCCTACCACCTGGCGTCTGCTGGACCTGTTGGTGGCGGTGATGATGTTCAGCGTGGCCTATCAATTGATCAGCGGTTGATGAATATTCCAAAACGCTCTGGAACCTCTATCCCACACAGTTGTTGCGTGGTTTTGCCGCACCCCCGGTGCTATGATCCGGACCCTGCGCCGCAAAGAGTACAAACTCCCCGGCGCTTGTTTGGCCGCCCGTGATCGGCCTTGCGCTCACCGCAACTGACCTGATTAGGAGAATCATCATGGCTTTCGAATTGCCGCCGCTGCCCTACGCACACGATGCCCTGCAGCCGCACATCTCCAAGGAAACCTTGGAATTCCACCACGACAAGCACCACAACACCTATGTCGTGAACCTGAACAACCTGGTCCCAGGCACCGAGTTCGAAGGCAAGACCCTGGAAGAGATCGTCAAATCCTCTTCGGGCGGTATCTTCAACAACGCCGCTCAGGTCTGGAACCACACCTTCTACTGGAACTGCCTGGCGCCAAACGCCGGCGGTCAACCCACCGGCGCGCTGGCTGAAGCCATCAACGCTGCGTTCGGTTCGTTCGACAAGTTCAAGGAAGAGTTCACCAAGACGTCCGTCGGCACCTTCGGTTCCGGTTGGGGCTGGCTGGTGAAAAAGGCTGACGGTTCCCTGGCCCTGGCCAGCACCATCGGCGCCGGCAACCCGCTGACCAGCGGCGACACCCCGCTGCTGACCTGCGACGTGTGGGAACACGCTTACTACATCGACTACCGCAACGTGCGTCCAAAGTATGTGGAAGCGTTTTGGAACCTGGTCAACTGGAAGTTCGTGGCTGAGCAGTTCGAAGGCAAGACCTTCACTGCCTAAGCAACGCTTGCAGTAGAAAGAGCCCGGCATTGCCGGGCTTTTTTGTGGGTGTTCCACAACGTCGACCTGCCCAGAATCGTGGAACCCGCGGAAGGGAAACTGCCACCCATCCGGTGAGAGGAATAACCCTCCCACACGCTTCTGGAGAATCAATGATGGAAGAAATCGGAAAAGCAGGCGGACAGATGGCGATGCAACTCATCACCGGACTTATGAAAGGCCTCGCCGGCGGGGCGGGTGGCGGTGGCGGTGATGGCGCTGCTGCCAGCCCTCCCAGCAAACCAGGCGAGGACATGATGCCGCCGGCGCCGCCAAAGATCGAGATTTCAGCCTATCAATAACAGCGGCCACGGTAGGAAAGGCATTCGCCTGACCACTCGTACGCCGAGCCCCCCAGGCGGCGGAGCAAATCCGCCGTTTTATCTGGTTTTTCCCCCCTCCCCACCGCCAAGACGTCTCCAGCCCTAATGTTCCTTTGACTGGCCTCACGGGATTGCCAATACTCATGGCATATTGAAGGCCACCCGCATGAGACAAGGAATGCCCCTTTGAAGCTGGAACTCAAGAACAGCTTGTCGGTGAAGTTGCTACGGGTTGTGCTGCTGTCGGCATTGATCGTAGGCGTTGCGCTGAGCGTGGCGCAGATCGTTTTCGATGCTTACAAGACGCGCCAGGCCGTGGCCAGCGATGCCCAGCGCATCCTCGACATGTTTCGCGACCCTTCGACCCAGGCCGTCTACAGCCTGGACCGCGAGATGGGCATGCAGGTCATTGAGGGGCTGTTCCAGGATGATGCCGTGCGTATTGCGTCCATCGGCCATCCCAACGAAACCATGCTGGCTGAGAAAAGCCGCGCATTGCAGCAAGCCCCCAGCCGCTGGTTGACCGACCTGATTCTTGGCCGGGAACGCACCTTTAAAACGCCTCTGGTGGGCAAAGGCCCCTACAGCGAGTATTACGGTGACCTGAGTATCACGCTCGACACCGCCACTTATGGCCAGGGTTTTATTGTCAACTCGGTGATCATCTTTATTTCCGGCGTGCTGCGCGCCCTGGCCCTGGGCCTGGTGCTGTACCTGGTCTATCACTGGCTGCTGACCAAGCCGTTGTCGCGGATTATCGAGCACCTGACCTCGATCAACCCGGACCGCCCCAGCGAACACAAGATCCCACAGCTCAAGGGGCACGAGCGCAACGAGTTGGGGCTGTGGATCAATACCGCCAACCAGTTGCTCGAATCCATCGAACGTAATACCCACTTGCGCCATGAAGCCGAAAGCAGCCTGCTGCGCATGGCTCAGTATGATTTCCTGACTGGCCTGCCGAACCGCCAGAAACTGCAGGAGCAACTGGACAAGATCCTCACCGACGCCGGACGCCGGCAACGGCGCGTGGCGGTGCTGTGTGTGGGGCTGGATGATTTCAAAAGCGTCAACGAACAGTTTACCTACCAGGCCGGTGACAAACTGCTGCTGGCCCTGGCCGACCGTCTACGCGCCCACAGCGGCCGCCTCGGCGCCCTGGCCCGACTGGGTGGCGACCAGTTCGCCCTGGTCCAGGCCGATATCGACCAGCCTTACGAGGCCGCCGAGCTGGCACAGAGCATCCTCGACGACCTGGAAGCGGAGTTCGCCCTCGACCACGAGGGTATCCGCCTACGCGCCACCATCGGCATCACCTTGTTTCCGGAAGACGGCGACAGCACCGAAAAGCTCCTGCAAAAAGCCGAACAGACCATGACCCTGGCCAAGACCCGTTCGCGCAACCGCTATCAGTTCTATATCGCCAGCGTCGACAGCGAAATGCGTCGGCGCCGCGAACTGGAAAAAGACCTGCGGGAGGCACTGGGCCGCAACCAGTTCCATTTGGTATACCAGCCGCAGATCAGCTACCGCGATAATCGGGTGGTCGGCGTAGAAGCGCTGCTGCGCTGGCAGCACCCGGAGCACGGCCTGGTACCACCGGATTTGTTCATTCCGCTCGCGGAACAAAACGGCACCATTATTCCCATTGGCGAATGGGTGCTGGACCAGGCCTGCCGGCAATTGCGCGAATGGCACGACCAAGGCTTCACCGACCTGCGCATGGCCGTCAACCTGTCCACCGTGCAGTTGCACCACACCGAGCTACCTCGGGTGGTCAACAACCTCATGCAGATCTACCGCCTGCCGCCGCGTAGCCTGGAACTGGAAGTCACTGAAACCGGCCTGATGGAAGACATCAGCACCGCTGCCCAGCACCTGCTGAGCCTTCGCCGCTCGGGCGCGTTGATCGCGATTGATGACTTCGGCACCGGCTATTCATCCCTCAGTTACCTGAAAAGCCTGCCGCTGGACAAAATCAAGATCGACAAGAGCTTCGTCCAGGACCTGTTGGACGATGATGACGATGCCACCATCGTGCGCGCGATTATCCAACTGGGCAAAAGCCTGGGCATGCAGGTCATCGCCGAAGGCGTGGAAACCGCTGAGCAGGAGGCCTACATCATCTCCGAGGGTTGCCATGAAGGTCAGGGCTACCACTACAGCAAACCCTTGCAGGCCCGGGAGT
This sequence comes from Pseudomonas marginalis, assembly GCF_001645105.1. Lineage (GTDB taxonomy): Bacteria > Pseudomonadota > Gammaproteobacteria > Pseudomonadales > Pseudomonadaceae > Aquipseudomonas > Aquipseudomonas petroselini. The sequence continues at coordinate 85,685 of NZ_LKEG01000038.1, forward strand.
TGGCGGCTTTTCTGAAGCAGTCTGAACGCAATAACGCAGCGATTCTCTGACGTGGCAACGCCGCCACAGGGTCAGTCTTCTCGCTTGACTGGAGAGCATGGGGACTTGCCCTAAACACGATACTGAATATTTCCCGCGTATAACCCTTTACACAAAATGCAAATCTTTCGCATTATGTCGCAGTTTTTGCGCGCCTCCGCGCGCCCCCTCAACAACCGAAGCAGGATGTTCGCCATGATTCGTATGCCCCTGGCCACCGCCAGTCTGCTGGCCATTGCCATTTCTCTCGCCGGTTGCGGCGAAGGTAAAGACAAGCCCGCAGCAAACCAGGCGCCGACCCCGGCCGCCAGCACTACCGCTCCAGCGGCTGCCACGCCTGCCGGCCAGGTCGACGAAGCGGCCGCCAAGGCTGTGGTCGCGCATTACGCTGACATGGTGTTTGCGGTCTACAGCGATGCCGAGTCCACCGCGAAAACCCTGCAAACCGCAATCGACGCCTTCCTCGCCAAGCCGAACGACGAAACCCTGAAAGCCGCACGCACTGCCTGGATCGCCGCCCGCGTGCCGTACCTGCAGAGCGAAGTGTTCCGCTTCGGCAACACCATCATCGACGACTGGGAAGGCCAGGTGAACGCATGGCCGCTGGACGAAGGCCTGATCGACTACGTCGACAAGTCCTACGAACATGCCCTGGGTAACCCAGGCGCGACTGCCAACATCATCGCCAATAACGAGATCCAGGTCGGCGAAGACAAGGTCGACGTGAAGGACATCACCCCGGAAAAACTCGCCAGCCTCAATGAGCTGGGCGGTTCCGAAGCCAACGTCGCCACCGGCTACCACGCCATCGAATTCCTGCTGTGGGGCCAGGACCTGAACGGCACCGGCCCAGGCGCGGGCAACCGTCCTGCGTCGGACTACCTGACCGGCGACGGCGCCACGGGCGGCCACAACGAGCGTCGCCGCACCTACCTGCGCGCGGTCACCCAACTGCTGGTCAGCGACCTCGAAGAAATGGTCGGCAACTGGAAACCTAACGTCGAAGACAACTACCGCGCCACCCTGGAGGCAGAACCTGCCACCGACGGCCTGCGCAAAATGCTGTTCGGCATGGGTAGCCTGTCCCTGGGCGAGCTGGCCGGTGAGCGCATGAAGGTTTCCCTGGAAGCCAACTCGCCGGAAGACGAACAGGACTGCTTCAGCGACAACACCCACAACTCGCACTTCTACGACGCCAAGGGCATCCGTAACGTCTACCTGGGCGAGTACACCCGCGCCGACGGTACCAAGCTGACCGGCGCCAGCCTGTCGTCCCTGGTGGCCAAGGCCGACCCGGCTGCCGATACCGCGCTGAAAGCGGACCTGGCAGCGACCGAAGCGAAGATCCAGGTCATGGTTGATCACGCCAACAAGGGCGAGCACTACGACCAACTGATCGCTGCCGGTAACGATGCGGGCAATCAGATCGTGCGTGATGCGATCGCTGCGCTGGTCAAGCAGACCGGCTCGATCGAAGCGGCCGCGGGTAAACTGGGCATCAGCGACTTGAACCCGGACAACGCTGATCACGAGTTCTGATCCACACAGGTTCACGCTCAACGTCGGTAAAAATGCCCCGAGGTACACCTCGGGGCATTTTTTTATGCACTGAGACCCGGAAGGGCTCGAGCGCGGAAGATGAAGAGACTGACCTCGCCGCCGTCGACAGACGACCGAACCCCTCCGACCAAAATCACGAAATTGTTGCTCACCCGCGCCCGGGCCACGAGGTTGCGTGTGTCAGGCTGCATCGCTTGTACGCGGGGTTGCACATTGACACCTTCGTCGACCCAGTTCCCCTGCGCTCGTCGCAACGACATCCAATACACCGTGTCACGCCCCGGTCGCGTAAACAGTAACTCGCCAACGACGTTGTAACCCTCGAGTATCTGATAACGACTGCGCGTCAACACCTCAATCATCAGCGCCCGCAACGTGCCCTCGGTGCCCGACGTCAACGTGTTGTGTAACAGCAGCGCCACAGGATCGGTACGAAACCGCAGATGGCCGAAGAACCCCGACGATTCCCCCAGGTGCCAACCACGCCCGGTTCTGCCGATTATAGGGAGCAGCAACAACGGGTCGCCAAACTTTGCCATGGACGACGATGGCCACTGGACCCAGTCATTCAGAGTGACCTGCAAGACGCGATAGCCCCAGGCCGTCAACCCTGACGGGTTAGCCCGCCTGAACAGTGCCCTGGCGACTTGTAGCTGACTGGTCTCATGCAGCATGGGAAATGCGCCGGCTACATAGGCAGATATCGTGCGCCGAAACGGCAATTCAATCTGGTTGATCCACCGATTAACCCCTCTATAAAACCGGGTGAGCCTGGGTTGGTTGAACAGGTCGGTCCTCAACATGTGCTCAAACTGGTCAAAGCTATCAAGTACCAGATTGGGATTACGCATATAGGCGACGCTACGTTGCACATCGCCCCCGATCGGCAGGATCGGGTAACAGCGTTCATCGATCCTGATGTAGTCACCCGTCGCGTGGCTCGCATTGCCCGGTATTCTGCGGACAATGTCCCTCTCGGCGTTCAACACGTTCAGTTCGGCAGCGTCGATGGTCTGCCCCCACTCGACAAACCGTTCATGGGGGAGCCTGTCAGGAGACGGTCGAGGTAAGGGCGCACGGTCAGCGTCGACCGTAAGCGCTTGAGGCATCCGTCCAGGGCTGTCACCGCCACGCAAGCGCGACGCCAACCGTTCTGGCGTGATCGTGAGGTACGGGTGGAAGGGGTCAAGGGCGACACCGCTTCTCAAGTGATAAACCAGGTCCAACCCAAATGGGATTTCCTGTCCCCGCGGAAAGTTGAACGAGTCAAGCACCCGCCAAGCCTGCGCCTCGTCGAAGAACGGATAAACCTCCATGAGCGCCCGGTGCGGCGGCTGACCGCCCTTCAAGCCTTTGCCTGGGTGCGAACCTATGTGCCATGTCCCACTGGCATCCAGTCGAACGGGGTCGTAATAGTATTGCGGCGGTTTGCGTACATCCCTGATCCGCCACGCCTGCTCTGCGCCGTCATCAAGGATCGAGTACCAGTGCTGATGCTGGTTGATGAAATACACCCTCGAGCCGTCTTTGGAGGTCGTGAAGTAAACCCCCTTGCCTTCCCACCCCCTCAGAGGCAGTACGCCGTCCGGCTTTTTCGCCAGCGCCATATGCGGGTTCAATTGCCCAATCGTCTTGCTGCGATTGACGCCAGCCGACCGGCTGCCGATGGCCCCATCCACCAGCGCCCCCACCAGCTCTCCAAACGCCCGCACAAAGTGGTTCGCTGCCGCCGTACGGTCTCCCAGGTTCGCCGATTCGACCCCGTTGAACACCGAAAACAGACTCCTGGCCAAGCCAATAGGCAACATGATCTTGATGGGCAACACCATGGAGGCAATATCGAACGCCGTGGTGGCAACCGTCAGTGCGGTTTCCACATTGGTTTGATGAGTGCTCGTGGATAAGGCCTGGGCATCGTTGATCACGAAGTTGGCGTCAACCTCATAGGCGTCCTCCATGAAGTTATTGTCGATTCTGCCGAAATGAACCATCGAGGTGTCACCTCGCCCCCTCAACACGGCGCGTACTTGCGGCTGGAACGCGCGCTCAACACGGCTCACCAGGTATTCGCGCCAGGAGCTGCTGTGGACGAAATCCCTTATCAGGGTTTCATCCGGGTACTCATGAAACACCCGCCCAGTCGGTGCCTGCGGTGTATAGACCACTACCGAGCCGCCGCCGGCGCTGGCGGTGCGCAGCATCCATACCCCGCGCACCCGCTGGCCGCGCAGCTTCAAGTACTCCACCAGTATGCGATGGCCTTCTACGCGCTCGCGCTGGTCGCTATCAATCGGCTCATCAAGCACGACGCGCACCCAGTTGAAGCCACGTTCAAATCGATCCGGCAAGAAATCGCCGGCAATCCTGGCCTCAATGGCATCCAGCCGCAGTTGATGCGCCATTACTTGGACATAGGTTTTTTTCTGCGCCAACGCTTGCGGGGACGTGATCAGCCGCTCACGCAACAGCGCCCCATAGGTCCCGCCCACATTCACACCGCGCACCAGATCCCTGACCTGTTCCACGGTCAGTCCTTCATAAACCTTAGCTGTCTTGAAGTCCTCCGGTCGCAGCGCTTCGTCGGGCTTGTCGAGGTCTTCGGTTTTTTCGGTCAACCGCGAGAAATTGATGAAATTGAGATCCAGGCCACCGACGTTTTCCAGGGCCAGTTGGGTCAGTGATCGGCTGCGGCTTTTATACAACGGCGTGCCGGGTTCTCTGATGGAGTGGCCGGGCGCGCCTGGGACTATCACGCTGGGAGGGACATAAGCTTCCTGGGTGTGCACGAGAATATGATCTGGGTTGATATCCAGACCGTATTCGGCCACCAGCACCCGGCGCAGTTGCTGATTGGCGTAAGCCAGCAGTTTGCTCTTGTCGCTGAATTGCGCCCAGGAAGGCAAGCCGTCCGCCGCCAGCAGGTTCGCCAACTGTTCGTAATATTGCGCGCTGGCGGTGCTCCACGCGTCTTTGTCGTTTTGACTGGCGGCACTGAGAAAGGCCTTGATCTGCGCCTGCCCGCGTTTTTCCAGACTGGCGAAGCGTGCACCCGCGCCATCGAATGCCCGCGTCAGGTCCATTACCTCGTCCAAACTCTGCGGCAAATACGTGCTGTCCGCCTGCAAACCCAAGGTTTGATAGCGCGCAAGGGTCGCGGCAACGTTCTGTTGAAGGTGCAGGTATTGGGATTCGATAGCGTAATCGAACGGGGAGTCCAGTCGTTCAAGGTACTTGAACTGGCCCCGTTCATGACCTTCCCGGCACCGCGCCAGCGCCAGCGATTGCTGGTCTTGCGCCACCATCGCCAGGATGCGGGAGAACGCCACGCCATGGCTGAGCCGCCGATGCAGCTCGCGGTCAAGGTCACTCAACGAGGCAAACTCTTCAAGGCCTGCGCCGGGAGTGAACATCACCACCGTGCCGACGTTCGCCGCCGGTTCAATGGGTCGAACCTGAGGCACCTGAACATCGCTTTGCCAGCCCACGCGGGTATCTTGCGGGTCCCGGGCGGTCAAGATAAAGGCCCCATGCAGCGGGATATCGTCGGTATCCCCAGCCTTCAAAGCGATCCCATAGACACACGGTCGATAGCTGCCCAACGCCTGACGCGCCAGGGCGTCCGGGTATTTCAGCACTTTGGCGAACAGCGCCTGCGCCGTCGCACTGAGCAGGTTTTCGGCGCTGAGCAGGGCGAGCTCGGTGCTCAATTGCTCGGTTCGCGTTTTAATCAACTGCTGCTTGATGGTGTGCGCCTCAGTCGGCCCATGCGCCAAGGCCAGGAAGGCTTGCTGGGATTGCTGATAACGCCCTGAAAAACCATCGGCAAATTGGTCGAGGAAACGATCGAAAGCGCTCGGTGTGAGCCCGGTAACAGGCTCCCACGCCCCTTCAGCGGTCAAGCGCGCATGGAAACTGACAGGCCGGCTGGCGTAGCCCGAAGCCTGGTTGGCAACCATGCGCTGCACCACCGCTTCCATGAGGTTCAACCTCGGCACCAGGGCTTCCTCGGGCACCGGTTCGCTGTTTTCAGAGAGAGGTGTGCCGATGGCCCGTGTCTCTTGCTCATCGTACTGGATAACCCCTTGGTCTATGTCCAGCAGCGGTTTGCGGTCAGGGAATGCGTGGTCAAAGGCCTGCTGCACCAGGGCGTGAAACGTCGGTTGCCGCTGGAGCAACTCGAACAGTTCGATATTCAGTGCAACCAGCTTCTGGCGCAGGCTGGCCTGTAAGGGGGTGTCGCGCAGCGTCAGGCGACTGATCAGCGGCGTCGGTGATAACCGGTCATGCGGCATGGCGTATATCTCGAAAATAGGAGGTACGCCATCGTGCCGCTGCAGGCCGGGACGGGGGCATTACATAGCTACTCGCCAAGCCAATGTCCGCTCCGGTTTACTTGCCCCACACCCCAGGTAGAATGGCGCCTCTGCCCTACCTCGAGCGAACTTCATGGCGTTGCCGACCCTACGCATCATCGGTTTCATCATCGGCATCTTCCTGATCACCCTCGCGATCGCCATGGTCGTGCCCATGGCAACCCTGGTGATCTTCGAACGCACCAGTGACCTGCCCTCGTTCCTGTGGGCCAGCATGATCACCTTCATTGCCGGCTTGGCCCTGGTGATTCCCGGTCGCCCGGAACATGTGCACCTGCGCCCGCGGGACATGTACCTGCTGACCGTTACCAGCTGGGTGGTGGTGTGCATCTTTGCCGCGCTGCCGTTTCTGCTGACCCAACACATCAGCTACACCGACTCGTTTTTTGAAAGCATGTCCGGCATCACCGCCACCGGCTCCACCGTGTTGAGCGGGCTGGACACCATGTCGCCGGGCATCCTGATGTGGCGCTCGCTGCTGCACTGGCTGGGCGGCATCGGTTTTATCGGTATGGCGGTGGCGATCCTGCCGCTGCTGCGCATTGGTGGCATGCGCCTGTTCCAGACCGAATCCTCGGACCGCTCGGAAAAAGTCATGCCCCGCTCGCACATGGTGGCGCGCCTGATCGTGGCGGCCTACGTGGGCATCACCATCCTCGGCAGCCTGGCGTTCTGGTGGGCCGGGATGGGCCTGTTCGATGCGATCAACCATGCGATGTCGGCGATTTCCACCGGCGGCTTCTCCACCTCCGATGAATCCCTGGCGCACTGGAAACAACCCGCCGTGCACTGGGTGGCGGTGGTGGTGATGATCCTCGGCAGCTTGCCGTTCACGCTGTACGTGGCGACCTTGCGTGGCAATCGCAAGGCACTGATCAAGGATCAGCAAGTACAGGGCTTGCTCGGTTTGTTGCTGGTGACCTGGCTGGTGCTTGGCACCTGGTATTGGTGGACCACCAACCTGCACTGGCTGGAGGCCCTGCGTCACGTGGCACTGAATGTCACGTCGGTGGTGACCACCACGGGTTTTGCGCTGGGGGACTACAGCCTGTGGGGCAACTTCTCACTGATGCTGTTTTTCTACCTGGGGTTCATCGGGGGTTGCTCGGGCTCTACGGCGGGCGGGATCAAGATCTTCCGTTTCCAGGTCGCGTATATCCTGCTCAAGGCCAACTTGAACCAGCTGATTCACCCGCGCGCGGTGATCAAGCAGAAGTACAACGGCCACCGTCTCGACGAAGAGATCGTGCGTTCGATCCTGACCTTTTCGTTTTTCTTCGCCATCACCATCTGCGCCATTGCCCTCGCCCTGTCGCTGCTGGGCCTGGACTGGATGACCGCCTTGACCGGCGCCGCGAGTACAGTGTCCGGCGTGGGCCCGGGCCTGGGCGAAACCATCGGCCCGGCGGGCAACTTCGCCAGCCTGCCGGATGCGGCCAAATGGATCCTGTCGCTCGGCATGCTGTTGGGCCGGCTGGAGATCATTACAGTCTTTGTTCTGTGCATTCCGGCGTTTTGGCGTCACTGACGGTCGACGCTTCCAGCAACCGCGCCCGGTATTCGCCGGGCGTGGCATCGAACCAGCGACGAAACGCGCGGAAAAAGTTGCTCGGATCAGCGAAGCCCAGCAGGTAGGCAATTTCCAGCAGGGTCATGCTCGGCTGCGCCAGGTACTGCTCGGCCAGCTCGCGACGGGTGTCGTCGAGCAACGTCTGGAAACTGGTGCCCTCTTCCTGCAAACGCCGCTGCAAGGTGCGCTGGGACAGGTGCAACGTCTGGGCGACCACCTCTCGCTTAGGCTCGCCCTGGGGCAACAAGCGGCACAACACCTGGCGCGCCTTGTGAGTCACGCGGCTTTCCGAGAAGCGCGCCAGGTATTCACCGGCAAATCGATCGTGCAGCAGCGCCATGGCCTCGTTGGCCGTGGGCAGTGGCGCGTCCATATCCGCCCGTTCGAAAATCAGCGCGTCATAGGGCGCGTTGAATTCCAGGGGGGCATGGAACGCTTGTTTATAGGGGGTGAGGTCCGCCGGTTGATCGCCTTGCAACACCACCTTGCGTGGTTGCAGGGTACGGCCGGTCAACCACCCACACAGCGCCAAGGCACAGGCCAGTGAGGCTTCGGCGCTCTGCCGGGTGGGGGGCAAGTGATCACCGTGCACCGTCAGAATCAGCGCATAACCTTCGGGGATCAGTCGGAAACTCAGGTCGGCACTTTCGGCGATGATCCGCTGGTAGCGCACCAGGCGCATAAAGCCTTCCGCCAGCGTGTTGCTGGACATCAGTGCGTAGCCGGCCACATGAAACGACGCCGGGCGCACGACCTTGCCCATGTTCAGGCCAATCGCAGGGTTACCCGACAGCTCCACCGCCCGTTGCCACAGACGCGTCATGGAGTCTTGCGGGAACCGCGCATCGGGATCGTCAAGGGCGGCGTAGTCCAAGCCGAGTTGCTTGAACAAGGCACGGCAATCCAGGCCGTCCATTTCCAATGCCTTGACTATCCCCATCGCCCAGCTTGCAGAAGTTGTTCGTTCGCTCATGGCGTCTTCTTAATAAAGCAGGCTCAAACAGCAGCCAGGAAGCCAAGGATACTAAAGTGGCATCTATTGTCACTGGCTGTTACTACTGATCACTCTAGACTCAAATAAGCTCCCCGCCGAACATCTGTTCGGCGGAACAATAATCAAAGGGCCGGTCGCCGTGGAAAATGTGAGACGTTTCAATAGCTTCGCCGAGTTCTACCCCTATTACCTGAGCGAGCACGCCAACAGCACCTGCCGGCGCCTGCATTTTATTGGCACGACGCTGGTGATCGGTATCCTGGCGTATGCCATTGGCAAAGGTTCTTTGGGCTTGCTGATTGCCTTGCCGATTGCCGGCTACAGCTTTGCCTGGATCGGCCACTTCTTCTTCGAAAAAAACCGCCCCGCGACCTTTCAGCACCCGTTCTACAGCCTGCTGGGGGACTTTGTGATGTACCGCGACATGATTCTCGGCAAGGTGCCGTTTTAAAGCGGGTGTGACCCCATGTCACTTGCGCTTGAACGATGAGCTTACGTAAATCCGGCGATATAAAAGTCTATTTGTCATTTAGAGTGCTGTATCCTGCCAAGGCTTTTTGAGAGCGCGGAATCACCTGCGATTGAAAAAACAGACTTTGCGAGGAGCGACGACGATGCACGAGATACCTAATCTCCCCTTCCCAAGCCTGCACCCTACAGAGCAGCCAACCCCGCAACAGGCCAGTGACAAACAGCCTGAGGCCAAAGAAGCAAAACCAGTCGAGCGCGAAAGCCAGGACTGACGCCGTACCAGACCGTGTGGAAAGCGCACCTTTGAGCGCTTTCCACACTGCCTGAATAAATCGAGATACCCATCATGACCGACAACCTCCCCAATACCCCGGACACCGCCTTACTCGATGCTGCCCTGCAGATGGTCGAGATCTGGAACCGCCTCAGCGCAGACAAACAGGCCGTGCTGCTCAAGCGCTTCGGCACCCAGGAAAATGCCCTGGCCGCCCTGGTCACCACCCAATTGCTGGCCCCTGCACAAGCCTGAGGTCTTTTTGATCTGAGATTTTTGCGGTTTACCGCCCTGCGCGGGGCAAACCACCGGTATCATTAGCAGCCTATCTTTACCTGCTGCGACAGTGGACCTCTCCCATGCCCGATACCCAGCGCCCCCTGGCGGTCACGCTGCAAGTTGTTTCCATCGTGTTGTTTACCTTCATCGGCTATCTGAATATCGGCATTCCCCTGGCCGTGTTGCCAGGTTATGTGCACAGTGAGCTGGGCTACGGCGCAGTCATTGCTGGCCTGGTGATCAGCGTGCAATACCTGGCCACCCTGCTGAGCCGCCCCTATGCGGGCAAAATCATCGACACGCTGGGCAGCAAGCGCGCGGTACTGATTGGCCTGGCGGGCTGCGGACTGAGCGGTGTGTTCATGCTGCTCGCGGCGTGGTTCTCAAGCCTGCCGGCGTTGAGCCTGGGCAGCCTGCTGATCGGCCGCCTGGTGCTGGGCAGTGCTGAAAGCCTGGTGGGCTCGGGCGCCATCGGCTGGGGCATCGGCCGCGTCGGTGCGGCGAATACCGCCAAGGTCATCTCCTGGAACGGCATCGCCAGCTATGGGGCCCTGGCCGTCGGTGCACCGCTGGGCGTAGTGCTGGTGAGACATTTCGGGCTGTGGAGCATGGGCGTCAGCATCATCCTGCTGGCAATCGTCGGCCTATTGCTGGCCTGGAACAAAGTCGCCGCCCCCCTCGTTGCCGGCGTGCGCCTGCCGTTCATGAATGTGCTGGGTCGAGTATTGCCCCACGGCTGCGCACTGGCGTTGGGCTCCATTGGCTTTGGCACCATCGCCACGTTCATCACCCTGTATTACACCACCCAGCATTGGGATAACGCGGTGTGGGCCCTGAGCCTGTTCGGCGCCAGTTTTATCGGTGCGCGGCTGCTGTTCGGCAATTTGATCAACCGGATCGGCGGGTTTCGCGTAGCGATTGCCTGCCTGTCGGTGGAGGTTCTCGGCCTGCTGTTGCTGTGGCTCGCGCCGGACGCCCATCTGGCCCTGGCCGGTGCGGCATTGAGCGGTTTCGGCTTTTCCCTGGTGTTTCCGGCCTTGGGCGTGGAAGCCGTCAACCTGGTGCCGGCGTCCAGTCGTGGCTCGGCAGTGGGGGCTTATTCACTGTTTATCGACCTGTCGTTGGGCATCACCGGGCCACTCGCCGGGGCCGTGGCGGCAGGCTTCGGCTTCGCGTCGATCTTCCTGTTCGCCGCCCTCGCCGCCCTCGGTGGTTTACTGCTGAGCGTGTACCTGTATCGCCAGGCACCCAAGGCCCGCGAAGCGCGCGGCGACTAGAAGTCGACCTTGCCGCGCCCGGCCTTGATGCTGCCGCGCTTGGCCTTGGATTCGAGCCGTCGCTTTTTCGAGCCCAGGGTCGGCTTGGTCGGGCGGCGCTTCTTCTCCACCTTGGTGGCGCTGAGGATCAACTCCACCAAACGCTCCAGCGCATCCGCGCGGTTCTGCTCCTGGGTCCGGTATTGCTGGGCCTTGAGCACCAGCACGCCTTCGCTGGTGATACGGCTGTCGCGCAGCGCTAACAGCCGCTCCTTGTAGAAGTCCGGCAGCGACGACGCCGGAATATCAAACCGCAAATGCACCGCACTCGACACCTTGTTGACGTTCTGCCCACCGGCACCCTGGGCGCGAATGGCGGTCAGCTCGATCTCGGCATCGGGCAAATGCACGTTATTGGAAATCACCAGCATTGAGACGGGTCCGCGGTTCAGGTTCGCCAGCATACGCGAACGAGTCACGATGCTACACAGGCCCGCTTGCCGCGCAGGTGCTTCGACGCGCCTCATGTCCTGTTGGCAAAGGCCTGTTCCAACAGAGACTTGGCTAGCAACGTTGAATGGATCATCGCCTGGCGATCGGTGGGTTTTTCATCATTCAGCGTCATCTCGACGCCCGACACCACCTCCGGGAAGGAATGAGAAAAGATCAGCGCAGGCTCAACCCGTTTTGCAGACAAACCGTGCAAATCGCTGCGCATCTTGTCGTAGAAGCCTTGGGCATTGTCTGTGACTTGGTTACGCATCAGATGAAACACCAGCCCCATCATCGCTGCCCGGCCGTTCTTTTCGTCCATCCCGCTTGGCCACATGGATTGACCTTGTAATTGGGCTGCATATCGAATGGTCGAGGCGACATCCGATGCGCCACCCGAGGTACCCAACATGACGGGCATGCCAAGCTCATCGCGCACCTGAGTGCCCAAGTCGTTGCGCAAATCCGTGCCATGGCGGCTGGTGAAATGATGTGTCTTCACACCGTCCACAACACGGTTCGACCCCACGCGATGCTGCACGGTGTAGGCATCGACGCCACTGAGCATCGGATCATGCGCCTTGAGCGCCTCGGCAATCGCCTTGATACCAAAGCCCATTTCCGCACCTTGCTGCGCATGCTCACGGGTCAACGGCCCCTGCTCGCCGCGAACCAACAGGGCGTGCAGGTTTTTCATACTCAAGTACAGACCGCCTGTGCCCTCTCCAGCCAATAGAACGTTGCCGGGGTCATTGCTCGGCGCCAACAACTCCTTGTGCAGCGCCTCGCGAAACGCGGGATCACTTTTTGAATGCGTCCACAAACCGCGAACCAGGTGTGCCATATGTGATGACAGTTGCGATGCTGGCGAGTCGTCGCGGAGCAAATCTTTCTCAACGCCCAGACCAATGGCCATTTCAGACTCGATGTGCGTAAAGAAATGCTTCGCTCGGCGCGCAAGGTTTTCTGGGTTCTCGTAGTTGGAGTTTTGCAGCGTATCGTTGACGAAGGTATTGACCAGGTAGTCTTTTTCAGCGGGAGAGTAATTTTTCCCCGCGATGGAGACTCCGGTGTGCGGCGTGAATGCCGGGGTTTCCTCACCGGCGTACAGTTTATTGCCGCAGCCGGTATCCAAGGCCGGTGCGTACTCATTGGCTGGATTGAAAGGTTGCCTGCTGACGGAAATCAGATCTCGCATACATCACCTCAAATATTCAGATAAAACCACTATCTATTTATTGCAAGGCAACACCACACAGTTCCGGCGACGGGCTGCTGACAGCAACAAACCGAATAATCAGGCAACGGACAAGCCCAACTCCGACAACAACATCGACGCCTGGGCTTTGGAAATCACGGCGCCTTTGAACAATTTGGCATCATTGAGGCGAAACCCGCTCAAATCCGCACCGCGCAGATCGGCGCCGGCGAAATTGGCACCGTTGATACGCGCGTGGGCGAGGCTGCAGTCGATCAATTCGGCCTTGCGAAAATCCGCATCCGACAAATCGCTGTCGGAAAAATCCAGGTTATTCAGCACAGTTCGCGCGAACGACAACCCCGACAGAAAGGCGCTGTTCAAACGGGTTTCGCTGAAGCTCAGGCCCAGGGAGGCGCAATGGGTGAAGTTGGCGCCGGTCAACTTGCAGTGCTCAAAACTCGCCTGGGACAACTTGCTGCGCTGCCAACGGGTGTTGTTCAGGTCGCAGCTGTGGAACTGCGCCTCCAACAGGTTCGCCGCTTCAAAGATGGCGTGGCCGGCGCGGCAGCTTTTCCACTGGGTACCCTCTAAGCGCGATCCGAGGAACGAGGTCTGGACCAGGATGCAGCGTTCGAACACCCAGTGATCCAGCGCCATACGCGACAGATCGGCGCCACTCAAGTCAACGCCCACCAGGCGCAAGGGGCCGCCATGCTGATCGATCAGGTCTTCCAGCTCACAGCGCTGCAAGGTGCCGCCGTCGATGTCGGTGTGGTGCATAGTGGGCTCCAGCCAATGAACAGATCACAACAAGGCGCGAGTCTACCCCGTCGACGCCCACAAAAAACCCGGCACTGCGCCTAATGCCAGTCAGTTAAGGGTGAGCACCGTACCTGTGGCGAGGGCGCTTACTTCAACGCCTCACTCGCTGTAGTCTGCGCCGCATTGGCGCTGCGCTTATTCTTGAGCCCATAACACCCCGCCATGAACACCACCCACACCGGGATCGCGTACACCGACACCTGAATCCCCGGGATCATCAGCATGATCACCAGGATAAACACCACGAACGCCAGGCACACATAATTGCCATACGGGTACCACAGCGCCTTGAACAATGGCACCTGGCCGGTGCGGTTCATGTGCTGGCGGAACTTGAAGTGAGAGAAGCTGATCATCGCCCAGTTGATCACCAGCGTCGCCACGACCAGCGACATCAGCAGTTCCAGCGCGTGTTGCGGGATCAGGTAGTTCATCAACACCGCCACCAGGGTGATCGCCGCCGAAGCGAGGATGGCGCGTACCGGCACGCCGCGCTTGTCGATCTTCGCCAGTGCTTTAGGTGCATCGCCCTGTTCGGCCATGCCCAGCAGCATGCGGCTGTTGCAGTAGGTGCCGCTGTTGTACACCGACAGCGCCGCCGTCAGGACCACGAAGTTGAGGATATGCGCGGCAGTGTTGCTGCCCAGCATCGAGAACACCTGCACGAACGGGCTGCCGCTGTAAGCGTCGCCGGAGGCATTGAGGGTCGCCAGCAGGCTGTCCCACGGCGTCAGCGACAGCAGCACCACCAGGGCACCGATGTAGAAAATCAGGATGCGATAGATCACCTGGTTGATCGCTTTCGGGATCACGGTGCGCGGCTGGTCGGCTTCGGCTGCAGTGAAGCCGAGCATTTCCAGGCCGCCGAAGGAGAACATGATGATCGCCATGGCCATCACCAATCCGCCGACGCCGTGCGGGAAGAAGCCGCCGTGGTCCCACAGGTTGCTCACCGAGGCCTGCGGCCCGCCGGTGCCGCTGACCAGCAGGTAGCTGCCCAGGGCGATCATGCCGACGATGGCCACCACCTTGATGATGGCGAACCAGAACTCGGCTTCACCGAAGACTTTGACGTTGGCCAGGTTGATCAGGTTGATCAGCACGAAGAACGCCGCTGCCGAGACCCACGTCGGGATCTCCGGCCACCAGTAGTGCACGTATTTACCGACGGCCGTCAGCTCCGACATCCCCACCAGGATGTACAAAATCCAGCAGTTCCAGCCCGACAGGAAGCCGGCGAAACCGCCCCAATACTTGTGGGCAAAATGGCTGAAGGAACCGGCAACAGGCTCTTCGACGATCATTTCGCCGAGCTGGCGCATGATCATGAAGGCAATGAAGCCGCAGATGGCATAGCCCAGGATCATCGACGGACCAGCGGATTTGAGCACCCCGGCCGAGCCGAGGAACAGGCCGGTACCGATGGCGCCACCGAGGGCGATCAACTGGATATGCCGGTTTTTCAGGCCGCGTTTCAGCTCACCTGAAGAGGAATGGGGTCCACTCATGAAAAGGGTCTCACGCAAGGTTTGAGGATATTGAATGCAGGTTGCTGCCTTGAATTACCGACTCAAGCAGCGCCGCTCAAACCCCAGCGCAGGCACCAGGAGTACAGCGTCGTTCTAACGGTCATGCGTCACCTGTTTGTTTTTATCTGTGACGAAATCGAACCCGTCCGGCTCGTGGCCAGGCGGAGTGATCAGGGCGGGTAAACCCCGAGGTCTTGGCCTTTTGCGTGGTTACGCAAGGGGGTCACAGTAAAACGCGGCGGATTGTACACCGCTCGACCGCTTGGGGGCGTCCTCGAAGAGCGAGTGCGACGATCTGTCAGGTAATCCTTACAGCGCAGGATCGGCCAACAATGTCGCCATCTACACGTAAATTAATCGTTACAGCATGGAAAATTAGCGTTACAGCTGTAATTTTAATAAAAATTGACGGTAGGAAATTTCCGGCAGATTAGTCGCGCCAGCTACCTGTATTCATTCAAGAAAAAACGAGCGGTTAAAAACAGAACAAAAAATCCAAATGAAACCGTGTCAATAAAAATTTTGCATTTATAAACACTCTCTCCTAGGTTCATCCCACTTGCCCGCGAAGCCCGTTGGCAAGCCGTTCTCAAACAACGTCCTCTAGGAGATACACCATGCAAGCACTGGAAAACGACCTGGAAACCGAACTGCAACTCGACGATTGGTTTGAAGCGCCGACCCATGAGGCCGCCGTTGAAATGATGCAAGCCGATGCCGTTGTGCCGTTCGGCACCGCGATGTGGCCATTCTAAAAACCGGCAGGCATTCGGCAGGTGCTGTGCACGGCACCTGCCCCCTTACCCAAGGCACAGAAAGGAAGTACGTCATGGACAAGGCCCGCGCTGTCGAACACTTTCTCTACTACCTCGCGCACCACCCGGCGCTCAACGGCCTGAGCTGCCCCACCGTGTTGCTGGGCCATACCGAGCGCTACGACGCCATCGCCCAGGCGATCACCCACAGCAGTGCCGCCCGCTTCAACTTCCAGGTGCAGCGCCTGGACCTGGCCACCAGCGATACCCTGGCCGAAGCGATTGAAACCTGCGACCTGTACCTGTTCCTCTACGATTCCTCGACCTTGCCCAACCCTCGCGCCGAAGGCCCGGACTTTATCCGTGCCCTGCAAGGCGTGATGGCCGAGCACTGGAAAAAATCCCTCCTATTCAAGGATTACGGCGACTACTTCTACGACACCTTCAGCGTCGAACCCCAGCGCATTGCCGACCTCAACGCCACGCTGATCCGGTGCATGTCCCAAGCCACTGTGCTGAGCTTTACCGATAAGCACGGTTCGCGGCTGGAAGCGCCGATGAGCAGCATCAAGAAGTGGACCAATATCAACGGCGTCGGCAACCACGACCTCGCCCCCGGTGAGATCGCCACCCACAGCGAAGCCATCAATGGCCAGGTACGGTTTGTAGGCACCTTTCTCAGCACCATCCCATTCGCGCGTAAATACGGCGTGCTGCAATCACCGCTGGAGCTGTGGATCGAGAACTCGACCATCTGCAGCGTGGCCAGCGACGTGCCTGGGCTGGCGGATGATTTCAATAAATACCTGAATGCCAACCCGTCCAACCGGCGTGTGGAGGAACTGGGGATAGGCACCAATGAAGGCGTGAAGGACCTGTATGCGCGCAATGCCGGGTTTGAGGAGCGCCATTGCGGGTTGCACCTGGGCCTGGGGGGCGGGCAGAAAGGCAGCCATCACCTGGATCTGATCTTCGCCAGTGGGGTGCTGGCGCTGGATGACAAGCCAGTGTTTGATGGCACCTTTGCGTTCTAAGCGCTGACGTCGATTCCCATAGAGATCCACGGTGGGAAGGGGCTTGCCCCCGATGGCAGTGGGTCAGCTGATGTATGGGGTGGCTGGCACACCGCTATCGGGAGCCCCCTCCCACATTTTTGACGGTATTCCAAAGCAAAAAAAAACGCCAACCCGAAGGTTGGCGTTTTTTTATGCAGCACTTACATCACTGCGGCTTCTTGCGACCAAAACCCGGGCGCTGACCCGAACCGGCCGGGGCGCCACGGCGCTTGCCCGACGGCTCGTCCGCGACCAGTTTCGGGCCAGGGCGCTTGTTGGCCGCCGGCTTGGCTGGACGCTTGGTGCTGGCGTTGTCAGCTGGACGATCGGCTTCACCGCGGTTGCTGCGACCACCCGCCGGGGCAGGACGCGGGGTGCGCGGAGCACGCTCGCCTTCCTGACGCGATGGCGCGGTGGGGCGGCGCTCGCCTTCGATCTGCGGCTCACGCGAGATACGACCGCCGGTCGCCGGTGCATTCAGCGCCGGGCGCAGGGTGCGGGCAACACGTTCGGTGCGAGCCACAGGGCGCGACGATTTACGCTGCATACGCTCGAGCTTGTCTTTGCTCTTGGCGTTCATCTGCGGCATCGCGACCGGCGTCAGGCCGACTTCGGCGCTGAGGATGTCGACTTCGTACTGGCTCATTTCGCGCCAGCGGCCCATCGGCAGGTCGGAGTTGAGGAACACCGGACCGAAACGCACGCGCTTCAGGCGGCTCACCACCAGGCCCTGGGATTCCCACAGGCGACGGACTTCACGGTTGCGGCCTTCCATCACCACGCAGTGGTACCAATGGTTGAAACCTTCACCGCCTGGGGCTTGCTTGATGTCGGTGAACTTGGCCGGGCCATCTTCCAGCACCACGCCAGCCTTCAGGCGCTCGATCATTTCGTCATCGACTTCACCGCGTACACGCACGGCGTATTCGCGGTCCATCTCGTAGGATGGGTGCATCAGGCGGTTGGCCAGCTCACCGTCGGTGGTGAACATCAGCAAGCCGGTGGTGTTGATGTCGAGACGGCCAATGTTGATCCAACGGCCTTCTTTAGGCTTAGGCATCTTGTCGAACACGGTCGGACGGCCTTCCGGGTCGTCACGGGTGCAGATCTCGCCATCGGGCTTGTTGTACATGATCACGCGGCGCACCGATTCGGCGGCCTCTTCACGCTTGATGACCTTGCCATCAATGGTGATTGCATCGTGCAGGTCGACGCGCTGGCCGAGGGTGGCCTCGACGCCGTTGACCTTGATGCGCTTCTGGGTGATCCAGGCTTCGACGTCGCGGCGCGAGCCCACGCCGATACGCGCCAGCACCTTTTGCAGTTTTTCGCCTGCTGGGCCGATTTCCTGGCTGTCGTTCTGGTCTTTGTCGTTCATCTTAAGCACCTCCCGGTGGGTCGATTCAGGCGTGGCCTGAAGAGTGTTGAAAGCGGGGCTTTGGCCGAATAGCTCGGCAAAGGGTCGCGAATCATACGCGCATGGCGCGCGTTGCGCATCAGAGACTAGTCGATATGCGCCCAGTCATTTGCTTTTCCGCCGACCGGTGGCGCCCAGGGCCAGCAATCGCAGCTCGGCTTCGGCCAAGACGGTACGCTTGTCGGCTTTGTCGAGTTTCTTCCAGGCACGGATCTCGCGCTTGCTGCGGCCGCAGCCAACGCAGATGTCGTCGTTGAATTTGCAGAGGCTGATGCAGGGGTCTTTGGTGGAGCTCATGTTTTCTCCCTGGTGACGGAGATCAAAATGTGGGAGGGGTCTTGCTCCCGATAGCAGTGTGTCAGTCAGCGGGTTCGCAAGCTGATGCACCGCCATCGGGAGCAAGCCCCCTCCCACATGAGGGCAGTGGCGGTAAATAGATCGCGTCAGTCTTCGAACTGGCGTCGCTCGGCCTCGATCGCTTCGGCCAGGGCCCGGGCTTCGTCTTCCTCATCACTCAGCGGGGGCTGTTCGAGGGCGGCGACGGCGGCGAGAAGTTTCTCGCGGGCTTCGGCCACGCCGAGGATATCTTCTTCGAGCTCAGGCTCAGGTTCGACCTCAGGCTCAACGTCCACGTTCACTTGCGCTTCAGGCTCGGCAGCACCGTCACGCAACAAATCATCAAAGTCGGTCTTGATCCCCTGCTCCATGTCGTCCAGTTCCAGCAACAATGTGTGGAAACTGGTCTCGTCCTTCGGTTCTTCCGGCTCTGCGGTCGCGTCCGCCAGTTCCTGCAGGCTCGCGGGCACCGGCGCATCGTCGAAATCGAGCACCGGCTCGGCTTCCATCTCGCGCAGTTCGGCCAGCGGCGGTAAATCGTCGAGGTTCTTCAGGTTGAAGTGGTCGAGAAACACCTTGGTGGTGGCAAACATCGCCGGTTTGCCGGGCACGTCGCGGTAACCGACGATACGGATCCACTCGCGCTCCAGCAGGGTCTTGACGATATGGCTGTTGACCGCCACGCCACGCACGTCTTCGATCTCGCCACGGGTGATCGGCTGGCGATAGGCGATCAGCGCCATGGTCTCCAGCATCGCCCGTGAATAACGCTGTGGGCGCTCTTCCCACAAGCGGCCGACCCACGGGGAAAATTTCTCACGTATCTGCAGGCGATAACCTGACGCCACCTCGCGCAATTCAAAGGCACGTCCGTCGCAGGATTTGCGCAGGATCTCCAGCGCCTTCTTGAACACCGGCGGCTCAGGGCGCTCGGCCTCCTCAAAGAGTTCGAACAAGCGCTCCAGGGATTGCGGTTTACCCGAGGCCAGGAGAAAGGCTTCCAGCAATGGGGCCAGTTCGCGGGGTTCAGTCAGATTCATCGATTCAGCTCTTTATTCGGCTCGCGCCCGCACGTGGATAGCCGCAAAAGGCTCATTCTGGACCAGCTCGACCAAGGATTCCTTCACCAACTCGAGGATCGCCATAAAGGTCACCACCACCCCCAGGCGCCCTTCTTCGGCCGTAAACAGCTCGACAAACGGCACGAAGCCGCCGCCCTTGAGGCGCTCCAGCACGTCGCTCATACGCTCACGGGTGGACAGCGCCTCGCGGCTGACCTGGTGGTGCTCAAACATGTCGCCACGGCGCAGCACCTCGGCCATGGACATCAACAATTCTTCCAGGCTCACATCCGGCAGCAACTTGCGCGCACGGGCTTCGGGGGCGTCGAGCTTGGGCACCACCACGTCGCGACCCACACGGCTCAAGCCGTCGATACCTTCGGCGGCGGCCTTGAAACGTTCGTACTCTTGCAGGCGGCGGATCAGTTCGGCGCGCGGGTCGTCCTCTTCAGCTTCGACCGTCTCCGAGCGCGGCAGCAGCATGCGCGACTTGATCTCGGCAAGCATGGCGGCCATCACCAGGTACTCGGCGGCGAGCTCCAGGCGCACCGACTGCATCAGCTCGACATAGCCCATGTACTGGCGAGTGATTTCCGCCACTGGAATGTCGAGGATGTTGATGTTCTGCTTGCGGATCAGGTACAGCAACAAGTCCAACGGACCTTCGAAGGCGTCAAGGAAGACTTCCAGCGCGTCCGGCGGAATGTACAGATCCAGCGGCATTTCCATGACCGCCTGGCCATACACCATGGCAAACGGCAGTTCCTGCTGGGCGCCTGCCTGGGGGTCGACGGTTTCCACGGCCGACATTCAGGCCTCGACCATAAACGGAGCCGGGTCGCCGCAACCCACGCGGATCACTTCCGGTTCGCCATCGGCCAGGTTGATCACGGTGGACGCCTTGCCGCCGCCGAAACCGCCGTCGATGATCAGGTCGACCTGTTTTTCCAGCAATTGGCGCATTTCGTACGGGTCTTCCAGCGGTTCGGTATCGCCGGGCATGATCAACGACACGCTCATCAGCGGCTCACCCAGCTCGGCCAACAGTGCCAGGGCGATGGGGTGCTCCGGCACCCGCAGGCCGATGGTGCGCTTCTTCGGGTGCAACAGCAGGCGCGGCACTTCGCGGGTGGCGTTCAGAATAAAGGTGTAGGGCCCTGGCGTGTGGGCCTTGAGCAGGCGGAAGGTGCCGGTGTCGACCTTGGCGAACAGCCCCAGCTGGGACAGGTCGCTGCAGATCAGCGCAAAGTTGTGCTTGTCGTCCAGTTGACGCAGACGTCTTACACGCTCGACCGCGCCTTTGTCGCCGATCTGGCAACCAATGGCGTAGGAAGAATCGGTTGGGTAGATCACCACGCCACCGGCGCGAATGATCTCGACGGCCTGTTTAATCAGGCGCGCCTGGGGGTTTTCCGGATGAATCTGGAAGAATTGACTCACGTGTTCTACCTGTTCAGACGGTGGCAATAATGGGGTCATGCTTGAATCGCCCCCACAAGAGCGGCAAGTCTTCCGGGACGGGGCGATACTCGCCGATCTCGGACCAGCCGCCTGGGCCATGAAAATCACTGCCGGCACTGACCAGCAGACCAAATTCGCGGGCAAGAATCGCCAGGCTGCCGACCTGTTCGGCGGGTTGATGCCCGTTGACCACTTCGATTGCGTGGCCGCCCGCTCCAATATAGTCGGCAATCAGCTTGCGACGCTTGCTGCGGGTGAAATCGTAATGCCAGGGATGCGCCAGGCTGACCCAGGCCCCAGAGGCGCGCAGGGTCTCGACGGTGTCTTCCAGGGTCGGCCAATGTTGCTTCACATCCCCCAACTTGCCGGCGCCCAACCACTTGCGAAAGGCTTCGGCACGGTCCTTGACGAAACCTTCCCGCACCATCCAGTCGGCAAAGTGCGGCCGGGCCGGTGCATTGCCGCTGTCACCCAGTTCCTGCTGGATGGCGCGGGCGCCTTCGAGCGCTCCAGGCATGCCTTTAAGGCTGAGCTTGCGGCTTATTTCTTCGGACCGCAGCCAGCGGCCATCGTGCAATTGGGCGATGGCCGCGACCAAAGGCGCGGCGTTTTGATCGAAACCGTAGCCGAGCACATGAATGGTGGCGCCGCCCCAGGTGCAGGACAACTCCACACCGTTGACCAGTTGCATGCCCAGTGAATGGGCGGCTTCGCGGGCTTCGTCGAGGCCTTCGAGGGTGTCGTGGTCGGTCAAGGACAGGACTCGCACGCCTTTTTCAAACGCACGCGCAACCAGTACCGCAGGCGCCAGGGCGCCGTCGGAGGCCGTGCTGTGGCAGTGCAAATCGACATTCACGGGGATGTGTAACCTCAAGTCAGCTGGCGCTTTCGCTACCAAGGATGTTTGTTATTATGCCGCCACATCCAGCTTCTGGCTCTTACTGTGAAACAATTCATCGACTTCATCCCGCTGTTGCTGTTTTTCATCGTCTACAAACTCGACCCCAGGGTCATCGATCTGGCCGGCCATGAGCTGACGTTCGGGGGCATCTACAGCGCCACCGCCGTGCTTATCATCAGCTCCGTCGTGGTCTACGGCGCCATCTTCATCTCCCAGCGCAAACTGGAAAAAAGCCAATGGCTGACCCTGGTCGCCTGCCTGGTCTTCGGCAGCCTGACCCTGGCCTTCCACAGTGAAACCTTCCTTAAATGGAAAGCCCCGGTGGTGAACTGGCTGTTCGCCCTGGCGTTCATCGGCAGCCATTTCATCGGTGACCGCCTGTTGATCAAGCGGATCATGGGCCATGCGTTGACCCTGCCGGAGCCGGTGTGGACGCGCTTGAACGTAGCCTGGATCGTGTTCTTCCTGTTCTGCGGCGCCGCCAACCTGTTCGTGGCATTCACGTTCCAGGACTACTGGGTCGACTTCAAAGTCTTCGGCAGCCTGGGCATGACCGTGCTGTTCCTGGTTGCCCAGGGTATTTACCTGTCACGTCATCTGCATGACGCCGACCCCACCACGCCAAAAACCGAGGACTGACATGCTCTACGCCATCATTGCCACCGACGTTGCCAACTCGCTGGAAAAACGCCTGAGCGTGCGCCCAGCTCACGTCGAACGGCTGAAACAGCTGCAAGCCGAAGGACGTATCGTGTTGGCCGGCCCGCATCCTGCGGTGGACAGCAATGACCCGGGCGATGCCGGTTTCACCGGTAGCCTGATCGTTGCCGAGTTCGCGTCCCTGGCCGATGCCCAGGCCTGGGCCAAGGCTGACCCTTACGTCGCGGCCGGCGTTTACGCCGACGTCGTGATCAAACCGTTCAAGCAAGTCCTGCCTTGATCAAAAGGCGTGCCGAACCTATTCGGTTCGGCGAGCGCCTAATTGCTCATTATTCTGGGTAACCTGCCGACAACGTTCTGAATATTCGTGTGGAATCAGGAGTTCCGATGCGCTTACGTCAGTTGTGTCTGTTGGCAGTGTTAATGATCGGGGCTACGGCCCACGCTGAAGAAACCTCGAACACCGGCAGTTCCACGCCCCTGTCCTTGAGTGCCGGCGCCCAGATCAGCGAGTTGCAGCAACGTTTGAAAGAAAGCGAACGCCAGCGTGAAGAACTGAGCAAGCAACTGCAAAGTGCTGACGCTACCCGCGAGAGCGCCCAATTGAATCGCCTTCGCCAAGAGAACCAACGCCTGGCCCAGCAACTCAAAGAGACACAGGGCGGGGCCTTGACCCGATGGCTGACCGAGCAACAACAGTGGTTCGTCACCGGCGGGGCCGTCGCACTGATCGCCCTGCTGTGCGGGATCTTCGCCAGCGGTGGGCACCGTCGCCGTCGACAATGGCTAAATTGAGTGAGTCATGAGCGAGCTGTTACTGATAGATGATGACCAGGAGCTCTGCGAGCTGCTGACCAGTTGGTTGAGCCAGGAAGGCTTCCAGGTGCGCGCCTGCCATGACGGCTTGAGCGCCCGCAAAGCCTTGGCCGACAGCGCCCCGGCAGCGGTGGTGCTTGACGTAATGCTGCCCGACGGCAGCGGCCTTGAGCTGCTCAAGCAATTGCGCAACGACCACCCTGAGCTGCCGGTGCTGATGCTGTCGGCCCGCGGCGAACCGCTGGACCGTATCCTCGGCCTGGAACTGGGCGCCGATGATTACCTGGCCAAGCCCTGCGACCCCCGCGAGCTCACCGCCCGCCTGCGCGCGGTACTGCGCCGCAGCCACCCGGCGGCCGTGTCTACCCAGCTGGAGCTGGGTGACCTGTGCTTCAGCCCGGTACGCGGCGTGGTCAGCATCGATGAACAGGAATTTGCGCTCACCGTCTCCGAAAGCCGATTGCTGGAAGCTTTGCTGCGCCAGCCCGGCGAACCGTTGGACAAACAGGAACTCGCGCAGATTGCCCTGGGCCGTAAGCTGACCCTTTACGATCGCAGCCTGGACATGCACGTGAGTAACCTGCGCAAAAAGATCGGCCCACACCCGGATGGCCGGCCACGGATCGTGGCGTTGCGCAGTCGCGGTTACTACTACAGCCTGTAATTTTATATTTTTGGTTGGTACAAAAAAGCCCAGCTGGCGAGCTGGGCTTTAGTTTGAGTGGGTTTTCATCGCATCCGTAGTCGCTTTGATTATTTCTTTAGCGGCTTCGACACTAATAGGTAACGGGGCTTGGAGGTCGTCCTGATCAGACTTAGGCCTGTGGTGAAAGTACCGTAGCAGAGCAATCAGAAGCAGCGTTGGAACGGTAGAAAGGGACACAATAATCGGAATATCACCCGTGCTGTGGGGGCGCACTGCGCTGAAAAAGTACCAGGCACCCGCTGAAATCCTAATATTCCCCAAAAACACAAAGCCCAGCAGCGACACATAAAATAATAAGATCAACCCGACGGTGACAGTAGTCAGCCGTTTCTCCCACCTGAATCGCCAGGACTCTCTCTTCAGATAGTCACTAATAAGGTCGGGGTTAACAGCTTCTCCTCCCGCCAAGTCGTCGCTGGTATCAATCATAAAAGCCCAATCGCCTTCAGTCTGAACTCCATGGCGGCAGTTGACACTCCAAAAGCACCCGCCAGTTTTGCGATGTCAGTAACTCTTTGCTCAAGAACCATGTGCTTCACCAGCGCGGCGGGCATCAGAAGTGCAGCAGCGAATCGATTAGCTGCAATCTCTTTTGGATCTCTAGACCTGGCACTGAATTGCTCGGATGTATCTCGGGGTGCATCCAGGTCCCCGTGCACATGGTGGCCGATCTCGTGCGCAACGGTGAAGCGCTGCCGTACCGGAGCATCCAGAAAATTATAGGTAATCAACGGTGCGCCACTTCGGAAAGAGTAATGACCACTTTCCTGTGGGCGCCAGGTTTCCGGTTCAAGTGGGGTGAGGGCTTTCACCTCTATACCCATTGACTCGGCAATCGATATTGGATTTACCGGCAACCGGCCATTCCAATGGATACGCAGGACGTCGTCTGCAGTTCTGTACTCCATACGGCCTCCTTAATATGGCTGAAAATATAACTATGCTGGATAAAAATGAGGTCGGATTCTGCACAAGTCAAGAGCTTCCGTCAAATTGTAGTTGACAGGCTAAAAACATTTCGATAAAGGAAAAAATCACAAAAAAGCTGTTCATTTATACAGTCACTTCAGTTGTGATGCCAATAGCCTGGATGCATGTTGTAGCAATTGAGCTGGACTCACCCTTTCATGTGAACAGCAGTTTTGTCAGTTCGCAACAAAACCCTCTTTACCCAAGCTTTACGCACACCTGACCGCCGCTGACCTTGATCTCCGTAATCTACTCACATCCGGACTCACCGGAATAGAGACAGGAGAATCACCATGCGCAAGACCCTTATCGCTTTGATGTTCGCCGCTGCCCTGCCGACCGTTGCCATGGCTGCAATGCCCGAAGGCCCCGGCCCAATGGGCGGCCCAGAAGGCCACATGATGGGTGGCCCGGGCCACGGCGGTGAACACGGTCCGCGCGGCAAAGGCGGCCCTTTCAGCCAACTGGACCTGAGCAAAGAGCAGCGCGAGCAGATCGGCAAACTGATGGGCGACCAATGGCATGCTCGCAAGGACCTGACCAAAAAGTACCTGGATAAACTGCCCGCTGCCGACCAGAAAGCCATGCAGGACGAAATCGCCGCCGGCAAGCAGAAAACCCAGGCTGACATCCGTGCCGTGCTGAAGCCCGATCAGCAGAAGAAATTCGACGAGATCGTCAAGAAGCAAGAACAGCGCCGCGCCGAATGGAAGGAATTCCAAGCCTGGAAAGCGCAACAGCCGCAAAAAGCGCAATAATGCCCCCGTAACGCTCCCAGCCCAGTGGCTCTCGCCACTGGGCTTTTCCTGTTTGAGGGTTTCCTGTGCGTTCATTGTTCTGGCGCATCCTGGCCAGCTTCTGGCTGGCCATCGCCTTGGTTGCCGGGTTGTCGATCCTGCTTGGGCACATGCTTAATCAAGATGCCTGGATTCTCAGCCGTCACCCCGGTCTCAATAACCTGGCCGAAGAGTGGACCCAGCTCTACGAAGCCCAAGGTGAAGACGCTGCCCAGGATTTGCTGCAACAGCGTAAACGCCAGTATCACATCGATGTGCAGGTACTGAACGAAAGCGGCGAGCCGGTGGTGCGCGGTACGTTCCCGCGCCGCGCCGCCGCTTTTGAGGCTCGGCAGAACGACAGCAATGACGGCCACCTGCCTTGGCGCCGCCTGACCGCTGAATACACCAGTGAGAAGACCGGCGACACTTACCTGTTGATCTACCGCATCCCACACCCGGAGCTGGACGAATGGCACCGCAGCAGCCTGGCATGGCCGTTAATGGCATTGGTCGTCGCCTTGGTGGTGTTGACCCTGTTCAGCCTGTTCGTCACGCTGTCCATCACGCGCCCGTTGAGCCGCCTGCGCGGTGCCGTGCATGACCTTGGCCAAGCCACCTACCAGCAAAACAGCCTGGCGCAGCTGGCCAACCGACGCGATGAGTTCGGCGTGCTGGCCACCGACTTCAACCGCATGGGTGCGCGCCTGCAAAGCCTGATCGGCAGCCAGCGCCAGTTGCTGCGCGACGTGTCCCACGAACTGCGTTCGCCCCTGGCCCGCCTGCGCATCGCCCTGGCCCTGGCCGAACGCGCCAGCCCCGAGGAACGCGAAAAACTCTGGCCTCGCCTGACCCGCGAATGTGATCGCCTGGAGGCACTGATCAGCGAGATCCTGGTATTGGCCCGCGTCGATGCCGACAACGCCAGCGCCGAAGAGATCGACCTCAACCCGTTGCTCAAGACCCTGCAAAAGGACGCCCAACTCAGCGCCCCGGACCAGGTGGTGCAGCTCACCACCGATACCGAACTGCACCTCAAGGGGTGGCCGACCATGATCGAACGGGCAGTGGATAACCTGCTGCGTAACGCCCAGCGCTTCAACCCGCCGGGCCAGCCGATCGAGTTACACGCCCACCTTCACGGCGAGCATATTGTGATCAGCGTGCGCGACCACGGCCCCGGCGTTGATGCCGAGCACCTGAGCCAATTGGGCGAACCGTTCTACCGCGCCCCTGGCCAGACCGCACAAGGCCACGGCCTGGGCCTGGCGATTGCCCGGCGCGCCGCCGAGCGCCATGGCGGCAGCCTGTTCCTGGCCAATCATGCCCAAGGCGGTTTTATCGCCAGTATCGACCTGCCGCTGGAGCCTGGGGTTGTCACACCGGCCTGATGATCTTCTATAGTGGCCCTTCTATTATGGAGGGCCTTTGATGACTGACCTGCTGACTCCCATCCAAGCCGCACTCGACCTGCCACGCACCCCGCTGACGTTGACCGAAGCCGGCGCCCTGCCCTCGACCTTTGCCGTGACCGACCTGGCCTGCGCCAGCGTCGGTGCCGCCGGCCAGGCCGTGGCCCAGTTGATCCAGCAACAGACCGGGCGATTGCCCGGCGTCAGCGTGGACCGCCGCCTCGCGTCCTTCTGGTTCTCCTCCTCGATTCGCCCGGTAGGCTGGGAAACCCCACCGCTGTGGGACCCGGTGGCTGGCGACTACGCCAGCGCCGATGGCTGGATTCGCCTGCACACCAACGCGCCCCATCACCGCGCCGCCGCCGAGCGGGTGTTGGGAAAAGCCGCCGACCGCAGCGAGATGGCCGCCTATGTTGCCAAGTGGAAGGCTGCTGAGTTGGAGCAGGCGATTGTCGATGAGGGTGGCTGCGCGGCGCAGATGCGTTCGTGGCAGGCATGGCAGTCGCATCCCCAAGGGTTGGCGGTGAATGCCGAGGCGTTGGTGCAGCGCCAGACCTATCAAACCACCCCCGACAAAGCCTGGCTCGGCTCGGTGGCGCGGCCGCTGGCGGGCCTCAAGGTCCTGGACCTGACCCGCGTACTGGCCGGCCCCGTGGCCAGTCGTTTTCTCGCGGGCCTGGGCGCCGATGTGCTGCGCATCGACTCCCCGAGCTGGAACGAACCTGGCGTGGTGCCGGAAATGACCCTGGGCAAACGCTGCGCCCGCCTGGATCTCAAGAGTGCCGAAGGCCGCCGGATTTTCGCCAGCCTCCTCCAAGACACCGACATCCTGTTCCACGGCTACCGCGCCGACGCCCTGGAGCAACTGGGCTACACCGCCAGCACCCTGCAAACCCTCGCCCCAGGCCTGATCGACGTGAGCCTGAACGCCTACGGCTGGAGCGGCCCGTGGCGCAATCGCCGGGGTTTCGACAGCCTGGTGCAGATGAGCTGCGGGATTGCCGCGGCGGGCATGGCCTGGAAACAAGCGGACAAACCGGTGCCGCTGCCGTTGCAGGCGCTGGATCACGCCACGGGGTACTTGATGGCGGCCAGTGCGCTTCAAGCCTTGAGCGAACGCTTGAAATCCGGGCGTGGCGGTTCGGCGCGGTTGTCGTTGGCGCGTACGGCAAAATTGTTGGTGGAGGCAGGACAGGTGCCGGAGCAGCCGGCGTTGCGAGCCGAGGAAGCGAGCGATCAAGGGCTGGTGGTTGAACAGACCGCGTGGGGCCCGGCGCATCGTTTGCTTGCGCCGGTGACCATCAGCGGTACACCGTTGCAGTGGGATCTGGCGGCAGGCGAATTGGGGTCACACCGGGCGCAGTGGTGAACCGACTGCCGCCATCGGGGGCAAGCCTCCTCCCACATTTTGACCACATTCCAACAGATGTACCCGGTCAAGTGTGGGAGCTGGCTTGCCTGCGATGAGGCCAGTAAAGACAGTATCAATCTGACCGCTGCAACGACGTCCACAAATGCTGCGCCGCATACGCCCTCAGCGGCCGCCACGCCTCAGCCCGCGCCAACAACTGCCGTGCAGACACCGGCCCGCCCTCCAGCGCCGCCAGCGCATTGATCAGCCCGATATCCCCCGACGCAAACGCATCCGCTTCGCGCATCTGGCGCAGGGCGATGTACTGCGCCGTCCAATCGCCAATCCCCGGCAACGCGACCAGCCTGGTGATGCCCTCCTTGAGGCTGGCCTTGGGTTCGAACACCTCAGGATCATCCAGCAATGCCTGGGCGACACCTGACAACGTGCGCCCACGCGCCTTGGGCATGCCAAGGCTGGCCAGGTCCGCCACGGCCAAGACTTCAGCCGTGGGGAACACATGGGTGATACCGGCGTAAGGCGTTTCCAGCGGTTGGCCGTAGTGCGCCACCAACTTGCCCGCCAGGCGAATGGCCGCCACCACGGTGATCTGCTGGCCCAGCACTGCACGAATCGCCAGCTCCAGCCCGTCCCAGGTGCCCGGTACGCGCAAGCCCGGACGGGCCGCAACCAACCGGGCCATCAATGGGTCGGTCGCCAGCTGCGCATTGATCTGCTGGGGTTGGGCGTCCAGATCAAACATCTTGCGCAGGCGGCGCTCGATCTCGGGCAACGCCGCCCCCTCTGGAAACTCCACGCCCACATCCAACCCATCGCCAGTCCCCGGCGCCACACTGATCCAGCCATGCCGTCCCTCGACGCTGATGCTGCGCCGATACACGCCCGCCTCCACGGTCTCCATCCCAGCGATCGCCCGTGCCGACAGAAAGCCCAACATCGCCGCCCAGTCATACGGCGGCTGATACGCCAATCTCACAACGACAACACCCCGCTGTACAACCCATATGCCGCCAGCCCCGCGCCGGTGACCACACAGCTGAAAATGCCTTTTTCCAGGTGGGTAAACAAGGGCTGGCCCTGCTCACGCTTGGCCAGGGCAAACAGGATCACGCCCGGTGCATACAGCAACGCCGACAGCAGCAGGTACTTCAAACCGCCGGCGTAGAGCAGCCACACCGCGTAGCCGAGGGCAACCAGGCCAACCAGCAAGTCCTTCATGCGCTGGCCGTGGGCGCCTTCGTAGGTTTCGCCGCGCCCACTCAACAACACGGCATAGGCCGCCGACCACAGGTACGGCACCAGGATCATCGACGAGGCGAGGTAAATCAGGGTGGTGTAGGTGCTGTGGGAAAACAGCGTGATCACCAGGAAAACCTGGATCATCACATTGGTCAGCCACAACGCGTTGACCGGCACCTGGTTGGCGTTTTCCTTTTTCAGGAAGGCCGGCATGGTCTTGTCCTGGGCCGTGGCATAGAGGATTTCGGCGCAAAGCAACGCCCAGGACAGCAAGGCGCCGAGCAGGGAAACCGCCAAGCCAATGCTGATCGCCATCGCGCCCCAGGGGCCGACAATATGTTCGAGCACGCCGGCCAGGGACGGGTTCTGCAATTGCGCAAGTTCCGGCTGGCTCATGATCCCCAGGGACAGTACGTTCACCAGCACCAGCAAGGCCAGCACCCCAAGAAAACCGATCACCGTGGCGCGGCCCACGTCCGAGCGTTTCTCCGCCCGCGCCGAATACACGCTGGCGCCTTCGATACCAATAAACACAAATACGGTGACCAGCATCATGTTGCGCACCTGGTCCACCACGTTGCCGATGTTCGGGTTGCCCAGGCCCCAGATATCCCGAGTGAAAATATCGGCCTTGAACGCCACACCCGCGATCACGATAAACATCAGCAACGGTACGATCTTCGCCACGGTGGTGATCTGGTTGATGAACGCCGCCTCCTTGATCCCGCGCAGCACTAGGAAATGCACGGCCCACAGCAGCAACGACGCACACCCAATGGCCACCGGCGTGTTGCCCTGGCCGAACAGCGGAAAAAAGTAACCCAGGGTACTGAACAGCAACACGAAGTAACCGACGTTGCCCATCCATGCACTGATCCAATAGCCCCAGGCCGACGAGAACCCCATGTAGTCACCGAAGCCCGCCTTTGCGTAGGCATACACGCCCGAATCCAGGTTGGGTTTGCGATTGGCCAGGGTCTGGAACACGAACGCGAGGGTCAGCATACCGACGGCGGTGATCGCCCAGCCGATCAACACCGCCCCCACCTCGGCACGCGCGGCCATATTCTGCGGCAACGAAAAAATCCCACCGCCGATCATCGACCCCACCACCAGGGCAATCAGGGCGCTGAGTCGAAGTTTTTGAACGGGTTGAGACATGAACACTCCTGATTAAATAAAAGTTTTGACTGATAACTGCGCACTCAACTGATTAATCCAGCGCGTGTAGCGTTATTAGGGGCCGCGATAAAATTACCCTGCTCATAATCGAGCGGCATGACAGTTTATATATTTTAAGCTTATTTATAATTTAAATACGGACGATCATTCGTCGCATCCAAGCTACTTACTGTCGCATTCCCGGAAAGTTTGCACATTCCTGAAAAAGGTCTAGTTTAAATCCTCCATACGCAGCACTAAATATTAATCAACACGCAGAGATCGCTCTGGAACGCGCCTTTGCGCGGAAAACCATTGCCAAGACTTTCCACCCTAAGTCATTAATTCACAATGGAATGTGCCAATGAAGTGATCTGAGTCAGCTGTTTGATTAGCGCACGGATTTATTCTGTGGTCTCTCTTCTCCTGCATTGGAGTTATGCGATGTCTGAATCTCCCGGAAAACTTCGATTGGGCGCACTGGTTGCACTTGTCGTCGGCTCAATGATTGGCGGCGGGATCTTTTCACTCCCGCAAAATATGGCCGCCAGTGCCGATGTCGGTGCGGTATTGATTGGTTGGGTGATTACCGCCATCGGCATGTTGACCCTCGCCTTTGTGTTCCAGACCCTCGCCAACCGCAAGCCCGACCTCGACGGCGGGGTGTACGCCTATGCCAAGGCCGGTTTCGGCGACTACATGGGCTTTTCATCAGCCTGGGGCTACTGGATCAGCGCGTGGCTGGGCAACGTTGGCTACTTCGTGTTGCTGTTCAGCACCCTCGGTTATTTCTTCCCGATCTTTGGCGAAGGCAATACGCCGGCGGCGGTGATCGGTGCTTCGGTGCTGCTGTGGGCCGTGCATTTCCTGGTGCTTCGCGGCATCAAGGAAGCCGCGTTCATCAACCTGGTGACTACCGTCGCCAAGGTGGTGCCGCTGGTGCTGTTCGTGCTGATCGCCGTGTTCGCGTTCAAGCTGGATATCTTTACCGCTGACATCTGGGGCGTGAAAAACCCGGACCTGGGCAGCGTGATGAACCAGGTGCGCAACATGATGCTGGTCACCGTGTGGGTGTTTATCGGCATCGAAGGCGCGAGCATCTTCTCGTCCCGTGCGGAAAAACGCTCTGACGTCGGCAAGGCTACCGTCATCGGTTTTATCACCGTGCTGCTGTTCCTGATGCTGGTGAACGTGTTGTCCCTGGGCATCATGACCCAACCGGAACTGGCCAAGCTGCAGAACCCGTCGATGGCCGCCGTGCTGGAGCATGTGGTGGGCCACTGGGGCGCGGTGCTGATCAGCGTCGGCTTGATCATCTCGCTGCTGGGGGCGCTGCTGTCGTGGGTGCTGCTGTGTGCGGAGATCATGTTCGCCGCCGCCAAGGACCACACCATGCCGGAGTTCCTGCGCAAGGAAAACGCCAACCACGTACCGGTCAACGCGCTGTGGCTGACCAACGCGATGGTCCAGATTTTCCTGGTGATCACGCTGTTTTCCGCCAGCACTTACCTGTCGCTGATCTACCTCGCCACCTCAATGATCCTGGTGCCTTACCTGTGGTCGGCGGCCTACGCCCTGCTGCTGGCGGTGCGCGGCGAAACCTACGAAACCGCCCTGGCCGAGCGCAAGAAGGACCTGTTCATCGGCGCCGTCGCGCTGATCTACGCGGTCTGGCTGCTCTATGCCGGCGGCACCAAATACCTGCTGCTCTCGGCCCTGCTCTACGCCCCCGGCGCGATCCTGTTCGCCAAGGCCAAGCGTGAACTGGGCAAACCGATTTTCACCAACGTCGAGAAGCTGATTTTCGCTGCAGTGGTCGCAGGCGCCCTGGTGGCTGCTTATGGCCTCTACGACGGCTTCCTGACCTTGTAATTGTGTCTCACTGGAGGATCTGTAATGACCACGGAAAAAGTGAAGTACGGCGTACATTCCGAAGCCGGCAAACTGCGCAAAGTCATGGTGTGCTCCCCAGGTTTGGCCCATCAGCGGCTGACCCCCAATAACTGCGATGAACTGCTGTTCGATGACGTGCTCTGGGTGGCCCAGGCCAAGCGCGACCACTTCGACTTCGTCACCAAGATGCGCGAGCGGGACATTGATGTGCTGGAAATGCACAACCTGCTCACCGACATCGTCGCCATCCCCGAAGCCCTGGACTGGATCCTGGAGCGCAAGATCACCTCCAACACCGTAGGCCTGGGCCTGGTCGAGGAAGTCAGTTCGTGGCTGCGCAGCCTGGAGCCGCGCAAGATCGCCGAGTTCCTGATCGGTGGCGTGTCGGCCGATGACCTGCCAAGCAGCTTCGGTGGCAAG
The DNA here is from genome assembly GCF_001645105.1 of Pseudomonas marginalis. Taxonomy (GTDB): domain Bacteria; phylum Pseudomonadota; class Gammaproteobacteria; order Pseudomonadales; family Pseudomonadaceae; genus Aquipseudomonas; species Aquipseudomonas petroselini. The sequence goes on from NZ_LKEG01000038.1 coordinate 118,955, forward strand.
ACCATCGAGATGTTCCGCGACTTCCTCGGCCACGCCAGTTTCATTCTGCCGCCGCTGCCCAACACCCAGTTCACCCGCGACACCACCTGCTGGATCTACGGCGGTGTGACGCTCAACCCGATGTACTGGCCGGCGCGACGCCAGGAAACCCTGCTGGCCAGCGCCATCTACAAATTCCACCCGGAGTTCACCCACGCGGACTTCCAGATCTGGTACGGCGATCCCGACCAGGAACACGGTGCCGCCACGCTGGAAGGCGGCGACGTCATGCCGATTGGCAATGGCGTGGTGTTGATCGGCATGGGCGAGCGCTCGTCCCACCAGGCCATCGGCCAACTGGCGCGCAACCTGTTCAAGAACAAAGCCGTGGAACGCGTGATCGTGGCCGGCCTGCCGAAATCCCGCGCAGCGATGCACCTGGACACGGTGTTCAGCTTCTGCGACCGCGACCTGGTCACCGTCTTCCCTGAAGTGGTCAACCAGATCGTGCCCTTCACCCTGCGTCCAGATGACAGCAAGCCGCACGGCATCGACATTCAACGGGAGAAATCCAACTTCCTCGACACCGTCGCCGCAGCCCTCAACCTCAAGGCGCTGCGCGTGGTCGAGACCGGCGGCAACAGCTTCGCCGCCGAACGCGAGCAATGGGACGACGGCAACAACGTGGTGGCCGTGGAGCCTGGCGTGGTGATCGGCTACGACCGCAACACCTACACCAACACCCTGCTGCGCAAGGCGGGCGTGGAAGTGATCACCATCAGCGCCGGTGAACTCGGCCGTGGCCGCGGCGGCGGCCACTGCATGACCTGCCCGATCATCCGCGACCCTATCGACTATTAATTTCCAGGCCTTGGCCGTCGCCCATAAGGCGCCGGCCAAGGGGATAACCTAAACAGAAGGAGATCCATCATGGCTTTCAACATGCGCAACCGCAGCCTGCTCTCGCTGATGCACCACACTACCCGCGAGCTGAACTACCTGCTGGACCTGTCCCGCGACCTCAAGCGCGCCAAATACACCGGCACCGAGCGTCCGCACCTGCAGGGCAAGAACATCGCGCTGATCTTCGAAAAAACCTCGACCCGCACCCGCTGCGCCTTCGAAGTGGCGGCCCATGACCAGGGCGCCCACGTCACCTACATCGACCCGGTGTCGTCGCAGATCGGCCACAAAGAAAGCATGAAAGACACCGCCCGCGTACTGGGCCGGATGTTCGACGCCATCGAATACCGTGGCTTCGAACAGGAAATCGTCGAAGAGCTGGCCAAGTTCGCCGGCGTGCCGGTGTTCAACGGCCTCACCGCCGAATTCCACCCGACCCAAATGATCGCCGACACCCTGACCATGCGCGAGCACAGCGACAAACCGCTGCATGACATCAGCTACGCCTACCTGGGCGATGCGCGCTACAACATGGGCAACTCGCTGCTGATGATCGGCGCCAAGCTGGGCATGGACGTGCGCATCGGCGCGCCGAAAGCCCTGTGGCCGCACGAGGATTTCATCAAGCAATGCCAGGCGTTTGCCGAGGAAAGCGGCGCACGTATCACCATCACCGAAGACCCGAAGGAAGCGGTCAAGGGCGTGGACTTCATCCACACCGATATCTGGGTGTCCATGGGTGAGCCGGTGGAAGCGTGGGACGAGCGCATCGAGCAACTGCTGCCGTACCAGGTCAACGCCAAGATGATGAAAGCTTCGGGCAACCCTCGGGTGAAGTTCATGCACTGCCTGCCGGCCTTCCACAACAGCGAAACCAAGGTGGGCAAGGACATCGCCGCGCGTTATCCGAACCTGGCCAATGGCGTGGAAGTGACCGAGGAAGTGTTCGAATCGCCGGCCAATATCGCATTTGAGCAGGCGGAAAACCGCATGCATACCATCAAGGCGATTCTGGTGTCGGCGTTGGCGGATATCTAAATTTTAATGCCGGAACGCACTCAATGTGGGAGGGGGCTTGCTCCCGATGGCGGTGGTTCAGGTACAAATCTATCGCCTGACACACCGCCATCGGGAGCAAGCCCCCTCCCACAATGGGTCCGGTGTTCACAACGATGAATTCTAGAAGGATTGCATTATGCGCATCGTCGTAGCCCTGGGCGGCAACGCCCTGCTCCGCCGTGGTGAACCCATGACGGCGGACAACCAACGCGCCAATATCCGCATCGCCACCGAACAGATCGCCAAGATCCATGCCGGCAACGAGCTGGTGATCGCCCACGGCAATGGCCCGCAAGTCGGCCTGCTGTCGTTGCAGGCGGCGGCCTACACCCAGGTGTCGCCTTACCCGCTGGACGTGCTCGGCGCCGAGACCGAAGGCATGATCGGCTACATCATCGAACAGGAACTGGGCAACCTGCTGGACTTCGAAGTGCCCTTCGCCACCCTGCTCACCCAGGTCGAAGTCGACGCCAAGGACCCGGCCTTCCAGAACCCGACCAAACCCATCGGCCCGGTGTACTCCAAAGCCGAAGCGGAAAAACTCGCCGCCGAAAAAGGCTGGGCGATTGCACCGGATGGTGACAAGTACCGCCGCGTGGTCGCCAGCCCACGGCCCAAACGCATCTTTGAAATTCGCCCGATCAAGTGGCTGCTGGAAAAAAACGCCATTGTGATCTGCGCCGGCGGTGGTGGCATCCCGACGATGTATGGCGACGACGGTAAGCTCAAAGGCATCGAAGCGGTGATCGACAAGGACCTGTGCTCCTCCTTGCTGGCCGCGCAACTGGGCGCCGATCTGCTGGTGATCGCCACCGACGTCAACGCCGCGTTTATCGACTACGGTAAGCCGACCCAGAAAGCCATCGGCCAGGCCCACCCCGACGACCTGGAAAAACTCGGCTTCGCCGCCGGCTCCATGGGCCCCAAGGTCCAAGCCGCCTGTGAGTTCGCCCGCCAGACTGGCAAAACCGCCGTCATCGGTTCACTCTCGGACATCGAAGCCATCGTCCAGGGCAGCGCCGGCACGCGCATCAGCACGGCAACACCTGGCATCACCTATCTGTGAAGTAGAGGAGATACGCCTATGGCCACCTTTGAACCGGGTCACCTGCACGTTGAACGTCACGCGCTGAACAAGGATGACTACAGCTACAACCTGTGTATCGATTACGAAGTCAGCCAGGACCCCAAGGAAGGCAAGGGCATGCTGTTCAAGCTGCACGGCTCGGTGCAGGGCAAGGACCTCAAGGAAGAGTTCTTCTTGCCCAAGGACCAGGCATTCGACTTTGCCCGGCATGCGATGAACATCGCGCAGAAGTATGGGATGCCGAAGATTGCGGTACTCAATGGCTCGATGCACAAGCAGTACGACCAGATGTTCGAAGATGTGCGGCATCAGTTGGATGTGAAATCGGGTGACCCCATCAAACCTGAACACTTGGAATAACTGGCACAACCTGGCTTCAAATGTGGGAGGGGGCTTTTGTGGCGAGGGAGCTTGCTCCCGTTGGGGTGCGCAGCGCCCCAAATAGCCGACTCCAGCTTCGCTGTCGGACGGGAGCAAGCTCCCTCGCCACAGCAAGCCCCCTCCCACATTTTGATCTCCACCCTCTGCAAGGCATACTTGCTGCCTCTCGCGTCCCAGAATTGTCAGCAGCCCCATGCGTATCCACGTCAGCTTCATCGACCGCGTCGGCATTACCCAGGAAGTCCTGGCCTTGCTCGGTGGGCGCAATCTCAACCTGGATGCGGTGGAGATGGTGCCGCCCAACGTCTACATCGACGCGCCGACCCTGAGCGCCGACGTCCTCGAAGAACTGCGTGACGCGCTGTTCAGCGTGCACGGCGTGCAGGCGGTCACGGTGGTGGACATCCTCCCCGGCCAACGCCGCCACCTGCAACTCGACGCCCTGCTGGCCGCCATGACCGACCCGGTGCTGGCGCTGGACAGCGCGGGCAAGATCCTGCTGGCCAACCCAGCGCTGATCGCCCTGTACGGTCGCGAACCGGCCGGGGAAAGCATCAGCGAGCTGTTCAATGATCCGGCCCTGCTGGAGACCTTGTTGGAACAAGGCTTTCGCTTGCCGTTGCGAGAGATCAGCGTCAACGGCCAGACGCTGTTGCTGGACGCCACGCCGATTACCGACGCCGGCGCGCTGCTGACGCTCTATCAACCCAATCGCATTGGCGAACAACTCTCGGCGTTGCACCACGACCATGCCGAAGGCTTTGACGCGCTGCTCGGCGAGTCCCCGGTCATCCGCACCCTCAAGGCGCGCGCGCAGCGAGTGGCAGCGTTGGATGCACCGCTGTTGATCCAGGGCGAAACCGGCACCGGCAAGGAATTGGTCGCGCGTGCCTGCCACGCCATCAGCGCACGCCACAGCGCGCCGTTCCTGGCCTTGAACTGCGCGGCGCTGCCGGAGAACCTCGCCGAGAGCGAGCTGTTCGGTTATGCACCGGGCGCCTTTACCGGCGCGCAACGCGGTGGCAAGCCAGGGCTGATGGAGTTGGCCAACCAAGGCACGGTGTTCCTCGATGAGATCGGCGAGATGTCGCCGTACTTGCAGGCCAAGCTGCTGCGTTTTCTCAATGACGGCAGCTTCCGTCGCGTCGGCGGCGACCGTGAAGTGAAGGTCAATGTGCGCATCCTCAGCGCCACCCACCGTGACCTGGAAAAAATGGTCAGCGAGGGCACCTTCCGCGAAGACCTGTTCTACCGCCTCAATGTGCTTAACGTTGAAGTGCCGCCCTTGCGCGAACGCGGCCAGGACATCCTGCTGCTCGCCCGCTACTTCATGCAGCAGGCCTGCGCACAGATCCAGCGCCCGGTGTGCCGCCTGGCGCCCGGTACTTACCCGGCGCTGCTCGGCAACCGCTGGCCGGGCAACGTTCGGCAACTGCAGAACGTGATCTTCCGCGCCGCCGCCATCTGCGAAAGCAGCCTGGTCGACATCGGCGACCTCGACATCGCCGGCACCTCGGTGGCGCGCCAGGGCGACGGCGAAGTCGACAGCCTGGAACAGGCCATGGAAGATTTCGAACGCAGCCTGCTGGAAAAGCTCTACACCAGCTACCCCTCGACCCGCCAACTGGCCAGCCGGCTGCAGACCTCCCACACGGCGATTGCTCATCGCCTGCGCAAGTACGGCATTCCCTCCAACAAGCCCTGACTGCCTGGGTCGATAGAGGTCAAATGTGGGAGGGGGCTTGCCCCCGATAGCAGTGTGTCAATCAAAGCATCTCTAACTGACCCATCGCCATCGGGGGCAAGCCCCCTCCCACATTGGCAGCATTCCAAACATTGACCGCCTTCCAGGTTTTGGTCTGAGAACGACATCGGCTGTACTGAAAGCGCTACAGCGTAACGATATCGCTACAACCCTGTTTTTTGCGCGCCATGCAAGGCTTTGATCCACATAGGCTTTTTTTCACGCGCACGTGTGTAGCGAAATCGCTACAGCCAACCGTCATCTCGTCATCACCATTTTTTATAACTCACTGATTTATAAAGACTTAATAACCTTGGCCGCGATATTGCTAAGCAACTCCCCATTATTCCAATCCCGTCCACCAGACGAATCTGGCCCCGAGGAGTTTCCATGAGCGAGTTGCGTTTCACTGAAGATCACGAATGGCTGCGCGCCGAAGCTGACGGCAGCGTCACCGTGGGTATCACCGCTTTTGCGCAGAACGCGCTGGGTGATGTGGTTTTCGTGCAACTGCCGGAGTTGCAGGCCTACAACAAGGGCGCTGAAGCGTCCACCGTGGAGTCGGTCAAGGCCGCCAGCGGTGTGTACATGCCGCTGGACGGTGAAGTGCTCGAAGTGAACGACAAACTCGATGGCAGCCCGGAGCTGGTCAACGAAGACCCGATGGGCGAAGGTTGGTTCTTCCGCTTTAAACCCGCTGATGCCAGTGCAGTGGCTAAGCTGTTGGATCAGGATGCGTACGACCGCCTGATCAAAGCCAACGCTGAAGCTTGAGGAGCGCGCCATGACCGTTAATCTGACTACCGCCAACGAATTCATCGCCCGCCACATCGGCCCGCGCCAGGAAGACGAGCAACACATGCTCGCCAGCCTGGGCTTTGACTCCCTGGAAGCCCTGAGCGCCAGCGTGATCCCGGAAAGCATCAAGGGCACCAGCGTGCTCGGCCTGGAAGACGGCCTGAGCGAAGCCGAGGCCCTGGCCAAGATCAAGGCCATCGCCGGCCAGAACCAACTGTTCAAGACCTACATCGGCCAGGGCTACTACAACTGCCACACGCCGTCGCCGATCCTGCGCAACCTGCTGGAAAACCCGGCCTGGTACACCGCCTACACCCCGTACCAGCCAGAAATTTCCCAAGGCCGCCTGGAAGCGTTGCTGAACTTCCAGACCCTGATCAGCGACCTCACCGGCCTGCCGATCGCCAACGCCTCGCTGCTTGACGAAGCCACCGCTGCCGCCGAAGCCATGACCTTCTGCAAGCGCCTGAGCAAGAACAAGGGCAGCAATGCCTTCTTCGCCTCGATCCACAGCCACCCGCAAACCCTCGACGTGCTGCGCACCCGTGCCGAGCCACTGGGTATTGATGTGGTGGTGGGCGATGAGCGTGAACTGACCGACGTCAGCGCCTTCTTCGGCGCCCTGCTGCAATACCCGGCCAGTAACGGTGACGTGTTCGACTACCGCGCGCTGACTGAGCGTTTCCACGCTTCCAACGCCTTGGTCGCGGTGGCCGCCGACCTGCTGGCCCTGACCCTGCTGACCCCGCCGGGTGAGTTCGGTGCCGACGTGGCCATCGGCAGCGCGCAACGCTTCGGCGTGCCGCTGGGCTTTGGTGGCCCGCACGCGGCGTACTTCTCCACCAAGGATGCGTTCAAGCGCGACATGCCGGGCCGTCTGGTCGGCGTCTCCGTGGACCGTTTCGGCAAGCCGGCCCTGCGCCTGGCCATGCAGACCCGCGAGCAACATATCCGTCGCGAGAAAGCCACCAGTAACATCTGCACCGCCCAAGTGCTGCTGGCCAACATCGCCAGCATGTACGCCGTGTACCACGGCCCCAAAGGCCTGACGCAGATCGCCCAGCGCATTCACCAGCTGACCGCGATCCTGGCCAAGGGCTTGACCGCCCTGGGCCAGAAGGTCGAGCAGGAACACTTCTTCGACACCCTCACCCTCAACACCGGCGCCAACACCGCCACCCTGCACGACAAGGCCCGCGCCCAGCGCATCAACCTGCGTGTCGTGGACGCTGAGCGTCTGGGTGTGTCGGTGGACGAAACCACCACACAGGCCGACATTGAAACCCTGTGGGCGATCTTTGCCGACGGCAAGGCCTTGCCTGACTTCGCGGCCAACGTGGACAGCACCCTGCCGGCAGCGCTGCTGCGCCAGTCGCCGATCCTCAGCCACCCGGTGTTCAACCGCTATCACTCCGAAACCGAGCTGATGCGTTACCTGCGCAAGCTGGCCGACAAAGACCTGGCGCTGGACCGCACCATGATTCCGCTGGGCTCGTGCACCATGAAGCTCAACGCCGCCAGCGAAATGATCCCGGTGACCTGGGCCGAGTTCGGTGCCCTGCACCCGTTCGCTCCGGCCGAACAAAGCGCCGGCTACCTGCAACTGACCTCGGACCTGGAAGCCATGCTCTGCGCGGCCACCGGTTACGACGCGATCTCGTTGCAACCTAACGCCGGTTCCCAGGGCGAGTACGCAGGCCTCTTGGCCATTCGTGCCTATCACCAGAGCCGTGGCGAAGAACGTCGCGACATCTGCCTGATCCCGTCGTCGGCCCACGGCACCAACCCGGCCACCGCCAACATGGCGGGCATGCGTGTGGTGGTGACCGCTTGCGATGCGCGTGGCAACGTCGATATCGAAGACCTGCGCGCCAAGGCCATCGAGCACCGCGATCACCTCGCCGCGCTGATGATCACCTACCCGTCCACCCACGGCGTGTTCGAAGAAGGTATCCGCGAAATCTGCGGCATCATTCACGACAACGGTGGCCAGGTGTACATCGACGGCGCCAACATGAACGCCATGGTCGGCCTCTGCGCACCGGGCAAGTTCGGCGGCGACGTGTCCCACCTGAACCTGCACAAGACCTTCTGCATTCCTCACGGCGGTGGCGGCCCGGGCGTTGGCCCGATTGGCGTCAAGTCGCACCTCACGCCGTTCCTGCCGGGCCACGCCGCCATGGAACGCAAGGAAGGCGCGGTATGCGCAGCGCCGTTCGGCAGCGCGAGCATCCTGCCGATCACCTGGATGTACATCAGCATGATGGGCGGCGCGGGGCTCAAGCGCGCTTCGCAGCTGGCGATCCTGAATGCCAACTACATTTCCCGTCGCCTGGAAGAGCACTACCCCGTGCTGTACACCGGCAGCAACGGCCTGGTGGCGCACGAATGCATCCTCGACCTGCGCCCACTCAAAGACAGCAGCGGCATCAGCGTAGATGACGTGGCCAAGCGCCTGATCGACTTCGGCTTCCATGCGCCGACCATGTCGTTCCCGGTTGCCGGCACGTTGATGATCGAGCCGACCGAAAGCGAATCCAAGGAAGAACTGGACCGCTTCTGCGACGCCATGATCGCCATCCGCGAAGAAATCCGCGCGGTGGAAAACGGCACCCTGGACAAGGACGACAACCCACTGAAGAACGCCCCGCACACCGCCGCTGAATTGGTCGGTGAGTGGTCGCACCCGTACAGCCGTGAACAGGCGGTATACCCGGTAGCTTCGTTGATCGAAGGCAAGTACTGGCCGCCGGTGGGCCGGGTCGACAACGTGTTTGGCGATCGCAATTTGGTGTGTGCGTGCCCGTCGATCGAGAGCTACGCATAACTTAAGGATGTACTGGGTACAAATGTGGGAGGGGGCTTGCCCCCGATAGCGGTGGGTCAGAGACAGATGAGCTGACTGGCACACTTTCATCGGGGGCAAGCCCCCTCCCACACTTGACCAAGGCGACCTCCAGAAAATAATAAGGAACCGGAGAACAACTCATGTCTTTAAGCGTGTTCGACCTGTTCAAGATTGGCATCGGCCCCTCCAGTTCCCACACCGTGGGCCCGATGCGCGCCGCCGCCCGATTCGTCGAGGGCCTCAAGCGTGACAACCTGCTGAGCACCACCACCGCCATCAAGGTGGAACTCTACGGCTCGCTCGGCGCCACCGGCAAAGGCCACGGCAGCGACAAGGCCGTACTGCTTGGACTGGAAGGCGAACACCCGGACACCGTGAATACCGAAACCGTGGCAACGCGCCTGGCGCAGATGCGCAAGGACGGCCGCCTGAATTTACTCGGCGAACACAGCATCGCGTTCAGCGAGAAAGAACACTTGGCGATGATTCGCAAACCCCTCGCCTATCATCCCAACGGCATGATTTTCCGCGCCTTCGACGCCGCCAATATCCAGATCCGCAGCCGCGAGTACTACTCGGTGGGCGGCGGTTTTGTGGTGGATGAAGACGCCGCCGGCGCCGACCGGATTGTCGAAGACGCCACGCCATTGACCTTTCCCTTCAAGCACGCCAAGGACTTGCTGGGCCATTGCACCACTTACGGGCTGTCCATCAGCCAGGTGATGCTGACCAATGAAAGTGCCTGGCGCCCGGAAGCGGAAACCCGCGCCGGCCTGCTGAAGATCTGGCAAGTGATGCAGGACTGCGTGGACGCAGGCTGTCGCAATGAAGGGATTCTGCCTGGCGGCCTGAAGGTCAAGCGTCGCGCTGCGGCGTTGCATCGCCAGCTGTGCAAGCACCCGGAATCGGCGCTGCGCGACCCACTGTCGGTGCTGGATTGGGTCAATCTGTACGCGCTGGCGGTCAACGAAGAAAACGCCAACGGCGGGCGCGTGGTCACGGCGCCCACCAACGGTGCGGCCGGGATTGTGCCGGCGGTGCTGCATTACTACATGCGCTTTATCCCCGGCGCGAACGAAGACGGCGTGGTGCGCTTCCTGCTCACCGCCGCCGCCATCGGCATTCTGTACAAGGAAAACGCGTCGATCTCGGGTGCCGAAGTCGGCTGCCAGGGTGAAGTCGGCGTGGCCTGTTCCATGGCCGCCGGCGCGCTGTGCGAAGTCTTGGGTGGCAGCGTTTCCCAGGTGGAAAACGCCGCCGAAATCGGCATGGAACACAACCTCGGCCTCACCTGCGACCCGATTGGCGGGTTGGTGCAGGTGCCCTGCATCGAGCGCAATGCGATGGGCTCGGTCAAGGCGATCAATGCGGTGCGCATGGCGCTGCGTGGCGACGGGCAACACTTCGTCTCGCTGGACAAGGTCATCCGCACCATGCGCCAGACCGGCGCCGACATGAAAAGCAAATACAAGGAAACCGCCCGTGGCGGTTTGGCGGTCAACATTATCGAGTGCTGACGCCTAACGGCGCGCCAGCACGTTTTTCAGGAGCTGAATATGTCCACCGAAACCCTGTTGAAAACCCCTCTGCACGCCCTGCACATTGAACTGGGCGCGCGCATGGTGCCCTTCGCCGGCTACGACATGCCGGTGCAATACCCACTGGGCGTCATGAAGGAACACCTGCACACCCGTGATCAGGCCGGGCTGTTCGACGTGTCCCACATGGGTCAGATCCGCCTGACCGGCGCGAATGCCGCCAAGGCCCTGGAAACCCTGGTGCCGGTCGACATCATCGACCTGCCGGTAGGCATGCAGCGCTATGCGATGTTCACCAACGCTCAGGGCGGCATTCTCGACGACCTGATGGTGGCGAACCTGGGCAACGACGAACTGTTCCTGGTGGTCAACGCCGCCTGCAAGGACCAGGATCTGGCGCACCTGCGTCAGCATATCGGCGACCAGTGCAGCATCGAGCCGTTGTTTGAAGAGCGCGCCTTGCTGGCGCTGCAAGGCCCGGCGGCGGTCAAGGTGCTGGCCCGCCTGGCACCGGAAGTCACCCAGATGACGTTTATGCAGTTCGCCTCCCTGCGCCTGCTGGGCGTGGACTGCTATGTCAGCCGTTCGGGCTACACCGGTGAAGACGGCTTCGAAATCTCAGTACCGGCCGCCAACGCCGAAAGCCTCGCCCGCAGCCTGCTGGCCGAGACCGAAGTGCAGGCCATCGGCCTGGGCGCCCGCGATTCGTTGCGCCTGGAAGCGGGCCTGTGCCTGTACGGCCACGACATGAACACCGACACCACGCCGATCGAAGCCAGCCTGCTGTGGGCGATCTCCAAGGCCCGTCGCGCCGATGGCGCACGTGCCGGTGGCTTCCCGGGTGCCGACACGATCTTCACCCAGCAGCAAGCCGGTGTGAGCCGTAAACGTGTAGGGCTGTTGCCACAAGAGCGCACGCCCGTGCGCGAAGGCGCGGAGATCGTCGACGCCGACGGCACAGTGATTGGCAGCGTATGCAGCGGTGGTTTCGGTCCGACCCTCGGCGGCCCGTTGGCAATGGGTTATCTGGACAGCGCATTCATCGCACTGGACACCGAAGTCTCTGCGTTGGTGCGTGGGAAAAAGGTGCCACTTCGTGTAAGTAAAATGCCATTTGTACCGCAACGTTACTTCCGTGGCTGATTGACTGTTTCTATAAGTAACGCGGATGCGTTAACGTGCACTAATCTGTAACGCAACCGCCATAAAACAGTGCACTGTCGATAGTCTTTGTTATAGGGCTCAACCTATAACAAGTGACCAACTCTATCGAATAAGTCTGATCCACAACATTCATACAAGTGTCATTAGCCCCAGCAAAAGCTGGGCTTTTGGCAGGACTTGTTTTTTCTCTGTTAGTTGGCGTAGAGTTTGACCACTGTGTTTGCATGGGTCGCTTGGAACCTGGACCTGGGCAGTAGCTGAAGTAGTTGTGCTACAACCCGTTCGACGTCTCTTACTTTCCTGCAACCCAGCCCAGTACTCTTTCATTCGAAAGGGGCTGTCATTAATTTTTAGCGTCAAAGGAAAGAAGAAATGTCGACACGTCAGAGCGGTACCGTCAAGTGGTTTAACGACGAGAAAGGGTTTGGTTTTATCACTCCAGAAAGCGGTCCGGATCTGTTCGTGCATTTCCGCGCTATTCAAGGCAACGGCTTCAAGAGCCTGAAAGAAGGCCAGAAGGTGACCTTCGTTGCCGTGCAGGGTCAAAAAGGCATGCAGGCTGATGAAGTAATCGCAGAAGCCTGATCCTTCCCTGCGACAAAAAGCCCCTGATGCTGACATCAGGGGCTTTTTTATGCGCGTTTGCTCGTAAAATGGCTTTTTTCATAAGAGAGCCCTGCCATGCCGAAACCCCTGCTGAGCCCCCAAGGCGAGTTCCCCGCCGTTGGCCTGGGCCGTCGCCTGGCAGCGATGTTCTATGACTTCCTGTTGTGCACTGCCCTGCTGATTGTCACTGCGTTTATCTACAAGCTGGTCTGGATCGCGTTTGTTGGCGAGGCCAAGATGCGCACCCTCACCGAATCCGGTGCGCTGGACGGCGACCCGTTGCTGTCGACGATTCTGTTGTTTGTGCTGTTTGGCTTCTTTGCCAAGTTCTGGACCCATTCCGGCCAGACCCTGGGCATGCAGGTGTGGGGCGTGCGCGTACAGAACGCGGACGGCTCGCGGATCAGCCTGTGGCAGGCGCTGTTGCGCTTTGTGGTGGCGATCGCGTCGTGGTTGTGCGTGGGGCTGGGATTTATCTGGTCGCTGTTTGATAAGCGCAAACGCAGCTGGCATGACATCTATTCGGATACGCAGTTGGTGCGGATTCCGAAACAGAAGAAATAACGCCCTGACGAGTGGAAATCAACATGTGGGAGGGGGCTTGCTCCCGATAGCAGGGGATCAGTTGCAGATGAGCTGACTGACACTCCGTTATCGGGAGCAAACTGAACTGGCCTAATGATTTTGGACACTTCAATCGGGCGCTATGATAGCGCTCAAATCTGAGGTGTTTGGATATGCGTAAATC
>NZ_LKEG01000039.1 GCF_001645105.1 Pseudomonas marginalis
TCCAAGGCACTGCGGTACATGCACATGTTTCAACCGACCGGGTAATCAAGGCTGCCAAAACGAAAAGACCTTGAAAGGGATGGTACTTAGGGTGACTGGCAGGTCAAATTACACTTATTTGACCCATCGGCCCATTAACGGTTGACACCTCGCCGCTGGGCTGTAGAATGCCGCCCACAGACGCGGGATGGAGCAGTCTGGTAGCTCGTCGGGCTCATAACCCGAAGGTCGTCGGTTCAAATCCGGCTCCCGCAACCAAACATCAAAAAAGGCTACTCGAAAGAGTGGCCTTTTTTGTATCCGGTAAAAAAGTTCTTCTGAAACAATGGCATGGCATCTTTCATGAAACCCCACACGGGTTGTAGAGTCCATGTCATTGCAAGCTATGCTGAATGCTCAAGCACTACCCTCTACGACCAATGGCCGCTGTCGCCGACCCCGGTGATACGCGTTAATATTTGTAATTATTTTGTCCATAGGGATTGGTAACTTGGCTGGATACCTCCATCCTGTCGCGCACAATCCACGAGGTGATTGATGCGCGCCAACTCGTCTGAACCACAAGACACCGTCACAGCAGAACAACCGATCCCGCCAACGCGTTTGCGTTGGCTGGACCTGGTGAGCAAGTACCGGCAACCCATCGGGCTGGCCGTCACGCTGCTGCTGTTCGCCATCGCCCTGATCGCTTGCCGACACCTGCTGCTGGAGCTGGACCTTTACGCCCTCCACGACTCGATCCTGGAAGTGCCCAAGCCGGCCCTGCTCGGCGCATTTGCCGCGGCCGTCGCCGGCTTTGTGATCCTATTGGGCTACGAGTTTTCCGGTGCGCGCTATGCAGGGGTGAAGCTACCCGCCAAGACCCTGGCCCTGGGCGGCTTTACCGCGTTTGCCATTGGCAATGCGATTGGCCTGTCGATGCTCTCGGGCGGCTCGGTGCGTTACCGTTTATATGCACGCCATGGTATCGGGGCGTCGGAAGTTGCCCACATGACGGTGTTCGCCAGCCTGGCCCTGGGCTGCGCACTGCCGCCCCTGGCTGCACTGGCCACCTTGAGCAACCTGCCCGCGGCATCCACCTATCTGCATCTGCCGCAAACCCTGCTCGGCGGCATCGCCGGCGCAGTGCTGCTGTTGTCGGTGGTGTTGTGCATCGGCATTTATCGCCGTCGCCTGCCGGAACAGCCCTACCCGGACAACCTGCTGGTCAAAGCCGGCCGTCGTACCCTGCGCCTGCCGGGTCGCCGCCTGACCTTCCTGCAACTGATCATCACCGCACTGGACGTCGCCGCTGCCGCCACCGTCCTTTATATGCTGCTGCCGGAAGCGCCGCCCTTCGGGCCCTTCCTGCTCGTGTACCTGCTGGCCCTGGCCGCCGGCGTGCTCAGCCATGTACCGGGCGGCGTGGGGGTATTCGAAGCGATCCTGCTGGCGGCCTTCGCCGATAAACTCGGTGCCGCGCCATTGGCTGCTGCCCTGCTGCTGTACCGCATGATCTATGTGGTGCTGCCGCTGCTGATCGCCTGCGTGTTCCTGCTGGTCAACGAAGCCCAGCGTCTGTTCCAGACCCAGCAAAGCCTGCGGGTCGCCTCGGGGCTGGCGGCGCCAGTACTGGCCGTACTGGTTTTTTTGTCCGGCGTGGTCCTGCTGTTTTCCGGCGCCACGCCCGAAATCGACTCACGCCTGGAAAACATCGGCTTCCTGATTCCCCACCGCCTGATTGACGCCTCGCACTTCGGCGCCAGCCTGATCGGCGTGCTCTGCCTGCTGCTGGCCCAGGGCCTGCGTCGACGCTTGTCAGCCGCCTGGATGCTGACCATGGTGCTGCTGCTGGTGGGCGCCCTGCTCTCGCTGCTCAAAGGCTTCGATTGGGAAGAAGCCAGCCTGATGACCATGACCGCCATCCTGCTGGCAATCTTCCGCCGCTCGTTCTACCGCGCCAGCCGCCTCACCGAGCTGCCCTTCTCGCCGCTGTACCTGGTCGCCAGTGTCTGCGTGCTGGGAGCCTCGATCTGGCTGTTGCTGTTCGCTTACCAAGACGTCCCTTACAGTCACCAGCTGTGGTGGCAGTTCACCCTGGACGCCAACGCCCCACGCGGCTTGCGCTCGCTGCTGGGCGCCGCCGTGCTGCTGGTGATCGTGTCGCTCACCTGGCTGCTGCGCACCGCGCGCCCGGTGATCCACCTTCCGACCCCCGACGAACTGGAGCGCGCCAGCAAGATCCTGATGGCCTCGTCCCAGCCGGACGGCGGCCTGGCGCTGACCGGTGACAAGGCGCTGCTGTTCCATCCCAATGATGAAGCTTTCCTCATGTACGCCCGTCGCGGGCGCAGCCTGGTAGCCTTGTACGACCCAATCGGCCCGACCCAGCCCCGCGCCGAAATGATCTGGCAGTTCCGCGACCTGTGCGACATCCACCACGCGCGCCCGGTGTTCTACCAGGTCCGCGCGGAGAACCTGCCGTACTACATGGACATCGGCCTCACCGCGATCAAGCTGGGCGAAGAAGCCCGCGTCGACCTGAAACGCTTTGACCTGGAAGCCAAGGGCAAAGAGATGAAGGACCTGCGCTACACCTGGAACCGCGGCACCCGCGACGGTCTGTCCCTGGAGATCTTTGAACCGGGCACGGCGCCGATGGATGAACTCAAGGTC
This sequence comes from Pseudomonas marginalis, assembly GCF_001645105.1. Taxonomy (GTDB): domain Bacteria; phylum Pseudomonadota; class Gammaproteobacteria; order Pseudomonadales; family Pseudomonadaceae; genus Aquipseudomonas; species Aquipseudomonas petroselini. Next base: position 2,656 of record NZ_LKEG01000039.1, read on the forward strand.
ATCTCCGATGCCTGGCTGACCGGCAAGAACGTACGGGAAAAAGGCTTTTCCCTGGGACGTTTCAGCGACGACTACCTCAAGCACTTCCGCATTGCGATCATTCGCTTCGAAGGGCGCCCGGTGGCCTTCGCCAACCTGCTCGAGACCTACAACCACGACCTGGCCAGTCTCGACCTGATGCGCGCCCACCCGGATGCGCCCAAGCTGACCATGGAGTTCATGATGGTCGGCCTGATTCAACACTATAAGAGTCACGGCTACGCCCGCTTCAGCCTCGGCATGGTGCCGTTGTCGGGCCTGCAACCACGCCGCGGCGCCCCGCTGACCCAACGCCTGGGCTCGATGGTGTTCCGACGTGGCGAGCAACTGTATAACTTCCAAGGTTTGCGCCGCTTCAAAGACAAGTTCCAGCCTGACTGGGAACCCCGTTACATGGCCGTGCCCGCAGGACTTGATCCGCTGGTGGCACTGGCCGATACCGCCGCCCTGATCGCGGGCGGCTTGACTGGATTGGTGAAACGCTGATGATTCGACGTTCCTGGCGGTATGTATTGGCCTTTGTAGTGCTGCTCGCCCTGGTCCTGGGTGGCGGCTATTGGTACTGGAACCGCCCTGCCCCGCAGCCGACCCTGGAGCAACTGCCCCAGGCCGACGGTTCGGTCATGACCCGCGTGACCCCGTACGGCACGCCCAAGGCCCGTGTGGCCGTGGCCGTGATGGCCGATGAAACCCTGACGGACAGCCAACTGATTGCCTTGAGCCAAGGCGGCAAGGCGCAGATTGTCCAGGTGATCCTGCCCAAGGACGATTGCAAGCTGCAGGAACAAGCCCTGCAAAGCGCCCTGGGCCAGCTCAAGGGCCCGGCGACGCTGGTCAGCGGCATCGGCCCTGGCGCAAGCCTGGCCTGGCGCTGGCTGGCGGCACAAAGCGACGACAAGGCCAACGCCATCTCCGTCGGTTTCGCCATGACCCAGCCAGGCTGCAACGACCCTTTGCCGAAAACCTCAGCCCACGGCAATTGGCTGGTGGCCTGGAACGACAACCCTGAGGATGATGCCGCCAGTTTCGTACGCGATACCCCACGTGCCACGACCAGCATCAGCGACTACGACATTCATTACCCGCAAGTGCTGAACAACGAGCTGCGCAAGCAACTGGTGGGCTCGGACAACGGCGGCCTGGCGATTCCAGTGGTTGAAGTACCGGCGGGCCAAGCCAAGGACACCGTCACCCTGTTCCTCTCCGGCGACGGCGGCTGGCGCGACCTGGACCGCGACGTGGCCGGTGAAATGGCCAAGATCGGCTACCCGGTGGTGGGCATCGACACCCTGCGCTACTACTGGCAGCACAAGAGCCCGGAACAAAGCGCCAAGGACCTCACCGAGCTGATGCAGCACTACCGGCAGAAGTGGGGCACCAAGCGCTTCGTGCTGACCGGTTACTCGTTCGGCGCCGATGTACTGCCGGCCATCTACAACCGCCTGCCGGAAAACGAGCAACAGCGCGTGGACGCGATCATCCTGCTGGCATTTGCGCGTACTGGCAGCTTCGAGATTGAAGTGGAAGGTTGGCTGGGCAACGCAGGCAAAGAAGCCGCCACCGGCCCGGAAATGGCCAAGCTGCCGCCTGAGAAAGTGGTGTGCATCTACGGTGCGGAAGAAGTCGACGAGAGCGGCTGCACGGACAAGACCGCCGTGGGTGAAGCCTTGAAGTTGCCAGGTGGGCATCACTTCGACGAGAACTACCCGGCGCTGGCCAAACGGTTGGTGGATATCATCGTGAAGCACCAGGCCAAGGACAAAGCCGAGTAATTTCTGCCATACGCAAAACCAAATGTGGGAGGGGGCTTGCTCCCGATAGCGGTGGGTCAGCCAAAGATCAGTTGGCTGGTCTACTGCCATCGGCAGCAAGCCCCCTCCCACATTGGCTTTGTGGTGTTGCTTAGATCTAGCGTGGCTCGATGTGCGCGATCATCAGTTGCACGGTTTCATTCCCGCGAAACTCGTTCACATCCAGCTTATAGGCCAGCTCCACCCAACGCACCGTCGGGTTCGGCCAGACCTCACGGTCCACCCCAAACGCAATGCCGTCGAGCTTCACGGACCCGCATTCGCTCTTGAGCACCACTTTCAGGTGCCGCTCGCCCACCACGCGCTGCTCCACCAACTGAAACACCCCGTGAAACAACGGCTCGGGAAAGTGCTGCCCCCACGGGCCCGCGTGCCGCAATGCGCGGGCCAGTTCCAGGTGAAACTCTTCCACTGCCAGAGTACCGTCGGACAGCAGGCGCCCGGTCAGGTCTTCTTCGCGCAGCTGCCGACGCACTTCGGCATCAAAGGCCTCGGCAAACAGCGGGAAGTTTTCTTCGGGCAGCGTCAAACCGGCGGCCATGGCATGGCCGCCGTATTTGGCGATCAGGTGGGGATGCTGGCTGGCGACCACCGCCAGCGCATCGCGGATATGAAACCCCGGCACAGAGCGCCCTGAGCCCTTGAGCAGGCCATCACCGGCATCAGCGAAGGCGATGGTCGGGCGGAAATAGCGCTCTTTCATGCGCGAGGCGAGAATGCCGATCACGCCCTGGTGCCATTCCGGGTCGAACAGGCACAGCCCGTAGGGCATCGACTCCACCGGCAAGTCCTTGAGCTGGGCCAGGGCCTCGCGCTGCATGCCTTGCTCGATGGATTTACGGTCCTGGTTCATGCCGTCCAGTTGCGCGGCCATTTCACGCGCGGCGGAAACGTCGGTGGTGAGCAGGCATTCGATGCCCAGGCTCATGTCATCCAGGCGCCCGGCGGCATTCAGGCGCGGCCCGAGGATAAAGCCCAGGTCGGTGGAGGTGATACGTGCCGCGTCGCGCTTGGCCACTTCAAGGATCGCCTTGATCCCCGGCCGTGCGCGACCGGCGCGGATGCGCTCCAGGCCCTGATGCACCAGGATGCGGTTGTTGGCGTCCAAGGGCACTACGTCGGCCACACTGCCCAGGGCCACCAGGTCGAGCAGTTCGCCGATGTTGGGTTGAGGCTTATGCTCGTACCAGCCCAAGCTGCGCAGGCGCGCCCGCAGGGCCATCAGCACGTAGAAGATCACGCCCACACCGGCCAGGGCCTTGCTCGGGAACTCACAGCCCGGCTGGTTCGGGTTGACAATGGCATCCGCCGCCGGCAATTCATCGCCGGGCAAATGGTGGTCAGTTACCAACACCTTCAGCCCGGCCGCTTTCGCCGCCGCCACGCCTTCGACGCTGGAGATACCGTTGTCCACGGTGATCAGCAACTGCGGCTCGCGCTGCAGCGCGACCGCAACGATTTCCGGGGTCAGGCCGTAGCCATACTCGAAGCGGTTGGGCACCAGGTAATCGACATGGGCGGCGCCGAGCAAGCGCAGGCCCAAGGTGCCCACGGTGCTGGCAGTGGCGCCGTCGGCGTCGAAGTCGCCGACGATGAGGATACGCTGGCGCTGTTCCAACGCGGTCACCAGCAAGTCCACCGCTGCGTCGATGCCCTTGAGCTGCTGATAGGGAATCAACCGCGCCAGGCTTTTGTCCAGCTCGGCTTCGGACTGCACCCCGCGCGCGGCGTAGAGACGGGTCAACAGCGGTGGCAAGTCACCGAGAAACGGCAGGACGGCAGGCAACGGGCGAGGATCGATACGCATGGGGCGACGGGAGCTTCTCTTTGATAAGACGGTTAAACAACAAGGCTACAAACGACACAGGTCATTGTGGGAGGGGGCTTGCTCCCGATTACGGTGTATCAGTCGATGGGGTGCTGACTGAACCGCCGCGATCGGGAGCAAGCCCCCTCCCACCGTTTCAACCGCGCTCGCCGACCAGCCATTGCAGTTGGACTTCATGCTGGCCACGGTCGTCAGTGACGAAAATCGTGCCTTCGCTGATCATCACGTCCCACTTGATAACGCGGGGCATGTCCTTGGCCAGCGTCTCGAGGACTTCCTGGGGCACGGCGGCGATGTGCACGTTTTTCAGGTTATTCGCCACAGGCACCACCTTGCCTTCCCACACCCGCAGGCTGCCGTAGGCCAGCAGGCTGGTGCGTTCGGTGCGGCGCGAGCACCAGGTGAGGCGGTCGGCATCCGGCTGGCCGACTTCAATCCAGTGCAAAACCCGGTCATCCAGGCTTTTTTCCCACAGGGCTGGCTCGTCTACATCTGACAGGCCACGACCGAATGCCAACTGCTCGTTGTACCAGAGGGCGTAGGCCAGCAGACGTACGGTCATGCGCTCTTCGGTTTCCGAAGGGTGGCGGGCGATGGTCTGTTTAACGCTCTCGTACACCGAGCGGTCAAGGTCGGTGAGGTTGAGTTCGAATTTGTAGGTCGTGGACGGCTGGGCCATGAACGGACTTCTAGAGACAGGGAAAGGCGGCCAGTCTAACCGATGGCGAGGCCATTCAACGAATCCTGCGCTGCATCATCCTTATCCCTGGGCCGCTCGCCTATGTTAAAAGGCATCACACCACCGCCCCGCGCAGACAAGGATCCTCATGTCGTTTAATGCCAAACCGCTTGCCGGCCTGAAAGTCATCGAACTCGGCACCCTGATCGCCGGCCCGTTCGCCTCACGTATCTGCGCGGAATTCGGCGCCGAGGTGATCAAGGTCGAATCGCCGGACGGCGGCGACCCGCTGCGCAAATGGCGCAAGCTGTACGAAGGCACGTCGCTGTGGTGGTTTGTGCAGGCGCGCAACAAGCAATCGCTGACGCTGAACCTTAAGCATCCGGACGGCCTGGCCATCCTCAAACAGCTGTTGGCCAACGCCGACATCCTGATCGAGAACTTCCGCCCCGGCGTGCTGGAGAAACTCGGCCTGAGTTGGGAAACCCTGCACGCCCTCAACCCCAAGCTGGTGATGGTGCGCCTCTCCGGCTTTGGCCAGACCGGGCCAATGAAAGACCAGCCAGGGTTTGGTGCGGTGGGTGAATCCATGGGCGGCTTGCGCTATATCACCGGGTTCGAAGACCGCCCGCCGGTGCGTACCGGCATTTCCATCGGCGATTCGATTGCCGCGTTGTGGGCGGTGATCGGCGCGCTGATGGCGCTGCGTCATCGCGAAGTCAACGGCGGCCTGGGCCAGGTGGTCGATGTGGCGCTGTATGAAGCCATCTTCGCCATGATGGAAAGCATGATCCCGGAGTTCGACGTGTTCGGCTTTATTCGCGAACGCACCGGCAACATCATGCCCGGTATTACGCCCTCCTCGATCCACACCAGCGCCGACGGCAAGCATGTGCAGATTGGCGCCAACGGGGACGCGATCTTCAAGCGCTTCATGTCAGCCATTGGCCGTGAGGACTTGGCCAACGATCCCTCGCTTGCCAGCAATGACGGACGCGACAGCCGTCGCGATGAGCTGTATGGGGTGATTGATCGCTGGGTAAACTCACTGCCGCTGGATCAGGTGGTGGAGCGGCTGAATAAAGCCGAAGTGCCTGCCAGCCGGATCTACAGTGCCGAGGACATGCTGGGCGACCCGCAATTCCTTGCCAGGGAGATGTTCCTCAAGGCCCAGCTTCCCGACGGCAAGGCGTTCAAGATGCCGGGCATCGTGCCCAAGCTGTCGGACACGCCGGGCAGCTGTGAATGGGTGGGGCCACAGTTGGGTGAACATAACAGCACGGTGCTGGGCAGCCTGGGTTATGACGCGGCCGCGATTGTGCGTTTACGCGAGGACGGCGCGATCTGATGGCTCGTCGGCTTATTCAGCTAGGCCTCAGCGTCATGCTCGCTTGCGGCTTGCCTCTGCCGGCCAGCGCTGAAGACACGCTGATCTGGCTAGTGCGTGACTTGCCACCTTTGACCATTTTCGAAGGCCCGCGCAAAGGCCAGGGCGCGCTGGATCAACTATTGCCGATACTGATCGAGCGCCTGCCGGAATACCGGCATCAGGTGCTGCACGTCAACCGCGCTCGGGGCACGCAAATGTTGAGTGACCCCTCATTCACCTGCGATCCATCGCTGCTGTGGACGCCGGAACGGGCCAAGTACGTGGTGTTTTCTCGCCAGGCGTTCGTTACCCCCAGCAATGGCATCGCGATACGGCGCAGCCAACAGGACGCCATGGCGCCGTTCATCGTGGACGGCCAGTTCGACCTGCAGGCTTTTCTCGACGCCCGTGGAACGCGGGTGGGTGCCACGGCGGAGCGCAGCTACGGCCCGGTGATCGATGAGCAGCTTAAACACGCCGATGCACACACAGTGGCGCTTCATTACGGCAACGACGCCCTTGGCAGCTTGTTGCAAATGCAGCGCCGGGGACGGCTGGAAGCGGTGTTGGGGTATTGGCCGGAAATCCGCTATCACGCGCTGCAACAGAGGATTGCTTCGGACGACCTGAGCTTTTATCCGATCAAAGGCTCAATGCCCTACCAACGTACGCATATCGCCTGTTCGGATACCGCCCAGGGGCGTCGTGCCATTGAACGAATCGACCAGGTGCTGCGCGACATCCCACAGGAGCAGGTGCAGCAGTCCTATGCTGCTTGGCTGGATCCGGTCATGCGCGAACAATACCTGCGCGACAACCCGCGCTTTTTCCAGGACTCACCCGAACCGTGACAAATCGCAGGCAAAAAGAAACCCCGAAGGGTGGGGAGACACCTCGGGGTTAAACGTGGCCTACAAAGACCAGTACAGCAAGGCACAAACACCGGAGCACAATGTTTGCTCTTGCTGTTACGAAATCTGACCGGCCACGTTGTAGGAAGTTTCCACAGTTAAACAATTCTTCATGCGACGGCGGGGCTGCGCGTCTGGGCAGCATTGCGCAAGGCTGCAATGACCGACGGTTCCAGGCGCCCTTCGGCAATCTTGAGGTCGCGCAACAGGCAATCCACCACATCCACCAGCACGCGCTTGTCCATCAGTTGCGCACGATCGACTTCACGCTCGACCACGATAGCGCCAGCAGGATTCTTCACCGTCACCAGGCACTCGCCCTGCACACCAGAGGTGGTCAGCGTAACCTGATAAGGGCTCAGTGCTTCTTCGAGCAATAGGCTGATACTTTCCATCTCGATCACCACTCAATAGTTCGGGAACAATCGTTTCAACGGGAGCTGCATCTATCCTAAGTGACTGTTTGTGACGTAGGAAAGTTCGCTTTATCGTCTTTATGGGGCCGTCAGGGGGTGACGGATTCCAGCATGCGCTTGCAACATGACAGGGAAAAAACGGCTCACATAACTGCTTACGCAATGGGTGGCTGTTTTGGGGTTTGCCGGACGCGGAGGCAGAGGGTGAATCCTATACTCGGTGAGCGCTGGTCACTCTGCCATGCAGGCAAGAGCGCATATCAAAAGGCCCCTATTGCAAAGGATGATTACGATGGCGGAACAAAATGAACAGCAGACGTCGACAGACAGGATGCACGCCGAGGTATCACGTATTTTTGCTGAAATTGCACGTATGAACGCAGAGCAAAACAAGCTCAACAAAGAGTCCCTGAAGATAACCTGCGAGACTTTCTGGTACCCGGTGGGTATCGCAACAGGGTTTTATGCCGCCGTCGGCACCGTCATAGTCGTCGCGCAGAAACTATTCTCGTAACGCTCGACCGGGCCTGCCTGATACGAAAAACGCCGCTGACCCAAGGAAGGGAAAGCGGCGTTTTTGTCTACGCGGTGTGCCTTACAGCGGCTTACCCCGGTTGCCGTGCTGGCTCACAAACGCCTGCACAGCCTTCAGGTCATTGGCCAATACGGTGCAACGCTCTTCACGCTCGAACAGGTTTGCCAGGTGCACCGGCAATTCCAGTGCCTTGCCAACCCCGGCCTTCTCCACCGCTTCCGGGAATTTCACCGGGTGCGCGGTGCCGAGTATCACCATCGGGATGTCCAGGCTGCGACGGCATTCGCGCGCGGCCTTCACACCGATGGCGGTGTGCGGGTCGAGCAGCTCGCCGGTCTGGGCGTAGACTTCAGCGATGGTTTCGCAGGTCTGTGCGTCGTCCACGGCCAGCGAGTCGAACAGCTTGCGGGTTTCGGTCCAGCGCTCTTCATCAACGCTGAAACCGCCACCGCTCTTGAAGGTGTCCATCAAGCCGGCAATCGCCGCGCCATTGCGACCGTGCATGTCGAACAGCAGGCGCTCGAAGTTCGAAGAAACCATGATGTCCATCGACGGCGACAGGGTCGCGTGCAGGGTTTCCTTGACGTACTGGTTGCCGCTCATGAAGCGGTGCAGGATGTCATTGCGGTTGGTGGCGACGATCAACTGGTTGATCGGCAGGCCCATGTTGCGCGCCAGGTAACCGGCGAAGATGTCGCCGAAGTTGCCGGTTGGCACCGAGAACGACACCGAACGCGCCGGCCCGCCCAGCTGCAGGGAGGCATGGAAGTAGTAGACGATCTGGGCCATGATCCGCGCCCAGTTGATCGAGTTCACCGCCACCAGGCGCGTGCCTTTCAGGAAGCTCTGGTCGGCGAAGCTGTTCTTGACCATTTCCTGGCAGTCATCGAAGTTGCCTTCGATGGCGATGTTGTGGATGTTCTCGCCAAAAATGGTGGTCATCTGGCGACGCTGTACTTCCGACACGCGCTTGTGCGGGTGCAGGATGAAGATGTCGACGTTTTCGCAGTGCTTGCAGCCTTCGATGGCGGCCGAACCGGTGTCACCGGAGGTGGCGCCAATGATCACCACGCGCTCACCGCGCTTCTCCAGCACATAATCCAGCAAACGACCGAGCAGTTGCAGGGCGAAGTCCTTGAACGCCAGGGTCGGGCCGTGGAACAGTTCAAGCACCCACTCGTTGCCATTCAGCTGGCGCAGAGGCGCGATGGCGCTGTGGGAAAACACGCCGTAGGTCTCTTCCAGAATCTTTTTAAAGTCCGCATCGGGAATGCTGCCGGTGACGAACGGGCGCATCACCCGGAAGGCCAGCTCGTGGTACGGCAGGCCGGCCCACGAAGCGATTTCTTCCTGGGTGAAGCGTGGCAGGTTTTCCGGCACATACAGGCCGCCGTCAGTGGCAAGGCCTGCCAGCAAGACGTCTTCGAAATTCAGGGCCGGTGCCTGGCCGCGGGTGCTGATATAACGCATGACTGGCTCCTCTAGAGCATTCTTGAACAAGGGCCGCCGAACCTGCGGGGCCCTTGCAGCAAAACCATTAGTTCAGGTGTTCGACGCGAATCCGCACCACCGGCCCGACGACGCCCTGCAGGGCTTCCAGCGCGGCGATGGCATCGTTGATGTGCTGTTCGAGCACGCGGTGAGTCAGCAGGATCATCGGCACCTGGCCGTTTTGCTCCTCGACTTCCTTCTGCATGATCGACTCGATGTTGATGCCGCGCTCCGACAGGATGCTGGCGACCTGGGCCAACACGCCCGGATGGTCTTGGGCCTGGATGCGCAGGTAGTAGGCGCTTTCGCAGGCTTCGATCGGCAGGATCGGGTGGGCCGACAGCGAATCCGGCTGGAAGGCCAGGTGCGGCACGCGGTTTTCCGGGTCGCTGGTCATGGCGCGGACCACATCCACCAGGTCGGCGATCACCGACGAAGCGGTCGGCTCCATGCCGGCACCGGCGCCGTAGAACAGCGTTGAACCCGCGGCATCACCGTTGACCATCACCGCGTTCATCACGCCATTGACGTTGGCGATCAGGCGGTCGGCCGGGATCAGCGTCGGGTGCACACGCAACTCGATACCGGCCGGTGTGCTGCGCGCCACGCCCAGGTGCTTGATGCGATAACCCAAGGCTTCGGCGTAGTTCACGTCGGCGGTGGTCAGCTTGGTGATGCCTTCGGTGTAGGCCTTGTCGAACTGCAGCGGGATACCAAAGGCAATTGACGCCAGGATGGTCAGTTTGTGCGCCGCGTCGATGCCTTCCACGTCAAACGTCGGGTCGGCTTCGGCATAACCCAGGGCCTGGGCTTCGGCCAGCACGTCTTCGAAGGTACGGCCCTTCTCGCGCATTTCGGTGAGGATGAAGTTACCGGTGCCGTTGATGATGCCGGCGACCCAGTTGATACGGTTGGCGGACAGGCCTTCACGGATCGCCTTGATCACCGGGATGCCACCGGCCACGGCGGCTTCGAACGCCACGATCACGCCCTTCTCGCGCGCCTTGGCGAAGATCTCGTTGCCGTGCACGGCGATCAGCGCCTTGTTGGCGGTGACCACGTGCTTGCCGTTCTCGATGGCCTTGAGCACCAGCTCGCGGGCCACGGTGTAGCCACCGACCAGCTCGATGACGATATCGATTTCAGGGTTGGTGGCAACGGCGAAGACATCGTTGGTAATCGCAATACCGGTCGTTTGGAACTGAGGCTTTGGCGAACGCGTGGCAATTTGCGCCACTTCAATCCCGCGGCCTGCGCGACGGGAAATTTCTTCAGCATTACGCTGAAGTACGTTGAAGGTGCCGCCACCGACGGTCCCTAACCCACAGATGCCTACTTTGACCGGTTTCACTGAAGAACTCCCCATGAAACGGCCGACGCTAGGTCGGCCGTGGAAAACAGCCGCACAACTGCGGCTTTCAATTAATGGCCCGTCGACTTAGCCACGGGCCATGATCGTCAAAGGTTCGACGATGCTGGTTTATTTGGCACTCAGCGCCAGTTTGGCAACTTGTGGTGCCGGCTGGTAGCCCGGAATCACCTGGCCGTCAGCCAAAACGATGGCCGGTGTACCGTTCACGCCAATGGACTGGCCCAGGGCGAACTGCTTGGAAACCGGGTTGGCGCATTTGGCCGCCTTGATTTCCTTGCCGTCGACCATCTTGTCCATGGCCGCCTTCTTGTCGGCTGAGCACCATACGGCTTGCAACTGCTCGTCACCCGGCGAACCCAGGCCCTGGCGCGGGAACGCTACATAGCGTACTTCCACGCCCAGCTTGTTCAGCGCAGGCACTTCGGCGTGAAGCTTGTGGCAGTACGGGCAGGTGGTGTCGGTGAACACGGTGATGTGCGTCTTGGTCTCGCCGATGGCCGGGTACACCACGGTTTCAGCCACCGGGATGCCGTTGATCAGCTTGGACACGCCCAGGCGCTCGGCCTTCTCGGTCAGGTTGACCGGCTTGCCGTCCTTCAACTGGAACAGGTAGCCCTGCACTATGTACTGGCCGTCGGCACTGGCGTACAGCACGCGGCTGCCCTTGAGCTTGACTTCGTAAAGGCCGGCCATCGGGCTGGCGCTGATGCTTTCGATCGGCGTGTCGAGCTGCAGGTTGGCCAGGCTCTTGCGAATGGTCTGCTCGGCCGCGTCATCGGCGACAACAAAGGTGGAAACCAACGCAATGGCTGCGGCGGCAATAATCTGGGTCAAGCGCATGGGAACTCCTGAAGGCAGATGCAAGGACGGGTGCAGGTACGCCGATATGAAACCCGGGTGTGGGCCGTCCCCTTTGCTAACCGGCAAAGCCTACCACAGTTGGGCCGCAGGGCAGCCCGTGGCGGGATAAAATGGCGGTTTTCACCCCCGTGGGTGGTGCTTGGCGTGCATATCCTGCAAGCGCGCGCGCGCCACGTGGGTGTAGATCTGGGTTGTGGATAAGTCGCTGTGCCCGAGGAGCATTTGCACCACCCGCAAATCGGCGCCGTGGTTGAGCAAATGGGTGGCGAATGCATGTCGCAGGGTATGGGGCGACAGGGCCTTGCCGATCCCGGCGACCTTGGCCTGGTGCTTGATGCGATGCCAGAAGGTCTGGCGGGTCATCTGCTCGCCGCGCAAGCTGGGGAACAGCACATCACTGGGGCGCCCACCCAGCAGTTCGCCACGCGCATCGCGCATATAGCGCTCCACCCACACAATCGCCTCCTCACCCATCGGCACCAGCCGCTCCTTGCTGCCCTTGCCCATTACTCGCAGCACGCCCTGGCGCAGGTTCACTTGCTCCAGGGTCAGACTGATCAGCTCGGTCACCCGCAGGCCGCAGGCATACAACACTTCGAGCATGGCGCGGTCACGCTGGCCGATGGCTTCGCTCAGGTCAGGGGCGGCGAGCAAGGCATCCACATCGGCTTCCGACAGGGACTTGGGCAATGGCCTACCGAGTTGCGGCATCTCGACTTGCAGTGTGGGGTCGAGGGCGATCAGTTTTTCTCGCAGCAGATAGCGATAAAACCCACGCACACCCGAGAGGAATCGCGCCGTGGAGCGTGGCTTGTAGTTCTGCTCCAGGCGCCAGGCCAGGTGATCGAGGATCAGCTCGCGGCCGGCGTTGATCAGTTCGAGGTTTTTCTCCTGCAACCAGCCATTGAACAGCGCCAGGTCGCTGCGATAAGCCTGGCGAGTGTTGTCCGACAGGCCTTTTTCCAGCCAGAGGGCGTCGAGGAAGCGGTCGATCAGGGGGTGGTCAATGGCGGGCATGGGGGCTCAGGCAAAATTATGTGGCGTCTGTCAGATCCTATCGCAGGCAAGCCCGTTCCCACAGTGGATCATCGTCGGTCACAACATGGGGGCAGGCAACACAGCCTGCGATAGCCGTAGGTATATACACAACACTGTAGTGAGCGGGCTTGCCCCGCGCTGGGCTGCGAAGCGGCCCCAAACCAGGCGAATTGGCTCTATCTGGAGCTCGGCAGTGCTTTTATTGGGGCCGCTTCGCAGCCCGGCGCGGGGCAAGCCCGCTCACTACAAAGAGGTGTAGCCATCCAGGCTGTGTTAGCGGCGAACAGTTAACAAATTTCAGGCACAAAAAAGCAGCCCGTAGGCTGCTTTTTTCTGCATCGGGAAGCTGGACTTAAGCCAGTTTTTCCTTGATGCGAGCTGCTTTACCGGACAGGTCACGCAGGTAGTACAGCTTGGCTTTACGTACGTCACCGCGACGCTTGACGGCCATGCTGTCGATTTGCGGGCTGTAGGTCTGGAAAGTACGCTCTACGCCAACACCGTTGGAGATTTTACGAACAGTGAAAGCACTGTTCACACCACGGTTACGCTTGGCGATTACCACGCCTTCGAACGCTTGCAGACGCGAACGGTCGCCTTCCTTCACTTTCACCTGAACGACAATAGTGTCGCCCGGGGCAAAGGTAGGGATCTCTTTGGTCATCTGCTCTGCTTCGAGTGCAAGGATGATTTTGTTAGTCATGCTGTGCTCCTAAGGTAAGTCAATGGACCTACCATCGATACGTTGTTAACTATCGTCCCGCGCGAGGATGTATTCCTCGAGCAGCTTCTTCTCTTCTCCAGAAAGCGAGCGGCTTTCCAGAAGATCGGCGCGTCGTTCATAGGTCCGACCAAGGGACTGCTGTAAACGCCAACGCCGGATGTGTGCGTGATTGCCACTTAGCAATACGTCGGGAACACGCTGATCCGCATACACCTCCGGACGGGTGTAGTGCGGGCAATCCAGCAAACCATCCGTGAAGGAATCTTCCTCCGCGGAGTCCGCATGCCCTAAAGCTCCAGGCAGCAGTCGTGTAACCGCATCTATCAGGACCATCGCCGGCAGCTCACCGCCAGACAGGACATAGTCCCCAATCGACCACTCTTCATCGACATGAGCCTCAATAAAGCGCTCGTCAATGCCTTCATAGCGACCGGCAATCAGGATCAGTGCTTCCTCATTCGCCAGTTCGCGTACCCCAGCCTGTTTCAGCTGGCGGCCTTGAGGGGACAGGTAAATTACCTTCGCCTTCTCCCCGGCGGCGGCCTTGGCCTGAGCCAACGCGTCTTCCAGGGGCTTGATCTTCATCACCATGCCCGGGCCACCGCCAAATGGGCGATCGTCCACAGTGTGATGTCGATCCGTCGTGTAGTCTCGCGGGTTCCAACAGGTAAGCTGCAACAGCCCCTGTTTCACCGCCCGACTGGTGATGCCGTACTCGCTGATGGCGGAGAACATCTCGGGAAACAAACTGATCACTTCAATGCGCAAATTAGCCACGCTTAGAAGTCCGCGTCCCATTCCACCTTCATCTCGCCTGCTTCCAGGTCGACAGCCAACACGCATTGCTTCGTATAAGGCAACAGGCGTTCGCGATCATCCAGGCTGCCAGCGCAAGGCTTGACCACCATTACATCATTGGCGCCGGTTTCCAGAAGATGATCGATTTTCCCGAACAGTTGCCCGAGTTGATCAATAACCTTCAGACCTTCCAGCTGGTACCAGTAGTACTCGCCGTCGGTCAATTCAGGGAACAGGTTGCGCGGCACACAGATCTCATAACCGGCCAGAAGACGAGCTTCTTCACGGTCATCAAGACCCTTGAGCTTTGCGACCAGGAACTTATCGCTCCCGCGTCCACTGACCAGCTCGACCTGTTTCACACTACCTTCGCGCTTGAGCGTCCAGGTCTTGTACTGCAACAGGTTTTCAGTCGGATCAGTAAAGGAATACACCTTCACTTCGCCGCGAACGCCATGAACAGAGTAAATCTTGCCGATAACGATCAAATCATCAGCAACAGCTGGCGTCGCGTTCATATTGCTCAGGCTGCGGCCTTAGCCGAGTCCTTCAACAGTTTTGCAACGCGCTCGGATGGCTGTGCACCCACGCTCAGCCAGTAGGCTACGCGCTCTTGGTTCACGGACAGACGAACTTCTTGACCACGAGCAACAGGGTTGAAGAAACCAACCTGTTCCTTGTGCGAACCGTCGCGCGGGTTGCGGCTGTCGGTTACGGTCAAGTGGTAAAACGGGCGCTTTTTGGAGCCGCCAAGGGCAAGACGGATTGTTAGCATGTGAACATCGTTCCTGTAGTCGGTGCTGCAAATCTAAATGCACAGCGGGCATAGGTGCCCGAAAGGCCGCATATTCTAAGGAATATCCGGACTTTTGCAAATGTCTTTTTCTGGCGCCTATCAGCGTGCCATTCAGATCTGCTATAGAGCCGTCGGTTAAAACGGCGAGTCAGCGCCCGCCAACGGCGGGTTTGCTGGAGATCCCACATCCCTGTGGGTCGGAGCAGGAGCTGGGCTCCCGCTCGAATACTTTACATTTTAGGCATGCCACCGCCGGGCAACATACCGCCCATGCCGCGCATCATCTTGGCCATTCCGCCTTTTGCGGAGAACTTTTTCATCATCTTCTGCATCTGCTTGTGCTGCTTGATCAAGCGACCGATGTCCTGCACCTGGGTGCCGGAACCCATGGCGATCCGACGTTTGCGCGAACCGCTGATCAGCTCAGGGTCGCGGCGCTCGGCCGGGGTCATGGAGTTGATGATGGCTTCCATCTGCTTGAACTGCTTCTCTGCCGCGCCCTGGGCATTGCCCATTTGCGCCAGGTTCACACCGCCGATGTTCGGCAGCTTGTCCATCAAGCCGCCGAGGCCGCCCATGTTCTTCATTTGCTGCAGCTGGTCGCGGAAGTCTTCGAGGTCGAAGCCCTTGCCCTTCTTCAGCTTCTTGGCCAGCTTATCGGCCTTGTCCTTGTCGAGGGTCGCTTCGGCCTGTTCGATCAGGCTGAGCACGTCGCCCATGCCGAGGATGCGCGAGGCGATACGCTCCGGGTGGAACGGCTCGAGCGCGTCGCTCTTCTCGCCCATACCGATGAACTTGATCGGCTTGCCGGTGATGGCACGCACCGACAGCGCGGCACCGCCACGGGCATCGCCGTCGACCTTGGTCAGGATCACGCCGGTCAGTGGAAGGGCGTCGCCAAAGGCCTTGGCGGTGTTGGCCGCATCCTGGCCGGTCATGGCGTCGACCACGAACAGCGTCTCGACCGGGTTGATCGCGGCATGCAGTGCCTTGATCTCGCCCATCATCTCTTCGTCGATGTGCAGGCGACCGGCGGTATCGACGATGACCACGTCGATGAATTTGAGCTTGGCTTCTTTAATAGCGGCGTTGGCGATGTCGACCGGCTTCTGGCTAAGGTCGGACGGGAAGAAGGTCACGCCCACTTCGCCCGCGAGCATTTCCAACTGCTTGATGGCCGCCGGACGGTAGACGTCGGCCGACACCACCATCACGGACTTTTTCTTGCGCTCTTTAAGGAAGCGCGCCAGCTTGCCGGCGGTGGTGGTCTTACCCGCACCCTGCAGACCCGCCATCAGCACGACGGCCGGTGGCACGGCGCTGAGGTTCAAGTCTTCGTTGGCCGCGCCCATCAGGCTTTCGAGTTCGGCCTGGACGATCTTCACAAACGCCTGGCCCGGGGTCAGGCTGCGGGACACTTCGGTGCCCACTGCGCGCTCTTTGACCGAGTTGACGAAGTCCTTTACCACCGGCAAGGCGACGTCGGCTTCCAGCAACGCCATGCGCACTTCGCGCAGGGTGTCTTTAATATTGTCCTCGGTCAGCTTGGCCTTGCCGGTTACGTGGCGCAGCGTCTGCGAGAGACGGTCAGTCAAGTTTTCAAACATGCGCGATCCTTTCAGGCCCTATTCATCGAAATGCATTGGTAGACCGAGGTAATGGCGGCCCAGGCTGCGGTAAATCGCTATTAAAAACAGCGCTCGGCGAGCCTGCGGCGTGGGCAGGTCGCGGATTATAGCGAAGACTGCGCCCATGCACACCCGCTGTCTGGTCCGGGAGTCTTTCGTGTTACGCAGGGGTATGCCAAACTCAGCGCCTTTCGGGCCTGCTTAACAGGATTTATGCTCCCTTTGTCACCCAGTTTGCTACCCAGCCTCGCCGCCGCCATTTTGTATGCCGCTGCGACTTTCTATCAGGGCACTCGTCTGGCCCAAGGCACCAAGGCGGACAAACGCCTGCTGGTGGGCCTTGGCGTCCTCGCGCTGCTGGCTCACGCTGCCAGTTTGTTTACCCACCTGATGACGCCCGTCGGCCTGGGCCTGGATTTTTTCAGCGCCGCCAGCCTGATTGCCGCCGCCGTCATCGCACTGACCCTGATGGCCTGCTACCGGATTCCCGTCGAGAACCTGCTGGTGCTGTTATTCCCGCTGGGCGTGCTGACGGTGCTGCTGGCGCAATTCGCGCCCACCGGCACGGTGCAGGTGATTGATGAAGAACCGGGCATCCTCGCGCACATCCTGCTGTCGATCCTGGCCTACGGCATGTTCACCATCGCGGTGTTCCAGGCCCTGCTCCTGCTGCTGCAGGACCACCAGCTCAAGCACAAGCACCCCTCCGGGCTGATCAAGAACTTCCCGCCGTTGCAAACCATGGAGAGCCTGCTGTTCGGCTTCCTGTGGGCCGGCTGGACGCTGCTGTCGCTGTCGCTGATCTCCGGCTGGCTGTTTGTCGAAAACCTGTTCGCCCAGCACCTTGTGCACAAAACCCTGCTGGCGTGCCTGGCCTGGGTGGTGTTCAGCGTCTTGCTGTGGGGCCGCAACCGCCTCGGCTGGCGCGGGCACAAGGCGATTCGCTGGACGCTGGCCGGTTTCTGCCTGCTGATGCTGGCCTATTTCGGCAGCAAGCTGGTTCGCGAATACATCCTGCATATCTGACGGGCAGCAAAAATGGACAACTTGCCCCTGGGGCCGATGGTCGCGGTAATTGCCTTGCTGCTGTTATGGGCGGCACTGTTTACCGCCATCGAGGCCGCGCAACAACACCTGCTGGCCCTGCGCCCCGGAACGCGCCAGGGCGACAAGGCTGCCGCCCGCCTGAACTTCCCGCGCCATAGCCTGATCCTGTGCAACAGCCTGTGCCGCGCGGCGGTGGTGATCCTCTGCACGCTGCTGGCGATCTACGCCTGGGCGCAGAATGGCCCATGGCTCGGCTGGCTGATCTCCTGTGCCCTGCTGCTGATCCTCGCCGACTACTTGCCGCGCACTCTGGCCACTCGCCACCCTCAAGCGGTGCTGGGCTTTGGCAATACGCTGCTGGGCGTCCCGCTGAAAATCCTCTACCCCCTGGCCTGGCTGCTCAATGGCATCAGCCTGTTGCTGCTGCGCCCGTTCGCACGCACATCCGGCGTGGTGAAAAAGAGCGACGAACCGCAGCCCGACCACGACGATGAACCGGAACCGGAGGCCGACGAGAACCGTACCCCCGGCATGCCAGGCATCCACGCCCTGGACAACATCACGGTCAACGACATCCTGGTGCCCCGCAGCGAAGTGGACGGCATCAACCTGGATGACTCGGTCGAAGAGATCATCGAGCAACTGCGCACCTCCGAGCGCACCCGCCTGCCGGTGTTCCACAGTGATATCAACCAAGTCCAAGCCGTGCTCAACACGCGGCAGATCCAGCACCTGCTGCCTGACGCCAGCCTGACCAAAGAAGCGTTGCTGGCGGCTTGCCACGAACCCTACTTCGTCCCCGAAAGCACGCCCCTGCAACTGCAATTGCTGAATTTCCACAAGCAACACCGACGCCTGGGCATGGTGGTGGACGAGTACGGCGAAGTGCTGGGCATTGTCACCCTGGAAGATATCCTCGAAGAAATCGTCGGCGAATTCGAAAGCGAGCAGAGTGCAGACAACCCGCATATCGAAGCGCAACCGGATGGACGCTATATCATCGACGGCGCCGCCTCGATCCGCGAACTGAACAAGAGCCTGAACTGGCACCTGCCCAGCGATGGCCCCAAGACCCTCAACGGCCTGGTCACCGAAGCCCTGGAGACCATCCCGGACTGCGCGGTGTGCCTGAAAATCGGCCGCTACCGCCTGGAAATCCTCGAGACCGAAGACAACCGGGTGAGCAAGGTGCTGATCTGGCACACCAGCAAAATGCCCGTCGCCGCTTAGTTTCCAGACAAAACACAATCAAATGTGGGATGGGGCTTGCCCCCGATGGCCTAGTGTCAGTCACTGCATCAGGTGACCGATACTCTGCTATCGGGGGCAAGCCGAATCGTCTCACTGCTCCCCACATTTTGACTTGTTGTAAGTTCAAACCCCTTCCTATAATCCCTGCGGCTTATCCAAGCCCCGCCCGACCGCGTGCTACCCGCACCCAACGCGTCCAGGCACCGCTTCATCCTGTCTGACCGGTGTTCGCTCCCATCCCGAGCCACCCCGCGCAACCCCTGATCCATGGGTGTTCGACCAATAATAATCCGCGTCCAAACGCGCAATGACCGTCAGGGATATCGCCATGAGCACCACCTACAACGAGGCCGCGACCGCCGCCCCGACCAACTCGACTGCACGGGTCGCCACGGCGAGCATCGTCGGCACCGCCATCGAGTTCTACGATTTCTATATCTACGCCACGGCAGCTGCGCTGGTGATCGGCCCGGTGTTCTTCCCACAGACCTCCGGCACCGCGCAGATGCTGGCGTCGTTCCTGACCTTCGGTATCGCCTTCATCGCCCGCCCATTGGGCTCGGCGCTGTTCGGCCACTTCGGTGATCGCATCGGGCGTAAATCGACGCTGGTGGCTTCGCTGCTGCTGATGGGCGTGTGTACCACGCTGATTGGCTTGCTACCGGGTTATGACAGCATCGGGGCCTGGGCGCCGATCCTGTTATGCATACTGCGGTTTGGCCAGGGCTTGGGGCTCGGTGGGGAATGGGGCGGCGCGGCACTGCTGGCGACCGAGAATGCGCCCAAAGGCAAGCGCGCCTGGTTCGGCATGTTCCCGCAACTGGGCCCTTCGATTGGCTTCCTGGCGGCCAATGGCTTGTTCCTGATCCTGGCGATGAGCCTGAACGACGAGCAGTTCCGCAGCTGGGGCTGGCGCATCCCGTTCATCCTCAGCGCTGCGTTGGTGATGGTGGGCCTGTATGCGCGCTTGAAGCTGCATGAAACGCCAGTCTTCGCCAATGCCGTCGCCAAAGAAGCGCCGGTAAAAGTGCCGTTGGTGGAACTGTTCAGCCAGCATTGGCTTCCCGTATTGCTGGGCGCCGCGTCGATGGTGGTGTGTTATGCGTTGTTCTACATCACCACCGCGTTTTCACTGAGCTACGGCGTTTCGACCTTGGGCTATAGCCGCGAGACCTTCCTTGGCTTGTTGTGCTTTGCCGTGCTGTTCATGGGCCTGGCCACGCCGCTGGCGGCCTTGGCCAGCGACCGTTACGGGCGCAGGCCTGTGCTGATCGTCGGTGCGATCCTGGCGATCCTGTCGGGTTTTACCATGGAGCCATTGCTGACCCACGGTTCGACCTGGGCGGTGGCGCTGTTCCTGGCCTTGGAGCTGTTCCTGATGGGCGTGACCTTCGCGCCCATGGGCGCCATGCTGCCGGAGTTGTTCCCCACACGTGTGCGTTATACCGGCGCGTCGGCGGCGTATAACCTGGGTGGGATTGTGGGGGCTTCAGCGGCACCGTTCTTCGCGACCAAGCTGGTGGCGATGGGTGGGCTGAGTTATGTCGGCGGGTATGTGTCGGCGGCGGCGTTGCTCAGCTTGATTGCTGTGCTGTGCCTGAAAGAGACGCGGGATAATGATTTGAACAAGGTTGCCTGATAGACCGCCTTCGCGAGCAAGCCCGCACACACATTTGATCGGGTTCACACATTTTGACTTGTGAACTCATTCAAGTGTGGGAGCCGGGCTTGCCCGCGATGGGCGCGACGCGGTTTAAAGCTCTACGACAACAGCCTTGGAAGCACGAGTAGCCTTCGCCCGAGCCGCTTCAATCGACTCATCCCGCGCCAGCGCCACACCCATGCGACGCTGGCCATTCACTTCCGGCTTGCCAAACAGGCGCAACGCCGTGTCCGGCTCGCTCAACGCGGCGCCCAAGTTGGCGAACGCGGTCTGGGTCGACTGCCCTTCCACCAGAATCACCGCCGAAGCCGAAGGCCCGAACTGACGGATCAACGGGATCGGCAGGCCCAGGATGGCGCGAGCGTGCAAGGCGAACTGCGACAGGTCCTGGGAAATCAGAGTCACCAGGCCGGTGTCATGCGGGCGCGGCGACACTTCACTGAACCACACCTGATCACCCTTGATGAACAGCTCCACGCCAAACAGGCCGCGACCGCCCAGGGCCTCGGTCACCGCTTTGGCAACGCGCTCGGACTCGGCCAGGGCAATCGGGCTCATGGCCTGCGGCTGCCAGGATTCCTGGTAGTCGCCCTTCTCCTGACGGTGACCGACTGGCGCGCAGAAGGTGGTGCCACCGATGTGACGCACGGTCAGCAGGGTGATTTCGTAGTCGAAGTCGATAAAGCCTTCGATGATCACACGCCCTTTACCGGCACGACCGCCCTCCTGAGCGTAGTCCCAGGCTTTCTGCACATCGTCTGTGCTGCGCAGCAGGCTCTGGCCCTTGCCCGACGAACTCATCACCGGCTTGACCACGCACGGGAAGCCCAGGTCCTGGACGGCCTTGCTGTAGTCTTCGAAGGTATCGGCGAAGTGGTACGGCGAGGTCGGCAGGTCCAGCTCTTCGGCGGCCAGGCGGCGGATGCCTTCGCGGTTCATGGTCAGCGAGGTAGCACGCGCGGTCGGGATCACGGTGAAGCCTTCAGCTTCCAGTTCCACCAGGGTGGCGGTGGCGATGGCTTCGATTTCCGGCACGATGAAGTGCGGTTTTTCCGCCTCGATCACCGCACGCAGGGCGGCGCCGTCGAGCATGTTGATCACGTGGCTACGGTGCGCCACCTGCATGGCCGGCGCGTTGGCGTAGCGATCCACGGCAATCACTTCAACGCCCAGGCGTTGCAGTTCGATTACCACTTCCTTGCCCAGCTCACCGCAGCCACACAGCAAAACGCGGGTCGCGGTTGGCGACAATGGAGTTCCGATTCGGGTCATCTCAGGTCCTCAGGGGAGCGGATCATGGGGAGAAAGGCGGGCATTTTACATGAACTGTAAAAATTGGCCTCAGTTGGCGACGGCCCGCTTGCGGATTCGCCAAGCCATGATCAGCCACACCACCGTGACCCCGGCGAATTTCGATACCAGCGCGGTGCCCGCCACGGCCGGGGTGAGCGCGCCGATCAGGCCGAAGAAGATAAACGTGTCGAGGGGAATGCTCAGTGCTGAACTTATCCACAGGCGATCGTGCAGCGGGCGCTTGGTGATACTGAACACCAGCCAGTCGATGCACTCGGACACTGCGAACGCCGTGGCGCTCGCCAGGGCAATGGCCGGGTCGGACGTGACATACGACAGCACCAGCGCCGCCAGCATGGCAATGATTGAACCGTGGCCGAAGCGGGTTTGCACCATGTCGCGCAAGATGAAGACCAGGCCACCCCAGGCGGACCAGATGACGTCCAGGTGCGGGGCGGTGGAGAAGGCGAAGTTGATCAGCACGACGCTGCTGATGTAGGCGATCAGGAAGAGCATGGAGGACGGACCTGTGGCTGATGCCGCACAGGGTACTTCACAGCAACCCTTGTAGCGAGCGGACCTCTTGTGGTGAACGGGCTTGCTGTGGTGAGCGGGCTTCTTGTGGTGAGCGGGCTTGCCCCGCGCTGGGTGGCGAAGCCGCCCCAAACCCAGGCACTCAGTTCTAACTGGAAAAACTCAGAGCCTGAAATGGGGCGGCTTCGCCACCCAGCGCGGGGCAAGCCCGCTCACTACAAATCAGGCACCGGATTCCCCGGAGACCATAAACACCAACCCACTCGCCACCGCCCGCTCATGGCACAACCCCAACACCACTCGGCGCTCGGCATTGTCCATGCGGCTCCAACGCGTGATCTCATCCACCGTACGCTGGCAGCCGGTGCACATGTCGTCATCGTCCAGCGCGCAAATGCTCACGCACGGCGAGGCGACGGGGCGTTCAATGGGGCTCATGCTTCCTGCTCAACCAGGTCACGCGCATAACGCTGCGAGTTGTGCACATAGTGCGCAGCACTGGCTTCGAGCATGCGTTTTTGCGCGTCGGTCAGTTCACGCACCACCTTGCCCGGCGAGCCCATCACCAGCGAACCATCCGGGATTTCCTTGCCTTCGCCGATCAGCGAGTTGGCGCCGATGATGCAATGTTTGCCGATCTTCGCGCCGTTGAGGATCACAGCATTAATGCCGATCAGGCTGTAATCGTCGACAGTGCAACCATGCAACATGGCGTTATGACCAATGGTCACGCCGGTGCCCAGGGTCAGCGGGTAGCCCATGTCGGTGTGCATCACGCTACCGTCCTGCACGTTACTGTTCTTGCCGATCAGGATCAGTTCGTTGTCGCCACGCAACACCGCGTTGAACCAGACGTTGGCGCCCTCCTCCAGCTTGACCTTGCCCACCAGTGTGGCGTTCGGTGCCACCCAGCTCTGTGGATGAGTCTCGACACGGGCGTCGCCCAGGCGGTATTTCATGGTTTTCCCTCACGGCATTGCCATTCAAACGATGGCTTAGGTATTGATGAAGCTCTTGGGCGGTTGATGCAAGCTGATCTGAGCGTCGTCATAGAGCAGATTGATCAGTTCGACGATCATGATTGCCGTCAGCCCCCAAATCTTGTATTCGCCGAACCGATAGCTGGGCACGTACCAACTGCGGCCCTGATAATCAATCCGATGGGTATGTTCGCGCGGATCCTGTCGGAAGAAGTCCAACGGCACGCTGAAAACGGCGGCAATCTCGGCATCGTTGGCCAGGTATTCGACGTAATCGGGGATAACGCCCACATACGGCGTGACGCGAATGCCATGCAGGGAGATCAGCGGGCTCAGGGGGCCGATCACTTCGACCAGCCCAGGCGGCAGGCCAATTTCTTCTTCAGCCTCGCGCAGCGCGGTGAAGATCAGGTCCGGGTCTTCGGGGTCGCGGCGCCCGCCGGGGAAGGCCACTTCGCCACCATGGGTCGACAGGCCGCTGGCGCGCAGGGTCAGGATCAGCTCAGGTTCGTCACTGCGGGTAATCGGCACCAATACAGCGGCCTCGGGGAAACGTCCGTCCGTTTCCAGCGTATGCGGCGTGTGATTGCTTACCCGGCGAAGTAGCTCGTCCAGCATGAGTCATCTCGGTCTGTTGGCTACCTTGCATCATGCACCAAAGCGTGCGGGTGCCCAACCCCAAAACCCGCGCAGTGTCGCTAAACGACAACTTGCAGCGCCCTGCCCGTCACGCCAAGATAGACGCACTTTCCAGGAACCCCAGCATGAATTTCTGCAGCCAGTGCGGTAAACCGGTTACCCAACGCATCCCCGAAGGCGACGGCCGCCTGCGCTTTGTGTGTGATCACTGCTCGACCATCCACTACCAGAACCCCAATATCGTCGCCGGCACCGTACCGGTGTGGGGTGATAAAGTGCTGCTGTGCCGCCGCGCCATCGAGCCGCGCCTGGGTTACTGGACCCTGCCCGCAGGGTTTATGGAGAACGGCGAGACGGTGCAACAGGCCGCCGCCCGCGAAACCCTGGAAGAAGCCTGCGCCCGCGTGCACAACCTGAGCCTCTACACGCTGATCGACGTGCCGCACATCAACCAGGTGCATATCTTCTACCGCGCCGAGCTGGTGGACCTGGACTACGCCGCCGGCCCCGAAAGCCTTGAAGTGCAGTTGTTCGACGAAGCCGACATCCCTTGGTCCGAGCTGGCTTTCCGCACCGTGGGGCGTACCCTAGAATACTTTTTCGCTGACCGTCGGCAACAGTCGTTCCCGGTGCGCAGCGAGGCCGTGCCGCCAATGGGCAAGCCCACCCCATAACACTCCGGCAGATGGCCTTTAAAGGGATACCGTTTCAATGCGTTGGTTGCTTGCTCTTATCTGCCTGTCGTTCGTTACCCTGTCATCGGCCTCCACCGTGGAAACCCTGGGCGGTAAAACCGTCGAAAAAGTCCTGGTGCTCAAGTCCGCCCACCAGCTGCAGTTGATCAACGACGGCAAGCCCTTCAAGACCTACCGTATTTCCCTGGGCAAAAACCCCAAGGGCCACAAGTTGATCGAGGGCGACCGCCGCACGCCGGAGGGCCTGTACTGGATCGACTGGCGCAAGACCAGCGAGCGCTTCAACCTGGCCATGCACATCTCCTACCCGAATATCAGCGACGCCGCCCGCGCCCGCCGCGAAGGCGTGAAGCCGGGCAGCATGATCATGATCCACGGCACCCCCGACACCGAGGATTACCCGGAGCAGTGGTTCCACACCCTGGACTGGACCGACGGCTGCATCGGCATGCGCAATGTGGATATGCGTGAAGTCTGGAACATGGTCAAAGACGGCACCCTGATCGAGATTCGGCCGTAATCTCGTACCGTTCGTAAAATAATCTGAAAATAATTCCTGCCCCTGGCAGCGCCTGCCGGTGAATACCAGTTCACCGTGCGGGCTGCGCACTTCTGCGCGCGATAAAGACCTCTCTAATACCACTTTACATCAGGCACCAATAGAGCGCCCTAAAACCGGTGCTTGCACCGTTTTGGCAGCATTGACATGGTATTTAAGTGGTATTAATTTCCGACCCATACCGGGCGACAACACTCCAATAACCGCATCGGAAACCTCACAGATGAACCCCATCCTGACGCTGCGTCCCGACGACAAACAATCCACGCCGCTGTACCTGCAACTGGCGCGCAACCTCGCAGCGGCGATCCATGCTGGCCAGTGGAAATCCGAACAGGCACTGCCGTCGGAGCGCGCCCTCAGCGAGCAGTTGAGTATTTCGCGAGTGACTGCGCGTAAAGCGCTGGAAGTGCTGTTTGCCCAAGGCCTCATCCGCCGCAGCCAAGGCTCCGGCACGTTTATCACGCCGCGCCTGGAACAACCGTTGTCACGCCTGTCGGGCTTCAGCGAGATGCTGCGGCTGAAGGGTTTTGTCCCCACCTCCCAGTGGCTGGAGCGCGATATCACCCCGCCGACCCACGAAGAGCTGATCCGCCTGGGCCTGTCGCCCACCGACAAAGTGGCGCGCCTCAAACGCCTGCGCAAAGCCGATGACACGGTCATGGCGATTGAAATGACCGCCATGCCCGCCTCCGTGCTGCCCCACCCGCAAGCCATCGGCAATTCGCTGTACGAATACCTGGAAAGCATCGGTAAGCCCGTCGTGCGTGCCCTGCAGCACATCCAGGCCATTAATGCCTCGGACGAGTTCGCCAAGCTGGTAGGCATTGCTCCCGGCACCGCCATGCTGCTGATGACCCGGGTCGGCTACACCGCCGACAACACGCCGATTGAAATCACCGACACCTACTGCCGCAACGACTACTACGACTTCGTCGCAGAACTGCGCCGCCATGACTATTCCGCTGAACTGCGAATTTAGAGAACTGCCCATGTCCGAAGACAACATCCTCACGCCCAGCGGCTGGATTCGCGGCCGCCTGGTGCACGAGCACGGCAAGGTCGTCGCCATCGAAGGCGCGCCGTGCGACCCGGCTGACAACGACTTGCCCTACTTGCTGCCCGGCTTTATCGACCTGCATGTGCACGGCGGTGGCGGCAAGGACATCATGGAAGGCGTTGAAGCCTTCGAGACCATCACCCGCACCCACGTGCGTTTCGGCACCACCTCGCTGCTGGCCACCACCATGACGGCACCGGTGGATGAAATCTCCCGCGTGCTCGGCCAGCTCGGTACCTTCTGCGAGCAACGTCCTACAGGCAGCGCCCGTGTGCTCGGCGTGCACTTGGAAGGTCCCTACATCAACCCAGGCAAACTCGGCGCCCAACCCAACTTCGCCCACACCGCGTTGATGGCCGAAGTGGAAGCCTACCTGCGCCTGGCGCCGATCCGGGTGATCACCATCGCGCCGGAAATCGCCGGCCACGATGCGCTGATCCGCGCCCTCAGCGAACGCGGCGTGCGCATGCAAATCGGCCACACCCTGGGCAGCTATGAAGAAGGCGTCGCCGCCCTCGCCGCCGGTGCCACCAGCTTCACCCATTTGTACAACGCCATGAGCCCGCTGCATCACCGCGAGCCGGGCATCGTCGGCGCCGCGCTGGCGCACGCCCAGTACGCCGAATTGATCCCCGACCTGCTGCACGTCCACCCCGGCGCCATGCGCGTGGCACTGCGCGCGATCCCCTGCCTGTACTGCGTCACCGACTCCACCGCCGCCGCCGGCATGCCCGATGGCGAATACAAGCTGGGCAGCCACACCGTGACCAAATGCCTGGGCGGCGTGCGCCTGGCCGACGGCACCCTGGCCGGCAGCACGCTGACCATGGACCAGGCGCTGCGCAACCTGGTGAAGATCGGCCTGCCCATCAGCGAAGCCTCACAACGCCTGTCGCAATTTCCTGCGGACTACTTGGGCCTGGAAGAACGCGGCCGCCTGCAACCCGGCAGTTTTGCCGACTGCGTGCGCCTGGACCGCTCCCTGACACTCACCGACGTAATGGTCGAAGGAGAAACCATTGACTTCAAAAATGCTTGAAGAGGCCCTGGCCTCCTGCGACGCCGTCGCGGCGCAGCTGCAACGCCTGGACCCGTTGCTGGAGGAAGTCGCCGGCCGCCTGCGCCGCCAGCCGCCGCAAGTGGCGATGACCATCGCCCGTGGCAGCTCGGACCATGCCGCCAGCTACTTCGCCTACTTGGCCATGCAGCATGTGGGCATTCCGGTGGCGTCATTGCCCATGTCCGTGGTGACCTTGTTGCAAGCGCCGATGAAAGTCAGCGGCCAGGTGGCATTTGGGTTCTCCCAATCGGGCCAGAGCCCGGACCTGGTCAACAGCCTGCGCCTGCTGCGTAAACGTGGCGCCTTGAGCGTTTCGCTGGTCAACGCCGAAGATTCGCCCTTGGAAACCGCCTGCGAGTTTCATATACCGCTGTGCGCCGGGCCGGAACACAGCGTGGCCGCCACCAAAAGCTTTATCGCCACCCTCAGCGCCAGCGCGTTGTTGATCGGCCACTGGAACCAGGAAGCCGATTTGCTCGAAGCCTGCCGCGCCCTGCCCGACGAACTGCGTACAGCCGCCAAGCAGGATTGGAGCACAGCCATCGACGCCCTGCGCGATTGCCAGCAATTGATGGTCATCGGCCGAGGCGCCGGTTTTGCCATCGCCCAGGAAGCAGCGCTCAAGCTCAAGGAAACCTCGGCGATCCAGGCCGAAGCCTTCAGCAGCGCCGAAGTGCGCCACGGGCCGATGGCGTTGATCGGTGACAACTACCCATTGCTGGTCTTCGCCCCACGCGGCGCCGAGCAAGCCGGCCTGCTGAGCCTCGCCGCCGACATGCGCCAACGCGGCGCCAGCGTGCTGCTGGCCGCGCCAGACGATATCGCCGAACGCGACCTGACTTTAAGCCGCGCCGAACATCCGAGCCTGGACCCGATCCTGGCGATCCAGAGTTTCTACGTGATGGCCGCAGGCCTGGCGGTCGCCCGGGGCATGGACCCGGACCAACCGCGCCACCTGAGCAAAGTCACTCGCACTCACTGAGTCGAGTGCCGTGTTTTCCTGATGAGTACCGTGCCCATGTCCAACAACAATAATGATCTGACCCTCTGCGCGCCCCTCAGCGGGCCGGTACTGACCCTGGGCAATGTTCCCGACGACGTGTTCGCCAGTGGCGCCATGGGCGACGGCATTGCCATCGACCCGCTGAATGATTGCCTGCACGCGCCGTTTGACGGGGAAATCATCCACGTCGCGCGCACCGGGCACGCCCTGACGATCCGCGCCAAGAACGGTGCCGAGGTGTTGATGCATGTGGGCATCGATACGGTGGAACTGAATGGCGAGGGGTTTGCCTTGCTGGTGAAGAACGGCGCGCGGGTGAGCCAGGGCCAAGCCCTGGTTCAGTTTGACCTGGACCGGATTGCGCGCCAGTGCAAGAGCCTGGTCAGCCTGATCATCCTGACCAATGGCGAGCGCTTCGAATTGCGTGCGCTTGCCGGGCGAACGGTCAAGGTCGGCGAGCCGTTGTTGCAGATCGCGGCGCGTTCGGCGGCGTCGGCTGAAGCGCCTGTGGATAACTCGGCAGGTGAAGCCAGCGCCAGCGTACGCATTACCCATCGGGGCGGATTGCATGCGCGTCCGGCGGCATTAGTGCGCAAGGCCGCGCAGGGTTTCAGCAGTCAGGCGCAACTGCATTTTGGCGACAAGTCGGCGTCGTGCGACAGCCTGATTGGCTTGATGGGCCTGGGCATTGGCGAAGGTGATGAGGTCCGTGTGAGCTGTCGTGGCAAGGACGCTGAGGCGGCGCTGCAGGCGTTGGTCGCGGCCTTGTCCGCCGTCATTAAAGAAGAACACCACGCCCCCGCCGCAGCCCCCGCGCCGCGCCGGGCGAATACCGAAGTCGGTGTGTTGCAAGGCGTGTGTGCTGCGCCGGGCTTGGTCTGCGGGCCGCTGTTCCGCCTGACCGGCATCGAACTGCCTGCCGACACCGGCAACCACTCTGCCGATGAGCAACTGCAGCGTCTGGACGCGGCCCTGGAGCAAGTGCGCAGTGAAATCCGCAGCACCCTCGACCACGCCCGCCAGCGCAAGAACACCGAGGAAGAGGACATCTTCGCCGCCCACCTCGCGCTGCTGGAAGACCCTAATTTGCTCGAAGCTGCGACCGGCTCGATTGAACAAGGCAGCGCGGCTACCCATGCCTGGCGCGATGCAATCCAGGCGCAATGCGCAGTGCTGCTGGCCCTGGGCAAACCGCTGTTCGCCGAGCGCGCCAATGACCTGCGTGACCTGCAACAACGGGTGCTGCGCGCATTGCTGGGTGAAGCCTGGCACTTCGAATTGCCGGCCGGGGCGATTGTCAGCGCCCATGAACTGACGCCGTCTGACCTGCTGCAACTGAGTGCGCAACACGCCGTCGGCCTCTGCATGGCCGAAGGCGGCGCCACTTCTCACGTAGCCATTTTGGCTCGGGGTAAAGGCCTGCCTTGCGTAGTGGCGTTGGGCGCCGACGTACTCGACGTGCCCCAGGGCCAACGCGTGGTGCTGGACGCCGCCAACGGTCGCCTGGAACTGGCCCCCAGCGATGCGCGCCACGCTGAAGTGCACCAGATTCGCGACGCGCAAAAGTTGCGGCGCCAGCAGCAACAGGCCCAAGCCCAACAACCCGCTCACACCACCGACGGTGTGAGCATTGAGGTCGCCGCGAATGTCGCCTCCAGCGCCGAAGCCCAGGTTGCTTTTGAAAACGGTGCCGATGGCGTCGGCCTGCTGCGCACCGAATTTCTATTCGTCGACCGCCGCACCGCGCCCGATGAACAGGAACAACGCCACGCCTACCAAGCCGTGCTGGATGCCATGGGTGACAAGTCAGTGATCATCCGCACCATCGACGTGGGTGGCGACAAGCAACTCGACTACCTGCCGCTGCCCGTCGAAGCCAACCCGGTGCTGGGCCTGCGCGGCATTCGCCTGGCCCAAGTGCGCCCTGACGTGCTCGACCAGCAACTGCGTGCCCTGCTGCAAGTCAGTCCGCTGGCGCGCTGCCGGATCCTGCTGCCGATGGTCAGCGAGGTCGATGAACTGCTGCACATCCGCCAACGCCTGGATGAGCTGTGCGTGGAGTTGGAGCTGACCCAGCGCCCCGAACTGGGCGTGATGATCGAAGTGCCCGCCGCTGCACTGATGGCCGAGCAGCTTGCGCGGTATGCAGACTTCCTGTCCATCGGCACCAATGACCTGTCCCAGTACACCCTGGCGATGGACCGCGACCACGCCGGCCTCGCCGCCCGCGTCGATGCGTTGCACCCGGCGCTGCTGCGGCTGATCGCCCAAACCTGCGCGGGCGCTGCGAAACACGGGCGTTGGGTCGGCGTGTGTGGCGCCCTGGCATCCGACCCGCTGACCACACCGGTGCTGGTTGGCCTGGGGGTCAGCGAGCTGTCCGTCAGCCCGCTGCAGATCGGCGAAATCAAGGACCGCGTCCGCCACCTGGATGCGGCGCAATGCCGGCAACTGAGCCAGGGCCTGCTCGACCTGAGCAGCGCCAAGGCCGTTCGCCAAGCCTGTCAACACCACTGGCCGCTGAGCTGACAACAACAAGAAAAAAGGAGACACGCCATGTACCAACATTTTATTGAAGGCCTGCAACGCCTCGGCCGCGCCCTGATGCTGCCGATTGCGATCCTGCCAATCGCCGGCCTCTTGCTGCGCCTGGGCGACACCGACTTGCTCAACATCGCGGTGATGCACGACGCCGGGCAAGCGATCTTCGCCAACCTGGCGCTGATCTTCGCCATCGGCATTGCCGTGGGTTTCGCCCGCGACAACAACGGCACGGCGGGGCTGGCCGGGGCGATTGGTTACCTGGTGATGGTCTCCACGCTCAAGGTGATGGACACCACCATCAACATGGGCATGCTCGCGGGGATCGCCAGCGGCCTGATGGCGGGCGGGCTGTATAACCGCTTCAAGGACATCAAATTGCCGGAGTACCTGGCGTTCTTTGGTGGGCGGCGTTTTGTGCCGATTGTCACCGGGTTTTCGGCGGTCGGCTTGGGCGTTATTTTTGGTTTGATCTGGCCGCCGATCCAGCATGGCATCAACAGCTTCGGCGTCTTGCTGATGGAAAGCGGCAGCCTGGGGGCGTTCGTGTTCGGCGTGTTCAACCGCCTGCTGATCGTTACCGGCCTGCACCATATCCTCAACAACATGGCGTGGTTTGTGTTTGGCACCTTTACCGACCCGGTGACCGGGGCGGTCGTGACCGGTGACCTGACCCGCTACTTTGCAGGCGACCCCAAAGGCGGCCAGTTCATGACCGGCATGTTCCCAGTGATGCTGTTCGGCCTGCCGGCTGCGTGTTTGGCGATGTACCGCAATGCATTGCCGGAACGACGCAAGGTGATGGGTGGGATTTTCCTGTCGATGGCGCTGACCTCGTTCTTGACCGGGGTGACTGAGCCGATTGAATTTGCGTTTATGTTTCTTGCGCCGTTTTTGTACCTGATTCACGCCGTGCTGACGGGCCTGTCGATGGCTGTCACCAATATGCTGAATATCCACCTGGGCTTTACCTTCTCCGGTGGGTTTATCGACATGGTGCTGGGTTGGGGCAAGTCCACCAATGGCTGGCTGGTGTTCCCGGTGGGGTTGGCCTACGCGGTGGTCTACTACAGCGTGTTCAACTACTGCATTCGTCGCTTCAACCTGAAGACGCCGGGCCGGGAAGATATCCAGGTGGTGCAGGCTGAGGTGATGACGGATAACCAGCGGGCCACGGCATACATCCAAGCCCTGGGCGGCGCAGAGAATCTGCTGAGCGTCGGCGCCTGCACCACACGCCTGCGGTTGGACATGGTGGATCGCAACAAGGCGGTGGACGCGGAGCTGAAAGCCCTGGGTGCCATGGCGGTAGTGCGGCCAGGCAACGGCGGAAGTTTGCAGGTGGTGGTCGGGCCGATGGCCGATAGCATTGCCGATGAGATTCGCTTGGCCATGCCTTCGTTTGTTGCCAGTACACCTGTGACGGTTGCGCCTGTGGATAAGCCGCTGGCGGTGAATGTGCAGGAAGCCGAGAAATGGCTGAGCGCCTTGGGTGGCCGGGGGAATGTGCGGCAGTTGGAAGCGGTGGCGATGACCCGGTTGCGGGTGGAGTTGGGGGATGATTCGGGGTTGTCTGAAGCTGACCTGACCGCTCTGGGTTGCCAGGGTGTTAGCCAGCTGGAAAGCGGTGTTTGGCACCTGTTGATTGGTGACAAGGCCTTAGGGTTGGGCGAGGCATTGGAGCGACTGGTCAGTGGCCGTGAAATTGGGGCAGGGGCTTAAATCTTTATTGCCTGAACTGTCCCTTTCGCGAGCAAGCCCGCTCCCACATTTTGATCTGTGAATACATTCAAAATGTAGGAGTGGGCTTGCTCGCGAATGGGCTTAGCTGGCGCCCGATGATTTGAGTTCGGGCACCTCATTCAAATCCAACACCCGATCCACCATCAGTTGGATGCCTTCCAGCATCCGATGAATTCCCAGCACGACATCTCGCTGGACACCGCCTACTTCAAAAGCCAAGTGAGCCGTCAGCGCCTGTACCGACGCAATATCCTGGGCGGCATTGGCGAGTAAAGTTTCGCTATCGAGGCTGAGCCGTACGGTGAAGAGTTGGTCGGTGGGTTGAGGGTCAGATGGGGGATTTGGACTGTCTTTGATCATGGTAAACCTCTGGTGTGAAGTTAGAGCTACCAGCATCACTTGCAGATGATGGGTGGCAGCTGTGCGCGGGCCTGCAAGACCGAGAGTCACCAGCAAGTCTCGGTAGACCCGAAGGTCTCCCGCACACAGCCACCATAAATGGCGACCATGAAAAAGCGCCGCAATTATAAAGGCGCTTGTGACTAACTGGTGAGGTTTCGGCGGGCTTGCAGTCCCGGTCACTGAATTGGCAGCGACTGGCAAAGGTTAGTGAGGTGAGTTCCGAGGGACAACCTGAAAGGCTTGTGGGAAAGATCTGACGCGCCTGTCCCAACGCCTTGGCGAGCAAGCCCCACATTCGACTGCATTCCTTCAGGATAAACGCGGTCGAATGTGGGAGCTGGCTTGCCTGCGATTGGCCCTCACAGCCAACAAAAAACCCGCTGACCAAACTGGCCCAGCGGGTTTCTTGTTTCTACAGCCAACAGATCAAAAATCCGCTAACTGCCACACCTCATACGCCGGTGTCTCATACGGATGGCTAAGCTTGAGTGCAGCCACGACAGCCACGATCAACTCATCCGCCACCACCAGCTCAACCTTCCATTCCTCAACCACTTCAACCTGGCCAACTTGCCCAATAAACGGCAGGCTGCCGTCCAGCGCGCGGAATTGGCCCTGGCCCAGCACTTGCCAGGCGCAGTTGTCGTAGTTGCCGATGCGCCCGCCGCCAGCTGCGAAGACGGCGGTTTTCACCGTCTCCACATGGCTGTCGGGCACGAAGAAGCTGAGCTTGTACACCGCCTTAGTTCACCCACACGCGGGCGTTGCGGAACATGCGCATCCAGGCGCCGTCCTCGTCCCACTCTTCCGGGCGCCACGAGTTCTGCACGGCGCGGAATACACGCTCCGGGTGCGGCATCATGATGGTCACGCGACCGTCGCGGCTGGTGAGGCCGGTGATCCCGCGCGGCGAGCCGTTCGGGTTGGCCGGGTAGGTCTCGGTGACCTTGCCGTGGTTGTCGACGAAACGCAGGGCTACGGTGCCGGACAGGTCAGCCTCAAGCAGGGCTTCTTCGCTGGCGAACTCGGCATGGCCTTCACCGTGGGCGATGGCGATTGGCATGCGCGAACCGGCCATGCCTTGCAGGAAGATCGAGTTGGACTCCTGCACCTGCACCATGGCAACACGGGCTTCGAACTGCTCGGAACGGTTGCGCACAAAGTGCGGCCAGAACTCGCTGCCTGGGATCAGTTCGCTAAGGTTGGACATCATCTGGCAACCGTTGCACACACCCAGGGTGAAGCTGTCGTTGCGTTCGAAGAAACCCTGGAACGCATCACGGGCACGGCTGTTGAACAGGGCCGATTTGGCCCAGCCTTCACCGGCACCCAGCACGTCGCCGTAGGAGAAACCGCCGCAGGCGACGAGGCCTTTGAACTCATTGAGGTCAACGCGACCGGCGAGGATATCGCTCATGTGCACGTCGATCGCATTGAAGCCGGCGCGGTCGAACGCGGCCGCCATTTCCACCTGGCCATTGACGCCCTGCTCACGCAGTACGGCAACTTGTGGGCGAATGCCTTTCTTGATGTAAGGCGCGGCGATGTCCTGGTTGACGTCGAAGCTGAGCTTGGTGCTCAGGCCCGGGTTGTCTTCTTCCAGGATCACGTCGAATTCCTGCTCGGCGCAGTGGGCGTTGTCGCGCAGGCGTTGGATCTGGTAGCTGGTCTCGGCCCACTGGCGTTGCAGCAAGCGGCGCTGGCCGGCAAACACGGTGTCGCCGTTGAACGAGATGTTGATCTCGCCGTTGTTGATCGGCTGGCCGATCACCGCCACGCAGTCGTCCAGGCCAGCGGCGCTGAATTGTGCAAGCACGTCCGGGGTAGCGTCCTGGCGAACCTGGATCACGGCGCCCAACTCTTCGTTGAACAGGATGCCGTTGATTTCGGAGGCATCCTCGGCAACGCTGTCGAGCACGATGTTCAGGCCGCAGTGACCGGCGAAGGCCATCTCGACGACGCTGGTCAGCAAGCCGCCATCGGAACGGTCGTGGTAGGCCAGCAAGTGACCGTCGGCGTTGAGGCCCTGGATCACGGCGAAGAAGGCTTTGAGGTCTTCGGCGTCATCGACGTCCGGCGCATGTTTGCCGAGCTTGCCATGGGTCTGTGCCAGGATCGAGGCGCCCATGCGGTTCTGGCCACGGCCCAGGTCGATCAGGATCAGGTCGGTGGTGCCCTTGTCCATGCGCAATTGCGGGGTCAGGGTCTGGCGGATGTCGGTGACCGGTGCGAAACCGGTGACGATCAGCGACAGCGGCGAAGTGACGCTCTTGTCGGTGCCGTCTTCGTTCCAACGGGTGGCCATGGACATGGAGTCCTTGCCCACCGGAATGGTGATACCCAGCTCAGGGCACAATTCCATGCCGACCGCTTTGACGGTGTCATACAGGCGTGCATCTTCGCCTGGGTGACCGGCTGCCGACATCCAGTTGGCCGACAGTTTGATGTCGGACAATTTACCAATGCGCGACGCGGCGATGTTGGTGAGGGTTTCACCAATGGCCATGCGGCCCGACGCCGGGGCGTCCAGCAGGGCCAGCGGCGTGCGCTCGCCCATGGCCATGGCTTCACCGGTGTAGACGTCGAAGCTGGTGGCGGTGACGGCAACGTCAGCCACGGGAACCTGCCACGGGCCGACCATTTGATCACGGGCCACCAGGCCGGTGATGGTGCGGTCGCCGATGGTGATCAGGAAGCTTTTGCTCGCCACGGCCGGGTGGTGCAGCACACGTTCGATGCTGTCGGCCAATTCCAGCGTGCTTGGGTCGAAGTCATCGCCCAGTTCGGCTTCACGTACCGCCGAACGGTGCATGCGTGGGGCTTTGCCCAGCAGCACTTCGAGCGGCATGTCCACCGGGCTGTTGCCGAAGTGGCTGTCGGTAACGGTCAACTGCGGCTCGGCAGTGGCTTCGCCGACCACGGCAAACGGGCAGCGCTCGCGTTCGCAGATGGCCTGGAAGCGCGCGAAGTCTTCAGGGCCGACGGCCAGTACGTAGCGTTCCTGGGATTCGTTGCTCCAGATTTCGTGCGGGGCCATGCCCGGCTCGTCGTTTGGAATGTTGCGCAGTTCGAAACGGCCGCCACGGTCGCCATCGTTGACCAGTTCCGGGAAGGCGTTGGACAAACCACCGGCGCCGACGTCGTGGATGAAGCTGATCGGGTTCTTGTCACCCAACTGCCAGCAGCGGTCGATGACTTCCTGGCAGCGACGCTCCATCTCCGGGTTTTCGCGCTGTACGGACGCGAAGTCCAGGTCTGCCGAGCTGGTGCCGGTGGCCATGGAGGAAGCTGCGCCGCCGCCCAGGCCGATCAACATCGCCGGGCCGCCGAGTACGATCAGCTTGGAGCCGACCAGGATCTCGCCTTTCTTGACGTGTTCTTCACGGATGTTGCCCATGCCGCCGGCCAACATGATCGGCTTGTGGTAGCCACGCACTTCATCGCCACGCGGGGTGGTGATGGACTGTTCGAAGGTACGGAAGTAACCGGTCAGCGCCGGACGCCCGAACTCGTTGTTGAAGGCGGCGCCGCCCAGTGGGCCTTCTATCATGATGTCCAGCGCGGTCACAATGCGCTCAGGCTTGCCGTACGGCACTTCCCACGGCTGTTCGAAGCCTGGGATCTGCAGGTTGGACACGGTGAAACCGGTCAGGCCCGCCTTTGGCTTGGCGCCACGGCCGGTTGCACCTTCGTCACGGATTTCGCCGCCGGAACCGGTGGCTGCGCCTGGGAATGGGGCAATCGCGGTCGGGTGGTTGTGGGTTTCAACCTTCATCAGGATGTGCACCGGCTCCTGCACCGCGCCGTACTGGCGGGTTTCAGGGTCCGGGAAGAAACGGCCGGCGACGGAGCCGACGATCACCGAAGCGTTGTCCTTATAAGCCGACAGAACGCCTTCGCTGTGCATCACGTAGGTGTTCTTGATCATGCCGAACAGGCTTTTTTCCTGGCTTTCGCCGTCGATGTCCCAACTGGCGTTGAAGATCTTGTGACGGCAGTGCTCGGAGTTGGCCTGGGCAAACATCATCAGTTCGATGTCATGCGGGTTGCGCTTCAAGCCGTTAAAGGCGTTGACCAGGTAGTCAATCTCGTCTTCGGCCAAGGCCAGGCCCAGCTCGGTGTTGGCCTTCTCGAGGGCGGCGCGGCCACCGCCGAGCACGTCAATCGCGGTCAGCGGCTTGGGCTCGGCGTGGCTGAACAGGCCGGCAGCCTGTTCCAACTGGCTGACGATGATCTGGGTCATGCGGTCGTGCAGGCTGCTGGCGATCAGCTCGGCTTCGGCATCGCTGAACTGGCCGGCGACGTAGAAAGCGATACCACGCTCCAGGCGCTGGATTTTGTCCAGGCCGCAGTTGCGGGCGATATCGCTGGCCTTGCTCGACCAGGGCGAGATGGTGCCGAACCGCGGCAATACCAGGAACAAGCGGCCGTTAGGCTCTTGAACCGGAACGCTTGGGCCGTACTTCAGAAGGCGCGCCAGCACTTGCTGTTCGTCGGCGGTCAACACGCCGGTAACGTCGGCGAAGTGAGCAAATTCAGCATACAGGCCTGTAACCGCTGGAACCTTCTGGCTCAGTTGCTCAAGGAGTTTGCTGTGGCGAAAGGCAGAAAGGGCAGGAGCGCCGCGCAGGATCAACATCTTCGGGACAGCCTCGGGAAGGGGGTGTGCTTTGAGGCCGTGCATTCTAGCGTAAACCGTCGCCAACGGCACCCGAAACGCTACCGGTGGCTGGCGCCGAACGTCAGTTGGCCGGATTACAGCCCTTTCGCGGGGTCATAGTGGGCATTCGGCGCAGTTATTTTAACCGTCACAATCCCCTGCCAAGCCACGTTTCTGCGGGCTACAGCACAGTTTTGCGGGCGCTAGCAGACAAGTCCCGCGCTGTCGAGATATGGCGCCGTGGGCCGTTTGCGTATACTGCGCAGATGTTCTCCCCAACTGCTTTGCGCCCGCGATGCGCCAAATGGCTCATCGCAACCGGACTCTTCCTGATGCTCAGCGCCTGTGTTGATAAACCCAGCACGCTCGAGCGAATCAAGGAGGATGGCGTATTGCGGGTGGTTACCCGGAACAGCCCGGCGACTTATTTCCAGGACCGCAACGGTGAAACCGGTTTCGAATACGAACTGGTCAAGCGCTTTGCCGACGACCTGGGCGTGAAGCTGGAGATCGAGACCGCCGACAACCTCGACGATCTGTTCGGCCAGTTGGGCAAGCCCAACGGCCCGGTCCTCGCGGCGGCCGGCCTGGTCAGCAGTGAACAGCGCCAGGCGCAGGTACGTTTCTCCCACCCTTACCTTGAAGTCACCCCGCAGATCATCTATCGCAATGGCCAGTCCCGCCCGACCAATGCGGCGGACCTGGTGGGCAAGAAGATCATGGTGCTCAAGGGCAGCACCCACGCAGAGCAACTGGCGGCGCTTAAAAAGCAGAACCCTGCCATTGAATACGAAGAATCAGACGCCGTTGAGGTCGTCGACTTGCTGCGCATGGTGGACGAGGGCCAAATCGACCTGACCCTGGTGGACTCCAACGAAGTGGCGATGAACCAGGTGTACTTCCCCAACGTGCGCGTGGCGTTCGACCTTGGCAATGCCAGCAACCAGAGCTGGGCCGTCGCCGCCGGTGACGACAACAGCCTGCTCAACGAGATCAACAGTTACCTGGATAAAGTCGAGAAAAACGGCACGTTGCAGCGTCTGAAAGACCGCTACTACGGCCACGTCGACGTGCTCGGCTATGTGGGCGCCTATACCTTCGCCCAACATCTGCAGCAGCGTTTGCCCAAGTACGAAAAACACTTCCGCGCCTATGCCAAGGAAGAAAAGGTCGATTGGCGCCTGTTGGCAGCCATTGGCTATCAGGAATCGCTGTGGCAGCCGGCCGTCACGTCCAAGACCGGCGTGCGCGGCCTGATGATGCTGACCCAAAACACCGCCCAGGCGATGGGCGTGTCCAACCGCCTGGACCCCAAGCAAAGCATCATGGGCGGTGCCAAGTACCTGGCCAAGATCAAGGATGAACTGGACGACAGCATCGCCGAGCCGGATCGCACCTGGTTCGCCCTCGCCGCCTACAACGTCGGCACCGGCCACTTGGAAGATGCCCGCACCTTGGCCAAGCGCGAAGGCCTGAACCCGAACAAGTGGCTGGACGTGAAGAAGATGCTGCCGCGCCTGTCGCAGAAGCAGTGGTACAGCAAGACCCGCTATGGGTATGCGCGCGGTGGGGAGCCGGTGCATTTTGTGGCGAACATCCGGCGTTACTACGACATCCTCACCTGGGTGACCCAGCCGCAGTTGGAAGGCAACCAGGTGGTCGAAGGCAACTTGCATGTGCCGGGCGT
Source organism: Pseudomonas marginalis (assembly GCF_001645105.1). Classification (GTDB taxonomy): domain Bacteria; phylum Pseudomonadota; class Gammaproteobacteria; order Pseudomonadales; family Pseudomonadaceae; genus Aquipseudomonas; species Aquipseudomonas petroselini. The sequence continues at coordinate 41,769 of NZ_LKEG01000039.1, forward strand.
GGACAAGACCAAGCCGCCGGAAGATAACCCGCAGTTGTAAACACACTCTCCCAAACACCACAAAACCCTGTGGGAGCCGGGCTTGTGTGGTGAGCGGGCTTGCCCCGCGCTGGGCTGCGAAGCGGCCCCAATATGATCGCTGTATTTTCTGATAAGTCGTGGTGGCAGGGTTTTAGGGCGACTTCGCCACCCAGCGCGGGGCAAGCCCGCTCACCACAACAAGCGCCTTCACATCTTGATCTTCAGTTGGCTTAGAGGCCGGTGAGCAGATGCACTACGCCGCCCGCCAACACCATCACCCCAGACACACCTGCCGCCCTTAACGCCGCCTCATCCACCCGCCCCGCATCCTGCAACTGCACCCGCACCCGCGTCAGCGCCACACGCTGCTGCGACTTGAGATTATCCGCGCCACCCAATGCCCTCAGCATGTCGGCCGACAACAGACTTTGCTTTGGCGCAGTGACGGTCTCGGCAATCAAATCCGGCGTCAGCGCCTTCCAGAACGCCCGCTGTAATTTCTCGAACATGCTCAGTGCTCCACGACAGGTGAGGTTTCAACAGTAGCCGCGTGATATTGGCGCAATGCTTCACGCACCTGACCGGCTTCTTCCAGGCCCAACACCTGGCGGGCGATGATCTGGCAGTCAGCCAGGTCCAGCTCGCGCACGGTGGCCTTGATGGTGGGGATCAACGGCACGCTGACCGACAACTCGTCCACACCCAGCCCGATCAGCACCGGCACCGCCAGCGCTTCGGACGCCAACGCGCCGCACACACCGACCCACTTGCCATGGGCATGTGCGGCCTTGACCGTGGTGGCGATCAAGCGCAGCACCGCCGGGTGGAAGCTGTCGGCCTGGCTGGCCAATCGCGGGTGGTCGCGGTCCATGGCCAGCGTGTATTGGGTCAGGTCATTGGTGCCGATGGAGAAGAAGTCCACATGGGGGGCAAACACGTCCGCCATCAGCGCCGCCGACGGCACTTCAATCATGATGCCCAGCTTCGGCAACTCGGTGAGCTTCAGCGCCAGCGCTTCCTCTTCAAGGATCTTGCGCGCCAGGTGCAGCTCCGACAGCAGGCTGACCATCGGCAACATGATGTGCAGCCGCGCAAACCCGGCACTGGCGAGGATCGCGCGGAACTGTTCGCGCAGCAGCTCAGGACGTTCCAGGCACAGGCGAATGCCGCGCAGACCAAGAAAGGGATTGGTCTCGGCGTCCATGGGCACATAGGCCAACGGTTTGTCGCCGCCAACATCCAGGGTGCGCACCACCAGATTGCGCTCCGAGCCCAGGGCACGGGCGATCGCGGTGTAGGTGCCGGCTTGCTCCTCGGGGCTCGGCGCGCGGTGGCGGTCCAGGTAGAGGAACTCCGAACGCAACAGGCCGACACCTTCGCCGCCGAGGGTCAGGGCGTGCTCCACTTCTTGCAACGAGGCCACGTTAGCGGTGACTTCGACGTGATGGCCGTCGCGGGTGGTGGCCGGTAACGACGCTTGCGCCACGTCGCGCTGATGGCGCAGCACCTGCTGTTTGCGCGCGGCCTCCAGGTGTTCGATCTCGGCCAGGTTCGGCTCCAGGTGCAGCTCGCCTTTGTCGGCGTCGAGCAGCACCTGTTTGCCATTGGCCAACCCCAGCACGTCGGCCGAAACACCGCAAATGGCCGGCAGGCCAAGGGCACGGGCGAGGATCGCGACATGGCTGGTCGCGCCGCCGCCGACGGTGACGAACCCCAGCACTTTGCGGGTATCCAGGCTGGCAGTCTGCGAAGGCGTCAGTTGCTCGGCGATCAGGATTGCACGTTCCGGCAAGTCCCAGGCACTGTCCTGAATCCTCAGGATCAGCTTCAGTACACGCTGGCCGACGTCCGCCAAGTCTGCCGCACGTTCAGCCAGCAGGGCATTGCCTGAACCCTGGAACAGCTTGGCTGTGGCGAGCGTGGCACGGTTCCAGGCAAAGGCGGCGCTCTTGCCGTCAGCCAGCAGACTGTGGGCTTGTTCGAGCAAGGTCGGGTCCTCGAGCAATTCCTGATGAGCGCGGAAAATCTCCGCCTGGGCACTGCCGCAAGCCTTGTCTTGCAACGTTTGCAGGGCTGCGGTGGCAGCCCGCAGGCCACGCGCCAGGGCGGCACGCTCCGTCGCTTCATCCGTACCGTGTTCAGGAATGGCCAGTTCGGGCTCGATCACCTGAACCACCTGGCCAAATGCCGAACCCGGTGAGGCGCACACGCCTTTAAGCAACGTCGCCGACAACACCGTCGCGGCCGGTTCGGCAACGGTCGCCACCGCCTCGCCACAGCCTTGCGCCAACAAGGCCACCAGTGCCTTGATCGCCGCCTCGGCATCCTCGCCCGCCGCGCTCACTTGCAGGGTGTCGCCCTTCACCGTTTGCAACGCCATGATCGCCACCAACGACTTGGCGTTGGCGCTCTGGGTTTGCTTGTGCAGATAGATGCTGGCCTTGAAACCCTTCGCCGCCTGGGCGAATACCGCCGCTGGGCGAGCGTGCAGGCCGTTGGCATTGGGTAAGGTCAGCGGCTTGGAGAACAGTGCATCGCCCTCCTCTTCGTCCATCGCCTCAACGGCTTCACTTGGGGATAACTGCAACAGCGGCTGGCCGGACGCCACAAGACCGCTTGCCAATACGCTAAACGGCTCACCGCTGACCACCAGCATCAAGGTCAGCAAACTGCGCGCATGGAGCGCCACGTAGTCGGCATCGAATTCGATCAGCGCCTGCCCGGCCTCAACCCGCTGGCCTTCCTGCACCCGCCGGGTGAAGCCCTGGCCCGCCAGGTTGACGGTGTCCAGACCGATATGCAGCAGCACTTGGACGCCGTTGTCGTCGGTGATGCTGACGGCATGCCCGCTGTCCTGGATATTGCTGATCACCCCAGCCAACGGGGCACACAAGGTCTGCGAGGTCGGGTCGATGCACAGGCCGTCGCCGATCACGCGACTGGAGAATACCGGGTCGGGGACCTTGTCCAGTGCCAGCAGCACACCGGATAGGGGCGCCAGCAGTTCCAGGGGTTTAGATGGGGTCATGACTTCACCTGCTGTTTTGTTCTGTAAAAATCATTGGCTGGATGCAAATCTTTGGGGTAACGACGGTCTAGTTATTTCCACCAGTATTCGACTTGCACACCCACGTTCGACCCATGCCGCGCCGTGCCATAAGAACCGGTATCAGACAACGCCGACCCCGCCGCCAATTCATTCGCCGCGCGCTTGGCCGCCTCGTTCCAGGTTGCATAGGTGTAGTACAAGCGCACCTCCGGCCGCGCCCAGAATTCCGGGCCTTTGGGGGACCAGGTCGGGGCGAAGGTGAATTTGCTCAGTTTGCGCGTGCCGCCGGTGGCGTCGACCTGATCATGCCCAAGCTCGGTGACCAGTTTGAACTGCTCGCTGATCGCGTACGCCGGGCGCACACCGATGGACATCCAGGTCTGGTCCTGGCTGCCGGGACGAATATCCTTCTGGTACACCGCCTCGACCTGTCCACCGAAACGCGGGGTCACCTGCCAGTCGAAAAACTCCACGGCGCGGTAACTTTTGCTGCTGTTGTCCAGGAAGGTATTGCCGGTGTAGCCCAGGCCGGTGCCGGGGCCTTCGCCGTACTGCAAGGCGAACTTGTTCTTGCCACCCAGGAAAGGTTTTTGCACATGCTGCGCAGTGATCGCCCAGCCGCTGTTGGTGTCACGCCCGCCGGCTTTTTCGATGTAGCTCAGGCCCAGTTCCAGCTCGCCGCCGGGGTTGGTCTTGAAGCCCGCGACGTTGAAGTCGTGACGGGTGGCGTATGCCTTCTGGTACAGGTTGTCCTTGCGCGAAATGGCGTAGCTGTATTTGAGGTCGCCGATCAGCACGTCCTCAATCCCGCCGCCCGTGGCGCTTTGGTTCCAGTAGTAGAAGTCGGAGATATGGATGTCGTTACGTTTGTAGTAACGCCGACCGGCCCACAGCGAGCCACCATTGAGGCTGGGCAGGTTGGACCACTGTGCATACATTTGCGGCATGCGCGCGGTGCCGTTGTTTTCGCCCTGGAATTTCAGCTCACGATCGTACTTGTTGTAGAGCGACGCCATTGCATCGACGCTGAGCACCGAGCCGTCATCAAGGGTGAGCAGGTCCTGGCGCAGTTCCAGCTCGGCGTATTGCTCGCATTCGTTACCCAGACGGTACTTGGTTTGCGCCCCCGGCAGTTGGAAACATTGCTGTGGGCCGCTGCCCGTTGAAGTGCCCGCGCCGCTGCGCAAGTAACCGGCGAACTCCAACGCCTGAGCGCCAAACGGCAGGCTCAGACAAGACGCAACGAGGCCCAGCTTTATTGTTGTTTTCATGCAGCACTCCAATATTTTTATTATGTTTTTTCAAAGCGCCCCGTGCTCCCACACGGGGTTACAACGGGCCTCAGTCCTTGAGGTGCAACACAAACGATTCGTACGGGCGCAGCGCTACCGTGCCCGTACGCACCGGGCAGTCCGGGTAGTTGCTGATCAGCAGGCGTTGTTCGCTGGCCGGGTTGATGACGCCGTCCGGCAGTTGGATTTCGCAGGGCGTGCCGTAGAAGTTGTTCAGCACCAGCAGCCGCTCGCCATGGCCTTCGCGCAGGTAGGCCCAGACCTGCAGATGGTCTTGCAGCAGTTGGCGATAAACACCGGCCTGGATCAGCGGCTCGTGACGGCGCAAGGCGATCAGCGCACGGTAGTGATGCAGCACTGAATCCGGGTCATCCAGCTGGCGCTCGACGTTGATCTGCGCCGCATTGGCCGGGATGCCGATCCACGGCTCGCCGCTGCTGAAACCGGCGTTCGCCTGGGCATTCCACTGCATCGGCGTGCGGCCGTTGTCGCGGGACTTCTGCATGATCGCGGCCATGCTCGACGCCTCGGACTCGCCCGCATCGCGCTTGAGCCGGAAGATGTTGAGGGTCTCCACATCGCGATACTGCTCGATCCTGTCGAAGCCCGGATTGGTCATGCCCAGCTCTTCGCCCTGGTACACAAATGGCGTGCCTTGAAGGAAGTGCAGCGCGGTCGCCAGCATCTTGGCCGAGACCACACGGTGCTCACCGTCATGGCCGAACCGCGAGACCACCCGTGGCTGGTCGTGGTTACACCAGAACAGCGCGTTCCAGCCGCCACCGGCCTGCATGCCCAGTTGCCAATCCGAGAGGATCTGCTTGAGCTGCAGGAAGTCGAAGTCGGCCTTCACCCACTTCTGAAGGTTTGGGTAATCGACTTTCAGGTGATGAAAGTTGAAGGTCATCGACAGCTCTTTCGACTCTGGCCGTGAGTAGCGGATGCAGTGTTCGAGGCTGGTGGACGACATCTCGCCGACGTTGATCAGGTCGTGCCCTTCGAAGACTTCGCGGTGCATTTCCTGCAGGTAGTCGTGCACGTTCGGGCCGTCGGTGTAGAAGCGACGGCCGTCGCTGCTGTCTTCGGGGAAATCGGCGGGCTTGGAGATCAGGTTGATCACGTCCAGGCGGAAACCGCCCACGCCTTTGTCGCGCCAGAAGCGCATCAGCTTGAACACCTCGGCGCGCACCTTGGGGTTGTCCCAATTCAGGTCGGCCTGGGTGTGGTCAAACAAGTGCAGGAAGTACTGCCCGGTTTGCGCCTCGTATTCCCAGGCCGAGCCACCGAACTTGGATTCCCAGTTGTTCGGCTGGTCGCGCCAGATGTAGAAGTCGCGGTACGGGTTGTCGAGGCTGCTGCGCGCCTGCTGGAACCACTCGTGTTCGATGGACGTGTGGTTGACCACGATATCGAGCATCAGCTTGATGCCACGCTTGGCCGCTTCGCTGATCAGCAGGTCGCAGTCGGCCATGGTCCCGTAGCTGGGGTCGATGGCGTAGTAGTCGCTGATGTCGTAGCCGTTGTCGCGCTGTGGCGAGCGCAGGAACGGGGTGATCCACAGGCAGTCGACACCCAGCCATTTGAGGTAGTCGAGTTTGTCCACGATGCCCAGCAGGTCACCGGTGGCGTTACCCGCGTGGCTGTGGAAGCTTTTGGGGTAGATCTGGTAGATCACCGAGTGTTGCCAGTTTTGCATGGTGGGTTCCTTCAGTTGATTTTTGTGCAGGCCTTTCGGGCCTCATCGGGGGCTTGCCCCCGATTGCGGTAGATCAAGCAACCCTGTACCCGGGCCGAACAATCTTCATGCTCAACGCACAGGTCAGAACAAACGGCACGACCATCGCGATGACCATGCCGATCACAAACACCGCGATGGATTGCGGCACGATCGAAATGAACCCAGGCAAGCCCCCCACGCCGATGGCCGACGCCTGCACCTTGTTCAGCGACAAGAAAATGCTGCCCAGCGCCGAGCCCACCAGGGCCGCATAAAACGGAAACTTGAAGCGCAGGTTCACCCCGAACATCGCCGGTTCAGTGATGCCGAAGTACGCGGAAATCGCCGAGGTCGACGCCATGCTTTTGTCCCGCGCATTGCGGGTGGTGTAGAACACCGCGAGCGCGGCGCTGCCTTGGGCCAGGTTGGACATGACGATCATCGGCCAGATAAAGGTGCCGCCCTGGGTGGAGATAAGCTGCAGGTCCACGGCGAGGAACATGTGGTGCATGCCGGTGATCACCAGCGGCGCATACAGCAGGCCGAAAATCGCCCCGCCGACCATCGGCGCCAGGTCAAACAGGGTGACCACGCCTTCGGTGATCAGGATGCCAAGGTGACGGGTCACCGGGCCGATGATCGCCAGGGCCAGCACACCGGTGACGACGATGGTGGTGATCGGCACGACGAGGAGTTGAATTGCATTGGGCACCCGCGCACGTAGCCATTTCTCGATCACACTCATCACATAAGCCGCCATCAGGATCGGCAGGATCTGCCCTTGGTAGCCCACCTTCTCGATCTGGAACCAACCGAAAATATCGAAGTACGGCAGGCTTTGACCGTCGAGCCCGGCCACTGCCTTGCCATAGTTCCAGGCGTTGAGCAGGTCCGGGTGCACCAGCATCAGGCCGAGCACGATGCCAAGGATTTCACTGCCGCCAAAGCGCTTGGCCGCCGACCAACCGACCAACGCCGGCAGGAACACGAACGAGGTGTTGGCCATCAGGTTGATCAGGCTCCACAGGCCATCCAGGTTCGGATACGCCTCCAGCAGCGTCTTGCCCTCGATGAACATGCCCTTGGCGCCCATCAGGTTATTCACGCCCATCAACAGGCCCGCGATGATCAGTGCGGGCAGGATCGGCATGAACACATCGGAGAACACCCTTACCAGGCGCTGCATGGCATTGGTCTTGTCGGCGCCCTTCTTCTTCACATCGGCGATGGTGGCGGCGGCGAGGCCGGTTTGCTCGCGCAGGGCGGCGTAGACCTTTTCCACTTCGCCGGGGCCGATCACCACTTGGAACAGGCCACCGGTAAAGAACGACCCCTTGACCAGATCGACCTGGTTCAGCGCGCTGCTGTTGACCAGGCTCGGGTCCTTGAGCGCCAGGCGCAGGCGGGTCACACAGTGGGCAGCTTGCTCAAGGTTGTCGCTGCCCCCGAGGTTTTCGAGGATCTCGCGGGCAATGTTCGAATAGTCGTGGCTCATGCTTGTTTTCCACTTTGATTTTTTTATTTGAGGGGCAGTCATTGGCAGCACGCCGAGGGCAAAAGTACTCGTGTGTACGAGTTAAAGCAACAACTCGTCTGTACGAGTTACATTTTGTTTATCTTCTGCAGGCCACCACACCGCTGCAAGCCGCATACATCCAAGGGTCTAATGGACAAACATCCTGTCTGCCACTAAGGTTCCTGCCTTGACCGCAACCCCGGCAAAGAGCCATCCCCATGAGCAAATACAACCAGATCTATACGGATCTGCTTGCCAGCATCACCACTGAACGCCTGCAGCGCGGCACGCGCCTTCCCTCCGAAACCGAACTGATGGACAGCTACCAGGCCAGCCGAGGCACCGTGCGTCGGGCCATCGAGCAGCTGCAGGAGCGTGGGTTTGCGCAAAAGATCCACGGCAAGGGCACCTTCGTGTTGTCGCCCAACCCAATCGAGTTCCAACTGGGCGGCATCGTCAGCTTCCACGAAACCCACGCCGACCTGGGCGATGACGTACGCACCGAAGTGGTCGAATTCACCCAGTTCCCACTGGAAGGCTCACTGCTGCAACACATCGAAGCAGAGCCCGGCACGCTGATCACCCGCATCAAGCGGGTACGGCGCATCGGCGGCAAACGGGTGATCCTCGACATCAACCACTTCGTGGCCGACGTGATCCCCGGCCTGGACCGCGCGATTGCCGAGCAGTCGATCTACGCGTTTATCGAACAGACGCTGCAGCTGCAAATTGCCTATGCCCAACGCACCATCGAGGCCCTGCCGCGCGGCAAAGACGACCAGACGCACCTCGACCTCGAGGGCCAAAGCCACGTGATCGTGGTGAGCAACCAGACGTTTTTGCAGGACGGGCGGCAGTTCGAGTACACCGAGTCGCGGCATACGTTGGATAAGTTTTATTTTTCGGATATTGCGCGGCGTTGAGCATAAGTCGGGAAGATCATTGCACTGTGATGCTCTTCGCCAGTCCTGCTGCCCAGGCAGCGGTCATCTTCTCTCCTACCGCCGCGAACTCTGGGTGAGTGCTTCACCGATATACAACCGATCCCTTTGACTAATCATGGAAGCTTACTGATTTCAATTCATCGAGGGTTTTGCGCCGACGTTTTGGTATGGCGGTCAATTCGTACCCCAAGCCCTCGAGGATCGCTTCGACTTTGCGAATTCCCACTTCGGAGATCGTGTTGTTCTCGACCCCCGAAATGGTGGAGCGGCTCATGCCATGACGGTGCGCAAGCTGGCTTTGTGAAAGGCCCGCTGTTTTACGGAGGCTGCGGATCAATTTGCCTAACTCTTCCATATCAAAATGCACCCCATACACTGCATGAATAGATAAATCTGAATTTATGCACCCTATATGATGCATTTCATTCTGAGTATTATTTATCTAATACGGTTTTTGACCAAAAGCTTACATGCCATAAACACAAAACCCCGGCACATGGCCGGGGTTTTGTTGTTCAGCATTTACCTGCTAACGCAGGATCATTCCCACTCAATCGTCGCCGGCGGCTTGCTCGACACGTCGTAAGTAACGCGCGAAATACCTTCGATCTCGTTGATGATACGGCCGCTGACAGTCTCCAGCAGTTCGTACGGCAGGTGTGCCCAACGCGCGGTCATGAAGTCGATGGTTTCTACGGCACGCAGGGCCACAACCCATGCGTAACGACGGCCATCGCCTACTACGCCAACCGACTTAACTGGCTGGAAGACCACGAAGGCCTGGCTGACTTTGTGATACCAGTCGGCCTTGCGCAGTTCTTCGATGAAGATGTGGTCGGCGCGACGCAGCAGGTCGGCGTATTCCTTCTTCACTTCACCAAGGATACGCACGCCCAGGCCTGGGCCTGGGAATGGGTGGCGGTAGACCATGTCGTACGGCAGGCCGAGTTCCAGGCCCAGACGGCGGACTTCGTCCTTGAACAGTTCGCGCAGCGGTTCTACCAGCTTGAGGTTCATTTCCTCAGGCAGGCCACCCACGTTGTGGTGGGACTTGATCACGTGGGCCTTGCCACTCTTGGCGCCGGCCGACTCGATCACGTCAGGGTAGATGGTGCCTTGGGCGAGGTACTTGATGTTGTCCAGGTGTTTGGCCTGGGCATCGAAGACGTCGATGAAGGTGCGACCGATGATCTTGCGCTTCTTCTCTGGGTCGGACTCGCCGGCCAGGTTGTTGAGGAACTGGTCCTCGGCGTTGGCGCGGATCACTTTGACGCCCATGTTCTCGGCGAACATGGCCATCACTTGCTCGCCTTCGTGCAGGCGCAGCAGGCCGTTGTCGACGAAGACGCAGGTCAGTTGGTCGCCGATGGCTTTGTGCAGCAGCGCGGCGACCACGGAGGAGTCAACACCGCCGGACAGGCCGAGCAGTACGTTGTCGGTACCGACTTGGGCGCGCACGTTGGCGATGGCGTCTTCAGCGATCTTCGACGGCGTCCACAGGGCTTCACACTCGCAGATGTCGAGAATGAAGCGCGACAGGATGCGGCCGCCTTGTTTGGTGTGGGTCACTTCCGGGTGGAACTGCACGCCGTAGTAGCGACGCTCGTCGCTGAACATGCCGGCGATCGGGCAGCTCGGGGTGCTGGCCAGGATGTGGAAGTCTTCCGGCATCTTGGTGACTTTGTCACCGTGGCTCATCCACACGTCGAGGCCGAACAGGCCGTCAGCGTCGATGTGGTCTTCGATACCGTCCAGCAGGCGGCTCTTGCCGACCACGTCCACACGGGCATAACCGAATTCACGCAGCTCGGAACCTTCAACCTTGCCGCCCAGTTGCTCGGCCATGGTCTGCATGCCGTAGCAAATGCCGAAGACCGGTACGCCCAGGTCGAATACGGCTTGCGGGCAGCGCGGGCTGTTGGCTTCGTGCACGGACTCGGGGCCACCGGCGAGGATGACGCCTTTCGGTGCGAATTCGCGGATCGCTTCGTCATCCATGTCGAACGGGTGCAGTTCGCAGTACACGCCGATTTCACGCACGCGGCGGGCAATCAGCTGGGTGTACTGGGAACCGAAGTCGAGGATCAGGATGCGGTGGGCGTGAATGTCGAGGGCCATGAAGTCAGTCTCGTCTAATGAATCAGAAACAACTCGGGGCTGAAGAACAGCCCCGGTTACTTAACATTTTGCTGGAAGCCTCAACCTACGCGGTAGTTTGGCGCTTCCTTGGTGATCTGCACGTCGTGGACATGGGATTCAGCCATGCCGGCGCCGGTGATCCGTACGAACTCTGGCTTGGTGCGCATTTCTTCGATGTCGGCGCTGCCGGTGTAGCCCATCGAGGAACGCAGGCCGCCCATCAATTGATGGATGATCGCGCTCAGGGTGCCTTTGTACGGCACACGGCCTTCGATGCCTTCCGGGACGAGCTTCTCGGCGCCTGCCGAGGAGTCCTGGAAGTAACGGTCGGAAGAGCCTTGCGCCTGGGACATGGCGCCCAGCGAACCCATGCCGCGGTAAGCCTTGTAGGAACGGCCCTGGAACAGTTCGATCTCGCCTGGCGCTTCTTCAGTACCGGCGAACATCGAGCCCATCATCACGCAGGAAGCACCGGCCACGATGGCCTTGGACAGGTCACCGGAGAAACGGATACCGCCGTCGGCGATCAACGGGACGCCAGTGCCTTCAAGGGCCGCGGCGACGTTGGCGATGGCGCTGATTTGCGGCACGCCGACACCGGCGACGATACGCGTGGTGCAGATCGAGCCAGGGCCGATACCGACCTTGACCGCATCAGCGCCGGCTTCGGCAAGCGCCTTGGCTGCTGCGCCGGTGGCGATGTTGCCGCCGATCACTTGTACGTCAGGGAAATTCTGTTTGACCCAGCGCACGCGGTCGATCACGCCTTTGGAGTGACCGTGGGCAGTGTCGACCACCACCACGTCAACACCGGCAGCAACCAGCGCCGAAACGCGGTCGCCGGTGTCTTTACCGGTACCGACTGCAGCGCCGACGCGCAGACGACCTTGGTCATCCTTGCTGGCCAGCGGGTAAGCCTTGGCTTTTTCGATGTCGTTGACGGTCATCATGCCTTTGAGGGCGAATTTGTCGTCGACGATCAGCACGCGCTCGATGCGGTGCTTGTGCAGCAGTTCGCGCACATCGTTCTTGTCGGCGCCTTCCTTGACCGTGACCAGACGCTCTTTAGGCGTCATCACTTCGCGGACGGTGACTTCAAGACGGTTCTCAAAACGCACGTCACGGGAAGTGACGATGCCGACCAGGTCGCCATCGTGCAGCACCGGAACGCCGGAGATGTTGTGCAGGCGGGTCAGTTCGAACAGGTCACGCACGGTGGCGTCGGCTTCGATGGTGATTGGATCTTTCACCACACCGGCTTCGTAACGCTTGACCTTGCGCACTTCGGCAGCTTGCTGCTCGATGGTCATGTTCTTGTGGATGATGCCGATGCCGCCTTCCTGAGCCATGGCAATTGCCAAACGGGCTTCGGTGACGGTGTCCATGGCAGCGGAAACCAGGGGAATATTCAGCTCGATGCCACGGGTTAGGCGGGTCTTGAGACTGACTTCGTTAGGAAGCACCTCGGAATAACCGGGCACTAGGAGAATGTCGTCGAATGTCAGAGCTTCTTGGCTGATACGCAGCATCGCGGGGGCTCCCGAGCGGGAAAATGGAAGCGCGCCATTATATACATGCACCCTGCCGGGCTCAATGTAAAACTCTGACAAACTTGGTAATACTGATAGATGGGTTAAAGCTCGACTTTGACCCAACTCATCTTCTGGTCCAGCCAATCGGCGAATTCGTCGATAAAGCTCTGCTTGAACCCCGCCTCCGCCCAGTTGTTGAAGATGAATCCCAGGTTGGAAAAACCGCATTCCTGCAGGAACAGGAACCCGTTGATGTCGTCTTCATGCCCACACAGCGGGCAGGTGAAGTTGTCGGTGTGGCCGGGCATCCAGTCTTCCAGGCTTTCGAACAGCGCTTCGCCGACTTCCTTGAGGCATTCCGGGCAACCGGCTTCCTCGAGAAAGCCTTTGGCCGGGGTGTAGATGCAGCGTTTGTAGATGATTTCCAGCCCGTTGATGGGCTCGTTGAACGGCAACGCCTCGGGGTGCAGCACCACGGCGCGGGCGCCATCGGCCAGGGCGTAGGCCATGCGGTTGCCGGTGCGACCGCAGGTGGTCAGCTCTTCCTTGATGATGTTCTTGCGCACCAGCCAACGCACGATCGCCCGGGCGCGGGGTTCGTGGACGGGCAAGGTGGAGATTTTCGGGACAAGGATGCTTTGGGAATTCATGGGAGTCCTGCGGTGTGGCGTCTGGCGTCATCGGGGGCAAGCCCCCTCCCACATTTTTGAAGGGTGAATACCTTCAAAGGTGGGAGAGGCTTGCCCGCGCAGAGGCCCTGAAGGCTGGCAGCTTAATCCCTGCCCCACACAGGTCAAGTACTCAAATACCGTCCAATCAACGCAATTCCACTGGCGAGCACCAACCATGTCACCAACCGCACAAACGCCTCACGCGAAATCCGCATCGTCAACCTGCGCCCACACCACAGCCCGAGCGCCATCGCGGGCAACAGGCACAGCGCCAACATCAGCAACGGCAGATCCGCATACACCCCGGCAATCAAAAACAGGCTCAAGCGCACCACCGTGCTGCAACTGATCAACGCACTCTGGGTGGCACGCGCCGCGTCCTTGGGCAGGCGGCTGTTCAAGTAGATCGCATATAAAAAGCCGCCACTGCCAAACAACGCGCCGAACAAGCCGCCCACCGTCCCCATCGGAATCGACCACCCCGCCGCCAACTGCGCGGGCCGCGCCTTGACCATCAGGCTGTAGAGCGCATAGGCGCTGATAAACAGGCCCATCAACAGCAGCAACACGTCGGAATGCAGATTGAGCAAAAACACCACACCCAGCGTGCAACCGATGGCCATGCATGGCAGCAATCGCAGCAGCTCCGGCGTGTTCACGTCCCGCCGCGATTGCAGCAGGTTGCCAAACGCCGCGACAAAGTCCAACAGCACCAGCAACGGGATGATTTTCGACAGCGGCATAAATAGAATCAGGATCGGGCCCGCGACCAGCGCAGTGCCGAAACCCGCAATGCCAAACACGATGTAGGCCACCACCACACCCACGCCGATCAGCAGCCAATCCGCACCACCAAACGACCACTGACTCATCAGCTCAACCGGGCTCATGGGGAATTCCTTGTTAGAGATAGTCATCACTTTAGCCATCGGCGAGCGATGCGACTAATATCTTCAAAGCCCTTCACTCATCTCGAAAAGGCATGACGCGTGATTTCCACCCGCCAACTGCGCTACTTCGTCGAAATCGCTGACAGCGGCAGTTTCAGTGCCGCCGCCGAGCGCCTGTTCGTGGCGCAATCGGCCCTGAGTCGACAGATCAAAGCGCTGGAAACCCAGCTGCACACCCCGCTGTTCGAACGCACCGCACGCCAACCGCGACTCACGGCTGCGGGTGAGGCCTTCTATCCGCGAGCACGCAACCTGCTGAGTGAATTACTCAAGGCCAGCGAGCTGGCAACCCAAGTGGGCAAGGGCGAACTCGGCACGCTGCGCCTGAGCCATTCGAGCACCGTGCCGATGAGCGGCCCGCTGCTGCAAGGCATCAGCACCTGGCTGGACCGCTGCCCTGGGGTGTCGATGGATATCGTCAAACTGTCCTCCGAAGCGCAGTTGGAAGAAATCGCCGACGGTCGCCTGGAAGTCGGCGTGCTGCGCTTGCCCGTGCTGCGCCAGCGTGAGGGGGTGCGGGTCGTGCCTTTATACAACGAGCAATTGCTGCTGGCGGTGCCGCCCAATCATGCGCTGGCGCGCAGTCCTGCGCCCATCGAGCTGGAGCAATTGCGGGACGAAGCGTTTATCTCGATCCCCCACCCACAACGCGGCGGCCTGAGTTATCTGTCAGCCGAGTTGTGTATGCGCGCGGGATTTTTTCCCAAGGCCGCGCGAGTGATGTCGCGCAAGACCACCCAGCTGCAGCTGATCCAGGCCGGCTTCGGCATTGCTTTGTTACCAAAATCCATGCAGGACATTGCCCCGGCCAACGTGCATTTTTTGCCCCTGGCCGACCCGGACTGCCTCAGCATCGTGGCGCTGGCCTGCGCACAGACGCCGAGCGCGCTGGTGCAGCAATTCTGCCAAACCTTGCGCGAATGCCTATAAACTGCCGCCCATGATTAAAGATCGCTTCTCATGATTAAAGACCCGTTTGCCCGACTGGGCCTGGACCGCGAAGTCCTGACTGTCAGCCAGCTCAACGGCCGCGCGCGGGTGTTGCTGGAAGACGTGTTCACCAATATCTGGGTAGAAGGCGAGATCTCCAACCTCGCCCGCCCGGCCTCCGGCCACGTGTATTTCACCCTCAAGGACAGTGGCGCCCAAGTGCGTTGCGCGCTGTTCCGCAATAACGCCGCACGGGTGCGCCAGGCATTGAAAGACGGCCTGGCCGTGAAAGTGCGCGGCAAGGTCTCGCTGTTCGAGGGCCGTGGCGACTACCAGTTGATCCTCGATACCGTCGAGCCGGCCGGTGATGGGGCGTTGCGCCTGGCGTTCGATGCGTTGAAGGAAAAGCTCAGCGCCGAAGGCTTGTTCAGTGCCGAGCGCAAGGTACCGTTGCCTGCGCACCCTCGGCGCATTGGTATTATCAGCTCGCCGACTGGCGCGGTGATTCGCGACATCATCAGCGTGTTCCGCCGTCGGGCGCCGAACATTGAATTGACACTGATCCCCACCGCCGTGCAAGGCCGCGAAGCCATCCCTCAGATTGTGCGCGCGTTGAAACTGGCGGATGCCCGTGGCTTCGACGCGCTGATCCTGGCCCGTGGCGGCGGCTCACTGGAAGACCTCTGGTGCTTCAACGAGGAAGCGGTGGCCCGTGCTGTGGACGCCTGTATCACGCCCATCGTCAGCGCTGTCGGGCATGAGACCGATGTGTCCATCAGCGATTTCGTGGCGGACGTGCGCGCCCCTACCCCCTCCGCCGCGGCTGAACTGCTCGCGCCAGACGCCAGCCACCTGGTGCGCCAAGTCGAAAACCTGCACCGCCGCCTGGTGATGCTGATGCGCAACCGCCTGAGCCATGACCGCCTGCGCCTGGAAGGCATGGCCCGGCGCCTGCGTCACCCCGGCGAACGCCTGCGCCAACAGGCCCAGCGCCTCGACGACCTGGACATGCGCCTGCGTCGCGCGTTTGAGCGCAGCCTCAATACCCGGCGCGAACGGCTGATCCGCCTGGAAACCCGCCTCGCCGGCCAACACCCGGGGCGTCAACTGGCCCTGCTGCGCCAACGCCTGGAGAGCCTCGCCGAACGCCTGCCTCGCGCCATGCGCGAAGGCCTCAAGGCGCGGCGCCTGCAGCTGCAAAGCCAGGTGCAGACGCTGCACGTGGTCAGCCCGCTGGCGACCCTGGGCCGTGGCTACAGCATCCTGCTGGACGAGCGTGGCCAGGCCATTCGCACTGCCGCGCAAACCCACACCGGCCAGCGCCTGACCGCACGTCTCGGTGAAGGCCAATTGCAAGTGCGGGTGGAAGACAACCACCTGACACCCGTCACCCTTTCGTTATTGGATTGATTGATGCCACGTCTATTTAGCCTGTTGATGCTGCTGTGCCTCACGTTTAACGCCCATGCCGACAGCTACATCACCCGCACCCTGAACAAACCGGTGCCAGGGGGTGTGGCCGTGGTCGAGCTGGGCCCTTCGGCCGCCGCACCGAAAGCCACGTACCAAGGCAAGCCGGTGCTGGTGGTGAAAGAGGCGGACAACTGGCTGGCGATTGTCGGCATCCCTCTGACCGTCAAGCCGGGCAACGAGCGCATCAGCAGTGGTGGGCGAAGCCTGCCGTTTATCGTCGGCTACAAGCAGTACCCGGAACAACGCATCACCCTGAAAAACAAAAGCCAGGTGAACCCCGACCCGGCGCAGCTCAAACGCATCGAGGCGGAGCTGGCAGTGCAGATCAAAGCCTACCGCAGCTTCAGCCCGAGCCTGCCGAGCAACCTGGTGCTGGACAAACCGGTGAACGGGCCGCTGTCGAGCAAGTTTGGCGTGCGTCGTTTCTTCAACGGTGAAGAGCGCAACCCTCACTCGGGCCTGGACTTCGCCGTGCCCGCCGGTACGCCGATCAAGACGCCGGCGAACGGTAAAGTGATTCTGGTGGGCAACTACTTCTTCAACGGCAACACGGTGTTCGTCGACCATGGCCAGGGCTTTATCAGCATGTTCTGCCACATGTCGAAGATCGACGTGAAAGTCGGCCAGCAACTGGCACGCGGCGCAGTGGTGGGCAAGGTCGGTTCGACGGGCCGCGCGACGGGGCCGCACATGCACTGGAATGTCAGCCTGAACGACGCACGGGTTGACCCGGCGATCTTTATCGGCGCGTTCCAACCCTGAAACGTTCAATTGCGCGCCCGATAATGGGCGCGCAATTAAAACCAGCCTTCCACTCATCCCCAAGCATAAAATCTCGTTTCCCACGCAGATAGAAGAACTTCTCTCAATTTTTAGCGACTGCTTGCCATCTTTCACCCCGGCGGTTAGGGTTGAGCTTATGAAAACCTCTCACACCCTCATTCAGCTCCGCCAGCACCGCAGCCTGTGCCTTGTCAGCGCACGACTGCCAGGCTGAATCGATCTGCCTCGTCCTTACGTTTTATCCCTAAAAACAGTTCTACGGCAGGCCGCCTTTTCTCGGCCCCTACTACAAAGGATTTCCCGATGAGCATGCTCAAAGACCCGTCTTCGAAGTACCGCGCGTTCCCGACCATCGATATCCCGGATCGCACCTGGCCATCGAAGACCATCACCGAAGCGCCGATCTGGTGCAGCTCCGACCTGCGTGATGGCAACCAGTCGTTGATCGAGCCGATGGATGCCGTGAAAAAGCTGCGGTTCTGGAAGACCCTGGTCGCCGTTGGCGTGAAGGAAATCGAAGCGTCGTTCCCGGCCGCCTCGCAAACCGACTTCGACTTCGTACGCACCCTGATCGAAGACAACCACATCCCCGAGGACACCACCATCCAGGTGCTGACCCAGGGCCGTGAAGACTTGATCGCACGGACCTTCGAATCCCTGCGCGGTGCCAAGAAAGCCATCGTGCACTTGTACAACGCCACGTCGCCGTCGTTCCGCCGCATCGTATTCAACCAGGATAAGGAAGGCATCAAGGCCATTGCGGTCAACGCGGCCAAGCTGTTCGTCAAATACGCCGCCCAGCAGCCGGAAACCCAGTGGACCTTCGAATACTCCCCGGAAACCTTCAGCGCCACCGAGCTGGAATTTGCCAAGGAAGTCTGTGACGCGGTGATCGAGGTGTGGAACCCGACGCCTGAGCACAAGATGATCCTCAACCTGCCGGCCACCGTGGAATGCGCCACGCCGAACATCTATGCCGACCAGATCGAATGGTTCGGTCGCCATATCAACCGTCGTGACAGCGTGATCATCAGCCTGCACACCCACAACGACCGTGGCACCGGCGTGGCCGCCACCGAGCTGGGCCTGATGGCCGGCGCTGATCGTGTCGAAGGCTGTCTGTTCGGCAACGGCGAGCGTACCGGTAACGTCGACCTCGTCACCGTCGCGCTGAATATGTACACCCAGGGCCTCGACCCGCAGCTGGACTTTTCCGACATCGATGGCGTGCGCAAAGTCGTCGAGGAGTGCAACCAGATCCAGGTTCACCCGCGTCACCCATACGTCGGTGACCTGGTGCATACCGCGTTCTCCGGTTCGCACCAGGACGCGATCCGCAAGGGCTTCACCCAGCAGAAAGACGACGCGCTGTGGGAAGTGCCGTACCTGCCGATCGACCCAGCCGACATTGGCCGCAGCTACGAAGCGGTGATTCGCGTGAACAGCCAGTCGGGCAAAGGCGGCATCGCCTACCTGCTGGAGCAGGAATACGACATCAGCCTGCCGCGTCGCATGCAGATCGAGTTCAGCCAGGTGGTACAGGCCGAAACCGACCGCGTCGGCCTGGAAATGACCGCACCGCAGATCTACGCCTTGCTGCAGCGTGAATACCTGCAAGCCAACACCCCGTATGCGCTGGTCAGCCATCGCCTGCAGGAAGAGAACGGCAACAGCTTTGTCGAGGTGGAAGTTTCGGGCAAAGGCCAGGGCGAAACCAACCTGCACTGGAAAGGCAAAGGCAACGGAGCGCTGGAAGCGCTGGTGGCGGGCCTGCCGATTGGCGTGGAGATCATGGACTACAACGAACACGCAATCGGTGCCGGCACCAACGCTAAAGCGGCGGCGTACATCGAACTGCGTGTGAACGGCGAGCGTCCGGTGCATGGCGTGGGTATTGATGAAAACATCACCACGGCCAGCTTCAAGGCCCTGTTCAGTGCGCTTAACCGCTCGTTGAGCCAGCAGGAAGCCAAAGCGGCTTAAGCAGTCTGCTTAAATGTGAAAGGCCCCTGGATAGGAGTCCAGGGGCCTTTTTTTGGTTTTGTGTTGCCTTTAAGGGCCTCATCGGGGGCAAGCTGAACTGGTCAAGTAATCTTGGACACTGATTACGGTTCACGCCGCCAACCTTTCCTTCACGACCGGCGAC
>NZ_LKEG01000040.1 GCF_001645105.1 Pseudomonas marginalis
ACACCTCAGATTTGAGCGCTATCATAGCGCCCGATTGAAGTGTCCAAAATCATTAGGCCAGTTCAAGCCCCCTCCCACATTTTGAATGTATTCACAGATCAACGTGTGGAAGGGGGCTTGCCCTAATGCCCGTCAGTTAAGGGTGAGCACCGTACCTGTGGCGAGGGAGCTTGCTCCCGCTGAGTCGCGAAGCGGCCCCAGCTCTTTGTTTCAAAAGACTGGGACTGCTGCGCAGTCCAGCGGGAGCAAGCTCCCTCGCCACAGGTTACTGTTCGCTCTTGCTGCTTCTTAACTGACTGGCATTAGGGCTTGCCCCCGATAGCGGTCTGTCAGACAAACTGGAAAGTATCGGCATCCAGGTTCGCCGGAAACCGCGTGCGATACGCCGCCAATTCCGCCGCATCCAGGTTCACCTGGAACACCCCATCCGCCTCCCCCGCACTCAGCAAGGTCTCACCCTGGAAGTCCAACACCTGACTGTCCCCGGTGTAGGCAAACCCCTTCCCGTCCGTCCCCACCCGATTCACCGCCGCCACGTAGCACAGGTTCTCGATGGCCCGCGCCGGCAGCAGGCGGTTCCAGTGCGAGCGCCGCGCTCCGGGCCAGTTGGCGGTGTACAGCAGCAAGTCAGTGTCCTGGGCATCGCGGCTCCACACCGGGAAACGCAGGTCGTAGCAAATCAACGGCCGAATGCGCCAGCCCTTCAATTCGAACTGCACCTGGCGCTCGCCGGGGGTGTAATGGTCGTGCTCGCCGGCCATGCGGAACAGGTGGCGCTTGTCGTAATGCAGCACCTCGCCATCCGGCCGCGCCCACAGCAGGCGGTTGCGGTGGCTGCCGTCGGCGGCCTGGATTATCACACTGCCGGTGATGACCGCGTTGTACTTGGCTGCTTGGGCTTTTAACCAGCGATGGGTCGGACCGTTTTCAGGCTCGGCGAGGGCCTCGGATTCCATGGAAAAACCGGTGGTGAACATCTCTGGCAGCACGATCAGGTCAGCGCCTTTGGCTTGCTCCAGCAACAATTCGAAGTGCTCAAGGTTAGCCTGGCGGTCGTGCCAGGCCAGAGTGGTCTGGACCAGGGCGATGTTCAGGTTCGGCAACGCATTCAGATCACGCATAGTTTTTCGGCTGCTTGTTGCAGCGTTTCCTCGCGTTTGGCAAAGCACAGACGCACCAGACGCTGGCCTTGGGGTGGGTTCTGGTAGAACACCGAGACCGGGATGGTGGCCACGCCGTGTTCACGTGTCATCCACAGCGACATGGCGACGTCGTCCAAGTCCGGACGGATCTGTGAGTAATCCACCAGTTGGAAGTAGGTGCCGGTGACGCGGGTAAAGCTGAAACGCGATGGCGCCAGCAAGTCGCAGAACAGGTCGCGCTTGGCTTGGTAAAAAGCCGGCAGCTCCTCGACATGCTCCGGATGTGCGGCCATGAAGTCGGCCAACGCGTACTGCAACGGGGTGACGCCGCAAAAGTTGACGTATTGGTGCACCTTACGCAGTTCGGCTGTCAGGGCCGGTGGCGCGACGACGTAGCCGGTTTTCCAGCCGGTGACGTGGTAGGTCTTGCCGAAGGAACTGACCACGAAGGCACGCTGATAAAGCTCCTCGTGGGCCAGTACGCTGACGTGGGGCACGCCGTCGAATACCAAGTGCTCGTAAACCTCGTCGCTGACCAGGTAGATATCGCGCTCGCGGATCAATGCCGCTAACAGATCAAGCTCGGCGCGACTGATCAGCGCGCCAGTGGGGTTGTGCGGTGTGTTGAGGATGATCATGCGCGTACGCGGCGACAGCGCCGCCTGGATCTTCTCGAAGTCGAGGGCAAAGCCATCCAGGCTCAGTTGCACGTGCACGCAACGGCCACCGGCCAGCTCGACCGAGGGCTCGTAGCTGTCGTAGCACGGGTCGAACACGATGACCTCATCGCCATGACGAATCACCGCTTGAATTGCGCAGAAGATCGCCTCCGTGGCCCCAGGGGTGATGGTCACTTCACTGTCGGCATTGACCGTGGCGCCATAACTGCGGGCGATCTTGGCGGCCACCTGCTGACGCAGCACCGGCAGGCCGGTCATGGGCGCATATTGGTTGTGACCGAGGGCGATATGCTTGCCGACCGCGTCCAGCAAACCCTGAGGGCCATTGAAGTCCGGGAAGCCTTGGGACAAGTTGAGCGCACCGATTTCGGCGGCGAGTTGCGACATCGTGGTGAAAATCGTCGTGCCGACATTCGGCAGCTTGCTGGTGATCATCGGAGGCCCCTGCAGGTGAGCCCCAAGTTTTAAGCTGCCAGCCGCATCGGGTCAAGGCACAAACCTGCGGGCACAAAAAAGGGCTCATCAAGAGCCCTTTTTGCGAGGTCGGAATCAGCGCTTGTCGCGGCGCTTCTTGTCGGCCTTCTTGTGGTGAGTCATCAAACGACGCTTCTTGTTCACCTGACGGTCCGTCAGTGTGTTCTTGTTGCCTTCGTACGGGTTCTCGCCACCCTTGAACTCGATACGGATCGGCGTACCGACCAGTTTCAAGACACGGCGGTAGGTGTTTTCCAGGTAACGCACGTAGGACTTCGGCACCTTCTCGATCTGGTTACCGTGGATCACGATAATCGGCGGGTTGGCACCGCCCAAGTGGGCGTAACGCAGTTTGATCCGGCGGTTGTTGACCATCGGCGGCGCGTGCTCGCCAACGGCGTCTTCCAGGATCTGGGTGAGGCGGTTGGTCGGCCAGCGGGTAACCGCGGACTTGAACGAATTCTGCACGGACGCGTAGAGGTTGCCCACGCCGGTACCATGCAGTGCCGAGATAAAGTGAATATCGGCGAACTCGACAAAGAACAGTCGGCGCTGCAGCTCGATCTTGACGAAATCGCGCTCGCTCGGCGTCATGCCGTCCCACTTGTTGATCGCGATGACCAAGGCTCGACCGGCTTCCAGGGCAAAGCCCAGCAGGTTGAGGTCGTGGTCGACCACGCCTTCGCGGGCGTCCATCACGAAGATCACCACGTTGGCGTCTTTGATCGCCTGCAGGGTTTTGACCACCGAGAACTTTTCAACTTCCTCGTGGATCTTGCCGCGCTTGCGCACACCGGCGGTGTCAATCAGCGTGTACTTCTCGTCGTTACGCTCGAACGGGATGTAGATACTGTCGCGGGTGGTGCCGGGTTCGTCGTAGACGATGACCCGGTCTTCACCGAGCATGCGGTTGACCAGGGTCGACTTGCCGACGTTAGGGCGACCGATGATGGCGATCTTGATACCGTCTTTTTCACTCGGGCCAGGAATGCGCTTGGCTTCCTCACCTTCAGCGACGATCTCTTCTTCACCCTCTTCTTCCTCATCGTCATCCTTCGGGAAGGTGCTGAGGGCAATTTCCAGCATCTGGGTGATGCCGCGACCGTGGGCACCGGCGACCGGGATCGCGTCGCCCAGGCCCATCGGGCTGAATTCGGCACGGGCCTGCTCAGGATCGATGTTGTCGATCTTGTTGGCGACCAGATAGGAACGCTTGTTGCGCTTGCGCAGGTGCTCGCCGATCATCTGGTCGGCAGCGGTGTAGCCCGCACGGGCGTCCACCAGGAACAACACGACATCGGCTTCTTCAATGGCCAGCAGCGACTGCTCGGCCATCTTTTCATCCATGCCATGCTCGTCACCGGAGATACCACCGGTGTCGACAATAATGTAGGAGCGCCCTTGCCACTTTGCCTCACCGTATTGGCGATCACGGGTCAGACCGGACAAGTCGCCGACGATGGCGTCGCGAGTCCTGGTCAGGCGGTTGAACAAGGTGGACTTGCCGACGTTAGGTCGGCCCACCAGGGCGATTACGGGAACCATGCGGCTCTCCACTTCGTTATTTCAGAAAATACAAAAGCCGCTGCAAGGCAGCGGCTGGTGCTCGGGGCAGCATAATCAAATGCCGCATGCCCCGCCGAAGCGGGGCCGCCTGGGTGTTACCCCAAGCATAGTTCTTACTTGATGGTCAGGGCTTCCAGCTTGCCGCTGTTGCCAAACACATAAAGCATGTTACCCACCACCAGCGGACGGGCACGCAGGCCGTCGCTGTCGATACGCTCGCGACCGACGAAGCGACCGTCCACCTGGCTCAGCAGGTGCAGGTAGCCTTCGAAGTCACCTACCGCTACATAGCTGGAGAATACTTCCGGTGCCGACAGTTGACGGCGAGCTAGGGAATCGTTGCTCCACAGTGCAGTGGTGGAACGCTCGTCGACACTTTCAACGGTGCCGGACGCCAGGCTTACGTAGACGCTGCCAAAGCCTTGGGCGACACCGGCGTAGCTGGAAGCATCACGCTGCCAGTTGACGCGGCCGCTCTGCAGGTCCAGCGCCGCAACACGGCCCTGGTAAGTCGCGACGTAGAGGGTTTCACCGGACAGCAGCAAGCCGCCGTCGATGTCCACTACGCGGTCCAGCTCGGAACGACCTTGGGGAATGGCCACACGGGTTTCCCAGGCCGGCACGCCGTTCTGGGTATCCAGGGCGACCACTTTACCGGTCGACAGGCCTGCAACGGCCAGATTATTGGTCACAATCGGACCACTGGTACCGCGCAGCGTCAGTACCGCCGGGGTGCTGTCGTACAACCAACGCTGTTCGCCAGTGCTGGCGTCGAGGCCGATCACACGGTCATCCTGGGTCTGCACCACGACGATATCGCCGTTGGTGGCAGGCGGTGCGAGGACTTCACTGGTCACGCGAGCGCGCCATTTCTCTTCACCGGTACTGGAATCCAGGGCCACGACTTCGCCTTTCAGCGTGCCAAGCATGACCATGCCGTAACCCACGCCTACGGCGCCGGAGACTGGCAATTCGAGGTCTTTCTTCCACTTCACATCGCCGTTCATGCGATCCATGGAGATCACTACGCCGGTGACGTCAGCGGCCACAATGTTTTCACCGTCGATTGCCGGTACCAACATGTTGTAGGTGTCGCCTTGGCCGTCACCGATGGAGCGGCTCCACTGCTTTTGCAGGATCACTTCTTCCTTGAAGCTGGTCAGCTCGGCCGGAGGCAGTTCTTTTTTACTGTTGCTGCTGCAACCCGCGGCCAGAACGGCCAGAGCCAGCAATGCTGCATGTTTCCAACGGATCACGTCACGCATCCCCTTTGGCCAAGTCGTCCAGCTTGATTTGTAAGCCACCGACCGCCGCTTCATCAGACAGCGCCGCCTTGGCTTTTTGGTACGCAGCATTGGCTTCGTCGGTACGACCCAATTGGACCAACAGGTCGCCCTTGAGCTCTTCGCGAGTGGCTACAAATGCCTTGTCAGCATCGCCGTCGAGCAGTTTGAGTGCTTCGTCAGCCTTGTTCTGTGCCGCCAGTACCTGAGCCAGGCGCTGACGTGCGATTTCACCCAGGGTCGGGTTGGTCGGCTTGTCGGCGATGGCCTTCAGTTCAGCAGCTGCGTCATCCAGCTTACCGGTGTCGACCGCGACTTTCGCGACGAACAGGCTGCCGTATTGGGCGTAGGTGCTACCGCCGAATTCGTTCTTCAGCTTGCCGGCCAGGTCTGCGACCTGCGCAGGATCAGGCTTGCCGTCCGGCGTCAGGGTGGTTTCCAGCAATTGCTGATAGAGGATCGAGGCGCCTTGGGACTGGTTGGCCTGATACTTGGTCCAGGCTTGCCAGCCGAACACCACCACTAAAGCCAGCAGGCCGCCAGTGACCAGGGGCTTGCCGTTACGCTGCCACCAGTCCTTGAACTCGGCCAGTTGCTCATCATCAGTACTCGACACCCCAATACTCCTTAATCGCTAAATTCGGCTGTTCGACAGCTTCAACCCTGCACGACGCAGGTGGCCAAGTGCGCGGCGAGCGCATCAAAGGCAATGTTCTGTTGCTCGCCCTGGCCACGCAGGGGTTTGAAACCTATCACTTGCTGGGCCAGTTCGTCTTCGCCGAGGATCAGTGCATACAGCGCACCGCTCTTGTCGGCCTTCTTGAATTGGCTCTTGAAGCTGCCGGCGCCGGCATTGATCTGCAGGCGCAGGTTCGGCAGTTGGTCGCGGACTTTTTCGCTCAGGGCCAGGGCCGCCAGTTCGGCCGCCTCGCCAAAGGCGCACAGGTACACGTCCACCTGCCGGGAGATCTCTTCCGGGACCTGCTCCAGGGTTTCGAGCAGCAGGATCAGCCGCTCGATGCCCATGGCAAAACCTACGCCCGTGGTCGGCTTGCCGCCCATCTGCTCGACCAGGCCGTCGTAGCGGCCACCGGCACACACGGTGCCCTGGGCGCCGAGTTTGTCGGTGACCCACTCGAACACGGTCTTGCTGTAGTAGTCGAGGCCACGCACCAGTTTCGGGTTGATCACGTACGGGATACCAGCCGCATCCAGGCGAGCCTTGAGGCCCTCGAAGTGCGTACGGGATTCGTCGTCCAGGTAATCAGCCATTTTTGGCGCGTTGACCAGCACAGCCTGGGTGTCGGCGTTCTTGGTATCGAGGACGCGCAACGGGTTGGTCTTCAGACGGCGCTGGCTGTCCTCGTCCAACTTGTCCAGGTGGGCGGACAGGTACTCAACCAGGGCAACGCGGTAGCGGCCCCGGGATTCGCTGGTGCCCAGGCTGTTGAGTTCAAGCTTGACCGCGTCGCGGATGCCCAACAGGCCCCACAGGCGCCAGGTCAGCACGATCAGCTCGGCATCGATGTCCGGACCGTCGAGGTTGAACACCTCCAGGCCGATCTGGTGAAACTGGCGATAACGACCTTTCTGCGGGCGCTCGTGGCGGAACATCGGGCCGATGTACCACAGTTTCTGCGGCTGGCCGCCACCGGTGAGGCCATGCTCGAGCACGGCGCGCACGCACGCGGCAGTACCTTCCGGACGCAGGGTCAGGGAGTCGCCGTTACGGTCTTCAAAGGTGTACATCTCTTTTTCGACGATGTCGGTCACTTCACCGATGGAGCGTTTGAACAGCTCGGTGAACTCGACGATCGGCATGCGGATCTGCTTGTAACCGTAGTTATCCAGCAGGCGCGCGACCGTGCTCTCGAAGTAGCGCCACAGGGGCGTCTGCTCCGGCAGGATGTCGTTCATGCCACGAATGGCTTGCAGAGACTTGCTCACATCAAATCCTTAAATTCGTTCTTAGCCGCGCGCGATCAGCGCTGCGTCAGCCGCGACCTTCTGGGCCGCTTTCTCGCGGATCAGCCTTTCGAGCTCATCCACCAGATTGTCATTCGTCAACTTCTGCGACGGCTTGCCGTCGATGTAAATCAGGTTCGGTGTGCCGCCGGTCAGGCCTACGTGAGCCTCTTTGGCTTCGCCCGGCCCGTTGACCACGCAACCGATCACTGCAACATCCAACGGCACCAGCAGGTCTTCGAGGCGGACTTCCAGTTCGTTCATGGTTTTCACCACGTCGAAGTTCTGCCGCGAGCAGCTCGGGCAGGCAATGAAGTTGATGCCACGGGAACGCAAATGCAGGGATTTGAGAATGTCGTAACCGACCTTCACTTCCTCTACCGGGTCTGCCGCCAGGGAGATGCGGATAGTATCGCCAATCCCTTCGGCGAGCAGCATACCGAGACCCACCGCAGATTTCACTGTGCCTGAGCGTAAACCACCCGCTTCAGTGATACCCAGGTGCAACGGCTGCACGATTTCCTTGGCCAGCAGGCGGTAGGCTTCTACCGCCATGAACACATCGGAGGCCTTTACGCTGACCTTGAAGTCCTGGAAATTCAGGCGTTCAAGGTGTTCAACGTGGCGCAATGCCGATTCAACCAGCGCCGCCGGGGTAGGCTCGCCGTATTTCTTTTGCAGGTCTTTTTCCAGCGAACCGGCGTTGACGCCGATACGGATTGGAATGCCGCGATCACGGGCTGCATCCACCACGGCGCGCACACGGTCTTCGCGACCGATGTTGCCCGGGTTGATACGCAGGCAGTCCACACCCAGTTCGGCTACGCGCAGAGCGATCTTGTAGTCGAAGTGAATGTCGGCCACCAACGGCACCTTGACCAGTTGCTTGATGCGACCGAAGGCTTCGGCAGCGTCCATGTCCGGTACAGACACCCGCACGATGTCTACGCCGGCGGCTTCCAGACGGTTGATCTGGGCGACCGTAGCGGCGACGTCATTGGTGTCGCTGTTGGTCATGCTCTGTACCGCGATGGGGGCATCGCCACCCACCGGCACCGAGCCGACCCAGATCTTGCGCGATACGCGACGTTTGATTGGAGATTCGCCGTGCATGACTATTGTCCCAACTTCAGGCGAGCGGTCTCGCCGGTGGTGAACGGCGCCACGTCCACAGGCTGGCCGTTGTAGGCCACTTGCGCACCACGGGCAAAGCCCAGACGCAGCGTCAAAGGAGGCTTGCCGCCCAGGTCGAGCGTATCTCCCTTACGCTTAAGGCCACTGGCCAGCACTTTGCCGTTGCCATCGGTGACTTGCGTCCAGCAGTCAGCGACGAAGGTAATCTGCACGCGCCCATCACCGGCGATCAACGCAGGGGTGGTGGGTGGCGAAATGGCCGGCGCGCTTGGCGCGGCAGTCGCAGGCGCCTGCACGGGAGCGGCCGGTGTATGCGCTTGGGCAACCGGGGCAGCCGGTGTTTGTGCGGGTGCAGCCGGGGTCGTAGGGGCGCTGGCGGAAGCGGCTGTTTCCGGCGCTGGCTGCTCGGTAGCAAGCGGCGCTTCAGGTGCGGCCTGACCTTCGACAACCGCCTGGTCTTCCGGCTCGTCCAGCGGATGAATCTGCGTGGTGCCGTCGGCGCTTTCGACTTCGACGTGCTCCATGGCGTTACTGGTCAGGTCCTTGGTGCGCTGGGAGGCCTGGTCTTGCCACCAGACAAAGCCACCGCCAATGACCGCGATCAGCAGCAACAGGCTGACAATTCGCAAAATCGTGTGGGAAACCCGTACTGGTTCTTCAATACGACCCAGGCCATGGACATTACTGCCCTGGGAGTCGGTACCGGTGAACTGGTCGAACTCCTGGACCAGCACGGTCTGGTCAATGCCCAGCAACT
Source organism: Pseudomonas marginalis (assembly GCF_001645105.1). GTDB lineage: Bacteria > Pseudomonadota > Gammaproteobacteria > Pseudomonadales > Pseudomonadaceae > Aquipseudomonas > Aquipseudomonas petroselini. Next base: position 9,002 of record NZ_LKEG01000040.1, read on the forward strand.
TGGCGTAGGCGCGGATATAGCCGCGGGCGAAGGTATGCCCAGGCAGCTTATCGAACGCGCCGGCTTCCAGGTTGCCAAGGGACGTGGTGGTCAAATTGAGCTTGAGGGCCACTTCCGCCAGCGACCAACCATTGCTTTCGCGGGCCTGACGCAAGGTGTCGCCTGGGTTTACGCGATTAGCTGCTACAACTTCCGGGTGCGCCGCTTTCATCATTGCTCCGACAGGTATTGCTGATATTCCGGCGTACCGGGATAGAGTCGTTCGAGTTGCTGGCCAAAACGTGCGGCCGTGTCGCGTTCTTCATGAACCGTCGCCAGGCGCACACCGAGCAATAGACTACGTGCATTTTGCCCACTGAGCAGGCTAAAACGCTCGTAATAGTCACGTGCCGGCACATAATGCCTGTCTTCGTAGGACAACTCAGCCATTTCGAGCAATGCGCGAGGCTGGCGACCGTTCAAGTGCAGGGCTTTTTCCAGCTGTCGGCGGGCGCTGTCGCGCTGGCCGAGGCGCATCGAGGTCACCCCAAGGTTCTCGAACACCCGAGAGCGCTCAGGATAGAGGGTATCGGCGCTGGCTTGCTGGAAATAAAGGGCGGCCTGGTCATACCGTTTTTGCTCGAACAGGAAGCTGCCGTAATTGTTCAGCAGCCGCGGGTCGGCAGGACGGGAGGCCAGGGCCTTGTGAAAATACTGTTCGGCCAGCTCAGGCTCGGCCTGGGCCTGGAACACCAGGGCCAATGCGGCATTGGCGTCGGCATCGTTGCTGTCCAGCTCAAGGGCCTTTTTCAGCGGTACCTTGGCCTGCTCGCTCATGCCTTGCCGAAGGTAACCCAAGCCCAGTTGCACATAGGCAACTCGCGCCTCATCACGGCCTTTACCGGTTTGCAAAGGGCTGTCATGACCCGATGAAACACAACCGGCCGCAAGGCCGGTAACAAGCAACAGCAGCGCAAGGCGCAAGGGCATAGAGATCCTCTCTCAGATTCGATTCACAGCAATTTGCGGCAGATCGTCGGCGGCGTTCAATTCACGCACGGCGATATAACGCTCGCTGCGGCGGGTGCGGTCCATCACCTGCCCTACCAATTGGCCACAGGCCGCGTCGATGTCTTCACCACGGGTGGTGCGTACGGTGACGTTGTAGCCGGCCTGGTGCAGTTGATCCTGGAAACGGCGGATAGCGTTGTTGCTCGGCCGCTCGTAGCCAGAATGTGGAAACGGGTTAAACGGAATCAGGTTGATCTTGCACGGGGTGTTCTTGAGCAACTCGATCATCTCGACCGCGTGTTCGACCTTGTCGTTGATGTCCTTGAGCATGGTGTACTCAATGGTCAGCACGCGTTTCTCACCCAAGGTCGCCATATAACGCTGGCAAGATTCGAGCAGCATCTTAAGCGGATACTTCTTGTTAATCGGCACCAATTGGTTACGCAATGCGTCATTGGGTGCGTGCAGCGACAACGCCAGGGAGACGTCGATGTGCTTGGCCAGCTCATCGATCATCGGTACCACGCCGGAGGTCGACAGGGTCACACGGCGCTTGGAGATGCCGTAGCCCAGGTCGTCCATCATCAGGTGCATGGCCGCAATCACGTTGTCGAAGTTCAGCAGCGGCTCACCCATGCCCATCATCACCACGTTGGTGATGGCACGGTCGACGGTCGCCGGGACGCTGCCAAAGGATTTGTTGGCAATCCACACTTGGCCGATGACTTCGGCGGCGGTGAGGTTGCTATTGAAGCCTTGCTTGCCGGTGGAGCAGAAACTGCAGTCCAGGGCACAGCCTGCCTGGGACGAAACGCACAAAGTACCGCGCTTGCCCTGAGGAATGTAGACGGTCTCGACGCAGCTGCCGGACGCCACGCGCACCACCCACTTACGGGTGCCATCGCTGGAGATGTCCTCGCTGACCACTTCAGGACCACGGACCTCAGCAATGGCCTTGAGCTTGTCGCGCAGGGCCTTGCTGACGTTCGTCATGGCGTCGAAATCGTCGACGCCAAAGTGGTGAATCCACTTCATTACCTGACCGGCACGGAAACGCTTCTCCCCGATTGAGTCGAAGAATTTCTCCATTTCCGGCTGGGTCAGACCCAGCAGGTTGGTTTTAACAGTCGATGTAGTCATGGATTCACCCTCACTCTTTAAGCCGATGCTTAGCGAGCGGTTACTTCAGTAGCGGCGAAGAAGTACGAGATTTCGCGAGCAGCAGCAGCTTCGGAGTCCGAACCGTGTACAGCGTTGGCGTCGATGGACTCAGCGAAGTCAGCACGGATGGTGCCGGCAGCGGCTTCTTTAGGGTTGGTAGCGCCCATCAGTTCGCGGTTCAAAGCGATAGCGTTTTCGCCTTCCAGAACCTGAACAACAACAGGACCGGAGATCATGAAGGCAACCAGGTCGCCGAAGAAGCCACGAGCGCTGTGCTCAGCGTAGAAGCCTTCAGCTTCAGCCTTGGACAGTTGCTTGAGTTTCGAAGCTACAACCTTCAGGCCGGCTTTTTCGAAACGAGTGGTGATCTCGCCGATGACGTTTTTTGCAACAGCGTCAGGCTTGATGATGGAGAAAGTACGTTGAACAGCCATGGTGTAACTCCAGAAACGGTAATTTACGAAAAATTAAACCCGCGAATTATACGCGGGTTATTGGGTATTGCCTAACTGCGTAAGGGAGGCGTCAGTCCTGCTCTTCTTTCCAGGCAGTCTGGATGGCCTCCAGGACCTTTTCACCGCCACGATCCCGCTCATCTTCAAACCCTGGCAACGCCATGACCATGTCACGCAAAGCTACAAAGTTCAGGGAATAAGGATCCAGACCCGGGTTGCCGTCGGCCAACAGGATAGCGATCTCTTGCACATCAACCCATTTAAGACTCATGACACTTCCTTGAATCAATGCGGCGCTTCGGCTGCATGGTTGAGGGAATATTTCGGGATTTCGACGGTGATGTCTTCAGTGCCGACCTTTGCCTGACAGCTTAGACGCGAAGTTGCTTCCAAGCCCCACGCACGGTCAAGAAAGTCCTCTTCCAGCTCATCGGCCTCTTCGAGGCTGTTGAAGCCCTCGCGAATAACGCAATGACAGGTGGTGCAGGCGCACACACCGCCGCAGGCGCTTTCGATTTCGATGTGGTTGTCATGGGCAACTTCGAGGATGGACTTGCCGGTCTCAGCCTCCACGACCATACCGTCCGGGCAATGCTCGGCGTGTGGCAGAAAAATGACCTGCGGCATTAATTATTCCTCGAGTTCATTCAGGTTGCGTCCCGCCAGGGCGGCTTTTACCGACTGGTCCATACGGCGGGCGGCAAAGGCATCGGTCACTTGCGACAGACGCTTGGTCTGTTGCTCGATGGCGTAGCCATCGGTGCCTTTTATCAGTTCGGCCAGTTCCTGCATCTGCAGGTCGATAACCATGCGCTCTTCGGCGTCCAGCAGGCGCTCGCCATCAGCATCCAGGGCACCCTGCACGGCTTCGAGCAGGCGCTGGGCGTCGACTTGCTGCTCACGCAGTACGCGAGCGACCTTGTCGTCACCGGCGTATTGGAACGAATCCTTGAGCATCTTGGCGATTTCGCCGTCGGTGAGGCCGTAGGACGGCTTGACCTGGATGCTGGCTTCAACGCCCGAGGCCAATTCGCGCGCAGCGACACTGAGCAGGCCATCGGCGTCGACCTGGTAGGTCACGCGGATCTTCGCCGCACCGGCCACCATCGCCGGAATGCCGCGCAATTCAAAGCGCGCCAGGGAGCGGCAGTCACTGATCAGCTCGCGCTCGCCTTGCAGCACATGAATCATCATGGCCGTCTGGCCATCTTTGTACGTGGTGAAATCCTGGGCGCGGGCGACGGGGATGGTGGTGTTGCGTGGAATCACCTTCTCCATCAAGCCACCCATGGTTTCCAGCCCCAGAGACAGCGGAATCACGTCGAGCAACAGCAGTTCGCCACCATCACGTTTGTTACCGGCCAAGGTATCGGCCTGGATGGCGGCACCAATGGCGACCACTTGATCCGGGTCGATTTCAGTCAGCGGCTGGCGACCAAAGGCCTCAGCCACGGCATCACGAACGCGTGGAACGCGGGTGGAACCGCCGACCATGACCACGGCACCGACGTCTTCCAGCTCAACACCGGAATCACGCACGGCACGGCGGCAAGCTTTCAGGCTGCGAGCGACCATCGGTTCGATCAATGCATCGAAGGCTTCGCGAGTCAGCTGGGCCGACCAGGTGCCATAGGACACTTCAACAGTTGCAGCATCCGTCAGCGCTTCTTTGGCGGCACAGGCGGTTTGCAGCAGATTACGCTGCGCGCCTGGGTCCAGGTCGGCCGACAAGCCGGCACTGCTGATGATCCAGCCCGCGATGGCGTGATCGAAGTCATCGCCACCCAAGGCGCTGTCACCACCGGTGGCCAGCACTTCAAAGACACCGCCGGTCAGGCGCAGGATCGAAATATCAAAGGTACCGCCGCCCAGATCGTAAATCGCGACCAGGCCTTCGGCGTGCTGGTCCAGGCCATAAGCCACCGCAGCAGCGGTCGGCTCGTTGAGCAGGCGCAACACGTTCAGGCCGGCGAGTTTCGCCGCGTCCTTGGTCGCCTGGCGCTGGGCGTCATCGAAATACGCCGGAACGGTGATCACCGCCCCCACCAATTCGCCGCCCAGGGTGGTTTCTGCACGCTGGCGCAGCACCTTGAGGATATCGGCCGACACTTCCACCGGGCTTTTCGGGCCCTGGACGGTGTCGATAAACGGCATATGGGATTCACCGCCGACAAAGCGGTACGGCAGCTGGTCGCCCAGTTGCTTGACGTCGGACAGACCACGACCCATCAAGCGCTTGACCGACAGCACGGTGTTCAAAGGATCGGCAGAGGCCGCCAACTTGGCCGACTCGCCCACTTCGGTGCGATCAGCGTGATAACGCACGGCAGACGGCAGAATCACTTGGCCATCAGCGTCGGGCAGCGGCTCGGACAGGCCGCTGCGCAAGGCAGCAACCAGGGAATTGGTGGTGCCCAGGTCAATCCCCACCGCCAGGCGACGCTGGTGCGGTTGAGGGCTTTGGCCGGGTTCGGCGATTTGCAGTAATGCCATGGTAATCAGGTCTTATCTGTCTATCAGGCGTGCATCACGGGCAGCACACTGGGTTAATCGTCGAGGCGCTCTTCTAGCTGGCGCACTTCGTAGGTGAGCTTGTCGAGGAACTGCATGCGCCGCATCAGGCGTTCGGCCTGTTCGCGTTGCGCTGCATCATTCCAACAAGCTGCGAAGCTTTCGTTGAGCTCATCCTGGGCCGTTTTCAGACGACGCTTGAAGACTGCGACACCCGCCACATCGGCTTCGTCCTGCAAGTCTTCGAGTTCTTCGCGCCACTGCATCTGCTGCATCAGGAAGTCCGGGTCGTGCACCGTGACTTCAATCGGCACCTCGCCACCATTCATTGCGAGCAGATAGCGCGCACGTTTGGGCGGGTTTTTCAGCGTCTGATAGGCCTCATTGAGGCTGGCCGATTTCTCCAGCGCCAGGCGTTGCTCACGCTCGGAAGCGTCAGCGAAGCGGTCCGGATGCACCCCACGCGCCAGTTCTCGGTAGCGCGTGGCAAGCTGCTCGAGGTCCAGCCGAAAGCTCGGCTGCAGCTCGAATAAAGCGAAATGACAAGGAGTACCCACGTATAGCCTCAGATGTTGAAGCTTTCGCCGCAGCCACATTCACCGCGTACGTTGGGGTTGTTGAACTTGAAGCCTTCGTTCAACCCTTCCTTGACGAAATCGAGTTCGGTGCCGTCCAGGTAGGTCAGGCTTTTAGGGTCGATGATCACTTTCTCGCCGTGACTTTCGAACACCTGGTCCTCTTCAACCACCTCGTCGACAAACTCCAGCACGTAGGCAAGGCCGGAACAGCCCGTGGTGCGAACACCCAGACGAATCCCCTCACCTTTACCGCGCCCATTCAGGGAGCGGCGAATGTGCTGCGCAGCCGCTTCTGTCATGCTGATAGCCATCGTTGACTCCTTACTCGTCGCCAAATGCTTAGATCAAGCCTTTCTTCTGCTTGTAGTCGCGAACGGCCGCCTTGATGGCGTCTTCAGCGAGTACGGAGCAGTGGATTTTCACTGGCGGCAGGGCCAGTTCTTCGGCCAGCTGGGTGTTGCTGATAGTGACAGCCTCATCCAGGGTCTTGCCTTTCATCCATTCAGTCGCCAGGGAGCTGGAGGCGATGGCCGAACCGCAGCCGTAGGTCTTGAACTTGGCGTCTTCGATAACGCCAGCGTCGTTGACTTTGATCTGCAGGCGCATCACATCGCCGCACGCCGGAGCGCCGACCATGCCGGTGCCGACATCAGGGTCTTCCGCGTTCATCTTGCCGACGTTGCGCGGGTTTTCGTAGTGGTCGATGACCTTTTCGCTGTAAGCCATGGTACTGAATCCTCACTCATCAGGGCCGCTCTGGAACCCTGTAGAAACGCCTGCGTTTTCCGCCACGTTGCTACAGAGCTGGGGTGGCGGCTTCTATAGTTAGTGTGCCGCCCACTCGATCTTGGAAATGTCGACACCGTCTTTGTACATGTCCCACAGCGGCGACAGTACACGCAGCTTGTTGACGGCTTCGCAGACTTTCTGCGCGGCGTAGTCGACTTGTTCTTCGGTGGTGAAGCGGCCGAACGTAAAGCGGATCGAGCTGTGTGCCAGTTCGTCGTTGCGGCCCAGGGCACGCAGTACATACGAAGGCTCAAGGGACGCCGAGGTGCAGGCCGAACCGGACGAAACCGCCAGGTCCTTGAGCGCCATGATCAGCGACTCGCCTTCGACGTAGTTGAAGCTCAAATTCAGGTTGTGCGGTACGCGGGCAGTCATGCTGCCGTTGATGTACAGCTCTTCAAGGTTTTCGACCTGCTTGTAGAAGCGGTCGCTCAGGGCCTTGATGCGCACGTTTTCAGCAGCCATGTCTTCTTTGGCTACGCGGAAGGCTTCGCCCATGCCGACGATCTGGTGGGTCGCCAGGGTGCCCGAACGCATGCCGCGCTCGTGACCGCCGCCGTGCATGGTGGCTTCGATGCGCACGCGTGGCTTGCGGCTCACGTACAGGGCGCCGATGCCTTTAGGACCGTAGGTCTTGTGGGCGGAGAACGACATCAGGTCGACTTTCAGTTTCGACAGGTCGATGTCGACCTTGCCGGTGGACTGAGCAGCGTCGACGTGCAGCAGAATGCCCTTGGAACGGGTCAGTTCGCCGATGGCTGCGATGTCGTTTATGGTGCCGATTTCGTTGTTCACGTGGATCACGGACACTAGGATGGTGTCTTCACGCAGCGCGGCTTCGATCATGGCCGGAGTGACGATACCGTCGGTGGTCGGCTCGAGGTAGGTGACCTCGAAACCTTCACGCTCCAGTTGGCGCATGGTGTCGAGGACAGCCTTGTGCTCAATCTTGGTGGTGATCAGGTGCTTGCCTTTGGTCGCGTAGAAATGCGCCGCGCCCTTGATAGCCAGGTTGTCGGACTCGGTGGCACCGGAGGTCCAGACGATTTCACGCGGATCGGCGTTGACCAGGTCAGCGACCTGGCGACGAGCGTTCTCGACCGCTTCCTCGGCTTTCCAGCCGAATACGTGGGAACGGGAGGCTGGGTTGCCGAAGTTTCCGTCAACCAGCAGGCATTCGCTCATCTTTTGCGCGACACGCGGATCAACCGGGGTGGTCGCTGAGTAATCAAGGTAAATCGGCAATTTCATGGACTTTCTCCTAAATCAGGCTGGCTGGCGTGCCGTTAGCTCTTCGGCTGTCACTCGACGGCGGACGCTTCGATCTTGTCCAGACGCGGCGCCTTAGTGTTGCAACGGCGCTGGTCCTGACGCTGGGCTACTTCTTGCACCTCACGGCGAGTCACAAGATCAGCCAAGCTGATACCACTCAAAAACTCATGGATCTGCAGGCTCAGGTCACACCACAAATGGTGCGTCAGGCAGGTGTCGCCGGCGTGGCAGTCACCCAGGCCCTGGCATTTGGTCGCGTCGACGGATTCGTTGACTGCGTCGATCACCTGGGCTACCTGGATGCCCTGCATGTCGCGGGACAGTTGATAGCCGCCGCCTGGCCCACGAACGCTGGAAACCAGGTTGCTGCGGCGCAACTTGGCGAACAGCTGCTCAAGGTAGGACAGGGAAATGCCTTGGCGCTCGGAGATATCGGCCAGGGACACCGGCCCAGTTTGCGCGTGCAAAGCCAGGTCAAGCATGGCGGTCACCGCGTATCGGCCTTTTGTAGTCAGTCTCATGGACAAGTACCAAGGTGTTTCAGAATGGGAGCGAGTATGCGATTCCCGAGTATTTAAGTCAACTATAAGACCTAGTGCTTTAGTCGGGATTACCCGTAAAAAGGGCGCGCGAATCATAGCAGGATGGGGTGGGGACGAACAGCGGGGATAAGGCCAAGCAGGAATCTCAACCCCTATGGAGATCGTCATGTGGGAGGGGGCTTGCCCCCGATGACAGTGCAGCAGCCAATAAATCTGTGGCTGACACACCGCTATCGGGGGCAGCCCCCTCCCACAGGGGTCCTGTGGTGGTGACGAGACCTCAGCCTGCCTTGGTAGCCGCGTCGTCCTTGATTTCGGCGAAGTCTTCTTCGCGCAACTCAGGCAGATCTTTCGCACAGTACGAACTGCCCAGATCCTTCAGCGCGCCGCACATGCCGTCCAACTTGCCGTCCACCGCCTGCAGATGGTCGAGCAACTGGCCGATGGCGCGGGCCACCGGGTCGGGCATGTCTTCGCTGACACCATAGGCATCGAAACCGATTTTCTCGGCCATGGCCTTGCGCTTGGCTTCTTGCTCGTCGCCGACCTCCGGCTTGACGATGATGCGACCCGGAATACCCACCACGGTTGCGCCAGGCGGCACAGCCTTGGTCACCACCGCATTCGAGCCCACCTTGGCACCGGCGCCGACGGTGAAGGGGCCGAGCACCTTGGCGCCCGCCCCTACCACTACGCCATTTTCCAGCGTTGGGTGACGCTTGCCTTTGTTCCAGCTGGTGCCGCCCAGGGTCACACCCTGATAAAGCGTCACGTCATCGCCAATCTCGGCAGTCTCGCCGATCACGATGCCCATGCCATGGTCGATAAAAAAGCGACGACCGACCTTGGCCCCTGGGTGAATCTCGATCCCGGTCAACCAGCGACCAAAGTTCGACACCACGCGCGCCAGCCACTTCCAACCCATGCCCCACAGGGCGCCGGACAGGCGATGGATCCAGATCGCATGCATGCCCGGGTAGCAGGTCAGCACTTCAAAGGCATTGCGCGCCGCCGGGTCACGGTGGAAAACACTTTGGATATCTTCTCGCAAACGCTCGAACATTTTTAATCCTTCCGCTTAAGAAGCTCGCCACGGGCCGCTTTCTGGGTTTCCGTGAGGATGCCACGCAATATATTCATTTCTGCCCGGCTGACCGAGCTACGCCCGTACAGGCGGCGCAGGCGCGCCATCAAGTGCCGTGGTTTTTCCGGATCGAGGAATTCGATGGCCACCAGGGTTTGTTCCAGGTGCTCATAAAACCGCTCCAGCTCGTCCATCGTGGCCAATTCGCCACTTTTGGTCGACGCCACTTCATCCTTCTCGACCTTGCTTGGCTGCCCTTCAGCGGCCAGCCAGGCCATGCGCACTTCGTAACTCAACACCTGCACCGCTGCCCCGAGGTTCAGTGAACTGAAGTCAGGGTCTGATGGAATGTGCACGTGATAATGACATCGCTGCAGCTCTTCATTGGTGAGGCCGGAGTCTTCACGGCCAAACACCAGGGCGATTTCAGCGCCGCCGGCCGCCTCTTCCACCACTTTGGTGCCGCATTCGCGCGGATCCAGCAGCGGCCAGGGGATGCGGCGGTCGCGCGCACTGGTGCCGAGTACCAGGTTGCAGCCGACCAGGGCGTCTTCCAGGGTGGCGACGACCTGGGCTTTTTCCAGGATGTCATTGGCGCCGGACGCACGGGCGTCAGCCTCGTGGTGCGGGAACAGACGCGGTTCGACCAGCACCAGGCGCGTCAGCCCCATGTTCTTCATGGCTCGCGCCACCCCGCCGATGTTGCCGGGATGACTGGTATTGACCAAGACGACACGAATGTTTTGCAGCAAGGGAGGCGCTCTCGGACACGGGAAAGGGGAGCAAATCTTACAGAACAGCCTAAGGTTATGCCATGAAAGCTAACGTCGTCCTTCACCTGAAGAAAGTTTCTGCTAGAATGCTCGGCTTTCTTTAACAACCTTAGGTGACACATCCATGCAGCCCATGCTGAATATCGCGCTGCGCGCCGCCCGCAGCGCCAGTGAATTGATCTTCCGCTCCATCGAGCGCCTGGATACCATCAAGGTCGACGAAAAAGACGCCAAGGATTACGTATCCGAGGTGGATCGCGCCGCCGAACAGAAAATCATCGACGCTCTGCGCAAGGCCTACCCTACCCACGGCATCCTCGGCGAAGAAACCGGTATGCACAAAGGCAGCGGCGAAGGCGAAGACTACCTGTGGATCATCGACCCACTGGATGGCACCACCAACTTCCTGCGCGGCATCCCGCACTTTGCCGTGAGCATCGCGTGCAAATACCGTGGCCGCCTGGAACACGCCGTTGTGCTGGACCCCGTCCGCCAGGAAGAATTCACCGCCAGCCGTGGCCGTGGCGCCCAACTCAATGGTCGCCGCCTGCGCGTCAGCGGTCGTACCAGCCTGGACGGCGCCCTGCTGGGTACCGGTTTCCCGTTCCGTGACGACCAGATGGACAACCTGGAAAACTACCTGGGCATGTTCCGCGCCCTGGTTGGCCAGACCGCCGGCATCCGTCGCGCTGGCGCGGCAAGCCTGGACCTGGCGTACGTGGCTGCCGGTCGTTTTGATGCGTTCTGGGAGTCGGGCCTGTCCGAGTGGGACATGGCTGCAGGCGCGCTGCTGATCCAGGAAGCAGGCGGCTTGGTGAGCGACTTCACCGGCGGTCACGACTTCCTTGAAAAAGGCCACGTGGTTGCCGGCAACACCAAATGCTTCAAGGCAGTACTGACGGCGATCCAGCCGCACCTGCCGGCTTCGCTGAAGCGTTAAGCGAGCAGGCACAAAAAAGCACCCCAAGGGGTGCTTTTTTTATGCCTGGGATTTGAGGTTTGCCGCGACTCCAGCAACAACACAAATCAACTGTGGGAGGAGGCAAGCCCCTCCCACATTTTGAACTCACACAATTTTTTGCATCTGTACCAGGCGTGGGATTACTGCTGGTTCTGGCCCAGCACCAAGCGGCCTTCCTTGTCGATCGGAATCTGGCCGCCTGGATCACGATCCATACGCACCGAACCTTCCTTGCCATCCAAGGTGTAACGCACGTCATAACCGACAACCTTGTCGCTGATGTCGTTGACGGTGTTACAACGGGTTTGCGTGGTGGTGTAGGTATCGCGGTTCTGCATACCTTCCTGAACCTTGTTACCGGCATAACCGCCACCGACCGCACCAGCTACGGTAGCCAGCTTCTTACCATTACCGCCACCGACCTGGTTACCCAATAGGCCACCGGCCAGTGCACCGACCACCGTACCGACGATCTGGTGCTGATCCTGCACGGGCTTCTGCCGAGTCACGGCGACGTCCTTGCAGACCTCACGCGGCGTTTTAATCTGGGTTTTCACCGGCTGCACCGCCAGCACTTGCGCATACTCAGGGCCGCTTTTTACCAGGCTGTAGGTGGCAACAGCACCCCCGGCAGTCACACCGACAGCACCCAATACCGCACCAACCAGTAACGACTTGTTCACGTTGAACCTCCTGACCATCACAAACGGACCGAACGATCCGCGCTATACCCAGCCTTGGAGCAAAAAAAAAGGCACGAGTTCAATCCTCGTGCCTTCTTTGTAACAGCAAGTCAACGACACCCCATCAAGGGCGGTCGTCGACCTCCTTGCCGGTAGCGGCAGGAGGGATCAAGTCTTCGCTGCTGAGGTTCAGCCAGATCAGCACCACGTTGGCGATGTAGATCGACGAGTAGGTACCCGCCAGCACGCCGATAAACAGCGCCAGGGAGAAGCCCCACAGGTTGTCGCCACCGAAGATCATCAGTGCCGCAATCGCCAGCAAGGTGGAGATCGACGTCGCCATGGTCCGCAGCAGGGTCTGGGTGGTGGAGATGTTGATGTTCTCGACCAACGTTGCCTTGCGCAGTACCCGGAAGTTCTCACGAACCCGGTCGAATACCACGATGGTGTCGTTGAGGGAGTAACCAATGATCGCCAGCACCGCCGCCAGTACAGTCAGGTCGAAGGTAATCTGGAAATACGCCAGGATACCCACGGTCACGATCACGTCGTGGATCAGCGACACAATGGCGCCGACACCGAACTTCCACTGAAAGCGGAACGCCAGGTAGATCATGATGCCGACCAGCGCCATCAGCATGCCGAGGCCGCCCTGGTCGCGCAGCTCTTCACCGACTTGCGGGCCCACGAACTCGACGCGCTTGACCGACGCCGGATTGTCGCCGCCGACCTTCTGCAAGGCCTCGGCAACCTGGTGCCCCAGTTGCGGGTCTTCGCCAGGCATACGCACCAGCAGGTCGGTGGTGGCACCGAAGCTCTGCACCACGGCCTCGTGGTAGCCGGCCTTGACCAGCTCGCTGCGCACCAGGGTAACGTCGGCCGGCTTCTCGTAGGTCAGCTCGATGAGCGTACCGCCGGTGAAGTCCAGCCCGTAGTTCAGGCCCTTATGGAACCAGCTGAACAACGCCAGAACGGTAAGGAGCACGGTGACGCCGAACGCAATGTTGCGAACGCCCATGAAGTTGATTGTACGTAACATGGCAGCCCCTTAAATCCACAACTTCTTGAAGTCACGCCCGCCAAAGATCAGGTTGACCATTGCGCGGGTCACCATGATGGCCGTGAACATCGAGGTAAAGATACCGAGGGACATGGTTACCGCAAAACCTTTGACCGGGCCGGTGCCCATGGCAAAGAGAATCCCGCCGACCAGCAATGTGGTCAGGTTGGAGTCGAGAATCGCGGTAAATGCCCGGCCGAAGCCTTCGTTGATTGCGCGCTGTACGGTCATGCCCGCGGCGATCTCTTCACGGATCCGCGAGAAGATCAGTACGTTGGCGTCCACCGCCATACCCATGGTGAGTACGATACCGGCGATGCCTGGCAGGGTCAGCGTAGCACCCAGCAGCGACATCAAGGCCAGCAGCATCACCATGTTGCCCGCCAGGGCCACGGTGGCGATGATGCCGAAGAAGCGGTAGATGGCGATGATGAACAGCGACACAAACAGCATGCCCCACAAGGCTGCATCAACACCCTTGGTGATGTTGTCCGCACCCAGGCTCGGGCCGATGGTACGTTCTTCAGCGAAGTACATCGGCGCAGCCAGGCCGCCAGCACGCAGCAGCAAGGCCAGTTCCGAGGACTCGCCCTGGCCGTTCAGGCCAGTGATACGGAATTGAGCACCCAGCGGCGACTGGATGGTCGCCAGGCTGATGATCTTCTTCTCTTCCTTGAAGGTCTGTACCGGCACGTCTTTCTCGACGCCGTTGACCATCTGCTTGGTGTAGGTGGTCACCGGGCGTTGCTCGATGAAGATCACCGCCATGCTACGACCGACGTTGCTGCGCGTGGCGCGGCTCATCAGTTCGCCGCCATGGCCATCCAGGCGGATGTTCACTTCAGGTGTACCGTGCTCGCCGAAACCGGCCTTGGCGTCAGTTACCTGGTCACCGGTGATGATCAAGCCACGCTCGATCAACGCAGGAGGACGGTTGCCTTCACGGAACTCAAACTCTTCGGAAGTGGCGCGGGTAGCACCCGGCTCAGCCGCCAAGCGGAATTCCAGGTTGGCGGTTTTACCGAGGATACGCTTGGCTTCAGCGGTGTCCTGTACGCCCGGCAGCTCAACCACGATGCGGTTGGCGCCCTGGCGCTGAACGATCGGCTCGGCCACACCCAGCTCGTTGACGCGGTTACGGACCGTGGTCAAGTTCTGCTTGATCGAGTATTCACGGATTTCCGCGATCTTCGCCGGGCTCATCGCCAGACGCAGTACAGCCTGGCCATTGAGGTCAGCCGGTACGATGTCGAAATCGTTGAAGTTCTTGCGGATCAGCGCACGGGCCTGTTCGCGGGAAGCTTCGTCAGCGAAGCCCAACTGGATGGCACCGTTGAGCTGCGGCAGGCTGCGATAACGCAGCTTTTCTTTACGCAGCAGGCTCTTCACGTCGCCTTCGTAGACTTTCAGGCGCGCGTCGAGGGCTTTGTCCATGTCGACTTCCAGCAGGAAGTGCACACCACCGGACAAGTCCAGACCCAGCTTCATCGGGTGCGCGCCAATGCTGCGCAGCCAGGCGGGTGTGGTCTGTGCCAGGTTGAGCGCGACCACGTAGTCGTCGCCCATGGCCTTGCGCACGACATCTTTGGCCGGCAATTGGTCTTCTTGCTTGGTCAGGCGCAACAAGCCGCCCTTCGCATCAGCTGCCAATGTTGCCGCTTTAACCTGGATACCGGCATCGGTCAGCGCTTTGCTCGCGCGTTCCAGGTCAGCCTGATTGACTTGCAGCGAAGTGCTGGCGCCCGTGATCTGGATCGCAGGGTCATCAGGATAGAGATTGGGAGCGGAATAAATAAAACCGATCGCCAGCACCGCCAGGATCAGTACGTATTTCCACAGAGGGTATTTGTTCAGCATCACGCCGCCCGCTTATAACGCGGGGCGCCTTGCGCGCCCCGTCGATTGGTAAAGGTTGTTACTTAGATCGCTTTCAGCGTGCCTTTAGGCAGCGTGGCGGCGATGGCGCCTTTCTGGAACTTCATTTCGACGGTGTCAGAGACTTCCAGCACCACGAAAGCATCGGAAACCTTGGTGATCTTGCCGGCGATGCCGCCGGTGGTCACAACTTCGTCACCTTTCTGCAGGCTGCCCAGCAGGTTTTTCTGCTCTTTGGCGCGCTTGGCCTGTGGACGCCAGATCATCAGGTAGAAGATAACCAGGAAACCGACCAGGAAAATCCACTCGAAACCACCGCCCATAGGGCCGGCAGCAGCAGGCGCAGCGGCATCAGCCATGGCGTTAGAGATAAAAAAGCTCATTTAGCACTCCAGTTGCAAATAGTGAATCTTAGGGTCGGAAAACTCAGTCCAAGGGCGGCACAGGGAGCCCGCGCTTGGCATAGAAGGCATCGACGAAGGCGGCCAATGTACCCTGTTGAATAGCCTCGCGCAAACCAGCCATCAGGACTTGGTAGTGACGCAAATTGTGGATGGTATTCAACATGCTACCCAGCATTTCCCCGCACTTGTCCAGATGGTGCAGATAAGCACGGGAGAAGTTCTGGCAGGTGTAGCAGTCACAGGTGGGATCCAGCGGCGAATCATCATGGCGATGGAACGCGTTACGGATCTTCAGCACGCCTGTATCGATGAACAGATGCCCATTGCGGGCATTACGGGTTGGCATCACGCAATCGAACATGTCCACACCGCGGCGCACACCCTCTACGAGATCTTCCGGTTTGCCAACGCCCATAAGGTAACGAGGTTTGTCTGCAGGCATCAGGCCCGGCAGGTAATCCAGCACCTTGATCATCTCGTGCTTGGGCTCGCCCACCGACAGACCGCCGATGGCCAGGCCGTCAAAACCGATTTTGTCGAGGCCTTCCAACGAGCGTTTACGCAAGCTTTCGTGCATGCCGCCCTGGACGATGCCGAACAGCGCCGCCGTGTTGTCGCCATGGGCATTCTTCGAACGCTGAGCCCAACGCAGGGACAACTCCATGGAAATCCGCGCGACGTCTTCGTCAGCCGGATACGGCGTGCACTCGTCGAAAATCATCACGATGTCGGAGCCCAGGTCGCGCTGCACCTGCATCGACTCTTCCGGGCCCATGAACACCTTGGAACCGTCCACCGGCGAGGCGAAGGTCACGCCCTCCTCCTTGATCTTGCGCATGGCGCCCAGGCTGAACACCTGGAAACCACCCGAGTCGGTCAGGATCGGGCCTTGCCACTTCATGAAGTCATGCAGGTCGCCATGCTTCTTGATCACTTCCGTGCCCGGGCGCAGCCACAGGTGGAAGGTGTTGCCGAGGATGATCTCGGCGCCGGTGGCGACGATGTCACGTGGCAGCATGCCTTTGACAGTGCCGTAAGTGCCCACGGGCATGAACGCCGGGGTCTCGACGGTGCCGCGCGGGAACGTCAGGCGACCACGACGGGCTTTGCCGTCAGTGGCGAGCAATTCAAACGACATACGACTCATAGTTGTTCCTCTGGGCCGCGTGGCGCCGGATTACGGGTGATAAACATCGCATCACCGTAGCTGAAAAAACGGTACCCATTGTCGATGGCGGCTTGATAAGCGGCCATGGTCTCGGGATAACCGGCAAATGCCGACACCAGCATCAACAGCGTGGATTCCGGCAAATGGAAGTTGGTGACCAGGCAATCGACCACATGGAACGGCCGGCCTGGGTAGATAAAGATATCGGTGTCGCCACTGAACGGCTTGAGCACGCCATCACGCGCCGCACTCTCCAGCGAGCGCACGCTGGTGGTACCCACCGCAACCACCCGCCCGCCGCGCGCCTTGCACGCCTCAACCGCATCCACGACGTCCTGGCTGACTTCCAGCCACTCGCTGTGCATATGGTGGTCTTCGATGTTATCCACACGCACCGGCTGAAACGTGCCGGCCCCCACGTGCAGGGTCACATAGGCGGTCTCGACGCCCTTGGCTGCAATCGCATCCAGCAGCGGCTGGTCGAAATGCAGCCCGGCAGTCGGTGCGGCGACGGCACCCAGACGCTGGGAGTACACCGTCTGATAGCGCTCGCGGTCCGAGTCTTCGTCGGGGCGGTCTATATAAGGAGGCAACGGCATATGGCCGACGCGCTCCAGCAACGGCAACACCTCTTCGGCGAACTTGAGCTCGAACAGCGCATCATGCCGCGCCACCATCTCGGCTTCGCCACCGCCATCGATCAAGATCGAAGAGCCCGGTTTCGGCGACTTGCTGGAGCGCACATGGGCCAGCACACGATGGCTGTCCAGCACCCGTTCCACCAGAATTTCCAGCTTGCCGCCGGAAGCTTTCTGGCCAAACAGCCGCGCCGGAATCACCCGGGTATTGTTGAACACCATCAAGTCGCCTGGGCGCAAATGCTCAAGCAAATCAGTGAATTGACGGTGTGCGAGGGCACCGCTCACCCCGTCCAGGGTCAGCAGTCGACTGGCGCGACGCTCGGCCAAAGGGTGGCGAGCGATCAGCGAATCAGGGAGCTCAAAAGTAAAGTCAGCAACGCGCATGATGGGGTTCGTCTAGCAGGGCCGGGAAGTCTAGCGGAAATAGTCAAAATTGACCATGAAACGTGATTGACCAACGGTAATCTCATCTCTATACTTCGCCGCCATTGAGCCCTGATGGCGGAATTGGTAGACGCGGCGGATTCAAAATCCGTTTTCGAAAGGAGTGGGAGTTCGAGTCTCCCTCGGGGCACCATCTTAAAAAAAGACCTTGAAATTCAAGGTCTTTTTTTTCGTCTGTCAAAAAGTGGGTGGTCAGAGGACTCACTGCTTAGCGCCCACTATCAAGCTCAAACACAATCCCCTGTGGGAGCTGGCTTGCCTGCGAAGACGCAAGCCCAAACACCCTCAAACTACGTGCCTCCCCCCCTCCCCCGCGTCACCCTCTGCCAACACCCCATTCGGCAACATCCCATTCGCCACATCATCCACCACCGCCTTCGCCATCTCCCCCAAATAATGCGCCGCCCAGGCATAGCGATCTGCGCTTGTGTCCATTGCTGCATGCAATGCCAGCATTTCTGAGCGGTGGAGAAGTTCGGAGGCCGCCGCATCGGTGCGTCTGCATGCGTGGCTGGCCGAACGCGGCGGCGCCGGTAACTTCGAGGGCGATGCGATTTTGGCGCGGTTGCGCCAGGTCATCGAGCGTTTTTGGGAAAGCCGCTTTACCCGCAGGGAATCTGCCGCCGCCAAGATTGATGAACACGGTCCACGCACGATTGATCGGTTGGGCTTTGGCATGACGATGGAACACGGCATGGGCGATGCCCTGCACACCACCAACACCTGCTACGTGCTGCCTGAAGTCTGAGGGCCGAGATCTTCAAGGGCATGAATATCAGCGCGGTGAAGACGGCTCCAGGAACGGATGAAGACGAGGCCAACCCCGCTTGACGGCATGCCTGCTGATAGAGGTAGTGCCGGCTCATTACCGGCCTCGCCAGCCGTTCGACAACCATCCCTATCAACCGCAGTACCTAGAGACAATACAGATGAACGCTATCCAAGAACTGAAAGACTGCCGCGACACACTGCCCCTCGAAATGGAGAGCAGTCAGCGGGACCTGGCGCCCTTCGAGGAAGCGCTGGAAAGCCCGGAGGTTATCCAGCAAGGCCGTCAACGGGCAGTGCAAAATGAGATCAACGATCGCAAAAGACGCATTGACTCACGAGATCATGAGATCTATCGCCTGAATTAAAAAAATCGATCGCCTCGACGCTCTGGCGAACCGTGAGAGCTTGGCTGCGGGTTACCTCAGCGGCATTGCGAACTGGAAAGCCGACTGATGGAGCTTAACGAAAAGCGCAGCAGCATCGAGACTAGGTTGCAGCAAGTCCGCCAGAGCGATCAGGAAGACATGGCAAAGGCTCGACAAACTGAAACGGACGAAGCCACCGCTTATGCGCAGGCTGTCGCCTGGGGCGATGTGGAAGGCGAGAAAGCGGCAAACGCCGAAGCTCAAAAGGCAGCAAAAAACCTTACGGCGGCGGTTGAGCATCACCGCCGCCAACAGTTGCTCATCAGCGCACTGGAGCAGGAGCTTGTGACGATTGATCTGCACATCGCGGATGCACAAAAAGAACGCGCCAAGATCGAGAGCAAAGCGGCTCACCTGGCGAACACTGTGCTGGAAGAACAATGGAACGAGGCAGCGAAAGCACTGCTGGAGAGCGGCGGCAAGCTGTGGGCTGCACGACAACTGATTAGTCAAGACCCGATTGCACTGATGAAGCTGGATATCCCTGAACAGGGCGAGCACTTCGGAAGCTGGACCTGGCGAGAACTCGTGGATCGCTCACTTCAGCACAGCCTGCTTGACCTACTGGCGGCGTAACCTAAAACCTCCCCGAAGCAACCAGCAAAGGCGGTTGCTTTGGGCCCACCTCGGTCTAACCATGAATAAACCACCACAAAACAGCGCTCAGATGCCTGATTACTGATTACCTAAAGGCCCGAAAGCTGCATTTGAACGGAACAATTGCCGGTATGGCTGGAGTGAAAAAGCTCTACGCAAGAGCAAACAAAGACACCAAGGTTGAAACGCTCACGATTGATGCAATCAAGGCAGAGCTTGATTTCATTGACCTTCAACTCAAAAGAAAGGACGGGTAATTGAGAAGCGGAAGCCTAAGCAGCTTCCGCATAGCTAAATCCCTTCTTCACAAGCAAGGGTTCAGATTTGTTCGGCTTTCGGCCTGTGGCGCCTGAGAGCTTATGACCACGTCCGGCCAAAAGCGGATAACCTGATTACAGGTAATCCACCCGTTTCTTACTCGGCACTTGAGGCTAAGAGCTCCTCCACTTGATCAAGGAACACAGCCAGATTGCCGTCGCCGCCCCTCCCCGACCGCCATTCGTCCATCGGTCTAACCATCGCTAACTCGCGGGTGCCCAACGACAGTCGCTCAAGTTCGTTGTCAGTAATACCGCGCTCACGCAAGTAGTACTCACTCCAACGGGCAAAGGTCAGTATCCACATCGATACCACTAAAGCATCGTGCCATCTTGTCCAATCGGAAGTGCTAGCGAGAGGCTGCCGCACGATCCGTTGCTGCCGCCTCAAGATCTTCCACATCTCTTTCAGACAGCCCTGCTGCCTCTCGTGGCCGCTATAGGCAAAGAGAAAAGCAGCTGTGTTGGTCATCTGCCCCTCACGTGAAAGCTCAAACAGCCTTGACTGATTTTTAAGCTTTGGCTCCAGTAAACTCGTCAGTTCCTGAACCCAGATACCGCAGGCATCGTCGGTATTTGCGCGATCATTTTGCAGCAAGGGGAAAATCACATCCTGAGGGAGCCACGGCTCGGCCCAAGTTAGGCGCCGCATATGTCCGCGCATGGAGTCGACTATATGCCTTAGTTCTTTGCCAGAGATGTTCGCTGCCAGTACTCCATCGAGTGCCTCGATTAGGCCTTTGTATATCTCACCTTTATCTGGTCTCCCGGCTGCGTGGCAAATCATCCAGCCTAGAGCTCGCACCCGTTCGTCGTACGAAAAATCGGACACCAACTGCAGTACGCTGTCGAGCCCCCCAGAGTTTTCCAACTTCATCTCAATTGCGTTAAGTCCCATCCATTGCAGCAGACCGCTACTGCTATGGACGAGCCGACGCTGTTGCACCTCACTGATTTGGAACTGCAGTGACAGTGCAATTTCGTTGATGACCTGGCTTAAGAGCGACAGCCTCAATGCATCAGAATCTTGCGGCTCCATCGGTACGTCGACCATCTGCGTCTCAGCAATTTCCAGCAGAGCGTCTGAGGCATACCACCAAAGAAATTTAATGGTGAAATACTCCGCCCAGGTTAGAGCTGCATACTTTGTTGCATGAAAAAAGTGGTGTGGTTGATAAGAGCTGCGTAGCAAGGTCTCAACCGGCTCATGAAAGAACCGAGTGTCTGCCACAGCCAATTCCTCATCCACCCGCTCATACGTTCGGTTGAACGATGAATTAAGGAACTGTACCAAGCGCTCCAGAATGCCGCGCTCGGATTCGAGTTCATGAAAGTGGCCGTCCTCAGTGCGTGAATGTGCTAGCAACTCGCCGACCACCTCCCAAGTTGCTGTGAAGCCTTCTAAATTGCCAGTCTGCCGCTCTAGGCAATTGCGCAGGCTTTCCGTCTCAGGCAGGGCGAGCGAGTCCCCCTTGAGTATGTTCAGTGTCACCATCCGTTCCCTCAACGGATCGCCACTCAACCCTTGTAGTGATGGTTCTCCGGCCCATACGCTTAGTACGTCACCTGCCTGGGGCTTTTCTAAGAAGCGCATTGGTTCATAACGGCGCGGTGCCACTGGCAACGCCGAGGAGTCGAATAGAATCCGCATGGAAGGATTCCCGGTTTCGCCCTCAGACAGTACGGCCTCCGCTTCCCGTAACAGCACGGACTTGTATTGTTCAACCTGCAGCAGTACATCCGATGGAATTGGAGTAACCAGTAAGGGGTAGTTTTCGGCGGCTTTCTGAAACGAGTTGGATAGATTGAAGCCCGCGACCGGTAGCCCATCTGATCCCATGATTAAAATGTAGCGGTCATGCAGCCGGCCTTCCTTAAGCCCGTAGATACGTAGCTTGACCCGCGCCATGAGATGGCGGTTCTGTTCGCAATTTGCCAGCAAGTTATTAACACCTTCCTGGCCTGTCTTATCGGACTTGCGACGTAGGGGTTTATCTTCCTTGATGGGCTTTGGAAGGGATCTGAAAACGATGTAGTCAGTCTGCTGTGCTGCACAGATCAATACCAATCCCAAACCGGCGGAGTCGAAATACGGATCGAAGATAATCACCTGATGCTGCTGGTATTTGGTTAGCAGCGTCTTGAACCACTCCACAAACTGCAGCCGTCCCTCACCACTGCCTTGGCTAACACGTTGGAAAAAACGCCCCTCTGATTTAGGTGGATGGAGCCGCGTAAACAAAGCTGCGAGGTAGCGGTTAGCCGGGACCCAAGGATCCGCCTCACGCCCGCCTACACGGCTGGCGAGATCCTTATTTCCGCGACTGATCGTCAGGGCAGCTTTCACCCGGGGGGACGTGGCGGGGCGAGTAGTTCTTTCTAGCCAATCGAACTTGACTGGGTTGGCTCCTTGACCCACCGCATGCCCCTGAAAATGAATCTCTCTAACGTATCCGACTCCCCATCGGCAACACAGCGTGCTCCCGCGAGGAGGGTCATCATGAATGCCGAAAACCTCTAGTTCTGTGCCGTCGACCCTGGCGTGCAACTGGTCGCCCAGAACGAACTTGCACTCAAATATTCCTTCTGCATCACGTTCCGCAGTGATGATATTTGAGTAGACGATTTGGTCGCCGTTCGTGACTTTCAGGTGGAGTTGGAAGCCTTTGAAGTGCGGTATCTGAGCCGGGTTGAAGCGGGCAATCAAGGCACGAGGTGTATCAACCCAGGTAACGCTCAGTAAGCACCGCTCTAGGTCGTCCAGCGCAGGAAACACAAGCAGCTCAAGATCGCCAAACCTGACGGTATCAGGCCCTCCAAAGTCGAGGCCTGTATCTGCGCTCAGGTGTTTCAATACTGATTCGGTCAAGGCGACATCGTAGCCCTGCCCCAGATGCAACAGCGCCCCCTTGTCTCTCTGAGAGATCGATGCACTGAAAGCACCAGAGCCACCGTGAGGGCTGGAGAGTGAATGGCGGTCATGCGCATCTCTATTGAGCAGATAGGCTACGGGTCGATAAACCAGATCATCTGCAGCGAGTGCGGTCGTGCCGAACCGCGCTTTTAATTGGTCCGCTAGCCCAATATTCAGGTTTTCGCTGACTGTTGAGATGGAGTGGCCGACGCTTAATTGTCGTAGAAGCTCCGCACAGTGGACGCTGCTTACGTACAGGTTGAGCCGGACCACCTGAGCCTGGAACAACCCGAAGTCCTGAAGTTTATTGTCGTCGCTGTATGACCAGCTATCACTGGAGTAACTGTAGGGGAGCAAGCGGCCATAGACGATGCGATTTTCGATCTGTTGCTCGGACCTGATCTGCAGGATCCAAAGCTGCAATGCACAGTGGCGAGCATCCGTTGAAAACAGCCGCGCCAGCCGATCATCGTTGAGCAGGTCATCTAGCGTAGGAGCCATTGATTCCTTTCGAGTATCTTTCCGTATTCTCATGTGAACTCCAACGCTGGAATTAGCCACCTTGAGGGAGATTTATCGACGTCCGCGAACATCGAGCTCAATCCCCCATGTTTGTAGGGACCGCGCACATATCAGATGACTCACTAGATTGTCGGCGCGGAGACTCAAAGTCTGAGTCGGTGCCAACAGTATCCTGTTCACCTCAGGTCGGCACCGGCTATAAGCAGATGTCCACTTCTGGCCCAGAGGGTGTAAAAACGCTTCGTAAAAATTGAAATGCGCGCGTCTACGTTGAATCTGACATTTATCTGCACGTCAGCAGATATGCATTTCACGCAAATGCGCGATTTCCATTCCGATTTTGAGTACCCGTCGCGCTCGAAAACGTTTTTACACAGCCTCGGCCGTTTTCAGCCGGTCGCGACAGGCAGTAATCGGCCGATTCTGTTGAAAACAGTCGGCCATGGTTTCCACGGCAGAAAAATATGCGTTTAAGATTGAAATCTCTACTTTGAGCAGAGGGTTCAGGGCTCAGATTTCGCGTAGCTGCGCGCAAAAAAGACATTTTCATCAGTCAGTACATGCGCAGCCTGGAAGGACCGACTTTTTCAACACAATCGGCCAAAAGCAGTCACTAACACCTGAGAATTAAGCCAAGCCGCGGAGCTGTGTCGGCTTGAATGAATTGTCAGCCCACGGCCGTTCCAGCTGGGATCCAAAGATCATCGCCCTCAACATCATAGGTGCGCTGCTCGCAGCCACCGCCTTTGCAGCGGACATAGGAAAGAATACGGATCGCGCCATCGCTGTGCGCCACCAACCAGTAGTAAGCATAACCATCATTTGAAAACTCGATATCTGGCCAAACTTCGATACTGGGATGAAATGCGCTAAGGCGAGAGAACACTTCCGTCGATTTAATCATGGGTATGTCGGACATACTCTTTCCTGCGGTTAATTGTTTTGGGGTTCAAATTGGCCGAGTATTAAAAATATCATTAAAAGCGTGCCTCAGGTTGAACACCTTCCGCGTGCTTCGTCTAGGTGCGCAAAATACTAGTCAGACCAAAATTAATTTTATGGCGCCGGCGGCACTTAGTTCGATCATGCGCCGATAAGCGTCCGCTTTTGGCCGGTTAAAGGTTGGGTGAAAACCGTGGGCCCCGATCCCGCCATGTATGGCACCCACACAATGAGACGTACCAAGACATCATTGATTTATCGCAAGACAAAGAACCTGCGGGCGGTTCAGTTGCTGCTCGGCCATACGAAACTGGAGAGCACTGTTCGATACCTGGGGATTGAGGTCGATGACGCCGTGGAAATGGAGGAACAGACTGAGGTTTGACCATGAATAGCGACGGTCGAGGTCAGGCCGTCGCTAACCGACCCAGAGCAGCCCTTCTGGGAGGGCAAAAAAACGGCCTCCAGGAGAGTTCTATTAATTTCCGACGCGAACGTCCAAGCCTTTACGGTAATGCTTTGTTCTAATTATCCGTTTCTTGACCGCCATAAATATTATTGCGCGAGATCAATGATGTCTGCTGCCATTGGATGGCGCACTGACGCAATGCGACCTCCAGCGGTTGCTCCACTATATATGCTCCAAATATTCTATGGAGACCTCTCCGCCGATGTAAGGGCCGTCACCACTACAATCCATTGCCGGCTCGTCAAAATTAACCCAGGCACTCGTGATAACTCTTTCTTTGCCAGCAATAGTTCGCTGAGCACTAGTGAATGCAACCTCGCTTTCCAAAAGCTCCTTTTACAAATTCTGGTGGTAACGAAACCACTCCAACTCCACCATTCGGCCACCACAAGTGCGGCTTAATTTTTATTCTATCACCATCTTTAAACTTCATTTATTTTGGACCATGTTGCCGACTTTGATTTTCCATTTACCATTCGGCTAATGGGCGGGCTTTAATCCGTCCCAGTGAGCATGGCCAACGATTTTAGCGCATTTTTATGTCTTGCTGTTTTCCGCTAATCTTGCTGGTCAAAAATGGTGCGCATGAATGGTTAAGTCGAATGCACAGGAAGGCGAGCCCGTGCAATGCCCTACCGGTGATCCGAAAATGGAGGAGAGAAAATTCTGAATCGCCCCTGATTTTGTAGAGTATTGAATGACTGCTTCTGGCCGATTCTGTTGAAAAAGTCGGATTTTCAGATCGCCTAAACTCAGGCACGACCACCACTGGAGAGCCTACTCACCACATTGAGTGGTTTTTCGGCCCTTCGTTGACCGTTGCTGCTCTGTTATTTGGTTAATTTGAGGTTTTTTGCTTGGTGCAGGCGCACCTATCCCGTGACTGGTGGCCCTTGAGATGAAAATTTGGCCAGCCGTCGTAGGTTCTGCACCGCAGCGGCCAGCGTGAATTCATCCGTCGCGCCACTCATGCCACGAAGTCGCAAGCGATCCAATTTCAGGATGCGTTTGAGGTGGGCAAACAACATTTCGACCTTTTACGTTCGTGGCGAGAGCGCTGATACGCCGGAGTTGCTGCAATGCGCCGGGCCGTATCCCGAGCAGCTTCATGGACGCTGCGGGCGATCTTACGAAACGCAGTGTTCGGGCAGCACTTGGTTTTCATCGGACACGTCGCGCAGTCGGTCTGTCTGGATCGGAAGATGATGGTGTTGGCTTTGGTGACGTGTGAGCGCTCATTTTTGAAGGCTCGCCATTCGCTGCGCAATGGGTTGCCGGCCGGGCAGGAGTACTCCTCAGCCTCGTCATTCCAGTGGAAATCGTTGCTCGAATAACTGTCGTTCTTGCGCTCGGTTTTGTCCCACACCGGCACATGCGGTTCGATATCTTTCTCTTCCACCATCCAGGCCAACATCGGTGCTGTGCCATATGCGGTGTCACCGATTAAGCGATCCGGTTTGATGTCGAACAACTCTTCGACTCGATCAATCATGGTTTTGGTGCTCTCGACCTCGGCCGTTCGATGAGCCGGTGTCGGTTCTACATCCATGATCACGCCATGCTCGACATCAATCAGGTAGTTCGTGGAATAGGCGAAAAACGCTGGGCCACCCGGGGCGGCCGTCCAACGGGCTAAAGGATCAGTCAGCGATAAGCGCTTGGGAAGAGCTTCAGCGAGCGCCTCCTCATCGAGTGCTTCGAGGTATTCACGGACAGCACGAGTGCTCAGAGACGGGTCGCGCCAGTTGATCTCTTCATCGCTAGGCGCTCCATGTTGCCGACTCGCGTCCGCCTTGATGATGCTGGCGTCCACGGCAAAGCCTTCGCCCTTGACCAGACCCGCGTCCATGCAGCGATGCAGCACTTCATTAAAAAACCAGCGAAACAGATCGCTGTCCCGGAAACGGCCGTGTCGATTCTTGGAAAACGTAGAGTGATTAGGTACTTCATCCTCAAGGCTCAACCGGCAGAACCAGCGATACGCCAAGTTCAAATAAGCCTCTTCACACAAGCGCCGTTCGGAGCGAATGCCATAGCAATAGCCCACGACTAGCATGCGGATCATCAACTCAGGATCAATCGAAGGACGTAAGCGGCCAGCGAACACACCTTCAGAAATCCGGAATTAAGGGCGATGGTGTCCGCCTATTTTTAAGCGGACGCGATCACCCTTATCGCCAGGATTTCCATGCGCCAACGAAGCTCCTATCCCAAACCCTTCAAGGCCCAGGTCGTACAGGAATGCCTGAAACCCGGTGCCTCAGTTTCCAGCGTCGCCATCAGCCACGGCATCAATGCCAACGTGATTCGCAAGTGGCTGCCGATTTACCGTGATAAACCCGTCGCGCCACTTCCCGCGTTTGTACCGCTGCAACCGATGCCTAAACGGCACGCTGATGAAGCTGTGGTCATCGCACTGCCGCTGGCCGACAAATCCATCACGGTCAAATGGCCCATCTCCGACCCGGACGGCTGCGCACGTTTTATCCGCAGCCTCTCGCAATGATACGCATCGACGCCATCTGGCTAGCCACCGAGCCCATGGACATGCGCGCCGGCACCGAAACTGCGTTGGCCCGCGTGGTCGCTGTGTTCGGTGCGGCGAAGCCGCACTGCGCTTATCTGTTCGCCAACCGCCGGGCCAGCCGGATGAAGGTGCTGGTGCACGATGGCGTGGGCATCTGGCTTGCCGCGAGGCGTTTGAACCAAGGCAAGTTTCACTGGCCTGGCACTCATCGCGGCTTGGAAGTCGGGCTCGACGCTGAACATTTTCAAGCGCTGGTGCTCGGTTTGCCATGGCAGAGAGTTGGCGCTAACGGCGTAATTACAGTGATTTAGCCTTGCTTTTCAGCTGTGGCAGGTGGATCGCTTTGGTAAAATCCACGGCATGACTTCCTCGCCCAATCTCGACCAAATGACACCCGAACAACTGCGCGCACTCGCTGCGCAGTTGCTGTCGAAGGTCGACACCATGGGCCGAAAAATCCATCGTGACGAGACGATCATCGAGCAGCTCTCTCACGAGATTGCCATCCTCAAGCGCCACAAGTTCACCAAGCGCAGCGAGCAGATCAGCCCAGCGCAAGGCAGCTTGCTGGATGACTTGCTCAACACCGACCTTGAAGCTATCGAGGCAGAACTGAACACGCTTCGTCCCGCCTCAGCATCGGACGAAACCCGCCAAAAGCCCAAGCGCACGCCGCTGCCGCCGCAGTTCCCACGTACCGTCATTTGTCACGAGCCAGAGAACACCCAGTGTGACTGCGGGTGCTAGCTTCAGCGCATCGGCGAAGACGTCAGCGAGAAGCTGGATTACACACCTGGCGTGTTTACCGTTGAGCAGCACGTACGTGGAAAGTGGGCCTGCCGCCAGTGCGAAACACTGATCCAAGCACCGGTGCCAACCCAGGTGATCGACAAGGGTATCCCGACCGCAGGCCTGCTGGCGCATGTGATGGTAGCCAAATTCGCTGATCATCTGCCGCTGTACCGGCAAGAAAAGATCTTTGGCCGTGCAGGCCTGGCGATCCCGCGTTCAACGCTGGCTCAGTGGGTGGGCCAAACTGGCGTACAGCTACAACCGCTGGTGGATGCACTGCGCGAAGCGGTGCTGGCTCAGCGAGTCGTGCATGCCGATGAAACGCCGGTGCAGATGCTGGCGCCCGGAGAGAAGAAAACGCATCGAGCTTATGTCTGGGCTTATTGTACGACGCCGTTCTCGGCCCTCAAGGCGGTGGTCTACGACTTCAGCCCCAGCCGCGCCGGCGAACATGCGCGCAACTTCTTGGGCACTTGGAACGGCAAGCTGGTCTGTGATGACTTCGCGGGTTACAAGGCCAGCTTCGACCTGGGCATCACCGAAATCGGCTGCATGGCGCATGCCCGCCGTAAGTTCTTCGATCTGCATGTGGCGAATAAAAGCCAGTTGGCCGAGCAAGCGTTGCACTCAATCGGCGGGCTGTACGAAGTCGAACGGCAGGTCAAAGACATGAGCGATGAAGAACGATGGCGATTACGCCAAGAAATAGCGGTGCCCATAGCACAGAAGTTACATGAGTGGATGCTGGCTCAGCGCGACCTCGTGCCCAAAGGCTCGGCCACGGCCAAGGCTCTGGATTATAGCTTGAAACGCTGGGTAGCGCTGACGCGCTAGTTGGATGACGGTGCCGTACCCATCGACAACAATCCGGTAGAGAACACGATCAGGCCATGGGCGCTTGGGCGCTCCAATTGGTTGTTCGCCGGGTCTCTGTGCAGTGGCAAACGAGCGGCAGCGATCATGAGTCCAATCCAGTCGGCACGCATGAACGGGCATGATCCGTACGCGTATCTCAAGGATGTACTGGCGCGATTGCCGACGCAGAAAGCTAGTGAGATCGAGCATCTACTGCCGCATCAGTGGATGCCTGGCTGATCTAGGCAAGGCGTATTCCCCGTACGCTTACAAACAGCCTACCGACGTAGGCTGTTTAAAACCCCATCAGGACAAAGATCATGATCACTCCAACACATAGCAGTGCCAACTGGACAGACACCTTGAAGGCGCGCAAAAGCCACTTGGCCGCGCTGATGAAAATTGTGGACATAAAAATCGGCAAGATTTCGAATGTTCAGACACTGACGGTCAACTTGATCAAGAACGAAATGAGCTACATCGAAGACCAGTTGAAGGGGCGAAAGTGAGCTGAACTTCGTGCTGTAATACACTTCAGATAGATATCGCTAAAACACAACAAAAGGAATGCACATGTCCAAACTTGCCGAATACCGCCAGCTTGAAAAACATCTCGCCGAACAGCTCCAGGCTTTGGAAGCACTGAAGAGCGATGGCGCGTTGAAAAAAGAGATCGAGTTCGAGACCAAGCTGCGCGAATTGCTCGACCATTACGGCTTTAGCCTCAAGCACATCATCAACCTGCTGGATCCGCAAAGCACGAAGCGCGCTTCAATGCCGGCGGCACCAGGCAAACGTAAACCTCGTCAAACGAAGGTCTACAAGAACCCGCACACCGGTGAAGTGGTTGAAACCAAAGGCGGCAATCACAGGACGCTGAAGGAGTGGAAAATCAAGCACGGCGCCGACGAGGTAGAGAGCTGGCAGGCAAAATAACACCCGATGAGAAAAGGCCTCGATTGAGGCCTTTTTTCTTTATCCTAATCAGCTATTTTTTCCAACATGCAGTAATCAATGATCCACTTACACTCCTGCTCCGTGAGTCGTTCGATTTGACGAATCTTCACTTCATTGGCGTGGTTTTTTAAAACTTCACCTGAAAGGTCGGATGCTTCTTGATAAACAGAACGGTTCGAGCCCCTTCGCCTAGACTGAGTTTCAGCAATGGCCAGCAGGATGTATTTTTTGGCCTACCAATGTCAGCGTCCAGCTACAAACAAGCGATTGCAAACGTTCGCCGAATGTCCTATGGATTCGCGTGACCGAGCGGTAAGCGCTCCGAATAGCAAGTAAAATGTCACGCTGTCTCGCTGGCTCACTCCAAACTGTGTTTACCTAATCTAATTATGACAACCTAGCACTGGTAGAAAGACACAGGCTCGAATTTCAAATATTACCCTACACTGCAAAATGGGAAACTGGGTATTTAACCGTGACAGCTTCGCATCTGCTATTTCTCTTTTCGTAGTTGAGGACAATACGAGCTGTCCCTCGCGTGTTACTGGTCAGCATCTGAAAGGTTATGACCTGATGTTCACCAGGTTTAATTATGACAAACTTAGTGGGTGTCAAGATAGAAAAATTAAGTTGTTGATTTCCACCGCAGTCGATATCGCCTGCAAGCCAAGCCTCTAAAAAAACTGGAACTTCACCAATATTAAAAAAGCTGACGTGAACAAAAAAGGCTTGTGCTGACGCATTATAGCTCTGTGCTGGTTCGACCTTATGCTCAACGATTATGTCGTATTTTCTAGTAAGGCCGAGCATTGCGGCTTTAGCAGACTTCGATGAGTTTATTGCAGAAAAAAGACTGAAGAGAGCAGCAGCCGAAGCAACAGTTACGGCAGCTGTATAGTAAAGATTTGTATCCAATTAAATGTCCTTACGATGTTTTTTTGAGATTCTACTTTATGTCACCCAGCTTAAGGTATCGCCAAATCAATTTGCTTACAAATTATTTTTAGCTTCGCATATTTTTCAAGTTCCCGTGACGCATTCACTCATGACGCCTCTACAAGTGTGGATGCGCATTATTCTAGGTAAGCCATAGGGCTTCTCTAAGCAAGGCTCTAGAGTCTGCAAAAGTAATTTGTCATCACTTGTCGCTGTACTAGATCAAGGAAGCCTAATCGTAGAATCCTCATCGGATGAGAAGTTTACAAGCAGGGAGCGTTGCAGATGCTGATGAACGTCGGCACATACCACACTTTAGTGAAGGGCCGCAGACGGCCAATAGTGAACGTTCATGACGGCCGCTTCCGACCCATTGCAGCCTTCACCGAGAGCTTCGAATGACCAAAGTCGGCCAGTTGATCTAGAGCTGTGGGTAGGGATTGTGAGTGGCAGGCCAGGAGGTTAGTCTTGCACACCCAGCACAAGGTGCGTTCAAACGTGCCTCGGTGTCTCTAAGTGAGTTGACTGATAAAAATATATGCGTTCTCCCATCTGTCTTCTTAAGTGTCAAATTACCGGCGCCCCATTCAAAGTCGCGCCGGAGAAAGCTGATCTATGCGCACAGCAACGTGACGATGACAAAATTGACTTTGTTATGGTGGACGAGCCCAAATTTGGTTTTAGAGTTCGGAAAGAATCAAATAGCCAAACACCAGAGATTGTTCTGCCCATTGCATCGCTAGAATACCTATGGGCTTTTTCACACCACTGCTGGGTACTAACGCAAGAATACGCAGAATCTCAACGAGCTGGCGCGGAGCAGTTTGACTGCGTTGGCAACCAGCGACTCAGGGAGTCAGCAGACATTCTCGAATGGGCAAAAGCCAATTTAACTGGAACTGGCACAGAGCCATGGCCTGAGTCAGGCCCTCGTCCGAGAGAGGATTCACACAACTGCGATGATTCGGCTGTCGCAACAGAGCTCTTCCTTTGTGCAGTCGCGTGGATTTTACATCATGAAATTGCGCACGTTGTATTGCAGCACCCTTTGATAGATACCGCTTTTTCGGAGCAAGAGGAGCGCGAGGCAGACAAATATGCGACCAAATGGCTACTGGACGGCCTGCCCCAATGCGACCCTAAACTGAAGAAGCGCGCACTTGGCCTCGCCGTCGCTGTTCTATGTCTACAGAGCTTAGAGGTTGGCATTGTTTCGTGTTTACGAAATACGCACCCAGCAGCACATGACCGAATATTCAATAACATCGCGATCTACCAAGTAGGAAATGATGAAGTCATAGACGCAATCTGCACGGTTGTTCTTCAGTACCTTTTTCATGAAGCTGGGGTCAAAGCAAATATCGACGGTGCGACTTTCTCAGAAATTCTTGGAGATCTGCTCTATGACATATCGCGTACAAAAAGCGACAATTAACCGTTCATTCAAGCCGGCACCGGGTCCAGGTTCTGTGCATTCGGTCTTTAGCACTTCACTCTTGGCCGACATCGAGAGTAGCTGAGAGGCAGATTTTGGCTAATAGCTGTCGCTCCCGACCGTCCGCATTCGGCCGATTGTGTTGAAAAAGTCGGTTTTCACAAAACACTCGAATATTGATGGATGAAAACACCCCTGTTGCCCGCCGCTACGTGAAATCCGAGCACTGAACCTTCAGCCAAAAATTCAGATTTCAATCTCAGGTGCGTACTTTTCTGGCGTGGAATTCGAAGCCGACTTTTTCAACAGAATCGGCCAATAGCGGACTCTAACGCCCGCATTTGTGGCTTGATTGACGTGCAGCGGAACCGGTCCGAGAAAAACTTTCATCAGCACTTAATTATTGAGCTAATGGACGGGCTTTAGCCCGACCCGGTGAACAAAAAGAATCATCTGAACAAAATTGTTATATATCAAAGCCACTTTCTAAATGATGCCAGCATCTTTTTGAAGCTTTCCAATGTGACTACTTAAGGATTTATTAAAAACAGGGATTGCATCACTTACAAATCCCCAATCAAAGCTCAACAAAGCGGTACTCCAGCCCACTCTATAAACAATCCCGTCTTCGCCAGCCTTTTTGTTACCGTGCATCATGGAGAAACTTTCTTGATCAAATTGAGCACCGTGCTTATTGCGGTACATCTTAGCATCCTCTATAAGCTTCTCGAATTTGACTTTTGCATCACCAGAGAAAGCCTCTGAAACTATCTCGTTAAGTACAGGTTCAAAAATAGCTTATTGTTTGAGGCGATAACACTTACTTTTCCATGACCGCCATTGAAGATGGTGCAAAACTTAATAATTATCTCTTCAGCTATTAGTTCATGGATAAGCTGCACATCATGTATATCGGAAAATAAAGAGCCATGTTTTTCTTCAAAGTTAGTCAGTGCCTCTCCATCAAGTCGCAAACCCGTTTTCAATCTTCTGCGCTCGTTGTCGTACAGCTCGGTAATAAGAAGCGGTCTTCCAGTGTTGCAGAAGCGATCAACTCGCAGCCAAGTGCCAGAAGATCAATCATCCTACTAAGGGCACTTGCCACAGATATAACCTACCAAGGGTTTCTTTCATTGTTAGCATAACCTTTATTTATTAGTTATAACAAAAGCTTAAGCGATTTTACTGGATAGATATATATAGCTAAAAGCAGACGAAATGTATTGACCACAAAGCCTTCCCTATCCACTCGAAAATCTTGTAGCCTATTGATTCAAATCCTTGTAAATGTCCGCTCCAGGAGGGGCGTCACTAGTGGACATCAGCAGTCGGCCAGAAATGAAACGCAGAAATGTCAATAGATTAGATTTGGAACCGAAGGAAATCAAATTGGGCCTTCCTTTGGTTCCGGATCTGGATCCATTAATGAATTGACCCAGAATCCTGGGGGGATTGGTAGTTTATAATGGTGGCAGGCAACCATTATCACCGGCCAAAAACCTGTCTTGACGGGCGACAGATTCTTCAAGTCTGAATTCATACTGCAGGCTTCTGCAATGGTTGCGAGTAATTTATCTCCCCCTTTATTCAAAGGTAGTCCACAAAGTGCTCGTCCATGAGATCTGTCACCTATATAGAATTTCTCTTCCGAAGTAGCATCAGGTAACCAAAGCTGCAACGTACAGTGCTCTAACTCATTTTGTGCAAGACGACTTAGCGCCTCGACATCTTTGGTTGCACCAAGAGCATGCAGCCACACAGCAATAAGGGGGACCACGGTACTACCTGCTGTTGCCTCTTTGAAATAATCGTCGGATCTGTCACGAGGATGTTCTGCGAGATCACGATAGTCTGAGAGGGAAGTAGTGTAACGCCCCCTAGTGAGAATAGTAAACTCCAAGCGCTTTGCCATTTCCTGGAGCCAAGAAGTTACACCTTCTGCATCAATTCCACTGACCAGCCAAAGCTGAAGGAAAAGAGCAATGCTGGTTCCTTGCCCATCGGTTATCGGTAGAAATAATATAGGGTTGTTTCTAATGATCGTTAGACCCGTTTGCGCGAGTTGTGCGACACGTTGCCTAATTTGTTCTACGTGTGTCTCACCGCCCCTCTCGCCTATCCAGTAGAGCCATAGGCCTGCCAAACTAATTCGAGCCAATACCTCAAATAGGGCTAAGTTCACATCCAATGAGCTTCGGGAGCCCGTAGCCATAGATATTCCATGCAATTTATCTGCATAAGGCAACACGCGATGGTCAATGAATTCCATAGAGATGGTGAGGTGAAGTTCGATCATCTGGCGAACGACAATACTGAGTGCCTTCAATTCCCGCCTATTGCTCCCGAGGGTAGGCCGTAGTAGCTCCCAAGCCATCAGTAGCGCCAACTCACTCGCGCGATATGGCGACTCGATATTGCCAGTACTACGGGCCCAAACAAACAGGATCCATAGACAGATATTTAGCTGCCGAGCAGATCGGACCCGGGCTTTCCCCGAGCCTATGCCAGCCTTCCTTAAGCTTTCTGCAAGGCGACTAAAGTGCTCATAAGAGACGTCTGGTTCATCAACCATAGCTACAGCTTTCTGGAAGCTGCTGCGCAAGGGTTTTGGAAGAATCTCCTCCCGAAGAATTCCGTTCAAAATCATTCCTGCAATCTTGTCGCCGTTCCACTCATCAAAGGTGACCTTAGCCGAAGTATTCCTATCGATGAAACCGGTTAACTTTTCCCGAACCTGCTCATTTACATCACCCCCAAAAGCAAGACAGATAACAATCTTCAGATCCTTGTATCTCGACGGGATTCTGTGAGGAATATAAGCATCTATAATTTCATCCAGCGATGATCGTAGTGCTTGCGGATTACCGTCCCAGTCTTGACGGGTCAAATCACCTTGTTTAACTGAAAACAGGAAGATTTTTTTCTCTCCATCGTCATCTTTCCCAACGGCCGCGATATCGACACCAAGTTGGCTTGTTCCTCTTTGAGGGCGTGAATAGACATTGAAGCCAAGCTCACTCAACAAATTTGGAAGTACAGCATCTAGCTCGTCCCTTTCTCTGAGCGAGGCCAAATAGTCACGAATCAACAGCTTCACTTTTTCATCCTCTCATTTCGGAAAACACGGAGAATGTAATCGAGACCAATCGGATCAACGACTTCCATGCGCGGCATCTCATAAGAAAAACCATGAGACTGAAGGTCGACCTCTACGTGTCTAAGTCCATCTTGACCATCGTCAATGAAACTCAGTGATCGATTTCCATATAACAACACTGAGCGATTCACTAATCCAAAAAAGATAGAACCTC
Organism: Pseudomonas marginalis; assembly: GCF_001645105.1. Classification (GTDB taxonomy): domain Bacteria; phylum Pseudomonadota; class Gammaproteobacteria; order Pseudomonadales; family Pseudomonadaceae; genus Aquipseudomonas; species Aquipseudomonas petroselini. The sequence goes on from NZ_LKEG01000040.1 coordinate 44,163, forward strand.
TCTCGGCCTGCTTGTAACCCTCTCGCATCTGATCTGAGATGCGTAAACGTTCAATTCGGCGATGATGCTCCGATGGTTGAAGCTCAACAAGAAGTGGAACTGATCGCTGTGCGTCGATATACGCCAAATTCTGGGCAAGAGCCGCGGAGACAAATTTTCCCGCAGCATCCTCCGGAGTGAGACTCTCAAGATAATCTCGCACCCCGCCATAGTTTCGGAGCAATGTATCAACCAGCAGGCGTTGTACCTCTTGGGCAGTATGTGCATCGCAATACCGCAATATCGACACTAGAATGGATGCTGCTGTAGTCGGCTTAAGGAAGAACCAACCCACTGCTTTTCGACAAATGAATAGCTGTGTGGCGGGAGTGAGATCCAGGTCTTCGCCTTTAAGGGTCAATGGCACACCATCCAGCCCGGGCCCCTTTATAGCTTCGGCAAGCCCTCTACAAAGTTTTGGTAGTCCAAGCTCCAGCCACCGTACCACAACTCGACTAAGAAGATCCGGAGTGCCGGATATCAGACTGTGCGTGAAGCTATCAAACGCCTCAAGTTGTAGATCATTATCTTGGCGCGAAAGAAGCGTGGTAACGAGAGAAACAGCCGATTCATCGTAACCGAGCTCCAACAGCACCCGAAGGCCTAGATCTAGCTCTTCAATCGTTCCCTTATTGTCCGTGTCCAGTTGTTCCAGTGCATTCATCAAGAAACAAACGATATCGTTGGTGAGCGCCTGTCGGCACGACCAGAGTGAACGTGCACACTGATGTACTGTGAACGGACCAGGTTCAATCACCAGTCGACTTACGAGTGAGTTCGCCTCCGTAGAAGAAATTTGGTGACCTTGAGTCAGAATTTCCATTGTCGCATGTAGAATACTTGCGCTTACGGCATCCTCAGTATTGCTATTTAACAGTCTGTGGAAAAGTGTAAAGGTCTCGGCACAACCCTCTGAATTTGGATGTTCAATGCGCCCTAGGGCGGCGATTGCAGCCTGGCGACGTACACCCTCATATTCGATTGCCATTAAACGCGCCTCGCTGAGGTTTTTAATAGCCTCTAATGCGAAGACAAGATGTTGAGAGGCAAGCTCATTACCTCCATGCGCCGCAGTAATAACCTCATGGGCACGCATTGGAACGTTCGCACACCATTTGCGGAATGCTGAGTTTGGTTCATGGGCTGCTCCGTCTTGCCCCCCGCGAGTTACCAATCCATCAACACAACGCATCATCCGGTCAGGGGACGCATCTAACTCGGGCAAAAGGCGGCAAAAAAAGTGTGATGCCATAAAAAAATCGGTTCCTGGCAATTCCAGCAGAGCACCTTCTTCAATAAGAACTAACAAGTCAATAGCTCCGGAGTTGTGCAATGTGATGCAGCACTCCTCCATCCAACGAATTTCTTCACTCGCCCCCATTCCGAAACGTTGGGCCATTTGATTGGCTAGTTCTCCGCGCTCGAATAATGTAACTAATTCTGTGAATGTCGGTGACACGTCCCTGCCCCTCATGTCATTTATGACTAATAGACTGGTGCTTCATTTCATTTCTCACGTTAGAGATACTCTCTATCATCCGTGCGCTAGACGCCAGTTCCGTAGAAATTTCGCCCGCGCTGAAAGACTATGATTGTTCGTAAAGAAACAGTCGCGTATGTCTGCTTTTGGCCGATTCTGTTGAAAAAGTCGGCTTCGAATTCCACGCCAGAAAAGTACGCACCTGAGATTGAAATCTGAATTTTTGGCGGAAGGTTCAGTACTCGGATTTCACGTAGCAGCGGGCAACAGGGGTGTTTTCATCCATCAATATTCGAGTGTTTTGTGAAAACCGACTTTTTCAACACAATCGGCCGAAAGCGGCCCGTTACGCTGCCGGCTAATCGCTGACGCAGTTGGCGTACTGATGATTGCAGGTGATTAATCGCACCCATTGGGCAGAAAGGGAGTGGCGAGCACTCTGCCTTCCTGTGAATAGGCATGACCTCGTCCGTCCCTATTTCACGCACCAGAAGCGTTACACCACTTAGCTGAGTTACACGCCTAAAAATTAGTGTCCCCAAGCGGTGTATCAACAGAACATTCAATAAATACAGTGATTTAGAAAGCATCGTTACACCTGTCACATGAGTTACACCACATTTGTAGGGATATATAACCCCCGCTCCCCGAAAGCATCAATTCCACCAGCGAACGTCAGGTGCATGTCCCGAAGTGTGCCGGGGTCCCTGAGGTTATCTTTGAGATACGGGGTCGGAAACCAGCGGAACCTTGTTAACGGGAGAACTCCCAGCTTAGTGAACAGCCTGTTCACCTGTGCATTTGCCCTACGAAATGACCGCTCAGAGATCACCGTTACCGTTCCGGTAACGATGCCTCTTTTTCTTCAAGATCCTTTCAATTTCAACGTTTGAATTTCAGTAAGCTGGAGCACCTTCCGCTACCAAAGTCCCGCGGGTTTCCGACCCCGTGTCTTTCCAAATTCGTCAGGGGCCCCCGGCGTTTTTTCAGTCAGGAGACCGAGTCAGGCTAGCGACGAATGCTCTGATCTGGGTATGGTGCCATCCCGTCAAAATCTGCAGGGAAGCATCGATGTTCTGGAAGAAAGACAAATCAATCCGTGTCGAACTGATCACACCCATCACGCTCGTCACCGCTCCTCCCGTAGGCACACAGAGCCCAGCAGTATCCGAGCAAATACCTAACGTTAAAAAGCTCGAAACCAACGTCGATCTGGCGTTCAAGCTAATCAACTACGCGGCGCTGTGAACTGGCCTAATGATTTTGGACACTTCAATCGGGCGCTATGATAGCGCTCAAATCTGAGGTGTTTGGATATGCGTAAATCT
>NZ_LKEG01000041.1:0-76741 GCF_001645105.1 Pseudomonas marginalis
GAAACCGGTACCGTCGAGACGGATAAAGAGCTGCTGCGTAACCTGGTCGCCTACTACTGCGTCCTGGAAGGCATCTTCTTCTATTGCGGCTTCACCCAGATCCTGTCCATGGGCCGTCGCAACAAAATGACCGGCGTGGCCGAGCAGTTCCAGTACATCCTACGTGACGAGTCGATGCACCTGAACTTCGGTATCGATGTGATCAACCAGATCAAAATCGAAAACCCGCATTTGTGGGATGCCGAGATGAAGGAAGAAGCGACCCAGATGATTCTGCAAGGGACGCAGCTGGAGATTGAATATGCGCGCGATACCATGCCGCGCGGCGTGTTGGGGATGAATGCGGCGATGATGGAAGATTACTTGAAGTTCATCGCTAACCGTCGCCTGTCGCAGATTGGCTTGAAGGAAGAGTATCCAGGCACCACCAACCCGTTCCCGTGGATGAGCGAGATCATGGACTTGAAGAAAGAGAAAAACTTCTTCGAGACCCGCGTGATCGAATACCAGACCGGCGGCGCGTTGAGCTGGGACTGATCCACGGACGAGGCCCCAAAATGCGGGAGGGGGGTTGCCCCCGATGATGTTCGTTCAGTTCAAGCTTCAGTGACTGATGCACCGCGATCGGGGGCAAGCCCCATCCCACAGGGGTTGCGGTGCACTATAGATCTTTGCAAATTGCCTCTTATGCCCAATCAAACCATCAAGACACCTTGCGTCGGCCTGTGCTCCACCGTTTACGGGGACCTGGTCTGCCGGGGCTGCAAGCGTTATCACCATGAAGTGATCCAGTGGAATGGCTACAACGCCGAGGAAAAACAAGCGGTGTGGCTGCGCCTGGAGCAATTGCTGGTGCAGGTGATGGCCAGCAAACTCGAGGTGTTTGATGCGCACCTGCTGCGCCAGCAACTGGAAAATCGCAAGATCCGTTTTGTGCCGCACCAATCGCCGTATTGCTGGGCGTACCAACTGATTGCCCGGGGTGCGCGGGTGATTTCCAAGCTGGATGCGTATGGGCTGGCGTTGCTGCCGGAATTTCGTGAGCGCAGCCTGGCGGATTTGCGCGATGCGATTGACCGGGAATTTTTCCTGCTGTCCGAAGCGCATTACGAGCGGTATATCGCGCCGGGCTTTCTCAAGGAAGCGTTTGGGCCGGCCCTGATCGCCACGTTCTAGACAACACCCCATTTGGAGTTGCATCGCTCAGCAGGTCAAGGACCTGCCGCGCCCGCGCGGGGCCGGCGTTGGCCACCAGCGAAGCCAGGGCATCGCGCCATTCATCCAGCCCCCTCGCACCGGCAATTGTGTTTAAAATGCCGCCCGCTCAACGAACGACGTTTAACGATGAACCCAGACGCACTCGCCACCCTGCACGCCCACTTGCTCACAGCCCTGGCCACCCCACCGGCGGAAACCCGGCGCCTGTTCCACGGCCGTGGCCGCTGCTGGCCGGGCCTGGAGCAATTGACCGTAGACTGGTTGCAAGGCGTGCTGCTGGTGGCGTTGTTCAAGGCGCCGGAAGCTGCGCAGTTGCAAGCCTTGAAGCAACTGCTGCAAACCCGATTCGGCACTTACACCGTCGCCCTGCAACACCGCTACCTGCCGCAAAGCACCACCGAATGGCTGGTGGGCGGCCCCGTCGACGAGCTGACCATCACCGAAGGCGGGCTGCGCTACCTGATCGACCTGGGTAAAAAACAGAACAGCGGGCTGTTCCTCGACATGCGCTACGGGCGCAATTGGGTGCGCGAACAGGCCAAAGGCCAGCGGGTGCTCAACCTGTTCGCCTACACGTGCGGGTTTTCGGTGGCGGCCATCGAAGGTGGCGCCGACCACGTAGTGAACCTGGACATGGCCCGTGGCGCCCTGAGCCGTGGCCGCGACAACCATCGCCTCAATGGTCATGACCTGAGCAAGGTCAGCTTCCTGGGCCACGACCTGTTCAAGTCCTGGGCCAAGGTCACGCATGGCGGCCCCTACGACCTGGTGATCATCGACCCACCGTCGTTCCAGAAAGGCAGCTTCCTGCTGACCAAGGACTACCAGCGCGTCCTGCGTCGCCTGCCGGATCTGCTCACGCCACAGGGCACGGTACTGGCCTGCATGAACGACCCGGCCTTTGGCGAAGACTTCCTGATCGACGGCGTGACACGCGAGGCCCCTGGGCTGCGCTTTGTCGAACGGCTGCAAAACCCGCCGGAATTTCCTGATATTGACGCGCAAAGTGGCTTAAAGGCACTGGTGTTCCGCCAAGGCTGATGCCGAAACTGCCTACGCTTGCTACGCTAAGTGATACGCCGGGTGGTGAACCTTCTTACCCCCTTCCCGGTCGATACCTGCATCCCCCGGCCAGACTCGACGGCGTCACGTCGTCGGCTGCCCTGTTTCACCTTTTGGAGATCCGCCCGTGATATCGACCCTGCATGTAGCCAGACTCAAAGCCTGGGGCGCCCACGGCTTCACCGCCACCGGTGTGGTATTGGCCTTCCTGGCCACCCTGGCGCTGCTGGAAAACTCACCCAAGGCCTGCCTGCTCTGGCTGGGCCTGGCGTTGGTGGTAGACGGTGTCGACGGCTCACTGGCGCGACGGGTGAATGTCAGCACGGTACTGCCCAGTTTCGACGGCTCGGTGCTCGACCTGGTGATCGATTACCTCACCTACGTGTTTATTCCGGCACTGTTTATCTACCGCTATATCGACCTGCCGGAATTTACCCACCTGCTGACGGTGTCGGTGATCCTGGTGTCGTCGCTGTTCTGCTTCTGCAACGTGAACATGAAGAGCAAAGACAACTACTTCGTCGGCTTCCCCGCCGCGTGGAACGTGGTTGCGCTGTGCGTCTATATCATCCAGCCGGAAGCCTGGGTGACTTTGCTCACCGTGATTGGCCTGGCGCTGCTGACGGTGACGCCGATGAAGTTCCTGCACCCGTTCCGCGTCAAGCGGTTCATGCCGATCAATATCGCCGTGACCACGATCTGGTTGCTGTGCAGCTTCTTGATGGTGGTGGACTATCCCAACACCAACCCGTGGACGTTTGGGTTGTGGTCGCTGATGTCGGCGTATTTCCTCGGGATTTGTATCTGGCGCACGGCCCTGGAGTGGCTGGGAACACACAAATGACCCGGTGAACACTCTGTAAATGTGGAGGGGGCTTGCCCCCGATAGCGGTGGGCCAGCTAAAGATGAGTGAGCTGGAGCACCGCCATCGGGGGCAAGCCCCCTCCCACATTTGGATTTGCAGACTCCCCGCGAGTAAGATGGCGGCCTTTCGCTTAGCGCCCTGCCAATAATAAGCCCTGACCATGCCCTTCGAACTCAGCGTAGACCTCACCACCCTCGCCATCCTGGCGGCGGTCGCCTTTATCGCCGGTTTCATCGATGCCATCGCCGGCGGCGGGGGCTTGCTCACCACGCCCGCCCTGCTCACCGCCGGCATGCCGCCGCACTTGGTACTGGGCACCAACAAGCTCAGCTCCACCTTCGGCTCGGCCACCGCCAGCTTCACCTTTTACCGCCGCAAGCTGTTCCACCCGCGCCAGTGGGTGCACGCCATTGTCGGCACGCTGATTGGCGCCCTCGCTGGCGCGGTAGTGGCCCACTACCTGCCGGCTGAAACCCTGAACAAGATGCTGCCGGTGATCGTGTTCGGCTGTGGCCTTTACCTGTTGTTCGGCGGCACGCCCAAGGCGCCGCTGGATGCCGACGCGCCGATCAAGAAGAAGTGGCAATCCACCCAGGGCTTCGGCCTGGGCTTCTACGATGGCGTGGCGGGTCCGGGCACCGGCGCGTTCTGGACCGTCAGCACGATGCTGTTGCACCCCATCGACTTGGTGAAGGCCAGCGGCGTGGCGCGCAGCATGAACTTCGTCAGCAACGCGGCGGCACTGTCGGTGTTTATCTTCAACGGCTCGGTGGACTGGATCGTCGGCCTGGCCATGGGCGTATCGGTGATGTGTGGCGCGTTCTTTGGCGCACGCAGCGCGATCAGCGGCGGCGCCAAATTCATTCGCCCGGTGTTCATCACCGTGGTCCTCGGCCTGACGGTGCGCCTAGCCTGGCAGCACTGGTTCAGCGTGGCCTAGGCGACGGGCCAGGTAGAGGTCGATCAGGTAACGCGCAATCGAGCGTGACGCCGGCAGCGGCGGCAGGTTGTGGATGTTGAACCACTGCGCGTCCTCGATCTCGTCAGCCTGGGGCACGATGTCGCCACCGGCGTACTCGGCATGGAAGCCGAGCATCATCGAATGCGGGAACGGCCAGCACTGGCTGCCCATGTACTGGATATTCTTGACCTCCACCTGCACTTCCTCGCGTACCTCGCGGATCAGGCAGTCTTCGGCCGACTCACCCGGCTCGGCAAACCCCGCCAACGTGCTGTACACCCCCGTGACAAAGCGTGGCGAACGCGCCAGCAGGATCTCGTCGCCACGGGTCACCAGCACGATCATGCTCGGCGAAATCCGCGGGTAGCTGCGCAGGTCACAGGCCTGGCAATACATCGCACGCTCGCGCGGCACCTGGACCATGGGCTGGCCGCAACTGCCGCAAAACCGATGCTCGCGCGCCCACGTACCGATCTGCGCGGCGTAACCCAGCACTTTGTACAAGGTGTGGTCGCCTTGCAGCATGAAGCCGCGCAGGCCTTGCCAACTGCAGCCCGGCACTTCACCGGCGCTATTGAGTTCCAGCAGGTACACCGGCTCACCGTCGAGGTGGCCGATGCCGTGTTCGGCGAACACCGACAGGTCCTGGCGCTTGAGCCATTCCCGGGGGAACAAGGGGCCATTGGTGTCATGCAAAAAGCCGTCGCGGCTGCGGGCAACGGCCCAGCCGCCGGGGGTGTCGTTGTCCAGCAGCGTTGTGGTAATCCAGCCTGGGGTCATGTCAGTCAATCCACGAATTCGGGTTTCTGCTTACTCATATGGGCCGCGATGGCCACGCGCAGGTCGTTGGATTGCAACATAGCCGAGTTCCAGGTGGCAACGTATTCCAAGCCGTCATTGACCGTATGGTCACGCATGTAGCTGATCATGGCCTTGGTGCCGGTGACCGCAATCGGCGATTTGGCGGCAATTTCATGGGCGATTTCCATCACCCCGGCCAACAGGCTGTCCTGATCGGGATAAACGCGATTGACCAGGCCGATGCTGCGCGCCTCCTCGGCGCCGAACTGGCGGCCGGTATAGGCCAACTCGCGCAGCATGCCGTCACCGATGATGCGCGGCAGGCGCTGCAGGGTGCCGACGTCGGCCGCCATGCCGATGTCGATTTCCTTGATCGAGAACTGCGCGCCGTCAGCCGCGTAGCGCATGTCGCAGGCGCTGATCAGGTCAATGGCACCGCCGATGCAATAGCCCTGGATCGCCGCCAGCACCGGCTTGCGGCAGTTGTCGACGGCATTGAACGAGGCTTGCAGTTCGAGGATTTTGCGGCGCAAAAGGCGCGCGTTGCGGCCCACGTCCTTGCCGAACTCGTTGGCCACCGAGGCCAGCATCATCAGGTCGATGCCGGAGGAGAAATGCTTGCCGGCCCCGCTGAGCACCACGGCGCGTACGGCGTCGGTGTCTTCGACCCATTGGAAGATGTCGATGATTTCGGTCCAGAACGCCGCGTTCATCGCGTTGATCTTTTCCGGACGGTTGATCTGCACATGGGCAACGTTGCCGGCGAGTTCGACGACGAAAGCTTGGTATTCGGACATGGCAGTGATCCCTGACTGGCGAGTGATGAGGCCCGAACTATAACAAGGGTGCACCACGACGCATCAGCCAAAAACAGGACGGGCAAACGTAATGAAATGTTGTGGGCGCACCGTTATCAACCTGGCCAATGGCGCACTGCTGGCGATCATCCTCGCTGTGGTCGGTTCGGTCTGCGTGAGCAAGCTGTGCCAGCCGCGCAGGTAAAACACTGCAAAGCGCTGGATAAAACCCTGCACACACGCCATCCTTCGCGCTTTAAGCCGCCTCACCTGCGGCGCTCGACGTTTAAAGGATATGCCCATGCACGCCCACCCCCTCACCGCCGCCGACTTCGAATTCATCGAAGACACCCTGCTCAAGTACGGCGACGACCATTCGGTCCTGAACCTGGCCGAACTCCACGGCTACTTCACCGCGCTGGTCTCCAGCCCGGTCCAAGTGGATGTGGCAGAGTGGTTCCCGGCGATCTGGGGCGGGCAAAACCCCGACTGGAACAACATGGACGAAGCGCAAAGCTTCCTCGAACTGTGCGTGCGCCACATCAACACCCTGGCCAGCCAACTGGCCACCGACGCGCAAGGCTTCAAGGCCCGCTTCGACGAAACCGAACACCAGGGCCAGAACGTCACCCTCGCCGAAGAATGGTGCTTTGGCTACATCCGCGGCGCCGCCATCGGCAACTGGCCGGAACTGCCGGCAGAACAGGCCGCCCTGCTGGAAAAAATCTCCTGGTGCGCCGAACAAGACAACTTCGAACTGCCCGCCGACCTGGACGTACAAGCACACCAGCAACGCGTCAGCGAAATCGAACCGGCAGCGCGGGCGTTGCATGATTATTGGTTGGCAAAGCGATACGTGCTGTAGATCTTGATCTCAAGCGCCCCGTCAAACACGCTGGCCGGGATTCGACAGGGATTTGGGGGCGGCCCCCCCAAATAACGGATAGGCACACCGCACCACCGCCATCGCAAGCTCGACAAGCACCACACCTATACCCGATCATTCAAATCCGCCCGTCGGCCACTCCATCCCACCTTGCCTTGAATCAGGAGCCTTGTACCTTGAGTTCGCAGAAAACCGTGACCGTTACACCGCCCAACGCCCCCCTCAACGGCAAGGTCGCCCCCCCCGGCTCCAAATCCATCACCAACCGCGCCCTGCTGCTGGCCGCCCTGGCCAAGGGCACCAGCCGCCTCAGCGGCACCCTCAAGAGCGACGACACCCGCCACATGTCAGTGGCCCTGCGCCAAATGGGCGTCACCATCGACGAACCCGACGACACCACCTTCGTCGTCACCGGCCAAGGCAAACTGCAACTGCCGCCGCAGCCACTGTTCCTCGGCAACGCCGGCACCGCCATGCGCTTCCTCACCGCCGCCGTGGCCACCGTTGAAGGCACCGTGGTGCTCGACGGCGATGACTACATGCAAAAACGCCCAATCGGCCCGCTGCTGGAGACCCTCGGCCAGAACGGTATCCAGGTCGACAGCCCCACCGGTTGCCCACCGGTCACCGTGCACGGCGTGGGCAAGATCAAAGCCAAGCGCTTCGAGATCGACGGCGGTCTGTCCAGCCAATACGTATCGGCCCTGCTGATGCTCGCAGCCTGCGGCGAAGCGCCGATTGAAGTGGCACTGACCGGCAAGGACATCGGCGCCCGTGGCTACGTGGACCTGACCCTGGACTGCATGCGTGCCTTCGGTGCCCAGGTTGAAGCCGTCAACGACACCACCTGGCGCGTCGCCCCTGGCGGCTACACCGCTCATGATTACCTGATCGAACCTGACGCCTCCGCCGCCACTTACCTGTGGGCCGCAGAAGTGCTGACCGGTGGCCGTATCGACATCGGCGTGGCCGCGCAGGATTTCACCCAGCCGGACGCCAAGGCCCAGGCCGTGATCGCGCAGTTCCCGAACATGCAAGCCACGGTGGTTGGCTCGCAGATGCAGGACGCTATCCCGACCCTGGCGGTGCTGGCTGCGTTCAACAACACCCCGGTGCGCTTCACTGAGCTGGCCAACTTGCGCGTCAAGGAATGTGACCGCGTCCAGGCGCTGCATGATGGCCTGAACGAAATCCGTCCGGGCCTGGCAACCATCGAGGGCGATGACCTGCTGGTGGCCAGCGACCCGGCCCTGGCCGGCACTTCCTGCAACGCGCTGATCGACACCCACGCCGACCACCGCATCGCCATGTGCTTTGCGCTGGCGGGCTTGAAAGTGTCAGGAATCAAGATCCAGGACCCCGACTGCGTGGGCAAGACCTATCCTGAATACTGGAATGCCCTGGGTAGCCTGGGCGTTCAACTGACCTACTAAACTGTCGGCAACGGTGTGGGGAGGGAGTGATCATGACAATTCGCCAACCCTGCCCACCTGCGTTATGTGACTGCGAGCGCGAACAACTGCTTGGCACCCCCTCGGCAGACCAACGCATCCTGCGACTGACCCGCCAGGAAGAGAAGAAGCTGCTGGAGCGCCTGGAAAACCTTCAAAGCCTGGAAGACCTGGAACACATGCAGCGCTTGATGTACCTGCAACTGGGTATCCGCGTACATGTCGCACCCGGCCACACTGAAGTCAAAAGCATGCGTGGGATTCAGATTGTGATCGACAAACTGCCAGGCTTGTGTCGCAAGACTCGGTTGTCGATTCCGGCCGCAATCCGTAAAGGTATGGAAAAACGGCCGGAGGTTGCTTATCGGTTGCTTGATGCACATGACCTGTTTGGACAGTAGTCAGCCCTTTAAACGCGTCAGCACCCAGTTGCCGCAGGCACAGCGTCTGTCGTAGCTAAACCCGTTACCAGACGAAACCGTTGGCAAACTCCATCCCATGCCCACCCCTCACGTCTTGATAGCTCATATCGGGATATTTGTTGAGCCTCTGCAGTTGCTCGCTGTTCAAGGTCTGCAGTTGTTCAGGCGAGACGTTCGGAAAGGGATGGTTTTTTTTCGCATCGTTTTGTTGATCTTGCCTCACTTGATCTTGCGTGGGCTTTCCGTAAGACGTATCGATGGTGGGGGGCAATGAACGCGGTTCCAGGTGCAGAAGAAATTGACGTCATTAACTTTATCTCAAGTGTTTGTGAACACCATGATTGATCGTCCAATCGTTCCAAGTTCCATGCCCGCCACAACATCTTCACCGCCCGTCTGCTGGATTCGCGAAGGTTGAATCAACCGGCGACTGTCTCGACGTCGAACAAACCCTGCCCCACGGCCCACGCCTTCTCCAAATGCGCCTGCGCCCCGCCGCTTTCCGAGTCGAGCAACAGCGCCGAGGTCAGCACCTGCGCGCCACAGTAATCGAAGATCCCGTAGTCGATCTGCGTGCGCATCGCCTGGGCATAGCCGTGTCGATCAAACGCATCGTCATCCGCTGCGCCCAAGGCCAGCAAATGCACGTTCAGGTGCCGCAGCTTTTTCACCACCGGCGTATCGGGGCCGTATTCGATGGCCCAGCCGTTGATGAATACGCGGTCGATCCAGCCTTTGAGCAGTCCCGGCAATGACCACCAGTAAATCGGGAACGCCAGCACCAGGGCGTCGGCACGGTCGATGCGGGCCTGTTCGGCCCGCACATCGGCGGGTGGCGTGGCCCGGGTTCGGTGAACCGCATGGTCGGCGGCGGTGTAGCGCGGGTCAAAACCTTCGGCGGCAAGGTCGGCGATTTCAACAGTGTGGCCAGCGGCAGTGAGCCCGGCGGCTACCTGCGCAGCCACGCTGTGGGTGAGGGATTGTGGGTCGTGATGTGCAACAACGATAAGTGCGTGCATGACAGGGACTCCCTTTGGGGTTACGCTGGGCTTAAGTTACGATTAGTAAGTTACTTTTGGTATATAAGCATGTCAAGCAGCGAATCCCCTGCCCCACGTCGGCGCCTGTCCCGTGAAGAACGCCTGCGTCAATTACTCGATGTGGCCTGGCAACTGGTGCGCGATGAAGGCACTGAAGCACTGACGCTCGGTCGCCTGGCGGAACTGGCGGGCGTGACCAAACCGGTGGTCTACGACCATTTCGTCACCCGTGCGGGGTTGCTGGTCGCGTTGTATGAGGATTTCGATGCGCGCCAGAACCAAGTGTTTGTCGACGCCATACAGGCCAGCAGCGCCACCCTTGAGGATCGCGCCGGGGTGATCGCCGCGTCCTATGTGGAGTGCGTGTTGTTGCAGGGCCGGGAAATCCCGGGGGTGATTGCGGCCTTGAGCAGCTCGCCGGAGCTGGAAACCCTCAAGCGCCATTACGAGGCGATCTTCCTCGATAAGTGTCGCGACGCGCTGTCGCCCTTCGGCCACGTGTCCAAGGCTGGCTTAAGGGCGATGCTGGGCGCTGCGGAAGCGCTATCCCAGGCGGCGTTCAGTGGCGAGATCAGCCGTGAAGAAGCGCAGCAGGAATTGCTGGCGACTATCCTGGCGATGGTCAATCGCGGCCGTGTTCACCACGAGCAATAAATGCCTGGACCTTACGTGCCAGTTGATCCAGGTGGCGGTCACGCTGCTTCTCGGCATCCACCATCGCGCGCTTGCCGTGCTTTTGCAGCAGGTAGGTATGAATCTGCCGCACCTCCAGCGAGCTATAGATCGCCGCCACATCCAGCACGCCCATCAGGCCGTCGGTACCGTAGTCCCGCGTGTTCATCAGCACTTGAGTCTCACGTGCGCCACGTACCCGAAAGCCCATGCTTTCAAACGCTGGCACCTTCTCTATGGAGCAGGCCAGTTCCGCATGGGGATGACGGCTCAGCACGTCGCGCATCATCCCGCGAGCCACGCCCTGGCGCCGATAGCCGACTTGCACCGCCATGAAAGCGATTCCGCAGGCCTCGGGAGCCTCCTTCACCGGCAGGTACAGCACAAAGCCCATCACCTTCTGCGGGTCTTGCGGATCGGTGGCCACGACCAACTCGACGGCAATGCCCTTTGAACCGTCCAGCGCTTCCAAGTACAGATGCACCTCAAAGCCAATCGCGTACTGGTAGATGTTGTACAGCAGGTTACTCGGCGGCAGCGCCACGCTGCTGATGTCGGTGAGGTTGTCCACCACCATCTGCAGGATCTGAGCATTGATAGGCTCCGGGCATGGTGTGGTGTAGCGGGTAAGGCTGAACATGCAGATTCCTGGGGTTAAGCATCAAGGCAACGCGGATTGTACCTGCTCGGCACATACCTCGCGCAAACACCCGCGCAACCAGCGATGGGCCAGGTCGGCATCGAGCCTGGGGTGCCACAGCATCGCGACGGTGAAGGTCGGCAGCGCCACCGGCAGCTCAAAGTGATGCAGGCCTTCCCGTTGATGGAGGGTGTAGCGTTCAGGCACGCTGGCGATCAGGTCGGTGTCGCGGGCCAGGGCAATGGCGGTGGCGAACCCGGCGACGATGGTGCTGATCTGGCGCGTCAGGCCCTGGGCCTCAAGCGCGTCGTCGATCTGGCCACGGTCCTGGCCACGGCGTGATACGTAGACGTGCTGGCCCTCGGCATAACGCCGGGCGCTGACGTCGCCCTGGCTGAGCGCATGGCCGCTGCGTACCACCCCAACCAAACGGTCACGGAACAGCGCCTGGGTCAGCACTTCGGGGCTGGCCGCAGGGTCGACCACGCCGGTTTCCAGGTCGACGCTGCCGTCACGCAGCAGCGCACTGTCCTTGTCGGTTTTATGGATAAAGCGCAGGCGCACACCGGGTGCTTCCCGTGCCGTACGTGCCAACAACGCCGCACCGACATTTTCGACGAATTCTTCGCTGGTACGCAGGGTAAAGGTGCGCTCGACCTGAGCCATGTCCAGCGTGTGCACGGGCCGCAACACGGCGCTGGCTTCCTGCACCAGGCGGCTGACCTGTTCGCGCAGTTCCACCGCCCTCGGCGTAGGCACCAGGCCGCGACCGGCGCGCACCAGCAACGGGTCGCCGGTGGTTTCGCGTAAACGCGCCAAAGCGCGGCTCATCGCCGAGGGGCTCAGGCGCAAGCGTCTGGCCGCGCCGGCCACACTGCCTTCGGCGAGCAATACATCCAGGGTGACCAGCAAATTTAAATCGGCCATCGGTGCTCCTTATCAGGCGTCAGATGCAGGTATTAACTGCAACCCATGCGTCTTCCGCCATGGTAGGCCACGCCGTAGATTTGTGACAGTTGCCTTCACTCAAGGATTACCCATGCCCCCCTCTTCTCGCGGCAGCCTCGTCAGCCTGTCCCTGTCCATGTTGCTGGCCTCCCTCGGCACCAGCATCGCCAATGTCGGCCTGCCCAGCCTGGCGCAGGCGTTTGATGCGTCGTTTCACGCGGTGCAGTGGGTGGTGCTGGCCTATCTGCTGGCAATCACGGCAGTGATCGTCAGCGCCGGGCGCCTGGGTGACCGCTGGGGCCGTCGACGCGTATTGCTCGCCGGCTTGCTGCTGTTCGCCGTGGCGTGCGGGCTGTGCGGGCTGGCCCCCTCGCTGGAGGGTCTGATTGCCGCGCGCGTCCTGCAAGGCCTCGGCGCAGCAGTGATGATGGCCATGGCCCTGGCAATGGTGGGCGATACCGTCACCCGGGAACGTACCGGCCGGGTCATGGGATGGCTGGGCACGATGTCCGCCGTCGGCACTGCCATGGGTCCCAGCCTGGGCGGGGTATTGCTGAGCCTGTGGGGTTGGCGCGCGATTTTCCTGGTCGGGGTGCCGTTGGGGCTGCTGGCCGCCGCCCTCGCTTATCGCAGTTTGCCGGTTGATCGTGCGCAGGTACCCGCCGGTGCGGCCTCTGGTGTCTGGTCTTTACTGAAGGACGCGTCATTGCGCAGCAGCCTGACCATGAGTGCCTTGGTGGCCGCAGTGATCATGGCCACCTTTGTGGTCGGGCCCTTTTATTTGTCCAGGGGCCTGGGGCTGGCCCCGGAGTGGATGGGCCTGGCCATGGCCGTCGGCCCCTGTGTGGCGGCCGTCACCGGTATCCCGGCCGGCCGCCTGACCGACCGCCTCGGCAGCCAGCGCATGACACTCGCCGGGCTGGGCGTGCTGGGGTGTGGGGCGCTGCTGCTGTCGCTGGCGTCTGGATTGATCGCCTATCTGGCCGCGCTGGTTATTCTGACGACGGGCTACAGCCTGTTCCAGGCTGCCAACAACACGGCGGTGATGAGCGATATAGAGGCGGCGCATCGCGGCACCGTGTCGGGCCTGCTGAACCTGTCACGCAATCTAGGCCTGATCCTCGGTGCTTCAGCGCTGGGGGCGGTGTTCGCGTGGGCCAGTCCGGATGTCACCCGTGCGCTCCCGCAATCCGTGACCCATGGCCTGCATGTGACCTTCAGCGTGGCGCTGGGCTTGATCCTGCTGGCCGGTGTGATGGCATTGCGCCGCGCCAGCGCCTTTAATACCGCCAAGAACACCCATTGAGGCAAAAAAACAAAAAAGGCGTTGCACCAGACCGGGTTACATCGCGCATCATGGGCACTTTCAAGCTCAAGGGTAACGTCCATGCGCGTTCTGTCATTGATGATGGGTCTCACGACGCTGGCCGCCAGTACGGTGTTCTGCGCCAGCGCGATGGCGAATGAAGAGAGTCAGTTAGTACAACAGATCAACCAATACCGCAGCCAGGTACAACGCTGCGGCGACCAGGGTTCCCAGGAACTGCCACCGCTGGCCAGCGATACGCGGCTGGTGCTGCCGGCCACCAACGTCGGCGATTTGCAGCAAGCGCTGGCCCGGGCCGCGTACCCGATGGTCAACGTTCAGGCCATCAGCCTGTCCGGGCCCAAGGATGCCCAGTCAGCCATGAAGGCCGTGCGCGAAAGCTTCTGCCGGGTGGTGCTGGACCCGCAATTTGTCGATATCGGCGTAAGCAACAGTGGCCAGGACTGGCGCATCGTGCTTGCCCGTCCACTGCTGACCAGCGGCCTGGGCGATTGGCAGACCGAAGGCAAAAAACTGCTCAACCTGATCAACACCGCGCGTGCGCAACCGCGCCAATGCGGCACCCAGGCGTTTACCGCAACCACACCCTTGTCCTGGAATGACGCCCTGGCCGACGCCGCCAACAACCACACGCGTAACATGGCCAACGGCAATTTCTTCGACCACCTCGACCACGACGGGCGCACCCCCGGTGACCGCGCCGAACTGGCCGGGTATAGCGCGAAGAATATTGGCGAAAACATCGCCGCCGGCCTGGATACGCCGAGCAAGGTGGTGGACGGTTGGCTGGCCAGTCCGGGCCATTGCGCCAACCTGATGAACCCGCAATTTCGCGAACTGGGTGCGGCGTATGCCATGGACCCGAAAAGTGATGCCGGGATTTATTGGACAGGGGTTTTCGGCGCGCAATAAACACGCTCACAGATCTATCCGAACGGAGGAGGCATCAATTCGCCATCTCATGGATAATGCCGCTGAACTTGGCAGCGGCCATGCCGGTCTGTTGATTGCTGACCTGACCCGCTCAGGCGTTCGACAGACTGTGGCAAACAAGGTGTTCTTGCGATGATGAATTGGCTGCAAAGTAGCAGCGACATGGCTGAGCGGGTCCGCCTGCATGATTGGGCGAGTACGCCGCTGGGACCGCTGGAAGAGTGGCCGGATGTGCTCAAGACCACCGCGGCGCTGTGCTTTGCGTCGAGCTTCCCCCAGGCCATCATCTGGGGGCCGAGCCTGATCACCCTTTACAACGATGCGTTTATTCCAATCCTGGGCAACAAACCTGACGCCCTGGGGCGCCCGTTCAGCGAAACCTGGCGCGAAGTCTGGGAGCAGGTGCGCCCAATCGCCGACGCGGCGTTCGACGGGCATGCGACCTTTATTGAAAACTTCCCGCTGATGATCGAGCGTGGCTCCGGGCCGGAGCAGGCGTATTTCACTTTTTGCTACAGCCCCATCCGCGACCCTCAGGGCCAGGTAGTGGGGATGTTGGATACCGTCACCGAAACCACCACCACCGTCTTCCTGAACCGCCGCCTGGCGGTGTTGGATGCCGTTGGCAGCGCCGTGGCGAATGCCACCGACGCCGAAAGCATCATGTCCACCACCACGCGTCTGCTGGCCGAGCACCTGCAGGTGTCCAACTGTGCGTATGCCGACATGGATGCCGACGAAGACGGCTTTACCATTCGCGGCAACTGGGCAGCGCCGGGCTCGCCGAGCATCCTGGGCCACTACAGCCTGGCGTCATTCGGCGCATTGGCGGTGCAGCGCCTGCGCGCGGGCGAGCCGCTGGTGGTCCAGGACAACCGATTCGAATTCGCTCCCGAAGTCGCCGCCAGCTATCAGGCCTTGGGCGCGCTCGCCACCGTGTGCTTCCCGCTGATCAAGGACGGTCGCCTGACAGCACTGATGGCCGTGCACCACAAAACGGCCCGCGCCTGGTCGCCCTACGACCTGGCACTGGTCGGCGAGGTCACCGAGCGCTCGTGGGCCCATATCGAGCGGGTGCGCGCCGACGTCGCTGTGCGCGAAGGCCTGGCAGCCTTTACCGAGCTCAACGCCACCTTGGAACAGCGGGTGCAAGAGCGCACCAACGCCCTCACCCAGGCCGAAGCCGCGCTGCGCCAATCGCAGAAACTCGAAGCCATCGGTCAATTGACCGGCGGCGTCGCCCATGACTTCAACAACCTGTTGACCATCATTCGTTCGTCGGTGGACTTCCTGCGTCAGCCCGGACTCTCCGAGGAGCGGCGCCAGCGCTACATGGGCGCGGTGTCCGACACGGTGGAGCGCGCCAGCAAGCTCACCAGCCAATTGCTCGCCTTCGCCCGGCGCCAACCGCTCAACCCGGAAGTCTTCGATGCGGGCCAACGGGTCAAGAACATCGGCGAGATGCTCGAAAGCGTTACCGGTGCGCGCATCCATGTGCAGGTGCGGTTGCCAGAGCGCCCTTGCCACGTGCGCGTCGACGCGAGCCAATTCGAGACCGCACTGATCAACATCGCCCTGAATGCCCGCGACGCGATGGACGGGCAAGGCACCCTGACTTTACGCGTGGCGAATGTGGACTCGATGCCGCGTATCCGTGGCGATGAAGAGGCACGCCAGCCCTTTGTGAGCATTTCCCTGGCGGATACCGGCACAGGTATTTCCTCTGATACCTTCGAGCGCATTTTCGAGCCTTTCTTTACCACCAAGGCTGTAGGCAAAGGCACCGGGCTGGGGCTGTCCCAGGTATTCGGGTTTGCCAAGCAGTCCGGGGGGAACGTCGACGTCGCAAGCCGCCCTGGCGAAGGCACCGTGTTCACCCTGTACCTGCCCGAAGTGGCGCAGCAGGTGGCGCAGCCCGACCCGACGCCGGAAAGCCAGTCGCCCACCCATGATACGGCGCAGTGCCATATCCTGATCGTGGAAGACAACCTCGAAGTCGGCCGCTTTGCCAACCAGATCCTTCAGGACCTCGGTTACCAGACCACCTGGGCCACCGATGCCGAGCAGGCACTCACGCTGGCCGGCGCGGATGCCCTGGCGTTCGACGGGATCTTTTCGGACGTGGTGATGCCGGGCATGACCGGCGTGGCCATGGCCAAAGTGCTGCGCCAACGGCGCCCGGACTTGCCGGTGGTGCTCACCTCCGGCTACAGCGAAGAGCTGGCCGACAGCGGCTACGAAGGGTTCGAATTCCTTGCCAAGCCCTACTCCGCCGATCAGGTTGCGCGGGCCCTGGCCAAAGCGATGCTTTGAGCCCTACTCCGCCACCGCCACCTGATTGCGGCCTTGGGCCTTGGCGCGGTACAGCGCTTTGTCGGCGGTGTTCATCAGCCCGTGCAGGTCCTGGTCCTGGGTGTGGGTAGATGCAACGCCCAGGCTGGCGCTCAGCCCATGCACCGGCTCGGAAGCCAGGCCCGAGATCGCCTTGACCAACTGCTCGGCGATAGTGCGCGCGGTGTCCAACGACGTATTGGGCAGCAGCACCGCAAACTCCTCGCCGCCCAAGCGTCCGTACACATCGGCCTGGCGGAACGACGCACTGATCACCCCACCAATCTGGCGCAGCACCTGATCACCGGCCTGGTGGCCGTAGGTATCGTTGATTTGCTTGAAGTGATCCATGTCCATCATCAGCGCGCACAGCGGTTGCCGGTTGTGGCGGCATTGCTCGTACAGCACCTGGGCATGTTCGAAAAACGCACGACGGTTCATCAGGCCGGTGAGTTCATCGGTCTGGGCCGCACGGGTGGAAATAGTGTGGGCACGTTCCATTTGCCGGGTCAGGCGGAAGGCCTTTTCCAAGGCATCCGAGAGTTTGCGCGTGGCGCTGATCACAAAGGTGGAAAACACCAGCACCGCGATGGCCACGCCGACTTGCATGGAAGACGGCTGGAACAACAGCCACAGCGTGCACGGCAGCAACACCAGGGCCAGGGAGGCCAGGGTCATGTAGCGGTAAGCCGAATAACAGGACACGGCGCTGACGGACATGCCCACGGTGAACAACATCACCAGTGCCTGGGACAGCCGGTCATCGGTGGGCATCACCGCCAGGGCGCCGGCGCCCCAGATCCCGGCAGACAGCATCAGCGTCAGCCAGTAACGGCGTTCCCAACGCTTGGGCGTGCGCTCGGCGTTGGGGCAGCGAAACCACTCCATGAACATCTTCACACGCAGCAGCGAGGACACCGCCAACGCGCCCAGCCAGACCAGGATGACCTGATGGTCAAACCGGTCCCAGCACAGCCAGCAGAGCATGAGAGCGGCCAGGTAACTGCCGAATATCGCGGCAAAGGATTGCCGGAACAGCTGGTGCAAACGGTCAGTCCGCACCTGCTCCTCTATAAAGCAATCCTGGTCCTGCCCACGCCCAAGGCCATTCATGAAATCCGCCTGATTCGACTGCCACGACAAAGGCGCCATTGTGGCACCCTGCCACCAGCGTGGACAACAGAATCCAGCAAGATAGAGCCTTTAAAGCGGTTCCGGCCGCAGAATCAGTACCCCCAATGGTGGCAGATTCAACGCCAGTGACACCGCTTGCCCATGGTTGGGTTCATCTTGGGTAAACACCTCGCCTCCGTTACCGTAATTGGAACCTGCGTACATGTCGGCGTCACTGTTGATCACTTCGCTCCAACGCCCCGCAAAGGGCACGCCGACCTTGTAACCCTCACGCGGCACCGGGGTGAAGTTGGCGACCACCAGCACCGGCTTACCGTCCTTGCTCCAGCGCAGCCAGGCATAGACGCTGTTGATTGCGTCGTCGCCGATCAGCCATTGGAAGCCCTGCGGCGCGTCGTCCTGCTCGTGCAAGGCCGGTTCTTCGCGGTACAGCCGGTTCAAGTCGCCGACCAGCTTTTGCACGCCTTTGTGTTCGGCGTACTGCAACAGGTACCAGTCCAGTTGCTGGTCGTGGTTCCACTCGCGCCACTGGCCGAATTCGCAGCCCATGAACAGCAGTTTCTTACCGGGGTGCATCCACATGAACGCCAGGTAAGCGCGCAGGTTGGCAAATTTCTGCCAGCGGTCGCCGGGCATCTTGTCGATCAGCGAGAGCTTGCCGTGCACCACTTCATCGTGGGAAATCGGCAGGATAAAGCGCTCGGACCACGCATACACCAGGCCGAAGCTCAACTCGTTGTGGTGATGGGCGCGGTACACCGGGTCCTGCTGGATGTAGTGCAGGGAATCGTGCATCCAGCCCATGTTCCACTTGTAGTTGAAGCCCAGACCGCCCTGTTGGGTCGGCTGGCTAACACCCGGCCAGGCCGTGGATTCCTCCGCGATCACCAGCGCGCCGGGCGCTTCCAGGGCCACCACGTCGTTCAAGTGGCGCAGAAAATCAATCGCCTCCAGGTTCTCGCGACCGCCATGACGGTTCGGCACCCATTCGCCGGCCTTGCGCGAGTAGTCGCGGTAGAGCATCGACGCGACGGCATCCACACGCAGCCCGTCGATATGGAAGTGCTTGAGCCAATGCAGCGCCGAGGCGAGCATGTAGCCGTGCACTTCGGTGCGGCCCAGGTTGTAGATCAGCGTGTCCCAATCCTGGTGAAAGCCTTCCAGCGGGTTGGCGTATTCATACAACGCGGTGCCGTCGAATTGCGCGAGGCCGTGGGTATCGGTGGGAAAATGCGCCGGCACCCAGTCCAGGATCACACCGATGTCGGCCTGGTGCAGGGCATCGACGAAATAGGCGAAATCTTCCGGCGAGCCGAACCGCGCCGTCGGGGCGAATTGCGACAGTGCCTGGTAGCCCCAAGAGCCGCCAAACGGGTGCTCCATGATCGGCATCAGCTCGACGTGGGTGAAGCCCAGTTGCTGTACATAGGGAACCAGGCGCTCAGCCAGCTCACGCCAGTTGTACTGGCGGGCCACTTCGCCCGCTTCATCCAACTCGCATTGCCAGGAGCCCACATGCAGTTCGTAGATCGACAGCGGCGCCGTCGGCTTTTGCTTGTCGACCCGTGACTGCATCCAGGCGTGGTCCTGCCAGTCCACTTGCAACGGTTCGGCCACCTTCGAGGCGGTGTCCGGCGGCAACTGGGTGGCCAACGCCATCGGGTCGGCCTTGAGCGGCAGGATCCCATTGGCGCCGAGAATTTCGTACTTGTAGGCCGCGCCCGGTTGCAGGCGTGGGATAAAGATCTCCCACACGCCGGACGGATGACGCAGGCGCATCGGGTGACGGCGGCCGTCCCAGATATTGAAGTCGCCCACCACCGACACCCGCCGCGCATTCGGCGCCCACACGGCAAAGCGCACACCCTGCACGCCATCGACGCTGGTCACCTGGGCACCCAGGCAACTGCTGAGGTCACGATGGTTGCCTTCGCCGAACAGGTACAGGTCCATCTCCCCCAGCAGCAGTTGCTGGAAGCTGTAAGGGTCTTCGGTGATCTGCTCACCGCCGGCCCACTGGATCTTCAACAAATAGGGTTCGCGGGTCTTGAACTGACCGACGAACAACCCCGGCACCTGGCTCGCGTCCAGGCTGCCGAGCTGTTCACCGCTGTCGCGTGCCAGAACGTGGACGCTCAGGGCCTCCGGCAGGAAGGCGCGGATAAACTGGCCACCGTGCTCATCATCGTGCGGCCCGAGAATCGAAAACGGGTCGTGATGCTCGGCGCGTACCAGCGCTTCGACGTCCTTGGACGCCGGCAATGCAGTCAACTTCGCTTGCAGCGGTTCTTTATTTGTAAAGCTCATGACGTCTCCCCACCGCGTGCAGTGTTCGATATAGGTGCAAGCCCGCTCAACAGTCCGTGCAACCCTTGCAGGGGCACCGGCAACCAAGTCGGGCGGTTTTCCGCTTCGTAAGCCACTTCATACGCGGCCTTCTCCAGGCTGAACAATGTCAGCGCTGCGTCCTGGCCTTTGGCGTCCTGCCAGTCATGCGCCAGTGTAGACGTAGCGGACTGATACACCTGGATAAAGGCCTGGCGTGCTTCTTTCAGGTAACGGTCCGTCACGCGTTTGCGCGCCTGGTCCGCTTCGGGCGAGTGATCCACCCCTTGTACATTCAGGGCCATGGCCGCCGCGTAATCGAAGGAGCGCAACACGCCGCTCACATCTTTATACGGGCTGTGCTTGCCGCGTCGTTCGTGCAGCGGTCGCGCCGGCTCACCTTCAAAGTCGATCAGGTAGGCATCGCCCTTCACCACCAGCACCTGGCCCAGGTGCAAGTCACCATGCACCCGAATACGCAACCCACCCAGGGTGGCTTTCGCCAGCGCCTGCACATGGCGGGTGATGGCTTTTTTCTGCGCCAGCAACTCAGTGACCAGCGCTTGATCCGCCGGGTTCAACTGGTTTTGATGAAGGTTGAGCAAGTGCAACGCACGGTCCAACTGCGCGCCGACATCCTTGGCCCAGGCCTGCGTGTCCTTGGCGGTGGTGACTTCAGGCTTGAAGTCCTTGTGAGTGGTTTTCGCACCGAGCACCCCGTGCATTTCGCCCAGGCGCTGACCGAGCAACCCAGCAAAATCCGCCAGCTCGCCCAGGGCGTTGTAGTGCTGTTCCTGCTCGGAGATGGCTTCGGCCAGCTCGTCGCGAATCGCCCGTTCCAAGTTGTTCTGAGTCCATCCCCAGGCGTCGCCCTGATTACTCAGGTAGCCTTGGGCAATCATCAGCAGGTTGTCCTGGCCCTCGGCGTCGTGGCGAATCATCGAGCCCAACAACGGCGAGATGTTCGGGTAGCCGGCTTCGGTCAGGTAAGCACTCATCTCCAACTCAGGGTGCACGCCGGAGGCGACTTTGCGGATCAGCTTGAGCACCAGGCTCTCGCCCACCACTACCGAACTGTTGGACTGCTCGGCCGACAAATAGCGCACCTCGGACTCATCCGTCAGTTGCAGCTTGGCCAGATGAGGCGTAGCGGTGAAGCGCAGCTCGCCTTCGCTTGAGTCCAGTACGGTACCCGCTTGCAAACCCTGGATCACGGCGCGGATAAAGTGCTCGAGGCTGAAGGCATCGGTCACCAAGCCTACCTGGCGCACCCGGCGTACACGGGCCAAGGCTAATTGCTGAGGCAAGGCGCTGGTGAACTGGTCTTCACCGAGGAAACCGAACGGCAGCTGATAGCGGCTGATTTGGCCACCCGCACTGACCTCAAGCTCGCTGAGCAATACCGGGTGCTGCGCGTCGCCAAAGCGCACGCCATAGGCGATGCGCACGCTGTCGATCGCCGTGTCCTTGCCCGCGAACCAGCGGCGTTTGGGCAGCCAGGCCGGCAGTGCTGTTTGCTCCAGCGAGGCGCGGCAGGGTTCTTCCAGCAGTTCTTCCATGCGTTTTTTCAATACCAACGTGGTGAAGTCCGGCATGCTCTGGGCCGGTTCCACATGCCAGCTGGGCATCTGGTTTTCCGGCGCCAGCACAAACCAATAGAAGCCGTAAGGCGCCAGGGTCAGCAGGAAATTGAGTTGGCCGATGGGTGGGAAGGCATTCCCGCCCAGCATCTCCACCGGCACCATGCCAGCAAACGCCGACAGGTCCAGTTCGGCCGCCTGGGCGCTGCGCGACACGTTGGCCACGCAGAGGATGATCTCGTTGCGCCCGTCTTCACCGGTGAACTCGCGGGTATAGGCGAGGATGCGCCGGTTACTCGGCGAGAGCATTTTCAGGCTGCCACGGCCAAACGCCTTGGACTGCTTACGCACCGCCAGCATTCGCCGGGTCCAGTTCAGCAACGAATGCGGGTCCTGGGCTTGGGTCTCGACGTTCACCGACTGGTAGCCGTATTGCGGGTCCATGATCGGCGGTAGCACCAGGCTGGCCGGGTCGGCGCGTGAGAAACCGCCGTTGCGGTCGATGGACCACTGCATCGGCGTACGCACACCATCGCGGTCACCCAGGTAGATGTTATCGCCCATGCCAATTTCATCGCCGTAATACAGGGTCGGTGTACCGGGCATCGACAGCAGCAGGCTGTTGAGCAGTTCGACACGACGGCGGTCACGTTCCATCAACGGCGCCAAGCGCCGGCGGATGCCGAGGTTGATGCGCGCACGGCGGTCGGCGGCGTAGTAGTTCCACAAGTAGTCGCGTTCTTTGTCGGTGACCATTTCCAGGGTCAATTCATCGTGGTTGCGCAGGAAGATCGCCCACTGGCAATTGGCGGGAATCTCCGGGGTCTGGCGCAGAATGTCGGTGATCGGGAAGCGGTCTTCTTGCGCCAACGCCATGTACATGCGCGGCATCAGCGGAAAGTGGAAGGCCATGTGGCATTCGTCGCCGTCGTCGCCCTTTTTGTCACCGAAATACAGCTGGGTGTCTTCCGGCCATTGATTGGCCTCGGCCAGCAGCATGCGGTCCGGGTAATGAGCGTCGATCTCGGCACGGATCTGCTTGAGCACATCGTGGGTTTCGGGCAGGTTTTCGTTATTGGTGCCATCGCGTTCGATCAGGTACGGGATGGCGTCCAGGCGCAGGCCATCGATGCCCATGTCCAGCCAGTAGCGCATCACCGACAACACCGCTTTCATGACCTGCGGGTTATCGAAGTTGAGATCGGGCTGGTGGGAATAAAAGCGGTGCCAGAAATACTGGCCCGCAACCGGGTCCCAAGTCCAATTGGACTTCTCGGTGTCGAGGAAGATGATGCGGGTGCCGTCGTATTTCTGGTCGTCATCCGACCACACGTAGAAGTCCCGCGCCGCCGAGCCTGGCTTGGCCTTGCGCGCACGCTGGAACCAGGGATGCTGGTCGGAGGTGTGGTTGATCACCAGCTCGGTGATGACCCGCAGCCCGCGCTTGTGCGCCTCGGCAATAAAACGCTTGGCATCGGCCATGGTGCCGTAGTCGCTGTGCACGCCACGGTACTCGGCGATGTCGTAGCCATCGTCGCGGCGTGGCGAGGGGTAGAACGGCAGCAACCAGATGGTATTCACACCCAGGTCGGCGATGTAGTCGAGCTTGGCGATCAGGCCGGGAAAGTCACCGATACCGTCGTTATTGGAATCGAAATACGATTTGACGTGGACTTGGTAGATCACCGCGTCTTTGTACCAGAGCGGGTCTTTGATAAAAGTGGCAGCGTTGGGTTTCTTCGCCATTGGAAGCTCCTGGAATACGTGAACCGCGCTGGGATTAAGGGGTGGTGATACGCCAGATCCCAAACGGCATCTGCGGCTCCAAACGCGTCCACTGGTGCTTGCCATACCAGGTCCAGCGATGGCCGTTCATCAAGTCTTCACCGTGAGTCTCGGCATCGTCCGGCAGGCCCAGCTCCCAGAGCGGCAGCTCGAAGTTGGCCTCTTGGGCGTTATAGGGATCAAGGTTCACCGCCACCAGAATGAAGTTGCTGCCATCCTCGCTGCGCTTGCCGAAATACAGGATGTTGTCATTCCAGGCGTTGTAGAGCTTCAGCCCCAGGTGCGTCTGCAACGCCGGGTTTTGCCGGCGAATGCGGTTGAGTTGAGCGATTTCGGCGATGATATTGCCGGGGGCGGTGAAGTCCCGTGGACGGATCTCGTACTTCTCCGAGTTCAGGTATTCCTCTTTGCCCGGTACCGGCGCCGCTTCGCACAGTTCGAACCCCGAATACATGCCCCACAGGCCCGAGCCCATGGTGGCCAACGCGGCACGGATCAAAAAGCCCGGGCGCCCGGATTCATGCAAGAACGGCGGGTTGATGTCCGGCGTGTTGACGAAGAAGTTCGGCCGGTAGCATTCGCGCCACGGCGACTCGTTCAGCTGGGTCAGGTATTCGCTTAACTCGGCCTTGGTATTGCGCCAGGTGAAATAGGTGTAGCTCTGGGAGTAACCGACCTTGCCCAGGCGCGCCATCATCGCCGGCGTGGTGAACGCCTCGGCGAGGAAGATCACGTCGGGGTATTTGGACCGCACATCGCTGATCAGCCATTGCCAGAACGGCAGGGGCTTGGTGTGAGGGTTATCGACGCGAAAGGTCTTCACGCCCTCTTCCACCCAACCCACCACGACGTCGCGCAGCTCGGTCCACAGGCCCGGGATGGCGTCCGCCGCATAAAAATCGACGTTGACGATGTCCTGGTACTTTTTCGGCGGGTTTTCCGCGTATTTGATCGTGCCGTCGGGGCGCCAGTTGAACCAGCCCGGATGCTCCTTGAGCCACGGATGGTCCTGGGAACACTGGATGGCGAAGTCCAGGGCGATTTCCAGGCCGTGGTCGGCGGCGGCCTGCACCAGGCGGCGGAAGTCATCGCGGCTGCCCAGCTGCGGGTGGATGGCCTCATGGCCGCCGTCCTCGCTGCCAATCGCGTAGGGGCTGCCCGGATCATCGGGGCCGGCGGTCAGTGAGTTGTTCGGGCCTTTACGGTGGCTGCGCCCGATCGGGTGGATCGGCGGGAAGTACAGAACGTCGAAGCCCATGTCATGGATCATCGACAACCGCGAGTGCACGTCATTAAACGTGCCGTGGCGCGCAGGATCGTCGGTGATCGAACGTGGAAACAACTCGTACCAGCTGGCAAACAGCGCAGCCTCACGTTCAACGTCAATCGGGTAAACGGTGCTGATGCTCAGGTAGGCGCGGTGATCGGCCTGCGTCATCAAATGTGCACTGTCTTCGTGCAGGAACTGCGCAGCCTGCTCGGTTTCCAGCAGGCCGGAGAGTTCATGGTGCAGCAGCATCAGGCGATCGCGCAGCTCGTTGTCACTGCGTTCGGCGGCTTGCAGCACCAGGCTGCGACCTTCCTGCAATTCCAGGCTGACCGGTACGCCGGCCTCGTGTTTCTTGCGCAACTCGTAGCAGAAGCTGGCGAAGGTATCGATCCAGGCTTCAATGCAATATTCATGAGGGCCCTGCTGGGTGACGGTAAACGCGCCTTCCCAGCCATTGTTGCCCACATCGGTCATCACGACGCTGTGCCAGCTTTCATCCTGCAGCGGGCGCCAGCGGATCAGCACGGCGAGCTTGTCATGGCCGTCGGCAAACACTTTGCTGGTGACGTTGACCCGTTGGCCGACCACGGCCTTGACGGCGAATTCGCCGCCGTCAATCACGGGAGTGGTGCTTTCGATGGCGATCCTGGGCAGCAACAGCGCCTGGGACAGCGGCAATATGGACGTGCCTGGAACCTGTGTTTCAGCAGTCATCGAGCATCTTCCCCTTACGCCCTGTGGACGCTCTTTGCTTGATCCGAATTCTTCAGGCGACCGAGCTCTCCCTGAGCACGGCCGTAATAGGTCCGAACCTGTGCCGTCGATAAAAGTTCAGGTGGATGTGTCGCCATTGAGCGGGGAATCAATTCGCCCGGCCCACTGTCCACCGGTAGAGCAAAGCACAAAGGAGGCCACACCGATGAATATCCCGATCCCGGCTGAAACACCCGACCCGAATATCGACAACCCCACCCTGCCGCCCACCGAGCCCGCACCGATTCCGGAAAAGGAACCGCCGGAGAATGAGCCGCCCCCGGTTGAAGAACCGCCGACAACCATGCCACCGGTGATCGTCAGTCCTTCTCAAAGCGCTTGACGATTTTTGGCATCACGCTGAACACCGCCAAGGCCAGCAACGTACTCAGTACCGCTGTCGATTCCCGGCCCAACCCGGCCGAGACCCCAATCGCAGCGGTCATCCACAAACCGGCTGCGGTGGTCAGGCCTTTGACATGGCCCTCTTCATCATCCTTGCCCTTGATGATGGTACCGGCGCCCAGGAAGCCGATCCCGGCAATCACGCCCTGCACCACCCGGCTCATGGCATCCGCCTGATTACCGGACATCTGCGGCACCATCACGAACAGTGCCGCCCCCAAGGCCACCAGCATATGCGTGCGCACCCCGGCGGCCTTGCCCTTGCTCTCGCGTTCAAACCCCAGGATGCCGCCCAGGATCGCGGCAATCAGCAGGCGCACCGTGATCTGGGTGAGCTGCTTCGCGTCGCCGATATCGGCAAATTCGGCCTGCAGGGTTTGCCACACTTCATGCCACCAGGCGTCCATGGATGCCGTCCTTTGTCATTGTTGGTAAAGGATGGACAGCAGCGACCGCCAGTCAGTTGCCTGGAACCCCTGCACATCGGTGGCCCCTAACCTACATAGCCCACGCATTACATAGCTCACGAATAAGGAGAACGGCATGCCCCTACGTATCGAAAACCAGCTGTGCTACTTCATGCTCGATGACAATGGCCAGGAACAGAGCGTGCCGGCGACCCGAGTCAATATCGTGACCGACACTGAAAAATCCATGTCCTACGTCGAATTGGCCGCCGAGCGCATCTACATCACCGAAGCTGAGGCAGACGCCTTGACGGTCGCCGGGGCGCACGATGGGCGCCAGCATGTAAAGGCCGACGAACCTGGTTCGCTGATTTAATTGATCTGTATCAGTTCCCCCCCATACACTGCTGCACCCCAGGCGCCATGGGGTGCAGCACATTGACGCAGGCCCTTGCGCCCCTGTCATCTGATCCGCTTTTTATCGCCCTACCTGAGTCTGTTATGCACACAGCCCCACGCGCATAGTTCGTCCGCCTGATGGAGGCTGATGAGCGAACGACCATGAGCGATAGAATCCCCACCGTGGACACCTTTGAGCCCTTGCACCCAAAGAAAGTGAAGGCCAAATCCAGCGACAACCTGATTCATACCCGCAGTTTCACCGGCCTGTTCCGCACCTTGCGCGTGGCCGGTGCAGGCGTTCTGTTCCTGGCGTTTTTCGGCACCGTGTGGCTGAACTGGGGCGGCCGGCAAGCGGTGCTATGGGACTTGGCTGAAAGCAAATTCCACATCTTTGGCGCGACGTTCTGGCCCCAGGACTTCATCCTGCTCTCGGCGCTGCTGATCATCTGCGCGTTCGGCCTGTTTGCGATCACGGTGTTTGCCGGCCGTGTGTGGTGCGGCTACACCTGCCCGCAAAGCGCGTTTACCTGGCTGTTCATGTGGTGCGAAAAAGTCACCGAGGGCGAGCGCAACCAGCGTATCAAGCTGCACGCCGCGCCCTGGAGCCTGAACAAACTGGCGCGGCGCTCGGCCAAACACACGTTGTGGCTGGGTATCAGCGTGCTGACAGGGCTGACGTTTGTCGGCTATTTCACGCCGATCCGCCCCCTGGCCGCCGAACTGCTGAGCTGGCAAATGGGCGGCGTCAGCCTGTTCTGGGTGCTGTTTTTCACCGGTGCCACCTACCTCAACGCCGGCTGGCTGCGTGAAGCGGTGTGCATGCACATGTGCCCGTATGCGCGGTTCCAGAGCGTCATGTTCGACAAAGACACCTTGACCATTTCTTACGACGTGGCGCGCGGCGAACACCGTGGCCCGCGCAAGCGTGAAGTCAAACCCGCCGATGTCGGCCTCGGCGATTGCATCGACTGCCAACTGTGCGTGCAGGTGTGCCCCACCGGTATCGACATCCGCGACGGCCTGCAAATGGAGTGCATCGGCTGCGCGGCGTGCATCGACGCCTGCGATTCGATCATGGACAAAATGGGCTACCCGCGTGGCCTGGTGAGCTACACCAGCGAACATCAACTGCAAGGCGGCAAGACCCACCTGCTACGGCCACGCCTGATCGGCTACAGTGCCGTGCTGCTGGTGATGATCGCGGCGTTGGTGGTGGCGCTGGTGGAACGGCCGATGGTGTCGCTGGACGTGACCAAAGACCGTGGCCTGTTCCGCGAGAACGCTCAGGGCCAGATCGAAAACATCTACAGCCTCAAGGTGATCAACAAGACCCAGCAGCGCCAGGATTACCACCTGGAGTTGATGGACGCCGATGGCTTCCAGTTGCAAGGCAAGACGGAGATCAGCCTGGCAGCGGGGGAAATCAGCGATGTGCCGGTGTCGGTGGCGTTGTTGGCGGATAAACCGGCGAGCAGTTCGCAGACCTTGCGCTTCAAGGTCTCGGATGTGGATGAGCCCGGGATCTACAGTGCTGCCGAGAGTCGCTTCGTGGCGCCGCTGAACCGCTGAGGTCTGCCAGGCGAGCCAGCTCCCCCATTTAGCCCTGCGTACCCTTTAAGAAAGTGATTAGGCCCCCATGAAACGCTACGAAAAATTCGCCGACGACATCGCAGAACTGATCCGCACCGGCGTGCTCGGCCCCGGCCAGCGGGTGCCTTCGGTGCGCTATGCCAGCCAGACTTACGGCATCAGCCCGTCCACGGTGTTCCAGGCCTACTACCTGCTGGAGCGCCGTGGCCTGATCCGCGCGCGGCCGCGCTCCGGCTACTTCGTCAACACCCATGCGCCCAGCCCGTTTTCCGAGCCCGAGGTGAGCGAACAGGTGCATGAGTCCACCGAGGTGGATGTCAGCGAGCTGGTGTTCTCGGTGCTCGACTCGATCAAAGACCCGAACACCGTGCCTTTCGGTTCGGCGTTCCCGAGCCCGATGCTATTCCCGCTGCCGCGCCTGGCCCGTTCCTTGGCCAGCGCCAGCCGTGAGATGGAACCGCGCCTGGTGGTCACCGACATGTCGCCGGGCAACCCGCAACTGCGCAGGCAAATCGCCCTGCGGTACATGGTCGGGGGCCTGATGCTGCCCATGGAGGAACTGCTGATCACCAATGGCGCGCTGGAGGCCTTGAACCTGTGCCTGCAAGCCGTCACTGAACCCGGTGACCTGGTGGCCATCGAAGCCCCGGCGTTCTATGCCTGCCTGCAAGTACTGGAACGCTTGAAACTCAAGGCGGTGGAAATTCCCGTGCACCCGCGCGATGGCATCGACCTCAACGCCCTGGCACAGACGCTGGAGCGCTATCCGATCAAGGCCTGCTGGACCATGACCAGCTTCCAGAACCCCATGGGCGCGACCCTGCCGGAAGCCAAGAAACAGGCATTGGTGGAGCTGCTGCGGGGCCATCAAGTGCCGCTGATCGAAGACGACGTGTACGCCGAGCTGTATTACGGGCAACAGGCGCCAAAACCGGCCAAGGCCTTCGACACCGAAGGCCTGGTGATGCATTGCGGCTCGTTCGCCAAAAGCCTCGCCCCCGGTTACCGGGTGGGCTGGGTCGCGGCCGGGCGCTTTGCGCAGAAGGTCGAACGGCTGAAATTGATGACCTCGTTGTGCCCGTCAATGCCGGCCCAGGCGGCGATTGCCGATTATCTGCAGCACGGTGGTTATGACCGGCACCTGCGCAAATTGCGCTATGCCCTGGAAGAACAACAAAGCGCCATGCTGGCCGCCATCGCGCGCTACTTCCCGGCGCAGACCCGCGTCAGCCAGCCGGCCGGCGGGTACTTCCTGTGGCTGGAGCTGCCGGAGCAGACGGACTCATTGAAGTTGTTCCAGATGGCGCTGGCGCAAGGCATCAGCATTGCGCCGGGGCCGATCTTCTCGGCGACCCAGCGCTTTCGCAACTGCATTCGCCTGAACTATGGCAGCCCGTGGACCGAGGCGTCGGAAAAGGCCATGGAGACATTGGGGCGGATTGTGCGGTCGTTCTGAGCCAAGGGTCGCCCGCGATGGCGTCAGTCGGTCAACGACCGCCCCCCAGGTCCAAAAACGTGCCGGTGGCATACGAGGCCTTATCCGACAGCAACCAGATAATCGCTTCCGCCACTTCATCCGGGCGCCCGCCTCGGGCCATGGGAATGCCGGACTCAAGCTTGCTGACGCGGTCCGGGTCGCCGCTCAGGGCATGGAAGTCGGTGTAGATATAGCCGGGGCGCACCGCGTTGACGCGAATGCCCTCTCCGGCGACTTCTTTCGACAACCCCAGGGTGAAGGTATCGAGCGCGCCTTTTGACGCCGCATAGTCGACATACTCGCCCGGCGAACCCAGGCGCGAGGCCACCGACGACACGTTGACGATGCTGCCACCCTGCCCGCCATGCTTGGGCGACATGCGCAGCACCGCGTGCTTGGCGCACAGGATCGGCCCGAGCACGTTGGTCTTCATGACTTTCAGGATGCGAAACTCGGACATCTCATCAACGCGGGATTTGTGCCCCACCGTGCCGGCATTGTTGACCAGCGCGGTGACCCGGCCCAGTTCGCTGTCGACGCGATTGAACAGCGCGATCACTTCATCCTCGATGCTCACATCCGCCCGCACCGCAATGGCCTGGGCGCCCAACGCACGCACTTGTTCGAGCACGCGGTGAGCCGCTTCTTCGTCGGACTGGTAGTTGATGCAGATGCGATAGCCCTGGTGAGCGGCCAGCAATGCCGTCTCGGCGCCAATCCCACGACTGCCCCCGGTGATGATGAGGACTTTGTCCATGCGTGCGGTCTCCTGATTCAACCTGGTGTTTAGGGTCGGATCCAAGAATACCCGTCACGCACGGCTTTTGTCAGGCGCTACGGCGTTTTCGGCGCGCACGATATCGGCCATGAAAACGTCAGCCGGCAGCGGGTGGCCCAACAGGTAACCTTGCAGGGAGTTACACCCCAGCCGCGTCAGGAAACTCTGCTGCACATCGGTTTCCACGCCTTCGGCAACAATCCGCAACCCCAGGGCCTGGCCAAGGGCGACGATGGCCGAAACGATGGCGGCGTCGTCGCTGTCGTGCTCCAGGTCGCGCACAAAACCGCGGTCGATCTTCAGCTCATTGGCCGGCAGGCGCTTGAGGTACATCAGGCTGGAGTAGCCGGTGCCAAAGTCATCGATGGATAAATCGACACCCATATCCGACAGCTGCTGCAACACGGTCATGCTCGCATCGGCATCGCTCATGGCCGTGGTTTCGGTGATTTCCAGGGTCAGGCTGTTGGCCGGCAACTGGTGACGTTCCAGCGCCGCGGCCACGCTTTTGACCAGCCCCACGTGGCAGAACTGCAACGCGGACAGGTTTACGGCAATGCGCCAGTGTTCGTAACCTTCTGCATACCACAGGCTCATTTGACGACAGGCTTCGTTAAGCACCCATTCGCCGATGGGAATGATCAGCCCCGTCTTTTCCGCCATTTCGATAAACATCGCCGGCAACAGCAGGCCCTGCTGCGGATGCTCCCAGCGCAGCAGCGCTTCGGCACCCACCGGGATACCGCTGAGCGCATCGAACTTGGGCTGGTAGTACAGGCGGAACTGCTGCTGCTCCACCGCGTTGCGCAAGTCCTGCAACAACTGCAATTGTTTGCGCGCATTGGTGTTCATCGACGCATCAAAGAAGCTGTAGCCGTTCTTGCCCATGCCCTTGGCGTGGTACATCGCGGCGTCGGCGTTCATCAACAGCTCCTGGGGGCTGTTGCCATTGCCGGGGAATAGGGCGATGCCGACACTGGCGGAGATCTTTAACTCATGCTCGGCCACCCGGAAGGCGCGGTTGATCAGCATCACCTGGCGTTCGGCGAGGCCGAGGGCATCGTCCGGCTGGGTCAGTTGCACCAGCAACACAAACTCATCGCCGCCGATGCGTGCCAGGGTGTCCTGGCTGCGCAGGTCTTCGCGCAGGCGCAACCCTACTTCGCTCAGCAACTGGTCACCCATATGATGGCCGAAGGCATCGTTGACCGGCTTAAAGCCATCCAGGTCAATAAACATCAGTGCGAAGCAGCCACCCTGCTCCTTCACCGCCTGCATGGCTTGCTGAATACGGTCAGCGAGCAAAGTGCGGTTGGGCAGACCGGTGAGCATGTCGTGCAGGGCCAGGTGGGTCAGCTCTTGGTTGGCTTGGGTCAGAGAGTCGGCAAGCACCGCAGTGCGGGCTTCCAGACGCGCATCGAGCAACGACGTCAGCAAAGCGATGGCCAGCACCGCCAGGGTCGTCACCAGCACCAAATTATCCAGGCCCTTGCCGCTCAGGCCGTTCAGCGCAGCACCGCAGAAACTCTCATCGGTAAACCGTGCCGCCGCCATGCCGGTGTAATGCATGCCGACGATTGCAAAACCCATCACCACCGCCGCCCCACCGCGCGCGAGGCGTACGTACGGGGTATTGCGCCGCAGGTTATAGGCAATCCACAGCGCAGCGCCGGACGCCGCGACCGCGATCAGCAGCGAAGCGCCGAATAAGGCCGGGTCGTAGTCGATACCCGGCGTCATCCGCATCGCGGCCATGCCGGTGTAGTGCATGCTGGCAATGCCGGTGCCCATGATCAGCGCGCCCAATGCCAGCTGCCAGGCCGGTAAGCGCGGCTGGCTGACCAGCCACAAGGCAAAGCCGCTGGACAACACCGCAATCAACAACGACAGCGCAGTGATGCCTACGTCGAACCCCAGGGCAAACGGCAAACGCAACGCCAGCATGCCGATGAAGTGCATCGACCACACGCCCACGCCCATCGCCATGGCGCCGCCGGTTATCCATAAATAAACACCGCGTCCCTTGGCGGTGGCGATCCGGCCGGAAAGGTCGAGCGCGGTGTAGGAAGCCAGGATCGCGACGAACAGCGAAATCACGACCAGTGAGGGTGAATAACTACCGATGAGCATGGGACTTCTCGTGCGCAACGGGCCTGAGACGCCCGTGCCAAGTGGCAAAGCGGGCGATTGTAGCGAGAATAATTCTTGCGTACTTGATTAATTATCAGAGGGCCATTAGTGGCTTTTTGACGCCAATCTACTGGCTGGAAACATCAGGCACTTCAGCAGATTTGAGGGCCCGATGTTTCTTAACAAGTACGTTGTCAAAAAAACTCAAGCGGCCCCACCCTTGGTAATGGGTCGCCGTACGATCTCCGGGAACCCGGAAAGAACTGAGCGCATCGGCCCCGACACTCGATCGGTAGAGCGTCCACCATTCGGAGTAATTAGGCTCGAATGGGGTGGCGACAAATACCGTCGTAGCCCTCACATCGCCCTGGGATAAATGTTGGGCCAACCCCAAATTAGCGACTTGGCGTGGCGTCTGGCTATTTATTTGCGCAGCCTCGGATGCCTGATGAAAAAAACCATTAACGGCACTGCCAGGTTTAAAGTCCCCCCAGGTAATCCGGCCCCATTCTGGGTTGCCGCCCACGTAATAGTTAGTAAGCGGCGAACCTCGGATGTAAAGCTTTCTGACAGTCCATGGCGCCAGTCCGTCAATATTTTTCGACGCATCCGCCGCTAATCTTTCCCCTTCAACCACACCAATTGCCGTCGCAGTGTGATTGGAATGACCGTAGTCGCCGGTAAAATTATGCACGCTGACAACCACCAGAGGACGATAACGTCGAATAGTTCGTGCAACGACCCAGGCTGCTGCCTCGCGACCCGAAGCTATCCTGTGAGTGTTGCCAAATCCAGGGGTTACTTGTGTTACCACGTTGGAGGATCCCCAACCACGGCCCTCTTTCCCCCAGGATTGTGCAGGGTCGGGACTGCAGCAGCCTGTGTCGACAAAGCCGCCATCAATCAGCAGTACATTTGCGGAGCGATAAAGACTCGGCGCATATACCCCCAACCCGCGGTTGGCCCTGCCTGCGTAAACGTCGATAGCATTACGCAGCTCCTGCATTCGGTTGAGTGACTCAGCCATTAAGGGAGCATGGCCAGTGGTGCCTCGGGTGACCATTATCAGCTCCGCAACACGCTTTTGCTGGACCTGAGTGTAAAAAGGCAGAACACCTCCGCCAAAGATGCCTTCGTCATCTGGATGTGCATGCACAACGAGCATGTCAATGGATGAACGGTGAGCCAGTTGCCAGAGTGTCCCGTTGCTGTTGTTGAGCACGACGATATTGTTTATGTCCGCAACCGAAACGCTGGTGCCTGCACCCGCAATGGACTTCCAGCTGGACTCTGTATCCAGCCAATTCCAGATGCCTGCGTTCGAGCTCAATAAAACAACAGTGCCATCACTGCCCACTGATAAGTCGGACGGGGCGGTAACACCGAGGGGCTTTGGAACCGACTGCCAACCGTTATTGACCCACCTATACAGCAGATTCGAGGCGTTATAACCCCACGCCTCTCCACCGGGCGCTGCGGCAATTTTGATTAATTTTCCTGGGAGTGCGACCCACTGCTGGTTAGCGGGTGCCCAGCGCTTGGGATTGCCCCCCGCATCTACCGCGAATAACGCGCCGTCAGGTGCGGCAGATATCTGCACCGCCTGACCATCGATTTGCTGCCAATTATTAGACACCCAACGATAAATGTTCCCGGCCGCATTCAGTGCCCAGACATCGCCGCTGGCGCTGACTGAAACCTGCCTGGCCCGACCAGGTTTGAGCAACCAACTGGAGCCGGTGAACTCATAAATATAGTCATTGACGTCGGTAGCCCACATGCGTGTGGCACTGGCTGAGACCTGTAAGGCGCGGCTGGCTGGGTTCCAGTGGACCTGGGTCCATAGCCCTTCAACACCCCACGCGGTGGATGAGACGCCAGACATCGCCAGTACGAGGACCGCCGTTTGCCCAGCTTTACGCCACCAATCGTGGGCAGAGATCAGACCTATGACCCGACGCATTTGAGCACCTCGTCCTGCCGAGCTGGATATGAACCGCCTATAAAAAGCGGCGTCATTCCAGACGCTACATGACTAGGAACCCAATCTATACTGTCAGTTCTGACAGGTAGACATTGATCCAGCTATGACACCTTGCGCTACTGACGCGTCTGCCCGTCCCAACCACCGCCCAATGCCGCGATCAGTTGCACGCTCGCCACCAGGCGTGTCTGCAGCAAGGTCAGCACCGTGCGTTCGTTGCTCAGGGCAGTGGCTTGTACGGTGACCACGTCCAGGTAGGCAATCAGGCCGGCCTTGTACTGGTTCTGGGTCAAGCGCAGCGACTCGCGTGCGGCCTCCAGCGCTTCGTTGCTGACCACCGCCTCGTCTTCCAGCACCTTGAGTTGCACCATGTAGTTTTCCACTTCACGGAAACCATCCAGTACGGTCTGGCGGTATTTGGCCACGGTCTCGTCATAGGAGGCCACGGTACGGTCGACTTCCGCCGAGCGCTGGCCACCGTCGAACAGGGTCATGGCCAACTTCGGCCCTACCGACCAGAAGCGGTTCGGCAGGCTGATCCAGTCAGCGTAGGTGCTGCTGGAGTAACCACCGGCCAGGCTCAGGCTCAGGTCCGGGTAGTAGGCGGCCTTGGCCACGCCGATATTGGCGTTGGCGGCGATCACTGAGCGTTCGGCCGAGGCGATGTCCGGGCGGCGCTCCAGCAGTTGCGAGGGCAGGCTCACTGGAATCTGCGGCAGCGCCGGTATGTCCTTGCTCACCGCCAGGTTGAAGTTGGCAGGCGCCTCGCCGATCAGCACGGCAATCGCGTTTTCCAGTTGGGCACGCTGCCAGATCAGGTCGATCAGGCTGGCCTGGGTGGTCTTCAATTGGGTTTGCGCCTGGGCCACCGCATCCTTGCCGGACACACCGGCGCGGTATTGGTTTTCGGTCATTTGCAGGGAGCGCTGGTAGGTCTCCAGGGTGGCTTGCAGCAAACGTGTCTGTTCATCCATGACGCGCAGTTGCAGGTAGCTTTGCACCAGTTCCGACTGCTGGCTCAGGCGCATCGCCGCCAGGTCTGCCGAGCTGGCTTCGGCGCTGGCCTCGTTGGCTTCCAGACCACGGCGCAGCTTGCCCCAGATGTCCGCCTCCCAGCTCACGCCCAATTGCGCGTTGAGGGTGTCACGGATGCCGCTGCTTGAACTGCTGAGGCTGGCGCTGCTACTGCCGGTGCCCTGGCTGGCACGGGTTTTCCCGACGCTCAGGTCGACGCTGGGGTAAAACGCCCCGCGGGAGCTGCGCACCAGGGCCTGGGCCTGGCGGAAACGGGCCTCGGCCTGGGCCACGGTCTGGTTGGAGGTGTTCAGGCGCAGCACCAGGTCATTGAGCTGGCGGTCGCCGTACAATTCCCACCAGGCGCCACGGGCCAGGGAGTCACTTGGGGTAGCCTGGCGCCAGCCCTGGGCTTCCTTGAATTGCGCAGGTTCGATGACGTCAGGACGCTTGTAGTCAGGGCCGATGGCGCAGGCGCTGAGCAGTGCACCGCAGAGCATCATCATCAACAGTTTGGCACCCTTATTGTGGCGAGGGAGCTTGCTCCCGCTGGAGTGCGAAGCGCTCCCCAGCATTTTGGGGGCTGCTGCGCAGCCCAACGGGAGCAAGCTCCCTCTCCACAGGATACCGGTGCCTACGGGGGCGTTGATTGGATCGGTCATAGCGCAGTGTCCAGGGCAGCATCGGTCCGTACGCCGCGCCAGGCGTTGAAGCGATGGCGCGCGCGGTCGAGATAAAGGTAAACCACCGGAGTGGTGTAAAGGGTCAGGACCTGGCTGAACACCAGGCCGCCGATAATGGTCAGGCCCAGGGGGCGACGCATTTCCGCGCCATCGCCCGTGCCCAGCAGCAAAGGCAAGGCACCGAGGATGGCCGCCAGGGTGGTCATCAGGATCGGGCGCAAACGCAACAGGCAGGCGCTGCGGATCGATTCCAGCGGGCCCAGGCCGTCCTTGCGCTCCAACTGCAACGCCAGGTCGATCATCAGGATCGCGTTCTTCTTCACCACCCCGATCAACAGGAACAGGCCCAGCAAGGAAATCAGGCTGAACTCGCCCCCTGTCAGGTAAATCGCGAGCATGGCGCCGACCCCCGCCGACGGCAGGGTCGAGAGAATCGTCAGCGGGTGAATGTAGCTTTCATACAGAATGCCCAGCACCAGGTACACCGCCACCAGCGCGCCGAGGATCATGAACGGCTGGCCCTTCTGCGTGGCCGCAAAGGCATCGGCGGTGCCGGCCATCTTGGCGATCACGTCTTCCGGCAACCCGACTTTGGCAATCGCCCGCTCGATGGCGGCCGTCCCCTGCTCCACCGTCACGCCGGGCGCCATGTCGAAGGCAATGTTTTCCGAGGCGAACTGGCCTTCGTGGCTGACGCGGTCATCGGCCAGGCTGTTCTCATAGTGGGCAATGGTCGACAACGGCACCCGTGCACCCGTGGAAGTAATCACCTGCATCTGGTTGAGGGTGATCGGGTCCTGGGCGTACTTGGGATTGACCTCCATCACCACCTGGTACTGGTTGAGGCTGTCGTAAATGGTGGAAATCTGCCGCTGGCTGTAGGCGTTGTTAAGCACCGCCGTGACCATGTCCATGTCGATGCCCAGGCGCTTCGCCTGGTCGCGGTCGACAATCAGCGTGACCTGCGCCGCACCCCGGCCTTCGCGGGCGTCGATGGCGGTGAGCTCCGGCAGCTCACGCAAGGCAGCGACCACTTTCGGGTACCACAGGCGCAGTGCCGCGAGGTCGCCGCTTTGCAGGATGTAGGAATACTGCGCGCTGGTTTGGTCGCGGCTGCCACCGAATTGCAGGTCCTGGTCGGCCATCAGGAACAGACGCCCGCCCGGCACCAGCGGCACGTCCTTGCGCAGGCGCTCGATCACCGCCTGGGCGGAAATCTTGCGTTCGCTGATGGGCTTCAGGCGTACCAGCATCACCGCGTTGTTGGTGCCGTTGTTGCCACCGATGAAGCCGGCCACGCTGAGCACCGCCGGGTCCTTGAGCACCGCCTGGCGAAAGGTCTCCATCTTCGGCTGCATCACGCTGAACGACAGCCCGTCATCACCGCGCACAAAACCGATCAACTGGCCGGTGTCCTGCTGGGGCATGAAGGTTTTCGGCACCACCACGTACAACGCCACGTTCATACCAATGGTCAGCAACAGGCTGAGCAGGGTCAGGCGACGATGGCGCAGCACCCAGTCCAGGCTGGTGGCGTAGCCGGCGACCATGCGGTCGTTGATCTTCTGGCTCCAGCGCTGCAAACCGGTCATCCGGTCTTTGACATGCGGCTTGAGCCAGCGCGCGCAGAGCATCGGCGTGAGGGTCAACGAGACGATCAGCGAGACAATGATCGCCGCCGACAAGGTGATGGAAAACTCGCGAAACAGGTTGGTGACAATCCCGCCCATGAACAGGATGGACAGGAACACCGCCACCAGCGACACGTTCATCGACAACAGGGTAAAGCCGACTTCCTCGGCCCCCAGGTACGCCGCTTTCATCGGCGGCACGCCTTCGTCGATGTGCCGGGAAATGTTCTCCAGCACCACGATGGCATCGTCCACCACCAGGCCGGTGGCCAGGATCAGCGCCATCAGCGAGAAGTTGTTCAGCGAGAAACCGTAGAGGTACATGATCGCGAACGTGCCCACCAGCGACACCGGCACCGCCAGTGTCGGGATCAACGAAGCGCGGAAGTTGCCCAGGAACAGGTACACCACCAGGATCACCAGCCCCACCGCGATCAACAGGGTCATTTCGGCTTCGTGCAAGGTGGCGGTGATCACCGGCGAGCGGTCCATGGCCAGGCTGAGCTTGACGCTGGACGGCAGCACCGCCTGCAACGCCGGCAGTTGTGCCTTGATCTGGCGGACGGTCTCGATGATGTTGGCACCGGACTGGCGGTTGATCACCAGCAGCACCGCCGAGTCATTGTTGAAGAAGCCGCTGTTGTAGCGGTCTTCCACGCCGTCGCTGATCTTGGCGACATCCCCCAGGCGCAGGGCTGCGCCGTTCTGGTAGCGAATCAGCAGCGGCTCGTAGTCCTTGGCTTTCTCCAACTGGTCGTTGGCCTGGATCTGCCAGTTACGCTGGCTATCTTCCAGGGAGCCTTTGGGCCGCCGCTGGTTGGCGTTGGCGATGGTGTTGCGTACATCGTCGAGGGCCACGCCGTACTGATCGAGCGCCTTGGGCTCCAGCTCAATGCGCACCGCCGGCAGGGAGCTGCCGCCGATCTGCACTTCGCCTACACCCGGTACCTGGGACAGGCTTTGCGAGAGGATGGTCGAGGCCAGGTCGTACAGCTGGCCTTTCTGCAGCACGTCCGAGGTGAGCGACAGCACCATGATCGGCGCCTGGGACGGGTTGATCTTCTTGTAGGTGGGCATGCTGCGCATACCGCTGGGCAGCAGGTTGCGCGAGGCGTTGATCGCCGCTTGCACCTCCCGCGCCGCGCCGTTGATATCGCGGTCGGAATCGAACGCGAGGATCACCCGGGTGGAACCCTGGCTCGACGAACTGCTCATGGTGGTAATGCCGGCAATCGCGCCGAACGAGCGCTCCAGCGGCGTGGCCACGGTAGACGCCATTACCTCGGGGCTGGCGCCGGGCAAGCTGGCCGACACCACGATCACCGGGAAGTCGATCTGCGGCAGCGGCGACACCGGCAGCAGGTTGAAGCTGACACCGCCCAGCAACATGATCGCCAGGCTCAGCAGCATGGTCGCTACCGGCCGACGGATGAAAGGTCCGGACAGGTTCATGACTCAACCGGCTCCAGGCTTTGCGGCTCTTTGCGCCAGCGGCGGCCGAGACGGTCGAAGTACAGGTAGATCACCGGGGTGGTGAACAGCGTCAACACCTGGCTTACCAGCAAGCCGCCGACCATCACCAAACCCAGCGGTTGGCGCAATTCCGCGCCGGAACCGGTGGCCAACATCAAGGGCACCGCACCAAACAGCGCCGCCAGGGTGGTCATCAGGATCGGCCGGAAACGCAGCAGCGCCGCCTGGTAGATGGCGGTCTGCGGGTCGAGGCCCTGGTTGCGTTCGGCGTCGAGGGCGAAGTCGATCATCATGATCGCGTTCTTCTTGACGATACCGATCAGCAGAATGATGCCGATGATCGCGATCATGCCCAGGTCATTGCCACTGAGCAGCAGGGCCAGCAACGCCCCCACCGCCGCCGAAGGCAAGGTCGAGAGAATGGTGATCGGGTGGATATAGCTCTCGTAGAGCACACCCAGCACGATGTACATGGTGACCACCGCCGCCAGGATCAGCAGCAAGGTGCTCGACAGCGACGCCTCGAACGCCTGGGCCGCGCCCTGGAACTGGGTCTGCACGCCCACCGGCATGCCGATGTCTTTCTGGGTCTGGTTGATCAGCTCCACGCCTTTGCCCAGCGCAACGCCGGGGGCCAGGTTGAACGACATCATCACCGCCGGGAACTGGCCGATGTGCGCAATCGCCAACTGGGCCTGGCGCTGTTCCACATGGGCCAGGCTGGACAAGCGCACCTGGCCGCCGTCGGTGGTCTTCACATGGATCTGGTTCAACGCCTCGGGACCCAGGGTTTCGCCGGATTGGGCCTGCAATACCACGCGGTACTGGCTGGCCTGGGTGTAGATGGTGGAAATCTGCCGCTGGCCGAAGGCGTCATACAGCGCGTCGGTGATGGTCGATACGCTCACGCCCAGCCGCGAGGCGGCATCGCGGTCGATCACCAAATACACCTGCAGGCCCTTGTCCTGCAGATCGCTGGCCACGTCGGTGAGTTCGGGTAACTGGCTCAACGCGTGGACCAGCTTGTCGCTCCACAGCGCCAGTAGCTCGGCATCCGGCGAGGACATGCTGAATTGGTACTGGGTGCGGCTGACGCGGTCTTCGATGGTCAGGTCCTGCACCGGCTGCATGAACAGGCGGATGCCCACCAGCTTGTCGATTTCCGGCTGCAGGCGGGTGATCACCTGGGCTGCGCTCAGGTCACGCTGACCGTGGGCCTTGAGGTTGATCAGCAAGCGCCCGCTGTTGAGGGTGGCGTTATCGCCATCCACGCCAATATAGGACGACAGGCTTTCTACCGCCGGGTCGGCCAGGATGATCTTGGCCAACTGTTGCTGGCGCTGGCTCATGGCCGCGAACGAAATCGACTGCGGCGCTTCGGAAATGCCCTGGATCACCCCGGTGTCCTGCACCGGGAAGAAGCCCTTGGGCACCACCAGGTACAGGCATACGGTCAGGCCCAGCGTGGCAATGGCCACCAGCAGGGTCAGCGGCTGGTGCTTGAGCACCCACTGCAACATGCTCCCGTAACGCGCGATCAGCCAATCGATCCAGGCGCCGCTGGCCTTGTAGAAACGGCTCTGCTCCTCGATCTTGGGTTCACGCTTGAGCAACCGCGCGCACATCATCGGCGTGAGGGTCAGGGACACCACCAGGGAGATCAGGATCGCCACCGCCAGGGTGATGGCGAATTCGCGGAACAGCCGCCCCACGACGTCGGCCATGAACAACAGCGGGATCAGCACCGCGATCAGCGACAGTGTCAGGGAAATCAGGGTGAAGCCGATCTGCTTGGCGCCCTTGAGCGCGGCGGCCAGCGGCGTTTCGCCTTCTTCGATGTAACGGGAGATGTTCTCCAGCATCACGATGGCGTCGTCCACCACAAACCCGGTGGCGATGGTCAGGGCCATCAGCGTCAGGTTATTGATGGAGAAACCCGCCAGGTACATCACGCCAAAGGTGCCCACCAGCGACAGCGGCACGGCAATCGAGGGAATGATCGTGGCGCTGACCCGACGCAGGAACAGGAAGGTCACCATCACCACCAGGGCAATGGCGATGAGCAATTCGTGCTGCACGTCTTTTACCGAGGCGCGGATGGTCTGGGTGCGGTCGGTCAGCACCGTCACGTCGAGGCCGGCCGGCAAGTTGTCGGTAATGCTCGGCAGCAATGCCTTGATACGGTCCACCACCTCGATCACGTTGGCCCCCGGCTGGCGCTGGATATTCAGCAGCACGGCTTGGTTTTCGTTGGCCCAGGCAGCGAGGCGTTCGTTTTCGGCACCGTCGACGATCTGTGCCACGTCTTTAAGGCGCAGCGGCGCGCCATTGTTGTAGGCCAGGATCAGTTCGGCGTATTGCTGGGGCGACACCAACTGGTCGTTGGCGTCGAGCATCGACACCCGCGTCGGGCCGTCGAAGTTGCCCTTGGGCTGGTTGACGTTGGAGGCGGCAATCAGGGTGCGCACGTCCGACAGGTTCAGGCCGTTGGCCGCCAGGGCCT
The DNA here is from genome assembly GCF_001645105.1 of Pseudomonas marginalis. Taxonomy (GTDB): domain Bacteria; phylum Pseudomonadota; class Gammaproteobacteria; order Pseudomonadales; family Pseudomonadaceae; genus Aquipseudomonas; species Aquipseudomonas petroselini. The sequence goes on from NZ_LKEG01000041.1 coordinate 41,680, forward strand.
CGGGGTTGACCTTGATGCGCACGGCCTGGCGCTGGCCGCCGGCGATGCTGACCATGCCGACGCCGCTGATCTGCGCGATTTTCTGCGCCATGCGCGTATCGACCAGGTCATTGAGCTTGGGCAGCAGCATGGTCTTGGAGGTGATTGCCAAGGTCAGCACCGGGGTGTCCGCCGGGTTGACCTTGTTGTACACCGGCGGCGCCGGCAGGTCCTTGGGCAGCAGGTTGGTGGCGGCGTTGATCGCAGCCTGCACCTGCTGCTCGGCGACATCCATATTGATGTCGAGGTTGAAACGCAGGGTGAGCACCGACGCGCCGCCGGAGCTGGTGGACGCCATCTGCGTGAGGCCAGGCATTTGCCCGAATTGGCGTTCCAGCGGTGCGGTGACCGCACTGGTCATCACATCCGGGCTGGCGCCGGGGTACAGGGTCATCACCCGGATGGTCGGGTAATCCACCTGGGGCAAGGCCGATACCGGCAGCAAGCGGTACGAAATGATGCCGGCCAGGACAATGGCCAGCATGCTCAGCGTGGTGGCGACCGGGCGAAGGATAAACAGCCGCGACAGGTTCATGAACCGACCTTTTGCGCCTTGCCGGCGGTGCTGCCGGTCTCCCCTTTAGCCGCAGGCTTGCCTTGCAGGTGTTCGGTCGGGGTGGTCGGCACTTCGCTGCTGTCGTTGACCACTTCGATCTCGCTGCCGTCCTTGAGGCGGTCGGTGCCTTCCAGCACCACCCGATCGCCAGCCTTGAGGCCCTCTTTGATCACGGTGTTGTCGCCGTCGGTGTCTCCCACCACCAGCGGTTGCACCTTGACCTTCTTGTCACCGTCGAGCACGTAGACGAAGGTGCCGGTGTTGCCGAACTGGATCGCCGCCGAGGGTGCCAGCACCACGTCGTGCAGGGTGTCGGCCAGCAGGTGCACATTGACGAACTGGTTCGGGAACAGCGCCTGGTCCTTGTTATCGAAACGGGCTTTGAATTTCAGGGTGCCGGTGGTGACGTCGATCTGGTTGTCCAGGCTCTGCAGCACGCCAGTGGCCTGTTTTTTCACGTCGCCGCGGTCCCAGGCTTCCACGGGCAGCTTGTTGCCGGCGTGGTAGCGGGCGAGCACGGTTTCCAGGGTGTTTTCCGGCAGGGTGAAGGCCACGCTGATCGGCTGGGTCTGGGTGATCACCGCGAGGAAGGTGGTGTCGTTGGCCGCCACCAGGTTGCCCACGTCCACCTGGCGCAGGCCCACGCGGCCACTGATCGGTGCGCGGATCTTGGTGAATTCGAGGTTGAGCTTGGCGTCATCCACCGCGCCCTGGTTGGTCTTGACCGTGCCCTGGTATTGCAGCACCAGCGCTTCGGCGGTGTCGAGGGTCTGCTTGGCGATACTGTCCTGGGCGTACAGGTCGCGATAACGCTGGACATCGACCTGGGCGTTTTTCAGCTGGGCCTGGTTCTGCATCAATGTGCCCTGGGCCTGGAGCAGAGCATTCTGGTAGCTGCGCGGGTCGATCTCGGCGAGCAGGTCGCCGGCCTTGACCATCTGGCCTTCTTCAAAGGCGATCTTCACCAGCTCGCCGCCCACCCGGCTGCGCACATTGATGGTGTTGAGCGCGGTGACCGTGCCCAGCGCCTTGTAGTAGACCGGGAACTCCCCCAGTACCGCCGGTGCCACGCGCACCGGCACCGGGCCGGTGGAGCCGCCGAAACCCGGGCGCATCATCCCCGACTTGCCGGCATGCCCGGCAGGCTTCTGCTCGGCACCCTCCTTGTGGCTGCCGGGCCAGAATTTCCAGCACAGGCCGGCGATAACCAGCAGCACGAGCAGGCCAAACAGCCAACGGCGGGACTTACGGGGGGAGGATTGCATGGATTGATCAACCATTGGGCGCGAGAGCTTCTTCTTTGGGAGGCTGAAAGATAAGCACTGGGGCGCATTAAGAAAAGCGCCTTTACCGGCTATTTACCTTGGGCTTACAACTTTTAACTTCTGGGCTTAGTCCGTTCGCTATTTCGCTAAGCCCCTGAGGCACAAATAAAAACGGCCTGGACTAGGCCAGGCCGCAATTATGCAGCAAGCGTGTTACTGCAAAACGGCAGTAACGTACCGAAACAGTTACTTCAAAACAGCCAGGGCTGCTTCGTAGTTCGGCTCCTGGCCGATTTCGCTGACCAGTTCGCTGTGCAGCACGTTGTTGTTTTCGTCCAATACCACGACGGCACGGGCGGTCAGGCCTTGCAACGGGCCGTCGGCGAGAGACACACCGTAGTCAACGGCGAAGTCGGCGTTGCGGAAGTCCGACAGGCTCAGCACGTTGTCCAGGCCTTCGGTGCCGCAGAAACGCTTCTGGGCGAACGGCAGGTCAGACGAGATGCACAGCACGACAGTGTTGCTCACATCGTTGGCCTGGGCGTTGAACTTGCGTACCGAGGTGGCGCAGGTCGGGGTATCAACGCTTGGGAAGATGTTCAGTACTTTGCGCTTGCCGGCGAACGTTTCCAGGGAAGCTTCCGACAGGTCGACAGCGACAAGGCTGAACTCAGGGGCGGTGGAACCGGTTTTCGGCAGTTCGCCTTCAATCTGGACGGGGTTACCACGAAGGGTGACTTGGGCCATGAACAGAATCCTTATGCTGGGTTTGATAAAACGAATTCGAGAGGCGGAAGTTAACCACAAAGTGCGATGGCTACCTACCGCCAGACATAAATTGTCATGTCGCCGGTTATGGTTTAATTGCGCGCCTTCCGCCCTGCCCTTCAAGGAACCTGTTGTTGATGAATCAGCCTGCCACCAAAGTCCTGGTCATTGGTTATGTCTGGCCGGAACCGCGCTCCTCGGCCGCAGGCGGGCATATGATGCAAATTCTTGAGGGTTTTCTGACGCAAGGTTGGGACATCACCTTCAGCAGCCCCGCAACCCTCGGCGAGCATAAGGCCGATTTGCCTGCGCTGGGCATCGCCGAATGCGCCATCGCGCTCAATAACAGCAGTTTCGACGATTTTATCCGCGAACTGGCCCCGGATATCGTGCTGTTCGACCGCTTCATGATGGAAGAACAGTTCGGTTGGCGCGTCGAGAAATGTTGCCCCAACGCCCTGCGCGTACTGGAAACCTCCGACCTGCAAAGCCTGCGCGACGCACGTCACCAGCGCTTCAAGGATCACCTGAAGGCCCACCCCGACAGCGACGACTTCAGCGCGCTGTTTTCCCCGGCGTTGCAGGAGGAATTCCACTTGATGGCCGAGTCCGACCTGGCCAAGCGCGAAATCGCCGCGATTTACCGCTGCGACATCAGCCTGATGATCTCCGACGTGGAAATCCGCCTGCTCACCGAGCACTTCAAGGTCCCTGCCGCCCTGCTCCACTGGTGCCCGCTGATGCTGGAACCGCCGACCGCAGCCTTCGCGCCGTTTGAAGAGCGTGCGCACTTTCTCAGCATCGGCAACTTCCGCCACGCGCCCAACTGGGACGCGGTGCTGTGGATGAAAAACAGCCTGTGGCCGCTGATCCGCCAGCAATTGCCGGGGGCGCAGTTGCACATCTATGGCGCCTACACCCCGCCCAAGGCCACGGCCTTACACAACCCGACGCAGGGTTTTCATGTGATGAACTGGGCCGAAGACGCCTTGCAGGTAATGACTGCCGCGCGTATCTGCCTGGCGCCCCTGCGTTTCGGCGCCGGCATCAAGGGCAAGCTGGCGGATGCGATGCTCTGCGGCACACCGAATATCACCACGCCCATCGGCGCCGAGGCCATGGGTGATGAACAGCCATGGCCGGGCCTGATCGAACACAGCGCGCCGGCCCTCGCCGCCGCTGCCGTAGCGCTTTACCAGGACCGCGAGCGCTGGAACCAGGCCCAGGAAGACGGGCGCCAACTGCTGGGCCGCCGCTACGACCAGGCTGTTCACGGACCGGCGCTGGTGGCGTGCCTGGAACAGTGCCGCCGCCATCTCGCTGACCATCGCCGCGACAACTTCACCGGCAGCATGCTGCGCCACCACGCGCATAAAAGTACGCAGTACATGTCCCAGTGGATCGAGGCGAAAAACCGCCTGGTATAAACATCGACGCTGGCGAGGTCGCGCGCGAGGGGGCATTATCCTACGCAGCAACCACAATAAAGCGACGGCAGCATGACCCGAGCAACGCGCATCACCGACCCTTCCTACGAGCTGATGGACGACCACAACGGCCTGTCCATCATCTATCGCCAGCACGGTTTCCCCTGCCCGCTGGTGCGCTGGCACTTTCACAAGGAATACGAGCTGCACCTGATCGTCGCCAGTTCCGGCAAGGTGTTCATCGGCGACTATATCGGCAACTTCTACCCGGAAAGCCTGTTCCTCACCGGCCCCAACCTGCCCCACAACTGGATCAGCCAGGTGGAGGAAGACGAGGTGGTGCCCAAGCGCGACATGCTGGTGAACTTCACCGATGAATTGTTCGAGCAAGGCAGCCACATCTTCACCGAACTCAAGACCCTGGCGCCGTTGCTGGAACGGGCGCAGTACGGCATCGAGTTCCGCTGCAAAAAGACCATCGCGCAAGCCATGATCTTGATGCAACGCATCGAGGACGCCCAGGGCATGGCGCGCCTGGGGCACTTCTTTATCCTGCTGGAAGTGCTGAGTGCGTGTGAGGACTACCAGTTGCTTTCAGGGGTGACGACACCGCAGTTGGCCGACGAGCACAGCATCGACCGCACCAACCGCGCGGTGGACTACATCTTCGCCCACTACGCGCGTGAGTTGCCGCTGGAGGAAGTAGCGGATTACCTGGGGATGAAGCCGACGTATTTTTCACGGGTGTTCAAGCAGGCCACCGGCCGTACGTTTATTGAGTTCGTCAACCGCTTGCGCATCAGCAAGTCCTGCGAATTATTGGCTGACGGTGATAAGGCGGTGACGGATGTATGCTTCGAGTCGGGGTTCAACAACATTTCCAACTTCAACCGGCGCTTCCAGCAGCTCAAGGGCATGACCCCATCGCACTATCGGCGTCTCGCCGTGCAGCGGTTGACCGAACAGAACCTGGCCTGAGCTGATCACCATTCACAACCACTCGTCGCCACTGTCAATTCTGACAGCTATACGCGGTTATCCCGTGGGTATCTGATTTCCTTGCACTTGCGCGCTTCCGTCACGGGCGCGCTCATTCAGCGAGGAGTGTTTGCCCATGTCACAGCATCCGCAGGACCCCCACAGCAAAAAACCGCCGGCGCTTCCAAACGCCAAGCTTGCCTCCGGGCCGCTCAACGCCCCCCCGACACGCGCCGACGACTTGGACCTTCCGTACGCGCTCTTTGACCCTATAGACATCAGTCACTTTCCCGGCGAAAGCCACTATGCCTTTGGTCTGGGGATACGTCAGGTCGACCCGTATACAAAATGGGGGTTCGAGAAATGGACAAACTGGAGCCTGTTCGACAGCTACGCGTTGTACTTTAATGACATGACGAACCATGTCGCCCAGGCCAATGTCTTCGAAGAGAATGACCGCTATAAATTGACCGTCATTGAGGAGCGTGTGCCCGAAGGTGACGTGATTGTGAAAGGACGTGTCGAACGGGTAAGTGGCTCCCAGAGCTGGTCATTACCGCGAACGATGCTGGTCAAGAAAACACGCCCCGGCGGGAGAGATATAGACCCTGGTGACGAATACCACTCGGGCTTGCACATGGCGATCATCGGGTTTCCCGAAGGGACACCGCTGACGCCGGACAACATCATTAATGGGTTGACCGCCAAGATCGAGCTGTATGAAAACGTGCGCCGCAACGACCTGATTGAACTGTCCTACGATGGCCATATCCTGGAACACCGCGTATCCGAAGATGAAGCCCTGGGCCGCACGCCGATACATATATTTATCGACCGCAGCATCATCTTGCTAGGCAGCCTCAAGGGCAATGTGACGATCAGGTTCACCGTCACGGATGTGGTGCTGAACCCCGCGGATGAAAAATTCCCTTACTCCAAACCCTACTTGCTGCCCAGCGAACTGGACCCCAACCTGCTTCTAGCGCCGCTGTTCCTGGTTAACGACATAGAAACCTTCCATGTGGATTGGGATACCGACAATGACTCAGTATTTGAAGTGCTGACTGATATTGATCGTGTCAGCCCAAGGCCCGTCCCACCACGCCTGGTTCACGTCTTCCTAAGCGCAACGCTCGCCAACAAGACCAAAAAGGTGTTCGCGTTGCCACCCGCCACGGATACCAACATTGGGCATGTTTTCATCACCGTCGATAACGACATCATCGAGCAAATTATCGGTGGCCAATTCAGACTGTCATTCGAATGGCGCGAATCCAACGGTAACGTGGTTAAGGCATCCGGCAGCCATACCATTGTAGTGGTGGGCACGCCCATCTCCATGCCGCCTCCCACTATTACACCAAGCGAATTGGGCCAGGTGGACCCGACCCAAAATGCGATCTTCGGGGTTCCGCATTACGACCCCCATAATCCTGGATGGTTGGAAGTCGCGATTCTTGAGCATCTACTGCCTGGCGGTGGCACCATCGATTGGGAAGACTCGCTGTTGGCCGGCCCCCAAGGCGGCACTCGCACCATCCCCCCCGCAGACCTGGCACGGTTCGAGGGCAAGGGGACTACCTACGCGTACTACACGACGCACGATGGCGTGACTGGCCAGATGCGCAGGTCCAAGAAACTGCCCATTCAAGTCGGTGCGCGCACCGCCGACATGCCCCCAGCTGAATTGCAGGGCCAGATCGGCAACAACGTCGACCCTGGGGATGTTGTGGGTGACCCAAGGCTGGCATTGCCGTATACCGGCACGCGCAACAAAGACGTGGTGTCTTGGTCCATTAACGGCTCTGGCCTGGGTGGCTCGGACAACGGCTCGTTCCCTATTGATAACGGATCCGCAGGCCGGCCACTGGTGTTCACGGTGGACCGCAAGATCCTCGACCTTAACAATAACGGCAACCTGACGATTACCTACGCCCTGCTACGCCCCGGGCCGCCGGAGGTGAGACTGTTTTCAATCCCCCTGGACCTCACCGTCGGCGCAGGCGCGCGGTTGGACCGCCCGATCATCGAGCACGCCTCGCTGTACCCCGACGAACTCAACCCACGGGCGGCGTTGAATGGCACCCGGGTCATCGTGAAATTCCGTCCAATGCGGCTCACAGACAGTATCAATGTCGCCTGGCACGGCGCCAATGGGTTTGGCAGCGTTGACAGAACCGTACAGGGCAACCCGGCCACCAACGAAGTGAGCGTCGACATCGACTCACGCACCATTGCCAAAGGCCTGGTCGACGGCGGCCAGGATATCCAGGTGCAGTATTCGTTCTTTCGTGGCGCGTTCCCGTTTTTTTCGGAGATCGTTCATCTGCGGTTGCTGCCGCTGACGGGCCTGCCTACGCCGAAGATTGATGATTTTGACGGGTACATCCTGGATCTGTCGCAGCTCAAACCCACGGCACGTACACGTGTATCAAAATGGGATTTTATCTATCGCGAACAAGTCATGTGGCTGCGCTACAAAGGCACCGATGCCTATGATCGTCCGTTCACCCATGACACCTACGACGCCGCCCAAGTCGGCACGGAAGTCGAAATCAATGGCATCAACGTAGCCACGCCATACAGCGAGATCAGCACGCTGAAAGACGGCACAACGTTGACCGTGGAGTTCTGGGTGAGCTTCGCCGAAAGCCCCGCCAAAACCACAGCATTACGCTTCGGCGTACGCACCTATACCATCCAGAGCCTGCCCAGTACCCTGCCCGCGCCTAAGTTCGCCAACCTGCCTGGCGCCTCCGTGACCATCAACGCGGTGGACTACCTGCACTACGCGTTTGTGGCAGTGGAGTACATCGGGATGAACGGTACACATTGGATTGATCTGGAGTGGAGGTATCCCGACGGTACCAAGGCCAATATTCTGGGCAAGAACGGCCTCGACGGAGGGCGTGTGGACTTCCCGATCGCAGCCGACATCCTCGCAGCGAGCCTGGGTAAAACCATCGAGTTGCGCTACATCGTCACCATCAACGGCAAGCAGTCGCCTTCGTATATCCAAACCCTGATCGTCAAGGCGCTGACCTACGAGCAACTTCCGCCCCCCTTGATCAATGGCACACCTCCCAACGGTGCCCTGGACCTGAGGACGTATCCAGGCAACGCGCTGGCATCTGTGGCTCACTGGGATTTCGCGCGCAAGAATCAAAGGGTATGGATCACGTGCTACAGCGAAGGCGTAGACCCGCTGCCCGTGCTCAGTAACTATCCCATCACTGAGATAGAGGCCAGTAATGGGCTGGTCAATAAGGTCGTTTCGCGCGACTGGCTGGATCTACTGATAGTGGACAAGATCCAAGTCATCTGCGAGGTCACGTTTAACGGCAGCCAGGATCGGACTACAGCGACACGGTTTCCCGTGGTTGACTACATCGTACTCAACAAATGGATCAAGGACTTCACGCCATTCACCGATAACTTCCTGAACAACTGGGTGAGTAAATGGCCTAACACCACCCTTCATCGCGAACCGAACGGCAATGCCTTTCTGCGTGCCGCCCCCTTAACGGGCCAAGGCGTAAACATCAGTAAAATCCTCACACCCACCATTGGAGGGTACTACCGCGTCACTTTTAACTTCAGGGTTGATAGAGAGGCGGCCATTGGAGGACCCACCACAGTCCAGATCAAACTAGGTACCTCTATCGCCGTTAAAAAAATGTTCGAAATCGATAGATGGGAGATTTATGACATGATCGTTGGCCCTTTGCCAGGTGGCGCATTCACCGCCGAAATCAGCGTCAACAACCCAACAACCCGAGGCCTATACGACTTCGATAACATCAGGATTCAACAACGGCCGTTTCCAGCCTGACATGAAAAAGGGGTAAGTCCATGGACTTACCCCTTTCATATTTGCCGCTTACTTCCTTAATAATATTAGGCCACCGAGATTGCTTGAGCCGAAAATACATTAACTGGCGATTGGCACGCACTTCTTCACAGCGTCACTAAACTCCTGCCCTGACGGGCAGGTATAATTATATTTTTTCCAGCGCTGGATGCTGCTATCGTAAATACAACGATAATACCCACCTACAATCACAGTGCTTTTAAAATATCCTGCACCTGTCTGCTCGCAGGGGGGGTCTGCCATCGGTGATTCCGTCGCACACGCGCTGATAAACAGTGCAATACCCAGTCCCAGAGCAACTTTAGAAAACAGAGTTGCACTGAACTTTAGCGTAAGGTTTTTCATAAACACCTCCTGGTTAATTATGCCCAACAATTAACTCTCTAATTACTTATCCCGTCTACTGTCAGAAGTCACAGGTACCCCCCCCACCGACACCTTCCTTCCTATCCTTGGCGAGACCTCGTACAGAAAACATCCGGCCTGAACATCGAGTGCAAAAAAGTATCAGTCCCAGTGTTCCCAAGGATTTGTCACAACGCCATTTCAAGGCTGTAATCAACGCACACTCTTCCTGACGCCTCGTGGGAAGACACAACAACAATAACTGTCCTTCTGTAGCCCCCTGGGCGCGGAAATGGAGTGCGCGATGAAGTTCACAGCAAAAGCTCTGCTTGCCTCTACTTGCATAACTGCATGTATGACCCTCAGCGCCGTCAGCCTTGGCGCGCAGACCCTGACCATTGCCACCGTCAACAACAGCGACATGATCCGCATGCAGAAGCTCTCGAAAACCTTCGAGGCCGAGCACCCGGAGATCAAGCTGAACTGGGTGGTGCTCGAAGAAAACGTGCTGCGCCAGCGCCTCACCACTGACATCGCCACCCAGGGCGGGCAGTTCGATGTGTTGACCATCGGCATGTACGAAGCAGCACTCTGGGGCGCCAAAGGCTGGCTGGAGCCGATGAAGGACCTGCCTGCGTCCTACGACCTCGACGATGTATTCCCTTCGGTGCGTGACGGTTTGTCAGTCAAGGGTTCGCTGTACGCCCTGCCGTTCTACGCCGAAAGCTCGATCACCTACTACCGCACCGACCTGTTCAAGGACGCCGGGCTGACCATGCCCGAGCACCCGACCTGGACTCAGATCGGCGAATTCGCGGCCAAACTCACCGACAAGAGCAAAGAGCAATACGGCCTGTGCCTGCGCGGCAAAGCCGGTTGGGGTGAGAACATGGCGCTGATCACCACCCTGGCCAACGGCTACGGTGCGCGCTGGTTCGACGAGAAGTGGCAACCTGAATTCAACGGCCCTGAATGGAAGGACGCGCTGAACTTCTACGTCGACAACATGAAGAAATCCGGCCCGCCGGGGGCTTCCAGCAACGGCTTCAACGAAAACCTGGCGCTGTTCAATAGCGGTAAATGCGCCATCTGGGTGGATGCCAGCGTGGCCGGCTCGTTCGTCACCGACAAGACCCAGAGCAAAGTGGCTGACCATGTTGGCTTTACCTTTGCCCCTCACGAGAAGACCGACAAGGGCACGTCGTGGCTGTACTCCTGGAGCCTGGCGATCCCCACAAGCTCCAAGGCCAAGGACGCCGCGAAGGTGTTCACCAGCTGGGCCACCTCCAAGGAATATGGCGCCTTGGTCGCCAAGACCGACGGCGTTGCCAACGTACCGCCAGGCACGCGCAAGTCGACCTACAGCGACGAGTACATGAAGGCCGCGCCGTTTGCCAAGGTAACCTTGGAATCGCTGAAAGTCGCGGACCCGACCAAGCCGACGCTCAAGCCGGTGCCGTATATCGGTATCCAGTTGGTGACCATTCCTGAATTCCAGGCCATTGGTACCCAGGTCGGCAAGTTCTTCTCCGGCGCGCTGACCGGCCAGCAAACGGTGGACCAAGCCTTGGCCGCCGCGCAGACCACCACCGAGCGTGAAATGAAGCGGGCGGGCTACCCCAAATAACCCAGACCCACCCACAGTCAAATGTGGGAGGGGGCAAGCCCCCTCCCACACTGACCGCACTCCGATTCTTGCTCTGTACCGGTCGTGAATACCATGAATACACCCGCCAAAAACCGCCTGGCCAACCCCGGCTGGTTCCTCGTCAGCCCCTCGGTGGCCTTGCTGCTGCTGTGGATGATCGTGCCCCTGGGCATGACCCTGTACTTCTCGCTGATTCGCTACAACCTGCTCTACCCCGGTGAAAACCAATTCGTGGGGCTGGAGAACTTCACCTACTTCGTCACCGACTCGGGCTTCCTGCCCGGCGCCACCAATACCCTGTTGCTGGTGGGCAGCGTGCTGCTGATCAGTGTGGTGTTCGGGGTGTTGATCAGCGCCCTGCTGGAGGCCAGTGAGTTCTTCGGTCGCGGCCTGGTACGGGTGTTGTTGATCTCGCCGTTCTTCATCATGCCTACCGTCGGCGCGCTGATCTGGAAGAACCTGATTTTCCACCCGGTGTCGGGGATCCTCGCCGCCGTGTGGAAGTTCTTCGGCGCTGAGCCCGTGGACTGGCTGGCGCACTACCCGTTGCTGTCGATCATCATCATTGTGTCGTGGCAATGGCTGCCCTTTGCGATCCTGCTGTTGATGACCGCCATGCAGTCCCTCGACCAGGAACAAAAGGAAGCCGCGCGCCTGGACGGTGCCGGCGCCATCGCGATTTTCTGGCACCTGACCCTGCCCCACCTGGCCCGCCCGATTGCCGTGGTGGTGATGATCGAAACGATCTTCCTGCTTTCGGTGTTCGCCGAAATCTTCACCACCACCAACGGCGGCCCCGGTTACGCCTCGACCAACCTCGCCTACCTGATCTACAACCAGGCGCTGGTGCAGTTCGACGTGGGCATGGCCTCGGCCGGCGGCTTGATTGCCGTGGTCATCGCCAATATCGCGGCGATCATCCTGGTGCGGATGATCGGCAAAAACCTGACTGACAAGCCTTGAGGGCCGTGCCATGACGCTTCAACAATCACGCCGCCTGCAAAGCCTGTTGCTCGGCACGTTGGCATGGGCCATCGCGATCCTGATTTTCTTCCCGATCTTCTGGATGGTGCTGACCAGCTTCAAGACCGAAATCGACGCATTCGCTACGCCGCCGCAGTTCATCTTCACGCCGACGCTGGAGAACTACCTGCACATCAACGAACGCAGCAACTACTTCAGCTATGCGTGGAACTCGGTGCTGATTTCCTTCAGCGCCACTGCCCTGTGCCTGCTGATCTCGGTGCCGGCCGCCTACTCCATGGCGTTCTATGAAACCAAGCGCACCAAGGGCACGCTGCTGTGGATGCTCTCCACCAAGATGCTGCCGCCGGTGGGCGTGCTGATGCCGATCTACCTGCTGGCCAAGAGCTTTGGCCTGCTGGACACGCGCATCGCGCTGATCATCATCTACACCCTGATCAACCTGCCGATTGTGGTGTGGATGGTTTACACCTACTTCAAGGACATCCCCAAGGACATCCTCGAAGCCGCCCGCCTGGATGGCGCCACGCTGTGGCAGGAAATGGTCCGCGTGCTGCTGCCGATCGCCAAGGGCGGCCTGGCGTCCACCGTGTTGCTGTCACTGATCCTGTGCTGGAACGAGGCGTTCTGGTCGCTGAACCTGACCTCATCCACCGCTGCGCCGTTGACCGCGTTGATCGCCTCCTACTCCAGCCCCGAAGGGTTGTTCTGGGCCAAATTGTCCGCCGTTTCGACCCTGGCCTGCGCGCCGATCCTGATCTTTGGCTGGATCAGCCAGAAACAGCTGGTGCGCGGTTTGTCCTTCGGCGCCGTGAAGTAACGGTTTCTTATAAAAATTCTGTCCGTGGAGGCCCATCATGGCCAACCTGAAAATCAAGAATCTGCAAAAAGGCTTCGAAGGCTTCTCGATCATCAAAGGCATCGACCTGGAAGTGAACGACAAGGAATTCGTGGTGTTCGTCGGCCCGTCGGGCTGCGGTAAATCCACGCTGCTGCGCCTGATCGCGGGCCTGGAGGAAGTCAGCGAAGGCACCATCGAACTGGATGGCCGCGACATCACCGAAGTGACCCCGGCCAAGCGTGACCTGGCGATGGTGTTCCAGACCTATGCGCTCTACCCGCACATGAGCGTGCGCAAGAACATGTCGTTTGCCCTGGACCTGGCCGGCGTCGACAAGAAGCTAGTGGAAAGCAAGGTCAGCGAAGCGGCGCGCATCCTCGAGCTGGGCCCGCTGCTGGAGCGTAAGCCCAAGCAACTGTCCGGCGGCCAGCGTCAGCGTGTGGCGATCGGCCGCGCGATTGTGCGCAACCCGAAGATCTTCCTGTTTGACGAACCGCTGTCCAACCTCGACGCCGCCCTGCGGGTGCAGATGCGCCTGGAGCTGTCGCGCCTGCATAAAGAGTTGCAGGCGACCATGATCTACGTGACCCACGACCAAGTCGAAGCCATGACCCTGGCCGACAAAGTGGTGGTGTTGAACAGTGGCCGTATCGAGCAGGTCGGCTCGCCGCTGGAGCTGTATCACCAGCCGGCCAACCTGTTTGTGGCAGGCTTTCTCGGCACGCCGAAGATGGGCTTCCTCAAGGGCAAAGTCACCCGTGTCGAGGGCCAGGGTTGCGAAGTGCAACTGGACGCCGGCACCACCATCAGCCTGCCGTTGAGCGGCGCAACCCTGAGCGTGGGCAGTGCCGTCACGCTCGGCATTCGCCCGGAGCACCTGGAAATCGCCGACACCTCTGGCTCAATAGCTCAGAACACCCTGACCGTCACCGCCGACGTCGGTGAACGCCTGGGCAGCGACACCTTCTGCCACGTCATCACCGCCACCGGCGAACCGTTGACCCTGCGGATTCGCGGCGACATGGCCAGCCAGTATGGCGAGACGTTGCACCTGCACCTGGACCCGGCGCACTGCCATCTGTTCGACACCGACGGCGTGGCCGTGGCCCGCCCACTGCGCGCCGCCGCCTGATTTCGCGAGTATGACGTTATGAAGCTGAATAAACACACCCTCACGCAGTTGGCGCCGGAAGTAAAACTGCCGGCCTACGCCATTGCCAGCACCACCCAAGGCATCGCTCATATAGGTGTCGGCGGTTTCCATCGCGCGCACCAGGCGTATTACACAGATGCACTGATGAATACCGGCGAAGGCCTGGACTGGAGCATTTGCGGCGTCGGCCTGCGTGCTGAGGACCGCAAGGCCCGCGACGACCTGGCCGGCCAGGACTACCTGTTCACCCTGTATGAACTGGGCGATACCGACGACACCGAAGTGCGCGTGATCGGCTCGATCAGCGACATGCTGCTGGCCGAAGACGGTGCCCAGGCGTTGATCGATAAGCTCGCCAGCCCGGCCATCCGTATTGTGTCGCTGACCATCACCGAAGGCGGCTACTGCATCGACGACAGCAACGGCGAGTTCATGGCCCACCTGCCGCAGATCCAGCACGACCTGGCCCACCCGAGCGCGCCGAAAACCGTGTTCGGTTTCATCTGCGCCGCCCTGACCCAACGCCGCGCCAACGGCATCCCGGCCTTCACCGTGATGTCCTGCGATAACCTGCCGCACAACGGCGCCGTGACGCGCAAGGCACTGCTGGCCTTCGCCGCCCTGCACAACGCCGAACTGCATAACTGGATCAAGGCCAACGTGAGCTTCCCGAACGCCATGGTCGACCGCATCACACCGATGACCAGCACCGCTCATCGCTTGCAATTGCACGACGAACACGGCATCGACGATGCCTGGCCGGTGGTGTGCGAACCCTTTGTGCAATGGGTGCTGGAAGACACATTCGTCAACGGTCGCCCGGCCTGGGAAAAAGTCGGCGTGCAATTCACCCATGACGTCACGCCCTATGAAGAGATGAAGATCGGCCTGCTCAATGGCAGCCATCTGGCCCTGACCTACCTGGGCTTTCTCAAGGGCTATCGGTTCGTGCACGAGACCATGAACGATCCGGTTTTCGTGGCGTATATGCGGGCGTATATGGACCTGGATGTCACGCCGAACCTGGCGCCGGTGCCGGGTATCGACTTGACCGAGTACAAGCAGACGCTGGTGGACCGCTTCTCCAACCAGGCGATTGCCGACCAGTTGGAGCGGGTGTGCTCGGACGGTTCGTCAAAGTTTCCCAAGTTCACCGTGCCGACGATCAATCGGTTGATTGCCGATGGGCGCGAGACGGAGCGTGCGGCGCTGGTGGTGGCGGCGTGGGCGTTGTATTTGAAGGGCGTGGATGAGAACGGCGTGCGCTACACGATCCCGGATCCGCGTGCCGCGTTTTGCCAGGGGCTGGTGAGTGATGAGGCGTTGATCAGCAAGCGGCTGTTGGGGGTGGAGGAAATTTTCGGTACAGCTATTCCCAATTCGCCTGAGTTTGTGGCAGCGTTCGAGCGGTGCTATGCAAGCCTGCGCGACAAGGGCGTCACCAAAACACTGCAGCAACTCCTGAAGAAACTGGCTTAGCAATGTGGGAGGGGGCTTGCCCCCGATGGCGGTGGACCAGCTAACTGATTCATTGACTAGCACACCGCTATCGGGGGCAAGCCCCCTCCCACATTGGAATGCATTGCCAACTCGAACAATAAACTGCTGAGCACACCCTCATGACCCAGCAAAACCTTTTTCTCGGCATCGACTGCGGCACCCAAGGCACCAAGGCCATCGTCCTCGACGTCTCCAGCGGCAAAGTCCTGGGCCTCGGCGCCGCCAGCCACACCCTGATCAGCGGCGCCAATGGCCGTCGCGAACAGCACACCCAGGAATGGCTGGACGCCTTCACCGAAGCCACCCACCGTGCCCTGCAACAAGCCGGTGTGGACGGTCAGGACATCCTGGGCATCGGCGTATCCGGCCAACAACACGGCCTGGTGCTGCTGGACGAGCACGGCGCGGTATTGCGCCCGGCCAAATTGTGGTGCGACACCGAAACCGCCCCCGAGAACGACCGCCTGCTGGCCTACCTGGGCGGCGAAAGCGGCTCATTGGAACGCCTCGGCGTAGCGATTGCGCCGGGCTACACCGTGTCCAAGCTGCTTTGGACCCGCGAGCAGCACCCAGACATTTTCGCGCGCATCGCGCATATCCTGCTGCCCCACGATTACCTCAACTATTGGCTCACCGGTCGCGCCGTCGCGGAATACGGCGATGCCTCGGGCACCGGCTATTTCAATGTGCGCAGCCGTGAGTGGGACGTGGCACTGCTTAAGCACATCGATCCGAGCGGTCGCCTGGAACAGGCCTTGCCGCCGTTGATTGAGGCCGATCAGGCGGTCGGCAGCATCCTGCCCGCCATCGCCGAACGCTTGGGCATCAACCCCAACGCTATCGTCGCCAGTGGCGGCGGTGACAACATGATGGGCGCCATCGGCACCGGCAACATTGCCCCCGGCGTGATCACCATGAGCCTGGGCTCGTCGGGCACCGTGTATGCGTTCGCCGATCAGCCCAACGTAAGCCCGCAGGCGTCGGTCGCCACGTTCTGCTCGTCCAGCGGCGGCTGGCTGCCACTGATCTGCACCATGAACCTGACCAACGCCACCGGGGTGATCCGCGAGCTGTTCGACCTCGACCTGGCCGCGTTCAACGCCCTGGTCGAACAGGCCCCCATCGGCGCCGACGGCGTGAGCATGCTGCCGTTCCTCAACGGCGAACGCGTGCCTGCCCTGCCCCACGCCACCGGCAGCCTGCACGGCCTGACCATGACCAACCTGACCCGCGCCAACCTGTGCCGTGCGGTGGTCGAAGGCACCACCTTCGGCCTGCGCTACGGCCTCGACCTGCTGCGCCAGACCGGCCTGCAAAGCCAGAGCATCCGTTTGATCGGCGGTGGCTCGAAAAGCCCGGTATGGCGGCAGATGGTTGCCGATATCATGAACACCGAAGTGATCTGCACCGAACAAAGCGAAGCCGCTGCCCTGGGCGCGGCGATCCAGGCGGCATGGAGCCAGTCCGGCGAATCCCTGGCCAGCCTGTGCGACAAATGCGTGAGCGTCGACCCGGCCAGCCGGACCCTGCCGGTGGCGGCCAGCGTCAGCGCCTATCAACAGGCTTACGAGCGCTATCAACAGCACGTGGCAACCCTTTAAGAGCGAACGACTATGTATCTGGTGTGTGGTGAAGCGCTGTTTGATTTCTTCAGCGAGGAAGACGCCAGCGGGCAGGCTTCCAAGGTCAATTACAAGGCGATTGCCGGCGGTTCGCCGTTCAACGTCGCGGTGGGCTTGCGTCGCCTGGGCATCGACGCCGGATTGTTCGGCGGTGTGTCCACCGACTTCCTTGGCCGTCGCTTGTTGCAGGTGCTCAAGGACGAAGGTGTCAGCGAGCAGTTCCTGGTGGAATTCGCCGCGCCGACCACCTTGTCGATGGTCGCCGTGGGTGCCAATGGTTCACCGCAGTACAACTTCCGTGGCGAAGGCTGCGCCGACCGCCTGCTGGAAATCGACCACCTGCCCGCGCTGGGGGCTGACATTCGCGGCCTGCATATCGGCTCGTTTTCGCTGGTGGTGCAACCGATCGGCGACACCCTGCTGAGTTTGGTCAAGCGCGAAAGCGGCAAGCGCATGATCAGCCTCGACCCCAACGTGCGGCTCAACCCGCAGCCCGATATCCAGCTGTGGCGCAACCGCGTAGCGGAACTGGTCAAGCATGCCGACCTGATCAAGGTCAGCGACGAAGACCTGCACCTGCTCTACCCCGACCAGTCGCCGGAAAGCGTGCTGCAAGGCTGGCTGCAACACCGTTGCCAGCTGGTTTTCCTGACCCGTGGTGGCGAGGGCGCCAGCGTCTACAGCCGCCAGCATGGCCACTGGTCTGCACCGGCGGTCAAGGTGGTGATGGCCGACACGGTAGGCGCCGGTGATACCTTCCAGGCCGCGTTGATTGCCTGGTTGACCGAGCAGCAATTGGATTCAGTGGAAGGCCTGCAACAGCTCACGCGTGCGCAGATCGACGCCATGCTGGGCTTTGCCATCCGCGCCGCGGCGTTGACCTGCACCAAGACCGGGCCGGACTTGCCGTATCGCCAGCAGCTTGGATGAAGGTTTTGTCAGCCAGCTAAACATTAATCGATGGTTAATCCCGCACGTCGAGAGTGAAGTTGTACCCACTTGCGGAGAACCACCATGAAACTGCGCACCTTAATGCTCAGCGCCAGCCTGGCGCTGGCAGCGGTGTCAGGCCTGGCCCAGGCCGACGATCAACCTGCCGCTGCCAAACCCGTGCCTTACCGGTACGGCATGCCGATGAATATCGACAAGGTCCTGGCCATGAACGAAACCCCGACTGACGAATGCAAAGTCATCAAGGCGGATATCAAGTTCTTGGATAAGGCGGGCAAGGTGGAAGACGTGAGCTATCGGAAAATGTCCGACGCCTGCGATTTCCAGAACTGAGTCGATGAGGCAAACACGCCAAGCCCGCGCAAATAGGAGTAGTCTTGCGGGCTTGTCCTAAGGCCGAAAGGATTCGCCATGCTGTTGAGTTTCCGCACCCTCGCCACCTTCACCGCGCTGCTGTGCTTCGCCCTCGCGCTTATCTGGGGCCTGCGTCCCGACCTGCTGCTGTGGGTGTGGAGTGTCGAGTATTCCAGTGGCACCGGGCTGGTGTCGCGCCGCAACGCCGCGCTGTTCCTGGGCATCGGCATCATGTTCTACCGCGCACGTCACGCGCCGCCTTCAGACACGCGTCGGGCCCTCACCACCGGGTTTATCGCCGGGTGCCTGGTGCTGGCGGTGCTGGGGTTCAGTGAGTGGATCAATGGGAATGCCGGGCCGGGCATCTTGCTGGCGGTGGCCACGGAAACCGTATTGGGCCTGGCGTTCATCCAGGCCCACAGGTCTTCGGTCCCTCACACTCAAGCGTCCAGCTAGTAGAGGCTGCGCCCTCCCGCTCGTTGCAGGGCGGGTGCATGGGTGTGCTTGAGGTCTTCACGCAACCCGGCAATCAGGTTGCAAATGGCGCGGCTGCTGTCGAGTTTTTCCGCGTTGATGCCTTTGACTTCCAAATCCACCCGGTCACGGTCGCGCTCGTCGTAGACCTTGATCGTCAGCGACGCATCTTCGGCTTTGGTGCATTCGCACCGTTTGGGCAGGAAACTTCCTTCAATAATGCTGCGAAGTTCTAATTCCGAAAGCATGGTCAACCTCTCCTTTCTTGAGACTGCCAACAGATTGTTATTAATCCGGCGAGCCCTTGCCCGCCACGTCTTACCGACCTTGGAAGACGCTTACAACACCCAAGCCTACTCGGCAAAATCGGCCCCTGTTGTAACCATTCCTCATAAGCACTGTGCTTGTTTATATAACTTAAACAGTATCGATTAAATCGTCGTCGAACCGCTGCGATTAAACGTTTAACCCTGCACGTTTGTTTAAACGGCACCTTGCGCGGCGACCCTTTCAGCAACATGTCGCAAACTATCAAAGTTGATGTTCGCCCCGGAATTGATCGCCACCAGAGTCTGCCCGCGCAAATTGTGACTGCTCACGTATTCACGCAGGCCCGCTACCGCCAGCGCTCCGGACGGCTCGGTGATGGAGCGCGTATCGTCGTAGATCAGCTTGATCGCGCTGCACAACTGATCATTGCTGACCGTGATGACTTCATCCACCCAGTCGCGGCAGATCTCAAACCCATAAGCACCGACCTGCGCCACCGCCGTGCCGTCGGCAAACCCGTCGACACTGGGCAGCACCACCCGCTCACCGGCCCGCAGCGCCGCCAACAGGCAACTGGACCCTTCGGGTTCGACGCCGATGATGCGCACCTCGGGCCGCAGGTATTTGACGTAGGCGGCGACCCCGGCGATCAGGCCACCGCCGCCCACCGGTACGAAGATCGCATCCAGGGGCCCCTGTTGTTGGCGCAGGATCTCCATGGCCACGGTACCTTGGCCGGCAATCACCTCGGGGTCATCGAACGGCGAAACGAAGGTGCCCCCGGATTGCTCGGCCAGTTGCAACGCATGGGCCAGGGCAAAGGGGAAGCTCGCCCCGTGCAGCACCGCTTCCGCACCGCGCGAACGCACGCCCAGCACCTTGAGTTCCGGCGTGCTGCTGGGCATCACAATGCGCGCCTTGATTCCCAGCTCCCGCGCCGCCAGGGCCACACCTTGGGCATGGTTGCCCGCCGACGCGGTGACCACCCCGCGGGCCTTTTGCTCCGGCGTGAGCTGCACCAGCTTGTTGTAGGCGCCGCGGATCTTGAAGGAAAACGTCGGTTGCAGGTCTTCACGCTTGAGCAATACCTGGTTGCCCAGCAACGCCGACAAGGCCGGGGCTGCCTGCAAGGGCGTGCGCACCGCCAGGTCATAGACCGGGGCGGCGAGGATTTTTTTCACATAATGTTCAAGCAGTCCCGGGTCGGCGGTGTGGGGCGCGGTGCAGGTGCTCATGGGTGTCTCCTGGCTTTTTGTCAAAGACCCTGGAGACGGAAAAACAAAACCCGCCTCTAGGGCGGGTTTGGGTACATCCGTGCGCTATCCCGCCAAATGAGGAATGGCGGTAATAATGCTTGGCTGGCTGCGGAAGGCTTGAAAAGTCATAGGGCGAAACTAACCGGCGACGGGCGG
Source organism: Pseudomonas marginalis (assembly GCF_001645105.1). Classification (GTDB taxonomy): domain Bacteria; phylum Pseudomonadota; class Gammaproteobacteria; order Pseudomonadales; family Pseudomonadaceae; genus Aquipseudomonas; species Aquipseudomonas petroselini. The sequence continues at coordinate 62,138 of NZ_LKEG01000041.1, forward strand.
GCAAGTCAATGGCCAAGCGCCATTTCGCGGTGAGGGGGTTTACGTTTAACATACGAAACGTATACGCTTTGTATATCCATACCGTACAGTGAAAACCATGGGCATCGTCAAGATCACCGACCAACTGCATGAACAACTGCGCCTGGCCAGCGCCGCGATGGACCGCTCCATCAACGCCCAGGCCGAATTCTGGATCAAGATCGGCCTGCTCGCCGAACTCAATCCCAGCCTGCCCTACAACGAGTTGATCAACAAACTGTTGCTGGACAAGCCCGACCTGATCCGGGGGCGCCGTTGATGATCAAGACCGCCGCACAACTGGCCGTGATGCGTGAATCCGGACGCCTGCTGGCACAGGTCTTTACCATGCTCGATGGCTTCGTGGCCGCCGGCCGCTCCACCCTGGAGCTGGACAGCGCCGTCGAAACCTTCATCCGCCATGACCTCAAAGCCCGTCCCGCCAGCCTCGGCCAATACGACTACCCCTTCTCCATCAACACCTCGATCAACGAGGTGGTGTGCCATGGCATGCCCAGCGCCAAGGAGATTCTCAAGGACGGCGACATCATCAACATCGATATCACCCTGGAAAAAGGTGGCTATATCGCCGACGCCAGCAAGATGTACATGATCGGCACCGTCGCCCCCAAAGCCCGGCGCCTGGTCGAGATGACCTTCGAAGCCATGTGGGCCGGCATCCGCCAGGTCAAGCCCGGCGCCCGCCTGGGCGATATCGGCCATGCCATCCAGAGCCACGCGCAGGCCAACGGCTACAGCGTGGTGCGCGAGTATTGCGGCCACGGCATCGGCCGGCAGATGCATGAAGAACCGCAGGTGTTGCACTTCGGTCGCCCCGGCACCGGGCTGGAATTGCGTGAAGGCATGGTGTTCACCGTCGAGCCGATGCTCAACCAGGGCAGCGCCAAAGTGCGCAGCCTGAAAGACGGCTGGACGGTGGTGACCAAGGACAACAGCTTGTCGGCGCAGTGGGAGCATACCGTGGCGGTGACGGCGGATGGTTTTGAAGTCCTGACCCTGCAGGTGCAGACTGGCGAATGACCTGTGGCGAGGGAGCTTGCTCCCGCTGGGCTGCGCAGCGGCCCTAAAGAAAGGCGCGCTACGCACGCCAACGGGAGCAAGCTCCCTCACCACATTTACATCGTCGTACCCGCTATCGGTTTCATCCCCCTTCGATGTGCCTGAATTAATGGATGATCAGCTGCGCCCATGGCCAATTGCTGGTAGCGGAAGAAGACGGGCAACTGCTCGGCTATGCACTGGTGCTGTTTCGGCGGCGCAGAGCGCGTACGCGGCGTTGGGCTGGGCCAGCAGTTGCTAAAGCGCGAGGCCTGCGCGGCAGTGGTCAACGACTATTACGAAGACCACAGCCCTGCCCTGCGCCTGGAAAAACCTTGCTCACGCCACCTGCTTGATCCCGGCCTTGGCTTCCAGCTCGCGCACGAGCGGCAATACGCGCTTGCCGAAGTACTCGACTTCTTCCTGGAAGTGCAGGAAACCCGCCAGCACCAGGTCCACACCCACCGCTTTGAGCGCGACGATACGCTCGGCGATCTGCTGTGGCGTGCCGATCAAGTTGGTCTTGAAGCCATCGTTGTACTGCACCAGGTCTTCAAAGCTGGACTTGGCCCAGTTGCCCTCGCCTTCCGGTGAGGCCTTGCCCGCTTGCTTCGCGGCGTCGCCAAACGCGTTGACGGCTTCCGGGTCGGCTTTGTCGATGATTTCCGCCAGCACCGCACGGGCTTCCTCTTCAGTGTCGCGGGCGATCACGAAGGCGTTGACGCCGACTTTGACCGAATGGTTATTCGCCGCCGCCTTGGCGCGAATGTCATCGACCTGAGCCTTGATGCCTTCCGGGGTGTTGCCGTTGGTGAAGTACCAGTCCGACACCCGTGCGGCCATGTCCCGCGCCGCCCGCGAGCTGCCGCCCTGGAACACTTCCGGCTGGCCCAGCGGCTTGGGCTTGAGGGTGTAGTTGTTGAAGCGGTAGAAATCGCCCTTGAAGGTGAAGTCGTCCTGGGTCCAGATGCCTTTGAGGGCGCGGATGAACTCTTCGGAACGGCGATAGCGCTCGTCGTGTTCCAGCCAGTGTTCGCCAATGGCCTGGAACTCACCCTTGAACCACCCGCTGACGATATTCACCGCGATACGGCCATTGGTGAGCTGGTCGATGGTTGCCAATTGCTTGGCCGCCAGCGCCGGTTGCCACGGGCCGGGCAGGATCGCGGCGATGACCTTGAGCGTGGTGGTCGCGGCCAGCAGCGCATGGCTGAACGCCACGGATTCATGCTGGTTTTCGGCACCGTAGCCGGCGGTGAAGCGGATCTGGGTGAGACCGTATTCGAAGCCGGCCGCCTCGGCCAGTTGCGCCAGTTTGCGGTTGTAATCAATGCCCCAATGGGTGCGTTGTTCGATCTTGCTGACCACTAGCCCACCGCTGACGTTGGGCACCCAATAGGCAAATTTCACGGCTTGCTGACTCATCGAGCGGTACCTCGTACATAGGGATGTACCCAAGGCTTGAGCAGCAAGCGTGCCAGGCCACGAGAAACGCCCGCGCCATGAGGGTTGCGGCGAAAAAACCCGGCAGGCACGGCTTACCGGCAAATGTCAGGGATTGCGACGGTTTGCTGGATCGCTGTTGCTGGGGCAACAGCACAGGCCGTGAAGGGCGCGTAAACATTGGCCCTGGCACCCGGCACGGACTGTGCAATCACTCTTCGCATTGATCACTGCCCCGGAGCCTTGCCCATGACCGAACAACACGTCATCAACCCGCTGTCCACCGGTGTCGACTACCCGACCCTGGCCGCTCGCTTTCGGCCGATTTTCCAGCGCATCGCCGACGGCGCCTTGGCGCGCGAACAGCAGCGCACCCTGCCCCACGAGCCGATCCAGTGGCTCAAAGAGGCCGGCTTTGGCGCGGTGCGGGTGCCGGTGGAGTACGGCGGCGGCGGCGCGTCCCTGCCGCAGTTATTTGAGTTGCTGATCGAGCTGGCCGAAGCCGACTCCAATGTCCCCCAGGCCCTGCGCGGGCATTTTGCCTTTGCCGAAGACCGTCTGAACGCGCCGCCCAGTGCCGGCCGCGACCTGTGGTTCAAGCGTTTCGTGGACGGCGATATCGTCGGCTGCGCCTGGACCGAGATCGGCAACGTGGCCATCGGCGATGTGGTCACCCAGGTCAGCGCCGACGGCGACAGCTGGAAACTCAACGGCGAAAAGTTCTACAGCACCGGCAGCATTTTCGCCGACTGGATCGATGTGTACGCCCAACGCAGCGACACCGGCGCCGATGTGATCGCCGCCACCCGCGCCCGCCAGCCGGGCGTGGTGCACAGCGATGACTGGGACGGCTTTGGCCAGCGCACCACCGGCAGCGGCACGTCGCGCTTTACCGATGCGGTGGTGGACGCGGACAACGTCATCGACTTTGCCACCCGATTCAAATACCAGACCGCGTTTTACCAGCTCGTGTTACTGGCCAGTCTGGCTGGCATCGGCCGTGCAGCATTGCGCGATGTGGCGCATCAGGTGCGCAGCCGCAAACGCATCTACAGCCATGGCAATGCGCCCCATGTCAGCCAGGACGCACAGGTTCAACAGGTGGTGGGCGAAGTGGCTGCGCTGGTCTACGCCGCCGAGGCCAGCGCGTTGAAAGCGACGCTGCCGGCGCAACGCGCGTACGTGGCGCGGTTTGGTGGGGATGATGCAGTGGAGCGTGAGGCCAACGTGGCGGCGGAGATTGAGTCGGCTACCGCGCAGGTGGTGGTGTCTGAGTTGATACAGCGTGCGACCAGTGAATTGTTCAATGCATTGGGGGCTTCGGATGTGCGCCAGGGGAAAGCGCTGGATCGGCATTGGCGGAATGCGCGGACTGTGTCGTCGCATAATCCGGTGATCTACAAGGCAAGGATTGTGGGGAATTGGGTGATCAATGGGGTTGAGCCGCCGTTTGTTTGGCAGATTGGGAATGGGCCAGGGACGGGGGCTTGAGTTGGCTGTTGGGTTGGGGGGTGTATGCGTTATTTGGGGGGGTGGCGGGTAAGGTCTTCGCCCCAACACTCAGTGCCTCGCTTAGGCTCGACATGCCCTCACTCCGGCCAACGTGTTTGACATCAAGATCAAAAGCAGGCCGATGTCTACCTGATGTATGGAGATCAAACTGTGGGAGGGGGCTTGCCCCCGATGGCGGTGTGTCAGCTCATGCATCTGTGACTGCCCAACTGCTATCGGGGGCAAGCCCCCTCCCACATTTGGACCGCGATCGACAGGTGCCACACCCGTCGGCTCTAAGGCCGCCGCGCTTTTGCTTTTGATCTTAGGCGCCCCGTCAACCCTGTGTCCGGGCCGTACAGGCTTTATAACGGATATGCCCCCCCAATCAGAAGGCCAATTTGTAGCCAATAGCCATGAGCATGACCGCCAAACACGGCCGCAACACCCCATCCGGCAACTTGCCAGTCATATGGCTACCGATATAGATCCCCGGCAACGACCCCATCAACAAAAACCCCAACAAATGCCAATCCATATTCCCCATGCTGGCATGCCCCAACCCCGCCACCAGGGTCAGCGGCACAGCATGCGCGATCTCAGTCCCGACCAGCCGTCGCGTAGCCAGAAACGGATACAGAATAAACAACGCCACAGTCCCCAGCGCACCCGCACCGATGGAGGTCAGGGCAACCATGGTCCCCAGGATCGCACCCGTCACCACCGTCAACACATTCAGGTTGCGCGGACTCATGTGATAGTCATCGCCCGCATGTCGCTGGGCAAACGCCAACAGGCTTTTCTTGAACAGAATCGCCAGCGCCGTCAGCAGCAACACCACACCCAGCGCCTGCTTGATCACCGCGTTCATCGCACTGGGATCAGTGTGCAGGCTGGCCAGGAACCAAAGCGTCAGCAACACCGCAGGCACGCTGCCCAAGGTCAGCCAACCGGTGATTGTCCAGTCAATGTTCTTGTTCTTGCCATGTACCAGCACCCCACCGGACTTGGTGATCGCCGCGTACAACAAGTCGGTACCCACCGCCGTGGCCGGGTTGATGCCGAACCACAGCAGGATCGGGGTCATCAACGAGCCCCCGCCCACACCGGTCATCCCTACGATAAAACCAACGATCAGGCCAGCCACCACGAAACCAACATTACCTACATCCATTAAAGCTACCTGCGGCCTTATAAATTTCTGGCCGCAGGATAGCGATTTTTCTTATAACGACTTATATCAATATGATCTGACTTTATGCCTTTTAGCTCAGGCGATGGCAGACGTAGGCTTGGGTTTGATACGGAAAGGCAACCGTGTCACGCCCCTTCAATGCAGGGTGGGTGTCGATCAGCGCTTGCAATTGCGCGGTGACACTCGCCTTGGGCCCATCAGCCAGCGCGGCGATAAAGCTCACGGAGAGGAAGCGATCCATGATCACCTCCTGAGGGCTGCCGACATGGTTGTAGGGAAAACAGGTCAGGTCGGGGGCGGAAAAGTACACGCCGTTGAAGGCCTCTCGCCAAAGCCCGGTATGAAAACGCGGGGTGTCGCCCTCGTAGGGCGTGATGATGTCGGTGATGGCAGCGACCCAATCCACCGACTCATCGCGCACGTTCCACACCAGGCCAAGGCGGCCGCCGGGCTTGAGCACGCGATGGATTTCCGCCAGGGCAGCCTCGGTGGAAAACCAGTGGAATGCCTGGGCGCATACCACCGCGTCAGCGCTGGCGGAAGGCAATGGGATGGATTCGGCGGTGCCATTGACCAGGCGCACATCCGGCAGCAGTTTGCGCAACTGCGCGCCCATCGCCGCTACGGGCTCGACGGCGGTCAACGTCGGCGCCAGGGTGCTGAGCAAACGGGTGAACTTGCCGGTGCCGGCACCCAGGTCAACCACGCTCGACTGTGCGTCGATGCGCAAGGTCTCGGCCAGCCAGCCCGTGAGTTGCCTTGGATAATCCGGCCGACCTTGGGCGTAGGTCACGGCCTGGGTAGAGAAACCTTGTTGAGCAGACGTGTGAACACCAGTCATTGCCAATCTCTCTTCGGGTAAAGCGGGGGCACAGTGTGCGCCCTCCCGCGTTTATTTTCTAATCACTGCATCCAATCGTGCGTGCCATGGGTAGTCCTTTCAGTCATCCCCCTGTTTTACTGAAATGGAGAAGTACCCATGAACGCTAAAGCACTGTTCTGTCTCACCGCCCTGCTCGCCGCCGCACCCGCAGCCTTTGCCCAGACCGGCTTGCCCGACAGCATCAAAGTGCCGGACGGCCACAAGGTGGCACTGGAGACCACCGGCGTCGGCGAAATCACCTACGAGTGCCGGGACAAAGCCAACGCCGCCGGCCAGACCGAATGGACCTTCGTCGGCCCCAAGGCCGTGTTGAATGACCGCAGCGGCAAGCAAGTCGGCACCTATTTCGGCCCACCCGCCACCTGGCAGGCCAAGGACGGTTCGACAGTCACCGGCACCCAGCTGGCCGTGGCGCCGTCCGGTGCGGGCAACCTTCCCTACCAACTGGTCAAGGCCAACCCGGCCGAAGGCAAGGGCGCGATGAGCGGTGTGAGTTACATCCAGCGGGTTGCGTTAGAGGGGGGCGTAGCACCGAACAGCGCGTGCACGGCGGCCAACAAGGGCAAGCAGGAAGTGGTCAAGTACAAGGCTGATTACATCTTCTGGGCAGCCAACTGAATAAATACGGCTACGCTGCCCCCAATGACGTTGGTTGGGGGGAGCACCGCGTGTTCGATTACGAAGCCTGTCTGCTGGCCTGCGCCCGTGGCGATCAACGCGCCTTGCGCGCGCTCTATCAGCAGGAAAGCAGCCATCTGCTTGGCGTGGCGCTGCGTATCGTCAGGGACAAGTCCCTCGCCGAAGATATCGTGCATGACGCGTTCATCAAGATCTGGCGCGGCGCCGGCAGCTTTGACCCCACTCGCGGGTCGGCCCGTGGCTGGGTGTTCAGCGTGACCCGCCACCTGGCGCTCAACGTCGTGCGTAACCATTATCGCGAAGTCCCGTTGGGCGACGAACACGAGCCAGTCGCTGCGACCGACACCTTTGAGTTCAGCGCACGCACGGGGCAAGTCCACACCTGCCTGGAGCAGCTCGATCCGACCCGTCGCACGTGCATCCTGCATGCCTATGTCGACGGTTATTCCCACAGCGAAATCGCCCAGAAACTCGACACCCCGCTGGGGACCGTCAAGGCCTGGATCAAACGTAGCCTCGCCGCGCTGCGGGAGTGCATGACATGAGCAACCCACTGGACGAACTGGCCAGCGAATACGTGCTGGGCACCCTGCCTGGCGAACAACGCGCGGAAGTGGAACAGCGCCTGAGCCACGACGCCGAGTTACGCGCGGCAGTGGACGCCTGGGAGCAACGCCTGTTGCCGTTGACCGCCTTGGCGGAGCCCGTGCCCCCCTCCTCCGAGTTGTGGCCACGCATCGAACGCAGCACCGCCGGCGCCCGCACACCTTGGTGGGACCTGCTCGCCGTATGGCGTGGCCTGGCCGGTGCCGGGCTGGTGGCTACGCTGGTGCTGGCCGCACTGCTGCTGACCCGTCCGCCCAACCTGGAACCCAGCTTTGTGGTGGTGCTGGTGGCTCCGCAAAGCCAGGCCCCGGGCTGGGTGATTCAGGCCAGCAATAACCAGCAGATTCAGTTGATCCCATTGGGCGTGATGGAAGTACCGGCGGACAAGGCCCTGCAGTTCTGGACCAAGGGCGATGGTTGGCAAGGGCCGGTGTCGCTGGGGTTGGTCAAACCCGGCCAGACGCTGTCGGTGCCGTTGGACCAGTTGCCGCCGCTGACGCAGAACCAGCTGTTCGAACTGACCCTGGAAGACCCGCGCGGCTCGCCGACCGGCAAGCCCACCGGGCCGATCCAGGCGATCGGCCGCGCCGTCAAAGTGCTGTGATCAGGCGACGCTGGGCAACCACACCCGGAACCGCGCGCCGCCCAATGGCGACGCCAATGCGGTCAAGGTGCCGCCCTGGGCCTCCAAGGCGCGCCGGCTGATGGCCAGGCCCAGGCCGAAGCCGCCGGTGGCGCGGTCACGGCTGCGGTCAAGGCGGTAGAACGGCTCGAAGATGCGTTCACGCTGGTCGAGCGGGATGCCGATACCGTCATCGTCGACCCAGATTTCACAGCCCTTGGGGCACACCTTGACGCCCACCTGGATGCGTTTTTCGCAGTAACGCGTGGCATTGCGCAGCAGGTTCTGCAAGGCACGGGCGGTGAGGCGCGGATCAAGACTGAACCGTTCCACCGCGCAATCGAGCGCCACGTCGATGACGATCTCGGGGTTTTCCAGTTCGTCATCGACGCTGCCAAGCACACTGTCGATAAACTCATCGAGCACCACCTCGACCCGCTCCGGCAGTTGCGCCGGGTTTTGCAGGCGGCTGTAGGACAGCAACTCCAGCACCAGTTCATCCAGCTCGCGGATATGCGCCACCAGGCTTTGCAGGCGTTCGCGGCTGGCCTCGGGCAAGTCTTCGGAAAGCGCCAGGGCCAGGCCGAAATCCAGGCGTGTGAGCGGCGTGCGCAATTCATGGGAGACGGCATTGAGCAGGTCGCGCTGCTGGTTGAGCAGGTGCTCGATGTCGTCGGCCATGGTGTCGAACACCGAAGCCAGGCTGCCAATGCTGGAGCTGGCCGGAATACGCGTGCGCTCGGCCAGGTTGCCCCGGCCCAATTGCCCGGCGGTGCTTTTCAAGCGCTCGAGGTCGCGCCAGTGCGGACGCAGCCACACCAGCAGGCACGCCAGCAGCGCGGCGACGATCAGTACGTTGATGGCCCAGTACAGCACGTTCATGTCCATCGGATCCGGCGGGATCGTCAGCTTGACCACGAATTGCTCATTGATCGGCGAGCTGATTTCCTCCATCCAGCCCCATTCCCCAAGGCGCACCACCGATTTGCCTTGCTCCAGCAGTTTTTCCTGCGCGGGGCTATAGCTGGCGTCCTGGCGCAGCAGCAACTGCACTCTGAGCGGCGCGAAGTCGTGGCCCAATTGCTCGGTCACCTGTGACCAGCGTTCCACCGGTGCCCGCAGGTATTGCTTGACGATCAGCTTCTGCTGGCCGCGGGTCTGCTCGATGTTGTAGTTCATGTAGCGGTGTTCAAACAGCTGGATCACCAGCGAGGGGATCAAGTAGATCGCCAGGCTGTAGGTGACGATGGTGATCAGGTAGAGGCGCAGCAGTACACGGAACATGGCTCAGCATTCCCACTCGGAACGGCTGAACAGGTAGCCCTTGCCCCACACCGTCTTGATCTTGCGCGCCTCACCGGCGTTGTCGTCGAACTTGCGGCGCAGCTTGGAGATGGCTACATCCACCGAACGGTCGGTGCCGTTGAACTCGATACCGCGCAAGCGCTGCAGGATCTGGTCGCGGCTGAGCACTTCGCCGGCGTGCCGCGCCAGCACCACCAACAGGTTGTATTCGCCGCTGGACAGCTCCACCGACTGCCCGCGCCAGGTCACGGTGCGTTCCGACAGGTCGATGCACAGGTTGCCCATGATGATCTGGTCGTTGGCCGCCTGGGGCTCGGACAAACTGCTGCGCCGCAGCAATGTACGGACACGGGCGAGCAGCACACGCGGCTCGCAGGGTTTGGTCACGTAATCGTCGGCGCCCATTTCCAGGCCCAGCACTTGGTCGTGGCTGTCGTCGCGGGCGGTGAGCATCAGGATCGGCAGGCCCGCCGAATCGGCGCGCAACAGGCGGCACACCTGCAGGCCGTCGAGGCCGGGCAGCATCAGGTCGAGGATCACCAGGTCCGGCGGGTTCAGGCGGGCGCGTTCACGGACATGGTCGCCGCGGCTGAGCACGCTGACCTGGTAGCCATTGCGTTCCAGGTAGCTGGCAATCAGCTCGGAGAGTGCGGCGTCGTCTTCCACCAGGAGGATGTTGGGCATGGTGTTTCCAAATAATGCGGTTTGTTGGTGTGGTGCAGGATTGTGCAAGGATATACGCCCCCGGCGCCCCGCGCGCCGCACCTTACATTTCTTCACACACCACCTACACAGCTTCACAGCACCACGGCGCAGGTGACTTTAGGATGCGCCAGTCAATATTGGGATAAGAGCATGTCGAAGAATCTGTTTGCGCCGTTTTGCCTGCTGGCCCTCACCCTGGCCCTGAGCGCGTGTGACAAATCCGCCGCCGAGGCACCGGAAATGCCCCTGGCCAAAGTGCGCATCGAAACCCTCGCCGCCAAGCCCCTGTCCATCACCAGCGAACTGAGTGGGCGCATTGCCGCGCCGCGCATTGCCGAAGTGCGCGCACGAGTCGCCGGCGTGGTGATGCAGCGGGTGTTCAAGGAAGGCCACGACGTGAAACAGGGCGACGTGCTGTTTCGCATTGACCCCGCGCCGTTCAAGGCCGATCTCGACAGCGCCCAGGCCAACCTGAGCAAGGCCGAGGCCAATGCCTTCCAGGCGCGCCTGCAAGAGCAGCGCTACAGCCAGTTGGTGGAAGGCAACGCCATCAGCGGCCAGGACTACGACAACGCCCGCGCCGCCGTGCGCCAGACCAACGCCGAGGTCGCCGCCAACAAGGCGGCGGTCGAGCGCGCCAAGCTGAACCTGGGCTACGCCACCGTGACCGCGCCGATTTCCGGGCGCATCGGCCGGGCGCTGGTGACGGAAGGCGCACTGGTCGGCCAGAACGAGGCCACGCCGCTGGCGATCATCCAGCAATTGGACCCGATCCACGCCGACCTGACCCAGTCCACCCGCGAGCTGAATGATCTGCGCCGGGCCTTCCGCGCCGGCCGCTTGAAGCAGGTCGGCCAGGACCAGGCCAAAGCCACGCTGATCCAGGACGACGGCAGTCTCTACCCATTGCCGGGCAAATTGCTGTTCGCCGAGATCAGCGTCGACCCTGGCACCGGGCAGATCATCCTGCGCAGCGAATTCCCCAACCCGGACCTCGACCTGCTGCCCGGCAGCTTTGTACGGGTGCGCCTGGAACAGGCCGTCGACAAGCAAGGCATCAGCGTGCCGCAACGCGCCATCACCCGTGACAGCGCCGGCATTCCGATGGTGCTGCTACTGGACGCCGAGCAAACGGTGACCCAGCAACCGGTGGAGTTGGGCGCGGTGATCGAGGACCGCTGGATCGTCAGCAGCGGCCTCAAGCCCGGTGACCGTATCGTCGTCGAAGGCCTGCAACATGCGCGCCCCGGTGAAAAAGTTGAAGTGGACGCCAGCCCGCTCGTAAAGGAATAACCTGTCATGCCGCAGTTCTTTATTGACCGCCCGATCTTCGCCTGGGTGGTGGCCCTGTTTATCCTGCTGGCCGGCGCGCTCGCCATCCCGCAACTGCCGGTGGCGCAGTACCCCAACGTCGCGCCGCCGAAAGTCGAGATCTATGCGGTGTACCCGGGCGCCTCGGCCCAGACCCTGGACGAAAGCGTGGTCAGCCTGATCGAGCAGGAGCTCAACGGCGCCGACCACCTGCTGTATTTCGAGTCGCAGAGCAGCCTGGGCTCGGCCACCATCACCGCGACGTTCCAGCCGGGCACCAACCCGGAAATGGCTCAGGTTGACGTGCAAAACCGCCTCAAGGCCGTGGAACCGCGCCTGCCGCAAGCGGTGACCCAGCAAGGTTTGCAGGTGGAGAAAGTCTCCGCCGGCTTCCTGCTGCTGGTGACCCTCACGTCCAACGACGGCAAGCTCGATGACGTAGCGCTCAGTGACTACCTGGCGCGCAACGTGATGAACGAACTCAAGCGCCTGGACGGTGTGGGCAAGGCCCAGCTGTATGGTGCCGAGCGCGCCATGCGCATCTGGATCGACCCGCAGAAACTGATCGGTTTCAACCTCACCCCGGCCGATGTGAACGCCGCGATCAGCGCGCAGAACGCCCAAGTATCCGCCGGCAGCATCGGTGATTTGCCGGGTACGAACAGCCAGGAAATCACTGCGGCGGTGCTGGTCAAGGGCCAGCTGTCGACGCCGGCCGAATTCGCCGACATCGTGCTCAAGGCCAACCCGGACGGTTCCACCGTGCGCATCGGCGACGTGGCGCGAGTGGAAGTCGGTAGCCAGGAATACCAGTTCTCCACGCGCCTGAATGGCAAACCGTCCACCGCGGTCAGCGTGCAACTATCACCGGGTGCCAACGCGCTGAACACTGCGACGCTGGTGCGGGCGAAGATGGACGAGTTGTCGCGCTTCTTCCCGGCCAATGTGGAATACAAGATCCCGTACGACACTTCGCCGTTCGTCAAAGTCTCGATCACCAAGGTGGTCTACACGTTGCTCGAGGCGATGGCGCTGGTGTTTGCGGTGATGTTCCTGTTCCTGCAGAACGTGCGTTACACGCTGATCCCCACGCTGGTGGTGCCGATTGCGTTGATGGGCACCTTCGCGACCATGTTGTTGCTGGGCTTTTCGATCAACGTACTGACCATGTTCGGCATGGTGTTGGCGATCGGCATCCTGGTGGACGATGCGATCGTGGTGGTGGAGAACGTCGAGCGGATCATGGCCACCGAGGGCCTGTCGCCCAAGGACGCGACCAAGAAGGCCATGGGCCAGATCACCGGTGCCATCGTCGGCATCACGCTGGTGCTGGTGGCGGTGTTCCTGCCGATGGGGTTCATGGCGGGTTCGGTGGGGGTGATCTATCAGCAGTTCTCGCTGTCGATGGCCACCTCGATCCTGTTCTCGGCGTTCCTGGCCCTGACCTTGACCCCAGCCCTGTGCGCCACCTTGCTCAAGCCGATTGCCAAGGATGAGCACCACGCCAAGGGCGGTTTCTTCGGCGGGTTCAACAAGCGCTTCGAACAGCTCACCGACCGCTATGAAGGCTGGGTGGCCTACGCCCTCAAGCGCAGCGGACGCTACCTGCTGATTTACCTGGTGCTGCTGGTCGGCCTGGGATGGATGTTCAGCCGCCTGCCCTCCTCGTTCCTGCCGGTGGAAGACCAGGGCTACACCATCACTGACATCCAGTTGCCACCGGGTGCGAGCAAGAACCGCACGGTGCAGGTGGCCGAGCAGATCGAAGCGCATAACGCCGGCGAGCCTGGGGTGGGCGATACCACCATGATCATGGGCTTCAGTTTCTCCGGCTCGGGGCAGAACGCGGCGCTGGCGTTTACCACGCTCAAGGATTGGTCGGAACGCAGCAGCGATGACTCTGCGTCCTCGATTGCCGACCGTGCCAACATGGCCTTCAGCGAGCTCAAGGACGCGATCGCCTATGCGATCCTGCCGCCGCCTGTGGATGGCCTGGGCACCTCGAGCGGCTTCGAATTCCGCTTGCAGGACCGTGGTGGTGTCGGCCATGCCGCCTTGATGGCGGCGCGCACCGAGTTGCTGGCCGCCGCCGCAAAAAGCCCGATCCTGGCCAACGTGCGCGAAAGCGCCCTGGCCGAAGCCCCGCAAGTGCAGTTGGAGGTGGACCGCAAGCAGGCCAACGCGCTGGGCGTGTCGTTTGCCGACGTCGGCAACGTGCTGTCCTCGGCCATCGGTTCGGCCTACATCAATGACTTCCCCAACCAGGGCCGCATGCAGCGGGTGGTGGTGCAGGCCGAGGGTGACCAGCGCAGCCAGGTGGCGGACTTGATGAAGATCAACGTGCGCAACAACGCCGGGAAGATGGTGCCGTTGTCGGCGTTTGTCGAAGCCAAGTGGACCCAGGGCCCGACGCAGTTGACCCGTTACAACGGCTACCCGGCCATCGCGATTTCCGGCGAAGCGGCACCGGGGCACAGCACCGGTGAGGCGATGGATGAGATCCAGCGACTGGTCAGCCAGTTGCCGGCCGGCCTGGGCCAGGAATGGACCGGATTGTCGCTGCAGGAGCGCCTGTCCGGCGCCCAGGCACCGTTGCTGCTCGGCCTGTCGCTGCTGATCGTGTTCTTGTGCCTGGCGGCATTGTATGAAAGCTGGTCGATTCCGACCTCGGTGTTGCTGGTGGTGCCGTTGGGCGTGCTCGGTGCAGTGGTGGCCGTCTCCTTGCGCGGCATGCCCAACGATGTGTTCTTCAAGGTCGGCTTGATCACCATCATTGGCTTGTCGGCGAAAAACGCGATCCTGATCATCGAGTTCGCCAAGGACCTGTACGACCAGGGTGAAGACCTGATCACCGCCACTTTGAAGGCTGCACGGTTGCGCTTGCGGCCGATCATCATGACGTCCCTGGCGTTCATCCTCGGCGTGGTGCCGCTGGCGATTGCCACGGGGGCCAGCTCGGCCAGCCAGCAGGCTATCGGCACGGGTGTGATCGGCGGGATGATCACCGCGACGCTGGCGGTGGTGTTTGTGCCGGTGTTTTTTGTGGTGGTGATGAAGCTGGTCAAAAAAAGCCCCAAGTAGACACGGGAAAAAATGTGGGAGGGGGCTTGCCCCCGATGACCATAGGCATCTACACAACGCAGTAGCAACCACACTAACCACGATGCGAAGCGAGTCGCTGTTGATCCTGATCTTGATCTCGCTTTTGATCTCAGGCGCCCCGTCAAACACGCTGGCCGTAATCCGACAGGGATTTGGGGGGTAAACCGGCAGGGATGCCGGTTTAGCCGCCCCGCGCCATGGATGGCGCGTGGCGGCGGCCCCCCA